>CAVYLQ010000016.1:0-300000 GCA_963769405.1 uncultured Prevotellaceae bacterium | reverse complement strand
TTTGCCTGGATACCTCATAACCTACACCCTTCAACGGAGTATTCCGTAACTCCGCGGCCGTTTCACTCCTCCGTCTACGCTTCGCTCACTGGGGCAGTAACGGAATGTTGACCGTTTCTGCCATCGCCTCCTCCTTTCGGATTCGGCTTAGGACCTGACTGACCCCGGGATGACTGACATTGCCCGGGAAACCTTAGACTTTTGGCGGAAGGGGTTCTCACCCTTCTAATCGTTACTTATACCTACATTTGCTTTTCCAGGCGCTCCAACGATCCTTTCGGAACGTATTCAGTGCACCTGGAATGCTCCCCTACCGATACTTTCTTTAATTCTATCCCGTGACTTCGGTATCCGGCTTATACCCGATTATTATCCATGCACGGACCCTCGACTAGTGAGCTGTTACGCACTCTTTGAATGAATGGCTGCTTCCAAGCCAACATCCTAGCTGTCATAGGGACCACACTTCGTTAGACTAACTTAGCCGGAATTTCGGGACCTTAGACGACGGTCCGGATTCTTCTCCTCTCGGGAACGGACCTTAGCACCCGTCCCCTTACTGCATATCTGCTGCCCGCAGGCATTCGGAGTTCGTCAGGACGCGACAGGCGATGAAGCCCTCTTGTCCTATCGGTCGCTCTACCTCCTGCGGGGATCGATACACGCGGCACCTAAATGCCTTTCGGGGAGTACGAGCTATCTCCAAGTTTGATTGGCCTTTCACTCCTACACTCATCTCATCGAGAAGCTTTTCAACGCTTATTCGTTCGGACCTCCATACCGTGTTACCGGCACTTCATCCTGGACAAGTGTAGATCACTTGGTTTCGCGTCTGCCTCCTCCGACTCTGCGCCCTGTTCAGGCTCGCTTTCACTGCGGCTCCCCGGGTATTCCCGGTTAACCTTGCCGGAGACGGCAACTCGTAGGTTCATTATGCAAAAGGCACGCCGTCACCGCTTGCGCGGCTCCGACCGCTTGTAGGCGCATGGTTTCAGGAACTCTTTCACTCCCCTTGATCGGGGTGCTTTTCACCTTTCCTTCACAGTACTGGTTCACTATCGGTCTCACACTGTATTTAGCCTTACCGGATGGTCCCGGCAGATTCACGCAGAATTTCTCGTGCTCCGCGCTACTCAGGATACCACTACACTCCATTGCGGTCCGCCTACGGGGCTCTCACCCTCTATGGCCCGGCTGTCCGGCCGGCTCGGCTCCCGCGCTGGATATGACTTCGTGGTCCTACTACACCACACGCGCATTGCTACGCCTGTGGTTTGGGCTCTTCCCCGTTCGCTCGCCACTACTTGGGGAATCATTGTTTATTTTCTCTTCCTCCGGGTACTAAGATGTTTCAGTTCCCCGGGTTGGCGCCGGAAACCTAAGTTCCCGGCAGGCAGCCTTCTGCTGTCTGGGTTATCCCATTCGGACATCTCCGGATCAAAGATTATTTGCATCTCCCCGGAGCTTTTCGCAGCTTATCACGTCCTTCATCGCCAGTGTGAGCCAAGGCATCCGCCATGCGCCCTTTCCTACTTTCCTTTACTTGGCCTCCCCGTTCAATAACGGACGGGAAAGTCCATAGTTCATACTTCTGACTGACTGCTTCTCCCTCCTTTCCGCTTGCGCGGACCGGCGGGGACTGCAGCAGTCCTGCTTGTGTCAATATGTCAAAGATCGTCTTTCCGGATCGCTCCGGTTTATAGTGGAGAATAACGGATTCGAACCGTTGACCCCCTGCTTGCAAAGCAGGTGCTCTAGCCAGCTGAGCTAATCCCCCTCATCACGCTTGTCCGGCGCCGGGATTCCTCTTCTCTTAAAAGTAGTCCCAGGCAGACTTGAACTGCCGACCTCCACATTATCAGTGTGGCGCTCTGACCAACTGAGCTATAGGACTCTGTCAGTACTCGCGCGGCGTTCGCGCTACGGGGGGCCTCTTATGCCCGGCTTCCCTTCTTCTCGCTCTAATATCCTAAAAAAAACAGACAGGTTTCAGGCGCAACTTGAAGCGCACGGGACTCCTTTAAGAGCCCCAAGGTCTCCGGACGATCCGGTTCCGGCCGACTTTGAAAGCACCTCTCCAGAAAGGAGGTGTTCCAGCCGCACCTTCCGGTACGGCTACCTTGTTACGACTTAGCCCCAATTACCGATCTTGCCCTAGGCCGTTCCTTGCGGTCACGGACTTCAGGCACTCCCGGCTTTCATGGCTTGACGGGCGGTGTGTACAAGGCCCGGGAACGTATTCACCGCGTCATGGCTGATGCGCGATTACTAGCGAATCCAGCTTCGTGGGGTCGGGTTGCAGACCCCAGTCCGAACTGGGACCGGTTTTCGCGATTTGATGCACCTTGCGGGACACCCTCGCTCTGTACCGGCCATTGTAACACGTGTGTAGCCCCGGACGTAAGGGCCGTGCTGATTTGACGTCATCCCCACCTTCCTCTCACCTTACGGCGGCAGTCTCTCCAGTGTGCCCAGCTTAACCTGATGGCAACAGGAGACAGGGGTTGCGCTCGTTATGGCACTTGAGCCGACACCTCACGGCACGAGCTGACGACAACCATGCAGCACCTTCACAGACTTCCCGAAGGACTCCGGCATCTCTGCCGGATCAGTCTGCAATTCAAGCCCGGGTAAGGTTCCTCGCGTATCATCGAATTAAACCACATGTTCCTCCGCTTGTGCGGGCCCCCGTCAATTCCTTTGAGTTTCACCGTTGCCGGCGTACTCCCCAGGTGGGATGCTTAATGCTTTCGCTTGGTCCCGCAGCCCGAAGGCCGCAGAACGGGCATCCATCGTTTACCGTGCGGACTACCAGGGTATCTAATCCTGTTTGATACCCGCACTTTCGAGCTTCAGCGTCAGATGCGCTCCCGCAAGCTGCCTTCGCAATCGGGGTTCTTCGTGATATCTAAGCATTTCACCGCTACACCACAAATTCCGCCTGCGTCGTGCGCTCTCAAGCCTAACAGTTCGCGCTGCAATCCAGTGGTTGGGCCACTGCATTTCACAACACGCTTGCAAGGCCGCCTACGCTCCCTTTAAACCCAATAAATCCGGATAACGCCTGGACCTTCCGTATTACCGCGGCTGCTGGCACGGAATTAGCCGGTCCTTATTCCAAGGGTACTTGCAATGAATGACTAGTCACTCACTTTACTCCCCTTCAAAAGCAGTTTACAACCCATAGGGCCGTCATCCTGCACGCTACTTGGCTGGTTCAGGCTCTCGCCCATTGACCAATATTCCTCACTGCTGCCTCCCGTAGGAGTTTGGACCGTGTCTCAGTTCCAATGTGGGGGACCTTCCTCTCAGAACCCCTACTGATCGTCGGTTTGGTGGGCCGTTAACCCGCCAACTGCCTAATCAGACGCATCCCCATCCGCAAGCGATAAATCTTTGCTCCTCTTTAGATGACTGCTGAGGAGTACATGGGGTATTAATCTTTCTTTCGAAAGCCTATCCTCCACTTGCGGGCAGGTTGGATACGCGTTACTCACCCATTCGCCGGTCGACGACTGCGTCAGGCAAGCCTGACGCCCGTTTCCCCTCGACTTGCATGTGTTAAGCCTATAGCTAGCGTTCATCCTGAGCCAGGATCAAACTCTCCAATGTATAATGGTTCCTTCCGCAGGATTGCTCCTGCGGACGTTTGTTCTGTCAGGGTGCTTCTCCGTCTTTCTCGTCTCCGAAAATTGCCGGTTCCTTTTCTCTTCTCTCGACGGTAGATACTGTATGGTTTTGACCATACGGCACTCCCGCTTCTCGTTACTGCCTGTCTGTTTTATGATAATCTTTTCAAAGAACTCTTTCTTTGCTCCCAGCCTCTTCGTCTGAAAGCGGTTGCAAAGATAGGACTTTTGTTCCTAACCGCCAAATCTTTTCAGGGGAAAATTCAAATTAAATGCCATTATTTCGCCTTTCTTGACAAAATGAAAAAGACTGAAAACGGCATATATACAGGACATGAGACACGCAGAAAACGATATATCAGTAACTTAACGCTCCTGTATGCTCTACGGATGCAACCGGGTATGAAAAAAGAAAAATTATTCATAAAACGCTATCAATACTACTTGATCATCTATATATCTTTTACAAAGTGCCATACGGTATAAGAATAATAAGGAGAAAAAATCAAAAAACGACAGCAAAAGGTCCATCTTTGTCAAAGATTATTTAAATTTGCAACATCTATTAAAATAAAGATCAAAAAGATGAAAAAGACTTTAGTATTACTACTATGTGTGCTTCTGGCTCTGCCAGGAGGAGCAAAGAGAATCTCTGTATGTGACGCTACCTTAGTACATCCCTGGAGCGGGAAACGAGTTGCATATTTCGGGGACTCCATTACAGATCCTAATAATAAAGGATCCAAGAAGAAGTATTGGAATTACCTACAGGAACTTTTAGGTATAACACCTTACGTTTACGGAGTCAGCGGACGACAGTGGAATGATATTCCCCGTCAGGCCCGCCAGCTAAAATCCGAACATGGAGATCAATTTGATGCTATACTCATCTTTATTGGAACTAATGATTTCAATGCAGCAGTACCAATAGGTCATTGGTACAATGAGACAGAAGATTCTGTCGTTGCCGCTGTTCACAAACCGAAATCCATGGTACTACGCAGGAAGCGTACACCCAGCATGGATAAAGATACTTATCGCGGCCGAATCAATATTGCACTTAGCACAATAAAGAAGATGTTTCCAACTAAACAGGTGGTCTTGCTTACTCCTATCCACCGTGCATATTTCTGTTCAGGGAATTCGAATATTCAACCTACAGAGCAATATCAAAATGCTTGTGGTGAATATTTCGATGCCTATGTACAGTCCGTAAAAGAAGCCGGTAATATTTGGGCAATGCCTGTCATAGATTTGAATTCAGTCTCCGGTCTTTACCCTCTATTTGATGAAAGCGCCATATATTATCATACTCTTGATACAGACCGACTCCATCCAAACGACGCCGGACATTGGAGGATTGCCAAAACACTTTATTATCAGTTAGCGACCCTTCCCTGTGACTTTTCACTTCAGGGCAAAAAATGACTAATTGACATTAAGAAGAACCATTTTATAAATATCTGACTCTCTTTCAGGGAGAAAGGAAAAGCGATAAAGAAGGACGAAGTACCCCCCGAAAGTTTTGTTTAACTTTCGGGGGGTACTATTTTTATAAACATCAAAGGACTATGGCAAGACGTCGATTTCGAGGAAAACCATGCCCTTTATCCATAGATAAAAGAACCTGTCAATATAATTACTTTCACCTATTTATATATATGATTTTATCTAAAATGTTAGTCAAAACAACCCAAAAATCCTTTTTTAGTGAGGCCTTTTCTTATCTTTGATCCGTCTTAATCTATAATGAATAAATAATATTAAAGATCTGCCTGCGGGATATGATACGGACGGAGATGGTATGCCACACTGGTAGGAGAAAGCTAAAGGCTTGAATCCTGATGTTGCCGACCGGACAGGATTCTACAGCATAAAGGTTACTGCCACAGATAAAGACGGATGAGGATCTCTTACAAGAACCATCAATATCTATGTGTCAGACACGAATACAATAGAATAGAATACGATAACCTTATTATCAAAATATAGAACAGACTTATCAAGAGTACTTCTATACTTATTCTCTTCATATCAAATTACCCCTTGACTCAGATTATGTTGTTTGTCATATGGTGCATATCGCTCTGCGCTATGCACCATATAGCGTATCGCTATGCACCATAGAGCAGAGCTGTATGCACCATCCAGGTGATTAATGACTATAATTCCTGACTTTACCTGAATACGATAGACACTTTTTCTCTTCATAAGCGAGACCAGTAGACGCTTTCTTTCTATCCATGCAGAATCGATGATAGACACAACAGAAGAAGCCATACCGATTTCATGGACAGGTTGACTATCTTTGGTTTAATCAAACTCAAAAAAAACCGGAGAAGATAGAATGCCCGCCCACCTTTCCCGGTTCATATTTTCTATTACTACTTTTTATACCTTCTATTCAGCAAGAGGATCAAAAGATCCCGATTGTCCGGAAGTGTCCTTCCAACCAATAGTTTGAGGTAAGCCCAAATTAGCATTCATCGCTCCATGAGAAAGTCCTAACAAATAATATCGAGGCAGAAAATCTATATAAAGCGGGATATGATTGGAATCATAAGAGTCACCCTTCTTATCCTTACGAATCAGATATTTAGCATACCATCCTTTTAAAACATGCAACTGATCTGCAAGATCAGACTTTCTCAAATCGACTCCAGCAGGACGGATTTTCTTAGCCAGGTCATACGGATTATTATTTCTCAAGATATCACTTACGCTGACACCCTGCTGTGAAGCCAGTTCTTTGACATAAGCCATCAAAATCGGATCAGAAGTATAAGTTGTTCCTCCCACCCCATATTCATTTTGCGTACGGAATTCTATATTTTCACGTCTCTGCCCATTAAGCGGTTTAAAGCCTAACCATGTGCAGGTATTACCACCCCATCCGGTTAACTTCCAGGAAGAAGGTGCTTCGGAAATCTTATCGAAGTTCACGCCACCATCAAAAAGCAACCATCTGCGAAGGTCATCAAAGCGTTTGCCTTCGTAAGCAAACTCTATCTGACGCTCATAGAGGATTGCACTCATGCAAGTTGCCTGATCAGAAGTCAAGTTACTTTGTAAGCCATAATTCTCAGCAGCCGTATAGCCAGCACGCGCACGAATTTTCTTCAACTGTTCTACAGCAGTTTCCAATTGACCAGCACCACATGCAGCTTCCGCATAATTCAACAAGACTTCCGCATAACGAATTTCCATATAAGGTTCAGCAGAAAAAGCAAATCCACCATTAGACTGTTTACCATCAAAGGAATAGAGAGGAGAAGAATTTATATCAAGGTCATCAGAACGCTTACGGACATACATTCCATCCACACTTTTGAGCAAGTTATCAGCCCCATATTCATTTCCGCTTTCCACATCACCTGCATCTGACATAGAAGTATACCACACATAGTTCCATAAGACATAATTTGTTCCAGCATCGTACGATGGATTATCAGCATTTGCCGTAGTTGCATCACCATTAAAAGCCCAGCGCACACCGGGGAAAGCAAAGGTTTGGTAGAAACGAGGATCCCGAGCGATAAAAGGATAACCCCTATCATAAATTGAATCAGAAACTTCCAATTTAGTATAGTTATCACAGTTAGCAGGGCGTTTGCCATCTGCCATAGGGAATTCATCAACAATCATGGCAGAAGGATTATATCCGGATCCTGTTGTATTTTTAGGACGTATATAACGCTCCCAACTGTTATTTTTTTGTCCGTCACCACTCAACACCGTATTATATAGAGTAACGAAAACAGCCTCAGAAGATTTGATATGAGTAAATTGTCCTGCAAAATCGGAGCCGTTGGCATTACTGGATGTAGAGTATAAGCCATAACCACAAGCATTAATGGAATCCAACTCTGCCTTCATATCATTAAAAGCAACAGTCCAACGAGTTTTGTCATTTGAACGGTTAAACAATGGACTCGCCCAAAGCAACAACACACGCCCTTTTAAAGCTAAAGCTGTCCCAGTAGTAACACGTCCCCAATTATCACCACTCCATCCTCCATTCATTGTATATGGAGCAAGAAGCTTAGCCGATTTATCCAAATCACTACAAATAAACCGCATGCAATCCTTTGCTGACGAACGCGGAGTATAGGAATCTGAAACAGGCTCTTCCACTGACTTTATAATAGGAACGCCACCATACCATTTCACTAAATTATAATAACACCAAGCACGAAAGAAATAAACCTGTCCCAATAATTCATTCTTCTGACTCTGAGAGAGCGTACTATTTTCAAGTCCATAGATACAGTCATTAATATTACGGATACGCCCCCAAACAGAAGCCTTGATATTATTAGCGGTATACTGAAAATAGTCCGGAACATTATTGTTGGACACCGACATTTCTGTACGTGGATCCGTAAAAATCGTAAAACCACTAAATTCTTCTGTAGATTTAGACTGTTCATCACGAACGCCTGTACAATTATATTTCCAATTTGCTTCATTATTAGCATCAGGGAGACACCATGCATAGATGTCATTTACGCGAGCATTGGCACCCGTGAAATCATTATAGACTTCAGAGGTAACATTATCATAGTCCTTCTTATCTTTCAGGAAACTATCGCTGCATGCACTTAGTCCAAGCACGATCAGCATGCTTAATATCAAGCTATTAACAATATATTTATTCATAATATTCTATTTATAAGAAGTCCGGAAACACTTAAAACGCCAGATTAATACCAATTGTGAATTTTCTCAAAGTAGGATAACTTCCATAACTTCCCAATGGATATATAAAATGATTAGGATACGGATTACAGAAACAAATCAGATTTTGTCCGGTAATATTAATACGTGCACTTTCCACCCCTATATTCAGAAAATTCAACCAAGCCTTGGGAACAGTATAAGCTATGGTCAAATGGTTCAATGTAATCTGCGTTGCACTGACTCTCCAAAAAGAAGAAGTGACGGAATTAATACTAGTATATTTCAAATTAGGATATTGCGCCTCACGGTTTTCTGAAACCACCAAATTACCCGAGCCATCATAAACATCCTGATAAGAGTACATATTACTTACTTTCCAAAAAGCCGGCATATTAGTTGCTTCTATACCATAATAGGGTTTCAAAGCTTGAGAAGGAATAAAATTATAAGCACCCCAACTGGCATTCAGCTGTGCCATCAAGGAAAGTCCTTTATAAGAAACATGTAAATTCAAAGTAAAACCATAAGGGTTACTGGAACGTTTAGACAAGCAAACTTGATCTTCATCGTACGAAACGACCCCATTAGGTTTGGCATAAGAACCATCGGCCTGCTGAGCACCACGAACATCTTTATAGATTAACATACCAGGGCGAACCTGATCCTTAGAAAGTCCCATATAAGAAGTAATATGATATTTCACGAAATATTCATCAATGTCTTGAAAACTACGGAACATACCTAAGCATTGCATACCCCATATACCAATATCAGAACGATGGTTTTTCCGAATCTGACGGTAGAGATAATCATGAACGAAATCCATATTCAACACCTTATTATCACCATAGCCAGTATTAACCCCGATACTGTATTTAAAATCCTTCCCTATCCTGTCATTCCAGTTCAAGCTGAATTCCCAGCCCCAGTTATCCATTTCTCCAAGATTGGTAGCTGCACTTTGGGTACCCACAGTACCAGGAACGGTCTGAGCTATATTCATCAACATCTCTCTATTCCAGTCACGGTAAAAGTCTATAGTACCACTGAAACGATCATCTAAAACTTTAAAATCAAGGCCGAAATCTGCTTTATAATCCTTATCCCAATGTACATCACGATTAACAGCAGAATTATATTTATTAAATGTAATGCGATTGCCTGTTCCAAGAGAAGTACTGTTACCAAAAAGCACACCTCTATCAGATTCCTGAGCATAAACCTGCATCCATTGCCAAGGAGCAGTATTATCCCGGCCTGTCAAACCAAGAGAGCCTCGAATTTTGAGGAAATTAACCCACGGTATAGCCTTTTTAAACCAATTTTCTTCTGATATGATCCAGCCGGCACTTGCTGATGGAAAAACTCCCCAATAATTCTCCGGAGCAAATTTTGTTGACGCATCTGAACGAAGCAGAAACTCAAAGAGATATTTCTCTGCATAAGAATAATTTACACGCCCAATATAGGACAAAGTCCCTGATTCGCTACGTGTAAATGTAGTATAGTCAGTAGAACCTACGGCTGAGTTGGATTGTCCGGTAGTAAATGAATACGGTTCCGAAACATAACCCTTCAGATATTCACTTTCCGCTTCGCTTTTTTCGATAGAAAACAATGCCTGAACATGATGAAAGCCAAAACTACGTGCATATTGAGTCGTAAAATTAATCTGGTAATTATCCGTCCTTACCATATCCCGAGAAAGATAATTTCCATTACTGATCTGAGAGCCAATGAAATTACCTGATTCATAATAAGTAGAAGGGTCCTCATCACTTATTGGTGTATAAAGGTGATTACCACTGCCAAAACGATTCTGCATGGTATAGAGTTGATAAGATGAGCCATACTCATTGCCCTTGTCCTGATTGATACTCTTGGAATAAGAAAAAGTAAGTTTCAAGCCTCTCAATATCCTACTCCAGCCAAAATCATAATTTACGCTGCCATTGATATTCATATTAGAAGTCATATTCTTTCCATAATCTCCATTATTCTGCAACACATCAAATGCATATCGCTGAACATTGTCCTCCAAAGTGTTACTAACTCCATAAGAAAATATAGGATTACCACTGACGGTTTCCGGGATATAGCGTGGACGATAAAGCAAACTACGATAATCATTCTCTTCATTTGAGCCTGCAACTTTGATTAAAGGTTTCATTTTTTTACCATAATCACCGGACACCGTCAGGTTCGCTCCCATCCATTTACTGATCTTAACATCAATGCCAGCACGATAGTTCCAACGATTATAACTCAGTCTCCCCAAATTTCCATCTTGCTTGAAATAAGCTAAGTTACCAAAATAACTGGCCCGTTCAGTTGCGCCACTGATATTTACACTATGTTTCTGCGTCGCACCTGTCTTCCAATATTTATCCAACAAATCATAATTCAGATTTTTCATAGCCAGAAGTTCATCCGACTGAAAAAGTTCTGTCATCTTATTGAGAGAAGTATTTTCAGGATCAGCCGCAGCTACAGCGTCATACATTTTCCCATATTCGTATGCATTCAGCATTTTAGGAGTACTAGCAGCAGTTGTAAAGCCAAAAGTCCCATTGTAAGAAATTTTTGGAGCACCTATTTTACCTTTTCTTGTTGTTATCAGAATCACGCCATTAGCAGCCCGTGCACCATAGACAGCTGCCGAAGCATCCTTTAATACAGAAACGCTCTCAACTTCAGAAGGATCCAGATTATTAAAAGCTTCAGCACCAAGATTCTCCGAGACATTCCCAACCTTTACATCATTAGGGTAGATATATCCATCAATAACGAACAAAGGCTCTTGTGCTGTAGAACCAATATCACTCAGATCATTTGTATCACGAATATAAAGTCTGGCATTATCACCGGGACGTCCCTGGCCACCACTTACACTCAAGCCTGTAACAAGTCCGCCTAATATACTTGCAAGACCTCCAGAAGAAAGATCCTGAATATCGTCCATAGGAACAGTAGACACTGCTCCCGTCAGATCAGCTTTTTTCTGAGAACCATAACCAACAACCACAACTTCATTCAAATCTGTATTAGAAGCCTGAAGTCGCAGATTGCCACCAATAGTAGTTACATTCTTATATCCAAGATAAGAAACAATTAATTTACTTCCAACAGGAGCATTAATTTTATATTTGCCATCCAAATCTGATATTGTAGCCAACTTTGATCCCTGAACTCTTATCGTAGCACCAATCACAGGTTCCCCCTTTTCATCCTGGATAGAACCTATATACATCTTATTCTGGGCTGCCGCAGCTAAGGATATAAATACCGACAAGCTACAAACCAGTATCTTTTTATATTTATTTTTCATAGTAAACTTCATTTAGATTAATTTTCTTTTTCTTTGAACCAATGGGGATCACCAGTTTGTTTTGATACTTGTTCCGATCCCGTTGGAGTCAGGTTACCATTGACCGGATCTTTAAAAGCAGGATCAGACTGCAGTTGATACCCCTTATCATAAGAAGTATTACCAGTCTCAGCAGCTCCGTTAAACCAATACGTATTATTATTAAACACACATTTCGTGCTATAAGAAGAAGCTCCACGACCAGCGCATATACGGCGGGGAATTTGATTATCTCCGCAATCAACCCAAATATTATTTTCTATATCAAACAAAGTATAATTACGGCCAGCAAAACCATTATAATTACACCATTGGCCGGATTTGCAAAGGCTATAAAAAGAATCATTTAAAAAATTAACAGATTCTCCATCACTGGTATTATATCCTGCTCGATCTACGCGTCCACCACTACTATATTGGATAAAATATTTCATGCTTGTATTACTCGTATTCCACCAAGAAGAATTGCGAATAGTAATATCCTTGATAAAACCTGACTTAAAGTAAAAATATGCCAAGCTGCTCATATCTGATAAAGTAGAAGCCTGGACCATACAATTATCCATGAGGAAAGTCTCAAGACAATACATTTTGCTGTTATCAGCCAGGAAGTCACTCTGTACACCTGTAAAATCACAATTTGTAATATGTATAGCACCTATAATATTATAGTAGGAGCCACTGCCTTTCGCTCCAAGAAGAGAAGAAGGAGCATCTTTACTTAACTGAATAACAGGGGCAGAAGAAACAGAACAATCAAATTTAAGATTCTTCAATGTCAAAGGAGCAGCTGTAATTAAAGCAGCTTCTTTACTTGTATACTTTATCGTCGCCTTATTAATCTTATTTGTATTTCGTAATGTTACCTGATGTATCCCAAAATCAACAGCATTAGAAACGGTATACTGTCCTCCTGATTCCAAATTATAATTAATATTAGTAGTATCTGAAGGAATCGGATTTTCCTGAAAATAAATTGAAAGATCTGTTCCAGAAGGAATCGTTGCATAAGTAGGAGTAAAAGAAGTAAAAGTAACAGTTGTAGAATCAGCTGCATCCGTATTGTATTCATTTTTATTACCAAGAACTTGAATAACAAAACGATAGTTTGTATCCTCTGCTCTATTGACAGCAAGAGTACATCCATCTATGACCTCACCCATAAGACTGTCTATAACAACAGATTTTTCAGGATTAGTCACGTCATAAACAGATACCCGATAACCGCTAGCTCCAAATACAACCGGCCATGAAATAACGGTCTTCGAACCATCTGTAGCAGGAATAACAGAAATGGAATCAGCAGGAATTGCAGTCAATTGAGTGTGAAAGACACCTGAGTTGAATGTTTCCGGATTAAATCCATCTCTCGCACATGAACTGAAAGACAATGTCACTAATGCCATAAATGTATAGAAACAAAGCCAACATTCTGAGAAGAAATGATTTGTTTTCATAATTAAGCGTTTAAGGTTAATCGTATTTATATAGATTGAAAGACCAGATTCGGTCAATCGTATTTTCTCAAGATTCCTCAAGAAAGAGTAGATTCATTGAAAGATTTCTTTTAGAAATCCTACATTCCGACCATAATTATACTTCACATCATGAACCCGATGTACATCACGGCTGCGTTCTACAACAAGCCATCCTCTCCATCCCATTTGATCCAGCGTTCCTTTTATTTTTCGCATATCTATTTGCGGGTCTTCCCTGAGATTCACTCCATCAGTATTACTGACAAGAATTTCCACCACAGTACTTTTCCCCAACTCCTTCAGTTCTTTACAGATATCACGATGTTCTTCTACAGCATCCTGAAAACTATAGTATATCTTAATACCGCCACTATGAATCCTCTTCAATAGTCTTTTATCATCCTTTGCAGCAAGTCGAGTACGAATTCCAATGATAACATGCGCTTTTGAAGCCATCTCCCCAACCACATGCAAACGATAGACTAATTTATCATACAAAGAATCTGTCTTCTGCCAATCCTTTCCACATCCACCTAAAGGGAGAAAAGCAACTTTACTTCCAAAAATCTTCATGGTATGAATACAGTCCTGAATCAATTCCTTATAGTTGTTACGAACAAGAAAATTCTGTGCGAAAAAACCACTCATAGCAACAGTAGGCACTTTAACGCCAAGGCTATCAGCTGTATGGCGAAAAATATCAGCCTCCTTTTGATCACGCAACTTATTTTCAAACAAAACATTCTTACCTAAAGATCCCATATCAAGTAAAACACCATCAGTTCCAATAGCTTTAGCTAAGGCGAACTCGCCTAACTTCTGCCGTTTTAGAATCATCCAGTCGCATATTCCGATCTGATAATGAGTCTTTGGTTGAATAATTGTCTGTGATTTCGATGATATAGAAGGCAATATCAATAAAGCATCAAGTAGTATTAGTTTAAATAAGGTTTTTGTCATTCTTCCTTCAATTTAATATACCAATAATCGTATATTTTTATAGGGACGAAAGGCGTAAAATTTTGTAATCAGGGAATACCATGTATTTAAGCACCAGAGTTGCTTAAATGCACTAAATAACGTGTTATATTACCAATAAATGTTAAGCCCGAACAACCAATACCCATCCAGACCCAAGGCACTTACGTCATAAATGTTCTCAGATGTCATAATGCCACATGATAGTTTCAGTTTAAAAGAGGGTGTGTCAAAATGAAATAGCAATCCCCTACATTTTACGAATCGCAACTAACAAAGATAAAAAGCATATTTAACCCTATAATATAGGGAAAAGATATGCTTTTATTGGGTTTTATAAATCCGCTTACAAATTGTTAGTAAGGTCTTTCAAAAATAGAGTTCTGACACACCCTCAATAATTGCATGAATGCGATTGTTGAACATGAACAGAAACTGCATAGATCAACCTATGAAGTATTGGGAATTTTGAGTGCTTTGCTCTTGGATAAAACTCCCATAAAAGAGCTTTTTATCGAACATTCAGTGAATAGTGTTAAAAATAACCAATTGACTCTTAAATTTATTTAGTGGACACTAATGGTTAAAGACAATTATTCTGTAAACTATAAATGATTTGAGATACCTAACTGTACCTCCTGATTTTTCAAACTTCAAACTTCTAATTTGAGCCATTAGTATCATACACTACATTACCTTACGAACTTTCGCCCTTCTAACCATGCAATCATGTTTAATACTAAGTAATTCCAATTTTGAAAGCCTTTGTTCATAATAGGCTCTCCTGTATCAGGATTATAATATTCATGAAGAGCGCCTTCATTTTCAATATCCATACCAAAGAGTCGTATGGTCTTATCTGCCAACTCACGAGCTTCTTTTTTGAAACCATAGTCTACCAATCCTTGGAATACAATATAGTTGGAGATTCCCCATATTGGTCCCTGCCAGTTAGATGGATTGTTAGTAGCTCTTAAATTATACATCTTCTCTAGTTTGGAAAGAGTACGTACACCATAAGTTGCATTAAACGTTCGTTTATCCAGCAGATTTTCCTTCACCATTCTTTGTGCCTGTTCTGGTGTGGCAATACCTGACCATAAAGCCATAAAGCCTGACCAACACCCGATCCGTTGGATGAGACAGGGATAATTACGGGGAGCTCCCGCATGAAGCACAAAAGATTTGCCGAAAATAATACTACTATCATTAGTTACAGGACGGAGGTTAATATCCACTGAATAATACATTCCATCTTTCTCGTCCCAACAATATTTCCTTATAGCATTCCGAAGAGTATCAGCCATAGCAGAATAAAAGGAACAACGATCTTGTTTACCCAATCGACCTGACAAATATGACATAGCCCGCAGTTCTTTATACATCATACAATTGAGATAAATAGATGCAGAACTATTATTAGGACGGAAGAATGTCGAGGGATCATTGTCAACTCCTATGGCCAAATCATCCTGCCAATAGTATAGTCCTGTCTCTTTCTGCCGACGATGATTAGCATAATTAGCTATAAAGGCCTCCATTTTGCCAAAACCTCCTTTCAACCAAGAAGCATCACCCCCATTAAAACGGGTCAGTAAAGCAGCATGTTGAGCTATGCAAGGTTTATGCATGTTAGTAGAATATATATTACCTGGACGTATCTTTCTTGGGTTAGATTCTTCATCAATTACCATCGGCATATATCCATCGCTATCAGTATAATATAAGTAATTGAGTACGCATCCCTTTTCGTAAGAGAATACTTCTTTACTATCTTTAACAGACTTCGTATCAATGAGAATTTGGCGAATAGCCATATCGCTCAACCAAGAATCCCAATCCCAAAGTACATGATCATATTGTTTGCTTCCTGGTGTAATATAGGGATATATAATTCCCCCCTTTCCACCCTTACGGAACATTTTTTTATAATTGGCATAACAATCCTGTTGAATGAGCCAGCAATATCTCCCAATATCACTTTTTTTCTGTATGTTAATCTTTTTTGTTTTAATTGTTGCATGCAAAGAAGAACCATGCATAAATGGACTCATTAGCAAGAACATTACTATAAGTAGGGATTTATTCATTCTATAAAAGGATTAATATCACTATTGGCCCGTTAAAACGGGCCAATAGTTAAACCACCAACGAGTAATTAATATCCATTTGTACCATATTCATCTGCATTTTCTATCTGATTAAGGAATGTATAGGATATAGGACGCAAATAATTCTTTTTCTCATCAAAACTTCTATAAGCACGGATATTACCCTTCTCAAGTTGCTCCTTGAGGCAATGATGGCGTTTCAATACTGCCCAACGTTGGAATTCGCCACAAAGTTCACGAGCATACTCGTTAAGGACATCCTGCTCACTCGCTGTAGTCAATTTCATGTGCTTTTCAAAGTCATCAGAATTATAGCAAGCACGTTTCCGCAACACATTCAAATAATCAGCTGCGATGGTGTTATTACCCAATTTCTGCTCAGCTTCTGCAGCAATCAAATACATTTCAGCCATACGAATAATAGCGATATCACCATTCTTCTTTTGTAAATTACTGGAGAAGTAAGCACCATCATAATTCCAGTTAAACTTACTGCAAGCAGGGAAGAGTTTATAAAGTTCCGTCTTACCATCAAATTGCGTAGAATTTTCAATATACTTGCCTTCTTTATCAAAAAGATCATCTATATTAACAGTAGCCTGAATGCGAGAAGCTTTCTGAGCATCTGTCAATCTATCTTTTGACAAATATAACACGAAACGATCATCCTGAGGGTCCAGCGGATATTCAGGGTCTACATAAACATTCTTTGGAGCTTCCAAATCTGCGATATTGCCGGAATGGTCACCTTTGGGCCAGACTTTAGCTACATATTGACTAGAAAGCGTACGATTGATTAAGTTAAAATCAGCATAAGGGTAGATAGTCTTACCAATAACAGAATTATCTTTCCCATACTTTTCGGCTAAAGCACTTGTCCATACAAATGGTTTCGGATTATCATAGGTACCATTCCAAGAAGTTGTCTGAACCCATGAAGACCATCCAAAAGCACAAGTAAAACTCTGCTGCCAGCGTTTATCATATTTTGCATCATAGAGGTCAATCAAATACTTTGAAGGAGCCATGACTGCATTATCATAACGTCCATAAAGATAATTCTGATTCTTTTTAACAGAATAAATATCACTTGCCGCTTTATTAGGGTCTGCGCCCATATAGCCGAAGATATTATTTCCTCGTTGATTAATAGCATTTACATCCGGATCAGGACCTACTGCTGAAAAAAGAGCTTCCTTGTTATTACGATTATTCGCTTGAGCCCACATATCTGCAACATCATCATAAAGATAAGCATCATAAGAAGCCGCATTTTTAATCATATCCTCGCTCACTTCTTTCGCACGTTGCCAATAGCTGACTCCATCTTCCTTCAAATCTGCATCACCCGCACCTTGAGCATATACACGAGCTAACAGTCCAAGAGCCGCCTTTTTTGTTGCACGAGCATACTGTCCCATATAAGGTTTTACAGGTAAATCCTCAGCAGCTTCTTTCAAGTCTTTAACCATCTGAGCATAGAGTTCTGCATAGGTATTCCTTTCCGGATGATAGTTTACACCTGTTTCCTCTGTTGGCTTCAATGCGAGAGTTACATTACCATAATAGGTAACTAAAATGGAATAATAGAAAGCACGTAAGAATTTAGCCTCAGCTGTTAAAGTTTTTATTGCCCCTGGATCTCCTCCTTGGACATTTTTTGCATATTCAATGACAGCATTACAACTATTAATACATGAATAGGCCTGAGTAAAGACCTTATTAGAAGCATTTGTATTCGTTGTCAGTCCCTCATAATAGAATAATTGCTGGGCCCATGTCTTATTATTCGCACATTCCCAGATATCTGTCCCCAATTCTGAAACAGACATAAAGTCGAATGAAGAATAAAGTTGACCATAAAGAGGCTCATAACAATAAGTTTCCATTCCCGACCAGCCATCAAAAGAATATAATTTTTGTCCCCCTGTACCACCAGCCGGATCATATTCATCAAGGCCGCAAGATGCAAGCAATAATATTGAGCAACCTAAGAATAAAGTTTTCTTAAATATCTTTTTCATAATATTTTTCTTATATAAATTTCTAAAAAGATAAATTAATCCCAAAGACAAACTGGCGAGTCAACGGATAATTGAAAGAACCATTCATCTCAGGATCATAATCTTTTAACAAACTATTTTTCGTATAAATTATAGGATTAGTGATTGTAGCATATATTCTCAGTTTTGTCATTCCTAGAGCATCCAGAACATTTTTATTAAAATTATATCCTAGAGTGATATTTTTAACTTTAAAATACGAAGCATCCTGATAAGCTAAAGCAGCATATCCAGTATATTGCGTCAATGCTCTACCCGCATTTATAGCAGGAAAAACGTTTGAAGGTCTGTCTTCTGTCCAATATTTAAAATTAGAAGGAAAGTTATTCACTCCAGTAGGATCATAGGAAGTCATCATGTCATACTTGATCATTTGTCCCCAGCGCCAATACATAAAGATAGTCAGATCAAAATTCTTATATTTGAAGGAATTCTGAAAACCCATGGTCCAATCTGGAGAATTATGTCCTAAGACCTGATAATCATTACCACTATAAGCATATTTGTTATCTGCAGTATAATAAATTTTATTTCCTTGATTGTCCAACTTATAAAACTTACCATCACTCTCTTTTTTCATACCAGGAACATCGATCCGAATATCACCAGGTTTACATCCGAAGGCAGCAGCATCTGCTTCCTGGCCTTTTTGCCAAATACCATCCAACTTATAGTGATAGAAAGAATTAACAGGATGTCCCAGAGAAAGGGAATAATCTCCATTCGTAATATTATTCGAAACCCCATTCATAAGAGAAGTAATCTTCTCTTTATTAGCAGTAAAAGTAATATCCGAATTCCATTTAAAGTCACGTGTATCAATATTATTCGTATTCAAAGCCAACTCAACACCATTGTTCTTTGTTCTACAAAGATTTTGATTCATCATATAGAACTGACTATCTGAAGTGTATCCGCCATTAGTAACCGGCAACTGGCGTGACCAGATAACCCCTTTGGTAATTGTCCGATATAGATCAGCCGTAAGATTGATCCTTCCGTTCAAGAATGTCGCATCAAATCCAATATTAGTATTATAAGATTTTTCCCAACTCAATGACTTATTAGCATATTCCTGCGTATAACGATAAATCTGCATAGGAGTAGAAAGATTACTAAATTGCATAGTAGAAAGTTCCAAAGAAGAAATGGTAGAATACGGTGCCAAACTTGCAGTACCTGTAACACCATAGCCAAAACGAATCTTCAGATTATCCAGCCAACTGCGTGTTGAAGCCATGAATTTTTCATCAGAAAGTCTCCAACCCAACGAAAAAGCAGGGAAAGTATCCCATTTATTGCCATTTGCCAACACAGAACTGCCATCACGGCGGATAGATGCCGAAGCTAAATATTTTCCTTGATAAGAATAAGCTATACGACCAACAAGCCCCATCGTCTTTGACATCTGGTATAATGAACTAATCGTGGAATTAGCATCACCCGTCTTACCCATATTATGCCAGAGATAAGCATTATCTGTGATATTTGACTCTTTCTGGAATGTTTCATCATTACGGTTATCTGACCATGAAGTAACAGCAGTAATCGTAAAGTCATGAACACTGGCAATCTGAAAATGATAGGTAAATACATTTTCCCAAGTATAATTATACTGTCTGTCCTGCGTGATAGAAGCATAAACATCACTATTTGTACCAACTGCATTAGCACCATTGGCATTATAATATTGATACGAACCCATACCTTGGAAATAATTATTTCTAGTATAAGTAAGAATAGCCTGTAAACGACTTAAGATAGAAAAGCCTTTGAAAGGTTTAATTTCAATATAAGGATTAAAATAGAGTTTAAGATTCTGATTATTATCTCTATAATTTTCCTTATTATTCAGAAGCAAGTTTATATTCGTACTTGATCCAAAACTTGGTTGAATTGCCAGATTTCCATTTTCGTCATATAAAGAGCCGATAGGCACACGAGTCATAGCCTGGTCCAAATGAGAATAAGCTTTATTCTGGTAAGCATAAGACATGCGTGCATTAACTCCAATACTTGCCCATGATTTCAATTTATGATCAATACGGATATTAGAAGAATACACCTTGTAATCATCATTCTTATACTGCCCGGTTTCATCCGAAAAGTTAAGAGAGAAATAAGCACTTGTTTTATCTGTTCCACCAGAAAAAGCAGCACTATAATTCTGGGTCATGGCAGTCTTCAGCAAAGTTTTTGGCCAATTGATAAAATTGCCAGCTTCAGCAGCCTTATAGGCTCCTGTACCTAACACGCCATCAATTACCCTTTCATCATCTGCAGAAGAAGACCAGTTGCCTATGGCTTTGTTGGCATCGCGAATACCTTGCAGATATTCTTCACCTGTACGCATTTTAGGAATTTGAGACCAGCCATTAATGCCCAAATAAGAATTAAAATCCGTCTTAACTTTCCCTCGACCACCATTTTTAGTTGTAATAATGACCACACCATTTGCGCCACTAGCCCCGTAAACAGCTGTACTTGAGGCATCTTTCAACACTTCAATAGTCTCAATATCATTAGGGTTCAATGTAGAGTAATCTCCTGGCATGCCATCAATAATGAATGTAGGATTGCCACTAGCAGTAAAAGAACGAGTACCACGCAGTTGCATGGTTATTCCGGCTCCAGCTTCGCCTGATGTTTTCTGAATATCCAATCCAGCCACCTTTCCCTGCAAAGCCTGCATCGGGTTAGCATTAGGGTTCATCGTAACGTCTGCAGACTTAACAGTAGTAATAGCTCCTGTCAAATCCCGTTTTTTCTGTATACCATATCCAATAGCAACAACCTCATTTAACCCAAGAACATCAGGTTTCATTTTGAATATCGTTGCACCGGCACTCACTGTAATAGATTTATATCCTGTATAAGACAACTGAAGTTTTGTGCCTGCAGGTATATCCATACTGAAATTGCCATTAAGATCAGTAACTGCACCTACTTTACCTGAAAGTGTTTTCACAGTAACACCAATAAGAGGATCCCCATTTTCATCAACAACTTTTCCAGTTACCTGATGTTGTTGCAACATAGACAGATTAGATGTCACTTTATTGGCAAGAGCTGTCGCAGGCTGTAGTATGCCGCAAGATGTTATTGCCAAAAAAGAAAACACTAATTTTTTGTAATTTTCCATTTATTAATAAGTTTTTAGTTATGACTTGAAGAGAATGCTAAAACTTCAACTTTGTTGTTTACTCTTTTTATATGTATAAGACGATTTTGGATAAAATTTGTAACCAGTCAGAAAATTCATTAAAGAAAACATTTTGGAAATTAATCAACATCCTAAATTTACTATTATCTTTTCCAAAAAAGTTATACCTTCACAACAAAAAAGAAGTATAAGTATAACCATAATCACTTTTAGTCCTCTCGATCTTTTTTACACCGTATAAAAAAAACAAAACATATAACCCAGAATATCAGACAAACCTTTAATTTAGACAACAAGGACTTTCCCCACATATAATCTTGAAAGGAGTAGAATAACTATCATAAGTTCTTAACTCATGACACATCATATTGATTACATATTTAATGCCCTCAACAGCCATCTGTGAAGAAAAGATATCGACAGTTCCTACCTCCTGTCCATTCCGCAAATAAGGCGACATTGCCGCATCATTATCAAAGCCTACTACTGGTAAATGTTTTCTGCGGATATCCATCTCTTGTAATACCCCAAGGGCCATAGCATCATTACCACAGAAAACACCTTGTAAATCAGGATTTTGATTCCAGATACGAGAAAACACATTGCGAGCATCCACCGTTTCCCAATTTGCAGGTTCTGAAGCCACAAGTTTATAACCCTCTTCTTGAATTACTCTCAGACTTCCAGCCTTACGCTGAGAAGCATTATCTGCAGAAGGAAGTCCTTCAATGATCGCAACTTCATCTCCTCTATTTAAAGATCTGGACAGAAGTTTGCCAACTTCATAAGAAGCCTTATAATTATCAGGGCCAACAAAGGGGATATTCACATGCTGCTCATTTAATATAGCATCATCTAATTTTATATCGATATTAACTACCAATATTCCATTATGTACTGCTTTACAGGCAGAATAAGCCAGAGCAACCGAATCTATTGGTACCAATACAATCGCATCTACCTTTTTTTGTATTAATTCATCAACATATCCGATCTGGGCATCAACATCTGTCTGTGAAGTTGTCCCTCTACAAATCAAATCTATCTCAGGATGTTTTTCAGCAAAACATAAGGCCCCGTTCTGCATAACTTCAAAGAAATTTGCATTAAGTGATTTCATCACCAATCCAATACGATATTTTTGTTGGTTCATATTTTTTTAATGTCTTTTGATATAAAATAAAACAAAGTAATCGAAATATCGATTAATATCTTTTTTGTTTTAGAGAAATTATTTATCTTTGCATATTAAGTATTTCGTAAATTAGAAAAAGCCAAATGATGTTAGCTGCACAAAGAAGAGAAAAAATCATGGAATTTATCCGTGAAGACGGACAAGCAAAGGTCCAGGACCTGAGTCACCTTTTCAAGGTAACAGAAGTAACTATTCGCCAAGATCTGGAAAAACTGGAACAGCGAGGGCTTATCACCAGAGAGCACGGAGGTGCTGTACTCAGCAATGCAGGGTTGAATGTGAAAGATTTCACATTGTTGAATCAGAAAAATATGGAAGCCAAAAAAGCTATTGCAAGAGAAGCTATCAAACTCATTCATGATGGTGAAACGATTATTCTTGATTCTGGTTCTACTACTACAGAATTGGCTAAACTTCTTTCTGGGTTTTCAAACCTCAGAGTCATAACAAATGCTTTGAACATTGCCGTCATACTAGGTAGTAATCTTGGCATCAATCTTAATGTGACAGGAGGGGAGTTTAAAAGCCCTACACTTTCGCTTACCGGTGTAAAAGCTGCCAATTACTTTACCGACATCCATGCTGACAAATTGTTTTTAGCCACCGCAGGCATCAACCTGAAAACAGGATTGACCTATCCAAGTTTTAGTGATCTACCAGTAAAAAAAGCTATGATAGACGTTTCTGACAAGATATATCTCGTAGCTGACTCCACTAAAATCGGCACCAGTTCATTTGCTAGTCTGGGAGCATTATCACTAGTTGATCACATCATTACAGATTCGAATATCACGGAAGATGCACAGCAACTATTCCGTGATTTCGATGTAAAATATACTATTGCACAGTTATAAGATTTTGCTACTCACTGGAAAGAGTAATACTTATCAGTCCTACAACAAACAGTATCAGTGTAGCCCAAATAAGGCCTTTAGTTTCCTTAGAAGCACCTTTAAATTCTTTCCAAACGAAAACGCCCCAGATCATAGCCACTACTGGAGCCGCATTGCTGAGAGCATAAGCGATAGCATTATTACCTGCAGTACCCCTGGAAAAACTAATCACCATACCGGCCATCCATATAAATCCACCAAGAATTCCGATAATGTGTGTGTGCGAATTTCCTTTGAAATAATCACGAAAAGATACCTTATTGCCTTGTAAGGGAAAATACATAAGCAGAGTATTAAAAATCGGTGTTGTAACCAATGCCCCAATTGAAAACAAGAATACTGCTGTATAAGGAGTCAAGTGACCACTTACACCACCTACTGCAGGTGCTCCTCCATATATTGGATCAATAGACTTAGCGACCAATCCAAAAAAGAAGATAATGGCTATACCCGAAATCAATGCACATACAATACCCTTGACAGGCGTTTTATGCTGACCGGAAGAAAGTTTGCCATAAGCACGAGCATTAAGTAAGATTGCAATCACAATAATGCCGACTCCGAGCCATAACAATTTTTCATTACCCGGATACTTGTTTCCATTTGCAACGGTCAAGATATAGGTATAGAAGATTCCTCCAATCCATCCAAGTCCCCCTCCGATAGGGAAACCTACAGACATCCCGGCGACAGCCATTGCAGCCGTAAGAAATATTGTACCAAAGTTCCACACGACTCCACCAAGCAGAGCATACGTTACACTATAACTATCCAATGTGCCCATATTGGCAAGAAACGTAGGTCCCTGATGTCCTAAGCTTCCTAAAGTGAAAGCACCCAGAAGAGCTGTTATTACCAATCCAATGGTAAAATCCATATAAAACAGTTCAAAACTCCAGTTTCGTTGTGCTACGAGCTTTTGAGCATTTCCCCATGAGCCCCAGCAAATACAACATACAATACAGCATAAAATGCCGATCACATAGCTTGTAGCAATTATCATAAATCAGTCCTCATCTTTTTTATCGTTATGTACATAAAGATCCCAACCCAAATAATTGTTGATTGCATCTTCCAATATCTCAACAACATCACTGCGCACAAGAGCCACATGGTGTTCAAAACCATTACGACAAATATATTTCATAAGTTTCTGCAGATGATCAACTTTAGTTACAGCAATACATCCATCCATTCCATAGGGATCATCGGTAATTTCTCCGTTACCGACATAAGCACGGATCTTGCCATCTGCATCATCAGTTGAAATACGGAAGAAAGTAAAGTCTCCGGCACTGACCTTAGCACTGATCGCTCCAAATGTACGAATCTTACCCAAAGTTCTGCCAAGTACACCTAACGGCGTAAGTTTAAGATCATGATTACCGACAAATGAACGAGGGAAATTACCACAATGTGTGCAAACACACTTATTACGATCATTTGCAAAATTATTATTCCAATCAGCGATTGCCGAAGCTTTATTGGACGCTAAATGTAAAGCCAACATGGACACTGCGCCAGTAATATCTGTCTCACAGGCGCAAGGTATGCCTTTATCACCCAACATAGCCATTGTGACACAAGCAGCACAACCATAGTTTTGCTCAAGAGAATCCCAGCACTGAATAGCCAAAGCATCTACACGATTGGCCGCAATCCAGTTTTGTACAGCCACCCCAAACTTTGCCTGAACACTCAACTTCTCCTCATAAGCATTCGGAATTCTGGCATAATCGTGAATATCTTTTACCATCTTGATAAAAGCCGGATCATCATCTTTAATTTTCTGTGCAGCAAAAATAATCTCACTCAAATCTGCAGGAACCACAGTAATACCACTCCGCTGCAACAATTTTTCACTTGCCCGGCAAGTATTAAAGCCAAGAGGCCGTGTACCCAACTGCCCAATACGACTATGACGAAGCGTATTAACGACACGGCACACACCTGCAAATTTATTAATATCCTTTACCAGTTCCTCACTATAGATACTATAGGTATGCAGTGATGTTAATGAGAAGGGAATTCCATATTGATACAAGTTGTTACAGACAGAAATCTTACCACAAAAGGCATCACGACGACTATCCAGATCGACTTTATCATTTTCATCATCGCAAGCCTGAACCAATATCGGCACATTCAATTCGGCACGACTGATCGCATTGATAATGCCGATTTCAAAACCGAAATTTGGTAAACTGATAATTATACCGTCAATCTCATCTCGATGTGCACGAAAAAGGTTTGCATTTTTAATACCGTCATCAAGAGTTTCAATGCTACTTGAGCCCGTAGGAGTAGCATCTTCAGGAAGAATAATATATTCGTATCCCTGTTGCTCCAAGACTTCCAGCAAATGCTTTTTCACATCTTTTGCCAGTTCTGAATTAAAATAGGCACGCGTACCGATAATCACGCCAAAACACTGTTTCTGATTTTTCATGATAATATTTTTTAATTGTTCATATTTATTTTAATAGTTGATTGATAGCTTGATGCCAGCCATTATAATCAGATTGCATATCAGTTTTACTCTTTTTAGGTTTAACAACCCTATCGGGTTTCCAAATAGCAGAAGCGTCAGTAAAAGAAGACCATTCTTTCAATGCGAATCTATTCATTACCATAGCTCCAAAAGCTGAGACATCTACTACTTTTACTCTTACAACCGGTACTTGCAGCATATCAGCCTGAAATTGCATAAGAAACTTATTGGTCGTCGGTCCTCCATCAACTCTTATATCTTGAAGAGATATTCCAGCCAAATCTGTCATCACCTTAATCAGATCTGTTATCTGATAAGCAATAGACTCAAGTGCAGCCCGACAAATGTAAGCTTTATTAATGCCTAAGGTAAGACCAAAAAGCATCCCCTTAACCTGACTATTCCACCAAGGAGCACCCAATCCGGAAAATGCAGGAACCAAGTATACCCCGCCATTATCATTGACTGAAGTCGCTAAATTCTCCAGTTCCTCAAAGTTATCAATTAACTGCACCTGATCTTTGAGCCATGTAATGGTACCTCCTGTACAATGAATATTTCCTTCAAAAGCATAATAGACCTTCCCTAATGCAGAAAAACCAACAGAAGTGACAAGTCCATCAGGCGCCAATATCGGATCATTACCTATATTTACCATCACAGAAGAACCTGTTCCATAAGTCACCTTACCATATCCCTTATTAAAGCACATTTGTCCAACAAGTGCGCCATGACTGTCACCTAAGACACCTGCGATTTTTATAGGATTACTAAAAATCCCTTCTACAGTTGTCTCACCATAAACAGCATCACAAGACAGAATCTCCGGCATCATTGAACGAGGGATAGCAAGCATACGCAACAGATCTTCATCCCATTGTAACGTGTGGATATTGAAGAGCATCGTACGAGAAGCATTGGTATAATCAGTTACATGCCTTTTCCCTTTGGTGAGTCGGAAAATAAGCCAAGAGTCAATTGTTCCGAAACAGAGTTCACCATTATCAGCTTGTTGACGTACCCCTTTTACATTATCTAAGATCCACTCAGCGCCACTACCGGCAAAATAAGGATTAATAAGCAAACCACTGCGCTCACGAACTAAATCATTGTAACCATCCTTTACCAGTTGATCACAAATATCCTTGCCATGATTACTCTCCCAAACAATAGCATTATACACGGGTTTGCCGGTTTTGCGATTCCACACAACTACCGTTTCTCGTTGATTAGTAATCGCTAACGAAAATTCATCAGAATCATTATGGTATGGCTCCACTAATTCTTCTATTACCTTGACCACATTTCCATAAATTTCTTCTGCATCATGCTCAACCCATCCGGTTCGAGGATAATACTGTTTGTGAGCTATTGATTTCTGACTTACTATTTCACATTGACTATCAAAAAGAAAAGCTTTTGTAGATTGCGTACTTTGGTCAATAGAGATTATATATTTCATAAATTATTAAGATAAATTGTTTGTTGTCATCAGTATTGAAATATAGCATATTATGAACATTAAACTGCAGCAATTATCTTTTAAGGCAGAATCTTGATATTTTATTTAGTTTTCAGCAAGTTTAAGGCAGCAGTAAAGATTCCCTCATAATCGAAACCATAATGATGAAATATCTCCTTAGACGTTGCATGAACAACATTTTCATCAGGTATACCCAGTATTCGCATCTTGACGGGACAATTCTGCGAAACAATTTCAGCTACTGCCGCGCCAAGGCCTCCATAAATACTATGCTCTTCTACTGTCAGGATACCGCCAGTTTCGCGGGCCGCTTTAAGTACGGTCTCTTTATCAAAAGGTTTTAAGGAAAAAGCATCTATCACCCGAGCATAAATACCTTTTTCTCTAAGCATCCTGGCTGCCTCCAGACAGTGAGCAACCGTTTCTCCCGTACCAATAATAGAAAGATCATCCCCCTCCATAATCGTATTATCCTTGCCCAACTCTAACGGAAAATCATCGTTTTCATATACATCAGGTACTGCATTACGTCCTACCCTGATATAGGCAGGTTTAGGGCGATTAGCCAAAGCTATACATAACTTTCTGGTCTCACGAACATCACAAGGGAGATAGATTTCCATTCCAGGGAAAGTACGTAAAACGGCAATGTCATGCAGACTATGATGAGTTGCTCCCAATTGACCATAAGCCACGCCACCACTTACACCCAATATTTTTACAGGCATCTGAGAATAGGCCAGATCAACCTTCACCTGTTCCAGACTGCGTGCAACATAAAAGCAGGCGGGACCACACACAAAAACTTTCTTTCCTGTAGAAGCTAACCCTGCTGATATGCCTACAGCATTCTGCTCTGCGATACCAACCTCAACGAATTGCTTGGGCAGTGTCTTAGCAAATTCTGTTAACGTAGCTGATCCTGTTGCATCAGAAGTAACGGCAATAATATCTTTATCTTTCAGAGCTAAATCCAAAAGGGTATTTGTAAAACTTTTACGATTAGGTATTTTATTTACTTTTAAAATTTCCATATTCATGGATTTTAAAGATTGTTTTTTAAATTTTCAATTCGAGATTCAATTTCTTTTACGGCCAACTGATAATGCTCTTCATCCGGCACACCATGATGCCAACTTGCCACATTTTCCATATAAGAGACCCCATAACCTTTTGTTGTATGAGAAATGATGATGTGTGGCTTATTATTTGAGAAATCTATACCGTCAAATGTATCGACAATATCATCGATACTATTACCATTCATTTCAAGAACGTCCCATCCGAAAGATGACCAATGCCTTAAGATAGGTTCTATAGGCATAACCTCTTCCGTTGAACCGGAAATTTGCAATCCGTTCCGATCAATAACCGCAACTATATTGTCTAAATGATACTTGCTCGCAGACAAAGCTGCTTCGTATATAGATCCTTCTGCTTGCTCGCCATCACCCATGACTACAAATGTCTTGTATGGCTTACCATTCATCTTACCCGCCAAAGCCATCCCGATGCCAACTGATAAGCCATGACCAAGAGCCCCAGTATTAATCTCCACACCAGGAATAGAATTATCAGGATGCCCGCCCAAGTGCGAATAATTCTTACCATAATCATCAAGTTCATCATGAACGATAAATCCTTTATCACACAACACGCTATACAAAGCTTCAGCACAATGTCCCTTACTCAATATAAAACGATCACGATTAGGATCCTGAGGATTTTTCGGATCAACATTAAGTATACGATTATAAAGAGCTACAAGTACATTTAATACAGACAGGTCTCCCCCAGTATGACCTGTTCCTGAAGAGTAAATCAGCTTGATAAGTTTCAGCCGTAATTCTTCTGCTTTTAACTCTAATTCCTTATTCATCATATTTCTTTTGATTTGTAATTTCTTCTAAAAGACATCGCAAAGATAATAAAACGAAATATAATAAGAATATAATCGAAATAAATAATTAATTTATTATTTTTTTTTAACACGTTCTAACCCAAACACAAGATCTAAATATAGAAGTAAAAATTCAAAGATCACGAAGCATCATTCTATCGCCTCATTTTAGGATAAAAAATATATTAAAGTCATCATATAAATCAAAAATGGGGAAATTGGCAAATCATCATCTTTCACTTTACAATAATACAAAATTATTTCTTTATTGTGCTCAAAGATAATACAATATATATTATAGCACAAACAAAACAAAAGAAATCATACCTATCTATATGAAATAATCTGCACATTACACATAAAATTTATTCATCAGAACATTCATAATATAACCCGTTGGCGGAATTAATTTAGTTCATTACCACAGTCCGGTAACCTCATTTTGACTATGGCTGGAACCAATTACTTCAATATGATGTTGTTCCGGGATATGGTGGAACACTACAACCTGTCAAATCCTATGTTGATAAGATATTTTCTTAAGTGTGTAATGCTTAACTTGTCCAATCCAACATCCGTACGCCATATATAACGGCATCAAGTCAGGGACTAGGAGTAAGTAAAGAATCACAATCTGACGGTGACCGAAATGCACCATTTTGGTATAGTGAAATGCACCATTTTGGGGTACCGAAATGCACTATTTTGGTATAGCGAAATGCACCATTTTGACTATGACTGGATTTGGTTTACACTTTTAATACTCTGTTACTGATTTTACTATACAACTTCTTAAAAGTGCGACTGATTCACTTGACACCTTTTAGTTTCTCTTCCTGATTCTGTATACAGTAAGAAAATAATTGACATTTCAGTGTGGGATCATCTTTAACATTTCAAAGTTAATACTTTTCTTCCATACAGCCAAATAAAAAACATGAAAAACACCACGGAGGTTTGCCCTGCGGCTGGAGGCGTAAAGCCTCCAAAGAGCGTTCAGGGAGTACTCTCATATTTTAACCTCATCTGGACAGGTGTCAGCATGCCATTACTCATATGCGGCCTCTTATTATTGTAGAAGTCCACAATATCCGATATGATCCTCCGGGCTTCGGCCATATTCTTCGGTCTTTTCATTCTGTAAAGCCATTCCTGCTTGATGATGCCGTTCACTCGTTCTGCCACGGCATTGTCCGTCGGCTTGTAGTCCTCGGTCATACTGATGGATGCATGCACACTGTTAAGTTTTTCGACATAGGCATTACAACAGTATTGGGAACCGCGGTCCGAGTGGTGGGTCAACAGGCTCAGATCGGCATCGCCGGCCTGTTCTATGGCCTGACTGAGTGCTGCTATAGTATTGACAGCCACCAGGGAGTCCGAGAGAACCCATCCGATGATCTCATGGGTGAAGGCATCGGTTATCAAATGCAGATAGCACACTCCCTCATCTGTGTCAATATAGGTAATGTCTGCCACCCAGAGCTGATTGGGCTTGCTTACCTTCATGTCCTTTATGAGGTTCTTGTATTTGTGGTAATTATGGTTAGAGTCAGTCGTATGACGGCAACGCTCCGGCTTGAGCATCAGGCGATGGTCTTTCATCAACTTATAAAAACGGTCTCTGCCCATCATCTTCTCCGGATATACGTCCTTCAGCATTATAAACAACTTGTATGCGCCTATGCCCGGCGCATGTCCCCGGATTTCCCTGACCATCCGCACTATGGACGTATCCTGAAGCTCCCGACGCTTCATCTTTTCCCTGCTGACGGAATAATAGCCTACACGGGTCTTGCCAAACAGTCCGCTCAGAGACCCGATTGATTCCTTCGGGTGACTGGCGTGCAGGCTGTTCACTGCTTGGCGCCATCTTTTTTTAACAGATCAATTCCAAATTCTTCCTTGCCCATTCTCAACAGTTCTATCAGGCCCTCATTACGAAGTTCGGAATACGTAAGAGCCTTGCGCAGATTGACTATCTCACTTTCCAACTCTTCTTCTCTTGTCTTATTGGCCTTTGACGCTGCTGATTCTTCCTTCTTTGAACGCATTGACTTTATCTTGTTGATGACTTCTTCTGACAAAGATAGGCTTTTTGTGTCAAGTGGAAATTCTTTCTCCCATAAATGTAATGTTTGGGGGCAGATTATGCCATATTTCTTCGCAGTAAAGTTATATGACAAATTGTTCTCATACATGTCTCGCAAAACTGACAATTTGAATCTGGACTCATAACGACGGAATTCTTTCTTCTTCATTTTTATTACACTATTTAATTGTTAAAACAGTGTAAACCTTTTCTGTACTAAGTCAATTGAGAAAATCAAGTGATTATGACTGTGACATAATTCCGCCAACTGGTATAATATAGTAATAAACTATAAAATTAGCCCAATTCAACGGAATTAAAAAATATCAGATTCATTTATATAAAAATTTTCAGAAACTGCTATCAGCAATGTATTTCATATTTTCAATTAAGCATCTACAAAGTTATTAAAAACTAACAAATGTTATACTATACTATTTTATTATTAAATATATTTTGTATTTTTTCTTTTTTCATATATTTGCAGCAATATCGATACTAAAAGAAACATAAAACAAATATATAAGAAGCATCTATTTATTAATCTGCAAACCAACAGACATCTATTAATCGATAAAAAGAACAGACATGAAAGACAAAAAAAGACACATTAAAAATGAAGATATATGCTATCATCGCGTATATTCAAATTTTAATAGAGTTATAATTACTCTATTTTTAAGCTTAGTTTATTCTGCCAGTTTTGCGCAAGAAATATCTGGCGTAGTAAAAGACACGAAAGGAGATCCTTTAATTGGTGTAAGTATACAAACAGGAAAAGGTATAGGAGCTGTCAGTGATATCAATGGGAAATTCACTCTCAACAATATCACCCCAGCAACAAAAGCTAAATTTTCTTATGTTGGTTACAAGACACAAACAGTAACAGTAGGGAACAATTCTTTTTTGAATGTTGTTCTTCAAGAAGATAATGCAAACCTAGATGAAGTAGTTGTTATTGGTTACGGCACCGTCAAGAAGAGAGATCTTACCGGTGCCGTTGCCAGTGTAAGTCATGATGCATTGGTTGCCAATCCTATATCCAACGTAGCTGAGGCCCTTGAAGGAAAATTAGCCGGTGTACAAGTTGTTTCTCAAGATGGACGTCCTGGTGCCACCGTAAATATTAAGGTACGTGGTGGTGGCTCCATCTCTCAGAGCAACGATCCACTTTATATTGTTGATGGATTCCCCGTAAGCGATATATCAGATATTCCTGCTGACCAAATTGTATCTATAGATGTTTTAAAGGATGCTTCCTCCACAGCAATCTACGGTGCACGAGGTGGTAATGGCGTAATATTGGTTACCACCAAAGGTGCTGAATCCGGCAAAACATCAGTAACCTATAGTGGATATTATCAGTCCAAATGGATCGCAAAGAAATTAAGTGTGCTTGATCCTCAAGATTATCTTGCATTAAACTGGGCCTTTGTCGATGCCTATAACAAGAATGACGAAAGTAGCTTTGAGAAATATTTTGGTTTAGGCAGCACTTACGGGAATCATTATGCGGACTACGCCAATATCTCTTCACATGACTATACTAACAATATGCTAAAGACGGCTTCTTCGTGGAGTCACAACATCAATCTCAGCGGCGGTAGTGAAAACACAAAATTTACATTTGCGACCAATTACCTGAAAGACGATGGAATCAAGATCAATTCTGGTTTTGAGAGATATGCTATGGACTTCAAGTTCCAACAGAAATTTTTCAAGACATTCACTTTTGATATGGATGTCCGCTATTCAGATGTAAATATCAAAGGCATCGATGACACAGTCACGGCCAAAGGTTCTCTACTTTCTTCAGCCTTTGAATTCCGGCCAATTGATAATCCTTCAGGTACCGGCGAAGCAACCTTACTCGGTATGGGTGAAGGCAATGTCGATACAGGGCAAAGTCCTGTTGCCATTACAGAATCGCTTTATAACTTAACCCAGAGGAATCGTCTGCGTGGCAATTTCGCTCTTACCTGGACTCCTATAAAAGGATTATCCGGTCGTGCAGAATACGACATGGGACGTAACTGGGGGCAGAACAAATATTATGATGACGGTTCCGTAACAAGTGGTTTCTCTTGGACTAAAGGTCACAAATATGGGACGTTGGCCAAGAACAGTGGTAAAAACTGGAGATTTTTGGCTACCATCAACTATGATGTCCAAGGACTCGGCAATAACCATAAGTTAAATTTTATGGTTGGTAATGAGGAACTCAAAAGCAGCAGCGAGAAACTGACCGTATACGGCGGAGGGTTTCCTTCCGGTGAGGCCTGGACGATGAACCGCATATTTGGTATGATCAACATGGGCGATGCAAACTCATATCCTGATGAAAACAAATATGAGAATGAATACAATGTCCCTGAAACCACACAATCTTGGTTCGGCAGAGTAAACTATTCCTATCTCGGCAGATATCTATTGACCGCTACTATGCGAGCTGATGGTAGTTCCAAGTTTGGCCCTAATCACCATTGGGGATATTTTCCTGCTACAGCATTGGCCTGGAGAATATCCGATGAACCATTCATGAAGTCAGTTAGCAAATGGTTAGACAATTTGAAAATACGTCTCTCTTATGGCACAGCAGGTAATGATAATATCAATTCCAGTCTTTGGCACGAGACCTATACAGCCAGCACAGGTGTATGGGATGAGAAAACTGTCCAGATCTATTCTCCTTCCGGGCTGAAGGAAAATCCCGATTTGAAATGGGAGACGAATATTTCCCGTAATATCGGTTTTGATTTCGGTTTCTTCAATAGGATCAATGGAACCTTAGATTTATATTGGAATACAACTAAGGATCTGCTGATGAATCAAGAGATAGACTCTTCTACAGGTTACTCACATCAATATACCAATATCGGTCAAACATCTAATAAAGGGCTCGAACTTGCTTTGAATGCGGCATTGGTTCGTTCAAAAAATCTCAATTTAAACTTCAACTTTACATATAATTTAAACTACAATAATGTAGACAAGTTGAAAGATGATGCTGACATCCTTTATGGATCAGGTTGGGGATCTTCTTCATTAATGCCTGCTAATGACTATCTTCTTACCGAAGGACGTCCGGTGGGATTGGTTAGGGGCTATACCAGTAATGGCTTCTATACCGTAAACGATTTCAACTATGTCAACGGTAAATATGTATTAAAAAATGGAATACCAGATATCTCCGCCAGCATCTTTGTATCTTATCCTATTCCTGGTGAAATGAAGGATAAATTGCCTAACGGTCAGAATGCTTTTCCAGGAGCTATCAAACTGAAAGACCGTGATGGAAGTGGTACTGTCGATGCTGATGATGTATCAGTCATAGGTAAAATCCAACCACATCATACCGGTGGTTTCGGTCTCTCAGGCAACTGGAAGAATTTGGATTTCAGAGCCAATTTCACCTATCAGATTGGAGGAAAGGTATATAATGCTGCCGCCATGACAGAATATACCGGTGGCAAGGAATCAGGCTATGGTAAGAATCGCCGCGGTTATTTATCTGATTATTATAAACTTTATGACATCGTTAATGGTCAGCTTGCAGCTGTAACTGACCCTGACGCATTAAACACTCTGAATGTCAACGCCAGTCATCCTCTACCATTCTATGAAGCCAGTATTGTTCTTTCTGAATATTTAGAGGATGCTTCTTTCCTGCGTCTGAGTGATATTACGATTGGCTATACCCTACCTAAAGAATGGACCAGAAAGTTATATATCAATAGCGCCAGGATTTATGCGACCATGAGTAATGTATTCTGTATCACCGGCTACTCCGGTTATGATCCTGAAGTCAACACGGATATGAACAGAAACGGCAGTTACCCTACAATGGGTATGGATTACGGTTCTTATCCTCGTTCACGCTCGTTTACAATCGGCCTTAATGTGAAATTTTAATTTGTCAAAACTATGAAAAAGATAATAATTGGTTTAATAGGAGCAACCTTATTAGGCGGCCTGTCATCTTGTTCAGATTTTCTTAATCAAACATCATCGTCCCAGGCAGATAAGGGCTTCGTCTTTTCAGATCCAACTACAGCACGTGCTGCTCTTCAGAATGCTTATGAAAATTGGCGTGCCAACGGTAAAGTACATAGTGCAGGTGTATTTTATGATATGACGGTCTCTGGTTCTGACTGTGAGACTCAGCCGGAAACCAATGCCGCTCAGACCAACCGCTGGACCATGTCCTATCTCTATGGCTGGAATGCCAATGAAAGCGCAAAGGGGCCAGAAGCACAAAGTCCTTCAGGTAATGGCGATTTCAACAGCACATGGAAGAGTTTATATAGCATCATCGGAGAGGTAAATTCTATCATCTCCAATTATCAGGAATCTGACGGTTTCCAAAGCATGATTTCTGCCGGCAAACCTTCCGAATTAAGTCAGATCTATGGTGAAGCCGTTACACTTCGTGCTACTTGCTATTATGAGTTAACTCGCTATTACGGAGATGTAGCTTTCCAGACGGTTTCTGGTTCAATAGCCACTCACCTTTCCAATCGAGATTCTATATCAGAATACATTATCAAGGATTTGGAGCAGGTCATCCCTTTAATGTATCGTTCTGGCGAGAGTTCTTCCATTACAAAGACACATTTCAACAGGACCTATGCAGAAGGTCTTATCGGACGTATCTGCCTCTGGGACGGAGGATATCAGACACGCCGATCCGATATGGAAAGTGGCTACTATACCGATATTAGCGGAAAGCCCTTGTCCTTTGAAAAAATATCAGAGAGTTCTACTCGAAAATGTTTCTATGGACGTCGAAATGACTGGCAGAACCTATATAAAATAGCAGAGAAATATCTGGGTGATGCCATTTCCAATCCTGGCAACATCCATCTGCAGACCACAGATCCAAGAACAGATTCGCGTTATGCCTCTACTCCTAATCCTTTCCAATATATTTTCCAGCAGACTATGATGGGTATCGACACAAATAACCCTATTTGTGCTGATGAGAGTGTCTATGAAGTTGCCGAGACTCATGCCAGCAGCAGTAGCCAGCGCCCTTATGCATTTGGGCGTCCCTCCAATGGTGGTAGTGCTTCTTACTATCCTTGCAAATCATACGGGCAGAGTCGTTTTACCCCCATATATTATTATGGGGATTTCGATCCCAACGACCTTCGTCGAGACGTCACCTGTACAGTTACAGGTTCATCAGGTACCGGTGCAGAGTCATTGTTGAATTTCAATAAAGGTTCTCGCCTCAACGGGGGTATAGCCCTGAACAAATGGGATGAAAACAGAATGAATCATCCTTGGACTACTAAACAGGGACAAAGTGGCATCAATGATCCTTATATGCGTTTCTCAGAAATCATTCTGATGCAAGCTGAAGTAAAAGCCGCATTAAGTGAAGATTCTAAAGCTCGTAGTCTACTTGATCAGGTTCGCAATCGTGCTTTCGGATCAGAAGAATCAGCCAATACCGATCAATTTATTGCTGATTACGGGTCTTTGCTTAATGCCATCGTTGAAGAGCGCAAGTTTGAGTTTGGGGGAGAAGGTATGCGTAGATGGGACCTTATCCGTACCAATCGTCTATCATGGGCTGTTGCCCGTTATCATGAGCGCACAGAAGCTATGATTAACGGCTTGAAGTCCAAGGGATATTATACATTTCCAAATGGCAACACGATATCCAATTATATATGGACAAAATTAGTAGATGCAGGTACCACTTATGGTTATCGTCTGACCGCGCAGTGCGCTAAAGGGAAGGAAAATGACCCTGTACTCTATCCTAGTTGGAGAGGTCAGAATGATGACTGGAGTGCTGTGGCCGACTATAATGGCACAAGTAAGTCCAATCTGACGGCAGGAGGTACAACTAATCTAGCTATCAAAGGTTTGTTTACCTATATAGATCCTAATGGAGAAGAAGCCCAAAAACTAGAGGCAGAAGGCTATACCAGACAGCCTTGGGGCATCAACATTATCAACAATGAAAAACAATATGACTACTATGTTTATAGTGGTTATGAAGATGGTCAACCTCCTATTTACATGTTGATGATGGGTGATAATATCCTGAAAAATTCAAATGGTCATCTTCACAATGGCTATGGATTCAGGGATGAATAACTAACACATCATTTGGAAGAGTCAGTTTTGCAGGAATTGACTCTTCCAGATACTTTCTAAATTAAATTAATTCGTTATATGAAGAAATATTCTTTATTATTCTTTATCCTTTGCTTCTCAATAATCAAAGCAACAGCCCAAAAAACAATTGAACAATGGAATCACACTGAGATTAATTTTCATTATGTTACTAATAAGAATCCTTTTAGTGACATCGAATTAAGTGCTGTCTTTACCCATGAAGGCATACCCGACACAATACGTGTAGATGGATTTTATGATGGTAGCAACACCTTCCGCATTCGTTTCATGCCCACTCTTCAGGGGAAATGGAATTACACAACCCATTCTTCCGAAGCAGAAATGGATAATAAAGAAGGGTATGTCATTTGTACCACACCACAATCCTCTCATCACGGAATGGTAAAAGCAGGAACACAACAAAACTTCGTTTATGCTGATGGCACACCGTTTTATCCATTAGGAACGACTTCCTATGCCTGGATTTATGCACCAGAATCCAGACAAAAGGAAACCCTTTATTCCCTAAGAGAAGCAGGATTTAACAAACTCCGCTTCTGTATTTTCCCCAATAATAGTGTTCGAGAATTACCACAGTCGTATCCCTATCCACTACTATCCAAGGATAAGGAAGCTCCATGCCAGTATACATGGGACTTCTCTCGGTTTAATACCGACTTTTTCCATCACTTGGAAGAATGCATTGACTCTTTGAATAACAGAGGAATAGAAGCTGACATCATTCTTTTTACCCCATACGATGAAGGACTGTGGGGATTTGACAGGATGAGCATGGAAAATAATATGCGATATCTTCATTATGTCGTAGCTCGACTCAGTGGTTTCAGCAATGTGTGGTGGTCTATCGCCAACGAATGGAATCTCATCAAATCAAAAACTTATAGCCAATGGATAGAAATGACAAAATACGTATACGAACAGGATCCCTATCGCCATCTGCTGAGCATTCATGGAGGGACGGCAAAATATATTGATTATAATCTGCCTTACTTCACACATGCCAGCATACAAGACCAAGGACCGCTATACAATATTGAAGGAGCAACTACAGTAAGGAATATCATTCACAAACCGATTCTCTTTGATGAAGTTTGTTATGAAGGCAATCATAAGGCCAGGTGGGCTCAACTGACAGGGGAACAAATGCTGCAACGGATATGGACAGGACTCATGGGTGGGACGTATGTCACTCACGGAGAATGCTTCTGCACAGGAAAAGACTATTACACTGGATATTCTTTTTTAGCTACGGGTGGCCAATTTATAGGAACATCGGCACACCGCATTAAATTTACACTTGGCATCTTAAAGTCACTTCCTAATCCGTTAAGGTTGGCTGATGAGAGTTGGGATTCCATGACTTCTTCTGCAGGACCAAACACCTATTTTATATACTTTGGCTCTGAAAAGCCTAAAAAATGGAAATTCGAATTGCCAGCCAAAAACGATGTCTGGCCCAGATTACAAGGAAATGAGAAATTTAAGGTAGATATCATTGATACTTGGAATATGACCGTCAACCATTATCCAGTTATCTTTAGGGTAAAGGCTAAGGCTGCGAAAAGAATGGTAGATAAGGACGAGAGAATGGTAGTACTGCCAGGTAAAGCCAATATTCTGTTAAGAATAACCAGACTATGATAATTATGTATTTTTGTCCGTATTCCTTGAATAAGAAAACTGGTTGACTTACAAGATACACTTCCTGTATATAGTTTTTTTGTCATAATTCATTATCAGAATAAGCCATATATTTTCAATCAAACTCCAGCAAGTTATCAAAAGACAACAAACGTTATAATATATTATTATTTCCATTACATTTATTTATAATTTTTCTTTTTACATATATTTGCAAGCATATAGATACTAAAAGAAACACAAAACGAATAGATAAGAAACACTTATTCCTTAACTTTCAAACCAAAAACATCTATTAATCGACAAAAAGAACAGACATGAAGGACAAAAAAGAACAAATTCTAATTATTGTTTTGTTATTAATGGTATCTTTTCTACCTATGAAAGGAAACATTAAAACAAAACTATTACTGGAACATAAGAGCAACCTACCCGTTTCATCTTATCCGTCCCAGCAAACCCTCAAAGGTATAGTACAGGACCAAAAGGGAGACCCTTTGATCGGTGTCAGTGTAGTAGTAAAAGGTACAACACAAGGTACAGTAACGGATCTAAACGGAAATTATTCCATAGAGGCAGCACCTGGTGCTACCCTTGTATTCAGCTATGTCGGCTTTATCCCTAAAGAAATTAAAATAGGGAACCAGACTTCTCTAAATATATCTCTTAAAGAAAATACAAAAAATCTTGATGAGCTCGTAGTCATAGGGTATGGGAGCGTAAGAAAACGAGATCTGACAGGAGCAGTCTCAGCTGTAGGAGCAGAGAAACTCAAGGATCGTCCTTACGGAAATGCTTTACAATCAATGGCTGGAGAAGTATCTGGCGTTGTCATCACACAATCTCAAGGTGCACCAGGCATATCACCTACCATTAAGGTTCGTGGCATGTCATCAATAAATAGTGGTACATCCCCATTGTATGTTATTGATGGTATCCCTATGGAAGACAATACCACTTCAAATGGCACTAACGGTGGTGATGTACAGTATTCGAATCGTAATCCACTGAATAATATCAACCCAAATGATATTGAAAGTATTGAAATCCTAAAAGATGCTTCTTCTGCAGCCATATATGGCAGTCGTGGAGCAAATGGCGTTGTCATTATCACCACGAAAAGCGGTAAGGCAGGTCGTACAAAGATCGATGCAAGTTATGAACTCGGTTTTTCTAAGGTAACACGAAAAATAGATTTAATGGACGCTAAGCAATGGATGGAATATGAAACTGATGCACGCAACAATTCATATACAACAGCCTTAAAGTCAAATCCGAATTTGCTTCGTAAAAGTAGCTTGTCAAAATATTATGTACCAGATGAATTCTCAAACAAGGATTGGATAGACAGAATAGGTAATGGTACAGATTGGCAAGACGTTCTTCTAAGGACAGGAATATCTCATAATATTCAAGTCAGCGCTTCTGGAGGAAGCGAAAAGACACAATTCATGATTTCCGGAAATTATCTAAATCAAGAAGGAGTTGTTGATCAAAACAATTATAAGCGGTATAGTGTGAGAAGCAATATCAACCATCAGTTTAACACTCACTTCTCAATAAGCATGAAATTATCCGCCACACGTTCTGAGGATTCGCCTTATGGACTTTCCGGAAAATCTGATGCTGTTTCTCTAGCATGTCAAAGTGATCCTATCTTTCCTCTTCGTGTCGAAACAGGAAGTTTAGGATTCAAAGATCCATCTTCAATCTGGAACACATTCGTCAAATATGGCTTCCAGTTATGGCATCCTTACGCATTAACACGCGAAATGACGAAGAAACGTGTCACAAATACAGAGCTAATAAACACTTATGTTGACTGGAAGATCTTTGACGGACTTACTTTTCGTACAGCACTAAATGCCAGCAATGAAGATATGCACTATAAATCATATTGGAATGCCGGTCAAGATTGGGGATACTCAGGATGGGTTAATGCTACCGGAAGTTTTCAGACACTACGCCAATTTAACTGGGCGTGGGAAAACACACTCAACTACAACAAGACCTTTGGTGACCATGCTATTACCGGACTATTAGGGTATACCATGCAAAAACAAACTATTGAATATAGCAATATGACAGGAACAGGTTATCCTAATGATATGGTACATACTCTTAATGCTGCTACAACGATCAGTGGGAACACAAGTGAAACTGCATGGAGTCTGATATCCTATTTAGCCCGTGTCACCTATTCTTATAAAAGCAAATATCTGGCATCAGCTGCTATTCGCTCTGACGGATGCTCCAGATTTGGTTCCAATAGTCGCTGGGGATATTTCCCTTCAGCATCATTAGGATGGCGTGCTAGCGAAGAACCATGGCTAAAAGACAAGGCCACATGGCTCGATAACCTTAAATTTCGTCTAAGTTACGGTCAAACAGGTAACAACCAAATTGACAACTACGGCTCAATAGGTCTGCTCGGTTATTCTTCCTATGTAATAAACGGTGCTACTGCACAAGGACTCTACACTTCAACAAAACCTGATCCAAGTTTAAAATGGGAAAAAACCTGGCAAGTAAATTTTGGTATTGATGCAGCCATAATAAATAATCGATTGAGTACATCCCTAGACCTTTACTATTCACGTACCAATGACTTGTTACTTAATGTCCCTACTCCTGTATTAACAGGATTTGAAACCTCACTGACTAATATTGGTTCTTTACGTAATCAAGGTATTGAATGGAATCTGACTTCACACAATTTAGTAGGAGAATTCAAATGGACAACAGAATTTAATATTTCTGCAAATCGGAATAAAGTCTTAAAACTAGGCAACGGGAATTCTCCAATTTATGTAAATACGAATAATGCTATTTCGAAGACTGAGGTCGGACAACCTATAGGAAATTATTTTGGGTATAAAATCCTAGGCGTATTAAGCACAGCAGATGTAAATACTCTTTCCTCTGGAGGAAACAAAGGGAAAGGATGGTCAGCTCCATCCGGAAGTGAAGCTGGAGATCCCAAAGTATTCGATGCTAACGGAGATGGATCCATTACGTCTGATGACCGGGTAATTTTGGGTAACTATCAACCGAACTACACATGGGGACTAACCAACACATTTACATACAAGAACTTTGATCTATCATTTATGCTTACTGGATCACAAGGTGGTGAGATTATGAATCAAAATGCCCGGTTCTTAGGTGAATTTAATGGGGACAGGAATGCCTATGCTTCAGTTTATAACTATTGGCGATCAGATGAACAACCTGGTGACGGAATGACACCTAAGCCCCGTACTGTTAACACAGGTATACGAGGAGAATGTTCAAGTTATTGGGTAGAAAACGGTTCTTTCGTACGCCTCAAAAATCTTCGCTTAGGTTACACCTTTCCAGAAAAGGTTAACAAGTCATTAGGTCTTTCAAATCTAAGACTATATATAAACCTAGAGAACGTCCACGTATGGTCCAATTACAGGAATTATGATCCAGAGAACAGTACCTTCCAGACAGGCTACCTTTTAGGATATGATTACGGTGCTTATCCCACTCCATTCTCGGCATCTTTTGGTATTAATGTATCATTTTAATTCTTTTCATATTAAAAATATCTGCATCATGAAAACTAAACTTTTTATAGGATTGCTTTCTATATTTCTCCTTTCTGGGTGTAGCAATTTTCTAAACCTATCACCGATATCGTCAGCAAATGAAAACAGTTATTATCAGTCAGAAGCAGACTTTGAATCGGCTATGAATGCGGTTTATGCTACCCTCTATACTATCTATGGCCCACAATCACTGCCATCTTACTATGGAGAACTCTCTTCTGATAATGTGTATTGCAATGAAACTGCGGGAGATTACACCGCAAAAATTGCCCTTTCTACTCATCAGAATATTATCACGTCAAATAGCGTTGTAGAAGATTTCTGGAACACTTATTATGAGGCTCTCTTCAAAATCAACAATGTAATTTCAAAATTAAACTCAGCTGACTTCTCCACAAAAAATCAGATTGAGGGAGAATGCCGATTTCTTCGGGCCTTATATTATTTCGATATGGTCCGTGCATGGGGAGATGTACCTTTAGTACTTTCTCCAATCAGTATATCAGAAGCTTATGCGCAAGGTCGTACACCTGCCAGCGAGATCTACAAAGCCATCATCGAAGATCTTAAATATGCTGCCGACAATCTGCCCGGAAAATCCGGTGAACGAATAGCTGGTGCAGCAACGTCTGATGCTGCCAACACACTGTTAGGTAAAGTTTATCTCACTCTTGGTGAGAAAGATAATGCAGCTACCTTCCTCAAGAAAGAATATGGAAAGTTCTCGCTTGAGTCTAATTATGCTAATCTATGGAACTTGAACAACAAGAACTGCAAAGAGTCCATTTTTGAAATACAATACCTTGGAGGAAAGAATAATCCATATAGCAAGTATTGGGCTCTCTTTACCCCACTGGATAATCGTTGTATCACAGCATGGGGCATGGGAGTAAATCAAGTATCTGATGATCTTTGGAATGCTTTTGAGAATGGTGACCCACGAAGAGATGCAACTATCCAGAACGGATACAAGAATACTAATGGAGATTTTGTACCCACAAAGTTCTGTGTTAAGTGGCGTGATGACAATGCGAAACTTGATGGACTTACAGAAGCAGCTAACAATAATTTCATAGTTTTACGCTATGCCGATGTCCTATTGATGCTCACAGAAGCTACCGGCGACGTAAAATACATGAATGAAGTAAGAGCACGTGCCGGTTTACCGGGATATGGAGAATCTGGATATCCTTCATCTGCATATCCAACCGTAAAAGCAGCACTACAACATGAATATCAGGTTGAGTTTGGCTGTGAGTTCCATCGATGGTTTGATTTAAAACGGTTAGGTACAGCTATTGATGTAATGAAATACAGTAGTAAGAATGTCACTCTTACGGAAGATCAATTATATCTCCCCATTCCACAAAGTGTCATTGACCAAAATCCTAACGTTATTACACAGAATAAAGCATATAAGTAAGTCTTACTATCGATACTTAGGGGGGGAAATTTATGGTGGAACGATAAAATGATAGCATGAAAACAACATTAACTTATCGTTCATAGATAAGACATTCATACATATCAGACAATCTCTATCTACAGACCCCTTTTATATATAAGACAGCGACAATAACACAAAGTTATAGCCGCTGTCTTTATTATGGTAACATTAAGGATTAGCATTATCATAAGGTTGAAGCAAGACCTAACAACTAACTCCTTTTATAGTCTCTGGGACTCATACCAAATTTTTTTCTAAAACACTTACCGAAATAACCAACATCACTGAAACCTGACTGAAAAGCTACATCAGTAATACTCAAGCGAGTACTCTTCAACAATTCCACAGCATGATTAAGTTTGTATTCTTTTACAAGATCTATTGGAGACAAGTCTGTTAGCATCTTAATTTTCTTAAAGAAAGCACTACGACTCATGCCAAGTTGCTGAGCTATCTTTTCTATTTCAAAATCTTCGTCTGACAAATGATCAGCAATAATTCGATTAACCTCATTGATAAATTTAATATCTTTTTGCTTCAAATAGAAATTCATCTTAAACTCAGCTATTTTTGACCGGATATAAACATCATTATGCATTCGGATTTGATAGCGGATATAATGTAATGAGAAATACAAGAACACCAAGAAAAGTATCACATAAATCAAATAAGCCCACCAGGTAGCCCACCAGGGCGGAAGTATCCTTACTTGTAAAGTACGGCAATTGGTCAGGTTCAGATTAGAGGCATCCATTGACTCTACCAGGAAAGTATAATAACCGGGAGGTACATTTGTATACGAAGCAATACGATGGTGACCCGTATAATGCCAATTATGATCATAACCCTCAAGTTTATAACGATAAGTAACCCGCTTTTCCCTTAAAAAATCTAAAGCAGTAAACTCCAAGGTAAACATATTCTGATTATACTTTAAAACCAGACGATGTGCATAAGTGATAGACTGTTCCAGAATAGGATGATCCACATAACTACGAATATCCCGATTATTGACTTCACAGCCGATAATATATACAGAACTCTTCTTTACGGAAGATCTTAACAGATTAGGACGAAAGATAATAATACCGTTTTTACACCCTACCCATATTTCTCCATTTTGATTTAATAATGATGAAGAGGCATCGTCCATGGACACATCAGGAAATCCATCACAAATATCAAAGTTCAAAACTTTTCCCGTTACTTGATTATAGCAAGATATTCCATTATCATGACTCAGCCATAGTCTGTCCCAATTATCTTCTACGATCGAGAAGATGACATTATCTTGAAGCCCATCCTTTGTACCCAAAGACTTTAATAATGGTAAACCGGTATTTTCATCAAGTCTGACAATCCGACTCAGCCCTCCTCCAAATGTACAAATCCAGATATTCTGACTATGATCTTTATAGAGTTCATAAACATCCGCATTAGCAAGAACATTAGTTACGGTATTTTGATAAGTGACAAATTTAATATCTGATACAGAACGGAACCTGGTATTAAAAGACATCAGGCCATCCATCGTTCCGACCCACATTCGACCATTTTTATCCTCTACCATGTTTCGCACTCCCATATACAATCCATAACGAGGGTACCCAGTCATACCATTATATTTATTCTTAAATTCAAGTTGACCATGATGTTCAACGATAAGGTTCAGTCCTCCGTCTAAGGTTCCAACCCATATTCTCCCATAATGATCCTGATAGGTAATATATACTTTATTGCCACTAATCGATTTTGAGTTACGGACATCATGCTGATAATGTTCAAAACGATAGCCACCATAGCATTTAGCATCAGGGACAGCTCTCACCAAACCATCTCCTTTGGTAGACAGCCAATAATTACCGGAATCATCTGCCATAATGTTATAGACGCTGCCAATGTGATAGCGAGCGTAGGAATAATCAAATTTTAACTTCTTATTGCTATCCAGCACAAAAAGATCTTTACTTTTTGCTCCTACCCATACATCTCCATTGGGAAGCTGATAAATAGCCCTTACCGCATCATTGTCTTTTAAGGGAAGACGCAGAAACTGAAATTGCTTCCGGGGGAAACTGATACTAAACACTCCATTATTAGCCGAAGTCAGCCAAAGAATGCCATCCCTATCAATTCGCATACTAAAATAGCGTGAATTAGGCTGCTGATCCTGCATTTGATAAAGTAAAGCCAAATTTTGAGAAGTCAATTTTTTGCGATCTATATACATAGCTTCTCCTGCTGCTGTCAGGAAGAACAAGCCATGTTCTCTTGCATCACAAAAACACGGCTCAGTAATTTTTCCATAAAGCGCAAATGGAAAACGTTTTCTTATTCCTGTTTTCGGATTATAATAAGTCAGAGCATTCTTTTCATTTGTCCAAATGCAACCATATTGATCTCTAAACTGATTAGACTCTTTATTCTTTTTTGAGAAATAGCGCATCCAGTATGCCTTGCTGCGACAACTTTGCCTATTCAATCGCACTGAAAAAACACTATAGTCAGTTCCTACCCAACTGGCTCTATTACCGCATATCTCGACATAGCTATATCTGAGACGATCATTAAAGGAATTGATTAATCCTCTGGAACTGGCTACGCGCCTGATAAGAATCTTGCCACTTTGAGTGGTATAAGCATAAAGCAAGTTTTTATCCTTCGTCAATAAAAGTACTCCTCCATCATTGGAACGTTGGATCTTAATAATCTGGATATTATGAGTAAATGGTTTTAACTCATCAAAGACATTTTCAAAACGTTCGGTCTTCTTAAAAAACACCGATAATTTCCAGTCTATAGTTTTAATCCAGATATTCCCTTGCTTATCCTCCACAAGAGTTTCAACCTTACCGGGCGACGGATCCGAAGCTAAAGTAAAGGAATTTGTATAAGTCTTAAAATTCAGCCCATCAAAACGGCAGAGTCCGTACCATGTGCCAAACCACAAAAACCCATCATGAGTCTTCAAGGAACAATATACGATGTTATTGGACAATCCTTCTTCTTCAGTATAATGCTGCACAATCAGATTATTGTAGCTTCGGATTTTAGAATATCCGAAATCACAATACACACACAACATTATAAGAAGAATCAGTTTTTTCATATTTTATACAAATCCATACAACAGCAAAAACAGACTGAACTCAATATTGATACATCTCATCCAGATTTGATCTGGATTTATCTTATCTTCAGAAAATCACCAATTACAGAGATATTAAAATTTTCTATTTAATTGTTCCAAAATCAGCCTGCTGCTGCTCCACCTGTTGTAACATCTTTCTCTTCTCCGGATCAGTAAGTATCCTGTTTTTATCTGTATTTTCCTTACAAGATGACTCACTAGAAGACGTCATCATCTTTTGAGGGAGTAAACAAAACTGGCCCTGATAAGGAACAGATTCTATATCAAGATCTGCAGACGTCGGAGCATGAATGCCAGGGAATTCCACGTCTGCATGAACGTGAATTTCCCCCGCTTTACGAGTAGACCGTATAAGTACCGGAGCAGAGCCCCACTCTACCAAACGTGGATTAGCGTTTACGGTTCCATTACCTATAATACTTCCTTCTCCACTTACATTGAACTTCACATATTCCTTTGCCAACCGACGGACATTTCCGCTGTCATCTGTGACTTCTGCTACAACAACGATAAAATCAGAACCGTCAGCTACCAACGGCTTATCCATCGTGTCAGCATAAAGTCGAAGATGAACACTCCGACGAGACGGCATTCTCTTCATAGCACAAACCACCTTGCCATTGACAATACCCTCTGCTATCATATTCACTTTCTGAGGTGATTTATGCTTATAACTCAAGTCACGTGCTTCCCAAAAGTTCCAGGCATTTTTGAAAATGACCGGAGCATTAAAACATTCAGATACAGGATGTAAAACTGGTAAAGTATAGCTGTGAGCCCCATCAAAAGTAATCAACCGCACACTATCACAATTACTAAACACCACAACATCCGAATCCGAAAAAGAAGTCATCTCATGAGCAATGTAAACCATAGGATTCACTTTCTCTCCAATATAAGATGATCCAGAATGAATTGGTCTCTGGCTGGCAAACATATAGAAAGCCGTTTTAGGCTGGCGGAAAGCATCATAGATACCACCGAAATAAGGATCAGGATAATAGCCACGCTGATGATCAAAAGGATGCCATAGACAACCACCAATAAACTGGCCGGTGGTCTGGTACATCGTACTGGCCGTCTGCGATAGGGAAAGGGCCTGCGTAAGCATTGCCTTTTCTCCCCATCCCCTACAGGCTCTATTAATGGCATTCTGAGCATACCAATCATCCACATATTCACCAAATTCACGGGTAAAGATACACTGCTTGGGCTTGTTCGGGTTCTCATCATCTCCCGGCCATCCATAGACCACATCATAGTTGTCATATACCCCAGCTGATTTCATATCAGCTACAGCAACAGGGCGATAAGGGTAAGGATATTCTTCCCTTGTTATCTCAAGAGACTTCAATGAAAAGTTTTTCGGATAACGAGTCTCATTAAGGATAGGCTCCCACATTAAAACACAGGGATGATTACGGTCACGCCTAATGATCTCCCGGGTATTCTCATAGACACGAGTTTCAAACACTGAATCTTTCTTATTCCAAAACTGCCATCCTGGTGTAGCCACTATAATGAAAATGCCAAGCTCATCACAAGCATCCATAAATGAAGGATCCTGAGGATAATGAGCTGTACGGATGATATTAAATCCAGCTTGTTTCAGACGTAAGACATCACGCCATTGCTGACTATTAGGCAAAGCATTTCCTACATAAGCAAAATCTTGATGACGATTGGCTCCTACAAATTGCCTGTATCTCCTGCCATTGAGCCAAAAACCATTTTTACCTCTAAATTCAAAATAACGAATTCCGATACGTGTCCGCCCACCATCAAGAGTCATTCGCCCTTCTTTGACACGTGTAATCAAACTATATAAATAAGGTGTTTCTGGTGACCAGAGATGAGGATTTCTCACTTTCATCTTCTGTAATGCCACCTGAGTTGCCCCTGAAGCCAACTGTATCTGACTAACAACCTTTTGAACGATTTTGCCAGAAGCATCAACAAGGGACTGTTCTATTGTGATTTTACGTAACTTTGAGCTGTTATTACAAATTTCAGTGTTGGTTAATACCTCAGCTGAATGGGTCGTAATATGATCATAATGAACAAAAAGTCCGCCAGCTGCTTGATGTCCTGCCAGAACAGCATCCGTGATATGTACTTCATTTTTAGCAATCAGCCATACATCACGATAAATTCCTCCATGATAAGCAAAATCCAACAAATATTGAGGTTTCCCCGGTGGATAACTCTCATCATCAGAATTATCTGCCTCAACAGCAACGACACAACTATCACCTTTCTTGATTCCAAACTTATCCAGATGAACAATGATTGGCAGATAGCCACCAAAATGTACCTCAGCAAGTTGACCGTTAATATAGATCTTTTGCTTACCCATGATAGCTTCAAAATAAATCTCGAGATGATTGGCCGGAGCGATAAAATGTTTACGATACCAGGCTATGCCTTGATAATTGCGACCTCCACTACATTCAGAAGGTTCAAGTTTTACACAATGAGGAGTTGAAACTATATCCCAGTTTTCATCATTGAAATTCTGCGTTTCTGCATTTGCTATATCTCCAAGATGAAAACGCCACTCTGGATTGAAATTCCACACTTCACGGCCCTGATCCTTAATAGGAAAGAATCCGGCTACAGAAGTTTCATCGAAGGCTACAGCCATTGTCATATTTAACAAAAGTACAAGAAACACAAGAATTTTTTTCACAACAATCTTCATATATTAGTTCTATTAAAGGAATTGCAGGATATAAAGCAACACATCATACTATCTATATTTAAGCCATAAAAGATTCACCTACTATCAAGAAAACTTTGATTCTTACAAATCTTGCATATCGACTCACATTCTCTGACAACAAAGGTACAAAAGAAAATCGATAGGGACTATACCGTTTTAATAATTATTATCAAGCACATCGTCCCAATGATCAGTTCTAAAAGAGCTGACAGGTAATCCGTCGTGAAAAAGATCACCCTCAGCCCAGTCTGTAAAGGCATATCTCACAGCAACAGGATGCTTCACTTCGTCACTACACACGTAAACCCGGTTACGGTTTATCCAAGCCCTTGCCGGATGAAAGACTTTATCGACACCGGCAACACGGAACAAATTGCTAGTTAAACCATGATTGAAATAAATCCATTCCTTGCTTCGATCGAAAGAAATAACAGCTGTATCTTGCTTGAAAACAACATCCTTATAACAAGCAAACTCCGGCAGCCCTTCAATATCATAAGTATGAGACAAAGCCAGCAGAGCCAATCTTTCTCCAGCCTGTCTCTTTTCCCGAGAATGAATACAATACTGAAGGCCGGCATCCATCAAGACCGCCATACGGCAATTCGAAACATCTTTCTCGACTTGCAATTGTTGCTCTCGAAGAAAAGCACTATTTGTCATCCAACCAAGAAGATGATATTTATAAGGCGCTATCTGACAGTAATAAAATGGGAAGTCTCCCTGACCCCATTTTTCACGCCATCCACGTACCATGTGAGTCATTAAATTAGCATAATTTTGATACCATCTTACATTTTCTTCTCCCTGATACCAGACAACACCTCTTATCGTATAGCCAATAAGCGGATGAAGCATGCCATTATATAAAGCTGTGGGACAACGCTGCTGGGTTTTATCCACTTCCTGTTGTGTTTCAGGAACAGTTATTGAAGGGAAAGCCTTCAGCCATTCACTCGTCATCCAGGATTCTATGCGGCTTCCTCCCCAGGCCACTTCTATCAACCCTATAGGCATTCGCAAATTCCTTCTTAAAGTTTTACCAAAGAAGTATCCTATAGCACTAAACCGACGTATTGATTCTGCATCGGCTTCCTTCCAGAATCCATGGATTGTATCCACAGGCACTACTTTTGCATTGCGCTGTACCGTAAATAATCGCAATTGATCATCCGGACCTTTCAACAGTTCTTCCGTAGCACCGTCCACAGGCTGTCCCTTGAATCCTTTCATAGGCATCTCCATATTCGACTGGCCACTGCATATCCAGACTTCTCCTATCAGGATATTATCTATACGAGTAATCTCCCCATCATTAAACGTTATTGAATATGGGCCTCCCGCTATAGGCGTATTTATCTGAAGATGCCATTTCCCAAAATGATCAGACACTGTCCGATAGGTCTTCCGGTTCCATGAAGTTGTAACTTTAAGAATTTTATTCGCAGTTGCCTTTCCCCAAAGGTTACATTCCGTATTCTGTTGCAACACCATATTATTACTGAAAACAGCCGGTAATTTTACTTTTGCTGTAATTGGAACCGCCGTCAAACCTACCAACAGCAAGCTTAAGATTATTTTCTTTCGTGTCATATCAGCATCCTCTTTTTAAATATTTCCTGTCTTTACATCATAGCAAAAAAACTCTCTAAAGAAAGCTTTTTCCAATGACCGGTCAATATCTGATTTCAACAGGTCCCAAGAGACCCGCAACAAGTAATGGCTTGTTTTTCATACGATACTTCGCATTTGTCCAAATTCCATTATACGGAGCTTTCCCTTTTGCAGCGCCATTCAAAGCATTTACCCAGGTATTGTCCACCTTGATCTGAAGTTGATTCTTCCCATGATGTACGGCTTTGGAGATATTCACCGTATAAGGAGCTGTCCAGGCTACGCCACAATCTATTCCATTTACATAGATACGAGCCACATCTTTCAAAGTACCCAGACTAAGTTCTACTTTCTTCCCTTTCCTTCCTTTATAAGAGAAGGAGGTAGTATAGAGAGCAGAACCACTATAATATTTCACCTTTTCATCTAAAGACTGAGACCAATCAAATAAGTTCTTTGTATTTATATCTTTACCTATCGCAGTAAAGCAAATATTCCACGTACTACTGACAGGAATACTTTTCTTTAACACTTTCAAAGGCAATAAGTCAGGATTGGATTCCGAAAGACTTTTCCCCCCTTTAACCTTTTTGAAAATCACAAAGATACTTCCCTCAGGAGGCAGATGTATGGCCACATTTGTCCGTTGTCCCTCTATTTTCCAAAAATCAGGAAGATACGTTTCATCCGATAAAGCATCATATAATTCAGGCTGAGCATGACATACCCGGAAAGAAGCAGTAAAATTCCGGACTGAATCCTGTTGATTTGCCAAGAAATAAATCTCTGTTGAATCCGTCGTACGATGTGTATAAGCAATCTGTTCAGGTAAGATGATATCACGGTTCACTCCCAAAGAAGAAAAATCCACATTTTCATAAGGTTGGTCAATGACGATAACGCCAGCCTTCCGGAAGTTTTCTATACGTCGACTTATCGTTGGCGAAAGACCGTGATAGCAAGGATCCATCGGCCGCTTTCCCGGCAAGACCAGAATACGATAATGGATTCCACCAGGAGTCACCAGGCAACTATCTTCCACCTGTGTATCATTTAGCAGTGCATCAGGATTCATTGAATCATAACAATATCCATGCAAAGGATTTATCCATTCTTTAAGATTCATGATTCCCGCAGAATGGTATACACCAACAGGGCTCTCTTCAATAGGCTGCCCAACATTAGCCAATCGCTTTTGTTCACTTTCCACCCGCTGACGTCCAAAAACGCCAGGAAGCATCGGAACTATCCGATCAGGTGTAATTGATCTTCTTGGCATCTCTTCTCCTATAAAAACGGCAATGTCAACTATTGGAGTCCCTTGTTGCAAAAGCCGCTGGCAACGAGTAATATAACTTACTAATCCGGAAGCTTCAGGATACCAGGTATTATCACGTTGAAAAAAGAAGCCAATACCATCAAGTGTCATCCCGGGTTTACGGTCCATCCACGGGTTATGAGCATCCACATGAAAAACGAGTCGGTTCATTCCAAGTGCAAAATTCCGGTCAATAAGCGGTTTCACCATCGCTGGAGTCTCATTCCAAACCCCTCTTACCTCCGTAGGACCTTCAGCCTGAACGATATTCCTGCCATAAAGATGAGCGCCACTCACAGCATCCAGCATATCACTGGGCTTATCATGGGTAGGAGAATTCAACCAGAATTCTCCCATTGGAATGTCTGCAGAACTATAATGCTGAATTCCATCAGCTACAAATGTAGGAGCGATGCTCTCATGAGACACGGCCTTACCATAAGCATGGGCTCTCCTTTCCAATATTTTAAAGAAATGATCATTCACCAGATCATTATCTGTCAGACGAATGTCTCTAAGTACGTGTTCACTTTGTGAAGAAGACACCATAGGAATCCCCGCATACAAAGGCATAAAAGGTAACAAATCATAACCACGGCGCAACTTAAACTCTTCTGCAAAGTTCTTCCCCCAGTTCTGGCTTCCACACTCCCAACTGTCAATATGAAAGATTTTTATTACATGAGAATATGGACGATCCAGAAAGCGTTTATACCAATTATCAAATAATCGATTTGTTGCATCTGTATTGAATTTATCTATTTCAAGTCCTTTTCCTCCTCCACCTGTAGAATTCATCATGCCTGTTGAGGTGTGACCAAAGCGGAGCACACGCCACTTTGAAGCTTCGATAGCAGTGATCTGAGGAATGCAGGAAACGATCGTGTCACCCTTCATCACAAGACGAACCTCATCCTTTACATTCAGACAATCCTGATCAGGCACCTCTTCGGCAGTTGTTTCCGAAGCAACGAGCCACATATTAGCCGCTTTCCCCTGCCACTGATTAATTCTCGGCTCTGATGAAAGGATTAAATCATTCAACTTGAATACTGGTCTCCATTTTGCTGCATCAAGATCTTCAGAGCCAGGCTCTGTACCCGTTGGAGTCCAGTCAAAACGAAAATATCGAGCAGTAACAGGAGGCAAAGAATAAGTAAATCCAAAACCATACGATTCCCAACCCTGCCGAGCCGGTTCTAACTGTTTGACCTCATTGAAATGGACTCCGTCATCAGAAGACATAAGTTTTAGACGCTGGCACTGAATATTATTTCCTGAAGGAATAATTGTGATAGAACGAACGGTTTGAGTCTTACCCCAGTCAAAGAGAATAAAACCGGCATCAACAGCACCGAAACCACCTTTATCAATCCTTTTCATATCTCCTCCCAATTTTACAGAAGTAGCAGAAGAAAGATGAACTTCAACAGTTTTATCACTACCTTTCACCGGAAAAGCAAGGGTAACAATATCCCCTTCATAACCTTTATAAGATTCTGGTCGCTTAAGTATCTTTCCAATAAGTTTCCCTGATAGAATCGTATCTGTCCATACTACTTTTTGCATAGACTCTTCAAGGGTAACCCATGGGCCACCACCAAGGGCAAAACCATCACATACATGAATGCCCATCTCCAATCCCAATGAGTCAGCCTGCTGAAGAGCATAATCGACCCTATTCCAGAAATCGGGACTCAACTGATTAGTCTGCCCATGAAACTCAGGATGATCGTTAGCACTTCGAATTGGCATCAGATAACATCCGGCAAGTCCGATATTCTTCATCCCTAGAAGATCAGCATGGATGCCCGGCTTAGAAACCGCGCCATACATCCAATACCAGAAAGTCCAAGGCCTACTCGTTGGCTGAGCCATCAGAAAGAAAGGTACGAACCACACTATAAGGTTAAGAAGTATTCGCTTCATTTATTCCAAGACTACTAATATTTCGAATCGTTAAACGCCGATTTGTTCTCTATTCAAACTTAAAGGTAACACTCCCCGGGAAAGTTTCATTTTCTGCCCAATAAGGTTGGGCAGACGGTCCATTCAAATCTGTAGAATTTACTTTGTTTCTAACTGCAGGTATCACGCGCAAAAAAGCAATATCAGTTTGTGGTAAAGTATAAAGTATATGGTCTCGGCCATCACGGGGAGTATAAATTCCTATCGTAGAGATCTTTGAAGGAGACATCGTTATCTTGCCCTCCTTCGTCTGAAGCTGCATCCATCTCACTTGACCGAAATATCCTTTGAATTCAGGATAATCCCAACTTTCACCGGGTATGGGATCATTATATGTGTTATGCCAATAATTAAACTGTGGACCTTGGGTACGGTTCTGCCAGATTCGGTAAGGGCCAAGTCCTACCCAACTCTTTGATTTAACCAAGGTTTCAGGGTAATCGAAGGTAATACCCATTTCATCAACAACTCCTCCAAAATTATATTGATAATTCATCTTCACACAAGAATCTGGCAGAAAACACCAGTCAACCTGTTGCAGAGTTCCCAACTTATAATGAGCTGTCAGCACTTTGACCCCTTTCTCATCCTTAACAGAGAATCCAGAAAATACACCCTGATCAGGATATTCAGAATATTGAGTGTTTTTCTGCTCTACTTCTTTATCATCATGATTGTAGTATTGATCATAAGAACGGTCACTACGACGAGCTGCAATAAATCTAGGGCCATTCGACAGATGAATTACACGCTGGCCAACAAGTACATTAATCAATCTTCCATTCTTCTTAGAAAAAATGTATGTACGACCACAGCCTTTCACGGAAAATGTAGAAGTATCCTGTGAAATTGCATATACGGAATTACTGGAAACAGAAGGAACAACAGTATCCTCAGAAGCCACATTCTTTGGAAAATCCCAGGTAAAGAGTTCTCTTCCATAAGGGTCAACAGCCTTCACTTCAAGCACATCAGCCTGATTACTGACCGGTACATCAACATACCCAATGTTTCCCGGAGCAATCGACAGATGCTTTGCAAGTATTCCGCTTTCTGTAACCTTAACGAGATCATCACCACATTTTGGCATTTTCAGGTATCGATAAGTTAACTTACAGGTATTCAGGTTCAGGAAACTGTAATGATTCTGAATTTTCAACTGGACATTATTCTGTAAAACTGGTGTTTTCATCAGATCTACCTGTATAGGACACCAGACTTGTTTGATGGTATAGTAAGAACCTTCCTTTTCGAAATGAGGCCCGACAATACCATCTGCGCCAAAATTGCCACAACAATCTATAATATCATTTTCATCTGTACGTTTGATACCTTGATCACAAAGGTCCCAGAGAAATCCACCAGCACAACGAGGATTGGACATCATCATCTTCCAATAATCAGCCAATCCGGCTCCATGTCCCCCGTCATAGAGACCATGCAAGAACTCTGTCGGCATAAATATTTCCGGTTCACGCATATACATCTGAGTTTCCCCCCAGGAACGATAATGCATGGTTTCAAAGCCATTCTTATTCGCCCATGGATAGATAACCACCCTTTTCTGAACATCCCACCTTCCAAACTCCGGTTGAAGTTCATAATTAAATCCACCTTCATTTCCATTACTCCAGAAAATGATGCTTGGATGATTGACATCACGCGTGACCATCTCCTTAACCAGTTCTTGACCCGTTGCCGTATCATAAGCATGATGCCATCCGGTAAGTTCGTCCATCACATAAAGACCTAATGAATCACAAGCATCATAAAACTCCGGATCAGCAGGATAATGGCTTAACCTCACTGCATTCATATTCATACTCTTGATCAGGTTCACGTCCTCTATGCACTTAGCCTTCGAAAGAGTACGCCCGGATTCAGGACGAAGACTATGTCGGTTGACCCCTTTAAAAATGACTTTCTTTCCATTGACATAAACCCCATCAGAAGTCCGATATTCAATAGTTCGAAAACCAAACTTCTGGTATTCCTGGTGCAGGACCTTGCCAGAAGCATTCTCAAGCGTAAAAACAGCCGTATAAAGATTCGGTGTCTCCGCCGTCCAAAGTTTGGGATGAGCTATCATAAAGTCAACATGAGCCTCATCACTGGAGCGGCAGTCCGTCATTGAAGTTCCAATTCTTGCACCTTGGAATTTGCCTGTTCTACCTGTACCATCAAATATCTCTGTTTTTATTTTAGCCCCCTGTACAGCCCGATTAAGGAAACAGTCAGCCTTAAAATGACCATCCATTCCCGCATCAACAGCTACACGGTCTATATTTAATACCGGTTTAGCTATAATAAATACAGGACGGATAATGCCCCCAAAATTCCAGTAATCACCACGACGCTCTGCAAGATTCACATCCGGATTAGCACTTTCCTTACTAACCTCTACCTCAAGCAGGTTCTTATGCTTTCCGAAATAGACCCGATCACTGACATCAAGGATGAAACGGTAAAAGCCACCCTGATGATGTCCTCCCTTCCGTCCGTTAATAGTAACCTTTGCATCTGTCATCACAGCCTCAAAAGCCAGTTGAATCTGCCGGTCCTTCCATTGGGAAGGAAGATAAAATTCATATTTATAGAGTCCTTTCTCATCAGCTATACCAGGAGGATCGGCCTTCCCATAGAAGCGCATTCCATACTGATAAGTACCAAAGCCTTGAAGTTCCCAGCAAGACGGTACGCCAATTGTAGTCCATTTCCCTGAATTGCGGCCACCAGTACAATAAAATTGCCAATTGACCATATCATCACATCCATGGCCAGATAGATATTGTCGTTGGGTTTCCACATTATTCTGGGCACTCACCGAAAGGACGGCAAGCAAAAACCAAAAAGAAAATAATATTCGTTTCATATTCATATTATCTGCATAAGATGACGAATTCATTTACCTTTTGTCCTCAAAGTTCATTATATGACCATTAGAGAGTAAAAAGGAATAATACCCCATCATTCTTTCTTAAATTTCTGTCAGTATTTCCAAATCCTGATTTTCAAGACATGCTTATGATCCTTGTCAATCGCATATTTCTTCAGAACACCAGGACCACAGGAACTGTTTCCCAGTCCGAGAACAGAACAATCAATATTTAAAACAGTAGCATCATCCTCTTTCAACTGAAAATCGTGCGAAGCACTCGCAATGCCCTTTGATGTATAATGCAAAGCTGAAAAACTAAAAGGTTTTTCAAGTGCTTCTACGCGAAAGACTTGCCCAGAACCATTCTTCAAGATGATAAGGCTACAGTCCTCATGGTTGCCATTATCCTGAGGATGAGGATAATGTGTATATTGTTTTGTTACAGTACTATTCCACAAGCCAAATAGGGCAGCCTGCTTACGATCCGGATAACTGTCCCAGGGACCACGGCCATACCACGTAAGTTGCTCATACCCCTTCGGGAGTTGGATAGTAATGCCCAGGCAAGGAAGTTCCGGTAACTCATCTGTACAAGTAAATGTATAAGTATAGTCTGTATACTCATTGGAATGTCCCCGCCGGCCACCTGCCATTTCAGTTGATTGTATTATGATTTTACCTTTCAAGTAACGGTATTCTATTGTATTCAGGCCTGTTCTCACGATTTCAGGAGAGTCTAATCGGTTGATTTTCCAGTCTTTAGTCAGCCAGTTACCAAACCCTTTATCGTTATCTGTCGGTGCACGAAAGAAATGCATGGTTACCGGAAACGATTTCTCTGTTAACAGTGATGGTCGTATTCTCCCCGGCGTCAGTATCTCTCCAGCCGCTGCCAGTAGATGGTCATTCAATGCTACCTGTTGAGTGACCACCACTCTTTTTTCAGGCGAAATGATTTCAAGATTCAACCGGCAGTCCTTATTTTTATCTACGTGAAAATCAGAGACATGAAACAAGACCGTGCTATCACCAGGTTGAACATCCGGCAATTTGAAAAGTCTCTTCTTTTTTATAGTACCGTTTACCAATATGCTGCATTCACATCTAAAATCATTCAGGTTCAGATGCGAATGTCGGTTAATCACATAAATATCATCTCCATGTACGGAAGTTTGAACAGGAGAATAAACGTATTTTACCTCTTCAAACTTAGAGTTGATTGAACGGTCAGAGAACACGATACCCTTCAGGCAGAAGGCACCAAGATTCGGATAATCCCCAAAGTCCCCGCCATAATAGACAGGATGACCATAACCTGGAATCTTATTCTGCGGCCTGCCGGCATCACCATATAAACCTTCGTCAGCCCACTCCCAGATAAAGCCACCAAGCATCCGCGGGTTAGAATAGACCTCATCCCAATATTCTTTAAAGTTTCCTAATGCATTGCCCATACAATGTGCATATTCACTGGTCAAGACAGGACGAGAATCATTTTTCCGTCTGGCAATATCCAGCAAATGCTCCCAACGGGCATTCTCTGCCCTCTCCTTATCAGAGCCTTCCGGGACACCCGGATTCAGGTATTCCTGACAGACACGGGGATAGAATCTGCGTCATAACATCCACACATTGAGGATCCGTATAAGGAAAAGTTGATTCATTCCATCGCTTACTTCCTGAAACGGAATCCGGCGATGCGAAATAAGGAGTCTGCGCACCTTCATAATGGACAAACCGTGTCGGATCAAATTCATGGACATAACCGGCCATAGCAGCATGATTGATTCCAAATCCACTCTCATTGCCAAGACTCCAGAAGACAACACAAGGATAATTCTTATCCCGATCCGTCAATCGGATCACACGATCCATGAATGCTGCATTCCAGTCAGGATCAGCTGTAAGTGTCCCACGTAATCCATGAGTTTCCAGATCAGTCTCATCCATTACATATAGTCCCGCACTATCACACAGTTCATACCAACGGGGATTATCCGGATAATGGCAAGTTCTTACCGCATTGATATTACAAGCCTTCATCAGTCTGATATCCTGTTGCATCCGCTTTTCCGTCATTACTTTACCCAAAAGGGGATCAACTTCATGCCGGTTCACTCCGCGAAAACGCACCTGCCTGCCGTTGACCAGAAACATCCCATTCTTAATTTGAAGCCAACGGAAGCCCACTTTCTGATGTACTTGTTGCAGAATATGACCGATAGAATCACACAATTGTAAACGGAGATTATAAAGATAAGGTGTCTCTGCGGTCCATAGTTCTGGTTCCTTAACAAGAATTTTCATCCGATCAAAACGGGACCGGCCACGCTGAGGAGTCCAGACATTCATGAGTTTAGCACTGTGGTTAATATTGAGAAGATCCTCAGCGGCTGTACTCATCACAGCAACATCCTTGCCAGCAGCATCCTCAAGAATCGCTTTCAACAAATATCCTTTACCGGATATCTGATTAAACTCCCGGAGTTTGGGATTGATTTCAAGATAGAAATCACCCTTTCCGATAAAAGAAACAGTATCCACAGGAACTGTACGGACAGCAAAATCACGTAACTGAATATTCGGAGTTTTAAAAAGTGTGATATCTCGCTGTATACCGGCAAAACGCCAGCAATCCTGATCTTCAAGATAGCTACCGTCACTATATTTGTAAACTTCTACTGCTATCTCATTCTTACCCGGATGCACAAAACGAGTCACATTAAATTCAGAAGATTCCATTGAGCCCTGACTATAGCCAACCTTCTGTCCATTGATCCAGACATAAAAGGCACTCATTACACCATCAAACCGGAGGAAGATCTGACTATCTGTATCTGCAGTATTTTCCACTTGTTTCGAAGAAACATTTCCTGCAGGTTTCCAGGAAACAGGAAGAATAAAAGTTCGTTTATATTGCCCTGTCGGATTCCGCTCTGTATAAGTCGTCCAGTTTTTGTCAGGAGCATTCATCACATACGGAGGATTTATCTTGAAGGAATAACCCGAAGAAATATATATGGGCGTACCATACCCATTCATTTCCCAATTAGCCGGAACTCGCAAGGTCTTCCATCCGGAACAGTCATAGTCAATCCGATAAAAGTCAACGATTCGTCCAACTGGTGTGTTGGTCCACCGAAACTTCCAATCACCATCCAAAGACATCTGACAATCCCCTTCTGTGGCTGTAAAAGGAAAGAAATATGCTCTGGCAGGTTCACGGTTAATCTGCAGGATATGATAATCCTCCCAATCATGATGCTCTTGAGCAATAGCACCCGACGATGTCAACCAACCCGAACAGAAAAAAACTAAAAACACAATTACTGTAAGACGATTTCTTTTCATACACCTGTATATTTATTGGATTTCCAGTATCTTAAAACTCAATCCTTTGGCCCCTGCAACTGAAACCCGGTAGTGGCCGGCATTGATCATTGTACCCGTAGTAGTATTCAGCAGTTTATACTTATCAGGTGTTGCCGGAAAAGTAATTTCATGATCCTGTATAACTATACCTTTACTGTCTATGATATTCAATCTCACATGAACAGCCTTTCCTGTTATATTCTTATAATGAAAACGAAGGGCATATTCCCTTGCCACTCCAGGTGCAATTTTCCAAACGTGCAGATTCATGGATTCCACGATCTTCTCTTCCATATAACCTACAGAAGGAAAAACCTCTGAATCTTTCGGTAACAGATTTTTCGGGTATTTCGCGATTGTATCCATATCTTGAGAACGCCAATAGAACGCATTCTTAATATACCCGCCCGATAAAGTTGGAGTAGTCCATCTGGAATCCAGTTTCTGATCATCCTTAACAGCGACAGCTATAGCTGCAATAACAGCCTCCCCAGCTTTTATCTCCGGGAAACTGACTTGCAGTTGCCCACCTGCAGAATGGACATTCACTACTTTCCGGCAAGCTCCGGCATAGCCAGCCTCAGCCCATGGATCAAAATCATTCACCAAAGTAGAATCATTTACTGCAACATCAAAGATCCGTTCTCCCTCACAATCTATTTTCGTACCATAACGAGCCCCTAACCATGGTTCTACAAAATAAAGTTCTACACGATAATTGCCCTCCGGAACCTTGAAATGATAATTCAGACATTGCCGTCCCCAACGAAAATACTGAAACAGAGAATCATCTTTTGTACCATGAATAGGTACGGTAATATGACCTTGACTGGCCAGAAAAGGATTTAGATGAAAACGCTGAGCCCATGATGTCGAATAAATCGTATCATCCTGAGCCCACAACTGCCCATAACTGTCTCGATAAGCATCTCCACCACAGTTGATCCGATAAAGATAACGGTATCCCGAAGCTCCCTTGATGAGATCTTTGTTCCGGTCAGCAGCCGTCGGTGTAACGGTATCCGTTTCTGCGCTCACATAATGGTTTCTATACCAGTAGAAGGCTTCTGTAGGTTGTTCCCAAGGAGAAAAAAGTCCCTTATTATTGAAAGGGCCGACCTTGTCGATACGACGAAGTGCTTCATCGGGCTGCACACGTCCAGGATTCTCATGGGAGACAAAAATCCATTGAAAATGACCGCACACACTATCTTTGACACTCTCAGCCAACAAAGCCTTCTTGGCCAATAAATGTGTAAAGGATTCTTCTGAATACCGGACTTTGCCATGTAAGCCTAACGTGCGCCATGCTCCATACTCGCCATTGAGCAACTGGTCCGGCTGCTTCAATTCCTGGGCATAATGATCAGGATTTCCACCATAAGTACCACTCCAGTTCTGAATCACATTCCAGTCAGTTCCCTGTCCGCCATTGCAGGTTGTAATCGCCCTTTGATCCTTACATGTAGGATCCATTTCACGAATAATTGCAGAGCATTCTTCTGCAAAGTCCTTTGGTAACACACTTTCATTCTGCAACCCCCACAAAATAACACTTGGAGAATTACGACGTTCCTTGATCCACTGACGGAGCAAACGTTTGAAATTTGTTCTGAATTCAGGTGTATCATACCAGATATGAGCAGAGAACTGACTCCAGAAAAGCATTCCCTGTTGATCAAAAAGTTGTTGATAAAGCAGATTATGCGGTTGGTGTGCTTCTCTGAAAGCATTGAATCCTGCCTGACGCATCATCTTAACACGCGACTGAATTTCTTCATGAGAAAAAGCATGACTGCCACCAAACAGATGTTCATAATCACAAGTTCCATTAATAAACACAGGTACGCCATTCAACAAGAAAGTACCGGGATCCTTTGGCCCATCAGAAAGAGATTGGTCTTTACGATGAACGGGCCAACTGATACTTCTTATACCATAAGGTGTTGAAACAAGGTCAATCGTTTCTCCATGTTCATCTTTCAGCATAGAGACCAAATTATAAAGATAGGGATTTTTCAAACTCCAGAGTATGGGATGATCAACCTTCATCTGCTGACGAACCACTTGTGTTTGACCAGGTTGCAATTCTATGGTATGCACCAACCGAAAAACTGTTTTACCATTTGCCTGAGCCAGTTTACTGACTACCTGAATCCTCCGGACTGAACAATCATAATTTTTCACTTCTGTCTCCATATATACGGAATCGCAATTTGCAGGATTCCAGACATGAACGCCGAAAGGTTCAACCCGAATGCTGGCAGTCTCAAAAAGAGTCACTGGACGGAAAATACCGAAAGGCTGGCTACCTTCGGAAAAGCCCCACTCAGAAGAGCAACCTCCACAGACCCATGGTGATGCAGTCAGAAAAGCAGGATGATCAACAAGTATCTCCAGGGTATTCTTACCATCTCTGACCTGATTTGTAATTTCCAGTGTATAAGTAGTACGCCCCACTAATGTCCGAGGAAAAGCATGTCCGTTAAGAATAACTGTAGCGTATGTACCAATCCCTTCAAATTGGAGGAAATAGCATTTATCGGTTTTCTTCTGTAAAGTAAATTCTTTCGAGTATGTAGCAGATCCATGCAGATTACCATGTTTCAACTGACGATAGCCATAATAATCATCCAAGTTATCAGGCAAATTAACTTTCAGCACTCCCATACGGGAAGTAATAGAATCCTCGGAAGTCTTCCCGAAAGTTACAGACCATCCTTTATCCATATCTATTTCGGTACGGACGCCTTTAGAATCAGGCTCCGGAAAATGTAGCTCAGAACAGCCCATAGGGACACCGGTTGCAACAGCTATACCACGTTGTCCATACTTATTGACAGCACAATAGAAATGATAAACTACTCCACCAGATTTTACCACATCACTTTTATGGGCAAACCTATTGTCATACGACTTACTTGGAAAGATCAGATCTTTCCCTGTCCAATCCTGCCAATGAAGTAAATCAGAACTGACAGCAAAAGTATTATAGGCATCGTATTTACGTGAAGGATTAAATGCCGAATAATAAAATAGGACATAGAAAGAAGAATGTCGGGAAGAGAATCCCGGAAGAATCCTTCCAGGGAACTTTACAATCTGGGCATCTCCTGTGATTATACCCGGTGATTCATGAAAATAAACAGGATTGCCCTTTTGGGTACTCGTCGTTAACGGTAACCGCTGCCAATGCAGCATATCCTTGGAAAGGGCAATTCCTATACGCTCAGCTTTTAGATGATTAGCCGGATTAATTCCTCCAGCATTATAAAACATAATCAACTTCTTGCCAAGTTGTTTCGAAGGGTCAAGATAAACGGTACTTTTATACTGGACTGATTTTTCCCACCATTGTACATCTTTATCATTGATGCTCAATAAGGGATGGCTCAGGGTATTCCATTCATGACCATCTGCAATAGGATCTTTTGTCCACGCCAGTCCTATATCCAAAGGTTTCTGCACAGCTTCATACCCTTTTCCTTCACCACCGATATAGGTCATCCAATGTTTACCCTTATAGGTCTGCATCTTATAAGAACCATTCCAGTCCCAGTCAATAAGAGAAGGGAAACCACCACGCTGATTCATGTCCCATCCTTCATTTTTATAATTGAGAAGGCATCCTACGGTCTTCCAGTGGAGCAAATCAGAAGAAACAGACATCCATGTGGTATATCCCCGGCCATCGGATCCATTCTGTCCATTATAGATTACATAAGTCATATACCACTTGCCATCCTGCCGAAAAACAGAAGGACAATCTATTTTATGACCATTATCCTGCGGAGCCACGACTAATCCGTATTTAAAAGGAGTTCTTACTTCCTTGTAAATCGCTTCCATGTCAGCTTCAGAAAAACTCTGGGCGCGGCACAAGACAACCACAAACAGGAACAGGAATACCAGATATTTTCGCTTCATATTCATCTGCATATCATCTCTTGACAAAAGAACTATTAGCAATCCATTTAATTACCAAACCATTTTGTTTTTTGAGTTCACGATTAATAAAACAACCAGTCAATAGCTTTATCCCCTCCCGACAGCCCTATATCCCGAGGAACAAGTTGATCAGCAGTATATCCCAATACAAGCAGTATGCCTTTAGGCAGAAGCAACTGATGATGACCTGCCGTAAAATCATATTGATGAACATTTACTTGCGGCATGCCATCAATACGAATAGCCGAAGAATAAACCACCTCTGCCTGACCATAGTCATTAGCAGTAGCATCAATTTCCAGGTGGGGAGCCTGAGCATACTTTTTCTGATCATCCCTGAAATATCCCACTAACAGATGAACCGGCCGCTTACAAGTAAACTCTATGCTTGTAATCTTTTTACGTTGCTGACTTGCATTCAAGACATAAGCCTGCATTCCAGAAAGTTCAGGTGCAAGATCTGTGACCACACTGTCCAAATCACTAAACAGGCATACACCTTTTGCCAGTCTGACCGTTTTTGTGTTTTTCGGAAGTATAACCGGTTCTGGAGTTAAAGGACTAATGGGAACAAGTCCTCTCTGGTAAACTCCAGAATTCTTGTTTTTGAGTAAGGATATATTCTTTTTCAAGTTAACCAACTCCTCTTCATATTTTGGCAACAGTTCCGCCCAAGTTTTCATCTTCCCGCCATCACCGCCAATAGGAATACGGCGTTGCGAAGTCTGCATAGAGTTGGCATAAAGATAGGTATTTTTTGTCAAATCCACCAGTTTTCGATAATGATTCAAACTTTTCTCAAGCAAGGGAACGGCCTTGTCAAGTTCTGTAATATCCTTTCCCCATTTATAATTCAGCACATGCTGGGCAGCCTTTACTTTCCAGCCAAAGAAATAGGCAAATTCACGATAGCAATGTATATCGTTCTGCAGACGCAGGAACTCCTCCTTATTTGAAGTAACCTTATCCGCAATGGCATCAATCGCAGCCACAGCATCATCGCCATGCTTTTCCGTCTGTGCTACAATATCTAATGGAAGTTCTCCTTTATGTGGCTGGTGCTTCCATTCTTTCTCAACATACTCTACCAGTTTTTCACCCTCAGGCCCACAACTGGCATAGAAATCAGGATAAACGGTATACTTATAGGGGTTAACCAACTGGCTCATGAACATCCCCAAGAGCAGAGTCTGCCTGTTTCCTTCCGTAATACCAAAACGGCGAAGAAGTTTTGGCGCAATCTCGCCACTCTCGTCATAAGCCTTGCGAATACTGTCAGCCTCACTCTCAGCCAGAAAATCAACCTTTCCAGAAGGCTGTCGAAAATAAGTTCCCGCAAGTATCCAGTCCCAATAGGAACCCTCAGCACTGAAATTACGATGACAGTTCCAGGCATAACGACCCCATATTTTATACCACATCCAGTCACGATCGATCTGTAACTCCCGCTTCCCATCAGGCAATTTGTCAGCAGTATAAGGCCAATCCCAATAAGAAGCCTGAGGATAAAGGTGCAATCCGTTAGCCAGGTGCACTGAATGCATAGCCTGTACTGATTTTTCCGCGAATACTGGTGATGCCCATCGAAAAGGTTCCAGATTGGCCAGAATATGAACATTATCTATATGTACCCCTCCTAAACGGCTCATCTTCCGATGTTCTTCTGCCCATGGACCACGAGGCTGATAAGTTGTCAAAGACTCACCGTTGTATTTCCACATCGTATAAAGATTCTTGTAAAGAGGGAGAGCAGCCTTCATGTCCATTTCACAGTTTGTATCATGAGCCCTCAGAATAATCGGAGGTTCATCTGTTCGTCCTATAGCTTTCAAGCCATCTTTTACTCCAGGTATGATGGTCTTCGTCAACCAATTCACATCATCTTCATAAGTATCCATTGCCTCACCGAGACAGACCAGCAATCCTACATTAGAATATTTTTTAATAAATGCAGCAATACTTTTTCGTGTATAATCACTGATCAGTGGAGTAATAGGACGATTCCGATCCTGAGTTTTCAGTCCATAATGATCCGCAAACGGCTTGGAAAGGATAATATTATAAAACATCTGTATGACCCAGATGCCTCTCCGGGAAGCCTCCTTCGTCAAGAAAGAAAACATCTCTTCATTTTTCCTAAAAGTGGCACTGTCCACTTCAACGGCAAACGGATAATCCTTCAGACGTACCAAAGAAGCAAAGGGATGCCCGTTCCACAAATAAAGGGAATTCATTTTATTTTCAACCATCATATCCAAAAAACGAATCCAAAGTTTCTTGTCATAAAACCAGGGGAAATTTTTCGGAGTATACGGATATTCATAAACCTGATGACCTGGAAGATAAGTGGTTTTCTGCAAGCCTACACAGGTACCACGCATAACCATTTCCGGAGCCTCAGAGATAGTACTATCCAAAATCACAGAGCCTAATCGTCTGACCCTTTCTGCATACTCCACACATCCATAAATAAGTCCTGAACCATCATAACCGGAAATAAAGACCTGTTCTTTACCAGAAGGAACGATACGGAAACTTTCTTTTTTCTTTATTCCGGACCACTTATACGGTTGGTCAGAGAAATCATGCAGAAAAATCCGATAACCGGATTTATTCTTTTTTCCGGAACATATAAAAACCTGATAACCTAAATCCTTCAGTTTCTTTTGCAGGTACTCAGCAGCATACCTTTCACGTGCACCAGCTTGTAGGTCAGTGATAACCGTCACCGGACGGCTCTCTGCTCCAAGCATGAAGAAAAGAGACAGCAAGAGAACAAGACTTATTCGTTTCATAGTTTATTTCAGTTTATTCAAATCAATTTCCATAAAGACTATCCGCTGGCGACGCCACGTATAAACACAATAAAGATGTCCGTTCCTTCCCTGTATAATGGCAGGATAGGAATACTGACTGATCGGACTATCTTCAAGTGTAAGGAGATGATGCCAGTGAATACCATCATCACTTAAGGCAAGACTTAATGGCGTACGAGGACCCTTTTTTGTGCCTGGTATGGTTTCAAAATCATTATATATAAGAACCTGTCTTCCATCCTTTAAGGTCACCGCATCCGTACCACTCTGGTTATTGGGAAGACCCGTAAGTGACACCGTACTCCAACTGTCCCCCTGATCTGTGCTGAATGAAGTGGCGAGTTTGCCATTATGGGTTCGCATCAGCACTTGAAGACGTCCATCCCTCAGTTTAAGGATACTCGGTTGGATACACTTGATTGGATGCATCCGGTTATCATCTGTCATCAGAGTTTCCCCCGCTGGAACGGGCCCCACATATTTCCATTTTTTTGTTGCAAGGTTATAGATTTCTACATGAAAGCGCCAGCCGTCACTTCCCTCTGTACTTGATCCACAGATCAGACGACCATTAATCAGCACAGGTTTGTTTTTTACCGGTCCTATAAAACCCTGTGGCAGACACTCTCGCCGACTCCAGGTCTTCCCGCCATCACGCGACTTTACTATCCAACCTTGCCAATCAGATACATCTTTCCCGATCTTGAAGAAAAGCCATACTTCTCCATCTGGCATCGTAAAAAGCACCGGATTCCAACAAGCCTTACGTGGTTTCGCTATCTGATTCAAAGGTAAATGCTGGTAATCTTCTGTACCATCAGCTGCCATGACAGGAGCTTCCCAATGATCTGCTCCCTTAGGTTTCCTACTTACCCAGATACAGACATCTGGATTCCGCTCCTTCGTGCCGCCGAAATAAGCAGCAAGAAGATCACCATTCTTCAACTCAGTTATGGTTGAAGCATGGGCTTCTGGAAAAGGAGCAAAATCATAAAGGAACTCATCTTTCACAATTGCAGGATTACGAGTAGGGATATTCACACTAAAATGATGTTTACCACTACCAATATGTTCAACCTTGCCATCAGGAAGATATACATCCGCTATCGTATTGCAAGGAATCTCGACGTTCCAGTCCAGATGTTGCAAAGTTTTTCTCCAAGAGCTTCCAATCGTACCATACGGACTTTCGCAAGAGGCATGGACATGGAAACAATCCTGAATTTCGAAACTAGGTTTCAGGATGATGTGATGATTAGTGTCAGCAGTATTCCACCGGATCCCGGCCAGATATTGGTAACACCAGGTAATCAAGTCACCAAGCAGCATCACATGATTGCCGCTGTTCATCTTTGCATCAGCCTTGTCACCATTCCATAACTCCCAGATTGTTGTAGCCCCGTTTTCAGCCATATATCCCCAGGAAGGATAGGTTTTATTCGTAGCCAAGAGGTAGGCGACATCCGCAAATCCATTATCACTCAACACCTGGAACAGCCATGAGATACCAATAATGCCACAAGTAACATGACCGTTCCCTTGTGTGATGATTCCCGTAATGATATTCTTCATCACTTCTTCTTTCACACTATCAGGTACGATACCGAACATCATAGGTAACAGATTGGCCGTAACCGTATTATTCCCATAAAAGACACTGTCAGGATAAAGCACATGTCCTGGTCTGAGAGAAGTCCCCCGTTTCACGACAAGAAACTTTTCGTTAAAAGCCTTGGTCATTGTACTTCGTTTGGCTTCCCAGTATGCTGCATCAGCAGAAAGATGCTGCAATCGGGCAAATTTCTCCATCAACTGCAAAATTCGAATACCATACGCCGTGGAAATCAGTTTCTCCATCAGTCTGACGTGCCGGATCCAGAGAATGAATGAGTGTAAGTTTTTCAGGTGGCACACACCAGTCACCATACTTGTCTTTTGTAATAATGCCATGACTCTCATATTCCTCAAAAATATGGTCAAGCCATTTCCTCAAAGCCGGATAGGCATCTTTTACAGGCTGTATATTTCCATACTGTTCATAGAGCATATCGCAGGCAAAAGGAAAGACTGCCGGCCAAGTCATATTATCTTCATAGTAATTCCAGAAAGAAGGAGATACATTAGAGATACACCCGTCAGAGCGTTGTGAATCCTGGATATCGTGCATCCATTTGCTATAAAGTCGTTCATTATCAAAGAGATAACTTTCCCCAAGGCAGCCTGCCGTCCGATCACCCAGCCAGGGTTGTCGTTCATTACGCTGAGGGCAGTCTACCGGCATCCCCTTGTAGTTACTGTAAATACCCCACCATGCATTCCTCAATACTTTATTCAGAATTGTGTCGGAAGTATTAAAACAAGTCAGCATCGAATCAGGTGCCGGCCAGGCAGATGATGACAGATCGTCACTGATAGTATACGCCGTAAAATCCTTCTTTGTGAAAGTCTTTAAACCGGTTACTTCCACGTAACGGAAACCGTGATAGACAAACAGAGCACAAGAACTTTTTCCTTTCTCCTTCCCATTGCAGATATAGATATCTTCTGACAAAGCATTACGAAGATTATCCCGATAGAGAGAACCATCCTTTTTCAACTTTTCTGCATAACGTAAACGAATGGTATCCCCAGGTGCTCCCTGTACTGTGAATCGTACTACTCCTGCCATATTCTGCCCGAAGTCAAGGATATTTCCCATGATCCGTTTCGGATGTCCATCTGTACCTAACCGGTGAATGACCATATTCGGAGTCGTCTGTGCCTGCAGAGTTCCCTCCGGTAAGAGCACATCTTTCTGCTGATTTCCACCTGCTATCATCATATCCGGGAAGAGTCCAGTCATTTCTCCTGTCTTTCTTTCCGATCAGTTCCATCCGAGCATCATAGATCTCTCCGTCGTATTCATTATTACTCCGAATTGGTCCATGCGTAGTTATCTTCCACGTTTGATCAGTCGCCCATGTTTCTACAGTCCCATCGGCATACTCGACCATCACATTCACCCGACATTTCGGTAAACCGAAAACCGGTACTTTATAAGGCTTATCCTGCCGCATCGGAAACCAGCGGCCATTTCCCAGAACCATTCCCAAACAAACCGTCAGACCGTCAGACTTGCCATTATCACGCGCGCGCTTATTTGATTTGACTTTTGAGCTACCAAGCCTATTATCCAAAGCCACGGCATTCAACACAGAAGTCACATCATACATATTATAATAAATGGTTTTACGATAGTCGCTCGATACAGGTTTCAGCACGTGTGCCGAGTCAATACGCTGTCCATTGATATAAAAATCATATAATCCCAGTCCTACGACATAGGCAGTAGCACACTTTACCGGTCCTCTTAGCCGATACTCCTTACGAAGATAACGTGCAGCCAGGCGAGTATGCAGTCCCCGATGCGAATCAGAGTCCATCGATTCCAGTCCTATCCAACGGCCCTTCCATTTCGACTCATTTAGAAGTCCGACACAGAACATCTGCCCGTCACTCCAATTGGAAACACCTTTATTGGTATATACCCGGATACGGACAAAAGCCCTTTGATTATTTTTCAAAGGACTACCCTGATATTGAATCCATAACTGATTATTGGAAAGGACTTTTCCGGTATCCCACAGATCCCCGACTCCTTCTTCCATATTCTTCTCTGAAGAAGCTACTATGATCTGATAAGCTTCCTGAATAATGTTATTCTTATCTGAAACAATTTTCCAGGAGAAACGGGGGGAAGCCGTCCCTATACCGATCATACCCTGAATTTCGGAAAGACCTTCCACTCTCAGGTCTTTCACTCTGATAGAAGCAGCTTCAACTGATAGAAAGGTGCAAGTCAGGAATATGAAAGCCAGTAATCTCTGCAATAAACCATGACCTATCAGGAATAAGGATTTCTTCATCGGATTTTCATTCATTAGCATCAAAAGACTTTCCCATTTGATTTGAAACTAAAATATTCTTCTGATTTACACCTATATAATTCTTTGATGCATCCACAGCAATAAGTACACCGTCACCAGTGCTCTGACTACTGGAACAGCTTACTGGAACAAAAGAAAGTATCCTGGAAGTAAACTTTCCTATAAATTTCAGATTTCCAGAAGCTGCATCCATCCACCAAATGTATTTCTGCCCACCCGAGATCTTACCCAGATCAAGTCTCATCGGATTATGATTATAATCATAAACCAGCAGATAGGAATTGCCACGAGTGGCAATCAGTCTATCATACTTCCGACCATTTTTGCCAACAATAATACTCTGGTCAGGGACGCGTTCAAAATATGGAAAAGAAAGCATGAGAGCCTTGACATACTTCATTTCATTATAACCAGGATCATTCTGAGCCTGATACCAGGTTTTCTCAGTCCCATCAGTTCCATAACTAGTCGGATAACCAGACTTTAACATCTGCATAATGGAATTATGCCCATAGGTATGTCCACAACTTCCTGCAAAGACACTCCAGTAAGCATAACGACGCACATCATAATCCTTCCATCTTGCCTCATTCGGATCATGTAGTCCTTTAGGAATATCCTCATAACTCGGTTCATCATCAAGCACAGGTTTGACAGGTTTATATTTCCATGTAGAATCTACATACATCCAATTGTCTTCTTCCGTTGAGTCCGGAATCGAATAGTTTAGATTCCCCATCCGCTGACCATACTTGCGATGGCCACTTTGAAACATGTGAAAATCCATCCAGGACGATTTGCTCCACCATTTGGCAGAGGTATAACGGCCCCGAGGATGATAGGACATCAGATGATTCTGATCAATTGATTTGATGCTCTCAGCAAGAGCATTCCAGATTTCAGGATAGATATCTCCTTGTATATCACCCCCCATAATCCAAATGATATTAGGAGAATTCTTATAGCGTTTAGCCAGGAATCTACCATAAACTTTTGCCTGCGAGACGTTGATATTCCTGGCCTTGACCATAGATCCCCAAATCGGAACCATACCAATATAGATACCATATTGAGCTGCGACCGAAACAATATAATCAAGATGATCCCAATAAGAATATACGCCATCAGGATCAGCTTTTTTCATATCCCATCCATAAGGAAGAGACAACTGGCCATATATATTGACTGAAGGTACCCCATTCATCACTTGAACCTGAACCATATTATAGCCTGCTTCATGACAACGGCTCAAATAACTCTGGACCTCTCCACGGTTCAGACGCTCAGGCAGAAGCCAACCCGTATCTCCAAGCCAGAAAAAAGGTTTTCCATTCTCAAACTGGAAATAACGATGATTCGCTGATATTTTCAGGCGTCCATTGTCCCAAGGCTTTGTCTCATGGGAGGCAAAGGCAAACGAACAAAAAGAAAACATGATTGCAAGAACAAAAAGAATCTTTTTCATATTTATATTTCATATTAAATTCTTGAATCTGACATAAATCTCCAACTTTCTTAAATAATAGGATACATCTTTCCTGCAGAAGTCTTCTTGGAAAGCATCTTACCGTTAACCTTTACTTTTAGCCGACCGCCTATATTAGAACGAATCATCAAATGAACTACCTTCCCATCTTTCCAAACCATATCAGAAATTTCGAAATTACCTCGTGCCATCATTCCCTTAACTTCTCCTTCCTTCTTCCATGCATCCGGCAAGGCTGGAAGAAGATTGATAAATCCTTCATGGCTCTGCACGAGCATTTCAGCAATACCAGCCGTACAACCAAAATTTCCATCAATTTGGAAAGGGGGATGGGCATCAAATAAATTCCGGTAAGTTCCACCCTGTTTTTTTATCTTTCCATACGCGAGAAAATGATCATCCGTCAGATGAAGTTGGTTGCGAATCAACTCATAAGCATGATTGCCATCGAGCAGTCTCGCCCACAGACAGACCTTCCAACCCATAGACCAACCTGTACCCTCATCTCCACGATGGATCAAGGAGATACGAGCAGCCTGACACAATCCAGGAGTTTTATCCGGAGTAATCAAATAAGATGGATACAATCCGTACAAATGGCTGACATGCCGGTGAATGTCTTGAGGATCATCCCAATCTTGCATCCACTCCTGTAATTGTCCCCAACGACCAATCTGCAAAGGTGGAAATTCTTTGAGACGCTCTGCATAATGTTCAGCAAGTCCTGCATCTATGCCAAGCACGTGAGAAGCCGAAATAATATTTCGGAAAAGTTCCGTCATAGAGTTCCACGTCCATTGTTGTCCCAGCAGCAATAGATATCATTCCATCCTTAGAAGGATGAATATTCTCAGGAGAAACAGAAGGACAGATAACCAGCCATCCATGTGTGGGTTCTCTCACCAGCATCTCATCGAGAAACAAGGCAGCACCTTTCATTATAGGATAGTATTCTTCCAGAAATTCCTTATCTCCTGTATACAGATAATGTTCCCACAAGTGTCGGCAAACCCATGCACCACCAGTCATCCACATTCCCGAAGAAGCATGATCAATAGCACCTGTCACTCTCCATATATCTGTGTTATGATGAAGTACCCAGCCATCTTTCCCATACATTATCCTGGCTGTTTGAGCACCAGTCTGGCTGACCTCTCGAATTAACCGGAACAGTGGGTCATTCAAATCACTGAGATTCGTGACTTCAGCCGGCCAGTAATTCATTTCAAGATTGATATTTGTGGTATATTTGCAATCCCATGACGGGAACATTTTATCATTCCATATTCCTTGCAAATTTGCGGGCTGTCCACCAGGCTGAGAAGAACAAATGAACAGATACCGCCCAAAATTAAAATAAGTTGCAACTAACCCATTATCATCTCTATGAGCAAAATGAACTAACCGTTCATCTGTCGGCTCTCCGGAATATAAATCTTTTCCAAGAGACAAACTGCAACGATGCATATAACTCTGAAATTTCCTGACATGCTGTTTCAGGCTCTCTTCAGGGTTACAAGACATGGCTGCACGCAACAACTGCTCTGACTTTTCCGACTCATCCCCAGAAATATCCTGATAATTTTTAAAATTAGTAGCTATGGAAATAAAAAGAATTGCTTCATCTGCACCTTTTACAGAAATGACTCCATCACGGGATGTTGTTTTCATCCTTATCATCTTGCCATCAGACCCCTTTATGTAAAGCAACACAGGACATACGTCCCATAAAACGTACCTTTCCTTTCAAGTTCTCCAGTTTGGAAGATACTCCCAGCAAGGTAGCCTCATCTCCTTCACTACGGATAATTACATCCACCTGAGGAGTGACATAATTAGCATTAAAAGTAATTTTTCCGGGTTGTGAAGCTGTTAGACGTACTTCGATAACATCATTACTAAAACTGGTAATCACCTCTCGACGGTAACGAACCCCATTGGCAGTAAACTGTGTAATGGAAAGTGCAGAATCCAAGTCAAGTGCTCTATAATAATCGGTATAGTCATTCACCTCAGGCATAGAGATATATACACTCCCAAAAGGTTCATAGGCCATGCCGTTATTCGTTTTTGACATTACCTGATCATCTGCCATGCTCTGAGCCTTCTCATACTCTCCTTTCCATATTAATTTCTGGATAGCAGGAATTGCTTTCAATGCATTCGGATTAGCATTTGTATTAGGTTGTCCAGTCCATATCGTTTCTTCATTCAACTGAATCTGTTCCATAGCCGGAATGCCATATACCATTGCGCCTAAACGGCCATTGCCTAAAGGCAAAGCATCAGTCCATACCTGAGCAGGTTGCCGATACCACAACCGGCCGGTACTTGCACCAATCGGCATTGAAAGCAGAAAAGACAAAAAGATAAAGATATATTTGAAGGCTTTCATATTCAACATTTTTTTAATTCTAATCCTAATAAACAGACGGACTAACTGTAATTTTGTCGTCAACTAATTTAAACAGGTCCAAAGATTAGAATTAAAAAAACATTTTAAGCTTCAAGTAATTTAAAAGTATTCATTACCCGGTCATGCAGCCCCCCTTATAGATTCTAATTATCAGTATAGTTTACTCAAGTCAAGACGATGAATGCCTTTCAGATGAGTCATCAACTGATTTTGAGTTTCTATCGTTACTTTCGATTCATCGAGTTTACTTTGATCAAGTCCAAACACTTTAATAAAGAAATGGTATACGGCATTGCGCTTGTTAGGACCAAAGTCATGATGTTCTTCGGGCAGATGTACATTCTCGATATTTCTACCAGCTCCATAAAAGCCATAGATCCGTTGAAGGTAAGGAAATTCTAATTTCGGCACCGTGGCAGTCCAGTCACCACCATCACTGACGATCAACATAGGCTTAGGAGCAAAGAAAGCAGCTAGTTCCGGATTACAGGTTCCACCACCTGCCAGTTGAATAGGCTTGCCACTCTCACAAGGACATCCTCCGTCAAAATGACTGGCAAGGCAGACAACAGGAGCAGCGGCTGTAAACCGATCATCCAGAACAGATAACAGAATCGTATGCGTTCCGCCACCACTGCCGCCATTGACACCAACATATTTTTTATTCACATCCTTGCGATTATTCCACATATAGTTTAACAGAACCAGACCATTGAGAGCTTGGATAACATGTGCACGGTCCGTATGGTGAGCTTCTGCACCATATTCCAGTTCACTCTCACCCCAGCCATAAAGATCAAAGTCTACACATATAGCTCCCATCCGGGCTAATGTTCCTAATCGTTGTTGCTGGTCTTTACGATAACGGCCTTGATCAAAATGCCCGCCCGGACAGATAATAAGAGGGTGTTTGCCTTTCGTATCCGGTGAATAAATCGAACCGAACACATGCTCGCCGGGAAGGGTCTCTATACATATATTCTGGACGGTATAACCATCATAATGGCGAATAGAAGAAAGGATAGGCCTCTTATGAACCAACCGAGCCATATAATTATCAATATCCAGTAATTTCCGGACCTCCTTGCGTACACTGTCTTTCCGAGCCTCAAACTGTGTTTGATTATGATACAAGGTATTCAGATAGGCAATCATCTTTTCACCCTCTTCCACATGGCGACGAGGATATTCATAAGGTTTGATTTTATAAAGATGATCCGTCTCTTTCCACCAGTTGAAGTCAAAGTACTTGCAAATATTCGTCAGAGACTCATCAAGAGAATACGGCCGAACACGAAAGTCCGCGTATGGGAGTTTTTTTCCTATCGTATCTACATTATACCTAAAACGCACCCCGAACCGGCGGGAAACATCTTGCATAACATCATGCAAGGAACGTGTAAAGTGCCCGGTATAGTTATTCTGGGCACACATCATACTGAAATTGCAAATGATGCAAACGACAATAACAATTAATTTCTTCATTTTCTAATTTTACTTTTACAGGAGATTTTATATGTAGAAAGAATATGCCATCCTTCACATGCCACTCAACGCTCACCTTGCCCTTGCCGGACATGGCAGAAGCTTTAACCCATATCAGGTTGCCTATGGGATGAGGATTGATGACCACCTTGTCGCCGCTGATCTGGATTCCTGCAATATAAGGAATAGGCAGATTATTGATATGAGCGAGCATGAAATGGTTTCTGGAAGCTCCCTTATCAGGATCCCATTGTTCAGCAAGTGTCGTCATCCCTTTCTTAATCTGATAACCATAACCAGGAAGAGAATCATGATCCAACATTCTGTAAAGTAAATCCCCCTGCCCATTCTCCATCAACACTTCAAAAAGATAACGATTGCCAATATCGCCTGTAGTAAGACGGCATCCATGACGATAAATATCAGAAACAAGATGTTCCATCACCTTATGGCGTTCTGCTTCCGGTACAAGACCCATTCCCAAAGGAATAGCGTTAGAGGCTTGAGAACCAGTACCATAATCAAAGGTCTGTGCAGAGAAGAAGGTCTTCTGGAAAGCGGATTTAATACGCTCTGCCAGTCCGGCATATCTTACAGCATCTTCTATATAACCGGATATCATAGCCGCCTGACCAACTCTCTTAGCCCAGAGATAATAATGAGCAGTAGCCACAAGCGGCACTGGAGTATTCTTGGAAAAGCCTGCACGCCCCTTGCCATAATCATACCAGTCTCCTAAACCCATTTTGAGAATATAGCAACTGTCACGTGAATGTAAATAATCAACATAACGCCGCATCTGAGGATAATATTTCCTCACCAGGGATGAATCTCCATAATGGTCCATATATAGGAACGGCAAAGCAATAAGCGCACCTCCCCATTCCGGTGATTCCTGAAATGGAGGGGCCCATGAGCCCTTAAAGTGAATATATTCCGGAGCGATTTCTGGCATAGAACCATCTGCATGCTGAGCATCCGCAATATTCTGCATGGTCTGTTCTATCATCGATTTACAATCATAGTTATAGACTAGTCCTGGTCCATTAAGCCAGTCTTGTTCCAGCCAACCCAATTTCTCCCTATGAGGACAGTCTGTCCAGATACTCTGCCAGTTGCTGCGAATAGCCCGGTCAATAATTCGACAAGTTGCATTGAGCCGGTCATTGGAGCATTCAAAATATCCGGTCTTAGGAGCAGAATTATAGATAAAACAAGACTGAAGTCCTTCGATGACCGGTAAGTTCTGTGGATTAGGCTCACCCTTTGACACCGCACCTTCTACCTGAATATACCGGAATCCATAATAACTAAAGAATGGATGATAGACATGAAGACCTTCCTTCAGTATGAGTTGATAATAATAGGGGTCCCCCGTCTGCTTTTGATTGACACTACCATCTCCAGAGAGTGTCTCTCCTACCAGAATCTTCACGATCTGTCCGCTCTTCCCCCTCAGGCTGATTTCCGGGAAACCTGCAAGATTCTGTCCCATGTCAAAGACATGACCGGGCAGTTTTCGGGCAATACCAAACCTTTCCATCATCTTCACTGGATAAGTGATCTGAGGACGTAATATACCCTCCGGAGGATTCTGAATGACTACGTGATGCCACCTGGAAGAATATCCAGGCAATGTATATCTTGCATCATAATCTTCACCTCCATAAATACTGTTAAAGGTTACTGCACTTTTCCGCCACTTCCAAGAGCAGTCGCTCACAACGGTCTGGTGATGCCCGTCCGAATAATCAACATCCAGACAAAAAAGCAAAGTAAGCGGACCAAAATTACTTTTCAGTTTATGATAACGTAAACCCCGCTCATGATAAAAGCCGTTTCCCAGAAGCACATTAACAGTCAGTCTCGAGTTCTTCTTTTTCAAAACCCGGGAGAAAAAAGCAGTTACATTATACGTATTATAAAAAACAGTCTTGCGATAATCACTACAGGCTGGTGAGAAAATATCATTACTAACTTTTTTGTCTCCAATATAAAGTTCATAAAGTCCCAGTCCACAAATTTTCATAACGGCTTTCCGGACCCTTCCATGAATTTTAACCTGATGAGAGACAACGACACTCCTGTCCGCAAGCGAATCATTGGTATTAGTTGTTGCACCAATCCATTGTGCCCCGGAGAAGCCGTTCCGTCCATCTGCTGAAAGATGAAAGAACATCAGGAATAACAAAGAAAATCTGAATATCTGTTTCATTACAATTCAGCCGTTAGCCGCCCCAAATCAGGACGACGAGCCGCAAGATGTCCATCAATATAAATGCTCAGTCCCTTTCCTGCATGGAAACGAGAACCGTCACGGTCCCAGACGATACACAGACGATGCCCATGATAAAGAACATTATCCAAGCAAAAATAGTTCCATTTACTCTTTGGCAACAGTGGGCATACCTCTACAATACGATCAGCCCGAGGGCGTAAGCCGACCAACCCCGTAATGATCAGATCATTGAAAGTAGAATGGTTATAATATCTGCTCCGTTCCTGGTCTCCTTTCAACCAATAACCCGTAGTTTCATCCAGATACTCCCCAATATAAGGTTTCCCGCGATGATACTGGCATTGAACATACTTTTCCAATTCTGAAAAATAAAGAGAGTCCATATCTATACGAGGATGAATACGATAATCATCGATAAAGTTGGCCATAGCAGTCAATGTCTGAGAAGTGGCAAATGGCCATACAGCACCATCCCATTCACAATTACCAGTACCATGAGAGCGGAACAGAGGATGTCTCTGTTCCGCAGTCGTTTGCCCATACGGAGCAGAAAATCCCTTCGGGTCCGCCGCCTGCAGCCATGCTTGTCCATATTTTCCGTTATCATCCGGCAAATGAAAATACCATGGTAAGAATCCTATAGCCTCACGGACATTCGCAGCATGCGATTCCACTACCAACCCATCCTTGTAAACCGGCTTATAAACCTCAAAGAAGTCTGCACTGTCATTCCACAAGCAGGTCTCTACAAGATGCTTCAACGTATCGGCTTTCAGACGATAATAAACAGAAAGAGACTTATCACCGGCTAAAGCTGCAACATTCGCGATAGCCATATCATTCCCATACATATAACTATTAATGCTGGGACGAGCATTTTTTTCTCTTCGTCCACCACTGATAGTCTCTTCCATCCCATCCTTTACGTCATACTGCCAATAAAGGGTGGGGCAACTTGAAGAAGTGTAATCTCTGTGTTTTGAAACCGGCAACGATGCCATCCAACGATGCCCGTCCCACTGCCGGTTTTCCCATAACAGACTGGGTAAAAGAGCAATAAGACTGTCCTTTCGTCCGTCCACCAGATAGCGATCCCACAAACTAGAAGCTATCCAGGAACTATAGGAATCGATCTTCTTCATGGGATGGCCGTCATTTCCATGAAACCAGGTATGGATGATCTGGTCAAGATAGACTGGGTTACGAAGCCATCTACTCTCATGAATATGGTGTCCTACGGCAGAAGCAATCAAATTGTACTTATCAGCATAGGATCGATGAACCAGAAACTCTGTCATCGCATAACCTACGTTTGTTTTTTCAATATGTTTACGAAGTGTCCACCAACGATAATACCACATCTGCTCAAAATTCTTGTCCGGAGCAGAGAAAAGAGGAACATTGGCCTTCATCCAGTCCCAGGCCTGTGCATTCGGAATAGCCTGAGCCACATTCTCATCTTCCATTCCGTTGAAATACTCTACATCATGCTTGAAATCATCAGCATGAAGGAATGCCGCCCCACGGTCTTCATCGCCACTAACAGTTTTGAAATTTGCGATCTTATATACGGCAAGAGAATCTGAATCTCCTGCCCGGTTAAGAATGCCGTCCCAGTCTGCCGGAGTGTCTACGTCAGGGAAAGTCCGTTCTATTCCGGTACGCAACATAATCCTTTCAAAACTATGAACCGGTGCATAGAACATTCTCTGCCCGATTTTCTTCCCATCGACATAAAATTCTGCAAGTCGCCTTGATACTGACAAATGCACCTCTAAGTGATACGTCCTACCCGGTTTATATCTCATAAAATTTCCATACCGTGCTCCACCTTTTCCACGAATAAGGCTATCATTGGCAAATTCCAGACGGGAAGCTGATACTCCTTTTTCATCCAAGAATTCAATCTGAAGAATACCATGGTTATTTTGTTCAGCCTCAATATCAAAACTGACGGTCAGATCTTTCGTTAATGGAATCTTACGATCAACACGGGCATAATCAAACGGATCAGCATCACTCAACACCAGCCATTTTCCTTCCAAAGCTACAGGAGCCATTTTCGGAGAATAAATATTCCACTGGGTAAGATCGGCAAGCATTCTGAACTTTGAAAAATCATCGTCAGCCTGCGAATGGGCTGACACCTGTACAGGAACAGGAATCCGGGACACCCAGATATCTTCCTTGTTCATAGAATAAGCAACCCATAGATTTCCATCTTCAGGTTTTCCATTACCTTCCAGGATTCCCCTGACGTACTGCGGACCATAACTTTTGTAATTGCCTCCATACCGCATAGGCGGCACCTCACCGTTAATGAGATTCAGTGTTGTATATTTCAATCCATCACTCGAGAGAGAAATAGCTAGCGGCCAGCGATATTCAGAAGGATTATACACGGTCGCGTATGACCCGTCAGAAAGTCGCTGCCCCCAGATTTTCGCATTACTGGTGACAAAACCCGGAGCTCTATCAACAGGCTGAGACCAAGTGTGGCCACCATCTGAAGAAATGGAAGTAAGACCATCTTTCCAAAGAGCAACAATCCGTCCGTCAGCCAATGTATAATCGTTATACGCTTTATATGTTTTTGCCAATGGGATAAGCGGATCATTGCGATCAGCTTCTTCTACCCAGCCCATGAGCATACGCGGATTATTGAGAATCTCTTCACAAGCCCTCTTCAAGGACCTGCTGCCCCGTTTATAATTCGGAAAATCAGTATTGGAGGCATTAAAACCATGATTATAATAGATAAAATAAATCGGCCCAAGAGATCCGTCTTTTCGGATCTCTCGGATGACCCTGCCAATCCCATTACCATCATTGTTGTGGTCCTTCTTATTCAGACAGACTCCATACGTGCCCAAGGCATACAAATGTCCATCCTTGGAGACATAGAATCCTTGACGTTGATGCATGACTGCCTTCAGATGATGGGCATAGCCTTCTACACCAGGTTTCCGAAAACCTTCAGGAACTTTATACTCGGGGAAAAGAATCTGTGGAGCTGACCAATGATAACCATCTTCTGAGATCTGTAACATCGTACGAGAAGGAGGGACCTGCTCATCTTTTTCATCACTCAGATAATGGATATAGAATTTTCCTTTCCAATAAGCCATCATAGGCTGGTGATTATAGGTCCAGCCATTACCATTTTCTACAGACGGATGTTCCCGATTAGCACGAAGGATCTGGATATTATGTACACCGACGACAGGTGAAAGACCACCGTCATGCCGATCGGGATTGCTCAATATACTACCTGTATACCTCACTCCGTTTTGTGCCAAAGCCAAGGCAGGCAGACAGAAGAAGAATATAAAAAAATAAAATTTTCTCATTTCTTATTCTCTTAAATCATTTCCCAGGGTTTCTTTTTAGTAAGACCTTAACCAATCGCTTAGGAACCATGAAAATAGTTCCGTGTTTATGCTCCTTCGGAACACTCACTCGATCAGAAATATCATCAAAAGTACAAAAATCTTTTGTGAAGAAAGCACCAAAATCTTTTTTCCGATAACGATCACAGTAAACGATATACCCTTCTTTAATCTTTGCGACAGATGGACCTTCACAATATTCTCCCGTAAAAGATTTGGATGCAGGTGTCCACGGGCCATGAGGATCTGAGGCAAAAGAAACTTTAATATTTCGCATCTCACGAGTATTGTCCTTCAAGACCATTACATATTTTCTTTTACCTAGTTGGACCAACATAGCATCAATACAACTGAACCCCGGATCATATAATAGCTTGGTATCTGAAAAATGCCTAAAATCCTTTGTCGTGGTATAGTATAAACGATGATTATTTCTTGGATCTTCCATTCCAGCAGGAAATTTTCCAGGAATACAAGAAGCCCAGATCATCATCATTTCTTTTCGTGTTTTGTCATAGAAGAGTTCCGGTGCCCATACATTCACCGTATTCGTGTCCGTCATCACAGTGATAAAACGCTCCTGACTCCAATGATACAAATCGCGAGACTCCGCATAGCCAAAGCCTCGATCCCCTTTCCAACTACTCGTCCAGACAAGATGGAAAACTCCATCCGGTGTAGGCTGGATAGAAGGATCTCTCATCACCTTCTGTTGTCCGACCTCCGGTTTAAGCCATGTGCCTGGTATTGAGTCCCAATGTAGAACCATCTTTGCTCCAAAGATACCGGAGACCATCTGTAGCAGGTTCATGGAAACTGCTATAAACATAAACTTTGCTGGAACAAGATACGATAAATAAAAGAGAAATAAAGGAAAGGAGTACTGTGACCTTTTTCATACTATATTTGTTTGTTTAACAAATAGACGAAAAAAGATACCATTTGTCCTCGACTTCATTCACAATTAAAGAACATCACCCAAAACAAATTTAGAATACTTGTGTTTTTCTTTCAATGCTTGTAAAAGGCACGAAAAGCAAAATAAAGATGTACCCACAACGTGGTTAACAGACCATAATGGTTTTTCATCACTTGGAATCGTTCCTCCAATGACGCTTTATGATTTTCAGTTGTTAAACCTTCTGCAAGATAATGAGTAACGACACCATGGACATTTCGCAATTTCAATCCTTCTTTCTTACATTCTTGCATGATGCGGATACACCAGTCTATATCGGCAGAATAGTGATAATTTGTATTATAAGGGATATCTCTTGCTATTTTAGTTAAAGCATAGAAGGACTGATGGCACACCAGCATACCCCATTTAAAACTTCTCCAGGAGAGATGCTCGGGAGGACACAATCGTCGGTGACGCAAGAAATTCCCATTATTATCTACGATATCTGTATCTCCGTAGAGTACACCAGGAAGGTCTTCTCTCTCACCAACACTTAATGAAATCCGATCTAAAGTATCACCAGAAGGAAAGGTATCACCCGCATTCAAGAATACAATATAATCATTTTGAGCTTGCTGCAGACCTTTATTCATTGCGAAATAGAGTCCTTGATCCTTTTCAGAAGTAACTTTTATGATGTGCCCCGTTCGCTCTTTATCATTGGCATATTGGTAATTTCTGACCATTGCCAAAGTATCATCCGTAGAAGCTCCATCTATTATTAGATGTTCAACCCCTCGATAAGTCTGCCGTAATACACTTTTAAATGTTCTTTTAACTACCGACTGGGCATTAAAAGTACAAGTGATAATCGTAAAAGTAATCATAGACGATAATGCTTAAAAGCTTTTGCCTGATTGTAAACTTCAATGTATTTCATAGCCACAGCATGTTGTGAATAATTCAATTCTACTTTATGCCTGCATTCATAACGGATCATATCTTGATCAGCTTCAGAGAGTATGGTATAAATCCCGGCAGACAAATCATTTACATCCTTGTAATTTGCTACATATCCATTTTTCTGATGGTCAATCATTTCAGGAATTCCTCCAACCTTGAATCCCACACAAGGGACACCACAAGCCATCGCTTCCATAATCGTGTTCGGAAGATTATCTTCCAGAGAAGGTAAGACATAGGTATCTGCAGAATTATAGATATCAACTATTTTTTTCTCATCGTTAACATAGCCTTGGGGGAAAACAGGAAGAGGTAATTTCCCGGAAATCTCCTCAGAATGCCCTCCTAGAATGACAACACCCGTATTTTGCCTTGCTTCCGGATGCTTTTCCACAAGTTTTTGGATGGCAGCTATAAAATATGACATCCCCTTGCGCTTGTCCGTAACCCGCTGGGAAACAAACAGAACAAGTTTCTTATCGGCTGGCAGCCCAACCCTTAAACGAGACATCTTTTTATCTTGAAGTGTAAAGACACGCGTATCGATGGGATTTGGAATATGAGTAAGATTCTGTCCTGTAAAAAGGGCACTCTGTGAAGCCTTATCTCTAAGCCATTTGCTACAGGCTACAAAATAAATATTCCCAGATTTCAAGACTTCCTGTTTCCTACGCCAAATCTTATTGGACAGATCATGATCAGAACCTCCTTTCGGCAAAAGCGGACAATGCTGACAAGCAACCTGAAAGTGTGTACATTCATGGGCATAATGGCAAATACCTGTAGCGGGCCAGAAATCATGCATTGTCCATATTACAGGTTTTCCACTTACTAAAATTTTCTTTATGTCTTTTAAAGACAGCATACCGTGATTTATCCAAGAAAGATGAATGACATCAGCTTCTTTAAATTCTCTCAATTTTGTAATGTCGGTTCCAGCATTGGCAATATCAATATCCCAAAGATGCTCTTTTGAGAAATGCAGATGCCAATAAACACACCAACGCTCCCATAAGAAACTCCGATTGCCATAATGGGGCAGATGTACTACTGTAATATCTTCGGTTTCCTTGTCACGTACCAGCATCTTTGCCTTAATACCATTGTTATTAAGTGCATCCATCAACCGGTTTGCTGCAACAGCAGCTCCTCCGATTCGTTCACTAGTGTTTACAATTAGAACGCGCATAGTAATGAATTCTTTTACATTGAAGGCGACCTGTAACTACAGACTCCTCGTATGTGCAAAGTTAGCAATAAAATAAGGAATGAACACAAAAAACACAAAAAAAATACGCTGCGACCCTCCTCGGGCTGCAGCGTACTGCCTATGTTTAACTAAAAAATCTTTCTTAACGAAAGACAGTCTCACGACTCTCTTTGTTATCTGTTAAACAATCATTTAAATCTACCTTAAACCTAATAACTAAAAACCTAAATTTATTACTACTAACCTAAACAATCTATTAACCTTTTTGTACTTGCAAAGATAGCTTGCTTTTTCTACCCATGCAACTATAAAACACACTTTTATCACCAACTGTACGTCTTCTTGACATAAATCAACTATTTGTGTGCGAACACATCTGCTAAAAACAACTGAATAAACGATCTGAAAAAAGAAAATGTAATCCAAAGATGGAAATAATTTTGTCATACCAAAGTACAGGTAAGCTGATTACCATAGTACTGGGAAAACCATAACCATAGTATTGGAAAGCTCATTTCCATAGTATTGGAAAGCTCATTTCCATAGTATTGGAAGTCTATTTCCATAGTACTGGAAAGCTCATTTCCATAGTACTGGAAAGCACAATGAATATACAACTTAAAGGAAAAACAATTTAAGTCATTAGAAATCAGGAATATATGATTTAGCTCAACGAACGGCCATGATAAAATGTTATGTCCAGAATATCAACAAACTCACTTTTCAAGAAGGGCTACTGCGTATGCCGCAATTCCCTCTTGACGGCCGGTAAAACCTAAATGCTCTGTAGTTGTAGCTTTCAGGGAAATATCGTCTTCGTCCACATGCAGGACTTTAGCCAGACAAATTTTCATATCAGGTATATGTGGATTCAACTTAGGCTGTTCTGCGCATACTGTTGCATCTATATTTACAAGTTCATACCCCTTTTTCTCGACTAAATCCATTGTTTTACGAAGGAGAATTTTGCTATCAATATCCAAGGTAGATTCTGCTGTATCTGGAAACTGATAGCCAATATCACGCAAATTAGCTGCTCCTAAAAGTGCATCACAGATAGCATGAATAAGGACATCCGCATCGCTATGGCCCAGCAGTCCCTTACTGTAATCAATTCGAATGCCACCTAACCAGAGTTCGCGCCCTTCAACCAACTTATGGACATCGTATCCAAAACCAACCCGTATTTTCATTATTCTTATTGATTAATATATGACTATCCGCAATTCGGTGTTTCTTTCATTCCATAAAGCTTGTGTTTAAACGTCGGTGTGTATGTTACCGAAGCCACCATAAGCCTATCAAATAAACGGTCACCAAAATATTGTCTGTTAAATTTATAGTAAAATTCATCAAGGTAGCTTTGCGGAAATTGATCCTTAATACCATGATACATATCTAGAATTAGAGATTTAGCATTATATATAGCCACATGTACCCATGGTAAGATTTTAGAAGCGTCTTTCGGCTTAACAACTTTCTTCTCTACTTTCTCGAAAGTCTGAGTTAGTTTATTATATGAGGTGGAAGCATCCATCTTAAGAGTTGCATTGGCATCAATGGCCATCTCTGCCTCTTTCTTAATGATGGAAGAACTCAAATCTGAAATGACATTCTTCTTAATATGATCCACTTTTTTATCTCTTTGACCTTTTTCCGTAGGAATAATATCCTCACTTTCCACCATAACAAGAACTTTTGATTTTCTTTGACTACCAATACCAGATTTTAATGGCATATCCGATTGAGACCTATCCAAGTTTTCACTTGTGAAGTATCCTTTATCCAATTCAACGCTTTTCATTAATTGATACTTGGAATCACGTTCGCCCATCACACTGCGAAGCTTATGCATCATCTCCCAAATTGGCTGATAGCGTTTGTGACCAAGTTGTCGCTGCATTTCGGATGCCGAAAAGGTCTTCTTTGTAGAAACAAGTACATGGATGGCTGTAAACCAATATATTAGAGGCAAATTACTTCCTTGCATAACTGTGCAGGAACGAAGACTTGTATGATGGTAGCATTTAGTACAGGTCCATCGTTTGTTATATTTATCCCAATATTGATGCGTGCAACCACATTCGCTGCATACTACACCTTGTTTCTCGCGAAAATCGTGAAGGTATTTATTACAAGATGCTTCATCCAGAAATAGCTTATTAAATTCTAATAATTTCATGGATATACTTTATATTGATTCAAAGGTACAAATATTTTATGATTTGGCCTAATTAGGCTGCACGCTTTTGCGGATAATCATAAAACATTATCAAGATTATGTATGCATTCATTTGCACCATATCTTTCCGACTATAGTCTCACACAATCGTTTTGTTGAAATGGAAAAGGATGTGGCCCTACCTTTAGCTATCTTTATCAAAAAGGGGGTATTAGGTAAGATGTATGGGGATCAGCTTTATAGACAGTACTCCGCTTCGTGTTTGCCGAAGTCAAAGGATCCTTATGCATGGAATTTTCAAAGGAATAGCAGCCCCTGGCAAATGTTTAATGGGGTGGCATTTTGGTTTCAAACTTCACCTTATTTGTAATGAGAAAGGAGAATTGCGAAATTTCTGCAAAAATCATGCAATTTTCAGCTCCTCTATCCCCTATCCAAAACAAATATACTAATAAAAGAAATCGATTACAAACTTGTAAAAAGAAATTTCAAAATACTGTCGACCTACAGTGGAGAAAAACAGGCCTATCTTAAGCTCTGTGAAAATCATACGTACTCATACCGATAAAGCAATTAGGAAAACTCTAAAAATCTCTAAACTATCTCTGAATATAAATGTAACACGAGGTTTATCGAATAACTACAACGTACCTATCGAAATTGTTCAAAGATGTTTGGGCATAAGGATATTAAGACTACTCAGATATATGCTAAAGTACTGAAGAGTATTATTGAAAGGAATATAATACAAAAGACGTTATAGATAAGCTGCTAGTTATTTACTAAATAAAGTCTTTGAAAGACTGATCATTGCCATTATCTCATATAAACCTGATTTTCAACATAAAATACACGGATATGGCTTTATGCGGACACTCATTTCACAAATTATGTAGTGTAATCTATAAAGGTACTGATATTCATGGATTTAACCCAGCTTAGAAGTAAGATATTCTACTTAATTTCAATCATTTAACTATAATATTAATGTACTATTGTAAAATAATATCTACCTTGCATTCATAAAAAAGGATTTGTTAAGCAAATGTAATTAATGTAACTATTTTTTCTTGAAAATCAATGTTTTTTATTAATTCGTCTAATTTATAAAATTAAAAGGAGGTTATTGATATGCTCTATGAAATTTCTACGCTTTCCTGCCCGTTGCTCTCCATTGAGGACGTCTCGCAACGCGCTAATAGTTGGGTATCAGACGCGCAGGCAACAGGAAAAGTATTAGGCTCATGGCGGACGGAAATCGGCACACTCGGTCGACTAATGATTTTACGAAGCTTTGAAACAGCCGATGTCCTCTCAGCAGAGCGTCGCCGGGCTCTGCTGAGTGCAAACCCATTCAATGCTGGCGGAGTTGTTACTTCGCTTAGCATGGAGAGCTACATGCCCTTCTCTTTCTTGCCGCCCGTTCAACCGCGCGTCTTCGGCTCCGTTTATGAATTCCGCACCTACCATCTCATACCCGGAGGGCTGCCCCCAACCCTTTTAGGATGGAAAAACGCGATTAAGCCTGCTAAAGAATACACCGATCATTTGGTAATCAACATGTACGCATTGGACGGACCACCACGGATTACCCATATTTGGGGCTTCGCTTCCCTTGAACAGCGCGCTATGCTACGTGCTAGTGCCTATGGTGCCGGCATTTGGCCACCACATGGCGGCCCGGAACATATCCTAGAAGCCACATCGACCATTGCACTACCGCAATCCTGGTCTCCGCTTCAGTAATAGATATAGGGGGCTAAGTAGCAAACGGTCGGAAAGCTGGTATAGGTATATATTCCGGCGATACCCGTTCACCTTAAAATATATCGATATACCCGACGCATTTCATTGTGATATATTCATATATAGTAATGTTGTATACTATTCGGCCCGAAAGTTATTTGTTTAACATGGCTTCGAACTTGGCATACCACTTGAGATACTCGAATACTACATCTGGCAGTCAATGAAGAGAAATAGACCTATCTTTAAATGCTCCGGATCTTTTATAGATTCGGAGCAAAGCCGTGCTCTAAACGGCAATCAAAATATAAAAGATAGGTCTAAATCTTTTCAGCTGCTTGACGTATGCGTTTCGAAAGATCGCATAAAGCTTCTTTGAGCTGTTGCTTCTCTTCGGCAGAAAATTCTCCGGCACCCCCATTACTATTAATACCGTCAAATTTTTCGTGTAGTCAAGAACGAGATTTGTAAAAATATCTTGTAGGTAGTCTTGCCAAATATATATCTAAAAAGACGTCACTCATAACCATTATCATTGCTGGGCTACCGAAGTGAAATTTGAAAACAACAAAATAAAATTGGTTTCTTTTCAGGATACTATCAATGAACTCAATAAAAAGGAATTGAATTCCTGGAAACGGTTGATCAGGGTGTTGACCCATGAAATTATGAATTCAATAAGTCCAATCATTTCCCTTACAGCAGTAATTTCTGGTTATTTCAAAAATAAGAACAATGCAAATCCGGTACAGCCTGAAGAAATCGATCATCGGATAATCGCCAAAACACTTCTGGAATTAAATACCATTGAAGAAACCAGAAAAGGGTTGTTGTATTTTGTTGACAAATACCGGAGCCTAACCGCATTGCCAACGCCTCATTTTAGCAAATTCGCTGTTAACAGCCTTTTCCAGAAATGCAAACTCCTTATGGGATCAACCACCTCAGGTAATATAGAGATGAAGTCAACTGTTTATCCTGAAGATATTGCGATAATATTCGTATATTCATAGTGTAAAAAAATAATACAAATTTTTTTCGATCTTCATGAACAAATCCTCTCTCATTTAAAATTAAACTCTAATACTTTACGATCCTCCAGAAAACCCGTAATTTGATCATTGATATGTACAGGCATCAATTCAACAGGACATCCAGTATAAAGGATATCACCTGTCTTCAAAGTAAAATTATTGCTAATCAAAGAAATAAGTTTATCAATTGTACAAAGCATATCCGAAGACAGACTTTCCTGAACGGTCATAGCATTGACTTTCAAACTAAAATGAACAGATTGCACATCACGGAATTTTTCTCTGCCTATCCATTCGCCAAGAACAGCAGAACCGTCAAAACTCGTTGCTTCCTCCCAAGGCAGACCCTCTTCACTCAATTTTTTCTGCAAGTCAGTAGCGATAAGATTCACTCCAACAGTTATAGCATCATAATAGCGATATGCGAAACGTTGAGAAATTGATTTCCCAAGACGACTGATACGTACAACCAATTCTGCACAAAATCGAATTTCACCTAAGTTATCCGGTATAAAAAAAGGTTTATGGTCCTTTAGCAAAGCTGAATCAGGTTTTAAATATACAACGGGGTCATTCATAAGGCATGCAGTTGAAGGCGTTCCCTTATAGTCAGAATAATTTTTATATATAGCGAATATCTTCATTTTCAATAAATCAACTATTCTTTTATGACGTAAAGAAAAGGATTATAAGTCCGGGAAAGAAAAGGTGTCTGCTCTTCTATCGGAAAACAGACACCCCTATAATTATAAAGATCAGTCTGACTTACCTCACCTGAAAATCGGGAGATAACACAGCACCAAACTTAAATCAAAATTTTTATTACAAGTGCAGAACTATTCTGCAAGTAATGTGAAACGCTTGAAATCAACGATCATCAGATCTTTGTCCTGTTTCTTAAGCCAATCAGAGACACTAACTTTATCACCGTCAGCAAACTGGAATTCTTGATCTACAAGACAATTCTCTTTATAGAACTTATTCATACGGCCTTTGGCGATATTTTGAATCATCTGTTCTGGCAAGTTAGCAGCCTTCTGCTCAGCCACCTCCTTTTTAATCTTACGAATCTCGTCAGCGTCAGCCTCAGTGATTTCCTTTTTCAGAATACCCTCATTAATATGCTCTTCATTTTCAGCTATATAGAGGTTAAAACCTGCTTTCTTCAATGCATTGCTAACAGCCTTCTGAACCTGCTCGTCTTTTGTCTTCTGAACAGCAATTTCAAGTTCCTTATCTTTAACATCCTGAGCAACATGAGCCTCATCAAGAGCAACAGGATTCATTGCAGCAACCTGCATAGCCACCTTATGAGCAGCCTCCTCATTGTCTTTGTTTAATTGAACCATTGTAGCCAGAAGGTGTTTATTCATGTGGTCATAAACAGACACGCCATCACCTTCTATAAAATTATAGCCATCCAGTTCCATGTGTTCACCGGTAATGCCCGAACGATGCTTAACAGCCAACTCAGCAGTATCACCACTGGAAAGTTTCAGTTGCTTCACTTCATCCATCGTTTTGCAGTGATTAGCCACAGCCATATCAAGTATTTCCTGAACCATAGCAATGAAATCCTTACCTGCTGCGACAAAATCCGTTTCACATTTCACGCCTACCATAGCAGCAAAGCCCGCAACCTTCTTAATAAGAATACAACCATTTGAAGTTGCACGGTCAGAACGTTTTGCAGCAATAGCCAAACCCCGTTCACGGACAATCTCAATGGCTTTGTCCATACTACCTTCAGCCTCTACAAGTGCCTTCTTGCAATCTGCGAGACCGGCTCCCGTCATCTTACGAAGTTTCTGAATATCTTGAATCGAAATCTTCATTTTAATTTCTCCTTTTCTAAATGATTAAAATAAAAAAGGTCCGTATAACCATCATGCGCGAGAATATCATGCACAATGAATTACTCGGACCTCATATTGTTTTATTCTGCTACCGGAGCTTGTGCTTCAGTTACCGGAGCTTGTGCCTCAGCCTTCCGGAGCTTGTGCCTCAGCCTTCGGAGCCTCCTTGGCCGGAGCCTCAACTTGTGGAGCATCTGCTACTTTGACATCTGCAGGAACTTCACTTTTACGAGCTTTCCGTGCAGAACGCTTAGGATTATCTCCAACTTCCTCTTTCTGCTCAGCTGCAGCTTTTTCATCAGCCTTTTCAACCTTGCGCTCTTCCAATCCCTCTGCTATAGCACCACAAACAGTATTAAGAATAACCTCAATAGAATCCTTAGCATCATCATTTGCAGGAATAACATAATCGATATTACGAGGGTCAGAATTTGTATCTACAATACCAAATACCGGAATGCCTAAACGATTAGCTTCCTTGACGGCAATGTGTTCCTTGAGGACATCGATCACGAACAACGCACTAGGCAGACGAGTCAAGTCAGAAATAGAACCCAAGTTCTTCTCCAATTTAGCACGCTGGCGGGTAATTTGCAACAGCTCACGCTTAGACAAATTAGAAAAAGTACCATCATTCATCAATTTGTCAATGTTCGCCATTTTCTTCACAGCCTTACGGATAGTCGGGAAGTTAGTGAGCATACCGCCCGGCCAACGCTCAACGACATAAGGCATATTGACAGATGCAGCCTTCTCAGCTACGATATCTTTGGCCTGTTTTTTAGTAGCGACGAACAGGATTTTCTTTCCAGATTTAGCAATTCCCTTTAAGACCTCAGATGCTTCATCAATTTTAGCCACAGTTTTGTTAAGATCGATGATATGGATGCCATTACGCTCCATAAATATATAAGGTGCCATTGCAGGATTCCACTTTCTGTGAAGGTGCCCGAAATGACAACCTGCCTGAAGTAACTGGTCAAATGTAGTTCTTGACATTTTCTTAATAATTATTAATTGTTTACTTTCCTTTTAATTCTTTCTTGTTAGAAACAACCGCCTGGTAGTCGGGGTATTAAGACCTTTAAAAATAGCAGCCATCTATTTGTTTCAAAAAGACAATCTAGCTATTCTCCATACGAATCCAGTCGATTTGGATACTAAACTTAGTTCAATTCTTTCTGGCGAAGGATAAAACCTTCGCCAAACAAGGTTTAACGCTTACTGAACTGGAAGCGACGACGAGCTTTAGGACGTCCCGGTTTCTTACGCTCAACCTTACGGCTATCACGTGTAAGAAAGCCTGCATCTTTCAAGGCTTTTTTATCATCAGCATTAACTTTTACCAATGCACGAGCAATAGCAAGACGTAATGCTTGGCTCTGACCGGTAAAACCGCCACCGAAAATATTAGCTTGAATATCATATTTACCATCAGCATCCAACTCTTTCAAGGGTTGTAAGACAACATAACGAAGAATGTTTGATGGGAAATATTTTTCAATATCTTCTTTATTGATTATGATCTTACCGGTTCCTTCTTTCAGGTAAACACGAGCAATAGAGCTCTTGCGGCGACCGATTGCATTTATTACTTCCATCTTGATTTCCTAATTATTTGTACTGATTAATATCGATTTTCTTCGGTTTCTGAGCCTCTTTATCATGCTCAGCGCCTTCATAAACATAAAGATTGTCCATCAAGGCACGACCTAAACGGCCCTTAGGAAGCATACCTTTCACAGCGTGACGAAGGAGTTTGTCGACACCATTAGGGCGCTTACGCAGTATGGCAGGGTTAGAGAAACGTTGACCTCCTGGATAACCAGTATAACGAATATAAACTTTATCCGTCTCCTTCTTGCCGGAGAAAACAACTTTCTCAGCATTGATTAAGATAACATTATCACCGCAATCAACATGAGGTGTAAAGCTGGGTTTGTACTTTCCACGGAGCAGTTTGGCAACTTTTGTGCAGAGTCGACCTACTATTTGGCCCGTACAATCTACGACGACCCACTCTTTCTTCACCGTTTCCTTATTAGCAGAAACAGTTTTGAGACTTAATGTGTCCATTTTAATTTTTAATTTACTACTAAAAAACTTAAATGTGATTTATTCAACGTCCCTTGCACATCTCCAGTCTAAAAGAGACCTTACAAGGTAAACTCGCTGCTGCGTAATCGATTCACTAACCATAGCAATCGGCCAAAACTGCCATTATTAACACGAAAACACACGGGAATCCTAAGAGCATCCCCGAATAATCAGTGTGCAAAGATACATAATTTATTTTAATGAACTTTGATGATGAGCTGTAGCTCACGCAAAATTAATCGTTATTAACTCTATTTATAATAATTAACAATTAATAACCTCATAATACATGCTATCAAGAAGTGAAGCCTTGCCTTCAGAAAACATTTCTGATTAGCAATTGTTACGATACTTATCCACTTTTTTCTTATCCAACTTAGCGTCAAAGAGTTGGCGATGCAATTTATCAAGATTATAATCAACAACAAATCTCAACTTCTTGACTGGAGCATGGCAGCAAGGAAGATAAAGTGGTTTCGGCAGATAGATTCCATATAAAGTCGCTTTATTGTCAAAAGCACTAAAGAAGTGCCCCTGACCACTCAGAATCCACATTTCAGCATTAAAACGATTTTTCCTCTTTTCCTCATCTAATACCGGTAAATGAATCAGGTATTCAGAACGAGCCCACCAGAAGTTTCCTGAATAATGAGAGCGAAGCGTGTAAGGAGGATCCATTTTCGATGCCCCATAAGTATCATAGCCGTTCATTAAGACATTAACAGCTACTTGCCATTTATCAAAGACGAAGTGCTCCATCATCTTGCGCCATGCCGTTACATTGCGTCTAAATTTGTGATAGGCCACGGAATTTTCCCCCGTTGACAGTAAAGATATACCCTTAGTGTGAAAATAGTAAACCAGACCATTATGATTCCTGCAAAGATCTTGGATAAAATTCAGGGCAGGAAACTCAAACTTTTTTTTATTCTTCTCTACTGAAATAACCTCCCATTTCTCATCAGAATCTAATATTGAGCGAAGCTCCTCCATATCACTGTTTTCAGAAATAATACAACTGACGAACAACTTTTTCGTAACATCCCAGAGTCCGGAGGATTTCAGACTCTCCATCTGATCCTTGACCAGACTCTGCCATCCATGAGCACAGAATATATGATAGACCCCATATATCGGGGGAATATCCTTCGGTTGACAATCCCAAGGAGTCAGATCATAACGTTTATAAACATGAAAGACAGAGTCGTATAATGATTTCAGAGACATTTTTATTAATAATTGAATTTGGTCACAAAATTACATATTATTCTTTGAACATCAACGATTTAATTGTAAATTTGCAAGAAATAAAGCATTAAAAATGAACAAGGATAAAACCGTCTCGGTCATTATATGCACATATAATGGGGAGAAATATATAAGTGAGCAAATTGATTCCATATTGAAACAGACCTATCCTATCTATGAATTGATCATCCAGGATGATGGCTCCGGTGACTCTACGCCTGAAGTTTGCAAGACTTATGCCAAGTTCCACCCTTTCATCAAGTTTTATGAGAATCCTCAAAGATTAGGATTCAATGAGAACTTCAAAACGGCAACAGCCATGGCCACCGGCGACTATGTAGCCTTGTCCGACCAGGATGATGTCTGGTATCCTGAAAAAATAGAAAAACAAATGGCCGCTATTGGCAATCATGATATCTGCTTCTGTTGCCATAACCGTGGAGTTTCTCAGGATCACAGTGTCTATGTGACTCCACAATACTCACCCGAAGCACTCCTTTTCAATGCCTTCGCCGGGCACACAATGCTTCTTGAACGCCATTTTGCACAAAATCCGGGAAACTGGTTAGACTATATTCCTTATGATTGGAGCCTCGCTATTCAAGCACAACTCCACCATGGTATTGTCAGAATCAATGAGCCACTCAACTGGCACCGTACTCATAAAGAATCAACAGTGGCAATCGAACAGAAAAAATATCATAAAGAATTTAATCACAAACTCACTTATCAGCCTTATATATACGGATTAAGGAACTATCATACCCTCCAGAAAAAAGGCACATGGGAATCCCTTTACCGGCATATTTACACCTCCACCTCAACAGACTTTCTGCCACTCGCTCACACTATGAGTAAATTAATGTTGAGCAAAAACCTTCCTGCACTATTGCATCTATGCTGGTTGTGCATGAAACATAGGCACACTATCTACTATAATGGCAATGCCAAAGGAATTAACGGAGTTGTCCGGAGTTTCTTTTATCCTTTTATATTTTCATACAATAATATACAATATGACATCTGTGCATCCCGTCCGTAAAACGGTCATAAATCAAGGAAATTACCATCCCCTCTCTATATTACACATTATCTTCCTTCATTGACTGCATCAATCTTTCAAACATGGCTTTCAGATCATATTGCGGCTTCCACCCTAAAGCCTGTATTTTACGAGAAGATAAGCGCAGTTTTGTAACAGGAGGGTATCCCATATTCTCCCTCAGTTCAATCACAGGCTTAATTTGAGGATTGAATTCCCGACAAAGGAATTTTGCCATATCGATTATCGATATATAGGTTTGTTCATTAGCTACATTATAAGCCTCCCCGTCTTCACCACGCAACAAGATGTAAAGGATTCCACTCATTGCATCCATTGTATAACAATAGCAATGCCCAACTTCACCCGTCGTATAGAGCACGATATCCTTTCCTTGTAGGATATTCCGAGAAAACTGGGCGAACACACGATGGTCGTCCTTCGATACTCCTGCACCAAAAGTCTGAGCCAATCTGGCGACCTTCACTGGAATTTGATATTCTTCAGCAAATGCACGGCAAAAACATTCAGCTGTGCGTTTGGCCATAGGATAACTACTTCTCGTTGACATTGGATCAAGATATCCCTGTTCTTCTTCAGTTAAAAGTTTACTGTCATCATACACACAGCCGTAAACTTCCATAGAAGAGATATATACTAATGAACATAAAGGATTCTTTCGGGCAAAATCAAGCACCTTTTCTATTCCATTCACTCCCGCCTGCAAAGTTTCGACGGGATGTTCCACAAAATATTTTGATGCAGTAGGACTGGCAAAATGAATAAGAAAGTCTGTATGAGGAGGATTGAATAAAGCTGTAGATACAAAATCACAGACATAATAAGAAAGGACATTATCAGACTGTCCGAACATACATCGTGCCTTCTCCAGATTTCTGACTACTGCAACAATCCGGAGATGGAGTTGATATTTTACATTCAGGGCCAATAAGCATCTTACCATACAAGACCCCAGTAATCCTGTTGCCCCTGTAATCGTCATGGTTTTGTTCTTCAACTCTCCATAAAGGGGGAAACGTGAAGCAAAAAGAGTTATATCTTCTTCTAATGTCTCATTCATACCTGTAAATTCCTAAATTCCATTGGTAACTTTCCCGTTCTTTAGTCAACTATAAAATACCAAATATCTGTTGATCTTCATGCACCTTAATCATCGCTCGCAATACAAAATAATCCGTAGGAGTCGTAATCTTGATGTTTTCCATGGGGCCTATTATCGTACCAAGTTTATATCCATAGGAACTCATCATAGTACAAGAATCAATGAATTCATGCCGTCCTTCCCTTCTTGCCCGTTGATGAGCATTCAGAATATCCTTCAGATAAAAACTTTGAGGAGCCCTGGCTATCAAAGAATCAGAACGCTTCGGAATTTCAAGGAGATCATCTTTCTGTCTCACGATGAAAGTTTCCATTGCAGGAACACAAGTGATACAAGATCCACATGCTTTCACTTTATTAATATTATCCGTAATCGTCTTCTCCGTAATCAGCGGCCTCACCCCATCATGAATAAGCACGATATCATCAGTTGATTTTGAAATCTCCTGAGCTGCTTCCAACGCATTATAAATAGAATCCTGTCCGGTAGCTCCACCTGAAACGATTTTAGCAACCTTAGTAATTTCAAATTTACGTAACTGCTTTTTCAAGAAAGGTATCCAGTCCTGAATACAGGCCACTACAATAGCATCAATTTGAGGATGATTATCAAATAGCTCAAGTGTATAAATGATGATGGGCTTTCCGTTCAAGTCCAAAAACTGCTTAGGTCTGGACTTGGTATGCATCCGGACGCCCGACCCACCAGCAAAGATAACTGCTATATTCATAAGGCTATAATCTTTTATTTATCGATGATAATATCCACTTTATGACGGTCACGCTTATCCACCGGCGGAAGATCCATAAAATTGCCGTAAGCTATACTACAAAATTGATTCGGTTGTGCAGGGCCTTCAAAGTAATGTCCTTCAAATAACAAATCATGATGAGGAACCATGTATTTTTTGGGATGTCGTTCATAAAACCAGGCTCCATAAGAATGCATACAGGACTGAGGATCACCAAACAAACGGCCGAAAAGCCGAAATACCGGAAACAGAAAGTAATGGAGTATATTATATAAATATTGAGCAATATGCGGATGGATACCTGCAAATTTCAAATTGACATTAACAGACATCTTACCGGCCAGTCGCTGCAACCATGGAATCATGTGGTCTTCGTAAGGGAAAATATCAACATGTAATCCGCTGAATTTCTGAGCTTCAAAACTTCTGCGATCCTCACTATCATCAGCTTCATGACTGACTGTATGACTTTTCAAGTCTCTCAGCATAGCCCATTCTTTATAGTATCCTTTATCTGTTTCATTGTCTTGTAAAACAAACTGAGGATGCGGATGATCTTTCAGATAACGGCAAAGATACTTAAAATCTTTACGAGCCACGACAAAATCCACATCATCATCCCAAGGGATAAATCCACCATGACGAAGTGCCCCCAGCACATTTCCTCCGTCAAGACGACAAGGCACTCCAATCTTCTGAGCAGTTTGCTGCAGATAGATGGCCATATCAAGCATCCTCAACTGCGCCCTTCTAAGCACAGAACCATCTGGATTATATTTTCTTCGAAGATCTTCTTCGGTCTCACCTGTGTTGTATACCTTCGGCATCAGCTAGTCATTTTAATCTATTATGCAAAGATAGTATAAAATTCCGAAAGATCATATCCATTTTGAGACTTATCATTATTACATATACTTGTCATCAAATGCTTTCCCCAAAAATAATTTTCAAACCTGTTCCTCACCACCTTTGTTCTCCAAAAGCCAGACGTTTTCTAACCTATAGGATACATTTAACTTTTTAATCCGACCTGAGATAAAATAGCTGCTATTTCTTTTGCACAGACCCGGTCATTATAGTATTTCTCTGCCAGAAGTCGCCCCTTACGTCCCATCAATGCGGCCGCTTCCGGATAGGAAGCCATATAGTCAATTGACCATGCCCAGCCCTTCTCGTCTCCATAATCGACAGTTATACCGCATCCCTCTTTTTCTATATCCATAGGCATCTGAACATTACTGGTGCAAATCATAGGAATTCCCAAAGCCATAGCCTCAACAACTGTAGTCAGTCCAACAGTATAGTTGGATTCCTTACAACAGATAACGGCACAAGCGGAATGATACACTTTCCGGGCAAGAGGATCAATAACATTACCTGAGATATAATGCACTCTTACATTAGAATGTAAAGACAAGGAACTAAAAAGTTGTTCATAGTTGAATCCCCGGTCTACCTTACAGATATAAATATCCAAGGATTCCTTGGTACAGTTAAAAGCATTTACCAATGTCGGCATATCCCTAAGTTCTTTACCCGTAGAGACAAATCCGTGATGATGGACTCCCGGCATAGAGCCCATCAACCGGTCATAGAAATCCAAATCAGCCCCCCAATGTACAACATGGGCATGATCAGGACGGATCTTCCCTGTTTTCAAAGAATCGTCAATCAGTTTTTGCGAAAAGAAAATGGTTTCATCCAATCCCTTGTAAAATATCCTGGCTAAAGCCTCCCGGATCGGATTACGAGCTGTCATGGCAGGTTGATGATGCCAACAGATGATGGGATGAGGAAACAACCCAACAGCCCGCAAGAATATAATCAGTTCAAGTCCACGGAATGTACTTGCATATACGGCATCATACCTCTTACGCTGCCGCCATATCACCCAAGCTGTATGTAAGGACAATTTCCATCGATAAGGTGTCAACACAGGTCGATGATAGATAACCTGAATACCCAGTTCGGGCAGGTGAGTAGCCCCATAAAGTAAGTGACCGGGCAATAGTCCTTTCTTCCATTTTTCATAAAATGCAGAAGCTGGAATATTATGATAATAGTATACCGTCATGAATTCTTCTTAAAAAACCAAGATTTGAACATTAAGCATTATGATTATAGATACATTTTCATGCTTGAATGCTCTTTTTTGCAAAAATACTGTTTTTTCTTTGAACTTTAATGATTAAACACTACTTTTGCATATTCATTTATTGATATGACCCCATGAGTTCTCTCAAAGAAAAAACTGCCTCAGGCCTCTTCTGGGCCGCCATGAACAATGGCTGCATGCAAATTTTGAATGCCGTTGTAGGTATCTTCCTGGCCCGGTTGCTGCTACCCACAGACTATGGGCTTATAGGCATGCTGACCATTTTCAGCGCCATTGCGACGACCTTACAGGAAAGTGGTTTTACATCAGCACTAACCAACAAAAAACATGCAACAGACAACGATTATAATTCTGTTTTCTGGTTTTGTAATATTCTGGGGATTCTGCTCTATATCATTCTCTTCTTCTGTGCACCGCTGATTGCAGACTTCTTCCATCAGCCCAGATTAATCCTACTTTCAAGAGTAGATTTTCTATGTATCCTACTTTCCGCAATAGGAATTGTACCACAAGCTTATCTGTACAAGAATCTAATGATCAAACAGACTACTCTGTTGAGAGTTTCCGTTCTGGCTCTATCAGGTGTAGCGGGCATTATTATGGCTTTCAACGGAATGGCTTACTGGAGTATTGTCACGCAACAACTAATCTATGTCGGTCTGCAAAGCCTTGGGAAATTTTTTCTCATCCCCTGGAGACCTTCCTTCCACATTAACTTTAAGCCAGTAAAAGAAATGTTTGGCTTTAGCAGTAAAATTCTGATTACTAATGTGATCGGACAAATCAGCACAAACATCCTAACCGTCATCTTCGGACGACTTCTGCCAGTCAGGACAGTCGGCAATTTTACTCAAGCCAACAAATGGAACGGAATGGCCTCTTCTACAGTGTCTGGTATGATTGCCCAAGTTGCCCAACCCGTTTTTTCTTCTATTCAGAATGAAGAAAACCGTCAACTAAATGTTCTACGGAAGATGATGCGTTTCACCTCTTATCTGGCCTTCCCTGCTATGTTCGGACTAGCGATTATTGCACCGGAGTTTATTATCCTGTTGATTTCTGACAAATGGGCAGACAGTATACCTATCCTGCAGATTCTATGTATCAGTGGAGCCATAGCTCCCTTGTACCTGCCTCTGCAAAATCTGATCATCAGCCATGAACGTTCCGATTTATTCATGTGGGTAAGCATTGCCCAGATAGTGATTCAGTGTACCATAATCCTCGCATTTGCCCACTACGGCATATTAACCATGATAGCCGTATACTCCTTATTTTATATGCTTTGGATAGTTGTCTGGCAACTACCTCTGAAGAAAATCGTAGGATATACCTTTTTTAGCCTTCTGCAGGACATCCTCCCATTCATGTTTTCTGCTCTCATCTCTGTAGGTATTGCCTATCTCACTACTCTAACTATCCATAGTCTCATCATCCGGCTTGTCTTAAAAATAATCATCACTACCGGTATCTATTACTTGGTGATGAGACTGGCGCATGCGAAGATTCAGAAGGAATGCCTGACTTATTTGTTTCATCGTAATAGAACTCAAAGTTAGCTCATTACCACTGCATAGTAACCTCATTACTACTGTGTGGTAATCACTAATCATGTATAGCTTAAATGGCAAACGGGCTAAGTCACTAAAAATTAGATACATACACAACTTTTTAGGCCTATTTCTTCCTTCGTGTTTAATTCCGCCAACGAGTTCCAAACATAAAAACAGAAGAACAAGCAGCGCAAAAGAAAACCAGACCTGCAATGAAAAACACAGATAGATTGACTCCTGTCATTCCAATCAACCAATGATTGATCAAATAAAGAGGATAAAGAGCAGAAAGGAACAATGGATGACGAGCAGTTTTAAAATGGAATCTCATGGCAGAAGTAGTAATCCATGACCAACAGCCGTATCAGGACATCTGGAAATATTTATAGAAGATTGGTATAGAACCTTCCCTAAACACCCATGGTATAAAGTTTAAAATGGCTAGCTATTACAAGAGCATTAAAGAAAGCAAAGATTTCCAATATCCTCATTCTACCTTATTTAATCTCTCAGGATAGATAGGAATATATTAAAATAATATTATGTATAAACAAGAAAGTGGTAATGCAAAGCGTCAACACTCTCAAGCCTATATGTTTTTTGCCTTTCAGCATTTTGAATAAATAGCCTATCACAATGGAAATAATGAAAAGCCAATGCGGACTCATAATATAGATTTCATTAATTCCAAAGCCCATCACCAGATGAATAAGAAGGTCAAAAGCGAAGAAACTCATGGCCGTCCACATTAATCGACTTTTCCGACCGTACCACATACCTAATCCGAACAGGATTACGACCAAGCCTTCTATAACATAATTCCACCAATTGCCATAATGAACAATAACCGGTCGGGAGTCCAGAACATCTTCTAACAGATGAGAGCGATGCAACTGTATTGATTCACCAAACAGATTTTCGATGACTGTTTGAACACGAGAGGTTGAAACATCTGTCCAACTCAAGAAGCCACTATGTCCAATCGGCTTTCCTGTATGCTGCGAACTTACCGAATCTTCAGCTTTGAGCATACGTTGTCTTTTTTGTTTACCTAATAGAGTTCGTATTCCGCTATCTATTGCTTTGGGATTCTGTAAAGAGGTTGAATCTCGAAAACATTGAGCAGTCTTCATATCTTTCTTCTCCTGAAGACGTTCTTGTCTGTCTTGTTGCATTTGTACTTCAGGAACGACAATCAATTGATTCTCCAAGCTGGCAACACCAAAAATAAACAGAGAAGGCAATACAACTGCCACAAAGAAATATTTTCGTGAAAAGAAGCGTTTCTTATTTGTAAACAACGCAGCTAAGAATACTTTAACCCCATTATTTAAAGACACACCTGCCGTTAGAAAAAATAGCAGAAGAGTTTGCCAGATCTTCAGATTTCTCCCATACTTCATTTGTACTCCTACAATATATAGAGTAAAAGTCAATAAAGCCATTGAAATGCCAAAATGATCCGGAACCATAAGAGAAACCATCACATAAGCAAAAGAATAATTCAGGGCAGAAAGGATAAGTGTATCTATTCGTGACAATCCAATGATTTCTCTGAATATACGATACAGAAAAACAAAAGAATAGACACCACAAAAGACAAGAATAATTGCAACGACAAACTGTACGCAGTTCACTCCCGTAATCAGTATCAAGAGTTGATTGACTGCATAAGGGATATACATAAAGAATGCGAGAAGAGGGTGACGGTAAACATCATAACACAGTCCCCATGAAGAAGCTGTCACATAAGTCAAAGGATCAAAACCGGATATATGAAAATCCCTGATGAAAATCCAACGGTAGTTACTATGCAATAATGTGAAATCATCAAAATAATGATGTATACATAGAAAATTCAAAAACAGCAAGAATATTAAAAGCACTAATGAAGGCAAACGCTCTTCCTTCCGTAACTTGAATATTCTAAAACGCCTCCATGCGAATTCCATTGTCTTCTTCATCACTATTGAAACCTAAATAATTTCATAAACGTCAGATTTACCTTACTTTCAGATTAGTTTTCTTATATCTTTTTATTCTCTTACCCCAACATATATTGAGTAATAAGTATGCCATTGGAGATAAACAAATAGACTGCCAGCGCTCCGATAAGGCCGAACACAGGCCAACGGATTTTCTTCAGTTTGCTATTAATCGCCTTCATCAAATATCCGATAGCAATAGGAATGACAAATATCCAATGAGCAGTCATCAGGTATACTTCGTTTATGCCAAAGCCAAGCACCAGATGAAGTGCCATATCCAATCCGAACCAGCTAACTGCTAACCATAAGAACCGAGAATGACGACCGCTCCAAATTCCCCCAACAAACAACAGTACTAACAGAAGTTCTATCACATAATGATATCCTTTCTGATAGTGCACGATCATAGGACGACTGATAAACTCATCCTCCAATAAATGACCGTGATGCAACTGTATTGATTCACCAAATAAATTCTCTATTCCACTTTGCCAGCGGTCAGTACTCAGATCCGTCCAACGCATAAATTCTCCGTTTGAAATAGGAGCACCTTGTATCAGCCCATGGGAGGCATGTTTAGAAGGCATGTTCACATGCCGCTCTGAAATCCGAGCAGGAGAAATCTTCGATTTTGCAGAATAATCCTGACGGACAATCACTGCAAGATGAGCTATTGAATCTTTTTTTATTTTTTCAGCTCTGTTTTTCGCTATAACAGCATGACGTACCGTCTCTGCAGGCCAGACAAGATAACGGTATTCAAAGCGGCAGAATATCCATATCAAGATTACAGGTACAATAACCGCAAAACAGAAATAATTCCAATGAAAAAACTTTTTTCCATTCACAAAAAGTCCGGAAAGAAAAACTTTCAGTCCGTTATTCAGAGAGATTCCTCCCGTAAAGAAAAAGAGCAAAATTGTATGCCACATCTTCAGAGGTCTGCCAGACTTCATCAGAAGCCCGGATATATAGAGCGTAAGCAGCAGAGCGAACATAGAGAATATAAAATGGTCAGGGACCATACTTGACAGCATGATATATGCAAAAGAAAAAAGCAGAGCTGTCAGTACTGTAGCTTCCGGTCTTGCCAACTCAATCACTTCTCGAAAAATTCTATAAATAAAGAGAACTGAATAAAAAGCACAGAACACGACTATAGCACCAACCACAAACTGTACACAGTTGATTCCGGTAATCATCATCAGTCCACGATTGACCCAATAGGGGATATACATGAAAAAAGCCAGTAAAGGGTGTCTATAGACATTATAGCGTGCTCCCCAGTGAGAGACAACATCATAAGTGATCGAATCAAAACCAGACACATGAAATCTACTAATAAACAGATTCCAATAATCATTTTGTAATGGTGTGAAGACGCCATAATACTTACAGATTGTTAAAGTGTTTAATGCGATAAAAAAGAAAAGAGCAATCAAAGCTAATCCCCTTTCTTCCTTTCTGATTCTGAATATATTCAGTATTTTCTTCATCTACGACTGCAAAATTAATACTTTTTAATTAAAAAGAGGCGGAGTATAAGAAATTTACCTGAATATGTGTGGTTATCTCTTAAAATAGAAAAGGGCAAACTGAAGACAAAGTTAAAGAACAAGAAAGATATCAAGGATATAAAAGCCTCTTCTTTTAGGTCAGGAAAAAGCGCACCAATAAGAAGTTGGTCGGTACACATATACAGAACATGGGGATTGGAGCCCATAAATGTCCCATTCCTATCCACAGAAAGAAATTAAAAGTAACCATCTGTAAGAAATAGTTTATGACATGACTAAAGAGAAAACCTGCACCTTTCTTGGCATTTGCCTTCACATGAAAAGTGAAATGAGTACTGGCTATAAAATTAAAGACAAAGCTGACCAAATAAGCTATTGTCATTGCTACTGTTGGCCACAGATGAACATGTCCGGACAGACCGATCAAATGAATCAATATCCAGTAAACACCATACTGGATTAGCGTTGCTGTAAAACCAACAATGCCAAAGCGTACAATCTGACCGATATTCTTATGCTCTTTCTCATTCAGATGATCAAATTTATCTTTTATCATCATGTCAACTAATTCCTAAATGGTTTTAAAAAGCCTTTATCGGCAAAGTCCAGCATCTCTCGATCTCCACGGCTATCTCCAAAAGCAATAATTTCATAATCCTCTCTCTTCCCTTTCAAAACAGCTTTAATACGGTTAACCTTCTCGGGACCATAGCAGTTTTTCGTTTTGAATCGTCCTGTAATTTTACCATCGGCCACTTCTAATTGCGTACCGATGACAACAGGTCCAATGCCAACAAAAGGTCTGACCCATAAATCAGGACTTGCACTGACCACAAGAACTTTATAACCTTTTTGCAGAGCTTCATGGAGCTTAAGAATAGCTTGTTTACGTAGCAGACATGAGCAATCCTGTGCAAAAGTCTGACACATCCGGCAAAAATCTTCTGCCTTTACCCCTTTATAGAATAAGGTAAAAATCTTCTGCTTTGCTTTCCAATTCGGGTAAAGATGGAGCTTCATCAAAATCAGCATAGGACTATAAACAAGAAAAAAAGCAAACAGCAGAAATGTACCCTTACTATATCGGATAAATTCTATCAGCGTATCTTTTTGGGTTAAAGTCCCATCAAAATCAAAACAATAAACCTTCTCCTTGTCTACCATACTCAAACATTTTCTTATAAGAATGAATATATCTCCTTTTTATCCAACATATATGATCAGCAAAAAGGCAGCAAGCCAAGCCAAGATATCTAATTGGATAAAATGATCCTTAAGCAAGATCTGAGTAGGATCACCACTTTTCTCATCTACCACTGTAATTTGAATGTATCTCAAAAGTCCCAATAGCACGAAGACACTTGTCAGATAAAGATGATCTGTATGAAAGTGCATCATAACCTCAGGACTGACTGTGTACATGATGTAGCAGACTAAGGTAACCGAAGCAGTTATGGTAATCGACTGATTAATAAAGGTTAGATTATAGCGACAGGTATTTCTTCTCGGCGCTTCACCAGTCTTTTTCATTCTTAGGACATCATCACGCCGCTTGGCAAAGCTCATGAAAAGTGTAATCAGGAAAGTCATAAGCACAATCCATTTACTTAATTCTATACCCGCTGCATTACCTCCGGCTAATAGCCTAAGGACAAAACCAAAGGCTACCACACACACATCGATGATTGCATATTGTTTTAATTTCGCACAATATGCAAGATTCATGAACCAATAAAAAAGAATGACAACGCCCGTTTGCAGTCTATAATCAGGCAACAAAAGTAAAATGAGAAGTGAGAAGATAAACATCAGAAACATCATTCCATACGCATGACGGACACTGATGGCTCCAGAAGCTACCGGGCGATGGCACTTAGCAGGATGATGGCGATCATCCTCTGCATCCAGAATATCATTGAAACAATAAATTGAAGAAGCAGAAAGGCAAAAAGATACCGCCGTAATGACAGTAGCCCATAAATCCTGAATATTAAAGAGGGCTCCTCCAAAAAATACAGGAACAAAAACGAATAGGTTCTTCAGCCACTGTTGTGGTCTGATTAATTTTAAAATATCTTTCATATCTGAATATGACTTTCGATCCTATGAGTTATACATCCTAAAACGAAGTGAAGGATCCAAGAAAGCAGAAGAGTAATGACAACACATAAGAAAAATGTAGCCCAATAACTCCATGAATTAGGAATATACGCAAGTACAAAGTGCAGGTGAATGAGATAAGCTTCCAAACTCAAGATGCCTATCTGACGAAAAAAGAGATTAAACCACTTTGGTGTCCTGCGAAACAGACGGTTAAGCAGAAGAACCGTGGTCACTGTCAAAGGTATATAAAGCATACGCTCCACATACAAAGGAAACTGCCCATGCAAATTCTGTTCAAGGAAAATACTAGACAGCAGAGTCATCAAAAACACCAATAAGATCATCCAAATAGATGCACCATCCAATTTCTCGTTTTGCCTTACCATTTCCCCCATATCAATACCGATGAAGAAAATAGGCATACGACTCCAGAAGATTTCCAGATGGCCCACGAGATGATGGATAGGCGGTATATATTGAACAAGAATGCACCATAAGATCATAACCACCGGCAACCATCGATAAATGGGATGATGCTTGATCAACTCCATATAAAATGGTGCAAAAACATAAAGTACCATAATAGCCGGGATATACCAGAAGGAGAGTTCATCATGCAGCCAGAATCCACTATTGATAGTTATCTCTCCTATCAACCACATCCATTCATGAAAACCTCCACCATGAAACCGGGGGATATAAAACAAACAGGCGATAACGAACCAGCAAGGATAGACACGGAAAAAGCGACGAAGATAGAAATGTTTTAAAGAGGGTGTTTTAGACCAAGAAAACCACAATCCTATGCCACTGAGAAACAAGAACATGTCCACTCCAATATTACCTATTCTTCTCAATCCAAAAAACAGATCATAACGGGGCAAACCTACGTGGAAAAAAATCACAAAGAGCATGGCCATTCCCATCAACTCACCTCGATAACGGCTGATGTTCGCTAATTCTATGTCTTTTATTTTCCACTTCATATTAAAAATCTTTTAAACCGGTCAGCTAAAGAACTGGTTTGGGAATCTTTTTCATCATCAACTTCCATACCCAGGCCAAGCCGATACTTGCAATAATATATAAGAGTAAACCGGTATAGAGATCACCTTGCCGACTAATCGGAATAAATATCTTTCTTGTAATGGGGTGACAGACAAAAAGTGCTGCACTTATCTTACCAAACCAAACCAGTCCACGATTAATGATATCCAGATGACTATTCCTCAGCACTTTTACCAATGCTATACTGAAAACACAAACCAACATAGGTACAAAAGCCCACGTAAAAAAATTCAAACTGAAAACATAGATAAAGACAAATGAAAGGACTAATACAGACCCATCAAACTGACACTGTCCAATCCGATTTCGCCAAGTTGCTATATGCCGCTGTTCACGGGCGAAAAGCAACCCACAACAGAAGGGAAGCATACTGCCCATAAAATTATACCGGTACCAGTTAAGAGCGTCACCTTCTGGATTCAACAAGAATTGCCCGAAAACGCAAAGTAGCATTGCGACCAAGACCCACCGATTTCTCCGTCTGTAAAAACATAAGCGATAAACCACATAAAGTTGGAAGAGCATTCCAAAAAACCAATAAGGTCCTGGCCAAATGACTTGATCCGGGCGAGGAAAGAAATTATTGAATAGCCCCAACTGAGCAATAATATCTATAACTTGATAATGAAAAGCTCCCGGTGTCATTTGATCAACGATAACAAAAGCTATAAAACCTGCTATCATCATTCTAAAGAGCTTCAGAAAATGATAGCGAAAAAAAGGAACGGATTTCACATAAGATATAGGATGCATGGTATCCTTGTGCTCATATTTCATCACTAATCCGTAAGCACTCAAAAACAGAAAGACTGGCACCCCATAGTGTCCGAAAAAAGACAAAAAATGTATCGGTAGTTTCCCATCAGGATTCAACAGCGCATGGTTAAACGCATCTACATTACTTTGGAAATACTGGTATTCATTTTCCCGAGCAATGCCTGGCAGCCAATGACAATAGTTATGCAGAAATATACCGATAATGGCAAGTCCACGTAAAGCATGGCATTCTGCACGAGTAAGTAAGTCTTTCGGCTCTTTCCCAACTTGATGATACGATTCCCTCATACCTTTAGTAATCCTACAACCTATTATTATATAATTGCAATTTTAATATCTAATTAAGTGGATCCTTCAACTTCAAATTCCATTTTCAGAAATCTCGGAAAGATTCAAACCCTCATGATTCATTTTTATTCCCTCTAATCCAACAATCAGTTATGAGGTATAGCCTTCCGCCTCAGTTTGTCATAATCAGTTGTATTCTTCAGGATACGTGGTCGGTTCTCATCATATTCAGGACTAAGGAGATTATATTTTGCATGATAATATTTCGTATGAATGCCCGCAAGGTAAAGCAACATATCTGGTAATGCGTCAGTCATAAACTTGCGATGACGCGCCTCTATCACTGCCTGAAAGATTTCAGGATTATGCCGAATATAGTCTTTAGAACAGTAAATCCAGAAAGGAATTTCAAATTCATAATGTGCCAGAGGCCAATCTATTACGGAAGAATGATTACGACAGATAAAACCGCGCTTGCCCTCATAACATTCTTCACCATGATCCGGCATATAAATGACGATGGCATTCTGATGTGCAAAACGCTTGACAATCTGATCCACAATAGAATCATTATACAAACAAGCATTATCATAATAACTCAGCATCTTGCGCCGTTTCGGAGTCAGGTCAGGCCGAATATCATCATACTGAGAAGCAAAGAAATGCGTTTGATTTTGAGGATAGCGGTCTCGATAGCTTACATGCTGACCAATAAGGTGAAAAATAATAAGATTATGTGACAGTCGCCTAGGATTTTTTGAATCAAAATTAAAATTCCGCCTTTTCAAATCTCTGTCATAATCCGAAAGGAGACCGGCATCATACTGATGCAACTGTGAATTTCTTGTGTCAAATTCCTGACGGCTTAAACCGGGATGGTTTAAAAAAAAGCCTCCACTGAAGTCATAAACTTCCTCATGGGCTTTTGGAAGAAACTGGTTTGTCAAAAAAGAAACATGATAGCCAGCTTTTCTGAAGATCTGAGGAAAGAGTGGGTAATCACACCATTCTCCCTTCTCCCCTATGACATGCATGGAAAAAACATTTTTAAAGACATAACTAGTCAAATTCCAACAAGAAACCACATCATCATAATTTATCAGTAAACCTGATTTTCGCAAAGCTACCTGATATGGAGTCGTCGGCATAAAATAACCATCTAGCTGAGCATGTACTTTACCATAACTTTCTCCGATAATCAACACGATATTCGGAGAAGTAAATGAACAACTGTCTACCTTTATATTTTCAGAAGCCCTAATCAACTGTCCGAGTTGTTTACCGGCCAGATGATTAGCATAAAGACTGAACACCAGCCGTGAAATAGGTGTATAGAGTTGTGCATGACAAGGTTCTGTCAATGTATGTTCGACCTCTCCGATTGTGTCCCCTGAGAAAAGATGCACAATAGCAACCTTATTTTGTGCACTCGCAATTCCACTCCAGACCAAAAGCACAAAGACTGCAGTCCCACCTACAGGACGAAATGCAGAAGCCCTCAAATATATTTTTTTCAGCCAGCATCTTAATCCGTTCCTTACATGTGCAGGAAACACTTTCATAATTTGATATCTGCAGGCATAGGCAACATGAATCAGAATGAGCAGGAGAATCCAACCGACTTTGCTAAAGATGACGTCCCAGGAAAACAATGAAGATATTGCCTCTCCGGCTTCTCGTCCATTCGTCTCACCCACCAACATCAAGATAGAAGGATTCAGCGTAGAACTAAAATCCACGAAACAATAAGTATCAGCAAGGGCTGTAAAATAAAGGACAAAATACAGAATTCCCCTAATCCATTGGCGTATCTTCAAAGGGAAAAGTGCCAGAATACAACATAGCACATATAAATCGAGAAAGAGCTCAGTATACAACGGTTTAGCCACATTCGCACCTCTATGATCCGGCAGCACACAAAAGGCACACACCACACCAAGAACATACATAAATATGAAAAATCCTGAATTTGCCTTGAGGGGATACAGTATATTACCCATCAAACGAGCAATCCTTTTTAAATATCTCATTGAGAATCTGCTATTTGGCCGCAAAGGTAATTTAATTTAAGGAGAGGACAAAATTATTTCTCGTTTTTCATACATCAAAAACACCTGTAAAATTATATTTCCAGCCCCTTCAAACCACGACTTGTTTCCATTCATAACTCATCCTGATAATCACCATTTCTGGCCATCTCTTCAATTACCACCTTTGGAACAAGATCATCAAGGGATTCATGACTCTGAATACGGCGACGGATATCAGTACTACTGATATGGATAAGCGGAGCGTGTAAAATACTTACATGAGGCGGAAGAGTATGCTCGTTGATTATAATGCCTTCTCTAGGATAAACACAAACGGGATAATTTCTCAAGATGTCTTTATAATGATACCAATCATCAAAGTAAGCCCAGTTATCACCTCCGACAAGTAAAGTAAACGACCGGTCAGGAAAATCATGACTAAGTTTCTGCAAAGTATTCCAGGTATAAGACGGCCTTGAAAGATAAAATTCATAATCTTTAGCCTCTAACCCTTTCTCTCCATCTAAAGCCAATTGCATCAGATGAAAGCGCTTATCATCATCCAAAAGCTCTTCCTGCTGCTTCCATGGATTCTGAGGAGAGACCATCAACCATACTTCATCCAGTCCAGCTCCTTTCAGAAATTGACGGGCCAGTTGAATATGTCCGTTGTGAATAGGGTTAAAAGAACCTCCGTAAATTCCAGTCTTTATTTTTTTCATATCAGTTTTCCTGTCAAGGTCATAAGAAAGACGTCTTATATTGAAATCAGGTCAACAAATAAAAATCAAACTTAAATATAAAGCAAGTTCCTTCATTGCCGAACACTCTCGAGATGATAGAACATCCATTATCATGCATGTCATACCAGGACTATATATACAATTCTTCAAGAGATTAAATATCAAAAATTCAGTAACTCTTTTCTCTGAGAAAACGACTGATTATTTCATAAACTTTCTTTTCCGCCTCGGAAAGAATATCATTGACAATAACGCAATCAAATTTCGATGCGAAAGTCAACTCATAGGCAGCTTTCGATAAACGCTGTTCAATTACTTCTGGCGTATCCGTATGACGGCTGATCAAGCGATGACGAAGCTCCTCTATCGACGGCGGTTGGATAAACAAGCTTAAAGCCCGCTTTCCATAAAACTTTTTAATATTGCGTCCACCTTTTACATCTACATCAAAGACTACATTCTGTCCCTTTTGTGTCTGAGACTCGACCTGAGACTTCAATGTACCATAAAAACGACCGGGATAAACTTCTTCATATTCAAGAAAGTCTCCTTTTGAAATTTTCTCCCGGAACTCATCTGCAGTCAGAAAGAAATATTCAACCCCATTCTTCTCTGTCCCACGCGGTGCACGACTGGTACAACTTATCGAGAAAGCCAGATTAAATTCAGGGTGTTTCTCCATAAGATATTTTACAATCGTACTCTTTCCGCTTCCACTCGGAGCACTGAAGATAATCAGTTTGCCTTGCTTCATTGTCATCAGTATTATGATGGTTCAGACCAACAGTTTTTTCTGGTCTGCACATATAATGGTTGGTATAACATTTAAGGCTCAACAGACTATTTCCCTGCTGAGCCTTAAATATCATGTTTTTAGTTTTTATTTTTCATTTATACAGAAGTACCCGATTGTCATTTCCATTCTCGGATGCTTCACATTTTATAATGCATTCAACACCTGTTCCTTGATTTGCTCAAGTTCATCTTTCATCTTGACCACAATGTTCTGCATCTCAGCCTGATTGCTCTTAGAACCAGTAGTGTTAATCTCACGTCCCATTTCCTGAGCGATAAAACCGAGTTTCTTACCTACCGGGCAATCCTCGTTCATCGTTTCACGAAAATATCTCAAATGATTGGTCAAGCGTTGTTTTTCCTCGCTGATATCAAGTTTCTCAATATAATAGACCAACTCTTCTTCCAGACGGTTATTATTATATTCTATCTCCGGAATTTCCTTTAGATGTTTGACGATATCTTCCTTGATCTTCGGAACACGATTTTTCTCATAAGGCTCAATAGTAGCAAGTAACTTTTCAATATTATCCACTTTCTCTGTAAACTTTTTTTGAAGGGCAGCACCTTCTTGTTTACGAAAGTCTGCAAGATGATGCAAAGCTTCCTCAATAGTCCCTTTAGCTACATTCCATTCCTCATCCTCAAGATCATTCGTGTCTGGCTTTGTCGTTACATCCGGCATCTTAATCAAAACGGAATACCAGTCCTCCGGCTCAGGAATTCCGGTATTTTCAGAAATCTCCTTGATCTGCTTATAATAATTTTCGACAAGGGCTGCATTGATTGGAGTCGCTTCGACAATCGTATCCTGTTCAATCCAAATGGAGAAATCTATTTTACCACGCTGCAAGGCTTTACCAATAATCTGACGAATTTCCATTTCCTTCTCCCTATAAATTGGAGCAATACGTGTAGAAAGGTCAAGGCTCTTGGAATTCAAAGATTTAATCTCTACATTAATTTTCTTTCCCTTATAGGTTGAAGCGGCTTTACCGTAACCGGTCATTGACTGTATCATACTTACTTAGCGTTAATTTTCTGCAAAACTACAAAAAAATCGGGAAAATTGATTAACTTTGCGACCTAATTAAGAAATTATTTTATCTATGTCGTGCATATTAAACATTGAGACGAGTACTAAATCGTGCTCAGTAGCTGTTAGCAATGATGGTAAAGTTATCTTTAATGATGAGGATTGCAGCGGTTCGAATCATAATGTAAAACTTGGAGCATTCGTAGATGAAGCCTTATCTTTTACAGACAATCACGCCATTCCTTTAGATGCAGTAGCTGTCAGTAGTGGTCCCGGATCATATACAGGACTGCGTATCGGAACCAGCATGGCCAAGGGCATCTGCTATGGACGCAGCATCAAATTGATTGGTATTCCGACACTTGAAATTTTATGTACCCCCGTCCTTCTTCAAGAAATGATCCCGGAAGAAAATGCACTATTAGTTCCGATGCTCGATGCACGCAGGATGGAAGTTTATTCCCAGATTTTCGATCGTTCTCTGAAGGAGGTGAGAGAAATCCAGGCCAATGTAGTTACAGGAGATACTTATAAAGAATATCTGGACAAAGGACCAATGTATTTTTTTGGCGATGGAGCAGCTAAATGCATGGACACCATCCATCATCCTAATGCACATCTAATCAGGGGGATTGAGCCGATGGCCAAGAACATGCTGCCATTAGCTGAGAAGAGAATTGCTGAACAAAAATTCGAAGATGTCGCTTACTTCGTACCCTTTTACCTAAAAGACTTTGTTGCCACGAAACCTCGTAAACTTTTGTAAAGTGACGACATGACACAATGATGGCAAATGACACTGTGCAGAAAGGCAAATATCTTATTACTGAGGGGAAAGTAGCCCAAGACGATTAATTATCATAAGAGGTAATGAAAATGAAGTTAGAAGGATTAGATTATAATACTCAACGCAATAAGCTTATTTTGCCAGAGTATGGGAGAATTGTCCAAAACATGGTGAACTATGTGATGACGATTAAGGATCGCAAAGAACGGCAAAAATCTGCTGAGGCAATTATCGCTATCATGGACAGGATGTACCCAGAAAGCCAGGATACAGAAGATCATCAGCATAAACTTTGGGATCATCTGACCTTGATGAGTGGGTTTAAGTTGGATATCGACTACCCTTATGATATCCGAGAAGCTAAGAATATGGTTTCCTCGGCCCCTAAGCCACTGCACTATCCCATGAAAAAGATACCTGTACGGCATTACGGCAGTCTGATGTTTGAAACCTTCCAGAAATTAAAAGAGATGGAACCTGGTCCAGAACGTAATGAACTGACTAGAATCGTAGCCAATCAGATGAAACATGATCTCGTTCAGTGGAGTCATGGCTTGAGCGACGATGAGAAAGTTGCATCAGACCTATCTACCTATACGGACGGAAAAATCCAACTCGACCTCAATAAGTTTGAGTTTGATCACATTCCTGCAAAAGTTTCTACAGGAACCAATACTAATAAGAAAAAGAAAAGATAAGCCTATGGAATCGTTCATCATCGAAGGTGGTCATCCGTTGAAAGGTACGATTACTCCTCAAGGTGCAAAGAACGAGGCATTGGAAGTGATTTGTGCATCTATTCTCACTTCCGACCCAGTAAGAATTAAAAATATTCCGGATATTCTGGATGTCAATAACCTCATCAAGTTATTAGTAGATATCGGTGTCAAGGTGACAAAGAACACAAGACATGACTATACCTTTCAGGCTGATAATCTTAATCTGGACTATCTGGAAAGTCAGGATTTCGTCAGCAAATGCTCAAAACTCCGTGGGAGTGTCATGATGATCGGACCGCTTCTAGGCCGCTTCGGAAAGGCAACCATTGCCAAACCAGGCGGTGATAAAATCGGACGTCGCAGACTGGACATTCATTTTCTAGGTTTTAAAGCTCTAGGTGCCAAGTTTATTCATGACGAAGGACGAAATATCTTCGAGATTCAAGCTAAAAAGCTTAAAGGTACCTATATGCTTCTCAACGAGGCTTCAGTAACTGGTACTGCAAATATCATTATGGCTGCTGTTCTTGCTGAAGGCACTACCACTATATACAATGCAGCCTGTGAGCCTTATATTCAACAACTTTGTCATCTCCTCAATACCATGGGAGCCAATATTAGTGGCATCGCGAGCAATCTGCTTACGATCATAGGTGTAAAGACTTTACATGGAGCCAGCCATCACATCCTACCGGATATGATTGAGATCGGTTCTTTTATTGGCATGGCTGCTATGGTAGGTGAAGGCGTACGAATCAAGAATGTATCTTTACATAATCTGGGAATTATCCCTGATACTTTTCGCCGCATTGGTATAAAAATCAATGTTGAAGATGATGACTTGGTGATTCCACAGCAGAAGCACTATGCGGTCGACACCTTCCTGGACGAAACTATTCTAACCCTTAGTGATGCACCTTGGCCCGGACTTACACCTGATTTACTCTCTGTACTTCTTGTTGTTGCCACCCAAGCACGCGGTACAGTACTAATCCACCAGAAAATGTTCGAAAGCCGTTTGTTTTTTGTAGATAATCTGATTGATATGGGAGCCCAGATCATTCTATGTGATCCCCACCGTGCTGTTGTTGTCGGACATGACCGAAAGAAACAACTCCGAGCTGGGCGTATGGCAAGTCCGGATATTCGCGCAGGAATAGCCTTACTGATAGCAGCTATGAACGCCAAAGGCATCAGTCGCATTGATAATATAGCACAAATAGACCGTGGTTACCAGAACATCGAGCAACGGCTAAATCATATAGGTGCTAAAATTACTCGTGTCGTAGAATAGGCAGCAATAAATGATCAGACAAGCAGAGTATTCATTATGAAGGAAGACGAAGTTTATTATATCGGACGATTAGGAAAACATCACGGTGTAAAAGGAGAAATCACATTCTTTTACGAGGATGATGTTTTTGATCGTGTCAACGCAGATTATATAGTTCTTAGGATGGAAGGCATCTTCGTGCCCTTTTTCATAGAGAGCTATCGCTTTCAGAATGAAGAAATGGCATACATCAAATTTGAGGATATTGACACCTTGGAACAGGCTTGCGAGTTGACAGGTTGTAGCGTTTTCTTCCCTAAGAAATTAGCTGAAACTATCGGAGGGCCACTCACAAAAACAGAACTCTTTAACTATCAGTTGATTAATACTCATACTGGTCAAACGGTTGGAACGATTAAAGGAATAGATGATTCTACATTGAATATACTCTTCAAAGTAGAGACTCCGGAAGGCAAGCAGATACTTGTCCCAGCCTCTGAAGATTTCGTAGAGAGCATCAATCAAGACGAACAAACTATCCGCATTAATCTACCCGATGGGCTTTTAGATCTTTAGGCTGCACATGGTGCTGATAGAAACCGGCACCTTTCCTCATCTGAAGAATCTTTACCATCATTGTTTTAAAACTTCATCTGTATGATACATCATATCGTATTGAAATGAAAAAACAGCAAATATGTATTCTCGGTTCTACGGGAAATATTGGCATTCAGGCTTTGGATGTCATTCAGCAGCACCGTGATCGCTACGAAGTTTATTGTCTTACTGCCAATCGTTCCGTTGGGAAACTGGCAGAGCAGGCACACCGATTTAATCCCGCAGCCGTAGTTATCGCTACAGAAAGCTATTATGATCAACTCAAGGAGTTACTTGCTGACCGTCCTGACATTAAGGTCTATGCAGGAAAGGAAGCGCTGAACGAGATTGTCGAAGCCGATCCTATTGATACCGTACTGGCAGCAATGACCGGATTTGCAGGTCTTGCACCCACCATCCATGCTATCAAGGCTCACAAGAAAATCTGTCTGGCAAATAAAGAAACTCTCGTTGTTGCAGGAGAGCTGATTTGCAACCTGACAAAAGAATATCATACTTCAATCCTTCCGGTTGACAGTGAACATTCTGCCATTTTTCAAAGTATTGTCGGGGAAGATCACAATCAAATCGACAAGATTCTTCTGACCTGTTCAGGAGGGCCATTCAGACTCTATACCCACGACCAGCTCCGTCAAGTGACCGCAGCACAAGCCCTCAAGCATCCAACATGGAATATGGGAGCAAAGATTACTATCGATTCAGCTTCTCTCATCAATAAAGGTTTTGAAGTGATGGAAGCGAAATGGCTATTCGGAGTACCGGCTAAACAGATACAAGTTCTTATCCACCCACAAAGCATCATACACAGTGCCGTACAATTTGCTGATGGTGCGATAAAGGCCCAGCTCGGAGTACCTGATATGCGACTGCCAATACAATATGCCTTTTCCTTTCCGGAACGTCTGCCCCTTAACGGTAAGCGACTTGATCTCATTCAAGTTGGCAAACTTGAGTTCTTCGCTCCGGACATTGAGAAATTCAAATGCTTGGCTTTGGCCTTTGAAGCTATCCGAAAGGGAGGGAATATGCCATGTATTCTCAATGCCGCCAACGAGATTGTCAATGCCGGTTTCCGACATGGAGAATGCTCATTCCTCGGAATGGCAGATATCATAGAGAAAACCATGCAGAATGTTTCTTTCGACAGCCATCCCGACTATAAAGGCTACACAGAAACTGATGTAGAAGCACGTAAGATCGCCACTGAAATAATGAAGCATAGTTCTTAATCCAGAAATCATAAGAGATGGTAAAATGCAAGCAGAATAATCTCATCCATCAGAATTTGATGGTTTAAAGAAAATACAAAAAGTAAAATAAAACCTTTATAAACAGAGACTCGTTGCAAAACGATTACAGATAGTAAAAAATCTCTAAGAAAAAACTAAAAAGCCTTTTAAAGGATTCACAAAGATATCCTTTTAAGGAGAACAATAACAAGTAAATCCTTTTAGAAAACAATGGAAATATTTTTGATCAGATTGCTCCAGTTTATGCTGTCAATCTCTCTTTTGGTACTACTTCACGAGCTCGGTCACTTTACTGCTGCCAAGATCTTTGGTGTAAGAGTACTGAAATTCTATCTTTTCTTCGATCCTTGGTTTCATCTCTTCGAGTTTAAACCTAAGAACAGTGAGACCACCTATGGAATAGGTTGGCTGCCACTTGGCGGATATACGGAAATCGCTGGGATGGTCGATGAAAGTTTCGATACCGAACAGTTACATAAACCAGCTCAACCCTGGGAATTCCGAAGTAAACCTGCATGGCAGCGTCTCATCATCATGGTTGCAGGCGTATTTGTCAATTTCATATTGGCTCTATTCATCTATTCGATGATTATGTTTTACTGGGGAGATACCTATATCGCATCGAAAGATATGACATACGGATTCCAGTTTAATAAAGAAGCAAAGTCGTATGGGTTTAAAGACCATGATATTCTTTTAGGTACAGACCTTGGAACCTTTAAGGATTTCAATGCCGATTTATATCGCAATCTCAGTAAGGCAAAGATATGCTATGTCCTACGGCAAGGACATAAAGTAAAAATCGCTCTCCCTGGAGAGATGAATATGCTGGAGATGCTCAAAGCCTCCCCCCAATTTGTAAGACCCTATTATCCTGCAAAGATCGACAGTGTTGCAAAAGGAGCTCCTGCTGAAAAGATAGGGATAAAACAGGGCGATGAGATCTTAGCCATTAACGGAAAGAAAGTGGAAACCACTTACGATGTAACAGATATTCTAAAGGCAAAGGGTCAAGACGTAAACAAAGGTATGTCCCACCAGGACAGCGTCAATATCCTAACAGTCCCAATTGTTTTTCGTCATGCAGGCAACACGAAATCCGATACCGCACAAGTGCTACTTACAGGAGATGCGAAACTCGGTGTAATCTTTGCCGTACCAACAATCAATCAGTATAAAAAAACCCATATTTCCTATCATTTCATTGCCAGTTTCCCAGCCGGTATCAAATACGGGTGGGACGTATTAAAAGGCTATGTAGGTGACATGAAATATGTATTCTCTGCTGATGGAGTGAAAAGCCTCGGCGGTTTCGGTGCTATAGGGAGTCTGTTTCCTCCGACATGGAACTGGTATATGTTCTGGAAGATGACCGCATTCTTAAGTATCATTTTGGCTTTTATGAACATTTTACCAATTCCCGCACTTGATGGTGGGCATGTCCTCTTCCTACTCTATGAAATGATTACTCATCGCAAGCCAAGTGAAAAATTTCTGGTAAGGGCAGAGGCAATAGGAATCGGAATATTATTATTATTACTGATCGTGGCCAATTTGAATGATGTGCTGCGATGGCTAGGAATCATGTGACCAAACCAATTGTAAGACTTGCCACATGACTTTCTAAATAAGTGATATGTATTGCTAATGCTTGAAAAAGAGAAAAAAATATATCACCAATAAGGATGAGAGGTATCATGCCTTAGGCATGTAAAATCAGCAAAGTCAAGGGTTTATCGTCAAATAAGAAACGAAACGCCCTTGACACATTTTTGCTGACGTACTCTGGATAAGCCTCACTAACATCCTTCAGCTAACGTTATTCATAATTGAAGGATTCCAACTAGGACCTATCAATTACGCCATGGTATGGCAATGTGTTACTGAGAGGATACAGTTGTATTTATGAATATAGATTACACTTTATTTTGAAGAATAATAGGCAACACCTTTTTCCTGAATGTTCTTGATATAGGTAACTTATATTTCCCTATGCCAATCATGTTGCCTTCAATAAAAGATACTTTTTCAAGATTTATAATAAACGATTTATGTATTTGTAAGAATATATTGCCCGGTATCTTTTCTAATATTGTTTTTATAGTAACATGAGCCATAATTTTGCTCATTTCCGTTTGAATAGTAACATAGTTTTCAACACCCTCAATAAACAAAATATCATTAAAAAACACTTTCTCAAGTTTCTGATTGGTTCTTACATAAAAATAGTCTATCTCCTTAGCTGGATTTTTCTGACTACTAATAACATCATAAGCTTTGTTGACAGCCTTCAAAAATCGTTCAAAAGGAATAGGCTTAAGCAAGTAATCTATTACATCCAGATCATAACCCTTTATTGCATACTGTTCATAAGCAGTAGTCATAATAACCTTAGGAGGATTAGAAAGATCTGAAAGAAAATCGATGCCTGACATATATGGCATTTCTATGTCAAGGAAAAGCAAGTCTACAGGTTGAGACTTGAGCACTTCGTTGAGTTGTAGAGCATCTTCGCATTCAGCAACGACTTCCAAGAAATCCACCTTACCAATATAACTCATGAGTCCCTCACGAGCTATAGGCTCATCATCTGTTACAACACATTTCAGGGTCATCTTACAATTTAATCTTTAATTCGGCGACAAACGTATCACCAGATTTATTCGTTATTAATTTATATCTTTCAGGATATAGCAATTCAAGTCGTCTTTCCAGATTATCCAATCCTATACCTCTACGTTTTGTTTTTAGTTCTATATCATGCGGAATAGAATTAGTTACTTTAAAATATAAGCAATCACCTTCAGGTCTGGCAATTATTCTTATCCAATACTCTCCTCCTACATATTTCATTGCATTTTCCACAAAAGGAAATAACAATAAAGGATGTATTATACATTCATTCAATGAAGAATCAAGAGAAACATCCAATATTAATGATTTCTTCATCCTTGTTCTTTGGAAATCAATGTATGTAGATATAAAATCAAATTCTTGCTTAACAGAAACAGGGGTATTTACATCGTATAATTGGTACCTGAGTAAATCGGTCAACATCTCAATGGTTTTTCGCGGTGCTTCGTTTCTTTCATCTATCTGAAAATAAATTGTATTCAGTGCATTAAATAAGAAATGAGGTTGGAATTGTGCTTTCAAGAATTTTAATTCTGTTTGTATCTGGACATTCTTTACTTCTTGGACATGCAACTTTTCACTAATATAAGCATCCAAAATTTGTTTTCCACGAAAGAACGAAAAGAATATAAGTATAATAAGCGAGAAGATGACATTGGCTATTACAAATACAGCAGCGCTTGGAGGTTCTCTTGTCAGATAATGAATTAAGATTAATCCAGGATTAATTACAAAAAAGCCTATAATCAATATATAGATATACTCAACAAGTAACTTCTTGATATTAAGTTCGTTTATCGGTTCTCGTCTTTTAAAGATCAAGACCATAATAGCTTGATAGATATATCCAAATACTATTGCGAATGTAATCTCAATAAGATTGACACTGATTGGTCTTTTCCAAAATTTATACCCTATCTGTACGTCCGTAACCAATCTAATACATATAAGTACCAATAAAGCGGCAATAACAGGAGAAAGCCAAAACCATATAATATTACTTTTTTTCTTCATATTATTACATAAAAGGGTTCTACAAAGTTATTCTTTTTGTATCAAATATATCTTTATTTTGAGAACTTTTTTTAATCTTTCCATTATTAAACTTGAGCACAAATGATAACCCTATTATGCAACGATCATTATCTCTTTCTTTTGTCCTTGCTGATGTACCTTCTATAACGCCTTTTATCCTCTCTCGATACGAATAAAACAGGTCATTTGAATATAAACTCAATGATGCTTTTTCATGAAAAAGATTTTTCCTGATTGTTGCAGATAATCTCCACATTGGTAAAAGGGTAATTTGCCCAACAGGCATTTTGCTATTATAAAAGCCAGATAATTCAGCTGATAAGTCATTAGTTATATTTATCCGATTATGAATATTAAACATAAAGGATGTGCCCTTATTAGTCAGGGAAACATTATCATCCATCCATTTATAATCTTTCCTGACTAATATCAGACTCATACTTATATTTAACATTTTATTAATATTGATGTGACCAACTTGCATCCTCACTCCAAAGGAGTTATTGTCAGACATATTATCGGGCATAATATAAACCCGTTTACTACCCTTTGCTATTTCATAGCTTTTGACGATAGCTTGATCTATATGATTATAATAGAAATCGAAAAGATAATTGTTACGATAAATATATGACATATCGAAATTGTTAGAGAATTGAGGTTTTAATGCAGTATTTCCCTGCTCGTATGTATAGGCATCGAAGATATAAATAAAAGGATTCATATCTTGATAATTAGGTCTGTCTATTCTCCGATTGAATATGAAATTAATCAAATGATTGTTTGAAATATTGTAGCTAACATATATATTAGGGAAAATATTTGTATATAACTTTTTATATTTCAATTTGCTGAGAGTTGATGAACCATACTGGTATTCATTGATATTCGTATTTTCGACACGTAGTCCAGCCTCAACATTAAATTTATTAATTGAAGTTTTACTATTGAGATAAGCTGAATTTATGTTTTCATTATATTGGAAGGAGCTACTCAATCCTGTATTAGATACCCATTTACCATCTTGTCTATCATAATAGTCAGACGTATTATCAACTCTTACGAAAGTCGTTTTTACACCACTTTCAAACAACAACTTCTTTGACACTGGCCAATTAAGGTCTGATTGAGCAGTAAACACATTTATCTTCCCATCTTTTAAATCCTTTGAATAAGCCATAGATTGAATAGCATCACCAGAAATATAAAATAAATCGTTGTGAAGCTGATTCTCCTTTACCGAGTAATAAAGATAGCCCATTGACAGGTTCAACTCCTTACCAATACTATCTAAACGACATTTTAAGTTAATGCCAGTTCTTAAATTATTTGTTCTATTCACATTATTTGTTGAAGAAGTGAGCGCAGAGTCTACGATATTATATGTAGAAAAACAAGAACCCATATTACCACTAATGTTGTGTTTTGACGAATTACCAGTAATATACCATTCAATAGATGTATTAGCTGATTTATCATAATTTATACTGCCGTTATAATACATACTATGATCGTTTCTTAACCGATACGAATTCTGATTAAGAATAATATGATTACTCCTCAGATAATCATAATTTCTATTGATCTTCAATTTGTTGAAATTTTCCCCCAGGTAATAACCGCACATCCCATAAAAATCAAATCTCCCTATTTCTCTATTAAACGAAATGCTGTTATTTGCTCTGCCATATTTGCCTTGTTCATAATTTGAATTTACAGTAATTTCAGAAGCTTTGTGCACTAAATATTTGGTTCTTATGTTTATAATGCCAGAGCTTCCGCCAGCATCATATCTTGCTGACGGATTAGTAATCAACTCTATTTTATCAATTGAAGATGTCTGCATTGACTTCAAATAGTTTACAAGTTCATCACCAGTCAGATATAAATCTTTACCATCAATCATCACTTTTGTTTGTTCCCTTCCGTTCAAAGAAACAGAACCTTTGCTATCAACAAAAACTCCAGGAAGACTTTGCATCACAGTATAAGCATTTCCACCAGCATTAAGGGTAAAATGAGATAAATCTACAACGGATCTATCAGCTGCTATCTTAATTGCAGGTCTTTGAGCTGTAACCACAATATTACCTATACTATAATCTTCTACCTTCAGATTAAATATTCTTAAAGACAAGGTCTGACCATCAGTTAATGAGATGTCCCTCTTTTCTCTCTTATAGCCAATCATTGTAACTTGAAGAATATATCTACCCGGCAGAATTCCATTCATCAAGAATTTTCCATCCTTGTCACTCGAAACAGCCTTAATAAAAGACGAGTCCTCTTGAGATAAAAGTAAAATAGTTACTCCTTCTATAGGCAAAAGGCTCTCATCTTTTACCTTACCTTCTATAATACAATTACGAGGAGCATTCTGCATTGAGAGGCAAAAAAATGAAATAATTACCATAAAAAGTCCTAATATATTTCTCATAACTTTATTTATTTGTTTATGCAAAAATAAATAAACTGATAAGACTGATAAACTTTTTTTGACGACCTACATGCTATTGTTGATGAAATGCATCCCACCATAAGAAACATGTTCTTCAGTACTATTTTGTGATTGGTTTACCTAATAGGTACAATTCCTCATACTCATCTTACGGGGCAATTTCTCCAGAATCCAGTCAGCACAAACAATATTTATTTGTTTTTATGAATTTAAAAACAAAAACTCTCATATTTATTAAATATCTAATACAAGATGTAAAATATTCAGGAAAATAAACCATATTTTATTAATTTCATATTGCAATCCGGAAGTTTATTTGTACTTTTGTATCCGATTTGATAGAGAAATTAGCAAAACCCGAATTATATGCAACAAGTAAAGAGAGATGGATTGTATGATGCCGCAAATGAGCATGATGCTTGTGGTGTTGGCATGGTGGTAAATATCCATGGAAATAAAAGTCACGAACTCGTCGACAACGCGCTGAAGGTTTTGGAAAATCTTCGTCACCGTGGTGCTGAAGGTGCTGATGGCAAGACCGGTGATGGCGCCGGGATTCTGCTCCAAATTCCTCATGAGTTCATTCTTCTTCAAGGTATTCCAGTCCCGGAAAAAGGTAAATATGGTACAGGATTAGTTTTTTTCCCTAAAGAGGAAAAACGCCAACAGGAAATCCTCGCCATCATGATTGAGGAAATTGAGCGTGAAGGTCTGTCATTAATGCACTTGAGGAATGTACCCACCAACTCAGATTGCCTTGGTGAGGCTGCCACAGCAAGTGAACCAGAAATCAAACAAGTTTTCATTACAGGCGTAACGGATGACAAACTCGATTCTTTCGAACGGATGTTATATATCATCCGAAAAAAGATTGAACGTCGAGTACCAGATAAGGATTTCTATATTTGTTCCCTATCAAGCAAAACCATTATTTATAAGGGCATGCTCTCTAGTCTTCAACTACGACAGTACTATCCTGATCTGACCAATAATTACTTTACTAGTGGTCTGGCTTTAGTACACAGTCGTTTCAGTACGAACACCTTCCCAACATGGAGCTTAGCCCAACCTTTCCGTTTTCTTTGTCATAATGGGGAAATCAATACGATCCGTGGTAACCGAAGTTGGATGAAAGCTCGCGAATCTGTTCTCTCTTCTAAAGCACTCGGTAATATTAAAGATATTTCTCCTATACTGCAACCCGGGATGAGTGATTCTGCCAGTCTGGATAATGCGCTTGAGTTCTTTGTCATGAGTGGATTGTCACTGCCTCACGCCATGGCTGTCCTAATTCCAGAAAGTTTCAATGGAAAGAATCCTATCTCAGATGATTTGAAAGCCTTCTATGAATATTACTCTATCCTGATGGAACCTTGGGATGGTCCAGCAGCACTAATGTTCAGCGATGGTCGATACGCAGGAGGAATGCTTGACCGTAACGGGCTCCGTCCTGCTCGTTATGTCATTACAAAGAATGATACTATGGTAGTATCTTCGGAAGTAGGTGTGATGGACTTCGAACCCAGTGAAGTAGTAAAAAAGGGTCGCCTGAAACCTGGTAAGATATTATTGGTAGATACGAAAGAAGGAAAAATCTACTATGATGATGAAATCAAAGAGCAATTAGCAGCAGAGCACCCTTATCGGGAATGGCTAAAAGAGAACCGGATTCAATTGGAAAATATCCATAGTGGCCGCAAGGTTCCTAATAATATAGATCATTTAATCCGGAAAGAGGTGGAATTCGGATTTGGAGCAGAAGATATCAACGAAACCATTATACCAATGGCTACAGAAGCTAAAGAGCCAACGGCTTCAATGGGGAATGATACACCCTTGGCCGTCTTGTCTGACAAGCCTCAGATTTTCTTCAACTATTTCCGACAGCAATTTGCTCAGGTAACCAACCCTGCTATCGATCCAATCCGAGAGAAACTGGTCATGAGTCTGACAGAATATATCGGTCGTGTCGGTACAGGAATCTTGAACCCAGATGCATCCAACTGCAAGATGGTGCGTCTGCCTTACCCTATCCTGACAAACGGGCAACTCGATCTCCTATGCAATATCAGATATAAAGGATTCAAAACCATTAAACTTCCGATACTTTTCAAACGTGCAAAAGGAGAAGAGGGTCTTCGGGAAGCACTGGATGATCTCTGCCAAAAAGCAGAAAAAAGTGTTGATGACGGCTATAACTATATCATTCTAAGTGATCGTAATGTTGATGAGACCCATGTAGCAATCCCATCTTTGCTGGCCACCAGTGCTGTCCACCACTATCTGATAGAAGCAGGGAAACGTGTACAGACCGCATTGATCGTAGAAAGTGCAGAAATTCGGGAAGTTACCCATGCTGCTCTATTGCTGAGTTACGGTGCTTCCGCACTTTGTCCCTACCTGACCTATGCTATCTTAGATGATTTGGTCAAACGTGGAAAAATTCAAGAGAATTACGCGACAGCTGAAAAAGACTATATCGAAGCCATCAAAAAAGGATTATTGAAAATTATGGCCAAAATGGGTATCTCGACCATACGCAGTTATCGTGGAGCTCAGATTTTCGAAGCTGTCGGACTGTCAGAGAACCTACTAAAAACTTATTTTGGTACAAATATCAGCACAATCGGTGGTGTCGGACTGAAGCAGATTGCCAAAGATGCAATAGCACTCCACGACAAAGCTTTCGATAAAAAAGAAAAATATGAATTCCTTCCAAATCTCGGTGAGCAGCATTACCGTAAAGACGGAATCCAACATGCATGGAATCCTGAGACAATCGCCACTTTACAACTATCCACCCGCACTGGTGATTACCAGCTATTCAAGAAATTTGAGGATTTAGTAGATCATAAATCAAAACCCATATTCCTGCGTGACTTCCTCGAAGTAAAAAGCGACCGCAAACCCATTCCAATTGATCAAGTTGAACCGGAAGATCGTATTGTCAAGCACTTTGTGACTGCAGCAATGAGTTTCGGAGCTCTTTCTAAAGAAGCTCATGAAGCATTAGCGCTTGCCATGAATGCACTAGGTACACGAAGCAATACCGGAGAAGGTGGTGAGGACAGTTACCGCTTTCATCATACTGTAGACGGTATCAGCCTCGCTAATAAGACCAAGCAGATAGCCAGCGGACGCTTTGGTGTAACAACGGAATATTTGATAAACGCTGAAGAAATACAGATCAAGATTGCCCAAGGTGCAAAACCTGGAGAAGGTGGGCAACTGCCAGGTTTCAAAGTCGATCAAATCATCGGTCGGACACGTCACTCCATTCCTGGTATTTCTTTGATTTCGCCACCACCCCATCACGACATCTACTCTATTGAAGATCTGAAACAACTGATTTTTGATCTAAAGAATGTAAATCCCAAGGCCATCATCAGCGTCAAACTTGCTGCAGAAAGTGGTGTAGGAACAATTGCTGCCGGCGTCGTAAAAGCTAAAGCAGACTTGGTAACGATTTCAGGTTCAGAAGGTGGCACAGGTGCCACCCCGGCTTCCAGCAGACGGTGGGCAGGAATCTCTCCGGAGATCGGATTATCAGAAACACAGCAGACACTAGTCAAGAACGGATTACGTTCCTTGGCATGTCTACAGATAGAAGGCCAGTTGAAGACTGCGCGTGACGTAATTATCATGGCACTGCTTGGTGCAGAAGAATTCAGCTTTGGTACAGCGCCATTGATTACACTCGGCTGTGTAATGATGCGTAAATGTAACAAGAACACATGCCCAATGGGTGTTGCTACACAGGATCCGAAATTGCGCGCACATTTCCGCGGGGATTATCATTATGTCATCAACTACTTTAAATTTCTGGCAAAGCAAGTCCGCGAATATTTGGCACAAATGGGCTATAAGACTCTTAATGAGATTGTAGGACATACAGAACTGCTTTCTCAAAAGAAGTTTACTGATTCTAAATATGAAACTCTTGATTTCAGCCGTATGCTCCACAAGGAAAATGGAGATGCAAGTCTGTACTGTACTAAAAAACAGGATAATGATCTGAATAACATTCTGGACCAACAGTTAATCAGCGGTTCCCAGAAAGCCATAGAGAATCAAGAAGAAGTCAACCTTGATTTTGCTATTCGCAATACAGATCGTGCCGTCGGTACAATGTTAAGCGGTATAATCGCAAAGAAATACGGTGAAGAAGGACTTCCAGATGATACAATTAATGTAAAATTCAAAGGTTCTGCAGGACAAAGCTTCGGAGCATTTTTGGTTAAAGGCATAGACTTCAGACTTGAAGGTGAGACAAATGACTACTTTGGTAAGGGTCTGAGTGGAGGAAGAATATCCATTGCCCCTCCTATCCGTTCCAATTATAATGCCGAGAACAATGTGATTGCAGGTAATACAGGGCTTTATGGAGCCACCAGTGGAGAGCTCTACATTAATGGACAGGTTGGTGAGCGCTTCGCCGTACGTAACTCCGGTGCCATTGCAGTCGTTGAAGGTGCAGGAGACCATTGTTGCGAATATATGACAGGAGGACGAGTTGTCGTTTTGGGAACAACAGGACGTAATTTTGCTGCCGGTATGAGTGGAGGTGTCGCTTACGTATGGGACAAGAATCACAATTTTGATTATTTCTGCAATATGGATATGGTAGAGATTAATCTAGTTGAAGAAACAAGTTACCGCAAAGAGCTACATGAGTTGATCCGACAACACTATCTCTATACAGGATCCAAACTGGCCCGTACCATGCTGGATGACTGGAACCACTTCGTGGAAGAATTCATTCAGGTAGTACCTATTGAATATAAGAGAGTGCTACAAGAGGAACAAGTAAAAAAACTGCAACAGAAGATTGCTGATATGCAACGTGATTATTAATCTCCCTCTACTCTGTCCTGTGCTATCTTAATGTACAGAAACAGACCGGGAATGAAAGGAAAAAGAAAATGGGAAATCCAAAAGCATTTTTAACTATATCAAGAAAAGAAGCCGGTTACAGACCAGTTCACGACAGGATACATGATTTCGGCGAAGTAGAGCAAACATTAAATACCAATGACCGCCAGTTACAGGCATCTCGTTGTATGGATTGTGGAGTTCCTTTCTGCAACTGGGCCTGTCCTTTAAACAACAAGATTCCGGAGTGGAACGATGCCATATACAAAGGCGACTGGCAGTTGGCTTATGAGATTATGACATCAACCAACGATTTTCCGGAATTTACGGGTAGAGTTTGCCCGGGACTATGTGAAAAAGCCTGTGTTCTGAACTTGATGTTACATGAACCAACCACCAACCGCGAAAACGAATGTGCCATTGTAGAACATGCTTTCGAAGAAAACTATATCAAGCCCAATATCCCTAAACGTAATGGAAAGAGCGTATGTGTAGTCGGAGCAGGACCAGCCGGTTTATCCGCTGCATGCCGTTTGAATCAGGATGGCTATCACGTAGTCGTACTGGAGGCCCGCGAGAATAACGGCGGCTTGCTACGGTTTGGTATTCCAAATTTCAAATTAAACAAGGAAATCATTGATCGTAGAATCAGTATCCTTGAGCAGGAAGGAATCATATTTAAGTATAATCAGAAAATAGATTTTACAAAACTTCCAGAAAATTATGATGCATACGTCATTGCGGCAGGCACGCAGGTAGCACGTGATTTAAAAGCACCTGGAAGAGATTTAGATGGTGTCTACTTTGCATTACAATTACTTTCTCAGCAGAATCGTGTGCTTGCAGGACAAGAATTCGATAAAGCAGAACGTATCACAGCTAAGGGCAAAGACGTGCTCGTTATCGGAGGTGGTGATACAGGATCTGACTGTATTGGTACTGTTCACCGGCAAGGTGCAAAAAGTGTAACTCAGATAGAAATAATGCCCAAGCCGCCTATTGGTCCTGAAGATCCTCAGAATCCATGGCCGAACTGGCCAAGAACCTTAAAGATTACATCAAGCCATGAGGAAGGTTGTACACGCCGCTGGAATATCAACACACTGGAGTTCATCGGTAAAAACGGCAAGCTTACTGGAGTTAGGATTCAACCAATCAAATGGGAGCCTAATCCCAAAGGTGGACGCCCTCTGATGGTGCCGGCCGGTGAACCGGAAGTGATCAAAGTTCAAATGGTTTTGCTGGCTATGGGATTCCTGAAACCTCAACTGCCGGAGTTTCCCCAGAACATCTTTGTCGCAGGAGATGCAGCCAGTGGTGCTTCATTGGTCGTACGGGCCATCGCAAGCGGTCGCAATATTGCAGAGAAGGTCGATACATTCTTGCAAAAGAAATAAATTGGTCGAGAAATAATCTAAGAAAATTTAAAAAGGCGAATCTGGGATATGCAGATTCGCCTTTTTATATTCTTTATTTTTAAAGAAAACTGAAAAGTCGCTGACTTCATCACTGCATCTCATGTCATACCTTTGTAACATAATTGTAACCTGCATTTAAACATCCTGTAACATCCGTGACTTATTTTTGCACAGACAAAATCAAAAGGTTATTATGACTGCCATCTATTTATGTATTTTAATTTTTCTACTGTGTCTAGCTATATTCGACCTATTTGTAGGTGTAAGCAATGATGCCGTCAATTTCTTGCAACCTGCCGTAGGTGCACGCGTGGTCAAATTCAGGACAATCTTAATCATCGCATCTTGTGGAGTCATTCTCGGAGCAATCATGTCATCAGGAATGATGGATGTTGCCAGACATGGAATTATGATGCCTAATCAATTCACCTTTAGCGAAGTGATGATTATTTTTCTTGCTGTAATGACGACTGATGTGATGGTCCTTGATGTATTCAATTCCCTTGGATTACCGACTTCCACTACAGTATCCATCGTATTCGATCTGCTGGGAGGCACCTTCGCTCTGGCTACGATAAAAATAGCCCATAACAGTTCTCTTTCCTATGGTGTTCTACTTAATTCCAGTCAGGCATTAAACGTAATTATCGCTATATTCGTTTCTGTAGCCATCGCATTCTTTTTCGGAATCATTGTAATGTGGATCTCGCGGGTTTTCTTCACCTTCAGCTACAAAAAACACTTAAAATATCTTATCGCAATCTTTGGAGGTATCGCATTTACCACCTTGGCATACTTCATCTTCCTTAAGGGTCTGGGAGCAAGCCCATATATCTCAGATGCAGCCAGGAACTATATTAATGTAAATGCAAACAAATTACTGATATACACCTTTATCGCATCTACCATCATCATGGAGATCCTCTATCTCTTACACGTAAACATTTTCAAATTTATTATCTTGATGGGTACTTTTGCGCTGGCTATGGCTTTCGCAGGAAATGACCTTGTCAACTTTATCGGTGTGCCCCTTGCAGGCCTCAGCTCTTTTCAGGACTATATAGCTCATGCACACGGTTCGGCTCCCTCAGCATTCATGATGAACTCTTTAATGGCAAGTGCCAAGACTCCCCCAGCTTATCTCTTGTTTGCCGGTATTATCATGATCGTGGCTATAGGGACTTCGAGAAAAGCACAAAAAGTAATCAAGACATCTGTAGATTTATCCCGCCAAGATGAAGGAGATGAAATGTTCGGCAGTTCTAAAGCTGCGCGTGCACTGGTACGCTTCACACAAAACGCAGGAAACACTCTGACCAGTATTATGCCAAATAAGGTAACCAACTGGATCAACTCTCGTTTTAATAAAAATGAAGTAATACTGGCAGATGATAAGGCTGCTTTCGATTTGGTCAGAGCATCCATTAACCTGGTTTTGAGTGCCATGCTGATTACTATCGGCACTAATCACAAATTACCACTCTCCACTACTTACATCACCTTTATGGTCGCCATGGGTTCTTCTCTGGCAGACAAAGCATGGAGTCGTGAAAGTGCAGTATTCAGAGTAACAGGAGTCTTAAGTGTTATAGGTGGATGGTTCATTACCGCCGGAGTAGCCTTTATAACCTGCGCATTAGTTTGCCTTATCATGTACTTTGGAGGATTTCCAATCCAACTATTATTTATGGTTCTTATCATATTTCTTCTGATTCGTTCCAACCACAAATATGCAGAAAAAGAAAAGAAACAAGATGAAAAAGATGATTCTTTCCGTTTGATGATGCGTATAAGGGATCCAGAACTGGTTTGGGATATATTGAAAAAGCATGTCAGTCGCACGCAAAGTTATGAGAATGAATTTGCATTAAAAGAGTATAATCAGATTCTGGACGGATTAGCTGAAGAGGATGTGAGAAGTCTCCGGCACGCTAACAAAGAATTAAAAGTTGAACAGAATAATTTGAAGAAATACCGTCGACAGGAGATGCTCGGATTAAAGAAAAGTCCTCTGGACATTGCCGTTGAACGGAACACATGGTTTCATCTGGGCGCCAATGCTAATCAGCAATTTCTATATAGCCTCAGACGTATGCTGGATCCCATCAAGGAACATGTAGACAACAGTTTTAGTCCACTACCTACAAGTTATGTCAAAGAATTTCAACCCATGAAACAACGCATCAACAATTTGATGAAGAATACAGAAACCGAAATTTCTACAGGCAGCTACGAGAACTACAGGGAAATTCTGGCAGAAGCAGATGGATGCAAAGATGAACTGTCCATTCTTCGAAAAAAACATCTTTATCGTATACAGGAAGGAGATAACAGTCAGATGCAAATCAACCTGCTTTATCTTAATGTTCTGCAGGAAAGTCAGGAATTCTTAAGTGTGATGAGGCACCAGCTCAGAGCAGCAAAAAAATTTATGGAAAATTAGAATCTCAGACATAAATCAAAGACTGCCAACTAAAAATACCATCTCATTTATCAACAGCTCACTAGAAGAACCGGCATACGTCCCCTTCAGGTGACACAATTTGCCTTTGCTCTATCAAACAACATCTTTGGTTTCTGATACTTGTCCATGACAAACAGTATGACTTTTTCTATTGTGTCTATTGATCAGCTGGTTTCTCATACCAGATTAAGAAACATCCATAATGACTCACACAAATGATATTCAGCCTTAAAAAGGATTACAAGGTAAGAAAGAACTTTACGTTTTCTTGCCAATACTGCATTTCTGCCTTGAATTTACATTAATAGTTCGACATCTTTGATGTTTCTTCTTACTTAAAACTCTACCTGCTTTTTGGACTACTATATCAATAACAGCATATTTAATATCTTTTTACTGTTAAAAAAAATAAAAGAAATACATATTTCACGATATTATTTAATAATAAGAATTTATTGTCGTATTTTTGCAAATTAAGTAATACTAATTCCAATTCCAAACATTTATAAGGATTGGGATTAAGAAGACTTAGAAAAAAGCACAAACCAAGATACTTATAATAGAGTACTCCAAGATGCAGGCAGAAAATAACTAATTCTAAACGTTAAATGCATATTGACTAAAAATTTGTTTTATTGAAAATCATTAATCATTGCATTTTGACGATTAATAGATAAGCTGCATTAGAAACAAAAAAAGATTGAGTATGACTTTCAAATAGTCTTTCACATATTATACAGAAAAAGAAAAACTGACTTCAAACTACGAAGTTCGAAGATAATTTCCATAAGGCATGAAAATTAAAACATGCTCAAGAGATGGCCACTAGACTTTTATAATATTCCGCAAATAATGGATAACATTGCAGCATAATACTTTGACAATAGGATAAAAAGCATGATCTGAAAGAAGTCGGATATGAGGACACCTGATAAGGCCCACAAGAATAAAATATTTTAGGATTAACAACAGGCCTTTAACATGTTGCTATCACAAAATATAATCTCTATACAAGGAAATGAAAATCTATTTCACATCCACAGTTTAATAATAATTATAGACTCACATCTAGATAATTTGAATTTTCAGAGCAATCTGACAAAGATAAGACACAAGATGATGCCAAATATAAAACTCTAATTACAGAGGAGAAGTCACTAAAGATTTTCGTGAAACAATAATACAAACCTATTTTAAACAAAGATGATACATCAGTGAAATATGTTACATATAAAATAACTCTTTCAATAAATAGAATTATTCTTCACGATTTCAGAGAAGAACAGACGAAATGGAAAAACTTTATCATTTTTACAACTAAAAAATAAATCGTCTGACAAACGTCATCATCTTTTATATATAAAGACCAGAAAATGAAAAGGATATGTTTGGGGTTCACAGTACTTACATTACTAATGGTTCTGAATTCCTGTTCCAGCAGTTTAAAAAGGCATGAAATAATTGTCAATACTAAAGTTGAAAACGTGCAAATAAACATAGGTGCTATTACCAATATAACAGCATCAGAAAGTGAGCATACACTCAACAATATGACCACTCGTTCTACAACGAATAATACATGCAATGACAATAGTAATGTTGTTGATGTTCCTCCAGAGATTACTTCCATGCCTGATTCCTTGACAGCCTATCTCATAGCGGACGAATCGAAAGGGCAATATGCTCAAGGTGAGATCGTCGATACTGTAGTCTTGAAAAATAAGAAAACAACAGTAATAAATGGAGTCCGGCAAACCAATTACGCTGCCGTTGATTCGGTACCTGCTATAAAATGTAAAATATACGTAACTAACTATCATAAAATCAAGGAAACACTATACAGTTTCTTCAATGTATCTATTTACAACCTGCCTAATGCATCCCAAGAATTGTACTTATATGGAAGAAGTGATGATGATATAGATTTCTCCAGATCCAAAACTGCAGAAATCAATATCAGCAACCCCTACGCTGCCGTATGTATCAGAGAAGCTTCTCCCGTGATGAATAACCCTGTACCAGAATTTATAAAGGCCGATATTGAAGAAGAAACGCTTTATTATTATAAGACTGATTCTACAAATACATGGTACTATATTTATATACTCTGTCCATTGGATGGAAAAACCAGCACTTCTACAAATACAGAGGTAAAACTTGTTGGCGTTCCAGAGTATACGAACAAGAAATATATACTTGACAAGCAAATTGTAGCAAACAATGTATATACTTATACTTTTCATTCAGGAACCAGTAATGTGAATACAGGAATTAACATTATTGCAAATGGCTTTTCTGGAACTTCAAGCAGCGTCATTAATGTTTTTGAATAATTGCCAGAACCATCTCCAACAAACCTAATAACTTATCCTATCACTTTCCATTTCTTCTTCCGAATTCAAGAATATATAAGTTTCTTATAAACTTGGATTCCAGGAAACACTTTATTTAACATTTCGATATATTCTTTCGAAGTGAACTCTTATATATAATAAGGTGAAAGCTTTGCTATTATCCTACGAAAGGTAATTTTAGTATAATAATAGTTGCATTGTGTTAAATTCAGCGAAATTTCTTACTACATTAGAAAGGATATTCCACAAAAAATCGATAACTTTACGTATATATAAAAGAATAACCCAATATTGAAATAGGAGGTTCTATGAAAAAATTCATGTTAACTTTTATCGTACTTCCGATTTTGGCAAGTTTCTCCTGTTCCGGAGAAGATGCGGTTACAGATTTGATGGGGAATTGTGTAAATAATAATGAAGTAACTATACAACTACGAACAGGATTGGACATAACAGAACATAGCAGTTCTTTTTACAAGACTAATGCTAATGCCATTTCTACACGAACCAGTACTACCACTTCTGCCAGCACCTTTACTCCTACTCTCCCTAAGACCTTTAATGCCTATTTCGTAGCTGCGGAAGACAAAGGACAATATCAAACAGGGAAAATGGTCAAAGCTGTAAAAGTAAGTAATGGAGATAATGCCATTACATTACCTGCCATGAGATACAAAATCTATGTAACCAATTATGATCTTGACAAGATTCGGGACAATTCCAAACCAGAAACTTCCTTACCGGAAAGTTCTTCCACACTATACTATTTTGGTAGCAGCGAGAAAGATTTGGAAAGTGATGGAATCACCCTGGATGTGACATTATCTAATCCATATGCAACAGTGGCAATCTGCAAAAACAGTTGTGTATCAAGTTCACCTGTATACAAAGATAGCAACACCTACTGTGAAAATGGAAACTGGTATTATCTCTATATACGTAATTCAGAAACGGACACGAAGATACCTGTAGAGATAGAAAAGAACACTACCACTAATTACACCCTTACGAAGGACATCTTACCCAATCACATCTATGAGTATACCCTCTCAAGAAATGTATCCACAGTAGGAGGATCATTAAATATCACCGTAAATGGATTTACAAATACTTATAGCTCGGATATCAACCTTTAAGACTGAAAAATAACAGAAAAGATTGAAACCGGATAAATAGGAAAACAATTATATTTATCATCATGATAGCAGCCCTTACCCTGAATTTCATAAAAAAACAAAGGAGTAAGAACTGCTATTTATTATATTATCATATTACAATACCAAGAATACTGTTAACCTTATAAGTATTAATAGAATTCACGGTTGGAGTATACAGGTTAAAATAGTTTAATTATAAGAACTTTTTGAAGTAATTACAACTATTTTTCAAGAAATCTGTATATCTTTGCAAAAGTTTTCAGGAGAGCGAGTTGTATAAGACCATAGGAAAGGTCTAAACAACGCATAAAAAGTCTAAGAATTTTAAAATAAAGAGCACAAAAGTGCAAATAAAAATACCGGAAAAAGGTAATAGAATTTAAAGATTCGATCAGGTCTTACATGAAAAAATTAATTCTTCGTCTAGCAACTGTCATGACCCTAATTATGATCATGAGTTCCTGCTCTAAAGATTCTGAATTTATCCCAGAATACAGAAAATTCAGCAATTTCTTCCAATATAAAGGAAATAAGTTTAAACCTCAATGCTGGTATTGAGGTATCGGAAGAAAACAACACTTTCTCTAATAACTCAGAGACACAAGTAAGTACACGCGCAGCCGTTTCCACTCCGGCAAACTTCAAAGCAGAACTCCCTTCTCAATTTACAGCCTATTTCGTGGCTGCAGAAGCAACCAATGAATACGCAAAAGGTGCCATCGTGAGAAAAGTGACTGTAAGCAATGGCAATAATAATATCTCTGTACCTGCCATCAAGTACCATATCTACGTGACCAACTATGATCCAGCTACCACTCCTAGTGCTGATAATAACAGCAACCAGGAGAGCACTATCGAAGCTATTGAAACTAGTTTGCCACAGAACAGCACCACACTCTACCTCTACGGAAAAAATGATGCAGACTTTAGCTCTACATCATCAACCACAAACATCACAGTGGCCCTGTCTAATCATTATGCCGCAGTATGTGTGGCTAACAGCCATGTAGAAAGTGTAAACTATAAAAATGATGACATAAACGCTAATACGCAAAATGCCGCTTACAAACTCAACCATGAAGGCACATGGTACTATATGTACGTCAAAGCACCATCCAGCGGCACTACCCCGACAGACTTTTCCATTAAAGTAAAAGGATTTTCCCATATCACCGATGGAAAAGAATATACCTTCAGTGAGAATATCACGGCAGACAATATCTACCAATACACTGTAAATGAAAAGGGAGGTCTGATAATCACTGTAGATGCTTTCAACGGAGTAAAGCCGACTACTACTCATTATCATGTAGATTCGAAAGGTAACCTTGTCAAAGATAATTAAAGAAGCAATGAAAAAAATCGTTTCCTTATATATTATCGCTGTTGCACTCATTTTCTCATCCTGCACTAAAGACAACGCCCCAACTACGGCTAAGTATGTCACTGTCAACCTTCAGATAGGAGCAGACACCACACTTAACCTCTCCGGTGGCAGTATTCCTTTAATTACAGTAACAGTGCCAAAGAATTTATCAGAGAAGCCTATTTCGCAACACGAGCCATTGTTAACGGTGTTAATGTTCCCGACTTTGTACCTGAAGTACCAAAACAATTCACTGCATATCTTATTAGCCTCAGATGATTAAGACATAAGTGGATGGATTCTATCAAAAGAATTTATAGATAGCGTGACAGTACATACAGGAAGTAATTATATTACTGTACCAAGCCTATAAATACAGATTTACGTTAACTATAATTATTCATATGGAACTAATTATTGCTAAATAAGAAAGATTGGTACACTTGGCCTGATGCTCTTAAACAATTTACCAGAAAGTATCAACAACACTATACCTTTATGGTAAAAGCAAATTGAATTTTACAAGTAACAGGAATGGTGGAGGAGTTCTGACTGGTGAAGTAAAAATGACCAATCCATACGCTGCCGTATGCGTTTATAAAAATGAATATGTAACCGGTGCTCCTTATGATTATAATGATACAAGCACCTTGAGTGGTAATTGGTACTACTCTATATATCAACTGTTTCTGGGGAGTTGCTTCAGGAACAGCTTCGACAAAAATAAATGTCCCTACGATCAAAGTAATAAAAGATTGGCAGGGAACTATAAGAACAGAAAATGTAACGTTGGAATTACCAGCTACCAGCATCTCTAATAATAATATCTACCAATTCTTTATATCAAAACCTGACACCATTCAGTATTAAAAGAAAAACCTACAAGGATTTTTATTTTTCTTTCTGATCTCTATTTCTTTAAGTAACAAATTCTCTTAGAATTACAAAACTCTATCAACAATTACTTTCTCTGCGGATATTCTTTGCAACGATAGGTGCAAAATTACTCTAGGGAATCCTATAGAACTTTATATCAGGGGAAACATATAACTCTTTACCGGACTCTAATAAAGAAACGAATGAAGAGCTTTCTCATATCACTAAGCAAGACACAAAAAAGCACTATCATTACAAAGATATATTGATCGGAAAAAATTTTTATCTCTGAATTCTTCCCCCGGAATTTGTCATATTATCAATAATTTCTTCCTTACTTACCAAATTTTGGTCTCCCGAAATAGTATTCTTCAAAGCACTGGCGGAAAGGGCAAAATCCAAATTTTGCTGATTATCTCCCGAACACCTGACAAAAGCATGAATATAAGCAGCAACAAAAGCATCCCCAACTCCCATAGGATCAACAATGGGCTGAATATCGTAAATACGAGAAGTATAAAGTTTGTCTTTCTCTACGTCATAAAGTAACCCGGTAAAGATATGATGACGGCTGCTCAGTTGATTTCGCAATGCAAGGACCATTTTCTTGCAACGCGGGAAAAATTTGTGCATCTTATGGAAATACTCCATATAAGCATCACGGTCAATCTTAAAATAACTGTCCTCAGCCATGAACGGGATTTTCTGTACGCCACTTGCTACTTCCCATTCATCCTGATCACCAAAAATCAGTTCACTATACTGCAACATCCGAAAAAGCACGTCATGAGGATCCAAACCAAATTTCCAAAGATTATTCCGATAATTAATGTCTGCAGTAATATGAACTCCCAGTTCATTTGCTTTCTTCAACGCATCAAAGGTTGTATCCATCGCATCCCTGCTGATGGCACAGGTAATACCAGAGCAATGGAAATAAGCCGCATCATGCAGAATTTCATTCCAAGGAATCATTCCACGTTTTAGGGAATAAAAAGAAGAACCTTTCCGATCATAAACAACCATTGAATTGCGCATGGCAGCCCCTCTCTCAAAATAATACGTACCCAAACGATCGCCACCCCGTACAACATGACTCAGATCAAGTCCAAACTGGCGCAGATACATCAAAGCTGCATCACCTATCGGGTTCTGAGGAACACGCGTGACATATTCCGCATCATCTCCAAGCATAGCAAGCGAAACGGCGACATTCGCTTCACTCCCCCCATAGTGGCCTTCAAAAAGATGTCCCTCTGTCAATCTGAAATAGCCTGGTTTAGAAAGCCTCAGCATAATCTCTCCAAATGTTACGATCTTCGTTCGCTTCATATCTTTTAAATTTTAATCTGATTTCTTGACTCTATCTGTATCCAGTCAGAGAATTACTTGCTCCTGACATGGAAAACATTCACAGTCAGATAATATCTAAACTAAATAAAAAGGCAAAACAAAGGCTCAGTCTCTTAAAGAAACCAAGCCCCAGAACAGTATCAGTCAACAGATTCCGTCCTCTTCCCCTTTCAACAGCCATAGAGTGACAGAAAAGTTATGACTAATCAATTTTTTTCCTGTTTTTGACCAACTCTACGGTATCCCGTGCGATAACGATTTCCTCATCAGTAGGAATAACCAGGACTTTCACCTTGGAATCAGCAGCAGAAATCGGTCCTTCTTTGCCAAGCACCATTTCCTCATTTCTCTTTTCATCAAATTTGACGCCAAGATACTCCAGACCTTTACAAGCTCCCTGACGCATATCCGTCTGATTTTCACCGACACCAGCGGTAAAGATAATCGTATCCACACCTCCCATGGCAGCGGCGTATGCTCCGATATACTTCTTGATTCGGTAAGCATACATTTTCAAGGCCAACTGGGCGCGCTTGTTTCCCTTATGTGCTGCAGCATCTACGTCACGCATATCAGAAGATACGCCGGAGATTCCGAGTACGCCACATTCCTTATTCAGGTAATCGGCCATCTCCTGAGGTTTCTTGTGCAGTTTCTCCATAAGATAGGTTACTGCTGACGGATCAATATCACCACAACGGCTACCCATCATCAAACCAGCCAGAGGAGTCAGTCCCATAGAAGTATCAATCACCTTCCCCCCTTTGATGGCTGCAACAGAAGCCCCGTTGCCGATATGACAGGAAATGATCTTCTGGTCCTTGATATCTACTCCTAACACCTCACAGGCACGATGAGAAACATAACGGTGACTTGTTCCGTGAAAGCCATAACGGCGAACATGATATTTCGTATAAAGGTCATAAGGGACTGCATACAAGTAGGCATAGTCTGGCATTGTACTATGAAAAGCATTATCAAATACCGTAACTTGTGGAGTATTCGGCATCAAAGCATCTACGGCGCGAATGCCTTTCAAATGACCTGCATTATGAACAGGGGCAAGGTCACAAAGACTTTCTATACCTGCTTCAACTTGCTTAGTAACGATACAGCTCTTTTCAAACAAGTCACCACCCTGCACGATACGATGACCGACAGCATCAATTTCGTCTAGACTCTTGACCGCTCCTATCTCAGGATCAAGAAGAGCCTCAAAGACCATGTTGACACCCTCCTTATGATCCGGCATATCATGCATGATTGTTTTTTTCGTACCGTCAGGTAATTTCACTTTGATAAAAGCACCATCCATGCCGATACGCTCAACGCCTCCCTGGGCCAAAACAGACTCATCGTCCATATTGTACAATTTGTACTTAATGGAAGAACTACCACAGTTCAATACTAATATTTTCATCGTTTATCTTTTCATTAGTTTTTATCTCCATATTTTCAGCTCAGTCATTTTTCTTTGCATTCTGAGCCTGACAGGAAGTAACGGCAATCATATAATAAATATCATCTACGGAACAGCCTCTAGAAAGATCATTTACAGGACGTGCAATACCCTGCAGGATCGGACCGATGGAGATGGCGCCACCCAACCGCTGAACAAGTTTACAACCGATATTACCGACATCAAGATTAGGAACGATAAGGATGTTAGCCTTACCCGCAATCTTGCTGCCTGGAGCCTTGTGGGCCCCTACCAATGGATCAAGAGCAGCATCAGTTTGCAATTCTCCGTCAATCTGCAAATCTGGATATTTTTCCTTTGCGATTTTTGTAGCATCCACCACCTTATCAATGATATAAACGCTCTTGCCCGTTTTCTTATCCTTGGCATCCTTAGCACTACCCTTGGTAGAGAAACTCAACATCGCAATGCGTGACTCTTTGAAGCCTGCAACACAAGTAGCAGTCTGGGCAGTAGTATAGGCAATCTGAGCGAGTTGGTCAGCAGTAGGATTAGGCGTCACAGCAACATCACTCATCAGAACGACACCATTCTCACCATATTGCTTCTGACTGGTAACCATCATCATTGCACCGGAAACACAAGTAATGCCTGGAGCACATTTGATAATCTGCAAAGCAGGACGAAGGGTGTCACCGGTTGTGCTCAGAGCACCCGAGATCTGTCCATCAGCACCCTCTGTCTTGATAATCATACAACCGAGATAGAGATTATTATGCAATATTAAATCACGGGCCTGTTCAATCGTCATACCCTTTTTCTTACGAAGTTCAGCCAGTTGGGAAGCATACTCCTCAGATTTGGGATTATTAAGCGGGTCTATGATTTGAGCTTTAGAAATATTCTTCAGTCCCCATTCTTTGGCTAAATTCTTAATATGTTCAGGATTGCCAATGAGAATCAAGTCAGCTAAATCATCGGCCAGAGCCTTGTCGGCAGCCTTTAAGGTACGCTCCTCTTCTGCTTCCGGGAGCACAATACGCTGCTTATCCGCTTTAGCGCGTGCAACGATCTGATTTAATAAATCCATAGTTTGTGTTTAATAGTTCTTATTGATATATTTTTATTCTATATAGAAAGATTTGTGATCATTCACATTCAGAAAGACAACGACTTTACAAATTGTCATTTCGATATTGCAAATATAGCAAAATATATCTATAAAAAGGGGACCAATGAGATAAATTTTACTAAAAAGTAGATTGAACTATAATTACTTTCTAAGAAAAAGCAAAAATTGCTTAAGCCATTTCCCGTGTCAATATACTCTCCAACTCTTCTGCGGAGAGTCTTAGACGAAAAGTTCCTTTAATAGCCACGGAGATTCTGCCTGTTTCCTCCGAAACCACCACTGTAATGGCATCACTATTTTGAGAAATGCCCATAGCAGCTCGATGACGAAGGCCTAGTTCCTTTGGGATATCCAGATTATGTGAAACAGGAAGAATACACCCAGCAGCTCTAATACGTTTCTTTGAGATGATCATTGCTCCATCATGCAGAGGGGAATTCTTAAAAAAAATATTCTCTATCAACCGCTGATTGATCCGAGCATCAATGACATCCCCGGTATCCACAATATCATTCAAAGGTACAGAACGTTCGATCACGATAAGTGCTCCGACAAATCTTTTACTCATACTCATACAGGCAAGAACAATCGGCATGATCGTTTCTTTATCAACCTCCCTCTCATTGCCATTCTTCGAAGAACGCTTAAAAAAACTGACAAGCCTCCGAATACCTTTTTGGGACCCCAATTCATAAAGGAATTTACGAACGTCTTCTTGAAAGATAACAATCAAAGCAATTACTCCTACACTGACCAACTTATCCAGTATTGCTCCAAGGAGTTTCATTTCCAGGACACGACTGACAAACAGCCACATCAAGATAAAGACCATAATGCCGACAAAGATATTGAGCGAGCGGCTCGCCTTCATCAGTTTGTAGATATAGTACAACATCAATGCAACCAGAAAAATGTCGATGATGTCTTTGATCCCAAATTCAAATGGCATGGTTTTTATCTTAAATCATCCGTCATATTATTGTTTCTCAGCACCTGAATTTAGTTTTATCAGGCTTTTTTCATTTCTTCCATGATCTTCACCGCCTCCACAGCAGGTTTCACATCGTGTACGCGAAGGATTGAAGCGCCCTTCATCAATGCAATTGTATTGAGAACAGTAGTACCATTCAATGAAGTTGTCGGGTTACCACCGATCAACTTGAAAATCATACTCTTTCGGGAAATACCAACCAGGATCGGGAGATCCAGTGTTTCCAACTTCTCCGCATCACGATAAATACGATAGTTATCTTCCAAGGTCTTTCCAAAGCCATAACCTGGATCCAATATAATATCACGAGCACCCAAATCTCGTAGTTCCTGCACCTCCTTGGCAAAAGCAATCAGCATATCATGAAGATTGGATTTCACAGACATCAGAATATAAGGCACCTTCAATTCTCCAACCACATCAAACATACGCTCACTCTCATGAATAGGCGTATTAACGATTCCGGTCAGTCCACCTTCCGAAACATCGTTAATGATATCAGCTCCCCATTCTTCTATACAATGTCGAGCGACCATCGGGCGATAAGTATCCACTGAAATTACTGCATCAGGCTGCTCATGGCGAATGATAACTAATGCATTTTTCAACCGTCTGGACTCTTCCTCCTCACTGACCACAGCTGCGCCAGGACGTGTAGAAAAAGCACCTACATCAATCATCGTTCCCCCTTCTGTAATAATCTGATTAGCTCTATCTGCAATTTCCTTTTCTGTCTGTTTTCTACTTCCTTCATAAAAACTATCCGGAGTGACATTAATGATACCCATAACTTGCGGAATAGACAAGTCAACCAATCGCCCACGTACATTCAATGTAAATTTTGTTTTTTCCATTTACAAACTCTCTTTAATGCGTAAGCACTTCATTTTGATCACCGGAAAAGGTTGCTAAAGCACTCACACCGTTTTGCAAAAATAGTCATATTAATTGAGAAAGCCATTACTTTTCAAGAAAATTCAGTAACTTTGTAAGGGTTTAAAGATAAAATAATGAAAATCTCTGATTTATATAAAATCTATCAGCAGCATCCTATGATCACAACGGATAGTCGCAACTGCCCCAGAGAAAGTATCTTTCTGGCACTCAAGGGTACATCATTCGATGGTAACCGATTTGCTGCGATGGCGCTGGAAAAAGGATGCAGTTATGTCATTGTGGACAATCCAACCTATTTTAAAGAGAATGATTGTCGATATATTCTGACCGATAATTGTCTGAAGACTTACAAAGAACTCGCCCGTGAACACCGCCGGCAATTTCATATCCCGGTCATCGGTATTACAGGAACCAATGGGAAGACAACGACAAAAGAATTGATCTCCACCATATTACAAAAGAAATACCAGGTCATGCACACGGAAGGTAATTTCAACAATGATGTTGGTGTGCCCAAGACTCTGTTCCGTCTTTCTGCCAAAGATGAAATTGCCGTAATAGAAATGGGTGCAAGCCATCCTGGTGATATCAAGAAACTGATAGACTATGCAGAACCCACCTGTGGTATGATCACTAATGTAGGCCGTGCCCATTTACAAGGTTTCGGAAGTTTTGAGGGCGTCAAGAAAACCAAAGGAGAACTTTATGATTTTCTGAAAGCACATCAAGGACTGATTTTCATTAACCACGATAATATCCATCTTGTCAAGATGGCCCAGGAGCGAAACATTTCCCGAATAGTTTATTATGGACAAAAAGAGGATGACAATCTGACTGTATATGGTTCTGTAGTAAGTTGTGCTCCTTTCCTGAAGTTTACCTGGACAACCGGAAAAGCTTCAGAAGGACAAACTGCGAAAAAGGCACATACAGTTCAGACCCGATTAATCGGTGCCTATAATCTTGATAACATGCTTGCTGCAATTACTATCGGAAGACATTTCGGAGTCAGCGATGAGAAGATTGATGATGCTCTGGCTCATTACGTACCAACCAATAACCGTTCTCAGTTGACCGTTACTCCTCATAACCATCTGGTCGTGGATGCTTATAATGCCAATCCTTCCAGTATGAAAGCCGCAATAGAAGCCTTCAAACTCATGGATGTACCCGACAAAATGGCTATTCTTGGAGATATGCGTGAACTGGGTATCGTGTCTGGAGAGGAACATCAGAAAGTAATTGATGAGCTACAGGTAGCTGGAATCACGAATGTCTGGTTGGTAGGATCAGAATTTGAGAAAACAAATTCCAGTTTCCGCAAGTTTAAGAATGTAGAAGAAGTCAAGGACGAAATTGCCCATCAACAACCACAGGACCATTATATTTTGATAAAGGGCAGCAATGGCATCCGACTTTTCGAACTGCCCCAACTCCTGTAAAAAATCTCTAAACACAGATGATAAAGGAGCGAGATCTGCATTCTTATATTCTACTATTTTCTTAAAGAAAGACTATTTTTCTTTAAGAAAATGCACGTGTTTCAGAATTTTACAGTACCTTTGCATTTGCTTATCGGGATTTAGCGCAGTTGGTAGCGCACTACGTTCGGGACGTAGGGGTCGGGCGTTCGAGTCGCCTAATCCCGACAAATTAGTTATAAGGAACTGGTAATCAGTTCCTTATATGTTTTTAAGGGATAGTTGGTCGGACAAAAGTCGGACAGCACAAACCCCTGTCTATTTTAATAGTCGTGCCCATTTTAACAATGAAATGGGTAAAAAAATGAACTTTTCTGGAACCGACATCAATGAGATTAAAGGTTATACTCTCCCAACCCTTCATCAAGGAAAAGAATGCTTTGTAAGTTTCGAAGCCTTTGATCCTGTTTCCAAGAAAATGAAGAGAAAAAAGATAATGCTTGGAAAAATCAAAGGCAAAATTGCACAAAGGCAGTACTCCCAGGGGATTATCAATAGACTTTATAAGAAACTTATTTCCGGATGGAATCCCTGGATTGCGCAAAATGCGCCACAGGAATACACCTCATTTTCCGACGTCTCCGAGCAATATACAAATTATCTCTATAAGCTATTGAGAGATAACAACATGCGTGAAGAAACCGTAACCAGCTATCTCAGCTATCTCAGGATGCTGAAAGAATGGTCTCATGATAAGATCAGTTATATTTTTCAACTCAATCACAGATTAGTATGTGAATTTCTTGACTATGTATTCGTTGGCCGGAACAACACCATACAAACCCGTAATAATTATCTTGCCTGGCTAAAAACATTCTGCAGGTACCTGATGTCACGTTGTTATATATCGTCTGATCCTACGGCCGGATTATCTACAGTCCAGCGATGTGCCAAGAAAAAGAACCGTTCAGTACTTCCTGATTCAGCACTACTGCAGCTACACGACTACCTGGTGAAGAAAAACAAGCATTATCTGCTTGCTTGTTACTTACTCCATTACATGTTCATACGCCCACATGAAATGACCTACATTAAGATTAACGACATCAATCTTTCCGGACCAACTCTTTACCTACACGGAGACAACACGAAGAATCATAATGATGCAGTCCTGACTATTCCTACTAAAGTCGTACACCTGATGCTTGATCTTGACATCTTCAGTCATGATGGAAATCTCTATCTGTTTTCTGATCGTTTTGCACCAGGCAAAAACCGCAAGTCAGAAAAGGCATTTCGAGACTACTGGCTGCTAAGAGTCCGGAGAGACCTTAAGTTTCCTCCTGAATACAAATTTTACTCTTTGAAAGATACCGGCATCACCAATATGCTGAAATCAAACATGGATATCCTGTCAGTTCGTGACCAGGCTCGTCACTCCTCTATTCTTATCACAGACCGTTACACACCAAAAGATATTAAAAATGTAAATAAGGCCATTCTCAATTATGACGGAGTACTATAACTTATTTTTCATAGAAATATCCGGTCATTTCGTTTTCTATTCCGTTATTTCTGAGAGACATTTCAATCTTCGCACACATGAAAATCTTGTTTTTGAACAAGAATAACTTTCTCGGATTAGGAATTTCATTGGCAAGAAACTTAATGACCACCTGATCATATTGATTCAGCAAGCTTTTATCCTCCTCCTGAACATGCAGATTACCAATCGTTTTGTATCCATTGATACGATATAGCGACATGGAGTTTCTACCGTCCTGATCATTACATCTTCCAAGTTCCCAGTCGGCGTACAGCATAGGGAAATATCCGCCATCGTTCCACATATTAATCCGTTTAGCAGCTGAAAGATTATCTCTTTCTACACCAACTTTGTCATTAGGATATCTCCTCATTTCTGTAGATACCCATCCTACATACATGTTCGTATCCGTTTCCTTCTCATCCTTTTCTTTATCCTCGTTATCTTCTATTGCATCTTGAACGCTCACGAAAGAACTGTCATAGTCAGCCGTTTCATCATGGGAGTTTTTCACTGCTGGTATATTGTCCGTAAATCTGTATCGGTCACAGAGTTCCCAATGGTCAGGGTTGTCCGTTTTATGCTGGAGTGTCAACTGGGCATATTCATTCAGTCCCATGGCTACAGGTACAATCTTCAACTCCACATTGGTATCACTGTTCACGTTCCTGATAAGAGGAGTAAACTGTCCAAACTTTGCTATGGTTATATTATCGTTACTTTCTTCCCGATCACTATCATTCGCATAACGAAAGTAATAGTATCCGTCATCACACAAGAATATAGTCTGCAACTTATCCTGCCTGTTTATCTTTGACATGGCATCAACCATCTGAGCATGCGTATCATATTTCTTCAAATCAAAAGCTTTCAGGTTATCCTGTGAGATAACCGAAAGACCATAATTCCCTCCCTGGTCAATATTATACTTCACATTTGATGATCCGATATACTCGATACCGTCTTCATCATGTTCCGTTGAAAAATCATCCAGGCAATCATATTGTTCTACATCTTCCTTTAGAGCTATTTTATTAGATGAAATCACGACTTCTTTAGTAATGTCATCTATAATCAAACTCACGTTGAAAAGATTGGAAATCTCAGAAAGAAATGTCGTAACGGTCCAGTGAGGAAGAGCATCTCTTACCTTCATGGTTCTGTGTGCATTAGTTATGATCAGTTTATTCCATGGTTCAATGTCTATGGCTGACAGATCCGCCTGATATCCCATATATTTGAGTATTGCCTTTAGTACCATGATCAAATTTGGCTGTATACAGGTGCGGTTTAAAATAATTTTCTCAGGACCTCCGGATTTTGAATAACGGGCATAACAGAATTGATTGGCCATAGCATCGTTGGTCGTGTCCAATACTGGCATAAACACCCATTTCTGTATGTCACCGAGGAACTTTCTTTGTTCGATAATATCCTGATTGACATAGCAGACCTGTCCTTCCATAGTATTCTGTCCATCTCTATTCTCAACTTTGAAAGGTGTCATTCCATAAGATGCAAGTTCATCTATTGTCGGATTTTCGTATGCGTCTATCCTGTCAATATAGAGGTTATCTGTCTTGACATTATATTTGAGTTCTGAAATTCCGGAGATAATCTGTAACTTGATCTCCTTATCCGTATTTCCAGTAACCACCCCTGTCCCGCTGATAACTATCCGATTATCAGCATACAGACGGCACTCCTTGTATTTCAACAATTTCTTACGGACATCTATCCGGTCCACATTTCCGAATACGATCCGGTTCTCCAGTATTGATAATGGGAAGGTGATATCATACGTATAAGAGCTGGATGATTTCAGGTACGGATTTTCCCTTGTTATCTTGATAGCATTCTTAGTCGTCGGATAGGCTTTCTTCCCATCAATTATACAATAGATCATTTTGTATTTCCTTTCAGCACTTTAAAATGACGATATTCCTTATCCATTTGCTCCATATTGACTTTCGCTTCAATACCTACACCAAGTCGGGCTTGAAGTGTATCGACAACCTCACTAAGATTTTTAAGGGTGTCCTTAATCTCATTGTCATTTTGCTGCACATTGACTACAGGTGCGGATACTACAGTATTTCCACCATCAACGGATCCGCTGACATCTGCAGCAGTCAAGGATCCTACGGTATTATTTCTCTGCGCCATGTCAATCAGCCGAAGTACAGGCATGATAGACGTATTTTCCAAGGCATTATGATTAGCCACAAATTCACCCTGGTGTACAATCCCTGCCGGCTGATGATAATTTATTCCCGAAGTAAAACCACCTTCATAATAGCCGGCTTCCTCTGCCTGATGCTGCTTTTTGATTGCTGCCAGATTAATCATTCCGGCTGCCATAGCGATACCGGCAGCAATAGGAGCCAACACTTGATTTGCCGGCCATGGAGCCCCTTCCCAAACTGAAGTATATGCTCGCATCGATCCGAGCAGCATTGTAGCTGTTGCCTGGGCAAGTTCCATCTTCATCTGCTTCTTGTTGTATTTCGATTTAATTTTTGAAATCTCCCTTTCCTTTTTTTCTTCAAGCTTCTGCGTCCTGACTGTATTATTCCCGGCTGCTTTTTCGGCGTTCTTATATTTCTTGTCGACGACGGATTGTGCATATTCCGATTGTGCAGAATAATAGGAAGACATAGCATCCATAATCTGACTGACACTATCATAAGCAGCCTGAACCTTAGTCGTCACATTTTTCAAGAAGTTATTCAAAGCTTCAGCCTTTGCTTCCTGGCATTCTGAAAAGTGCTGAGCATCATTTTTATACATCAAATCCAGTTGTTCTATCGTGTTGCGATAATGAGTAATATCACCAAAAAAGAAGTTCTTTACATTATGAGACATCGGATTATTTTCTTCTTCTGCCGTTGCATTATTAGATGCAGTCTGGTATGCAGTACGTGCATTATTCTGCGTTATCTCATAACCCGAGTTCCTGACCCTCTGTTCTGATTTCTGTTCCTCATAAGAAATTTGAATCTGTCTTTTCATTTCCTCATATTCCTTCTGCTTGATTAACTTTTTCTCCAGAAGAGAATCAAGGCCATTCAGTTCCATCTTTTCCTGTGCTTCAAGATCAACTTTACCCCACCTTTCCCGATAATCAGAAAGTCTCTGCATATACTTTTCTGAATTTTCCAACTGATGCTGGCGGTCATTATCTTCCAGCTGGTTTTTCAGTTCAAGCCAGTCTCTGGTGCCCTCACCGAACAAGGCCATCTGCTTTTTCAAAGCATTCTGATCACTCTGAAAGAGTGCTTCATTGGCAGCATCCTCATTCATATAGATGGAACTGTTCTTATCATAATACTGGGCTTTTATGGCAGCATCACGCTGCTGCTTTTCTGCCTCAATCGATTTTAAATCAGCCTCTCGCCTCTCTTCATTATATCTTTGATCAGCTTCTTCCATTTGTTTTTGAATATTATCATACTGTGCTGACCCTTTACCCCAAATTGCTTTTCTTTTATTAAGACCATCAGTAAGTATTTTCTCTTTTTCATCAAGATAGTTCTGATAAGTAATCTTGCCTCTCGCATATAGAGAAGTTAATTTAGCCAAATGTAGGTTCATCTCTGCCTGTTCTTTCTTATCAGCTGCCCTACGCCTTTTCTCAGCAGCAATCTGCGCCCTTCTTGCAGCTGTCTGCCGTGCTTTTTTCTTTTTCTCAAGAGCTTTTTTCTCCTTATCACTCATTCCTTGAGGAATATCCTTTTCAATAGTATTCGTTACAGTATTCCCGGTTTTTATCGCTTGTTTTTGCAGATCACTTCCATATTCATCCAATACAACCTTCACCTGATTCTGCAAATCTTTTACATCTTGCTGGGCAGACTTCATCTGTCCTTTTGTTTTTGACGTTAAATCCTGACTTGTATTGCCTACCATCCCAAAAGATGTCGTATAAGTATAGCCTTTCCCAGCATTCTTCGCATCTTTAAACGCTTGGGTAGCCTGTGCAGCCTTAACTTTTGCATCTGCAAGTTGTTTGCCAAGGTTCTTTAGCATATCTTTAGCACCTTCAAGTTCATATTTACGTGTTAAAGATTGTAGATAGGAATCAAGAGCTTGCTTATTTTGAATATAACGATGAGTCGTCTTATCAAGTTGGGCATTATAATTAGGAATTATTGCATTCAACTGATTAATTGCCTTCTGACGATCATCAAGAGACATTTTCTCATTTTTGGCTGCAGCAACAAGAAGGTATATTTTATTCGTTTCATCGACTTCATCCTCCTTTGCCTTCTGTCTGATTTTATCAAGATTTTTTTGAGCGGCCTCATTTGCATTTGTTTTCTTAGTTAAATCAGCAATAAGGGCAATAACAGTGACAATAGCTGCACCAATCGCAAGATAAGGATTCTTACTTATTACTTTCCAAAGGTCTTTAAAAGAATTTTTCAAAGTCCTATTCCAGAATACATTTAGTTTTCTCAACTGGTTATGTGCTTTTTCAGCTTCAGTAAGAACTGCTATTGCTGCAACCAAGGTAAGAATTGTTGTTTTATATTCACTCACAAAATCAATAATGGTCGAAAGTAAATGCACAAGAATGCTACCAGTAGAAATTGTATAACGTGCAACAGGCAACAGTTTTTGTCCAAGATCAATAGTTAAATCAAGGAACTCTTTCTTTGCTTTATCCAATTTAGCTGCTGTAGTATTATTTTGAATATTAAATTCATTAATTACAGACGTCCCCTTATTATACTCCCTATTAGCAAGTGCCTGAGCTTTCTTCACTTCATCAAGATGTGAAGCAACTGCAGACAAAACACCTACAGCCCTTGATCCATTCAAGTTCATAGACTCAAACATCGGTGCCATATTTGCAAATCCTCCCTTTTTCTTCATTGATTCAAGAAATTGAAGAAGTGCGCCATTAGCATCCGTCTTTAATTGCTTTGTAAATTTCTTCACATTTTCACCAGCTAATTTTGCAAACTTGGCTGGATCCTGAAACATTTTCGTTATCAATTGAGAAAAGACAGTTGCCGACGTAGCTTCCTCCTGCATATTCTGGTCAAGTGCAGAACCAATACCCATCAACTCGGTTTGTGTCATTTTTGCCTGTTTCCCAACACCTGACAAATCAGCTGTAAAATTAATGATATATCCGGCATTCGCTGATGAATTCTGAGCCAATTCATTGACGGCAGAACCGGTAGCATACATCGCTCCTCGTAAGCCTTTTGTCTTATCTTCTCCAAACATGATGGCTAATTTTCCAATCTTATCAACGGCTCCCTGACCAAGATCATCCCCTAAAGCAACATTAATCTTATCAGCACCATCAACAAACTCTTCCACCATTTTCTTACTCGTAATTCCAAGTCGTCCAGCTGCTCCTGCAAGATCATTGAGCTGCTCACGAGAAGTACGTGTATCCATTTTTTTAAAGTCCTCGTTCATTTGACGGACCTGTGCATCTGTCTGCCCCGTATATTTGCGAACATTAGCCATCACATCTTCCATTTTTGCAAAGTTAGAGACACATTTTCGAATAGTTACAAACAACCCCATTATGGTTGCTACAATTGACATTGCGATTCCTTGCATACGGTTAAAACCGTCTGCCATTCGACCAATCCACGACCGTTGTGCCTCACCTTCCTGGCGCACTCTTTCAAGTTGAGTTTTAAGTGATTTCGCTTGGTTTGTCATTTGACGGAACTTTTCCGTTCCCCGGTCCATTCCTCTCAACTGTTCATTGATAATTTTCAGAGAATATTCAATATCCCTTATCGACGATTTATCCAGATTCTTCAGTGTAGCATTGATCAGTTTATTCTCCTGCTCAATGGTCATGGTGTCCTTCTTTGTAAGGGCCAGTTCTTCATTATACTTTTGGATTGTGGCGTTAGTCTGCTGTTGAGCAAGGTTAATCTCCCTGATACGATTCTGAACTATCTTTAATTTATCGGCAGACTCATTATATCCCGTGGATCCTGGTACGGCTTCCTGCATCTGTCTTTTAAGAGTGCCTTCAGCCATAGCCAATTCTTTCAATGATGATGTGGAAACATTCTCAAGCACATGCTTCATGTTGGCCATCTCATCATTGAGCTGTTTTTGTTCCTGATAGTTTTGTTTGGTCTGAGTACGTATTCCAGCTATCTGTGTCTTTACAGACTTCAGCTTTTCCGCTAAATCCTCAAAATACTGAGTATTTTGAGGTGTCTTCTTCATTTCGGCATTTAGAGTCCGCTCAGCATACATAAGTTGATCCAATGACACCTTATCAAGGTTATGCAGAATTTCCGTAACACTCTGTGATGTCTTAGCTAACTTAGTCATTGACTTGTTGTTTCTCTGGATCTGCTTATTCAGGTTATTAATATCCTTAAAATCCCCATGTCCCTGGATAAGTTGGTTGCGCTTTCTGATAAGATCATCTGTATCTTTCTTCAGTTCTTCCAACTTATTCTTTGCATTCTCAGAATTAAGTTTGATTTCTGTAGTAAATTCCTGATAAGAATTAGCCATAATATTTAATTTAAATTTCTACAAAAGTAGTTTGAAGATTCAAACTGAAAAATACAAAAAAGCCACGCTCCGAGAAGTGTGGCCAAACGATTAATCTATCATTATATAGGAATCATATTTAATCCTTGCGTGTGGATTATAATTCAGGATCTTCACATCATATCCTTTAGTCCCCCAATGCCAGAAAAGGAAATGATGCTTATATTGCCTTACTACATAAGTCTTCAGAGAATCCCTCACAGTATAGTCTAATGTAGAATCCTTTAAAGACAAATAAAATGTAGCCCAGCGATCTTTGTAACTGAAACTATCCATGATAGGATTACGAATAAGCCGGACTGTATCATGGATGGCAGTTACCTCAGTTTCCTGGGATTTAATCTGTCCGGACTTAATCTTTAGTTCTTTAAGTTCATCACGATCTGCAAGAGAATGTTTATAGGATGACTTGGACACAGTACTGACCGGAGCAGAAGCAACAGGTACCGTATCATGAATCACCGTATATTGAAGGGGCTGATAAATCTGTGCATGAGCGAGTTCAACTTTTAACTTCTCAATTTCATCCTCCTTATGTCCAGCCATTTCTATGATATAAAAAAAGGCTGCTATGAGCAGCAAGAACAGTAAAAAGACTATCTTCTTTTTATCTATTTTCATAGTAAGTCCCATCCTTTCTGCACATCAGTGCTATTGGCTTTAATTCCATTTTCTACCCGGCTCATTGCAGCCACGACAGCACACATCATGCCTTTACTTGTAATCTCCAATGAAGTATCCTTGTGAATTCCACTCCAGGCAGATACATGATTAATGTACGCTACTGTATTATTTTCATTGGCCGGAGCCCAGCGCCGGATCATCTGACTGATTGATTTAAGACCATGCTTCACATAGTAAGTTCTCAAAATCACGAACATCGCCCGATATCCGTATGGCATTGATGAAAATTGCTTGAAACTTTTGTCTTTAGAAGGTTGTATTTCCCCTTGATACTTGATACCCGATATCCGGATATTCCCAGGATTATTGTTCCTTAGTCCCCTTGTCATTTTTATCCTTTCTGTTATTAATTAAATTGCTGATTTCATTACTGGCTTCACCCATTTTCGAGCGTATATACACAGATACGCCAAACACACTACCTGCATACACAAGTGTCTGTGCGACATACCATAACACACTGTCATCAACCTTATAATGATTGAGAAAAAAGCAAAGGAATGTCAGGATAATCCCACTCCCTAACATTGCAACGGCCGAACCGTATTGGATCCATTCTTTAGTATTTCTATTCATTGCCACATTTATTTGTTCCACAAATATATAAACATGGCAACGGACATAAAAATACATTGTATTTAGGATTGAATCACCAATTAATCCTGTTTATTTCCAACAGTTGCTAAGACCTCTGTATACAATTGCGCAATAATATCTGTATGCTCCTGTAAGGTAGACGGATCGTTAACGGTAACGCTTGATGTGCCGTTTCCGATATTCGATGAGCCAAGGTATTGACCGTTAAGATCAAGTATCTGCACACCCATAGAAATCAACTTACCGTCAGAATGAGTGTAATTGATATTATAGACATACTTGTCAGTCTTGTACTGACCTTTTACCAAAATTTCCGTTGAAGTTTCTGTAATTAACATGATGCTTTTATTTTTAAATTGTTGATTATTTTTTCTCTATTCCCGTGCACTCCTTTATAATTCTGTCAAGCGTAGGGATAATTGCACGTTTGGCAAAGACAAAAAAAGTGCCATCATTAAGACAATTCTTGATAGTCTTCGCTCTCCAAGGGTTAACCTCGATGGTTCCCTTATTGAAAATTTCCCTGCCAAGGTCCATGTCAACCTCTTCTGTTGCAGTGCGATACATCTCTTTACCAAGTGACTTACTTAAGTCAATGATAATTTTTGTATCATCTACATCTTTCCCTTCAAGTTTTCTAAAATCTATTACCATAACTTATTTTATAAATATTATCAGTACACAAAGTCATTTGGATTGATTACCATAAACTCAAATGACCCATCCCTATTAGCTCCACCATCTGAAGTAATAACATCAAAGTATGCAAGACCATTCTCGGAACCTTTTGCCCAAAGAGTCGCTTTCACAGGATCCCAATTACGCTTAAAGCACATCCCTATACCAGTTAAAAATATCATATAGTCTGTATAATCATTTACTAAAATTGTACTTGGCATAGTTACGTGGAAGTAAGCTTCACCTGGTCTGGTAACTCTAAAATCTGAAGATCCGGTAAAATCGACAGCATTTATAGTAACATTATCATAGTCATTAAAATTTACCTGTCCCATTGCCAATGCTTTCAAAGACTTTCCGTATACGTGATTAGGCATTAAGTCTGTTCTTCCAAGGACTATCCAGCCATAGAAAGTATTACTGTCTCCATATCCGACTAATTCCACGATTTCCCTCGAAAATATAAGTGTGTTCTTTGCCTCTCCGTTTTCAAAAAAGTACTTGCCGGAAGGTGCACCTATATTTATACGGCCACGAGAAATATGAGATACACCATTTTGATCGGATTTATAATTAATCAGAGTTATATGCCTCCCATTCTGCGATACATCCCATGGTAACTGGTACATAGTATACGAAGACTCTTGAACGCCAAAAAGTGATACATTGTCCGTATATTCAGTGTTAAGGCTGTCTTCAGAAAAGGTAAACGGGCTTCTTATGGAACCATTTACCTTAATATTATTGAAAGTACCTCCATTGCAAGTAATATTGCCTGCTGAATCAACAACGAAGGTGTTATTGACCGTATTGAAGGTGGTTGCAACCACCTTGCCGTTAAACTGTGCGTTCCCAGTTCCTACGATGTTACCTGCTGAGTCAACGGAAAAAGTAACTGCCCCAGAATTATTTTTAATTTTGAAGTTATTGGCCGTGGCTGTAATCACATGGGATGTAATGTCTATACCTGTCTTTGTTAATCCTGTATTAATTGTATCTGCCTTAGAATTTGCGCTATTGGCAGTAGAATTTGCAGTTAATGCCGTGGAAGCAGCATTATTAGCAGTAGTTTGAGCCGTATTTGCTTTCGTACTGGCGTTAGTCGCTGCAGAACTTGCATTATTGGCTGTAGAAATTGCAGAATCAGCTTTAGAACTTACAGTATTTACATCTGTTGCGTTTGCCATTTTCAGCCAACTACCCCATGTAGTATTATATAGTTGCCTTGTATACTTATTTGTTGCATCAGTATCATGCCATATTGTTTGAGTTATACGGCCACTACTTGCATACTCTACTACTAAATATGCCCATGCGGTTGTAGCCGAATTGGTTAAGGTACCTGTCATTAAATACTTACCCGTTGTGGTCATGCTATTTAAATCAGTAGCAGCACTTATGGTTTGCCAGTTCACCTGTTTGTAAGCTGCATTTCCATTTGCAGCAGCAACATTTGCATAATTTTTAGCGGATGAAAGTGCACCATCAGCCTTTGATGTCGCATCTGTGGCTGCTGCACTTATTGCAGCACTTTTCGCATTAGAAACATCTGTTGGACTTGCCTTGCCGTCAGCAATCTTCTGGGCAGCAGCAGCATTACTCACAGCCGTATTTGCAGTTGTCTGTGCTTTTGAAACTGCAGAACTGACATCATTAACTGTTAGAGAAATAGAGTCAGCGGTTTGTTTATATTCCGTAAACTGACTTTGAATCGCTTTATTATTGCTATCGTAATCTGTTTTACTGACCTTGCTGGATATCTCATCACTAACAACTTTAATCTGACCGTCCGTGTAAGTCTTTGAGGAATCTACTGCGTTACTTTGAACAGCACTTGCCTTAGTCGTTGCGTCCGTGGCTGCTGTATTTATTGCAGCACTTTTCGCATCTGCAACATCTTTTGGACTTGCTTTGCCATCTGCAGTCTTCTGAGCGGTGGATGCATTGCTTACAGCAGTATCAGCTGTATTCTGAGCATCGTTTGCCTTTTTCTCTACAGAAGATACTCTAAGTATGACGCCATTGTTATTAGCTGCAATCTGAGAATCCGTGTAGCTTCTTGCCCCAGTATCTTTACCGTCAACGTAATCCTTAACACTTTCTCCAGTAGAAAATCTAAAATTGTCGGCGATCATCATTATCTCTTTCCGAGATATATCAACGAACTCCTTACCACTTAAATCATAACTATTAATGCCCTTATAAAACTTAAAACAAGGTGCATCATCTCCGTATGCAGACAAAAACAAAGCTGCCTGTCTTGTAGCATCTGAAGTATTTCCTAATTGTATGATATCATCCCCAGATAGAGGTACAGTAGAACCGACATCACAATCGGTTTTAGATAGATCTATATAATCATCACCTACTGCCAAGACTTTACGCCAGTAATAGCTACTTCCTCCTTTTTTGTTAAAGGTCTGACTACGTACCAGGTCATTAACAACAAAGTCATTACTTATGGTCTTTTCATCTTCTGCATTCTTGAAAAAGCATCTATAACTATCACTTTGCTCTGTAACTTTAATGCAGTGCATTTGTGCAGGAGTAACAAGGAGTTGCCCTCCAATGCCCTGAAGTTTCTGTATAAGCAACTCCACAAAAGTAGCAGACTTGCGAAACAGACCTCTGTCAACCTCGATATAGCTATCTCCATTGCTGTCTTTCTTAAGTGTAAAGCCACTGCCAAATGGACCTTCTGAGAAGTTTGGTGAAGTGATATTATTCAACAATGCGTTACCTAATTCATCTATAGAACAATTTTCACCTAATCCGATGCCTTTCAAGAATGTAATCAATCCGGAAGCGGTATCACCATCTTTCTTCAAGAATGAATCCAGGTAGGAAAGCAACGACAGGAAAGCATTCCCGATACGGGATGACGTATTCGCATACATCCGGCGTTCATCTCGAATTTGTGTGAACATCTGTTTTAATTCCTTTGTCGCTGCTGTCTCTTCCATATCTGATAAAAAACAAAATGATTAGATGCAAAATTAAATGATTGCCAATTGCTTAAAAATACACTTGATTATAAGTTCCTCTCAATTCCCTTATTTTCAAAGATATTCTCCAGTGCCGTTGCAATGAGTCCCTGATAAGCCTGCCCGTAAAAACACGCTTCAACCTCTGACAATTTCATTATTGAAGAGTAATATTTTTTGGAGAACCATGGTTTGCGCTGACGGTGCTTCCTGCTATGGTCTGCAAGGAATTTCAAGTCTCCGTTATTTCCTTTTTCTTTAGTAACATATCCATTCCCGACACCTGCTTCCACATAAATGCCGTATTGGGCAAATTTATGCTCGATCGTAGTCGTCGGACCAGGATGTCTTTCCCCTATAAAAGAACGGTATAAATCTCCTGTACGATAAATTGACAGTTTCATCATCCGTTCCCTCCAGTAGGCCATCATCTCCCTGGTCCAGCCAACTTCGTATTTATTCAGATCATCCTGTTTGGCAGGAGTCTCAAACGTTTCCCCATTCATCGGCGTTAAAGACTAAATTGGTCGGAACATCATTCTCTACCATAAAGTACAGTCCGGTTGCACCGTTAAAGCTATACCGTCCGAGTTCATGGTAATAGATGTTCTCAATGTTCATATAATACATTCCCTGGCCATAGACCATACGTGCCTTATCTCTAGACCATCTTCGAGAGAAACTGCCTGAAAATCGTCCGGCAAAGATTCATTTTCTCCTTACGGTCATCGGCATCATTATATTTATATCCTGCCAGGATCCATACCGTGTAGACTGACTTCGCAAAAAAGCCGGACCCGTTGGCGTGTACGTGGTTATCCGTCGTATCATCAATGACAATAAAATTCTCCACCTTACGATAGTCGGCCATGATGCCCTCAATATTGTCCGGACCGGATGCAAATACCGTCGCAAACTGAAGTTCCTTACAGAGTTTATTGGCCTCTGCCATATTCTTGATATATTCTATCGGATCAAAGTCTGCCATAATGATTAATTTGTTCCATACTTCTGATTGAATTCTTCTGCTTCCCTGGCCTTTTCATTTAATTCGGTCAGTGCTCTCCAACAGTCAATTGACCCTACGATCCCCTCTTTAGTGATATCGCCGTCTGTCAATGCACGAATCTGTGCATTAGCCAGTTTAAGGAAATAGATTTGCTCCACCTTGCCATCAGGTACAGGTTTAAAGAAATCCGGGAACTGTTTGGCAAATATTGTTTTCACGTATGTATACCAATAAAAGACGGATGTCTGTTCCGTATTGGTCAAATCAAACTTTTCCGGAGGTCGGTTGTTCTGATCACGATAGAGAATTTTCCCCAACCTGTTCAGATACTTCGGCTGCTTCGTTTCGATAAATTTCTGATAGTTCTTTTCACAATTCAGATAATCCGAAAAGCACAATCCTCTCAAAATAACGTCGACCGCATGATACCCACGGATATTGTCCAGCCTCACATCCATGTCATCACACGAGCCGACGAAATCAAAATGATGTATCAAACTCTGAATTTGCCAAGTAGCCAGATTGAAAAAGTGCCGTTTACCCGCTTCTCCTTTCCGAATGTAGCATCGAGCACCACCGGAAATAGTCTTTTCTACCTCTATACCTGTAAAACGCAGGAACATATAAGTCTTGATTACCGTCAGATTATCGAATGTCGACAACAGAAAGAAAACGTACCGCAACTGGTCCTGATTCAGTTTATGCCATGATTCAGGAACCCGGAATTCCAGTTTATCCCTGGAAAAAGAAAACTGACGAGTCTTTATTGTTTTCATAAGGTTCATAATGATTAGTCCTGTAAGCACTACTGTTCATATACTCACTGAAATCGTCCGGATGATCTTCCAGAAAATTCATCAAGTCAAGATAAGGGGCGTTGCCTTTCATCTGCCCGGAGATTTCCAGGCCGATGATCCTCCTCATTTTCAAGACCGCTTGCTTCCGGGCATCATCCAGACTGTTTTTGCGGATTGCCGTAAGCAGAGAATCCATCTGATTATTACTAATCTTCGACCTCAGGAACAAGTCTGCATTCAGAATCCAGGGATGAGCGGAAGACCATTTCTCAGACGTTCCCTTCATACCCGTATACATCAGGAAATGAGCATACTGGTAGAATACAGTGCCAATCTGAAGTTGTGCACATTCCTCATCACTCCACCCATCAACTTTGGTAAGTTCCGTTAATAGATTGTCCCTTGTCCTGAGGATATTAACTTTCAACTCTTCCTCCAGTGAATCTACACGTGCCTGACTTGCCGGTGCCGTGTCCTGAGTATTGACTACCCCAAAGCCCGTTGACGTCAAGACCAGGTCAAGGCTTCTCATATTGTTCTGAAAAGCGTATTTACAAACCAGCCCTTTCGCCAAATCGGGAAGAGAACCATCACTTGCAAGGCACGCTTCCAATCCTTTCTGGCCGAGGACAGTAGCAATTATCCATTGAGCATTCTGCTCTATGGAAGGTGACAACACCTCAAATACATCACTGTTTTTCGTAGTCGCTGCCGGGACAGCAGACTCAAAGTCTGCCTGGCTAATCTTCAGTTTCGTTACTTCCATCTGGATCAGGTTTTACTGTTTTAGTTTCTTTATTTTCATCTAATGTCGTCAAGATGATCATTGGTACATCGACATCAACTTTCTTGTTCCAGCCGTTGAAATAGATCAACACCCGGAAAGGCTCCAGCATGACATCATGGAAAGCCGTTTCAGTAGCCTGCTTCAAAAGGAAGAGTTCCCGTTTGTCAGAACCGGAATTGTTCATGGATGATTTGCCCGGTGTAGCTCCGACCAGATTAGGGTGCACATTATCTCCATAGCAAAGAGAATTGGAAGCCTCCTGTACATCATCGCTCCAGTCACCACCTTCCTTCTTACCCTGCTCCACATCATAGATTCGGACCATCCGCACATCCTTTCCGCTCCCCGGATCTACATAGTAGCCGGTTACCCAGGTTTTTCCGATATTAGCATTGCCACTGATAAACTCCTCAATATTATGCTTCTCGAGTTTTATCCGGTCCTTTCTCTTTTCCGGGTCCGTGATACCCTCCTGGTCACACAGATTATCCCAGTAGTCTTTATGAACCTCTACCTGAAACCGGGGAGGAGCAGAGTTACGTATCTTCGCTCTTTTACCCTTGCCTATCAACTCGTAGATATCATACCAGGCATCACGGAAGATTGCGGAATAGAACGGAATCGGGTAATACTGGAATCCCGGTGTAGGGAATCTGGTCAGGACGGCAAACTTGCGATTACGTGTAGCCCGGCCGAAAGGATCTCCTGCTGCAGGTCGACGCACTTTCCCTGTTTTAGGGTCCGGTACAAACCCCAGACGTATCTGCAGATCACCGAACGGGTCAGTTTCATCCAGCAATGGAATAACCTCCACATCATCATCTTTGACAAAATTCCGCCAGTTTGCATAGAACACATGCCCGATATGCCCAAATTTATCTGCTTTCTCGAACCGCACATAGCAACTCTCCTTATGTCTCATCTGAACAATCTTCTTGCCCTCATTGTCCAGGATGATACAAGTCACCGTGAAGTAGAAATACTTCATGTCCATAGCCTGTTCTACAAAGAACCGGTTGAGCTGGTTCCGGAAAGCAAACATATTGATCTCTTCATCATCTGTTTTCAGCTTGGTTTTGCGGTCGAAGAAACGGATACCTTGGCCATAACAGGTCAGCACATTGAAGAGTTTGTTCTGGGCCATGACCATATTCTCACCAACCTTCCTGATGATCTCATAAGGCAGTTGGTCATCAACGCCGAAAGGGACATAAGTATAAGCCTGATTCCCCTGGTGTATATTCTTGTAAGTCTGGGTACCGTCATCACCATCAAATATCTCAGAAGAATTCTCCGTATATTCGGCATTCGCCGATGCCTGCCGGGAATTGACAAACCCTACACCACCGACGGCATAGATTTCATTCTCACCCTTTTGACCGACATATTTCATTCTTGCTTTTTTTGACTCGCTCATATCACAAATAAATTTCGTGTCCCATGAAGTTAAAGATACAGATATCCCTCACCATCCGAATCTGACCGTTGTTCGGATTCAACAATCTATGAGTACCACCTCGCCAGTGTCCGCCCTTTACCAGCCAGCCCTCATAATCAATGATATTTCCCGTTCCGATCTCCCAGCATTTCAGATTTACGGTCTGGCTGCGGATCCTTGCAATATCCAGCTCCTTTCTCATGACAGTAAGGTGTATAGGTTTCAAATATTTCTCCATAGTTAATTAAATGTATTGTCAAACGTATTGTCGAATATCCGTCCGGCCCGGTTAATCTCCACCACATTATGGTTTGCCTGGCTGTACTGATAATCAAAGGTAAACTTTGCCATATCATCGTCGGCATTGCTCACCTCACTCTTCGAATCACTCAGGGTAACCTCCTTACCCACCTGAGGCTCACCTTTATAAATATTAACCAGGCGGACATCATCAGAACGGAACAACTCATCTGCCCAATTCTGCATGGCAACATTAAGATACCCGGTATCAGCACTGAACTTCCGTTTTTCCTCAATCTTGATATTCTTCAGATTACCGTTGACCCATGCCGTGGTACGTGTATAAGAAGGTGACACCTGATGCTTGCCGGTACAGTACAGCAATTCTTCCACGCCGAAGGAATTAACGAACAAAAGGATGGGTGCTGCGTCCGGCTGTTCCAGATCCATGTCAAACTCCTGTGTCCGGTTACCGGCAATTGCAGTAACCCTGACGAGAGTTTTACCCTCAGAAACAAACCGAGAAGGAGAAACGTCTATAGTCGTATACTTCTCATTCCCCTGGACGGTAGGAGGAACAAATGTCGCTTTTGTACCGTCACTATACTCTGCTATGACTGAAGCATCATCCGTTGACAGATAGTGAAGGAATTCCAGACGCCCCGGGGCAGAAATCTTCGGGCCCAGCAATATCGAAAGGAAATGGTTGTCACAGAAATCAGAGACATTGACCTGTACGTTACTGGTCTGGAAGTCCACACAACAATAAATCACTGAAGCTTTAATCTCTGCATTTGAAAGTTCCTGGTCCGTATCATCCCTCTCACTGATTTTGATGTCCAACGCTACTATTAAGCCCTGTCGGGCATAAGGAGTCAGCAAGTCAGTCAGATCAGACAGTGTAATTTTGCCACCTACAGGAAAAAGATTTTCACCGTAAATCTCCGATCCGTCGACCAACATCTGCACACCGGCTTTAACACCTGATATGGTAAACTCCACATCAGGTACGCTTGATGAAAAATATTTTCCGGAAAGAGTTTTAATTATTGTAATCATCTGCTTAATCTTTACAAAAGCAAAGATAAAGTCAGACCTGCTACAATAAAAATACGGTAGCCGGCCAACAGGCAGACTACCGTAAATCATAAAACGTACAGATCAGTTATTTCATCCTGAAGACCATCCAGACAGATGATCCGTCTTTTAGGGTCTTCAACACATATCCATTCTTCAGCATATAGTCAACAATTACACTATCCTTAATGTCGAGAATCGGCTGAAGATCATCCTGAATCTCCGTTGTTGTCTTATCCTCTTCAAAATACGCCACTTCACTCTGATTAGAGTTACTGGCACGAGTTGAGAAATAAGAATCCAAGACCTGCTCCTCGCTCCTGGTTGCCTCATATTTTTGTTCCATATCACATTGCTTTTAAAATTGTCCTTAAATTTCTATTCATACGGTGGAATGCCCTCACATAATCAAGTACCTCAGCATCATTCCACGGTCCATCATCTAATATCTTATCAATGGTATCATCAATCAACTGGACATCCACCGCAAGATCATCCTTATTGCATACATCAGAAATTACCTGAAGAACATTTGCATTCAATTCAATCTTCATTTCCGGCCCCCTTTCTGATGATTAAGATGATAGAAAATCCATGCAGAAACGAATCCCGCCACACAAGCAACTACCGGTTGCTTAATAACAGCTATTCCGGCCACAATCATTAAAAGTGGCAAGATAACGCCAATGCGGATAGCCTGACGGTGTGTTACTTTGAAGTCGGCAATTCGACTGTAAAACTCTGACTTACTGTCAAGCCAATTAATAACAGAAGACTTCACATTAGAGATTTTCTCTGAAATCAGAGACGGAGCATGTGAGTACTCCTCGAACTCGATGGATTTTTGATTTTCCATGTTGCATTATTTCTAAGCATCACCGGGAACCGCCCGGTGCGGAGACAAAAGAAGCGGCTGCACATCCCGCTGCTTAGAAATAATGACTTCGTCCGAAGGACTAATCTTATTTACGGAATGGCAACCGCCAATGACTTTATATTTTGGGCATAAAAAAAGCCCAACAATTTGCTGGACAATTGACCGATGCCCTACGGAATGAATATTTTCATTGTTTGTAAGCAGTGGCAAAGATATGGAATCTTTCTGAAACTGCAAAGAAAAAGGCGAGAAAAAATCTCGCCCTTTTAAATTTACCAATTCTCGTCATTATTACTTCCATGCATATCTTGTTTTATACCCTTTAAAAAAGTATATAGATCATGCAATAACCATTTTTGGGATCTTACTCCTCCTTTTAGATTATATTCACCTCGGTCTTCAATAGTGAAGAAACTATGATGCACATACTTAACTAATTCTGGCTCAACCATTATTACAATATTATTAATAGTCATTCTATATCTTCCTTCCTTGAATTGTAGCTCGACAGTTCCATTTAGCGATCCTTCTAATTGACCATTAAAAACGATTTGGGTGGGAGAAACTTGTGATTTAATAACCTTATCCGGATTCTTATATGTTCTTCCGATCCAAGCTAGGGCTTTATTGTATAAAGATTGAGCTGATTGTCCCTTAATGGTATCAACCCTAATAATATTATACACGCCACCAATCACCTTAACTTGACAATCAGTCATAACCGAATCAGGATTAGGATCATTTATTTCCCAGTATCTCGGCCCATCATTTTTAGCCTGAACGATTAGACACATTAAAGACATTACTAAAACGAATAAAATTTTCTTCATAACAACATTCATTATATTAAGTTTTTTATTATGTAACTATAATCATCAGATTTGGAAAAGTTCATAATATTTCTTGGCACCAATTACATCAACAATATCAAATTTATCAATAATAATATTCTCATCTCTTAAAGAATCATTGTATTTTAATCTAAATGTAAAAGAAATACTCTTATCTACATTGTAATATTTCCATTCACCACCATAGCATTGTCCATCTTCAAGGTTATAATAAGCATTGTTCTCATTCACATCAAAATAATGCAATTTAGCCTTATAATTAGCATTCGCTTTTATTTCAATCATATAGCTACTATCTATTTTACTAATAATATTAAAAGATGACTTGTCTATTTTTACTTTATATTTTTCTACATTGATATTATCTATTTCTTGATAATGAACAGCTTCATAATATAGCAACTTATTATGAAGTACTTTACGGAATTCTATACCTAACTTAACATTTATAGCACTTTCTTCACTATCAATACTTTCTTTTATTCGCTTTAGAAGATCCTTTTCAGCAATCTTCCTTGTAATGAATTTTTTATAATCATCAAAAGTCAAAAATTCACTTTTATACTTAAGTAAATCTGTATCATTTGAAAGTACTAAAATTTTAATATTGAATTTTGAACAATATTTCTCAAGAGCAGATAACACAAATGCATCTGGGAATTCATATTTTTTATCTCCTTCATGGAAAGGTCTTTCCTCGGAGAAATATTTGTCAAACACAGATGTTACATCATTACAGTATTCATATCCCAAATTTAGCACATGTGCATTGTCAAGAAATTTTTTCACTTTTATTTTTGCTAACTCTGCAATATTTTCTCTTTCTTTCTTTTCAAAAAGTGATTCATCTTCAAAGTTTTTTAAAACCTCATATTTATGACGAAGACTATTATACGAAACCATAGAATTTTTTGTTAAATTAGCAATGATTTCCTTATTAGTAATTTCAGTACTAATTAAACTAATTACGCCATTTTTTGCTAAATCAGCAAGAGTTTGTATACGATTTCCACTACAAAAATAGTTTTCTGATATGTATATACATGTATCTATAAAAACAAATTCTTTTTTCTTCATGCTTATCAAGATTTAATATTCTTCAGCTTGGTTGTCTATAAATAACATCTTATTCAGGATAACAACATAATACATTTCACACTATTATGGCTTAATTTCAAATTCAGGAAGTTTTGAAACACTAATACAAGAATCTAATTTATCCATATAGTCCGTATCATACTGTAAATCCCATGGATATCGACACTTCTCCGGATGTGGTATAATACGATATGTATTATTCATGAATTTAAGTTTTAAACCAATGATTTTCACCTTCTCGATAATATCTGTCCACCAAATATCTTTAAATTCATAAGTCGCAGATTCTCCCTGATTTTATTGGACCAATACATGTTTCTGTCTGGCTATGCCCTACAGGATCATTTACAGCATTATATCCTCTTATAGTCACATATACATATTTAATGGTCTTTTTCAAATTATTGTCAATCGTAAAATCTAAAACTTATCGTTTCCAAATCTTCATCTTCATCATATGGTTCCGCTTTATATATAACTATAGGACATCTTTTTTGTACAATTTACATCTCTTTGATAAAAGTCACATACATCTTTTAGCGAAAGAATCTCTCCCCTCCTCTTTATATATTCTGAATAGGCCTGACAGTTATTATGTAATAAATTGTCAATGCTGTCCTGACTTAATAACATATCTCTTTTATTAACCCAAAAAGCTTTACCATGTGAAGTACACAAATATTTAGTTTTATTATCTCCGACAATATAACAGTCTTCATATTGGTCTAATGTATTTGTTGACAGAATATCATTTGGAGATTTATAAAAATCTATATCATTTCCATCAAACAAAATAAAACTAGGATAATGCAGATCATTAATAAGATGATTGACGAAATCTGTATTTATTTTTGACTGAGTGCTCTTATTTTGAGCAAAAGCTCCAACCATAGTAACAAGAAATAAGAATAACAGTATTTTTCTCATGACAAACAATATTAAATTAGACATTGGTCTATAACTATAGTGCAAATATAGTAAATTATTTGGAGAAGCAGATCCTTTTTTACACGAAAAACCCCTGATACATTTTATATCAGAGGCCTTTTATATTTTGTTTTTTACTCTATGATGATCGCATCCATAATTTTCTTTGCTTCTACAGCATTGCTATTTTTACTATCTTGAGCATCTTCCCTTATAGCATCTTTCTCTTTCTTACTTAGATTTTCAATATCTGATATTCTATAAGAGATAAGTTCATCAGGAGTTTTTAATATAATTTCAGTGCTTTTTAATTCTTTTTTCCATTCTTCCTTAATATCCTTAAATAAAGGAATTAGCATTTTCTTTAAGTCTGATTGAGATTTAATAAGCCCAATTACATGGTAATGTTCGGGTGAATGATAAGGACTATCCCCACTTTTTGGTAATAGAATTTCCTTTTTAACCCGAAATAAAACATAATCTTTTTTCATAAGCATGACTTAACCATGATGTCGAGGGTTTAATTAGTGTTTCGAATAATTAGAATATCTTTATATTGTCATAATCAGACTTGCATTTTCTTAGCTGGACATCCTGTAAAATACTCAACCCATAACTCCCCAAAATTGTTAATACTTCCATTAGCAAGAACTTCGCTTTTATACGCAAATTGATATCCACAATTTAAAAACATAACGTCAGAATTGTTTAACACTCTCAAAGTCGCATACTTTATGTCAGAAATACTGCTTGGGGCAGCAACTTCATAAGCATTTTGCTTAGAAGGCCCTTCACCTTCACTTTCTCTATAAAGATCTACCATAATAAAATAACGGCACTTTCCATGTGAGAACTGTGGTGTCCAACCTTGATTCAAAGCTCTCGTAATTGTTATTAGTTGAATATATAACTGTACATTACGATTTGATTTGTCTTGAATTTCTTTCATTCTTGCAAGCATCTTTTTTTCTTCAGGCTTACACATTTCCTCAAGAACTTTACATGCGTCTTCATAAGACTGCACTTTTTCCATAATTTCTTCTTCTGTCATAATCAATATATTTAAATTTTAAAACAATACTCCCAATACTAATATACTAAGAAAAAAGGAAATATCATGATAGCAATTAAGAGCTTATGATTATCATGGTACCGAATAGACTGTGTTTCTCTCTATTCATTTGATTATCAACATATAGAAGCAAAATTACTATTTTTCGTTGAAACTCACAACCTTTCAACGATTTTTTACAATAACTACTATAACAATATTTGTTAAGTTCTGATTCTTGCCAATACCTATTCTAACAAATCCCCCTTAAAAAAAGGAGAAAGACAAAAAAAGTCTGAAAAAAAGCCTAAAAAACACTTGCACGCGAATAAATACAGAAATAATGAAAGGACTATCATGATCAGCTCCATCTTTTGTATCACATTGATCGCGGTGCTAATAACAAGTACAAAACCTAAAAATCGTTTGGTAATAATAGATACAATATGTCTATACCTACGATCAATCTTCCTAAATTCTTACTATGAAACACTTCTGTTTTCTTTAATGCAAGAATTTGAATTAACCGGTAACGATATTGGCTGGATCATAGCCTTTACACTTTATGGAATACGCTATCTCTATTGGCATTTACATTAACTCTCCTGATACCCATACTTATATCCAAAACTTTAATGGAATATACAATGTAGAGGTAATGGGATTTGAGCAATCAAGGATCGACGAATCAACCACTTATTTTCCTTGGTTTTGAAGGTCTAAACTTAAATATAGAATACCTTAAATTTATTTCTTGACAGAATCACGAATTTCTTTAAATCTTTTATAACATTCTATTATGAACTTTTTATTTGTAATATTATCAGCTTCCATATTACTTCCATCTGTACTATCAATATATTTGTCAATAAATTCTATCCTTTTGTTTAATGCATTTTCTATTTCAAGAAATAATCTCGAAGAAACATAATCATCACATTGTTTCCGTATAATTAATAATTGTTGCTTAGTCTTCTTTTTAAAAGACTTATAATCTTCACCTCTACTTCCATCATTAGAGTCAAAATCATTTACTGATAAAAAAATAATCTCATCAAAGATAAATTCACGAAATCTATATTTTGGCTCTTCTCTCTTTACTTTTGTAGAAATTCTGATTGCATTAAGTTCATATAATAATCCATTATGAACATCTTTTTGTGTTTCAGAAATATAACTTTGCTCTCTATAAAAAAGTACAAGAATATTCAATAACTTTTTATGATAATCTAACTTTAAATCATTTAATTCTGTTTTAATCTTATTTGACTGCAGATTGAGTTCATTTTGCTGCTTCTTAAGCTGTTGCATTTTACCTTTCCATTCAATAACATTAAAAATCTGATAACCAATTAATATAGCCACAGAAATACCAATAAAAGCAGCAATGATACCAATATAAGTTCCTTCTGTAATTGTAAAGGGAGCCACTCTAACTATAGAGAAAACCAATGCAACAATAGATATTACTATAGCAATAATACCCAAAATGTTTTTTTTCATTTCTAAGATTTATTATGGAAAATAACAAAAAGATTCATTCTTAGATTATTACAGCAACCAGAGTTTTTCATTCTCAGAAGTTCTAAAGACCTCCATATTATAAAATAAAATGGGTGTACAAAACTCTGCACACCCAAAATCTTATTCCTGCTTTTCCTCAATATACTTAAATGATTGAGGAGCGACCTTCGAAAACTGAGAAAGAGACACTGGTTCTTTATATAAGACAGGATCCTTTATCTTAAGTGCAAATCCTATTTTTCGTCCTTGGAAATACTGATCAAAAAATCGTTTAGAGATACCTGATTTCCTTGATGTCCCTTCCCATAATTCAAAGGGAGAACTCTTCAAGACAGATTCAATAGAAAACTCTCCAATGACACGACAAACAGGACGTGTGGCATAGACAATTGCCTTATCGACATCCTTACGCCTAAAGATGTTTTTTCGGTATTCATACTCTTTCTGCCCTCTGAATATGCTTTGAGCAAATTCAGGCTTTATCGATAATAAAATTTTCATTAACTTCTCCTTCCCTCAATATTCCTCTAAATTGTTCATCCGAAAGAGGAAAAAATCCCCAATATTCCGGACGAATGCAGAAATCTTCCTGAAGATTTTTATTTGTTATTCTCTTGTTAAATGCTATATTATATGTCATCTTTATAACTATCAAATTCTTTAAAAAAAAAGATGATAAAACAGATTGATTATAAACGCTATATTCATTTGCATATTGTACGAAATCATCTCTGTTCTTGAAATCACTATAAACCTTTAATTCTTCAACTTGACAGACAGATGTAACAACACTCCGATACCATGCGGGCCCCTTGTTATCACCTGATCGATAGATGACTATTAGATCACCCTTTCGTAATATTCTTGCTCCATGCATGCGACACACATATATCTTATGTATACTATTTGTATGGCTAACATCCGTAATCAACGCATCTTTGTCTCTCTTCTCTGTATTTAAAATAGAATCCGGGAAAAGTTTTGTATGATATTCCGGATAGATAGAAAGGACATACTTCTTTTTATTGATTGTTGAAATTAGAGGATAATCTTTTAGCATATCACCACAAATATGTTTCATATCTTTGATAAGCACAAGTTCCTTACCTTTCGTGCCTTCTTTCTCAAATCCGTATTTATTCAAAAGATGAATTAAAGGCTTTTGCTTCTCAAAAATTGTGACATAAATTTCATCAGCAGAGATATTTATTGCATAATTTGTTATAATCTTTATAAAGCGTTCACCAAGTTTTGTATTATGAGCATCAATTTTAAATGTTCCAACTTTTAAACGATTCGCTTTTGGACGTGAAGGTTCTACATCATTTAGTATCCCATTCTCAATTTTCAAATAGAGAAAAGCCTGAATAGCCCCATCGGATGTATACTGAACGTATGCAACAGCATTATCTGCAGCCTTCCTATTGTACCATTGAGAAAAACCCGGATAATCTTCCTTTAAACTATCAAAAAAGACATCACAAAGATCTATATCTTTAAAGCATCTTTTGCATATTTGTGTATTCATGTCAATAATGATTTATCGTGATCACCTTGTATCTTCAAAGAGGAATCTATTTGCAAAGATAGACAAATTTAACATCATATCAAAATTTCAGACAACAAAAAACAACCCTGAATATTGCAAGAAATTTATCATTGATATGCGGGCTAAATGCGCCAATATTGCAAGAAGATTCTATAAAAAAGGGCTATTTTGCGCTTTGAACGACCAAAACGAACTGTTTTGGCAGCCATAAACCACGTTTTCACACTGTTTTTGCACGCCTGTAGATTTACAACTGACTGAGCCATAAGGCGATAGGCAGTTGTAAATCGAAAAGAAGTCCCGACGCTTTAAGCGTACCCCCCACTGCGCTATAATCCACAGGCAATTGCCATCAGAGAATTTAGCGGAATATGTAAAGACTTTTCGCAATTGCCAACGAAACAATTACAACGGCAATTGCCAAGAAATTTGCGGTAATGCAGCTCTACACGAATGCCAGACAACGCAGCATTCGCGTTGTGCTGCTCATCGAATAAGGTCCTAACCTATTCCGTCCTGAGAAAGGTATGCCATACTGTTCTCAGGACGGCTTAAAAAGAAATAGAAATGAGAAGACAATTGTCATCAGGATGCGATCAATGTCCGCCAAACGAACTGGTCACTGCACCAGACATACGCATCTGGAATTTTGGGAATTTCTCGACTCCGATACAAAGTGTATCAAAAGCATCACTCCCGTCTGTCCGGTTCTCCAACCGGTCTTCTTCGGTTTCCGCCAGTTTCTCACCACGCTTATCCTTCCTGCCCATATAAACGCCTGCCGTTTCAATAGAGATTAGAAGGTCTCGGTTATTGTCACGGTTGATTAACACCTGATGTTTCGCACGCCCCATAAACATACGATTGATCAACGCCTGTTTATCAATATGATTCATCTGCTTGCCAACACAGACATCATTCACATACCAGCCATTCTTCTTCAATGCCTTGACAATCGTTGCGTGAAAGTCATCATTATGCAATGCATAGTTGTTTGCGATGAATGTTGTATCATAGTAGAATATCACCTGCTTGAAGGAATAGTAACGATAGTATCTGCAGAAATCATCCATTAGCTCCGGTATCTTCCGTTCATACTTTACATAGAACGACTTGATTACTCTCAGGTTATTATCATCATCTACCTGACCAACCACACACCAGTTAATATTGGCATTCGCATCAAATGCGATGATCAACGGTCGTGAGTTGTCCACATCTGAATCCATACGGCAATCTTCTTCCTGAAGCTTACCAAAATCATATTGCAAGGAATCAAGATGTGTCAAGTTAGGTGCCGTATACAAGTTAACAGGACGCAATCCCGAATAGAATCCATCCATCGAGATTGCGAGTCTCAAACCTTTGATAGAAGTGGCAAAGGTAAGAGCCGGAAGATTCCTCTTCATATCATAGAAATACCGCTCGCCAAGAATTGCCAGATTTTCAAATGAAGAATACTCTTTATACAAACACAAATGACTACGGCACTGATCAGCCAATGCTCTCAACTTTCTTATCTTGGTCTGATAATATTCCTTTTTCTCCGGATGTTCTTTCATTTTCTTTTTGAGTTTCCAGATGTCATAGACAAGTCCCTGTACAACAGATAGAAGATCCTTATCCATGAGCTTCTCATACTTCAACGGCCATGATCCAGCCTTAGTGACCGGCATATCAGTAGTAACAGTCATCCCATGATGCAAATAGCATTTACTGAAATACATCTCATTACCTCGGTTAGCTTGAAAAGTTTCATCTTTCAATCGCTCAAAATTAATGAATTTTGCTTCGTCAATCAACAGTCCGTCAAGCGACATGGAGTTAGATGTTCCCGTCCTATCCTGAGAAATAAGAGATACACATGATCCGTTATAAAAGGATATTACATTCTCATAATTCTCCGGTACCCATATCGGTTCATCCCAATGTAAAGCTTTTGCCGGACGATGGCCGATGCAATAGTGAATGTCTTTTTTATATCCCCAATTGTTGATGTTCTGGAATATAGACGGCAATATATTTGTCAACCCACGTTTGACAGACGGTACGACAAAGCCAAGCATACATCTCGGCATAGCCTGGACAAACTGAAGCATCCGGCTTGCCTGAATGACACCTTTTCCAATACCACGCCCACACACTGCCACCAAATCACGGGGCGAAATGGAAAGCATATAATATTGAGCATCATTCAGATATATCTTTTGTATTTCCTGTTTGCTCTGCTTTCTCTGTTCCATCATCATTTATCTCAACGAAATCAGCATCTTCAATATCTGCTCCGAATTTCTTCTTGAATTTCCGGATTTTATCCCGTAAATTTTTCTGTGGCTTAATACCTATCACGGAAGGATCATCTGTAGGTTCTATAATGTGTGGTACAATCTCACTATAATCAATCGGCTGCTCATCAATCTGATTCAAACGGTTATACTTCGCATAATCAGCATTAGCCTTCTCCGCTGTCTTATAATCTTTTGAACGCATTGCACTCTTGTAAACCTCCTCTGTACGCTGAATAAAGACATGCCGTCTCCAGTCCTTTGACTCTTTGGTCAGATTTCCAATCAGGATCTTGACCAGTTTAATATCATCATAAGCCTGCCGGTCTCTGAGTTCAGGATTGCCTTCCTTATCATACTGAACCAATTCCCGTGTCGTCCTCTGAGGGAAATTGAGCCAATACGTATATAAACCACGAATCCTGAGAAGACGATAAATCATCTCCTCAGGTAAATGTCTCTTCTGCATCTCATCAGAAGAAGAGAAGAGATACATCTGATATTCATCTATATTAACCGGTACACTCATAGGCCCATCATCATTTCCTGAAGATCCTTAAAACATTGTTCTATAGCCGTGGGAGCACATGCCCTAGCCAACTGCAAGTTTTTCTCTCTCAGCTCCCTGGCCGTCGATGCGATCCCCTTCAAGTAAGCTTTTCTTGCAGGATGGTTATGCATACCTATATCCAAGAGAAACTCATCCTCATTAATATCCAAATGGACGGATATCTCCGAAGGTGGAGTCAGTTCCGCTGCCAGGTCCTCTATCTCTTTCAGTTGTTTGTCCGAATAATCCATCTAACAACACACTATTTTTAATTATTTCTTTCAAGCCATCATACAAATCATGGAATACTTCCAGGTCTGTAGTCACCATCGAACATTCATTACGGCCACCATACGTGTTGTTCTGACTTGTAATTACACTCACGGTCTTACCAGACTCCGTCTTTACCAACAGAATCTTGGAATGATTCAAACCCAGATAAACATCATCAAAGCAACATGCCATCAAACGATTAAGTTTCACCGTCTTCTTACTGGCCTTCAAATCAGCAAGTAACATAGAATGCTGGATTAACCCTTTCTTCCTCAAATTTAAAAAACCTGTCAAGAATTCTTCAGATGTAGAGAAAGTAGTGACATAGACGTCAGCACGCCCGACCTGTTTGAGAATCCATCCCAACAAGCCGAGTGTATGAATGCCTGTACCCAGATATACCTGCAACGGTGTATTACTGAGCAGTTTCAGTTGACTTATCTTCATTTTTATTGAATTTAAGTCCTAAATCAGAAAGAGCGTTTTTTAAATCATCGGTAATAGGAGCATTAGCACCGAGGATAATATCAACACGCTGCTGCATCTTGTCCAAAAGGTCGTGATAGGCACTTTTTTCTTCATCTGTTGCATCTTCCTTTTCAGATGCAACACGAAGTTCCTTCAAATTCTGACGATTACTATCCTTGCTCAGATAGCTCCTCGCATTCATCACCAGCTTAGTAATATCCACTGTTTCTTCAGAGGATTCTTGCGGTGTTTCTTCAGATGGTTCTTCTTTCTTTCCGATAACATAACCATCATAGGCTTTCATCTGTTCAAAGTATTTCTTATCCATTGAGGCAAGAAGCTGCAGTTTCTCATACCGATCACAACTTGGCAAGTTTTGCATAGCCTTCAACTCCTCATAAAGGGATTTGATATTCTTATAGAGTTCACCATCATCATCCCATAACTTTTTAATTTCGTCAGGCAGCTGCTCATGATCAGGACGACGGCCATACTGCCGTACGATACTCGAATCATTTCCCTGAGAATCCAAGACAACAAAAACCGGTATATGTACTTCCCCGTCTTTATCTTTCAAAAGAGTATCATTATCCTGTTCAGGCTTTCCTTCAGAGATTATCTTACTGGACTCAGGAATAACTTCACGGTCCATCTTCTGGACCTGCTCTCTGGTCATCCCGTCCAACCGATACTTCAGGTGTTTTTTGAGTTCGGCTTCAATATAATTGATAATATATTTCGGGCGGATACCTGCCAGACTAAGCCATCTGCGGTACATGCTATTCATCGGATTAATCTGTTGAAGGAGTAGAGCACCTTCCAATGCCATTTTCTCTGTTTTAGGTTCGGTATTCAGCCAAGCTTGGATTTTCTTTGTAAAATCCGGATCTATTTTATTCATTGTATATTATTTAATTTTTATTAAAAGAAAAACGGGAACGGCAACAATCTCTTTACTCTTTGTTGACCGTCCCCGTATCGAAGATTATAATTTTAAGCCCTATACCAATATTTCTGATTAACCAGCCTGCTTAGTTGCCGGAGGTGTAACAACGAGTTCGTCTGTCACTCCGGAAATATCACCATCGGCAGTGTGAATCTTGCCATCATAGAAGGGTGTAGCAGACTTATCCTCAGACGTGACACTTATTGAAGTGTTATTACTGTCTGAAGAGCCTTTGCCCCATGTCTGAGAAGGCTTGACAGTTGTCTGAAAATCCTGATTGCCAAAGACCCTTACATGTCCATCACGCTGCGGTACCAAGATAACGACATCATCGTTATTCAATTCATTAATCAATCCAGTTACCTTCGGTCCCGTTCCCGGTAACACCAGATTGATCTGATTGCTAAAATGGAAAGAGCCATATACGCCTACCTGTTCAGACTTTGGTTCAGACTCATTTGGAATCAAATCAGCCTTATGCCAGACAGAATCAGCAGCCAGTGTAAAATCATCTGCATAGACAGGATTATCCTCCAACTTAGCTGCACCATTCATCGGCAGTTTCGGCCACTTAATGATTTCAGACCTGCGCAACCAATAAAAATGCTCACGTACACCGGGAAGGGAAACCTGTCCCGGGCAATGGGGCACATCATCATACAAATTATTAATTTCAGTACATTGTTTAGTCATAGCCTATTATTTTTGAGCATCAGGAACAACAGGAGCTTTACCTGCCACCATCAGGAATTCTTTAGAAATCGTATCAAATTGAACCCCAAAGAAAGAGGTCATCACAAAAGTAAGTTTGAAGGGATGGTATTTTTCAACTGAGACCTGTTCCTCTTCTCCTTCACCATTGACACCTACCAGCATATTCTGTTTAATAGAAAGATGCATATAAGGAGATTTCGCCTTGTTGGATAAAGGAACTATCTGACACCTATCATCACTGCCTTCGACAAAGGTTTGATTAAACTCCCTGTTATAAGCAATGTTTCCAGTCACAGCCTTATAATCATCACAATAAGCATTGTAGATACTCGGAGCAACATACAAGATACACTTCTGATCCTGCAACATTTCGTCTGAAGCTCTCCAGAAGCTCTTCAATATCTCAACGGCATTCGTAGCATTTATCGTGGATAAATCAAGATCCATGAAATTGCCATTTGCAGCTGAGATATTTCCCGCCTGAATTTCCTTGGCAGTAATGGTATCATAGCCATCAAAAAGATCTGACGTACTTTTACCTTTCTCATTTCTGACAGCATTCCAAAGACTTTTATAAAGTGAGTTACCCACCTTAGCAGCCATAAAGGCTACCATCGCCTTTGAGATCTCCGTATTCTTGAGTCCTTCGCCCTTGGTTATAGCATCACCGTGGATGGTTGAGTACAAGGAATTCGGAGAGAACCTTTTCATCACATCCCCCAAATAGGTATACAGGGTACGAGCCTCCATCTTCATATCATCATCATCAACACGATCCTCATCGTACGGCCCAAGTTCCACATTACCCTTCAACTCTGCATCCTGTACCTCTGCATACCGGATTCCAGTTCGAAGAGTCGCATAATTCAGGAACTTATCCTTCAGAACCCTGACCGGCATCTGAAGAAGTTCCTTTCTATACTGGGTTGCACTCTTCTGAAGTGATTCCGTAGTTACTTTGATTTCTCCCATCTTTATAAATCTTTAATTTGGTTGTACATTTTCTCAGACTCGGCAACTACCTTGACTTCATCATCCTCACTGGTATTCGTATCAGCAGGATGATCAACATTTTCAGTTGCCGGAGCCTTTTTCAAGTTGTCAACAACTTCATTGGCAGCTTTAAGATCGTCCTGGGCCTTTTTCAGTTCGGCTTTGATACCTTCAAGTTCCTTCAATGCCTTATCCTTAGCATCAGAGGAATCCTTTGCCTGTTTTTTCAGCTCGCCAAGGTTGTCATCAATCATCTTCATCTGGCCCTGAGTCAATGACACGGTATCATCCTTCAGCTCAAAACCATCCTTGACAGACAGCAAGTCCATCACATTCACAAAAATTTTGATCATCTTCTGTTTATTTTCTGCGGATTTGTTTTTGAAAATGGACTTGACGACATTCACCGACTTCTGAACAATCGTTTTAGCTGACTCTCCTTTCCGCTCAGCAACTGGCTGAGGAAAAGGAGGAAGTCCAAACTCTTTAAATATATTATTACTGTAATTATGGCTCAGATTTTTTGCTTTCTTCTTCAAATCATCGTCCTCACGAACAGAATCAATAAGTCCAAAGTCAAGAGCATCCTGTGGTGAAAGCCATGCTGCATCAGACATCTTATCCATACACTTCTGAAGAGACTTACCGGATTTTTTCGAATAGAGTGATGCGATAACCTTATCTATCGTATTCAAGTCCTTTCGCATCTTCTGATATTTGGCAATGATCTCATCCAATTGTTCTTTGTTGACAGAGGTCAGTTCGAATATATCGTTACTGGCATTATGAATCAACATCAGAGAACCATCCAGCATATCTACCGACGCTGCTCCCATTGTCAGGAAAGTAGCTGCACTTGCAGTCATACCAATAATGTGCATGTGTACATGACCATGTTCTCGTATCAGATCATAGATTTCAAGTCCTGCGCCTACATAGCCGCCAAGTGATGACACGGCGATATCTACCTCTTCATCTTTATGTTGATTGAGGAAATTTCTGACATCCTCCACAGTCGTCCCTTTCGTTCCGGTCCACCAGTCAAAAGCTACGCCGATTTCTCCACTAATAATGTATTGATAATCCATATTCCTTACTTTTCAGCAAAGATACAGACTAGCCATTGCCTTAAAAAATACCCTGTCAAATGATTTTCGGTGTCTTAAAACGATTTTTCCATTCAACGATAACCTCTGTAAGCTGATTATCGGTACCTTTATCAGGATGTACCTGCTGTTGTGTTATTACAGGGTAAGGGCGCTGTCCAGTCCCTATCAGGTATCTATCACCATCAACCGTATCACAAAGGAAAGACAACCGACGTGCACCAGGCATCCAATCCTGTCGAATATAGAAAGATAGTTTAGTCGTTACAATCCTGATTCCATTTTCGACCTTATCATTTATAGTCATGGTAGCAGGCTTCTTAATATCCTCCAGTTCTTTCCAGGGAATATCTTTTGAAAGAATTCCCTCCAACTCAGATATTCTCGTGAAACCTGATACTTGCGAACAGGGTACTATACGAATTTTATTAATAATATTCATTTGCTATAAAATTAATCTTGATGGAATCTTTTTACATCTGTTCGAACTTGTTCGATGTTGTACGGAAACGTTCGAATATGTTTGCAGTCGTTCGGTCCTGAAATTTCAATGGGGTCTTGTCATAGTCATTTTTAGTTTTATTAACGTCTAAACTCTATCATGAATCCGTTTCTTTTTCATCAGATTAATACCCTTCTTAGAATATTGATCGCGTACGCGATAATATCTTTGCCGGACCGTATCAGCATAAGTGATATCTATTCCATGCTCTTCACAGTAAGCATAGATTGCCGTCATGAGATTACAACCTATATCCGACATATCTCCCAACTCATTCCAGAGATTTCTTTTAAACAGGTACTCACAGCATTCTTCAATTGCTATCTTTCCACGAGGAGACATGTAATTATAGAACTGTGCAGGCTTGGAAGTTGAATCGGGTATACATATAGGCGTAAGATCTTCTTTTGCCACATCAGGCTGCTTCCCATCCGGGAGCCTCTGTATAAAATTGTGAATCGTAGAATTCTCAACAGACTGATTTGGAAACACTACGGGATTACCGAGTGCATGAGTTATAAACTGTTTGACGAAAGGTTTTAACTTGATGTAAATAAGAAACTGACTCATAAGGTATTCATTAATGTTAATATGCAAATATAACGAATTTCCCGCTCACTTTCTTACAATTGAGAGAACTTTCTACTAATCATTGGAAAAACAAGTCACAGACTTGGGTAGCCTTTTCCGGCACACACAGCACACACAAGCACACACAAATTTATATGTATCTGATAATCAATCATTTAATAAAATATCTATTTTTCTATTTTGTGTGTAAAACCCTTATTTGTGTGTAAATCATATTTTAAAAAAAAGAATGTGGGTAAATGTGTGTGAAATGTGGGTAAATGTGACCTTTGTAACTCTTTGATAATAAGCGTGTGTGTGCTTGTGTGTGCCGTGTGTAATCCGTCAAAAATCAATGAAATATGCTTTACACACACAAACATGAAAAAGGCCGGACATTTCGCAATGGCCGACCTCTGTATCACATTCATCATTTTTACAGCAATCTATATCTTTTTAAAAAGGTAAATTCTTTTCTTGAACCTGATCATCATCATCTTCCTCTCCATCACGGACCGTTCTCGTTTCAAGGTTTAACTCAAACTTATTCTGTAACAAGCGATAATCAAAACAAAATGGATTATCAAACTGTTCAAGATCCACATATCTGTCCTGACCATTATCACTTGGTATCTTCTTTTGCTGGGTCTGGTTATTGATAATTACCTTGAACCTCTCTGAACCTTTCTTTTTTCCGAGGAATCCAGGAGAAGTTTGCAGATAAAATCTGATGCTTCTTTCTGACATAACCTTCTCGTCGGTCATCTTGGCTGCTTTCTTATATTGAAGAATAATCTTTTTCGGCCTGATCATCAATACCGGTTGTGCCTGGGCGAACTGTCTGTCCTTAATGATATTGGTAGATATTTCTTCAATGTATTTCAACTTAAAATCTGACTCGGGATAGATCATACCCGTTTCATTCATATACTGGAACATATCCCAGAAATTCCCCATTTCATTGCTTGCTGCACATTCTTCGTTCTGCCTCCGGATACCATCAACAACAATCTGTTTCATTTCCTGATAACTCCAAGGTAAGTCAATAACATTCACCAGGCACTTATACGAAGCAAGTAACACTGACCAGTCTCTCCAAATACGATCTTCTACTTCATTGCTTTGCAAACTCTTGTTGATATCCTCACTTACAAAAGTATATTCTTTGTAAAATGCATTCTCAAAGACTTTCCGATGGCTGAGTATTTCATTAGTCAAATGGCTAACTCCCATCTTCCTGATTGCGGTAAGTTCATTGAACTTCTCTTTTGCCTGACGATCATAAATAGTTTTATCAAATGTCAGATATATCGTCCTGGAAAATAAAGCGATATCCACCGTAGGCATTTCCTGTCCGGACAAAATGACAGCAGAATCAACACTTGTAATTTCCCTTTTCTTATCCAGATCCATATTCATACGGCTTCTTCCGGTACCATCGTACAGCCCTTTCAAAAATTCTATCTTCACTGGATCAATACTGTTCTTATATTCATCAATGTGCACAAGCGCATCAGAACACTGAGCTATTGCATCTGCAAGAGCTGCTATGGTCGCATTTTGTACATTAAGTGGCGTGTTATTCTTGATAAAAAAAGACATCAAGGTATGGCCGAGTTCTGACTTGCCTGAACCTTTCGGGCCAAATAAATTTAGAATCGGAAAGTTCTTTGTATAACTTACGACAATATCTCTGAAAAGTGTAGCAAATAAAAACATGATTCCACATTTACCATTATCACCAAAGACATCTGAGATCATCTTACAGTAATTACTTAAGGTTATCGAGGAGTGATTATCATCATGAATAAACATTCTTTCAAATTTGTACATATCTTTACGGTCTGTATATATTTTACTCATGGCAGGAAGATAGTAGTTGTCTGTTCCGGCTACTTCACCTTTATCATTATACCTGTCTACTCTTACTATCCCGTAATCATCAACTTTCAAAAACTTTCCATCTACTACGATTCCATTTCCCCACACAAAGAATCCGGATGAGTTCCACCCTAATTGTTTAATCTCAACTGCTGTCTCTGTATTATCATAAAGGTAGTCCCCAAAAGAATTAAGTTGGTCAGGACCAGCTTTCCACCTGAAATTACCCATTGAGCCAACTCGTTCACGAAAATTTTGCAAGGAATACATTTCAGCCTCTTTCATTTCTACAAGTGCCTCTTCACCATTCACATTAATCAACTTATAGATACGTTTTGAATTATAAGGATCCTTAATATGGAATAACGGGCGCATGATAAAATTGGACCATTGTACACCATTTGCACTATAACAACAATTCTTTTCTTCATAGAATCCATAATTCTTCAGTAAGTCAATATCTCCCCGTTTACTGATTGCTTCAGCCTTCTTCCGGTCACGATCCTTTATAGCTTGCTTCTGAGCAGATCTCCAAATTGTTTTACTGCCATATTTGTTCCCTAATTTATCAACAATGGTATTCTGGGTATAATCATCGCTGATCAGTATGGCCAGAGAACAGATTTCCTTGATTTTTTCGGCCCTCTCTGTTGTATTGTCCTGAGCATCAAAAATTTTTGTAGCATACCAGATTACGAAATCTTCTTCATCAATAGAACTGAGCAATGCAGCCGATGTAATATAACTATCAGCATCTTGTTTTTCCCCAGTCTTTTTCTGCGGTATCTCCTTAATCGTCACACGGAATCCTGACTGCATGGCCATTCGTCCGTTCCGCATCGCTATCTGATAGCCAGGGCCGATCTTCTGTCCGCTTTTTTGATCTGAATCCGGTATGATACAAAGTGTTGCATTTGCATTTCTCCGTCCAAACAGGGATTGCAGCATATTAAAATGTTTCTTTGTCCAGGACGCACCCAAGGCAGCCACGGTATTTTCAACACCTAAAGACTGTAATTTCATACAGTCTGGAGCACCTTCAACACAATATATCTTATTCTCTGATATTGCTTTTGACCTCGCAATATCAAGACCGAACAAGTTTGTCCCTTTATCGAATATGAAAGAATTCTTATTATTCAGATACTTTACCGTATCTGAATCTTCATTCATGGTTCTGGCCGTAAACGCAATAACCCGTCCATACTTGTCTGATATGGGAATCATAATCCGATCTCTGAAGAAATCAATGTAATTCCCCTTGCTTGAACGGTGTATAAGACCAGCTTCCTCCATCAGCTTCAAGTCATAGCCTTTCTGCTTGGCAAACCTCACGAGTGCATCCCACTCCTTAGGAGCATAACCGATTCCTTTTACTTCACCGAAATCTTTATCCTGGTCATCAATACTTTGTTTTTCAACAAAGATTCGTGAATTCCATCTATGGTTAACATAGTCCAAGGCTGTCTTTGATTCAGGTTCTTTTATTTCAGAACGATAGAATTTAGCCACAGCTTCATAGATGATAAACATTGATTCACGTTTCTTCATCTCACGAATCTCATCATCTGAATATTCATACTGATCCTCCTGAACTTCAATATTGTATTTCTTCGCCAGGAACTTAATGGATTCCGGGAAAGTCAGACCTTCAATTTCTTCTATAAATTTAACAGGATTACCACCTTTACCGCACACGAAACAATGACAAATATTTTTTGCCGGAGAGACGATAAATGAAGGATGATGGTCTGTGTGAAACGGACAGAGACCTTTATAATTTACGCCGGATTTTCTCAAGTCAACATAATCTGATACGACATCAACGATATTGGCCCTATCAAAAACCTTTTCTATTGTTTGCTTACTTATCATGATGAATGGTATTATGGCTATAAAACAGCCAATTTTTATAGGCTGGAATCAGAAATTAGAAAATCTTAGATATTTGATTATCTCCCTGCAGTTCTTCACGCCTAATTTGTCCTTAATCCTGCAAAGTTGTACTTTCACTGTTGCCGGGCTTTTATCCAGCATTTGAGCTATCTCACGAAAGGTATAGCCTTTTATATATAATTTTGCCGTCTTCTTTTCTTCAGGAGGAAGACTGACTAAACCACGTGGCTTACAGATAATACCCTCATCCTGACAAAATCCTCTTAGCGGACATTTTACCTCTTCAAAGTTAAACTCCTTATCCTCAACATCCATCGTCAGATAATCATCAGACCCGAAATTACATTTAATAAATCTTTCGGTCATAATGAATTTTCTTTCTGTCGGTGCAGTATTTCTGTAAAGTTCTATCAATCTTGCATAACATGAAGGGAATCGCTGACTGACTTGCTCAAGGATAAAATCAATAATTTCAGAGTTGAATTTAGTGAAACGTTTCTCAGGTTGATCATCTTCCTGGTAATATACATTACCTCCTTTGCCATTACGAAATTCTATTGATCCCATACGCCTTCTTCAATTGATTGCGAAATATTCTCATATTCATCCTTTCTCAGTTCACCTGTCGGATTATTTCTCAACTTCCCCGACATTGTAGTCGTAGGATAATCGTATCTTTTTGCCAGATACAACAAAAACTTTCCCTTGTCTTTTCTGGATAAGTTTCGATAAAAAGCCCTCGGGTTTACAGACCTTCTTTTTCCATTTAAAGTTTGTTTCATACGATAATTAATATTATATTTGTGTGCAAATCTATATTAAATTAAGCGAACTTCCAAGGATTAAGAGAACTTTTCCTTGTTATAATAGAAATTTTAACTGTTTTTAGGTTATGAAATATATCAAGCTAAGTCACGATAAACTGGAAAAAGCAATCTCAAACGCAGGAATGACTGAACGTGAATTTGTAAAGAAGTACTATAACAAAAGCACACACGGCACATTAGACGGAATCGCCGGAGCTGATTTTAGGATAAGTAAATTAATAAAAATCTGTAATCTGCTCAATGTAGACATGGATAACCTCTTTGATTCCATGGATTCATCTGGGAACATTCCTCGATTCGTTGGAAATAATAACAATGTAAATAGTACTGTCATAAGAGATGATAACACCGCTTTACGGACAGAAAATAAAGCTTTAAAGCTTATTATAGAAGAAAAAGATAAGCGTATCTCCGATTTATCCAAGACTTTAGACTATTTGATTAAACTTAATCAAGTCGGACAAAATTCGGACAAAAGTAGATAATTTTAATGAATATGGGCACGGCGGAATGGGCTTTCCGGAAGATTTTCTATCATCCCGAAAATCGCCTAATCCCGACAAATTTTTATTTATGGGTATCTATCCGTAAACCGATAAAAAAGAAACTATTGAACAGATTCGATAGTTTCTTTTTTTATTTGGAGGCCTGTATCTCAATATTATTCTAACCAGCGTCAAATATTTTACTTAGGAATAGGAATACCATGATTGGATTTCACTACACCAATTACGAAATTGCTATGTAATCTTCCAATACTTTCGATGACGCCCAAAGTATTAAGCACAAAATCCTGATAATGTTTCATATCCTTCACATAAATCTTCATCAAGAAATCATAATTGCCGGAAGTGTTCCAGCATTCAACAATCTCATCTATATTTTTGATTGCAGCCATAAATTCATCTCCCCAACGCTTACCATGCTGCTTTAACTCAATCCCACATAAAATGGTCAATCCATTTCCTACTTTCTCTGGATTTACCACTGCCATATATCTTTCTATATATCCCTCACGTTCCAAACGCTTCTGACGTTCAAACGTCGGTGTAGATGAAAGATTCACTCTCGCTGCTAATTCCTTAGTTGACAACTTAGAATTTTTCTGTAATTCTTTTAGAATCTTAATATCGATATCATCCAGTTCTTCCATTTTTACGTTCTTTACTTATTTGAAATAGTAGAATGAAATTCTAATAATTCACATATAATTTGCAAAAATAGGTATTTTTTCTAAAGCACAAAGACTATTTGTCTATTTTATAGTTTATTTCTATCTTTGTCACCAAATTATAACAAATACAAAACTTCCGAAATGCATGAAACGATCAGCAAAATAAAACAAAAGAGATTAAAACAACCATCAACTTGATCGGGAGTCAATAATAAAACAGCAATGAAAAAAGTAATAGGACCTTCAAAATTAAAGACACAAGTATTAGGGTATCCTCGAATCGGAGCTCATCGGGAACTAAAAAAAGCTTGTGAGGCCTTCTGGAAAGGCCATATATCAGAAGATGAGCTGCAGGAAACAGGACGTCAGATCAGACGTACGAACTGGTTAACTCAAAAGGATAAAGAAATCGATTTGATCCCAAGCAACGACTTTTCATTTTATGATCAAGTACTGGATATGTGCATGATGATGAATGCCATACCTCAAAGATATGAGGATTTAAAAGATCATAAATCCACACTATATTTCGCAATGGCACATGGGTTACAAAAAAATGGAAAGGATATCATTGCCATGGAGATGACTAAATGGTGGGATACAAATTACCACTATATCGTTCCTGAATTCATAAAGGAACAACAATTTGAATTCTTCGATGACAAAGCCGTGCGGGAATTCCGCGAGGCTAAAACATTGGGAATCCAAACCGTCCCCGTTTTGATTGGTCCCATTACTTTTCTTATGTTAGGTAAAGAAAAAGAAGAACATTTCAACCGATTGAACCTTCTTGAACGTCTCCTTCCAGCCTACATCAGTTTGTTGAATACTCTCGAAAAGGCGGGAGCAGAGTGGGTTCAGATAGAAGAACCTTATTTAGTCACAGATTTCACTGAAAAGGTAGCTGACGCATATAGATATGCTTTTAACAGGATCAAGGAATCAACCCGACTGAAAATTATTCTGAACACCTATTTTGGAGACTTAGGAGACCATGCAGATCTGGCACTGTCATTGCCTGTCGAATGCCTCCATCTTGATCTAATCAGAGGTCCGAAGCAAATTCAACTCCTCCATAAAATACCTGAAGATAAGATCCTTTCATTAGGTGTCATTGACGGGCGAAACATCTGGAAGGATAATCTCACACAGTCGTTATCTTATATCCGTGAAGCTGCAAGTTTTTTGGGGTATGACCGGGTAATTATCTCACCATCATGCTCTTTCCTTCACATTCCATACGACTTGAAATTAGAGAGAAATGAAAAGATTCTTCCTCCCGAAATCAAAAGTTGGATGGCTTTCACATTACAGAAAACAGAAGAACTGACCACCCTTAAGGATTATATCAATAATGATACAGAAGCAATCAAACATTATGTAGCTCAGAAAAGAGACCTAAGGGAAAGGGGATTATCTCTGAAAGTACATGATACGAAAGTCAAGAATCGCCTCAGTCTGATTACAGATGATGACTATCATCGCCAACATCCTTATGAGGTACGCCGGAGAATACAGGAGAAGAAATTAAGTCTACCACTCTTCCCAACCACTACAATAGGCTCATTCCCCCAAACGATTGAGGTAAGAAACTGGCGTTCAAAGTATCGGAAAGGTGAAGTCTCTGCAGATGCTTACCGAAAATTCCTAAAAGATGAGACTATCAGATGTATTCACTGGCAAGAGAAAATCGGACTTGACGTACTCGTACATGGGGAATTTGAACGCAACGATATGGTAGAATACTTCGGAGAACAACTTTCGGGATTTACATTTACCCAAAACGGATGGGTACAGAGTTACGGCTCTCGTTGCGTAAAACCTCCGATCATCTATGGTGATGTTTCTCGTTCACATCCAATGACTGTCAGTTGGATAACCTTTGCGCAGTCTCAGACCACCAAACCTATGAAAGGAATGCTCACTGGCCCTGTCACTATCCTAGAGTGGTCATTTGTCCGTAATGACCAACCTCGTTCAGAGACCTGTAAACAGATTGCATTAGCTATTCGAGATGAAGTCCGCGACCTGGAAAAAGCCGGAATCGGAATTATCCAGATTGATGAACCTGCCATTCGTGAAGGACTTCCCATGCGGAAGGAAGAATGGTCCGGACATTTGAAATGGGCTGTTGATTGTTTTAGACTCGCTTCAAGCGGAGTAAAAGATGAAACACAAATCCATACTCACATGTGCTATTCAGAATTTAATGATATTATCACAGATATCGCACACATGGATGCAGATGTCATTACAATAGAATGCTCTAGGTCTCAAATGGAACTACTCGACGTATTCCGTAACTTCCATTATCCCAATGAGATCGGACCGGGAGTATACGACATCCATTCTTCCAGAGTTCCTTCTGTGGAAGAGATCGTCAATCTGCTCAAGAAGGCAGCAACATTCATTGATCCTCAATATCTTTGGGTTAATCCGGATTGTGGGTTGAAAACCCGTGGATGGGAAGAGACACGACCTTCCCTTTGCAATATGATCGAAGCTGCAAAAGTGCTTCGAGCCCTTTATCCACAGAAAAGAAGAAAAGAATAGAACTTCTTTCCTTCTTATAAATCATCTTCTCAATATTCCATTTACCAAATGAATTTGGAAAAGTCATCTCCTACATCCCATAGTCAATGTAAGGCTCAAGTCTAGCTATTTCAGCAGGAGGGAAATCACGATCATTTGCTAATTGACGCAAGTTTTTTATCGGGCCGTGCAAGCGGCGGAAGTCACAGATAGCACGAGCCTGATAGAAATTGATGTAAGGATGACGGCGAAGCTGGTTGATTGTCAACTGATTAATTCTAAGTTTATGAACTTCCGATGGTAAAACCTTTAAGAATTTCTCAGTTTCTGGAGGAACACCTCCAATCTCCTCAATCTGTTTAACACTATAAAAGCCACCTAATCGATTACGATAATTGACAATAGCCCTAGCATAACCACTTCCTACACCTGGAATTTTCTGGAATGAGGATGTATCTGAAGTGTTCAAAGATATCTGTTGGCCTGCATGCAATTTTAGCGGATAACAATAATGAACCGTATCCTTAAGTTCTTGGTTTTCGAAAAGGCTGTTACCTCTTGGGGGATACAAGCCAGAAGCAGGTGCATAATCGTCTGAAATACGGATATAAGGTTCCAAAGTTCGATACTGCTTCTTGGTTAACCCGTATAATCGGGCGAAATCTGAAGGTTTTCGAAAAATTCCGCCCTTAGCACGATAATGATAAAGGCTTCTTACCTGCCAGGAAGCCAATCCCAAACGCAACAGTTGGGTACTATCAGCTGTATTTGGATCGAAAGGTGCAAGCCGAAGCTCTCGCTGAGAAAAATATTCACCACCTTTATTGGAATAACTATCCCCAAATCCACGCTGATTATAATGTTCCGACTGTCGCAGAGAATCCGCTGCAGCCAAAGATTGTCTGTTCCTCCCTCCGATGAAAAACACAATCATCAATGCAATCACAACAACAATTAAGATCACAACGATAGCGCGACGATCACTTCGCTGAAGATAAAAGAAATGGTCCAGAAACAAAATACAGATATAAATTAAAAGTTAAAACAGAAATAACCGATACATTATTGTATCTGATTCATAAAATCCGACTTACCGTCTTACGAACCAAACGCTCAAAAGAATCAAATAAAGAAAAATCGAGAATCATAAGTTTAGATTTAAGGTTTAGATATTTGAGAATAATCCATTTGACCCAGACAAATAGGAATACCCTTCAAAAGAATAACGAAGGAAAGGAAATTATATTACATTCAGTTGGTGTAAAAAAATAACAAGAATGCACAACGGACAAAGTATGCGTACAGCAAAATAATAAATATTGAAAGTACGTCCCTTGAGAGTACCCCAGTTAGTATATTCTTCCTTAACCATTTTCTTAGGCACAAACCAACCTATAAGAAGACAAGTAAGAAGTGAACCTAAAGGCAATAAGATATCAGAAGTCAGATTGTTGCAGAAGTCAAGAAGAGACATCCCGAAAAGTCTGAGACTGGGAAACGCTCCACTTGATAAAGAACAGAAAATGCCGATAACACTGCAGATGATTGTCTCAATCCAAGCTCCTTTCTTCCGGGTTAGATGAAACTCTTCATAAAAAAAGGACGTACCAATCTCATGCATTGATATCGTTGAGGTCAAAGCTGCCAAGGCAAGCAAAGCATAAAAAAGTACTCCTACAATATAGCCAATCACTGGAACGGAGCCAAAGGCTTGTTGAAACACATTTGGTAAAGTGATAAAAATCAGAGAAGGCCCACTATCAGGGCTGACACCTACAGAGAATGCTGCAGGAAAAATCATCAATCCTGCAAGAATGGCAACACCTGTATCAATAAGAGCTATCTGAGAAGCAGAAACAGATAACTTCGACTGTCTGTCGAAATAAGAAGCATAAGTACAAAGACAAGCAGAGCCTAGACTCAGAGAGAAAAAGGCCTGTCCCAAAGCATCAAAAAGGACATGAGGAGTCAATTTTGAAAAATCAGGTTTAAACAGGAAACTAATGCCCTTAGACGCATGAGGCAACAGACAGGACGCTATCGCTATAAGGATTAAGATGAGAAACAATGTAGGCATCATAATACGGGAAGCCTTCTCCAAACCATTACGTACTCCTTTAACCACCACAAAATGCGTTAGCAAAATAAACACAATAGTCCAGAAAACTGGTCGAATAGGATCAGTAGAGAAACTCTGAAAGTAGGTATTCACTTCTTGCGCATTGCCATGAATCTGTCCAAGAATAGAAGCAAAAAGATATTGCAGACACCAGCCAGCTACTACCGCATAAAAGCCCAAAATAATCATTGAGGTGAAGATGCCAAGATATCCGATGATCCCACCAGGACCGCCATGCGATATTTTACGATAGGCTCTTGCCGCATTTGCTGCAGAATGCCGACCAACAATAAATTCACTGATAATTCCAGGTATACCAAGAACGAGTACACAACCAATATAGATAAGGATAAAAGCAGCGCCACCATCATGTCCTGCCATATAAGGGAAACGCCAAATATTACCCAGTCCTACAGCTGAACCAGCTGTAGCCAATACCATACCCATCTTGCTTCCAAAATTTTCTCGTTCCATGTTATATATTTTATCAGATCATCTGTTTCAACATGAATAATGAATATCTCAGAACACCTTAAACTGGTGCAGGAAGATGGCCAAAATCAGTAATGGACAAATAAAACGTACGGTTATTAGATAAATATCAAAAAAACGGGCAGACAGCGTTCCCCAATTGGTAAATTCATCCTTGACTATCTTCTTAGGCAGATACCATCCCAAGAAAAGACACATAAGGAAACCACCAACAGGCAACATGATATTTCCTGTAATAAAATCAAACCAGTCAAACAAGGATTTTCCGAAGAGAGTCAGGGCAGTTGACCTGCCAAGAGACAAAGAACAGAAGGCTCCAATAATACAGCAACTTACCGTAACGAGTATGGCACCTTTTTTTCTAGATATATGAAGTTCCTCATAAACAAAGGCTGTATTTGCCTCATGAAGAGATATCAGAGAAGTTAAAGCTGCCAGAAACAACAAACCATAAAAAAACAACGAAATAAACCATTTTATAACAGGAGCTCCGGAAAAAGCCTCGTTAAAAACATTCGGTAGGGTAATAAAGATAAGAGAAGGGCCACTATCAGGACTGACACCAACAGAAAATGCTGCAGGGAAGATCATCAATCCTGCAAGAACTGCTACCGCTGTGTCAATAAAGGCAATTTGCCCGGCCGACTTAGTCAAATTCGTCTGTCGACTAAAATAAGAAGCATAGGTACAAAGACAGCCCATTGCAATACTTAAAGAATAGAAGGATTGTCCTACTGCATCCAGAAAGACATTCCCGTTCATTTTGGAAAAATCAGGTTTAAACAGGAAACTGATGCCCTTACTGGCCCCTGGCAACAGACAAGATATAACAACGGTAACCAGTAAAAGTACAAACAACATAGGCATCATCAGTTTGGAAGCCTTTTCTATTCCATTTCTTACACCATGTATAATAACAAAATGAACAATCAGAAAAGTAATCACTGTCCAAAATACGGGGCGAAAAGGATCAGTACAGAACACCTTGAAATAATTCAAGACATAAGCAGGATCACCTTTCAACTGGCCCATAAAAGATGCATACAGATAATTCAAACACCAACCTGAAACAACTGCGTAGTACCCTGTAATCAGATAACCCGTCAAAGCCTGAAAATATCCAACCAATTTCCAGTATGTACCATGAGACAGATTGCTATAAGCCCGAGCTGTATTTGCTGCACCATGACGGCCGATAATAAACTCACTGATAACACATGGCAATCCTAGGATTACTACACTCAAAATATACACCAGTATAAAAGCAGCACCACCATCCTTTCCCGTCATATAGGGAAAACGCCAGATATTACCCAGTCCTACAGCTGAACCAGCCGTAGCTAAGACTGCTCCCAATTTACTTCCAAAACTCGCTCTCTCTTTTTCAGGCATTTCCTATCTCTCAATTAATTTTGTCAAAACATGGCAAAATTACAAAAAATATCTCAATTTTGCAACAGACAGAAACTAAAAGTGCCTTTGCAGTTACAATTAAAGTTAAAAATCAAATAGAGAAAAGGTACAAAAAGAGGGAAAAGCTCTCTATATCAGTTTGTTAAGTAAAAGCAACTGATTACTAACAAATTCGCACTTTTCCATAAGGAAATATCAAAAAAAAGATGTCAATACAAACTTCATCCTTTTCAATTCTCATCCTTTAAAATATTTTCCAGTTTACAAACAAAAAATTATTTCAAAGGCACATAACCGCACTTCATCACAATCTGTTGACCACGAGGAGAAAGAAGAAAATGAATGAAAGGCATAACCTTAGTTGAGTTATCAGCCGTATAATAATAAAACAACGGACGGACAATAGGGTAAATACGTTTACGTCCAGTAGTCATATTAGGATAAATAAACCGTCGGTTATCATAAGAGACGTGAACAGCCTTGACATACCTATTCACGTAGGCCAGTCCTACATATCCGATAGCCCCTCTTGTCTGTTTTACCGACTGGATTACTGCACCTGTAGCAGGCATAGAGAGTACTCCTACCATATAATTTTTTTCTTTCAAGACACTACTCTTAAAAAATTCATAGGTACCTGAAGAAGTTTCACGAGAATACACAACGATTTTCCAATCTGGCCCACGCCGGTGAGTAACCGGATCTACGAGTTGATTCCAATTGGTCAGTTTCCCTCTAAAGATGAGTTCTAACTGGGCACGTGTAAGATGAGATATCGGATTATCAGGATTAACTACAACCGCCAAAGCATCATAAGCGATAATGACTTGGCAGAGTTCTTTGTGCTTTTTCTTCAGCTTCATCCGCTCTCCAAATTTAATAGAACGAGAAGCCATAGCGATGTCAGTCGTTCCATCAAGAAGAGAAGAGATTCCCACACCAGAGCCCCCGCCTGTTACCATCAAATGAGCACTAGGATGAAGTTTCATATAAGTTTCAGAAGCTTCCTGTGAAACTGGCAACACGGTATCACTCCCTTTAATTTTTTGCGCTTCGACAGTGCCGAAGAACCAAAAAAACGAAATAATCAGTAAGGCATTAACTATTTTCATATTTCATCTGGTTTTTCGCAAAATAACGCTTTCTATGTTACAAGAACCTTTCGAACACATTACATTCGAGTTACAGAATAAAATAAATCTTGAATGTAATAGAATCGTAACGTTTTCTTTACACATACTTCACATCATATCTCTATTTTTGCTCTCGAAAGAACAGATAAAAAAATGAATATATGAAAGCATTCTTTGAAAAAGTGATTAGCGGCATTATTACATGCAGCGGTTTTCTGACAAGTATTGTCATCATATTGATTATTCTATTTCTTTTCTCTGAAGGCTTCGGGCTGTTCTCACAGAAATCAATAGAAGACGGATACACCCTTGTCGTCAATCGGTCAAATCCTGTCAAAGAACTTGATGCCGGTCAAATCAATAAAATTTTCGACCAAGATATCCATAATTGGAAACAGGTAGGGGGGAAAGATCGTCAGATCAAGGTTTTTCGATTCGATGATATGCTCTCCTTCTTCAGCGAGAAACAATTGGGCAAGAACTATGAAAATGCAGGAAGATGTATCAGTCAGCTGGTAGCCACCAACCCAGGAATAATAGGCTTTGTTCCGAAAGAATTTATCCACAAAGATACTCAGGTCAAACAATTAAAAGATCATCATATTTCTTTTTGGGAAACGCTCTTCGGAAAACAATGGTACCCTACAGCCACACCCGCTCCACAATTCGGTTTCTTACCGCTTATATTAGGAACAATTTGGGTCACTTTCTTTGCAATCCTGTTTTCTCTCCCATTCGGTTTATCCGTGTCTATTTATCTTTCAGAAGTGGCAAACCCGCGAATCAGGTCATTTCTCAAGCCTGTCATTGAACTACTGAATGGCATACCTTCAGTAGTCTACGGATTTTTCGGTCTAATCGTCATTGTTCCTCTTCTACAAAACACTTTTCATTTGCCTGTAGGAGAAAGTGGCCTTGCCGGCAGTATCATTCTGGCAATTATGGCATTGCCTACAATTATATCTGTCAGTGAAGATGCTATGCAGAATTGTCCTCGAGAAATGCGTGAAGCCAGTTTGGCGTTAGGGGCTACACAGTGGCAGACCATCTATAAAGTAGTAATTCCCTATTCCATCTCTGGCATCACCTCTGCCATTGTATTAGGTATAGGACGGGCTTTCGGTGAAACCATGGCTGTACTAATGGTTACAGGCAATGCAGCTATAATTCCAACTTCTATCACGGATCCACTGAGAACAATTCCCGCAACGATTGCAGCTGAATTAGGTGAAGCTCCTGCAGGTGGTCCTCATTATCAGTCTCTCTTCCTCTTGGGCATTATCTTGTTTATCATGACTATGATTGTCAATTTGAGCGTAGAATATATTTCTTCAAAACATAAATAAAAGATATGAACCAGTTTGTATATTCAAAAGATGTGAGTCATCACAAAAAGTTGGCACAGAAAATAGCCTTCGGGATATTCCGTCTACTGAGTATTATCATTGTGTTGATTCTCATCATCATTCTAGCTTTTATTATCAAAAAGGGCATAGGTGTCATCAACTGGAAATTCATCACTACCTTTCCTTCTGACGGTATGAAGGAAGGCGGAATCTTTCCTGCTATTGTCGGAACGCTCTACTTGATGGCCGGAGGAGCACTATTTGCCTTTCCTCTCGGAATCATGAGTGGAATTTACATGCATGAATATGCCACAAATGGAAAAGTCATCCGGTTTATACGAATGATGACTAACAATCTGGCAGGAGTCCCGTCTATCGTCTTCGGATTATTCGGAATGGCACTTTTTGTCAATTTCTTTGGTTTCGGAGACAGTATTCTTTCCGGATCACTGACCCTCGGGCTGCTGGCTTTGCCACTGGTTATCCGCACAACGGAAGAGGCTTTGAAAGCCATCCCTGATAGTTTTCGCGAAGCCAGCCGCGCCCTTGGGGCATCCAAACTTCAGACAATATGGCACGTGGTTTTACCCATGGCAATGCCGAACATTATGACAGGACTCATTTTGTCACTCGGCCGCATATCAGGAGAAACGGCACCTATTCTGTTTACCTGTGCAGCCTATTTCTTACCACAACTTCCCCACAGTATCTTCGACCAATGCATGGCCTTGCCTTACCATCTATATGTCCTCGCCACAAGTGGTACAGATATGGATAAACAGATGCCTATTGCGTACGGTACAGCTCTGGTCCTCATCTTGATGATCCTGATTATCAATTTGATTGCTAATTTCCTACGCGTTTATTTTCAGAGAAAACTAAAAAAGAACTAAGATGAATAAGATTGAGGTAAAACATGTCAATTTCTATTATGGGAACTTTCAGGCATTGAAAGATATCAGCATGAATGTAAAGGAGCATGAAGTTACTGCTTTTATCGGCCCTTCAGGTTGTGGTAAATCCACCTTTCTCAGGTTGTTCAATCGAATGAATGACCTGATTCCTGGAACTCGGCTTGAAGGAGAAATAGGCATTGACGGAAATAATATTTATGACAAATCTGTCAATATCGACCTGCTACGAAGAAATGTCGGGATGGTCTTCCAACGCTCAAATCCTTTTCCTAAGAGTATCTATGAAAATGTCGCATACGGCCTACGGGTAAATGGTATCAAGAATGAAAAATTCATACACGAGAGGGTGGAACAGACTCTGAAAGGAGCTGCTCTATGGGATGAAGTAAAGGATAAATTGAAACAATCTGCATACGCTTTATCAGGAGGGCAACAGCAACGGCTTTGCATCGCTCGTTCAATGGCAGTAAATCCAGATATATTATTAATGGACGAACCCGCCTCTGCTCTTGATCCCATATCAACAACCAAGATAGAGGAACTCATCTATGAAATCAAGAAACAGTATACGATTGTCATCGTCACCCACAACATGCAGCAGGCTGCACGTGTAAGTGACAAGACAGCTTTCTTTTACCTCGGGAAACTCATCGAATTTGATGATACAAAGAAGATATTCACGAATCCTTCCAAAGAAGCTACACAGAATTACATCACCGGACGTTTTGGCTGATTTGCAAAATAAAGATAAATCTATATTCTTCACTTAAAAACATTATAAATATAAATATTATGGTAAAATTTATTGAAGAAGAACTAATGACCATCCGCAAGGAAATCCTGGATATGTGGGCCTTAGTCTATGACCAGATGAAAACCGTATGCGAAGCCATACCAACTGCGGATAAGAAGAAGGCATGGAAAGTGTTAATCAGAGAAAAACGAGTCAATGCATCAGAACTAAAAATAGATTGTGATGTAGAAGATTTTCTCGTTTTATATAACCCCGTAGCAATTGATCTCCGTTTTGCACTGGCAATGCTGAAGATGAATGCGGATCTGGAACGTATCGGTGATTTTGCCGAAGGCATTTCACGTTTCATCATTAAAGATGAAGGGGATGAAATCCCCGATCCAGAATTGCTCAAGAAGTTGAGGCTGAATGAAATGGTTGAACAAGTCCTGTCAATGCTTGACATAGCTCGTCAGGCCTTGATACATGAAGATCTGGAATTAGCTAACAGTTTATTTGCAAAAGATAATATAGTGGACGAAATCAATGGCAACGTCTCAAAAATATTAGCAGACTATGTACACAATAAACCAGAAAAAGCTCAGTTTTGCTTTGATCTTAAAAGTGTATTCCTTAAACTGGAACGTGCAGGTGATCACACGACAAACTTAGACGAAGAAATTATCTTCTATATTGATGCAAAAGTCTTGAAACATAGTTATGATAATTCTAAAAGTGACGAGGCTATTAATCATATTATGAATGAAGGTAAAAATTAAATGAAGCAAAAGCCTGTGGTAAAATCTGATCCTGCCAGAAGAGATTATTGACGGGTCTGAATCACCTTATCCGCTGGCCTTAAATGAATTATAACTGGTTTAATGAACATGTGTGTTGAAAAATAATTGTATCTTTGTATCATATAGATAAAAATAAGTATTTTGATGGACAACAATAAAGTTCGAATACTCGTTGTAGATGACGAAGAAGACTTGTGTGAGATACTCAGGTTTAATTTGGAAACAGAAGGCTATGAAGTGGAAACAACTAATTCTGCTGAAGAGGCCTTGAGTAAAGATCTCCCATCTTTCCAATTGCTACTGCTTGATGTAATGATGGGTGGAATGTCAGGATTCGCTATGGCTAAAAAGCTGAAAGAAAATCCTGAAACAGCTCAGATACCTATCATGTTTTTAACTGCAAAGGATACGGAGAATGATACGGTAACAGGCTTTAATCTGGGTGCTGATGACTATATTTCCAAACCTTTCTCAATCCGTGAAGTGCTGGTCAGGGTTCGTGCTGTTCTCCGAAGAACTCGGGAGAAAGAGAAAGCAGATGAATTACAGATTCTAAGTTATCAAGGACTTATAATGAACCTGAACAAAAAGACGGTTTCTGTTGAAGGCAATAATATTCCTTTCACAAAGACAGAATTTGAACTATTACACCTTTTATTAAATGAAAAAGGGAAAGTGTTTTCCAGACAGGAATTAATCAACCGTGTCTGGCCTAGAGATGTGATGGTACTTGATCGGACAGTCGATGTCAATATCACAAGACTAAGAAGAAAGATTGGTCCTTATGCAAAATATATTGTAACACGCCTAGGGTTCGGCTATTATTTTGATGCTTGAATCTTCTCAAACTCCTATCTGTTTTATCTTTTGTATTCATCCTGTCCCTTCAAAACTCATTTTAACTTTTAACCTTTAACTCCAGTATTATGCATAGACTATCTCTTGGAAAGAAGTTATTTAATAGTGTATTGGTGATATTTCTTGCCTTTGCTGCTGCCTTTATCGTATTCCAACAAGTAAGAGAGAAACAATATAAAGTCGCATATTTGAATCAACGGTTACAAGATTATAACGGTCGCATGAATGATGCTCTAAAATATATCGGCAACCATTCAGAAAAGAACTTGTCTGCTTATATTCACACACACCCGATTAAAGATTTGAGAGTAACGCTGATCTCTGATAAAGGAAAAGTACTTTTCGATAATGTACATAAGAATTATCGGAATATGGATAATCATGTCAACCGGACTGAAATCAGACAGGCTTTGACATTCGGAACCAGTTCTACTATAGAAAGAAAAAGCAAAACGCTTCAACATGATTATTTTTATTCTGCGACATATTTTCCAAAGGAGCATTTGATTATACGTAGCGCCTTACCACATAATAATGATTTATCTAAATCACTCCAGACTAATCACCTTTATTTTTGGTTTACACTTGGTATTCTTATTATCCTGACCATCTTTCTCTATCGATTCATGAACCGGCTTAATTCTAATGTTAACAAACTGCGCACTTTTGCTTACCGTGCCGAACATAATGAAAGCCTGGATGTAGAAGATCTGGCAGCCTTTCCAGACGATGAACTCGGAGAAATTGCTGAGCGAATTATCAAAATGTATAAAAATTTGCGAAGTACACGCAAAGAACAAAGTATCTTAAAACGCCAATTGACGCAAAATGTTGCTCATGAATTGAAAACGCCGGTAGCCAGCATTCAAGGTTATCTCGAAACAATCCTGGACAATCCGAAAATCAGCGAATCCATGAAGGAACAGTTTTTGAGACGTTGCTATGTTCAAAGTCAACGGTTGACAAGTCTGCTACATGACATCTCTACCCTGAACCGTCTCGATGATGCCTCTACTGAAATGTTTGACTTCGAAACTGTGGATATTTCACAGATGGTCAAGGACATCCAAAAAGAAACCGCCTTATCATTAGAGAAACACGGTATGATCTTCACAGACAAACTTCCAGCTAATGTCAAAGTCAAAGGTAACCGTTCACTTCTTTATAGCATTTTCCGTAATCTTACAGATAATGCCATCTCATACGCCGGTGAAAACACAATTATCACACTGGAAAGTAAACTACAAGGAAATAAATGGCACTTTACATTCAAAGATAATGGAGTCGGTGTACCCCAGGAACATCTGCCCCGCTTGTTTGAACGTTTTTACCGTGTAGATAAAGGGCGCAGCCGGAAAATGGGAGGAACAGGATTGGGATTGGCCATCGTCAAAAATGCAGTACTCCTTCATGATGGAACTATTCGGGTAAAAAACAATCCTGACGGAGGACTTCGATTTGATTTCTCTATAAAAATATAGAGAGGCCAACCCATTGGCGGAATTAAACATGAAGGAAGAAGCAAGTATAAGAAGTCGTACATATATCTAATTTTGAGCCTCTTATACTGTTTAGCCATTAAACCGTCAATCCTAAATTACCACAACGTGGTAATGAGTTTACCAGTACTGTGGTAATGTGCTACCGTACTGTGGTAGCCAGTACTGTGGTAATGTGCTTACCAGTACTGTGGTAATGAACTTACCAGTACTGTGGTAATGTGCTTACCAGTACTGTGGTAATGAACTTACCAGTACTGTGGTAATGTGCTTACCAGACTGTGGTAAATTAATTCTTCCAACGGGTAGAGACCATTATTCTATAGATTGAACTGATCTGTCCTTATCAACATAAAACACGATTATCCTATCAGTTCTCCATAAACTTCTTTGATGCTCGAAGTTGGTGCCTCATCACGCTTAAGAATTCCTGACTTTCCTGCAAGACATTAAGATAAAGCAAATTAATTTGCATCTGGCTATTATCTCCTTTCTGCATACGATAGAGATGCTTTTTTCGCAGAACTGATAGTTCATCCTTGCATCCGTCAGCTTCTGCAAGAATCTCCCGATAATTTTCATATTGGTTCGTGACTATCTCTTTTTCTGTATCTTGCATCAGTTCATTGATTCTTCCTTGCATGGACTGGAACTCATTGACATAACTTGCAGGAAAAGGGCTGAAACTATTGTCGACATGTTCCTTGATGGGATCCAGCATACGACGAAGACTATAGAGAAACTGCTGGTCTGCATTAGCTCCCAAATGAAACCAAGTATTCCGCTCTATAGAAATATTTAAAGGACTTTTCTTTAATCCTAACATCTCCTGACGACGATATTTCTTCAGATTGTTCTGCTCATTCTTCAACTCCCTATCTGCATGACGGAGACCTTTTACATCTTCCTTGGCCAATCCGTCCAGAATTTGATTATATTCTTTCAATGCAAAGCGATTCTCATAACTCTGAGTCCGACCTACGTGTTTCCTCAAAATATCCCAAACCAGTTCCGGATCACGGGTGCGCATCATCAACTGGAAAGTATCCTCTTCATCTTTCTGCTTCTTTTCTTTCTTTGCAAACCTGCGGTTGGAGTGAATCAATAGAAAAACGACAAGAACCATGAAAGATAATTGAACAGGAAAACCTCCGAAATGCATCATCAAACACACTAATCCAGCAACAATAAAAGCCACCCCTGCTGTAATAAACCATCCACCGATTACACTTAGCACTCCAGTTACACGGAACACAGCACTTTCTCGACTCCAAGCCCTATCAGCAAGAGAAGTACCCATAGCAACCATAAAAGTAACATAAGTGGTAGAAAGGGGCAGTTTATGGTTCGTACTGACGGTTATCAGCATGGCACTCAACACTAGATTAATTGAGGCCCGCACCAAATCAAAGGCGGCCTTATCATCTGTAAGAATAACATCATTTTTATCAAATCTGGAATCTATCCAGTTAAGAATCTTACGAGGAAGTATCTTTCTGGCAACCGCTCCTGTATTCTGTGCAAAACGGACAATCGCACGAGCTGCCTTTGAACTGCCGAACATTTCATCTCCCTCATCCTGACGTGACAAATCCACAGAAGTTTTAATGACATGCTGGGCTTTCTTTGAAGTCGCCAAAGCAACAATCATAATCAAGCCAGCAGCCAGAAGGTAAACCGGAGGTGTATCTGCGCTCGACATCAAGGATTTCATCATAAAAGCAGTTGGAGCTAAACCATGTGCATTTGCCATATAATCATGGCAGGAGCTAAGACCGGCAAGAGGCACCCCAATCAGACTGACAAGATCGTTCTTTGCATAGGCCATTGCAAGTGCGAAAGTGCCCATCAGTACGATAAACTTAAATATATTAACGTGCAGGAGATGAAGGATCTCTATGATTATCGTCGATACAATGAAAGTAAATACCAGAAGCAGATTGATATTTTTATTGATATATTCTCTGACTGAATATGAAATGTAAGAACTCGATCCTAATCCTTTTATAAAAATAAAATAGGTTAAAACCGTAAAAGCTATACCTCCGAAAATAGCTATAAGATATTTCAAGCGCTTCTTATAACTAAACGTAAAAAATACCCGTGTAAGCCACATCACAATAGCCCCAAAGATGAAAGCTACCACAACAGACAGAAAGATGGCAATGATCATGCTCAAGGCTTTACTGGAATTGAGCAGAACACCGTATGAAAGTGAACTATTCTGAGCCATCTTTACTGTAGCGAGGGCAAAGGTTCCACCTAAAAGTTCAAATACCATTGACACTGTCGTGGAAGTCGGAAAACCCAGCGTATTAAAGACAGTCAGTACCATAACATCTGTCACCATCATGGCTAGAAAGATCGTCATCACTTCATCAAAAGAGTAATGATCTGGCATCATTACTCCATGCCTTGCTACATCCATCATTCCTGATGACATGAAAGCTCCCAGAATAACACCAAATGAGGCCGTCAAGAGAATAGTGCGAAACTTCGCAACCCGTGCACCCACGGCTGGCTGAAGAAAATTAACAGCATCATTGCTCACACCTGCAAGAAGATCAAACACTGCCAGACACAGTAGAAAGATCAAGATGCATAAATAAAGAGTACTCATAATCGTTCTTTTAGGGCCCAAAGGTATGTCATGAATGTTACAAAAAGTTTAAACACAAGTTACAATCATGTTACAATCATGTTACAGACAAACATAAAAAATATAAGAAAAACAGTTATAATAAGAAATGTAAATTGAATTCCGAAAGGAACATTTTAAATTAAACAAAAAGATTATTAGACGGCAATAAAGCATTCAAAAACAAATGGCTATAGCTAATAACCATTCCTATTCAAGAATATGCAGAGCCACCTTAACGATGAGTTCTCCAGATTAACATATATATAGAGTTCAATGACGGAAATTTTCGGGAATAGTATCCCTCCATTGAGAAAAAGGATGTATGAGCAGATGAGAATTATAGAAACGCCCGTCACCAGTCACTTCCTCACCGATAAAATCAGGTTTTGTATAAAGTTCATTCTCTGAACCTAATTCTACCTCAGCCATGACAAGTCCTTGATTATCCTCATAAAACTCATCTACTTCGAAAACATGGTGGTCAAAGGGTATTAAATAACGTCGCTTATCAATGATTCCGCCCTTGCAAAAAGTCATCAAATGTTCAGCTTCGTCAAGGGTGATTTCTTTCTCAAACTCATACCGCGTCATTCCATGATTCACAGATTTTCCTTTAATAGTAAGGTATGCCTTTTCATCCCGTATCCGAACACGTACAGTAACTCCATCGGCCGGAATATATCCTTGCCTGATACGACTACTTGAAGTTGAGGCACACTTATAAGCATTGCCCCTCTTGACCAGGAATTTTCTTTCTATCTCTAGTCCACTCATCAACTATTCGAAAAAGTGATAATCATAAAAATAATAGCCAAGATAATCAAGCCACCAAAGATGATATATATGACCAACTTGCCTTTACCCTCTTCTTTCTTCTCATAAGCTTCATGCTTAGCCCTTCTTAACGTTTTATTACTACTCATAGTCTTATATTATTTAGGTGATTATTATCTTAAAAAGTATCAGTTTCCTTCTTCTGTGACATGAAATTCCATCAAATAAGCCTTGATAAAACCATCTATTTTCCCATTCATAACTGAATCCACATCTGAAGTTTGAAAACCGGTACGATGGTCTTTCACTCTACGATCATCAAAAACATAACTACGAATCTGGCTCCCCCATTCTATCTTCTTCTTTCCAGCTTCTATCTTCGCCTTCGCCGCCATCTGCTTTTTCATAGCACGATCATACAACTGGCTCTTCAGAAGAAGCATAGCTTTGGCACGGTTTTTAGGTTGATCACGCGTCTCTGTGTTCTCAATCAGAATCTCTTCTTTCTCACCCGTATCAGGGTCTTCATACTGATATCTCAATCGAACGCCAGATTCAACCTTGTTAACATTTTGCCCTCCTGCTCCACTAGAGCGAAATGTATCCCAAGAAACTTTAGCTGGATCAACATAGACCTCAATAGTATCATCAACCAAAGGAGAGACAAATACAGAAGCAAAACTCGTCATCCGCTTACCCTGAGCATTATAGGGAGAGACTCGCACCAAACGATGTACACCATTTTCGCTTTTCAGATAACCATAACCATACTCGCCCTCAATAGTCATTTCTACACTTTTGACGCCAGCCTCATCACCGTCAAGAATATTAGTGATTTTCACTTTATAACCATGAGCCTCACTCCATCGCATATACATACGCATGAGCATGGAAGCCCAATCCTGACTTTCTGTGCCTCCCGCTCCTGAATTAATTTTCATCACTGCGCTCATCGGATCTTCTTTCTGGCGCAACATGTTTTTTAATTCCAACGCTTCAATGTCTTTAATCGCTTTGGTATAATCAGCCTCGACTTCCTCCTCTGTAACCATCTCTTCCTTGTAGAAATCACAGGCCAACTTCAATTCATCAGCATCTTGGCGTACCTCATCATAGTCTTTCAGCCATTTTTCAATGCCCTTGACTTTGATCATTTGAGCCTGTGCCCGTTTCGGATCATTCCAAAAATCAGGAGCCTGTGTTCTCAATTGCTCCTCTTCGTATTCTACTTTCTTATGGTCTATATTCAGATAACGATGTAACGCATCAGTACGCATCTGAACATCTTTCAGTTGATCAGCTGTAATCATTTATTTTTCCTCAAATCCTTTCTCTACTTCTTATCACTTAACCTTTCAGCCTCTTATTTATCCAGCCGGGCATCTGCAAACCTCAGCATTCATCGTACATCTTATCTATAATCACTTTGTAATTTCTGGCAATCACGGGTCTCTTCAACTTTAATGTACTTGTTAATTCTCCGGACTCTTCTGAAAAATGATGGGGCAAAAGTGTAAAATGCTTGATCTGCTGGTAAGGAGCTAATGTCTGTTGAAGAGTTGAAATACGCTCCATCATCATATCATTAAAAAGCTGATTAACACATAACTCTTCCCGAGAACCAAACTGAACTTTGTTTTTACGAGCCCATTCCTCAGCAATTCTGAACTCAGGTACAATCAGTGCTGAAACGAATTTTCGCTGATCCGCAATAACAGCTACCTGATCAATAAATCTATCAACCAGTAGTATTGCCTCAATTTGCTGCGGGGCAACATACTTACCGTTACTGGTCTTAAACAGGTCTTTAATACGTTCCTGCAGATAGAGTTCGCCATTTTTCATATATCCAGCGTCACCTGTATGGAAAAAACCTTCTTTATCAAAAGCCACGGCATTGATATTATCACGCTTATAATAGCCCCTGGTAATTGTCGGCCCTTTCAGAAGAACTTCGCTATCCGCTCCAATCTTGATCTGAATCCCCTTAATAGGACGGCCTACTGAACCAATCGTAAAAGGTTTATTCTTAAAATCACAAGAAACGGTGGCCAGACTTTCCGTAAGACCATATCCTACTAGCATAAAAATACCTATAGCATGAATGAACCCTTCCACTTCGGGGGAAACGTATGCCCCTGCAGTCGGAAATATATTCGGATGAATCAGTCCCAACTGCTTACGAACAAGACTCAGAATCGTTCTGTCAATTATTCTGTACCGCAATTCCAATACTATAGGCACATGCTTCCCTTTGCTTTTGTAAGATATATTTCGCTTATGTCCTATCAGCAGGGCATACCGAAAAGCTCTCCTTTGTAAAGAAGAAGAATGGTCTATCCTGTCCTTTACAGCTATATAGACTTTCTCCCAGAAACGAGGTACAGAGCACATACAAGTCGGATGTGTCTCCTGCATGGATTCTTGTATCTCTTTAGGATATGTATTAATTATCATCTGGGCGCCCTCTGTCAAGCACAGATAAGCCCAGCCTCGTTCGAAAATATGGGTAAACGGAAGAAAATCAATGACACGATCCTTGTCTCTTATCGGCACACAGGCATCATTCGCCTTGAAAGCAGCGTCATACTGGCTATAAGTCAATATTACGCCTTTGCTGTCACCTGTTGTTCCACTCGTATAGAGAATATCACAGATATCATCCATACTGGCTTGAGTCCAAAGTGCTTCTACCTCCGACTGGCGTGGCAAATTCTCACCTAGTTTTATAAAATCATCAAAATAAAGTGCATTTGGATCATGAGTCGAAATCCTTACGCTACGATCGTAAATGATAATACGTTCCAAGGAAGGACAAAGCGCAAAGACACGATGAGCCTTATTGTACTGTTCCTGCTCGCCTACGAAAATAAAGCGTATTTGAGCATCATTGACAATATATTGGATTTGCTGTTCACTACTTGAAGCATAAAAAGGAATTGTTACTACCCGTACACCGTATGCTCCAAAATTAGTATAAAGATATTGAGCACAGTTCTGTGAAAAGATTGCTATATTTTCCTGAGATTTTACACCAAGATTCAATAAAGCGTTGCTGACTTGCTTGACTCTATGGGAAAACCGATTCCAAGAAATGGACTTCCATTCCAGACTCCCAAAATCTCGAAAAGTTAGCGCAGGTTTATCCCCATACTTCTTGGCCTGCTTATGAATCAGCACCGAAAGATGACATCTTGTTTGCATATTCGTCTATTCTTTATACATGCAAAGATAAAGTAAATCACTAAGAACACAAAATAAAATGCTCCTTTTTTCTCGATTCTTCAGAGTTTACTAAGACTCTTTCATTCTTTTTCTTAACTTTGTAGAATGAAAAGTATGATTATACCATTTACAGATGGGCCAGCGTACAACATCTCCTCGCATCAACAAGAATAGACTTATGGCACGTTTCCGTGCTATCAACATAGGCCTACATTCTCCCTTAATAAACAGGAAGTAACCGCAAACTATTATCTGAAACAGGTGATTTCCATCTTTTAATTTCCAAGAAAATGAATATAGATAATTATACCACAAAAGCTCTGGAACTTCTTAAAAGGCTGATTGCGACACCGTCCATCAGTAAGAACGAAGGCCGGGCCGCTGATATCATAGAAGAAGCCCTCCGTGAATATGGCCTTATTCCTCATCGTGAAATGAATAATGTATGGGTCTGTAACTCTGAATGGAAAAAGCAGTTGCCGACTCTTCTTCTCAATGCCCACATTGATACGGTCAGACCTGTAGATTCCTGGACCAAAATGCCTTTTAAACCAACTATGGTAGGGAACCGACTTTATGGTCTGGGGGCGAATGACTGTGGTGGTGGTTTAACATCTTTATTACAAGTATTCCAAATACTAACAACCAAGCCACAAAAATACAATCTCATCTATTTAGCATCCGCAGAAGAGGAAATCTCCGGAGAAAATGGAATCAGCAGTGTCCTTCCTCTTTTGCCTGAAATTAATTTAGCTATTGTTGGTGAACCAACTGGTATGCAACCTGCAATAGCAGAAAAGGGATTAATGGTCCTTGATATCATTGCTCACGGAAAAAGTGGACATGCAGCCAGAAATGAAGGAGTAAATGCCATCTATAAGATTTTAGATGATCTGATTTGGTTACGCAACTATCAGTTCAAGAAGGTCAGCCCTTTTCTGGGACCTACCAAAATGAGCGTTACAGTACTCCATGCAGGTACACAACATAATATTATTCCAGATCTTTGCACTGCACTTGTGGATGTACGAACTAATGAATTTTATAATAATGAAGAAGTATACCACTTCATTGATAAACACATTAAAAGCGAATGCAAGGCACATTCCTTCCGATTAAAATCTTCTCGAATCGCTCCAGAACATCCCATCGTCCAAAGATGCATTGCTTTAGGGATGAAGCCTTTCGGATCTCCTACTCTCAGCGACCAGGCTCTTATGAACTTCCCATCTCTTAAACTTGGTCCTGGTCAATCTTCCCGCAGTCATTCCGCGGATGAATTCATTACAACTGATGAAATATCTACTGCCATTAGTACATATGTCAAACTCTTAGATGAAGCAGAATTCTAAGGTAGCAAATTCAAACATGACTCTGCAGTCCTTAACAAGCATTATCTTTCTAACCAAATCTCCGGATTTAGTTTAGTGGTTTCCTTACGTAACTGGAATTGAAGGATGTGGTCTGGACTGACAGCACCTAATAACTGGCGTGTATGTACGTTCTGTCCTTTATGAACAACCACCGACTTCAGATTACAGTAAACTGAGATATAAGCACCATGACGCACCATGACGACCATTGATCCACCATAACCGAACACATAACTTATCACTCCATCATAGATAGAACGAGCCATAGCACCTGGGCCACCTAAGATATTAATTCCCTTATTATCAAGAGTAACCCCCTTCAAGCCAGCCACATTATACTCTCCAAAGTGACTTACAATATGGTAATTTCCTGTTATAGGCATAGGCAAACGTCCTCTATTTGCTTCAAAGCCATTACTCATCATACGGTCAACTGCCGTCAAATTAACGGCATCCTGCTCCCGTTGTTTTACTACTGCAATCTCTTTTTGACTCCTTTTTGCATCTGCTTGTGCTTTACGCTCAGCAGCCTCACGGGCAGCCTCTGCCTCTCGAGCTGCTTGATCAGCCTCTGCTTTACGGGCAGTTGCTGCTACTTGAACTTGTCGAGCCTCTTCGGCTTTACGAGCAGCAGTAATAGCCTGGGCTTTCTTTGTAGCATCGGCTTGAACCTGACGGGCAATTGCGGTCTCTTCTGCGGCCTTCTGACGGGCTTCTTCTGCAGCCCGTGCAGCAGCTTTCAGTTGAGCTTCACGAGCCTTTGCCTGGGCAATCCTCTGCGCATTTGCTGCTGCAGCAGCTGCAGCAGCTGCCCGTTTCTGTGCCAGCATCTGTGCCCGCTTCTGTGCTAAAGCGGCAGTTTTTCTTCGTGCTTCAGCAGCGGCAGCAGCGCGTTCACGAGCTACTTCTTGAGCGACCAAACGATCAATTTGAGCATTCAAAGCAGCATTCTTCTTATGCTGTTCAGCAATAATTATTTGAATCGTTTTCTGCTGATCTTGCAAGCTTTTAACTACTTGTTGCTGTTGCCCATGTTTAGCCTGAAGATTGTTTTTTTCAATTTTGCCTTTATATAATAAGACATTCTTATGTCCCTTGACGTTTACCAACTGATGATGTTTATGATTGACCTCCAGTTGCTTTGCTTCCACAATCTTACCCTGCGCCTTTTGATAAGCTGAATATTGCCGGATAAATTGTAAGCGACGATACATCTGGGCAAAATCTTTGGCACTGAAAACAAACATCAATTTATCCTGCACACTATGATGACGGGACATATAGCGCATACTCTTGATATACTTGATCTTACGATCCTGAAGTTGCTGTTCAAGTGTCCTCAATTGTCCTTTCAGAATGCCGATATTACCATTAATATGCTTAATATCCTTCTGAATGCCATCTATTTTCTGCTGACTCTGATCAATTTCGCCATTGATAAGCATTAGATTCTGTAACCGTTGATGCACTGCATTCTGATTAGCCCGTAAAGCAGCCTCCTGCTGGCGAATTCTCCTTTGAATAGCAGCACGCTGCCGCTGCAGATTACGTACAGAAGTTTGGGAGGCGCTCGTTTTCCGTCTGACCTTGTTATTCTTCTTCTCAGACCGCTTCTGCACAGACACTCTCTCTGGAGTTCTATTATGCTTAGTTAATCTCTTAGAGACAACTGTTGTTTTCGCATTTGTTTTCTGATGCCGGTTCTGAGCAAAAGAAAATAAAGGAAGTGACAAAGTCAATAATATCAACAACAATCTTCTCATTACATTACAACTCAATAATTTTAAACAACATTCAGCTTCAACAGGTATTTTCAAAAGCTTTCTTTACATATTCATAATCTTATCCAGAACATCATCTGCAGAAACCTGCTCATATCGATCCGGTATCTGGGTTATGGATTCCCACTTGTCAGTGGTTGTGACCTCATCCATCTCTATATTCATTTTTACAGTATGAATTTTCTGAGTAGCATTTGTATTGAAGGTGTAGTCTTGAGTTGCCGGAAACCATTTTACTCCTACACTCTGAAAGTTACCATAATTCACATTCAGGTCAGTCATATTGTTCTGACTACCGGCATAGTTAATATCCACCTTATTGATTCTACCGGTTACTCTATCTGCCATCCAATGATAGCCCATCTTCCCCCGTTTATAAATAACAGGTAGATTTTGAGACGTTGCACTTAGGTCCACATCAAACTTTCTCAAATCAGACTCTGTAACATTCTGATTACCTGGCAATAAGAGTTGGTTCCAGAACAACGCCTGAAGAGAATAAAAAGAAATCCCCTGTTTTTCCAGAAAGGGTACCTGACTATAACCGGCCTTCACATATTTTTTATGATAACGGTCTATTATCAAGACAGAATCCGGATAGAAATCAATCCGCGCGACTTCCGTCCCGACAAGAGGTATACATAATTGTAAGCGAATAACTTGATCTTTTCGCATACGTAAATAACCAGGCAAAGTAATATTCTTATCTTCAGACTGAATATTAAAAGTCATACGTCCGACGATGTTGCTAGCATATACCCGATTATCAGATACCTTTTGGATAAATGTAAGTTTTTTGATGGCCAACGCCGGATCGATGTTCTGGTTCAGTCGGTCAGCAACTCCATTGGCAGTCTTTACTTTTTTAACCCCTGGACTTGAAAGCAGCAATCCGTTACTTCCATAAGAAGAGAGTGGCATCAGCAAGTATAATGCTAATGCATTAATGAATATCTTTCTTTTCATCTGTATCCTTTATATACTTTCTTAATTTTATCTTACGTTGGAGGCATTTGTTCTTATTACCCATTTTCAAAGACTGTTTCCAATAAATTTCAGCCTTACCCAAATCACCTGATAGTGCATAAATATCTCCTGCATGTTCAGGAATAACATTACTGGTAGAAATAGAATCCATATTAGTCATAGCCTGGTCAATATAAATCTTGGCTTCAGAATACCGTTTTTCAATAAACAGGATATAAGCATAAGTATCCAGATAAGTAGCGTTTTTCGGTTCCGCCTTCACCGTCTTATAGCTCATCTCTTCCGCTTTTTTTAAGTTCAGGTTCCGCAAGCTCAGATAATAAGCATAATTATTCAAACACGGCACATTATCCGGTTTCCACTGTAAGCAACTATCATAAGCGGCAAAAGCCTCTTTATAGCGTCCTTTAGCATTGAGAATATCTCCCATAATAGCATAAAAATCAGAAACCATATCTGAATTGCTTTGAGAATTAATCTGAGATACTCCACGACGGAAATCATCCAAAGCCGCATCATCATCCTTCTTCTGATAATGAGCCAGACCATCAAAATAATAGAAAGCCAATTCATCAGGATTATATTCACGTGCAGGTTTGCACATAGCAATAACGCCATCATAATCTTTCTTATTCCAGAGACTCTGAATGACATTGATACGAGCAGAAGCATCATCCGGAGCAATCTCAAGTACCTTCTTAAAAGCTTCTGTAACCTGATTTTCTGGCATTTTCTTAATACTCATGTAAGCAGCCTTCAGTTGTGCAATGGTAGCATCCTTCTGAGGATGAGCCAAGACACTGTCCATGAGAGACAGAACTTTTGTAGAGTCACCACCATTTTGTTCATTCTTCTGAATGAAAGCACGCATCAGCAAACCCTTCGTTTCAGACGGTGTATCTCTGCTCATCAGGAGCCGATCGAGAAATACGTGGGCCAGAGTATCCTGATGAGTAGCATTATAATAATCGTACAAAGAAGTCTGAGCCAAATTATTATTTGGTTCATCTTTCAGAACGTCCATGAAAAGATTATAAGCCTCTTTAGCCCGATTATTCTGCATTAGCCAATTACCAAGCATCGTCTTATAATTTACATCATTAGGATGATGTATCACTAATGATTTCAATTCCAAGTAAGCCTGCTTTTTATCATCCATCTGATCATAGATTCTCATTTTAGCAAGAGTAAGACGCTCAGAGGTACCTTCTTCTAATTCGAGACGACGGATAACATCCAGCACCTTTTTGTAATCCTTCTGCTGCTGGTAGAGTTGAGAAAGGATATCAAGAGCATCTGTATCAGTATGGTTATGAGACCAGAGATTTTCATACGTCTGAATGGCTTTGATATATTTCTGCGTCCCGATATAATATTCTCCCAATCTTTCCAAATAGGTATCGCTTTCCGGATTCAGCCTTGCTGCTTTCTCCAGACATGCAAGTCCCAGAGAATCATTTTTCATTGCAGAATAATAAGAAGCCAATTCAAAGTAAGCCTCAGAAGCCTGCGGATTGATTGACAAAGCATGTTGTAGCAAGTCAAAAGCTGCATCATAATGCCCTGCTGACTGCTGGCGAGCAGCTTCGATATAGAAATATTCAAAACGAAGCTGGTCGTTCCGGGAAAGTATCGATATAGCAGTCGGAACTGTTCTCAGTTGTTTATCCTTACGAGGAGAAGCCTGTAATGTCCCCATCACAACAAGCATAGTTACAACGAGGAAATTATATTTCATTTTCATTCAAAACCACCCTATTGGTTAAAGAAATCCTTATAGCACACCAGTATGGCCATACCCACCCATACCTCTTTCGGTTTGATCCAGATTTTTCACTTCAATGAAACGAACCTGCTCATGACGGGCTATAACCATCTGGGCAATACGTTCTCCTTCATGGATCACGAAATCCTCATGAGAGAAATTGACCAGCAACACTTTCAGTTCACCCCGGTAGTCTGCATCCACCGTTCCCGGGCTATTAAGTACTGTAATACCATACTTTAGAGCCAATCCAGAACGTGGGCGAATCTGTGCCTCAGCCCCCGCAGGAAGAGCGATGAACAACCCAGTAGGAATCAACTGGCGCTCGAGAGGATGGAGAGTTATAGGTTCTTCAATATCCGCACGCAGATCCATCCCTGCACTTAAAGCTGTCGCATATTCCGGCAGTGGCTGATGACCTTTATTTACGATCTTTATATCTATCATACCTTTTAAAAGCCCATTTTAATTGCAAAAATACAGAATTCCCTCCATATAACTGCATATTTCAGATGAAAAAGCCAACTTTTATCGAATTTTTACATTACTTTTGCGACATGGAGTGGACACAACTGATTTCTAACAAGCGCCTAGGACAAGAGCACAAGCATGCCAAACGTCACGATGATCGGTCTGAATTCAAACGCGATTACGACCGTCTGATCTATTCAGCCCCTTTTCGAAGATTACAAAACAAAACACAAGTATTTCCATTGCCCGGTTCGGTATTCGTACACAACCGATTGACACATAGTCTGGAGGTATCAAGTTTAGGACAGTCATTGGGAAATGACGTATGCCGTCAATTGAAGAAAAAACATCCTGAACTTATCGGTACACTTTTTGAAGAGATCGGAACAATCGTCTCAGCAGCTTGTCTGGCACACGATATGGGTAACCCACCATTCGGACACTCAGGAGAGAAAGCCATTCAGACTTTTTTTACAGAAAACATGGGTAAAGAACTCCAAGCGGAATTAAGTTCTGCCTTTTGGAAAGACATTACACATTTTGAAGGCAATGCCAATGCTTTCCGCCTTCTCACACATCGGTTCATTGGTCGGCGTCCTGGTGGTTTCGACATGACTTATACGATGTTGGCAAGTATCGTCAAGTATCCGTATGAAAGTGCTCTTGCTGGTCAGCACGGAAAATTCGGATTTTTCTCTTCTGAAAAAGAAACTTATCAGAAAATTGCCAACGAACTGGGGATCATCTGCAAATCTGATTCAAGTCAACCACTTTGCTATGCACGTCATCCTCTTGTTTACCTTGTAGAATCAGCAGATGATATCTGTTATGAAATCATGGATATTGAAGACTCGCACAAACTAAAAATTCTCTCCTTCGAAGAGACACGAGACCTGCTGCTGAGTTTCTTCGATCACAGAACCCAAGAACATATCCTTCAAAGGATTAAGGAAGAAGGGGTTACAGATGAAAATGAACAGGTAGTATATATGAGAGCATGCGTCATCGGTATCCTGGAAAAAGATTGTGTTGACACCTTCATAGAACATGAGGAAGAACTTCTTGCAGGTACATTCTCCGGCAGTCTGATTGAAAACATTGCTGAGCCACAGCGAAAAGCCTACCAGCATTGTCAGGAAATCTCTTACCAGAAGATTTATCATAGCAAGCCCGTATTGGATGTTGAACTTTCCGGTTATAAGATTATGGAAACACTTATGTACATTTTCATTGGAGCCGCAATTAGTCCGGATAAGTTTTACTCACAGCAACTCATCAGAAGAGTAAGCAGCCAATATGATATCAACAGCCCGGAAAAAGAAAAACGCATCATGGCTGTTCTTGATTATATCAGTGGCATGACTGATATATATGCACTTGACCTCTATCAGAAAGCAAACGGCATTAGTTTACCCATTGTTTAATTGAGGAATATTGATTAAAAATTATGATTCAAGAACTTGCACGTATAAAACAAAATTTATATATTTGCCAATGTGTTTTTATAGTATTAGATTAAATTTGGTGGCTCTCCTTTTGCAAGCTATCGTGAGACAGGTTGCAAAAAGATCCACCCTTATCTTCTAATAAGATTCTCATTTCCATCAAAAACAAGGAAAAGCAAAAAAAACATTTATTTTTTCTTCTTTTGATAATTTTGAAGCATTGATAGCCAGCAAGAATCGGGCCATCTGGATACCAGATAATTTTACATTAATCTATTCAATGCCTGACGGTAATTTTGCCAATACGTAATCTTATCCTGAACTTTTTGCTTATCGATAAAACGATTCAGACGAGAATCCGAAAGCTGGGTACTAAGCAAAAAGAGATAATGATCTACAAGACGAGCCTTTCCCTGGACAGTCTTCTTTTTAGGATAACCTCGTTTTGCGGTCTCCTGTTCCCAAACCTCGGCATTCTCATTAATTTTCTGACCCGTTGCCTGCAAATCAGATATAAATTTATTCCGATAAGCTTTCTCTTCAGGGGTCATTCCTTCTGCCGATTCCAATTCAGAAGCACTGACTGTAGCCTTAGAGGAACTGATCGTGTCTTGTTGCAGAGCATTGATATGCTCATAAGTCGATTGCGCTGAAACGCTCATAGGAAGAGCTAACAACGCTAATAAAGCCAATTTGATTTTACTCATAACTCTTTCTCCTATAATAATTAAATTTAAATTACTCTGACTTATTTTTCCTTATGAAGGAAGAACATTGAATTTCTCCCCTTCGAAAGATCCAAAGCCTCGGGATGTTCCTTGATATAACTATTGATATGACGTACCCGCTTCTCCTGAAGGATCTCATTTACAGCGATAAGAATACCTGTTTCCTCCACCTCGCCAAACTCATGATTAATAGCCGTTCCGAAAACCTTCATCGTGGGACTCAATCCCATATACGCATTCACCAAAGGTGGAATATTATAACCTAGTTCGCGAACCGTGTGATTGAGATTACGATAATCTTCTTTAAAGTCATCAGCCGTTAAAACTGCCTTTAACTCACTCTCCGGGGTCACTCTTTGCAAAGGAGAATAGGGAACAATCAACATGTCTTTATCTTCGAAATGCTTTTTCAAGAACCACAGAATTAAATCACGGCCCTTTTTACTAAAAGATGGATACATCGTCATCTTTCCAAAAAAGTATTTTAAATCAGGAATGACAACGGTCAAAGCTCCCAGACCATCCCAAAGATTATCAAGAGCAAAGATACTTTTTGTGTTTTTGCGCACATTTTGATAATCCAAAGAAACAAAAGAACGACCTAATTCTACCGTGCAGGGCATATACTCATCCAAGAATTTCCGGGAAAAGTGAAACATATGACTTGTAGCCAATTTAGGCTGACCTTTACTGTCCAGTTTCCAATTTTTTCCGGCAAGATAACGATAGCCTCCAATGATTTCATCGGATTTTGGATTCCAGACAATCAATTGCTTATAGCAATTATCCCCCACATCATATTCATCTATATCCATTGATTTCCCTGTTCCACCGCCAGCAGTCCGAAATGCGATTTCCCTCAATCTCCCGATTTCCTTCATGACATGAGGAGAATCATTAGCCGTAATAATATAGATATCATTATGGCTTTTATTAGTTGTGCGAAGTTTCTTATCCGGAGTCAATTCGCTTTTGAGTACTTCTCTACTGATCGGTTGAATAATCTGTTCTTCCATTATTGGTTATTATTTAAAGATTTACCGGAGCTCAAGGAATAAGAGCTTTTAAGATTCGTATTTAGAATTTTTTTTACATTACCGAAGAATTCAATTGTCAGAGTCGGTATACAACATCTTCAACATATTTAGCCCATTGTTTCGGAGTCTTGCTCTTGTCGAAAGTCTGCCACGGTATCGGTTTTCCGATAGATATACGAAAAGTCTTCCCCACATTCTTATACATTTCATCCACCAGAAACAACATAGCAAAATTAAACTTCAAATGCAGAAAACTGCAAATTTCTGCTATACGATAAAACTTTTTCGAATTCTGTCCACTAAAATGTATAGGTACCACGTCTCGATGGTATTCCACACTTTTCGTGATAAATGTCTTTTTCCATGAAACATCATGAATCCGTTTATTAATCTTTCGAGAGCATAGACCAGCAGGAAACATCAGAATATGACAATTACTTTGAAAACCTTTTTCAACCATAACAGGGAAACTACGCCCATGTCTCCCCACTTTATTGATGCCTATACTTACTGGTTTAAGACCTGGTAGAAATAAAAGGATATCATTGACAAGATAACGAAAGTTACCGTTATAATGGTCCCCGATAATCGAACCTAAAGCCACGCCGTCCGCACCCCCCAAAGGATGATTTGAAACAAAAGTATAGACTTTACCATCATTCTTATCTGGCAAGTTCTCTTCACCTTCTATTTTCAGAGTCATATTTAAATAGCGCACACAAGCCTTCAGCCATTGCGTACCCGTTTCATTACGACTTTCCCAAAGAAATCGATTTACCTCATCCAAATGAGCAATATGCTCGAGCCACGATATAAAGATACGAGGAACATATTTAGCACTCTTCCCCATCTTTTGTTTAATGATCACTTCTAAATCTATCGTTTTCTCTATCGCCTCACACATATTTTTCTTTATAAACTAATACTATGCAAAAGTAGCACTTGTTTTTCAAATACATAACTTTTTACCCTAAAAAAGTGCTAAAATAATTATCTTTATTCGAATAAGCAAACTTCCAATTCCTAAAACAAAAGACTCCAATACTCATAACATACCACTGAATATTGAACCAGAAAGACATTATTTATCTCATACCTCTTCTACACCCAACAGATTTCTATTAAGTTTTATAAAATTTGTGGAGGAAAGTGGAGAAATGTGGGGAAAATTATGTAACTTTGGGGCCGGATATCATATAAAGAGGTGAAGATGAGATTTCTAGGACATATTGAAGCAAAGACCGACAAGAAAGGCCGGGTCTTCTTGCCAGCCATTTTCCGCAAGGAAATGCAGGTAGCTGGAGAAGAACGTCTGATACTGAGAAAGGATGTTTTTCAACCTTGTCTGGTTCTTTATCCTGAATCCGTATGGAACCTTCAGTTGGATACCTTACGCAATCGGCTCAATCGCTGGAACAAAAAGCACCAGCAAATCTTCCGTATGTTCGTTTCCGATGTTGAACCTATCACACTTGACGGAAATGGGAGATTCCTTATCCCCAAACGCTACTTAAAGATGGCGAACATACAACAGGAAGTTCGCTTTATCGGTATGGATGACACAATTGAAATATGGTGTCACTCCAATGAGGACCAACCTTTTATGGATACCACCGAATTCATCAAGGGCTTACAGGATATTATGTCAGATAACGAAAATCAAATAAGCAACACAAATGGGAGTTTGAAGAAACATCTAGAAGAAGAAACACCTGTTCAGCAAGTCGGGGAAATCAATCCCTGATCAAACCAGAACGAATGCTATCGTAGAGAAAATTAAAAATAAATCATGCAAGAATCAACTCCATATCATATACCAGTTCTCCTAAAGGAAAGTGTAGACGGCCTTAATATACATACCGATGGAATCTATGTGGATGCCACCTTCGGTGGTGGAGGACATAGCAGTGAAATCCTATCCAGAATCGAAGGAAATGGACATCTCTACAGTTTCGACCAAGATGAAGATGCTGAAACAAATATCCACAGACTCGGTGAGATAGATACAGAAAAAGAAAAAAAGCACTTCACTTTCATTCACTCCAATTTCAGATATCTGAAAAATTGGATGCATTATTATCATGTAGAAGGTATTGACGGCCTTTTGGCTGATCTGGGCGTTTCCAGCCATCATTTCGATGACCAAAATAGAGGATTTTCATTCCGTTTCAACAGTCCGTTGGATATGAGAATGAACACAAAAGCAAGTATGACGGCAGCTGATATTGTCAACAATTATGATGAAGAAAAACTAGCTACGATCTTTTACCTCTACGGGGAACTGCGGAACGCACGCAAGATTGCCTCCACATTAGTAAAGGCACGTACACAGAAAAAGATTGTTACGACTCAAGATTTGATAAAGGACGTTGAATTCCTGTTCAGAAGGGATCGAGAAAAAAAAGACTTGGCGAAACTTTTTCAGGCTCTCAGGATAGAGGTCAATCACGAGATGACCGTCCTGACAGATATGCTTCTTGCTGCAGAAAAATTACTAAAACCAGGCGGACGACTTGTTGTTATCACCTACCAGTCTCTGGAAGATCGTATTGTAAAGGACATCATGAAATCTGGCAATATCAAAGGACAGATCGAAACAAATTTCTACGGTAAAGTAGATACTCCCTTCAAACTGATCAACAACAAAGTTATAATTCCTTGCAAAGAAGAGCAAGAAAGAAACCCTAGGAGTAGAAGTGCTAAACTCAGAATTGCGGAAAAGAAATGAAAGAAATTTCAAATATCAGTCATAAAAAGAAAGAAGACGAATCTCACAAAGGAGCAACGATCGCCGAGCCAACGGGCCAACCACGCCCCCTTAAGGAGAAAACTGCTTCAAATTCAACGACAGTAAACCAGACTACGGCTTCAAGTAACACGAGCAACGAGAAGACCTTCAAGGAAACCATTGTTCAAGAAGCAACAGAATATGAAGCTCCACTCTCTTCCAATTTTACGTTAAAGAAGATTCTAGGTGGAGACATTCTCAATGCGAGGCTTATCCGCAATCAAATGGGACTTATCATACTTATCGTTGCCTTCATCATTGTCTATATCTCTAACCGATACGGCACACAAAAGGACCTCATAGAAATCAGCAATCTGCAAACAGAGCTTCAAGATGCTAAATACCAGGCACTCTCGAGTAGTAGCCAACTTACAGAAAGAAGTAGAGAAAGTCAGGTATTGAATCTTTTGAAAAACAATAAGGACAGCGTACTGCATATTGCTAACCAACCTCCTTATATCATCAACGTTCCTGATAAAGATGAATAATTTTGATTCTAAAAAGGTTATGCCACGCTATAGGGCTATTGCGATTCTACTAGCCCTGATAGCCATTGTCATATTGGGCAAAACCATCTATCTTATGACTGCAAAACATGACTACTGGATGCAAGTAGCTGATCGCGTTAAACGCGATTCTGTATACGTAAAGCCCAATCGTGGCAACATTCTTAGTTGTGATGGACAACTATTGGCAAGCAGTCTGCCGGAATTCAAAATCTACATGGACTTTGTTGCTCTACATCAGGCTAAAAACGACTCTCTTTGGGACACAAAAGAAGATTCTATCTGCATAAAGTTACATAAGATATTTCCGAAAGAAAGTACTAATTATTTTAAACTCCATCTCAATGAAGGTCGTGCTAAAAGGAGTCGGCATTGGCCCATCTGGGATAAGCGAATAGACTACTGTACTTTTACACAAATTGCAAACTTCCCTGTATTCCGTCTGCCTTCTGACAAAAGTGGATTTCATTGGGAAGAATTTGATGCTCGTAAACGTTCTTACGGATCTCTCGCCAGCCGCACTATTGGGACGATGTTCGGTGCTAAAGATACTGCCCGTTTCGGTTTGGAACTCTCCTATGATTCTATCCTCAGAGGACAAAATGGAATCGTACACCGCAGGAAAGTCCGTAACAGATTCTTGAATATCACCGACACGCCGCCTATTGACGGAGCTGATATTGTTACTACACTTGATGTCAATATGCAAGATATTGCAGAACGAGCAGTCGCAGATGAACTGGAGCAAATCAACGGTAATGTAGGCGTAGCAATCGTCATGGAAGTAAAAACCGGTGACATCAAGGCTATTGTCAATCTGGATAAATGCTTTGATGGAAAATATCGCGAGATACATAATCATGCTGTAAGTGATCTGCTGGAACCAGGATCTGTATTTAAGCCGGCAAGTATTATGACAGCACTAGATGACGGAGTAGTAGATACGACCTATCGTGTAAACACAGGTGACGGCGTCTGGAACATGTATGGAAGACTGATGAAAGACCATAACTGGCGACGTGGAGGATATGGAATACTGACCTTACCCCAGACTTTATGGTATAGTTCTAATGTCGGTGTCAGTCGAATAATTGATGACCATTATCGAAATAATCCCGAAAAATTTGTAAGAGGTCTTTACCGTACCGGTATAGCTGACAACCTGGATATTCCATTGGTTGGTGCTACTCCAGCTCGTATTCGTATGCCACACAAAAACCGTCGTGGAGAATATGACAATTGGAGTCGTACAACCTTGCCATGGATGAGCATCGGATATGAAACACAGGTTCCCCCCATATCAGTATTGACCTTTTATAATACAATCGCCAATAATGGTGTCATGATGCGACCAAGATTTGTTCAACGTATTGTAAAGGACGGAAAAGCGATCATGGAATTTCCACCGGAAATAATGAGACAAAATATATGCAAAGATAAAACACTACATGAAATACAAACCATTTTAAGGCAGGTGGTCAGTGTAGGACTTGGGAAAAAAGCTGGTTCTAAATCTTTTGAAGTTTCAGGAAAGACCGGTACAGCTCAGATATCTAAAGGGTCACGCGGTTACAAATCAGGCGGAGTCAATTATCTATTGAGCTTCGCAGGTTATTTTCCTTCCAATGATCCAAAATATAGTTGTATCGTATGTATTCAAAAATCTGGTCTTCCTGCATCCGGAGGTGGGATGAGCGGCATCGTTTTTCATAATATTGCAGAAGGTGTTATGGCTCAGAATCTGAAATTGTCTGTCAGTATAGCACGTGATTCTGACTCAGTTTTCATCCCGGATGTGAAAGCAGGCAATATTCTGGCAGCCGATTACGTTCTTTCAAATATTGGCATTCCCATCAACTCTGATTGGGATGGAAGTTATGCTGACGGGAATCCTATCTGGGGGAGAGCTAAAGATATTAACCATCGTAAACTCACCCTGTATCGTACACCTCTTTACAGCAAGTCACAGATACCGGATGTAATCGGCATGGGGGCAAGAGACGCGGTCTATCTGATAGAAAGCAGAGGTGTAAAAGTCAGGTTACAAGGCTGTGGAGAAGTTGTCAGGCAGAGCCTGCCACCCGGACATAAAATAAGAAAAGGTGAAAGTTGTGATTTATTTCTGGAAAATAAATAAAACGAAATATATTAGTCAGGAAAATAAAGAAGCATCATAATCATGAAATTAGCAGAATTATTAAAGAACATCAAACCGATTCAGATCGTCGGTGATGCAGACATTGAGATTAAAGGTGTCCAGATAGACTCCCGGAAAGTGCAGAAAGGATTCCTCTTCATCGCCGAAAGGGGCACACAGATAGACGGACACCTGTTTATCTCTAAAGCTATTGATTCCGGAGCAGTCGCTATACTTTGCATTGATTTACCTGAAAAGATGCCTTCAGGAGTAACTTTCATACAAGTTGCAGACACTGAAGATGCTGTAGGCAAAGTAACCACTTTATTTTATGGCGATCCTTCCAGGCATTTGACACTCGTAGGCGTCACTGGAACCAACGGCAAAACCACTATAGCCACTTTACTCTATCATTTATTCCGGAAGTTCGGCTATAAATGTGGTCTATTGTCTACTGTTATCAATTATGTTGACGACAAGCCCTACCCGGCTGACCATACTACCCCAGACCCTATTGAACTTAATGAACTACTTAGTGAAATGGTAAAGGCTGGTTGCCAGTATGCTTTTATGGAATGTTCTTCCCACGCCATTCATCAGAAAAGAATCGGCGGACTGAAATTCAAGGGTGCACTTTTCACTAACCTCACCCGTGATCATCTTGATTATCATAAAACCTTCGATAATTACCGTAATGCAAAAAAGGCTTTCTTTGACGGATTGTCCAAGGATGCTTTCGCTATCACCAATGCAGATGACAAGAACGGTATGATCATGGTCCAGAACACAAAAGCTACTATAAAAACCTATTCCATCTGCAAGATGGCTGATTTCCGGGCAAAGATCCTGGAATTCCATTTTGAAGGTATGATTTTGGAAATCAATGGAAAGGAAGTGGCTGTACAATTTATCGGTAAGTTCAATGTCAGTAACCTGCTGGCAGTTTACGGGGCGGCGGTCATGCTGGGCGAGAAACCAGATGATGTCCTTGTTGCCATGAGTACTCTTCATAGTGTTCGAGGGCGTCTGGAACCTATTCATTCCCCTGAAGGATTTACAGCTATCGTAGACTATGCCCATACCCCAGATGCTATTGAAAATGTACTTAATGCCATTCACGAGGTATTGAACGGAAAAGGGAGAGTTATCACCGTATGCGGAGCAGGAGGTAATCGGGATAAAGGCAAACGCCCTATAATGGCACAAGAGGCTGTCAGACAAAGTGACCAGGTAATCATTACTACTGATAATCCACGTTTCGAAGAGCCCCAAGATATTATCAACGATATGTTAGCAGGCCTGAATGAACAACAAAGGAAAAAGGCTATCACTATCGTTGATCGGAAAGAAGCAATCAAGACTGCCTGCGCTATGGCCAGAAAAGGTGATGTAGTTCTTGTTGCCGGAAAAGGTCATGAGACTTATCAAGATGTCAAAGGTGTGAAACATCACTTCGATGATCGGGAAGTCTTGAGAAACATCTTCGGCATTCCCAACAAAAAATAATTAAAGAATCTCTAACTAAGAAAAAATGTTATATTATCTGTTCAGATTTCTGGATCAGTTTGGAATTTCCGGTTCTCGCTTATGGGGTTATATCTCCTTCAGAGCCCTGTTGGCTTTAATTCTGTCATTAATTATCTCGGCATGGTTCGGAGAAAAATTCATCAAGTTTTTGAAAAATAAGCAAATTACAGAAACACAACGTGATGCCAGCATAGATCCATTTGGCGTTAAAAAAGTCGGTGTTCCCTCCATGGGAGGAATCATCATCATCGTAGCCATCCTTATACCCGTTCTTCTTCTGGGTCGCCTGCGAAACATCTACTTGCTATTAATGATCATTACAACGGTATGGCTGGGATTCCTTGGTGGAATGGATGATTTTATCAAAATATTCAGAAAGAACAAGGAAGGTCTGAAAGGAAAATACAAGATTGTCGGTCAGGTCAGTATTGGTCTGATTGTAGGATTGGTACTTTGGGCTTCTCCTGATGTGAAAATTAATGAGAACCTGGCAATCGAAAAACAAAATGGGCAGGAAGTTGTTATTAAGCATAGAATGAAGGCAAGAAAATCTCTGAAAACCACCATTCCATTTGTTAAAGGTCACAATCTCGACTATTCAAGGGTCATGAGCTTTTGTGGAGAACATAGAGTCGCAGCAGGCTGGATCCTTTTCGTTTTGGTTACAATATTTATCGTTACAGCTGTCTCTAACGGAGCAAACCTGAACGACGGTATGGATGGCATGTGTGCAGGCAATTCGGCTGTCATTGGTGTAACCTTGGGAATTCTTGCATATGTAAGTTCCCATATCAATCTGGCAGCTTACCTTAACATCATGTATATACCCGGAACACAGGAACTGGTAGTATTCTTCTGCGCCTTTGTCGGTGCTCTCATCGGATTTCTCTGGTACAATGCTTATCCAGCTCAGATATTCATGGGAGATACAGGATCCCTTACAATCGGTGGTATCATTGGTGTAGGAGCAGTTCTCATCAAGAAGGAATTATTGCTTCCTATTCTGTGTGGGGTATTTCTTATAGAAAGTATCAGCGTTATCGTTCAGGTCTACTACGCCAAACTGGGCACTCATAGAGGTATCAAACAACGCATATTGAAACGTGCTCCACTCCACGATCATTATAGGACACAAGAAGACCAACTGGACACAAATACTCACTATATGATCAGAAAGCCCCAAACTGTGTACCATGAGGCAAAAATCACGGTTCGCTTTTGGATTATTTCCATCATCCTTGCCGCTTTAACTATTATCACTCTGAAAATCAGATAAGGAAAATATGTAGAGCATTTCAAAAAGCCATATACGAGCACTCTGTAAATTGAAACACTTTTGAGAAATTTATAAAGATCTTGTTCAAATATACTGGGAGACTCCATAGAAGTCATATAAAATAAATAAACTTTGCAGTTATGAGTAGAATTGTTATATTAGGCGCAGGAGAAAGCGGCAGCGGTGCCGCTGTCTTAGCCAAGAAGGAAGGTTTTGACACATTCGTCTCTGACAGTGGGAAAATTAAAGACAAATATAAGAAACTTCTGGATGACCATGGCATTGTCTGGGAAGAAGGACAGAATTCTAAGGATAAAATCTTAAATGCCGATGAGATCATCAAAAGCCCGGGTATTCCGAAAGAAGCACCGATTATACAGATGCTGATAAAACAAGGAACACATATCATCAGTGAGATTGAATTTGCTGGTCGCTATACACGCTCCAAAATGATTTGCATCACAGGAAGTAACGGCAAAACGACAACAACATCTCTGATTTATCATATCTTCAAGAAAGCTGGATACGATGTCGGCCTTGCGGGTAATATCGGCAGAAGTCTGGCACTGCAAGTCGCTGAAGACCCACATGAATATTATATTATCGAACTCAGTAGTTTCCAACTGGACAACATGTATGACTTCCATGTCAATATTGCTATTCTCCTGAACATTACTCCTGATCATCTTGACCGCTATGATTTCAAGTTCGAGAACTATGCCTCAGCCAAGATGCGCATTACACAGAACCAGACCCATAATGACCATCTTATCTACTGGAATGATGACCCTGTCATCGCAAAGGAACTAAAGAAATATGATATCAAAGCTATTCAATGCCCGTTTTCCGAACTCAAGGAAAATGGCTCTATCGGCTATCTAGAAGATGGGCAATATCGTCTTGAATACCCTACGCCCTTCAATATGGAACAGGAAGAACTAAGCCTGACCGGGAAGCATAATATTTATAACAGCCTTGCCGCCGGTCTAGCCTCCAATATCGCTGGTATAAAAAAAGATATCATTCGTAAAAGCCTGGGAGATTTCCCTGGTGTACCTCATCGTCTGGAAAAGGTTTGTAAAGTGGCCGGGGTACAATATATCAATGATTCAAAGGCCACAAATGTGGATGCTTGCTGGTACGCGCTGGAAAGCATGAAAGCCCCTACTATTCTTATTCTCGGAGGAAAAGATAAAGGAAATGACTATCATCACATCATAGATCTAATCAAGCAGAAATGCGTGGGACTCGTCTATCTGGGCAAAGACAACACCAAACTTCACAAGAACTTTGACCAACTCGGTTTACCAGTCCATGATACACATAATATGAAAGACTGTGTACAGGCTTGTTACGAAATGGCAAAACCTGGGGAAACCGTTTTGCTAAGCCCGTGTTGCGCCAGTTTTGACCTGTTTACGTGCATGGAAGATCGTGGCGACCAGTTTAAGGCTTTGGTCAGAAGTTTATAAAAGTAAATTGAAAAACGGGAAAAGTTTCATGACAACTAACAGTAAAAATTTAACCAAGAATTTAACCAACATCTTTAAGGGTGATAAGGTGATTTGGATGGTATTCTTCTTCCTCTGTCTGATTAGCATTACCGAAGTATATTCCGCTTCGAGTTCACTGAGCTACAGAGGAGGCAACTACTGGAGTCCCGTTCTAAAACATGTCGGAACAATCATCATGGGATTGTTCTTTATGGTGGTCACCCTCAACATACCTTGCAAATACTTTAAGATCTTTACACCCTTCCTGCTGGCTTTCTCTTTTATAACTCTGGTATGGGTACTGTTGGCAGGTCATTCCACCAACGGCGCTCAGCGATGGATCAACCTCATTGGCATAGAGTTTCAGCCTTCCGAAGTTGCAAAAGGAACTATGGTCCTGGCTGTGGCACAAATCCTCAGTGCCATGCAGACAGAGAAAGGGGCAGATCGAAGAGCTATGAAATATATTCTAATCGTATGTGCGTTCATCATTCCACTCATCATGATGGAAAACCTTTCTACAGCAGTACTTCTTTCTACTACTATTCTTTGCATGATGATCTTCGGGCGTATTCCAATATCCCAAATCGGAAAACTGGTTGGAATCATTATGTTGGTTCTCTTCCTTTTCCTAGGAGCAATTATGATTATGGGGAAAGATTATAATCCTACTCCAGAAAACAAAACCTTAACTGAAAATGTAGCTGGCAAACAGAAAGACTCAAGTTTCTTCAATCGGATCTTCCATCGTGCAGATACATGGAAATCACGTATCGACGGATTCCTTAACAACAAAGAAGTACCACCCAACAAGGTAAATCTGGATAAGGACGGACAGAAGGCATACGCCAATATTGCAATAGCCTCATCAAATATCATTGGAAAAGGTCCCGGAAATTCTGTTGAAAGGGATTTTCTCTCTCAAGCTTTCTCTGACTTTATCTTTGCTATCATCATAGAGGAGATGGGAATAGAAGGTGCCATCTTCGTCGTACTCCTCTACCTTATTTTGATCTTCCGTACTGGAAAAATCGCAAATCGATGTGAACACAATTTCCCGGCTTTCCTCGCTATGGGACTAGCTTTTCTCCTTGTCATACAAGCTATATTTAATATGCTTGTAGCCGTAGGTCTGGCACCCATTACAGGACAACCGCTACCTTTAATCAGCAAGGGAGGTACTTCTACGGTAATCAATTGTATCTATGTAGGTGTCATTTTAAGTATCAGCCGCTTCGCGAAGAAGAAGAACCTTTCCAAAGAAGGGACATCTTCTCCCCAAGAATTGGGAATAAACCATCCAGCAGCCTCAATTTGAAAAATAAAGACGATGATCATAAAAGACAATGCTTTAACCTCATGAAAACATAGATTCCAGAGTCTATAACATTAATTGAAGTAAAAAAACTTTCAGATCTTCTTCCTAATCTGGAAAATCAAAAAAGAAACGACAAAAATCTATCACAATAGCCGACATAGGATTGAAATAAATGCACAAAAATTACCAAAACAATTTTTTTTTGCTTAATTTTGCGAAATAAACGTTAGGAAACAATGGACAAAGAACTCAGGATTATCATCAGTGGTGGCGGAACCGGAGGACATATCTTCCCGGCCATATCAATCGCTAATGCGATAAAGATGAAACACCCCGATGCAAAGATACTCTTTGTAGGAGCAAAGGGACGGATGGAGATGCAACGTGTCCCTGCAGCTGGATATGAGATCAAGGGACTTCCTATTTGCGGTTTCGACCGTAAACATTTATTAAAGAACATCATTGTCCTTTTCAAGATTTTCAGGAGTCAGCAATTAGCCAAATACATTATCCACAAATTTAAACCTATGGTAGCTATTGGAGTAGGCGGTTATGCTAGTGGCCCGACATTGAATGTATGCGCTGAAAAAGGCATACCCTGTTTAATTCAGGAACAAAACTCTTATGCGGGAGTGACAAACAAACTCCTGGCAAAAAAGGCTACAAAAATCTGTGTGGCCTATGAAGGAATGGAGCGATTCTTCCCTAAGGAGAAAATCATCATGACCGGAAATCCTATCCGCCAGAACGTACTTAACGTAGACTTAACACAAGAAGAGGCGCGGAAAAAATTCGGACTGGATCCAGACAAAAAGACAATTCTGCTTGTAGGAGGAAGCCTTGGCGCAAGGACCATCAACGAAAGTGTGAAGGAACACCTTGACTTAGTAAAAGATAATAGCGACATTCAACTTATCTGGCAGACCGGTAAATATTATTTCCAAGAAATACAGACTGCTGTAAAGGCCTTCGGAGAAGTTGACAATCTGGTCATCAGTGACTTCATCAGCGATATGGGAGCAGCTTATAAAGCTGCCGACTTAGTGATCAGTCGTGCTGGAGCAAGCAGTATCAGTGAGTTCTGCCTAATTGGGAAACCGGTTATCCTGATTCCCAGCCCTAATGTGGCAGAAGACCACCAGACAAAAAATGCTATGGCTTTGGTCAACAAAGATGCAGCCGTTTATGTCAAAGATGCCGAGGCATCACAGGTGTTACTAAAAGAGGCACTTGAATTGGTCCAGAATGACAAAAAACTTCGTTCTTTAAGTGAGAATATCAAGAAGTTGGGATTGAAAGATTCTGCTAACGTTATTGCAGACCATGCCATCCAACTTGCATTGGGAAAATAAACGGACTGCAAAACGACTAGAGTGTACTGCAATTGCATCAAAATGGGGTTAGTCCCAAGTATATAAGGTATTTTCTCAAGGTCTGAAAAACCACAAGAAATAACGAGGAATAAGTAAAATACAAATAAGAACATGGAACTGAAAGATATTAAAGCTGTATACTTCATAGGTGCTGGGGGCATCGGGATGAGTGCCATCGCACGATTCTTTATTTATAGAGGTCTGGTGGTTGCCGGCTATGACCGAACACCATCTACTCTTACCCGACAGTTGGAAAAAGAAGGTATGCTGATCCACTATAATGCCAATACAGACGATATCCCACACGCTTGTAAAGATCCGAAATCTACACTTGTCGTCTATACTCCTGCCATTCCGGCAACTCAAGAACAATTGGTCTACTTCCGTAAGAACAACTTTGAAGTACAGAAGCGTGCTCAGGTCCTGGGGTTACTGACACGTACTCATAAAGGACTTTGTGTTGCCGGGACTCATGGTAAGACTACTACTTCTACCATGTGCGCTCATATTATGCATCAGAGTCACGTAGATTGTAATGCCTTTCTTGGAGGAATATCCAAAAATTATGGTACCAATTATATTCTTTCTGATAAAAGCGACTTTGTGGTCATTGAAGCTGATGAATTTGACCGTTCTTTTCACTGGCTCCGTCCCTGGATGAGTGTCATCACAGCTACAGACCCGGATCATCTGGACATCTATGGCACAAAAAAGGCTTATCTCGAAAGTTTCCGTCATTACACAGAACTTATCCAACCCGGCGGAGCATTGATTATCCATACCGGACTGGAAATAAAACCTTGTGTCCAGGCTGGTGTTACCACTTATACCTACAGTCGTGATGAAGGAGATTTTCATGCCGAAAACATAATTATCGACAACGGAAATATCTCCTTTGATTTTATCTCTCCACTGGAGAATGCACCCCATATCGTTTTAGGTCAACCCATTCCCATCAATATTGAAAATGGCATTGCAGCAATGGCAATGGCTCAACTCAACGGTTGCTCCCCGGAAGAACTCCGTTATGGCATGAAAACCTACAGTGGTGTTGACAGACGCTTTGATTTCAAAATCAAAAATGACCACCAGGTTTTTCTCTCAGATTATGGCCATCACCCTAAGGAAATCCTGCAATGTGCAAAAAGCCTTCGGGAACTATTCAAGGGACGCAAGATCTCTGTGATTTTCCAACCTCATCTCTATACCCGTACAAGGGATTTCTATAAAGACTTTGCGGTTTCTCTCAGCCATTTCGATGAAGTCATCCTGACCGAAATCTATCCAGCACGTGAACAGCCTATCCCGGGAATTACCAGTCAACTCATCTATGATAATTTGAAAGAAGGTATTGAAAAAGCAATAATCAAGAAAGATGAGGTGTTGGATTTTGTCAAAGAACACAACTTTGATGTACTCGTAGTACTCGGTGCAGGTGATCTGGACAACTATTCTCCACAAATAAAGAAAATCCTAGAAGAAAAATAATGCGGCGCATCAAATGGAAGAAAACAATTATTATCTTACTGGATGTTATATTAGGTATATACCTCCTGTTTGCTTTCACAGACTTTCATTTGTCTGATGAAAACAACGAAGTATGCACGAAAGTACAGATTAACATCCAAGATAAGTTGACAAATGGCTTCCTTGATGCAAAAGAAATAAAGAAACGTCTGGTAGAGCATCAAATGTATCCACTGGGAAAATTGATACAAACAGTCAACACCAGACAAATAGAGGATCTGTTAAGAAAAAGTGCATTCGTTAAAACGGCTGAATGCTACAAGACTCAAGACGGAGAAATATGCATCAATATTACACAGCGTATGCCTCTTGTCAGAATAAAAAGTAATAATGGAGATGATTACTACCTGGATGACAACAATGCCGTTATGCCAAATACGAAATATGTCAGTAATCTCATCATCGTTACAGGAAGTATCTCAAAATGGTTTGCCGAAAGATATATTTCTATTCTCAGCAAGACTATCATGTCTGATGACTTGTGGAAAAATCAGATCGAACAGATCAATGTACTTCCCGGGAAGGGTATTGAATTTGTACCCCGGGTGGGTAATCAGATTATCTATATAGGCAATCTCCCGGAATGTAACAATCCAGGAGAGCGGCAACATCTTGTAACCGCCTATGTACAGAAAAAGTTAGAGCGGTTGAAAGAGTTCTATATTTACGGTCTCTCTCAGGCAGGATGGAACAAGTATTCTTACATCAATCTGGAATTTGATAATCAGATCATCTGCAAGAAACGCAAGACAGAGAAAGAAAACGACGAAAACCAAGATATCTGACCTTTCGAGAGATGACATAAGCAACTGAGGCTTATTATAGGACAAAGAAAAATCCAAGTAGCTTTCGATTGGCCATAAAATTTATAAAATCAACATAGATATACATATATGCCAAAAGAATTTATCGTAGCCATTGAACTGGGCTCATCTAAGATGACCGGTATAGCTGGGCAGAAGAATCTCGACGGCAGTATTACGGTACTTTCTGCTGTCCAGGAGAAGTCCGAGTCCTGCATTCGTAAAGGTGTGGTCTATAATATGGAGAAAACCGGTCAAGCGTTAACCAGCATTATCAAAAACCTAAGGTCTAATCTTAAACAAGAAATCACACATGTCTATGTCGGCGTAGGAGGACAATCCATCCATAGCGAGAGGAATATCATCATCAAAGATCTACCTGACAACACCCAGGTAACGCAGGAGATGATCAATGAAAAGATGGATGAGAATCGTAATATGTCCTATCCTGAACAAGAGATTTTAGACGCAATAACGCAGGAATATAAGGTAGATAATCAATTTCAGATGGATCCTGTCGGCATCCAGTGCAATCGCCTTGAAGGTAACTTCCTCAATATCCTTTGGCGTAAAAAATTCTATAACAGCCTTAATACATGCTTCGACAATGCAGGTATTGCTATTGCAGAAATGTATCTGGCTCCTTTAGCCCTTGCCGACAATGTTTTGACAGAAACAGAAAAGCGCTCGGGCTGCGTTCTGGTAGATCTTGGTGCAGAAACGACAACGGTTTCAATCTACTATAAAGATTTACTTCGCTATCTTACGGTCATTCCCCTGGGTAGTAACAATATTACAAAAGACCTTGCCTCTATTCAAATCGAGGATTCTCAAGCAGAAGATCTGAAATTGAAACATGCCAGTGCTTATACCGAGAACAAGGATATTAAAGACGGCGTTTTCTACCAGATTGATAAAGACAGAAAAATCGATAGCCGTAAATTCATTGAAATTGTCGAAGCACGTGTTGAGGAAATCATCGAAAATGTATGGTTCCAGATCCCTAACGAGTATACAGATAAACTCCTGAGTGGTATGGTCCTTACAGGCGGAGGAAGCAACTTGCCAAACATTGAGACTGCATTTCGTCAATTCACACATATTGACAAGATCCGTATTGCGAAGTTTGTTATACCGACTATCCATTCTAATGATCCTAAAATCAATGCCCATGATGGTACTATGAATACTATCCTCGGTCTACTTGCCAAAGGCGACATGAATTGCGCCGGAGAAGAGATCAGAAACGACCTCTTCAACAATACTTCCAACTTTGAGAACAGACAGGATACAGTTGCTGATCATCGGCTGAAATTCAAGGATCCTAAAGTTACCGCCGGGTCTGGAATCGTGCTCACAGCTGCAGAAAAACAGGAAATGGAAGAAGAGCGCAAAAAGAAAGAAGCCGAAGAAGAGGCTGCACGTGAAGCTGAAGAAGAACAAGAAAGGCAAGAAGCTGAAGAAAAGAAAGAAAATACTTGGGGACATAAATTTTTGAAGAAACTGAAGAAATTCGGCCAGAACATGATTTCTGAAGACGAATAAATTTAAGGTTTATCACCCAATTCTATAGAAGACCACAATTATAACACGACGAACATGGCAGATACAGATACAAAAACGAACATATTAGATTTCGACGAACCCGAACCGCATAAAAGTATTATCAAGGTTATCGGTGTAGGTGGCGGTGGCGGAAACGCTGTCAATCACATGTATCGGGAAGGCATCCATGATGTAAACTTCGTGGTGTGCAACACAGATAATCAAGCGCTGAATGACTCTCCTGTACCCGTCCATCTTCAATTAGGCAAAGAAGGACTCGGCGCTGGAAACAAACCGGAAAAAGCTCATCAAGCTGCAGAAGATACCATCAAGGACATTAAGGATATGCTCAGTGATGGTACTAAAATGACCTTCATCACAGCAGGAATGGGCGGTGGAACAGGAACAGGAGCTGCTCCTGTCATCGCTCGGGTCAGTAAAGAACTTGGTATATTGACCGTAGGAATCGTCACCATTCCCTTCAGCTTCGAAGGAGACCGTAAAATTGATCAGGCTCTGGATGGTGTCGAAGAGATGTCCAAACATGTAGATGCTCTGCTTGTAATCAACAATGAACGCCTAAGGGAAATCTATCCCGAACTTACCGTCCTTGATGCTTTTGGAAAAGCTGACGATACATTGAGCGTTGCTGCTAAAAGTATTGCAGAAATCATTACCACGCATGGTGTTATCAACCTCGATTTCAATGATGTCAAAACCGTATTGAAAGATGGAGGAGTAGCTATCATGAGCACAGGCTATGGGGAAGGCGAAGGTAGAGTAAAGAAAGCTATTGATGATGCATTAAACTCTCCCCTCCTTAATGACAATGATATCTTCCATTCCAAAAAGATCCTTTTAAGCATCAATTTCTGTGATGAAAAAAACAGCAAGTCGGGACTGAAGATGGAAGAAATGAATGATGTGAATGACTTTATGCATCAGTTTAAAGCCGACTTCGAAATCAAATGGGGACTGGCTATCGACCCGGATTTAGGAAACAAGGTCAAAGTTACCATTCTTGCTACAGGTTTCGGTATCGAAGATGTTGACGGCATGAATAGCCATCTGGACAAGAAACATTGTCAGGAAGAAACCTCCAAAATAGCCGAACAGAAAGAAAAGGCTGCAGAACGTCAAGACAGGCGGAATCGTTATTACGGTAAGGACGGAAACAACAATCAGTATAAACGGCGTCCACATATCTTCCATTTCAGATCGGAAGATCTTGATAATGATGATGTCATCCTGGCTGTAGAAAACACACCTACCTATAAAAGGACTGCCCGTATGCTGGAGAACATTCGTAATCAGACTTCAAACAACATACAAGATACAGAACAGGAGGATGGCAAAAAGAACATCCAAGGTACAATTACTTTCGAATAATTTATATCATGCATTATAACTTATCGTATTATGACATTATTTGATCAAATCAGCTTAGACATTCAGAAAGCAATGAAAGCTAAAGACAAAGTTCGTCTGGAAACATTGCGTAATATCAAAAAGGAATTCCTTGAAGCAAAAACTGCTCCAGGATCTGATGGAACCCTCTCTGATGATAAAGGTTTGAAGATTATACAGAAACTGGTTAAGCAGGGTAAAGATGATGCCCAGCTTTTCAAAGACAATAACCGCCAGTCACTGGCTGATGAGTCAATAGCTCAGATAAAAGTGATGGAAGAATACCTGCCGAAACAGATGTCGGAAAAAGACATTGAAACCAAAGTAAAGGAGATTATTGCCAACCTCGGAGCTTCTTCTATGAAAGATATGGGGAAGGTCATGAAAGAAGCTAATAAAGAAATGGCAGGACGCGCTGAAGGAAGGGCCATCTCCGGTATTGTCAGGAAACTTTTAGCTTAAACTATTATACTCCAGAAAGAAAAAGCCAAAAAAATTATTCCACATAAATGGTTCTGACTTGCGGAAGACAAAGAGCTCATAACTTTCATCTCACCAGCAGGGTGGATTTGTATTGACTGTCCGACAGGAGATACAACTCATTCAAACAGGAGAGATTAGGAATATAATTGCTTTAAAATGGCAAATGATTTAAGTTCAGGAAAATCCGGAACATGCAGGCGATAATAACGAAGAATGATTTCTGTAATATTATTTCTCTCCTCATGTGATACTGTAAAAGAAGACATAGAAGAGTAATCCAATCGGAGAAGCCGGCCAATACAAGCAGCCTCCTTGGGAAGGAGAAAATCAGGATGCAAAGGGGGATGTTCTATAAAACGACCCTCACGAAGGTCGAAACAAGAATGTTCCTCTGCATTTTCGATATTGGGATAAAACCCGATAAAACGAGTCAGATGCAACATGAAGATAAGGTGAAAATTGGAAAAGGAAGCAGACTTATTATCAAGCCATTCCAAACTCTTTTCAATGAATTCGAATAAAGGAACATTTTGCTGTTCAACTCTAATTGCATAATAAAGAAAATCAGAAACGAAAAGAGCTAACGATAATTTATAGGGATCAAAAGGAATACTGACATAAGGCCGGAAAATACGAATATTTCGAATATGCTGTAAATGGACATTCATCTTGAAATCATATTCCAGATCCAGCAAAGTCAGCGGCTGGAAGAGTTGCTTCTTAATCTGTCCTCTACCAGACCTTGATATTCGGCAGATAAACGATAGCCGCCCTTGTTCTTTCGTGAAGAAATCAATGATAAATTGATTATCTCCATATTTCAAAGAATGAAGCATGATCGCCTTTGTTTTCACATCCATTTATTTGCAAAAATACTAAAAAACAGCTATTTGGAGAAAAAATTCCAGTTAAAATTTGCAGACATCAAGAAAAAGAGGTAACTTTGCACTCGCAAACAGCTAATGGTCCCGTCGTCTATAGGTTAGGACGAGAGATTTTCATTCTCTAAAGAGCAGTTCGATTCTGCTCGGGACTACAAAAAAATAAAGATTAGAAAAGATGGCAAATCACAAATCTAACATCAAGAGAATCCGCCAGACCAAAACTCGGACTCTTCATAACAAGTACTACGCTAAGACAATGCGTAATGCCGTCCGTAAGTTGCGTACAGAAACCAACAAGGACGAAGCACTTAAGTTATATCCTACAGTACAGAAACTTCTGGACAAGTTGGCCAACAAGAGCATCATTCATAAGAACAAGGCTGCTAACTTGAAGTCAAGTCTTACTGTCCATATCGCCAAATTAGGATAAAATCCTGTTTGACTGAAATCATATTAAGCTGCAATTCATTTCGGATAGCAGCTTTTTTTTATGTTCTTTTCCTCTTCTTTCTTCTATTTTTCTGAAAGAATTTATTTAAGAGCCGATTTTTATAATCAATTACCCTTAAAACAGAAACCATCTCTACACACATGTACTCTTTTAACTTTTATGCATCAACTTTTAATCAAGTAAGGCTTTTATATATCGCATATTTTTAGTATCTTTGCACATATATTACTTTACTAACAGCAAATGGCAGAAAATCAAAATCCTGAGGAGAATTACTCAGGAAAAAATATTCAAGTTCTAGAAGGACTCGAAGCTGTACGCAAGCGTCCTGCTATGTACATTGGTGATATTTCCGTAAAAGGTCTTCACCATCTGATTAATGAAACCGTTGATAACTCTATCGATGAAGCGATGGCTGGTTTCTGTACAGAAATAGAAGTAACCATCAACAAAGACGGTTCTGTTACCGTTCAAGATAATGGTCGAGGTATTCCTGTAGACGAGCAACCCAAGCTGCATAAGTCAGCATTGGAAGTCGTAATGACCATACTTCATGCTGGAGGCAAGTTTAACAAATCTTCTTACAAAGTCTCTGGTGGACTTCACGGAGTAGGTGTAAGTTGTGTAAACGCTCTATCGTCTCACATGAAATCACAAGTATTCCGTGACGGGAAGATATATCAACAAGAATACGAGAAGGGCAAAGCCCTTTACCCTGTTAAAGCCGTAGGCACTACTGATCTGCGGGGAACATGTCAGCAATTCTGGCCTGACGCGACCATCTTTACTACGACCACCTTCCAATGGGATATCGTTGCCAGCCGCATGCGTGAATTGGCTTACCTAAATGCTGGCCTAAGAATCACATTGACAGACCTTCGCCCAAATGAAGAAGGCAAGACTCGCCAGGAAATCTTTCATGCCAAGGATGGATTAAAAGAATTTGTTCGCTATATTGATCGCCATCGCACCCATCTTTTCGATGACGTCATCTATCTGAGAACGGAGAAAGAAGGAGTTCCTGTAGAAATCTCTATCATGTATAATACTGACTACAGTGAGAACATCCATTCCTATGTGAACAACATCAATACCGTTGAGGGAGGTACTCACCTGCAAGGATTCCGTGCAGCACTGACTCGCACTTTAAAGAACTATGCTGACCACGATCCCGTTATCTCCAAGCAGATTGAAAAAGCTAAGATTGAAATTCAAGGTGAGGATTTCCGAGAAGGATTGACAGCTGTCATCTCGGTAAAAGTAGCAGAACCGCAGTTTGAAGGTCAGACGAAGACAAAACTAGGTAATAGTGAGGTAGCCGGTGCTGTTCAGCAGGCTGTGGGAGAGGCATTGGCAAATTATCTGGAGGAACATCCGGATGAGGCGCGCAAGATCTGCCAGAAAGTAATCCTTGCGGCAACTGCCCGTGTAGCAGCAAGAAAGGCTCGGGAAACGGTACAGCGCAAGAATGTAATGAGCGGTGGTGGTTTGCCTGGCAAACTTGCTGATTGTTCCAATAAGGACCCTAATGAATGTGAGATTTTCCTCGTCGAGGGAGATTCTGCAGGTGGTTCGGCCAAGCAAGGTCGTGATCGCTATACACAGGCTATCCTGCCCCTACGTGGCAAGATTCTAAATGTAGAGAAAGTGCCATGGCATCGTGTTTTTGAAGCAGAGTCAGTTATGAATATCATTCAAAGTATCGGAGTGCGCTTTGGCGTGGGCGAGGAAGATGACCGCGAAGCAAATATCGACAAACTCCGGTATGACAAGATCATCATTATGACCGATGCCGATGTCGATGGTTCACATATAGACACACTTATTATGACACTTTTCTTCAGATTCATGCCCAAAGTCATTGAAGAAGGACATCTCTATATCGCTACACCTCCACTCTATAAGTGTACTTATAAGAATAAAGTGAGCGAATACTGCTATACAGAACAGCAGCGTCAGGTATTTCTGGATAAGTATGGTAATGGCGAGGAAGGACCGGGAATTCATACGCAACGTTATAAAGGACTAGGCGAGATGAATCCTGAGCAACTATGGGAGACAACCATGGATCCACATAGACGTCTACTCAAACAGGTTACGATCGATGATGCAGCAGATGCTGACGAAACCTTCTCTATGCTTATGGGTGATGATGTCGCTCCACGCCGTGAGTTTATCGAAGAGAATGCAAAATACGCTAATATCGACGCATGATAATTCCTAAATAAGACAAGGGCGAATCGAATGGATTCGCCCTTGTCTTATTTTTTTAATAAACCTTATTTATTATGACGGTCTTGATCAGATAATCAACAGCTGGTATCAGAACATACGCATTCTTAAATCAACAACGAAATCTGAAGACAGGAATGATTTCTAAATAATGCCAATGATAATGAAAAAGCATAAGTTACTTTTTGCGTTCTTTTTGACTCTTACCGCTCTTCCAGTCGGTGCACACCGAACAGAGAATCTGCCAATGAGACTCTGGTATAAAGAACCTGCACGAGCCTTCGAAGAAGCTCTCCCTATAGGCAATGGAAAACTCGGAGCACTCATCTACGGAAATGCAAATAACGATACACTCTATCTCAACGACATCTCTCTATGGACAGGCTGCCCAGTAGATACTGCAGAAGGAGGCCAGGCATACCAGTGGATTCCTGTAATCAGAAAGGCTCTTTTCAATGAGGATTACAAGTCCGCCGATTCTCTTCAATTACATGTACAAGGACATAATTCAGCTTATTACCAGCCTTTAGGTATTCTCCAAATAAAAGATGCAAACAAAGGTCCTGTATCTGAATACAATCGGGAGCTAAGCCTTGACAGTGCTATCGCCACAGTTCGCTACACACGTAATGGCATCCATTATACACGAGAATATTTCGCTTCTCATCCCGACAAGACCATTGCCATCCATCTGACGGCTTCTCATCCCAAGGCTATTAATTGTAACCTCTCCCTCTCCTCTCTGATCCCGCACGATGCCAGGGCTACAGAGAAACAGATCTCGATGACAGGGCACGTCATGGGAGATGCGACAAAGAGTATCCATTTTTGTACCATCCTCTCTGTCAGGAACCAGGGAGGTTTCATCACTGCTTCTGATTCAACGCTTCATCTCCATAATGTAAACGAAGCTGAAATTTTTCTTATCAATGAGACCAGTTACAACGGATTTGACAAGAACCCTGTTACTCAAGGTGCTCCCTATTTGGAAAATGCAACTGATGATACGTGGCATCTCGTGAACTTTTCTTATCAGCAACTTCGACAGCGTCATTTGCAAGACTATATGCCTTTATTCAACAGAGTTCACTTTACACTGGGGGGAGCCAAAAATGACCTGATCCGAAGTACCCGTCAACAGTTAATGGATTATAGTGACCACAATGAACAAAACCCATATCTGGTCATGCTCTACTTCCAATACGGCCGGTATCTTCTCATCAGTAGTTCACGAACACCGGGACTACCACCTAACCTTCAAGGTCTATGGGCTCCTGCCAGAATGTCTCCATGGAGAGGTAATTATACAATTAATATCAATCTGGAAGAAAACTACTGGCCGGCAGAAGTAACCAATCTGCCCGAATTGGTGATGCCATTAGAAGGCTTACTCAAGGATATGTCTGTGACCGGACAGTATACAGCCAGACATTTCTATGGTATTGATAAGGGATGGTGCGCCGGACATAATGTTGATGCATGGGCAATGACAAACCCAGTGGGTAACCATAAAGAGAGTCCCAAATGGAGCAACTGGAATATGGGAGGAGCCTGGCTCGTAGAAACGCTTTGGGACCATTATGACTATACCCGTGACTCCGTTTTTCTTCGCAAGATAGCTTACCCATTAATGAAAGGAGCTGCAGAATTTATGTTCCATTGGTTAATTCCGAATCCAAAGAAACCGGAAGAACTGATTACTGCTCCATGTACCTCTCCTGAAGCTGAATATATTACTAACCAGGGATACAAAGGATGTACATTATATGGTGGTACAACCGATATGGTCATCATCAGAGAACTTTTCAAAAACACCATCAAGGCTGCCAGAATACTCCATACTGACAATGATTTCGCCAATCAACTCGAATCTGACATGCAACGACTGACACCTTATAAAATTGGCAGACGGGGAAATCTGCAAGAATGGTATTATGACTGGTCAGACCAGGATTGGCATCATCGACATCAGTCTCATCTTTTGGGAGTATATCCTTTCTCTCAGATATCTTTATACAAAACGCCTCAACTGGCTGCAGCTGCAGCGCGGACTCTTGAAATCAAAGGAGACCAGACCACAGGATGGAGTACCGGATGGCGCATTAGCCTCTGGGCCAGATTGCATCGTCCTGACAAAGCCTATCTAATGCTCCGTAGATTGCTCACTTATGTACCGCCAGCCAACTATCTGGATCCTAATCACCGACCTTCAGGGGGAACATATCCTAATCTCTTCGATGCTCATCCTCCATTTCAAATCGACGGTAACTTCTCTGGTACAACTGGCATCTGTGAGATGCTTATGAATTGCCATGGGAACACGATGGAACTCCTTCCTGCTTTGCCATCAACATGGACAACAGGTGAAATGGATGGCCTGAAAGCTCGAGGAAACTATACCGTTAATATAAGATGGAACCGCAGCAAATTAAGTAACGCCACTATCACAGCAACTTATCCGGGAATTCTCACTGTCAATTACGGCAGCAAACACCGGACTTTGACTTTCAAAGCAGGTCAGACAAGAAAACTGAAATGAAATCTATCAGATTAATAGAAAAAATATTTATCTTATTCACAGCCATTCTCTATGGAGAAAGTCTATTTGCTCAGGAATTCGGTACTTATTGGATTACTTGCCCGAATCCAGACGATAGCTCTGAAGTATGGTTCCGCAAGACTTTTGTCACTATTCACCGTCCCCGGAATGCAAAAATCACAATTGCTACGACAGGACGTTTCCAACTTTTCGTCAATGAACGAAATGTAAGTTGTGAGGTCCTGCTGCCAAAAGGCTCATATCAAGACAACAGTATCCATGAAATGACTTTTGATATAAGTAACATTCTCCGAAATGATTCAAATGTAATCGCGGTCTGGTACGCACCCAATCCCTACTTGCATACGGATAAACAACTTTCTCTAGCTTACTACGGAACATCTCAATACGGAAAAACATTCTACCATAAGGCTGATGAAAACTGGCTCTGTAAAAAAGCCTGTGGATACGTCACTGTCAACCAGGAACATATAGACAACAATTTCTATAATCCTTTATGGAAAACTTGTACAGTCAACACCAAAGGATGGATCCACCCTGAAAATTCAACTGATTCACACATATATCCGATATTTGATGACATCTATGACCATCAAGGAGAACGAATCATTAAGGTTCTTTATCCTCATGAAATTTTCTCTGACAGTCATAGCATAACCTATCGTTTCCCAAGACGCTTTAGAGGTTGGGTCCGGTTGACCCTGCGTAATGCGCATCACGGAGAAATCATTCACATAAATGGCTTCAGCTATATTTGCAACGGACTAATTGATGAGCAAGCCTGTCGCAGATTTACTATTGATACGCAACAAGATCTGGTAATAGAAGGAGATCGGTTTTTCAGAAAAGATCAGATTCAAAATATAGAAGGACTGATCATCCAACCTGACTGTTCATGGGGATTTGGCAAAAATTAAAAATCACTATCATTTACTTAACCTATAAAAACTGTTTCTCATTCCGAAAAAAAGGATAATATAGAGAAACAAATTATCACTAAGCAGAAAAAAACGAAATAAAATCAACATCTCATGTCTTAAATACTTCTATTTTTCCTATTTTATCACACGAATACCAATAATAATCACTATCTTTGTCCTAAAAATAAGCAAATATGAACAATAAAGACATGAAAGAAGTCACCATCTCAGAAGCAAAGACAATCTATAAAACAGAAGATTACATTGATGATGACCTGATACTCTTCAACAGTGTCTCAGATATACCCCTACCCAGTGAACCGAGAAGGCTGAATTGCCTCCTCATCGCTCTCTGTACCCAAGGCAAGGCACAATATACAGTAGATACTACCGAAAGAAGTGTTACAAGTGGAGATATTATCATCATCAGCGAAGGTCAGATTACCGATAATTTTATGCTGAGCCGTGATTGCGATGGAATTGCCATCATGTTGAGCTATAACTTTATTCATGAAATTATTGCAGGTAGTCATGAACAATCTGCTTTGTTCCTTTTTTCTAAAAGCCATCCGGTATTTTCTTTAAATCCAGAAGAAGAAAAGAATATTCTCAACTATATCAAACTTATTAAGGAAAAAGTAGAGGAAAAAGGACACCACTTCCGAAAAGAGACAGTAAAATTACTCATCGCTGCCATGATCAGTGATGTTAGTAATATCATCTATAAAATCCAGAATGGGAACAGCACAAAACGAACTCGTGCCGAGACGATTTTCAATGATTTCATCAGATTGGTTGAACAGAATTACAAAGAGATCCGACGCGTAAGTTGGTATGGTCACCAACTCTGCATTACGCCGAAATATCTTTCCGAAACGGTCAAGGCAGTAAGTCACCGAACACCAAATGAATGGATTGACAATTATGTATCGCTGGAGATCCGTGTTCAGTTGAAGAAATCAACAAAAAGCATCAAGGAAATCTCAGAGGAACTCCATTTCCCCAACCAAAGTTTTATGGGCAAATACTTCAAGGAACAAGTAGGCATGTCTCCTTCTGAATACAGGAAGAGTTAATCGGCTCGAGAAGGAGAGGTTTGCACTCTGTTCAATTTTTCCTATATGAATCTATCCAAAATGAACAGCTACTTATTCTTCCAAGACTTAAACAGATCTCAATGATTCTGAGATTCACTTTTAGAGCAGAGCCTTTGCACCTTATCAGCGTGCAACAGTTGGCGGTATTATCTTTTGGATCTCCAGTTGCTTTGCAGTTGCACAAAGCAAATCATACCATTCTTGTCCAAAACGTCTGATTAGAGGATCCTTCAGAAATTGATATAGAGGCAGATTCAATTCCTTTCCCTTTTCCAAGGCCCCTTTACAGACGTTCCACCACCTGTAAGCCAGCCCGAAAGTACCATTATGAAAATCTTTTTCACGCAATGGATAAAGAGCACAGGAAATAGGTTTCATCCATTCTGTCTTTCCTGCACGATAAGCTTTTTCCAGAGCACAGAGACAAATTCCATGTCGATCATAACAAGTAAAAACACAGTCCTTACATCCCACAATGCTCACATCAAGATTTCGATCTTCATCGATGTACCAGACACCTTGCTGCCGAATAACATCCCTTGCAGATGCTGACAAATCATCATTTACAGCAGGCAGACAACTCTCTATATCCCTTACCTCCTCACGAGTAGCCGGCGGTCCAGCTTCTCCTTCCACACAACACTGACCTTTACAAATATTCAGGTCACAACAGAATTGTACTGTAAAGATAGCTGGATCAACCAGCACATTACCGATTTGCAAAATAGAAAGTTTTTTCTTATGAGTTATCATGATCTTGAAATGGAAGAATTATACATACTACTCTCTTCTACCAACAAATCGGAACAATCCCATTTTGTTCCAGATAAGCATTACAACGAGAAAACTGATGATTTCCGAACCACCCCCCACGATTAGCAGACAAGGGAGAAGGATGTACTGATTCCAATATCAGATGCTTATTACGATCGATATAAGCAGCTTTGGAACGTGCATAACCTCCCCACAACATGAATACGAGGTGTTCACGATCTGCATTCAGCGCTTTGATAGCTGCATCTGTAAAATGGTCCCACCCGAGTTTCTGATGGCTGTTAGCCAGATGAGCCCGAACGGTTAATGTGGCATTCAACAATAGTACTCCTTGTTTAGCCCAGCGTGTCAAATTTCCATTCCCGGGAATAGGAGTCCCCAGATCCATTTGTATTTCCTTAAAGATGTTCACCAATGAAGGAGGAATCATTATTCCTTCAGGCACCGAGAAACTCAATCCCATAGCCTGACCCTGTTCGTGATAAGGATCCTGGCCGATAATAACGACCTTCACATCTTCAAAAGGACAAAGATTGAAGGCATTGAAAATAAGCTTTCCAGGTGGATAGCAGGTATGATGCATGTATTCTTGACGAACATAATTTGTAAGGTCAACGAAATACTGTTGATCAAATTCTGCTCCAAGGCGCTTCTTCCAACTCTCTTCAATCTTGACATCCATAGTTATATCCCATTAACATTCACGATAACATCTGTGCTCTATCAGAAATCGTCCGTTAATCAATGATCGGAAATCAAATTCTCCCCCGTCATGTCTGCCGGTTGCTTCAGGCCCATAATATGTAAGATACTTGGAGCGACATCTGCCAGACGGCCATCTTTTACCGTAGCAGAATTATTATTGGTTACATAAATAAAAGGAACAGGATTCAGAGAATGGGCAGTATTGGGAGTTCCATCAGGATTAATGGCATTATCTGCATTACCATGGTCTGCGATGATAATAGCTTCATAATCGTTGGCTTTTGCCGTTTCAATCACATCATGAACACAATGATCAACAACTGTAACGGCTTTTGCTATTGCATGGTACACACCTGTATGACCTACCATATCACCGTTGGCAAAATTGACTACGACAAAATCATACTGTTGGGTCTGGATAGCTCCGACCAACTTATCTTTTACCTCAAAAGCACTCATTTCAGGTTTCAAGTCGTATGTAGCCACTTTCGGAGAATGAACCAGTATACGGTCTTCACCTGGGAACGGAGCCTCCCGGCCGCCATTGAAGAAAAAGGTAACATGGGCATACTTCTCTGTCTCTGCGGTATGCAACTGGCGAAGCCCCTGCTTACTCAGATATTCTGCCAGGGTGTCTGAGACATTATTTTTGGGGAAGAGGATATGCACGCTCTTGAAATTAGCATCATACGGAGTCATACAATAATACTGAAGACCCTTCAATGTGTGCATTCCCTGGTCAGGCATATCAGCCTGAGTCAGCACCTGGGTCAACTCGCGGGCGCGGTCATTACGGAAATTAATAAAAATAACCACATCACCGTCGCTGATTGTACCATTTACTTTTGTATTATGAATCGGTTTGATGAATTCATCTGTTACCCCCTCATCATAACTTTCCTGCATGGCTTGTTGCAAATCTTCAACTTGTTTTCCTTTGCCCTCGACGAGCAAATCATAGGCTTCCTTGACACGATTCCAACGCTTATCACGGTCCATAGCATAAAAACGGCCGACAATGTCAGCAATATGAGCCCCATTAGCTTCGCAGGTCTTCTGAATTTCAGCGATGAATCCTTTACCACTCTTAGGATCTGTATCACGACCATCCATAAAGCAATGGACAAATACATCCTTCAACTGATACGCTTTGCCGATTTCAATCAACTTTTTCAGGTGGGCCAATGAAGAATGTACACCTCCTGTAGAGGTTAATCCCATAATATGCAACTTCTTGCCGGTCTTCTTTGCATAACTATAAGCACTGATGACCTCTTTGTTCTTTAAGATATCACCACTTTCACAAGCCCTATTGATTTTAACAAGATCTTGATAAACAACACGGCCTGCGCCAATATTCAGATGCCCTACTTCTGAATTACCCATCTGTCCTTTAGGTAAACCCACATCCTCTCCGCAAGCCATCAACTGAGAGTGAGCAGATATTGCATTCAGATAATCCAAATAAGGAGTTGGTGTGTTATAGATCACATCACCTTTACCATGTTTGCCGATTCCCCATCCATCGAGAATCATCAATAAAGCTTTTTTTGCCATAATAACATTAATATAATTATTTATTCTTATGTTACAAAGATACGACTTTTCCATAAATCCACATAACAATCCACTGCTTTTTAGAGATTTTCAGACAGATTCAGAAAAGATCTTCTTCAAACTACTCACAAAAAAACACCTGCCCAAGAAGGCAGGTGTTCAAAATTATCTTTATGTTCCTACAAAACAGAGTTATTCAATGGAGCAGCCTGTTGGTAAACTCGTCCGCCAAGTTCTTTATCCAGCATATAGATGCCAAAACCATTTTCTTTGATCATATCAAGTTTGTCTATAACTTCTCTTGCATTATCCTCTTCCTCTACTTGCTCATCAATGAACCACTGAAGCAGATTCTCCGTGGCATAATCATTCTCTTGCTTAGACAAAGCTGCAAGGCCATTGATTCTTTTCGTGATCTTTTGCTCATGTTCAAGAGTGCTTTCAAATACCTTATGTACAGAATTCCATTCTTCCGGGACAGCCTCAATCGCATTCAGAATCACCCTCCCATCACGACGGACAATATAATTGAACAGGATTTTAGCATGATCCTGCTCTTCTTTAAACTGGACTTCAAACCAGCGTGCCATACCCGTCAGACGGATGGAATGACAATAAGCTGCCATTGACAGATATAAATAAGCCGACCACATCTCGGCATTGATTTGCTCATTCAGAGCTTTTTCAATTTCCTTATTCAACATAATCATCCTCCTATTCTTATTGATTTATATAGTTAAAATTCATATCATCGGACACCTTCAAAGCCTTATAAGGTTACACGATTACTTTCAAAGATAGACATAAAAACAGGAAGAGAGAGAGAATATAATTGAAAAAATTGCATTCTTAGACATTTTTAACTCTTTCGGAATTCCGGCAACTATATATATTTCGGCACATACCCACCTTCAGCTAGCAAACCCAAAGGCCGTTTATCGGAAAGTAACGATTGTTCTATAAAACCATTGATGAACCAGTAGAAATGATTGCTATTATAGTATTTCCCGTTATTATATCCGATACTTTCATGCGATGTATAGTCAGAAATAACGCCCAGATGATATTCCCCGACGAAATTTTCGGTTTTCAAAGAAGTAATATATCCGATTTCGAAAATATAAGCCCATCCGCCTTTTGACATGGCTGATATTACAGGACAAAGCAAGGTTCCCCTTACACCAGCTTAATTTCTATCAGACACAAAGGTATCGTAAAACCAAGCATCATGCATTACTCAAACGGTATATTTACGCCATCATCAAAGTAAAGAAAGCAGGGTAGTACACCTATTAAAAAAAATCACTTATACTTGATTCGCTTTTTCAGCCAGATACATAGCAAAGACACGAGCTGCGCTTTCCACTTTAGCCGTACACGGCCGCTTTTTATAATATTCCCGAGTACGTTCAGAAGGGACAAAGGAAGGTTCTAAAGGAATATCTTTCAGGCCAAGCAATTCTGCACAGATAAGAGAACCGTTTTCTTCCTTAAAACGTGCCAAAAGTTCCTGTACAGTATGGTAGCAAAAGGCTTTCCCTTTACGGTCATCACCATCAACTTGGCCGCAGTCCATTCCCACAAGGATGACAACACCAGATACCGCACCACACATCATGCGCATTCTACCTACGCCCCCTCCAAAACCGGCACCGATTTTCTTTGCCTGTGTGTCAGAAAAGCCATAAAGATCAGCAAAGGCAGCTACTACCGACTGGCAGCATCCGTAACCATGCTTGAAATTATCTACCGCTTGAGCAACTCTCTTTTCCAATTCTGCTTTCATTATTCTTACCTTAAAAGAACCTCTCTCTTTTTGATGTCACAAAGGTACAATTTTCTATAGAATTAGACAACCTGGAGAAAAGAAAAACTAAAGGAAACCAGAATTCTTCATGTTATACGAAATCTTCATCTTTCCTCCGAAACATTTTCATCTTACTCTTTGAGATGCAAAATTATTCAAAAAAGTACAAATCTATTCTTAATTATGCAAATTCTGCTATCCTTCATTTTCTAAATAAAAATTATTTTCTATCTTTGTAAAAATCTATCTATCATATAAAAAATAACTATATATCAGATGAAATACAAAATAATTTTGCTCGCTTTTCTTGCGGGCTTTTTACCAACAACCACTATGGCACAGAAAACTCTCCCATTAAATGCTAACAACATTGATCAGGTCATTGAAGCAATGACCCTTGAAGAAAAGGTACAACTTCTTGTAGGTGGCGGCAACAGTGGCTTTATAGGTAGCGGCGCTATGCTCGGGCATCAGGAAAGGCTCGTGGCCGGTGCAGCAGGTATTACGGTCGCTATTCCCCGTCTGGGTATACCAGCTACAGTACTCACAGATGGTCCTGCCGGCGTACATATCGATCCGATCCGCAAGGGAACGACACAAACCTTCTATGCAACAGGATTTCCTATCGGCACCTGTCTAGCCTCAACATGGAATACCAATCTGGTAGAAAATGTAGGAAAAGCCATAGGCAACGAAGTCCTGGAATACGGTTGTGACGTAGTTCTGGGTCCCGGAATGTGTCTGCAACGGAATCCTCTCGGGGGACGTAACTTTGAATACTATTCAGAGGACCCAATAGTTACAGGAATCATCGGAGCCGCCATGGTAAATGGGATTCAAAGTCAAGGTGTCGGCACAAGCCCGAAACATTTCGCAGTAAATTCTCAGGAGGGTGACCGCACGAGGGTAGATGAACAGGTCAGCCAACGCGCACTACGTGAACTCTATCTGAAGGGATTTGAGATTATGGTCCGCAACAGTCATCCATGGACCGTGATGTCAGCCTATAATCGGATCAACGGTATCTATTGTCAAGGCAGTAAAGACCTACTGACAAATATTTTGAGAAAGGATTGGGGATTTAAAGGAATTGTGATGACTGACTGGATCGGAGAACGAAACGATCTTCCAATTTCCGAAGAAGTTAAGGCGGGGAATGACCTATTCATGCCTGGATATCCCACGCAGGTACAAGATATCATAAGTGCGGTAAAAGACGGACAGATCGATATCAAAGATATCAATCGTAATGTAAAGAATATGTTGGAATATATCGTCAAGACTCCACATTTCAGAAATTACAAGTTTACGAACCGCCCAGATATGAAAGCACATGCCGCAATTACACGTCAAGCCGCTACAGAGGGTATGGTACTTCTGAAAAATGATAACCACACTTTACCTATCCGAAACCTGAAGCAAGTAGCTCTTTTCGGAGTCAACTCATACGATTTTCTTAGCGGTGGTCTTGGTTCAGGTTGTGTAAATGTACCGTATGTCGTCAATATGGTACAAGGCCTGAAAAATATCGGAGTTTCCACCACTCCACAATTGACCAAAATCTATACAGATTACGTAAAATATGCTACTGTCAAACTCCAGGCTGACAAGAACCCAGAAATGTGGTTCCTCAACCAAGGACAGCCGAAACTCGACGAAATAGACATCACCAAACGTTGTATTGAGCATGAACTTCCACAGGCAGATGCAGCTATTATTACTATTGGACGACAGGCAGGAGAAGGAATGGACCGCTCTATCGATGGAGACTTTAATCTCAATCAGAAAGAACTAGATATGATTTTCAGGGTCAGTGACATCTTCCATGCAGCAGGAAAGAAGGTCATCGTGATTATCAACTCCGGTTCTTCTATAGAAACAGCCAGTTGGCGTGACCGGGTCGACGCTGTTCTGGTAGCTTGGCAGCCTGGTGAAGAAGGAGGAAACAGCATTGCTGATGTGCTCACAGGAAAAGCAAATCCATCGGGCAAACTGACTCAGACCTGGCCAATCTCTGTAAATAATGTCCCTTCTACAAAGGATTTTCCACAACAGCCAGACTACTACAATCTGACCGACAAACTCGCGCAAAATAACGTACCGGGAGTAAATTTCACAAAATATAATGAAGACATCTACATCGGCTATCGTTATTTCGATACTTTCAATCAAAAAGTCGCTTATCCATTTGGCTATGGTCTGAGTTATACTACTTTTGCTTATAGTAAGCCAAGCGCCAAAGCTCATGGAAATCAGATCGAAATAGAGGTAACTATAAAAAACACCGGAACAGTAGCGGGAAAAGAAATAGCAGAATGCTACGTGACAGCTCCGAAAGGTGTCTACGAGAAGCCTGCCAAGGAGTTGAAAGCTTTTGCTAAAACGCAGTTGCTGGCTCCCGGCCAGAGCGAGACTCTAAAAATGACCATCTGCAAACGGGACCTTGCCAGTTTTGATGAAGCAAACAGTCAGTGGAAGGTAGATGCTGGAACATACGTCTTTAAAATTGGAGCCAATGTCGAAGATATCCGTTGTACAGCCAAACTGAATGAGAGTGAGTATACGGAAAAGGTGAGTGATTCTCTCCCTGTAAAGGCCCAGCTGCAATTACTCAGTCAAGAGAAATAGGTACCATATCCCTATGTAGTGATATTCTGGTTTATTTTGAGAAATGGTACACAAAAAACTTCTGTTGTAGGAATATAAAGCCTGAAGACCATTGCCTTCAGGCCTTCTTTTTTATAAACTTAAATCAGGAAAAGACACGACTCACTCAATTACATCAGATGTTATTAAGTTTAAAACACTTTGAATTTTTTATAAGATATTGCATCTATCAAAAAAAATATTTGTAGCTTTGAATTATTAAAGATACGCATCTCTCATCAAGTACGATATTGCTTCTCATATTGAAAGGGAATCAGATATCTAGGACAAAAAGAAGAATTGAAGAAAAGAAGTTAACAGAAAGCAAAGAATGCATTACTCTTCTTGTAAAACAACAAATATATATGGACAGGAACCTTTATAATCTACAGGAGTTCTCGCAGATCTATAGGCTTAAGAATACTTATGGGGCAAAAGTCGCTTATCTTTATCTAAATTATGAATCCGTCTTAAAAGCAGATTCTATTTCCTACTGTTTAAACTTCTATAGCATTTTTTTAGTTCATAAAGGAGAACTTATGATTCAGATCAACAACACCAAGATCGCTATACATCCCGGTCAACTCCTTTATTTATCACCCTTCCAGTTTCTAATGGTTCTCAAGACCACACCAGATATTGATATAGAAGGCATTTTCGTAACTCCTCAATATTATGAACAGATCTTAAATTCCGCCCACGATTTCACCTTAGGGCTCATAGATATCTATGCCATCTATTCTATAGATAAAATGCAAGAAAAAGAATTCCACTACACTTACCATGAGCTCTCTCATTTCATTTTACAGAAGCATATATATAAAGAAGAGATCATACAAGACATCGTGCATATCATTCAGTTTTTACTCTCAGGCCTAACTATGCGTGGGATAGCCCAGCCCCATGATGCCAGTCATAAAGAGGAAATCTATCGTATCTTTGTTCATCTTGCTTCCAGAAATTTTCGCAAGGAACGCCAACTGAAATTCTATGCAGATCAGTTGAATATTACTTCTACCTACTTAAGTCGCACGATTCGGGAAATATCCGGGCACACCGTTTATGACTATCTGGAAAGTTTACTTTATGACGATGCCTGCTCCTTGCTGAAAACCACCAGTAAATCCATTGGTGAGATTGCAGAACTTCTCTCTTTTCATGATCAGGCCGCCTTCTCCAATTTCTTCAAGCAACGATCTGGTATGTCCCCTCTTGCATTCAGGAAATAAGCCATCAACTGATTTTGTCCTACTAGCAACGGCTTCTTCTACTGTGTCTACTCTTTCTGCATGGATAAAAAGAAAGCGTCTACTGGTCTCGCTTATGAAGAGAAAAAGTGTCTACTGAATTGGCTCTTCTTTGATTGAGTTGAAGAAGAACTACTGAATTAAGCCACAATCATAATCACTTGATTTTCACGATAATAGTCCATTGTGACCAAAATAGTCCATTTTGGCATACCATTATAGTGCATTATGGTATACCGTTATGGTGCATAATGGTACCCCGATATGCACCATATCGTCGTGCGGTATGCACCATATCATCGTGCGATATGCACCATATCGCTAAACATCTCATTATAGGCAAGAAAATCAGTTGACCTAGATTAAGATTGATCTGCACCTTTTAATTAACCCTTAGATTCACTTCACAGTTATCATCATTTCTTCGTGCATCATTTTCAGGAGAATTGTAGTTCTTTATCCAACAAAGAGAAGAATGTCTCCATATTGTCTTTGTCCTCCAAATCACCATATAAGTTTACTGTAAAGGTCATCGTATTATTATAGCTTGTCAAGGCCAATTGAAAATAGGGTCTGTATTTCATTGATCCAAACATGACAGCATTTTTAATCGAAGTACCTCGGAAGCAAAGTTTTTTAGAATCGAGGATACCGATATTAGTCATTCCAATCATCGGATTATTAAAACCTTTCCCAAGCAACTTCTTAACATGTTTATAATTAAAACATTTAAACAGCAGAGAAACCTTAACTATGGAATTTAATCCAATAAGTTTCTTCTTTTTCAAATTCATTTCTTTGCTGACTTTTCTTACAGTATCACCAAAGTTATCGTCAGGCTCGTAATGTATCTTGCAGATAGCTGTACCGGTCAAATTAGTAAGTGCATTAATATTCTTCTCTTTTAAATATTTACGCATATCTATGGCTATAGAAATACTAAGGTCCTGCTTGGTCAGAATCTGATAAAGTACCCTGTAAAAAGCAGCAAGAGTTATATCATTAATAGTAACATTGTGGCTATGTGAGTATTTTTTGATAGCAAGAAATCTATCTTCCTTTACTTCATACGTCAGCACAAATGGTTTGATTTCTTCTCCTGAACTCATCGGAAAGTTCAAATCAATAGAACCATTACTTTCCCCTCTTTGCATCAGAAGGTTTTTAAGTTTATCTCTAAAACTGAATTGTCTATTTATCAGTTTTATGCTTCTATCCCCATTAAAATGGCAGTCTGATTTATAATCAGGATTTACATGAAGGGTCGAATAAAGGCTACATAGCAAATAAAGATAGGTTTTAAATCCAGCAGCATCACATACCATGTGATTCATCAGAATGCACAGGGAATCATCGTTTGAACTAAGTAAACAGGCTTTTACCTGAGGCCCCATCAACACATCGATTTTTGAAGTGATAAATGCCTCGAATTCATCTTTAGAATTTGCAAAAGTCAGTATTTCCTTAAAACTTGATAATTCTTCCTTTCTCCAATAAGGCTCATTGACATTTTCTACATATTGACTACCTAAGATAGGTACAATATCCAGCGTCATAGCTAAGGCTTTCTCTAAGATGACTTTATTAGCATTACCATTGAAATAGATGATACAGTGAAGATTATGATCATTGAATTTGTAAGTTTCAAAAAGGAACTGGATCTTGTCGAAAATTTCCGATTTAAGCATCATATTCTAACTTCTAAATTTAATCTGTAAAGATAGAAAAATATCAGTTGATTATGACATTTTTTCTAAAGAATCTATTCATTTCAAATCACTTTTTACATTCCTTCTCCTACCGTTAATTGTTTCAACAGAAAACTCATCAGAAAAGCATAAGGCTAAGATTATTAAAGGCAACTCCACAAAGAAGATATATCACATTGATTTACATATCGCATTATTTGTAATTTTTGTAAAGCAATAAATCAGATAACCCTATATTTTTGCCTACTAAAACTTACACTTTGATTATATTTGTTTCGCATTTTACAAAATAAAGTCAGATTTGCACAATCCTATTTCCAAAAAGTCGGCCTATCTTTGTTGCCAACAATTAAACTAAAAACTCTATTTATGGCAACTACCTTAATCTTAATTGAATTCCTTATCGTACTATTCTTCATATTTGCAGGAGCACGAGTTGGCAGTATAGGACTCGGCATCTACGGTATGGTCGGAACATTTATTCTCGTATTCTTATTTGGACTTAAACCAGGTACTCCCCCTATTGATGTAATGCTGATCATCGTCAGTGTCATCTGTGCAGCGGCTTCATTACAAGCTACAGGGGGAATAGAATATCTGGTTGGACTGGCTGCAAAGTTTCTCAGGAAACATCCCAGTCACATTACATTTTACGGTCCTCTCTGCACATGGATCCTTTGTCTGGTCTGTGGAACAGCACACACCTCCTATTCTCTCCTCCCGATTATTTCAGAAATTGCCACAAACGAAAAGATTCGTCCGGAACGTCCATTAAGTGTAGCCACTATTGCTGCCTCCCTCGGAATTACCGGCAGTCCTGTATCTGCTGCAACAGCAGCTCTGCTGAGTTCAGAACTGTTAGGCAGTAGGGGGATTCAATTAAAAGATATTCTACTGATCTGCCTCCCCGCCTCTCTTATCGCCATTCTGGTAGCTGCCATTGTAGAAAATTTCGTCGGAAAAGACTTGAAAGATGATCCTGAATACCAGCGGCGTGTAAAAGAAGGAATCATCAACCCGGAAGAAGACAAGAAGAAAATGCAAGATATGGAGTTTCACCCTAATCCTCGTGCGAAATGGGCTACCCTGGTATTTTTCATCGGTGTTTTCCTCGTAGTATTTTTCGGACTATTCCCCAGTATGAGACCACATTTCATGGTAAACGGTATTTCCACTCCTATTGAAATGTCTCAAACGATAGAAATGATCATGATGTCTATATCGGCACTCATCCTCATTGTAGGTAAAGCAAAACCAGCGAAAGCCGTACAAGGAAACATATTTGCTGCGGGGATGAATGCGATGGTCGCCATCTTTGGTGTAGCCTGGATGGGAGACACTTTCTTCAACGGAAATCTCACCTTCTTCAAGACCCATATTGCAAGTATCGTCACACAATATCCCTTTCTGTTTGCCATTGCACTGTTCATCATGTCCATCATGTTGTTCTCGCAGGCTGCAGCAGTTCGCACATTGTATCCTTTAGGGTTAGCCTTAGGGTTAAGTCCTTTAGCATTGGTTGTGATGTTCCCCGCTGTCAATGGTTATTTCTTCTTCCCTAATTATCCGACTGAGGTGGCAGCCATCAGTTTTGACCGGACCGGAACCACACGTATCGGTAAATGGGTTTTGAATCACTCATTCCAGTTGCCAGGCTTCATAACCACATTCGTTTCTATAGGCATTGCTTATCTCGTCGTAAAGATTTTCTACTGATCTGATGATGGATAGAGGCAAGAAAAAATCAATATATAACAAAACTTTAAAACAATAACATTATGAGAAAATTACGTAGTTTATTCTTACTTTGTGGTTTATTGGTTAGTATCACACTTTGTGCAAAACCAAGAATCCGCATTATTGCCACAGGCGGCACCATTGCGGGCGTGTCAGCTTCTTCCTCTTCTTCTGCCTATACAGCAGGCCAGGTAGGTATCCAGGCATTGATCAATGCCGTTCCACAGATCAAAGATCTGGCAGATGTCAGTGGTGAGCAGTTAGTAAACATTGGCTCTCAGGACATGAACGACCAAGTTTGGCTCAAACTTGCTAATCGTATCAACCAACTTCTGAATCAAGAAGGCTATGACGGTGTCCTCATCACCCATGGAACTGACACGATGGAAGAAACAGCTTACTTCCTGGCTTTAACCGTACATTCTAACAAACCGGTCATACTGGTAGGCTCTATGAGACCATCCACAGCCATCAGCGCTGATGGACCAGCTAACATCTACAATGGCGTAGCCGCAATCTGTACCCCAGCATCACAAAACCGTGGTGTCATGGTCTGCATGAACAACCAACTCTTTGACGCCAAGTCAATTATCAAGACACATACTACTGACTGTGCTACTTTCAAGGGTGGCATCTTTGGTGAAGAAGGTTACGTCTACAATGGAAAAGCCTACTACTTGTATAAACCAGAATTTCGGCAGGGAACAGCTTCTGAATTTAGTGTAGAAGGAATGACAGAACTGCCAAAGGTCGGAATCGTGTATGGTTATGCCAATTGTTCTCCTCTGCCTATGCAGGCTTTTGTCAATGCCAAATTCGATGGCGTCGTTCTTGCAGGTGTCGGTGACGGTAATTTCTATAAGGACGTCTTCCCTATTGCCGTAAAGGCCCAGAACGAGGGCATTCAGATCGTCCGTTCCAGCCGTGTGCCGACGGGACCTACAAATCTGAACGGAGAAGTAGATGATGAAAAATATCATTTCGTAGCTTCCCTGAACTTAAACCCTCAAAAGGCCAGAATTCTCCTGATGCTTGCTCTTACAAAGACTCATGACTGGCAACAGATTCAAAAGTACTTCGAGGAATATTAATTCATAATCCCATGAAAAAACAATTATTATTAGTCGGAATGAGCCTCATTATCTGTTCCGGAGCACTATATGCCCAAGGTGACAACACAGGTTATGGAGGCAATGAGAATGGTGATTATGAATCACTGGCTCACCGAATCCTCAATCTGGAGAAGAAGAATGACATGTTCAATGTCTACTTCAACTACTCCTACAGTTTTCAAGAAGGCCGTGATGCTGACAAGCAATGGGATTCTCATTTTGCCAACAAACAGTTACGGTTGGAAATCAAAGGTAACCTGACAGATCACTTGTATTATCGCTTTCGCCACCGCCTGAACAAATCAACAAATGCCCAAAGCGAGGATAACTTCGCCAAGGCAACAGATATCATGATGGCGGGCTATCGCTTTAATCCAAAAATAAGTGTGGAAGCCGGAAAGATGTGCCAGATATGGGGCGGATTCGAATTTGATGAAAATCCAATGTACATCTATCAGTATTCTGACATGGTAGACAATATGGACAACTTTATGGCAGGAGTAGTTGTGAATTATAATCCACTGCCGACACAGACCTTCTCAGCAGAAATCAGCAATGCCAATAATGGCAAGTTCTCTGATGAGTATGGCACTGACGCCAGAACCGTCGGTCGTTCTCTGACAGACGTGTCACCACTGACCAAGGCAAAAAATCCATTGACCTATATTCTCAATTGGAGTGGAAGTTTCTTCGGAGACAAGTTCCAGACTAAATGGTCTTGGGGTATCCAGACACAAGCTCAGCATAAATACAGTCGAATGATCATTCTGGGTGAAAAACTGAATTTATCGGCATTCCAATGGTATTTTGACTATATGGGTGCCTTTGATGGACTAGACCGGTTAAAGATTGCCTCTTCTGATCTGGCTGGTTACTTGGACCCGGCGCAGCCTAACACCTATTTCAGTGATGTGCATTACAACTCCTTCATTTCAAAGGTCAACTGGCAGTTTGCTCCACAATGGAACTTCATGGCCAAGGGTACTTACGAAACAGCCAGTGTACAACATATCGATAAGTTGAAAAACTACAGAAAGAGTATCGGCTATATTGGTTCTATCGAATATTATCCAGTAAAAAAACAAGATCTTCGGATTTTTCTGGCCTATGTGGGCCATAATTATGATTTCAGTCATAAATGTGACTTACAAAATTATAATACCAGTCGTATTGAACTTGGATTCATGTATCGAATTAAAGCATTTTAAAGTTTTCAGGAAACAACAAATAAGAAGAAATACAAGTATTCATTTATGATCCGTCATAAGAATAACGGACACAAAATTTTCTTTCTTATTCCTCTTGTCTGAGGATCAAGATAATTTGAGAATCGGACAAGAAAAATTATTTAAATTATCAATTATTAAATGTAATCAATCATGGTAGAAGAGAAAAAATTCAGAACTGAATCTGACTTATTAGGTGAACTCAAGATTCCAAAAGATGCTTACTACGGGGTACAGACACAACGTGCAATTAACAATTACCATATCTCTCGTAAGAAAATGCGCGATTATCCCGACTATATCATCTCTATCGCTTATGTAAAATTAGCTGCCGTAAAAAGTAATATCACCTTAGGTGCCGTTAAAGGCAAGGTAGGTGCTGCTATTGAAGCTGCTTGTCGTGAACTTATCGACGGAAAGTTGCATAACCAGTTTCCTATCGACATGATGCAAGGTGGTGCCGGCACTTCTGTAAACATGAATGCAAATGAGGTGATCGCTAATCGTGCTCTGGAGATATTAGGACACCAGAAAGGCGAGTATCAATACTGTGATCCCCACGATCAAGTTAACTGCGGACAATCTACGAATGATGTCTATCCGACAACCATTCGCTATGCACTGATTCGCATGAATAAGGGTCTGGTAAGCAGTCTGATAAAACTTATCAGTGCCTTCAAAGCAAAAGGTCAAGAGTTTTCTGATGTTTTAAAGATGGGCAGAACCCAACTACAAGATGCTGTACCGATGACTATTGGACAAGAGTTTAATGCTTACGGTGATAATCTGGAAGAAGAAATTCTCAATTTGAACCGTAATATACAACTGTTGCATGAGATCAATATGGGAGGAACTGCTATCGGTACGGGTCTGAATGCTGTGCCTGGTTTTGCAAAGCTTTGTGCAGAAAATCTGACAATACTCACAGGAGAAACCTTTATCTCCTCATTTGACTTGGTGGAAGCTACCCCTGATACCGGCGCGTATGTTAGTATGTCAGGCGCTCTGAAACGTTTAGCTATCAAACTTTCTAAGATTTGCAGTGATTTGCGCCTGATGGCTTCAGGACCTCGCTGCGGATTCAATGAGATCAATCTCCCACCGATGGCAGCCGGATCCAGTATTATGCCAGGTAAAGTAAACCCTGTAATTCCTGAGGTAACCAATCAGACGTGTTTCAAAGTTATCGGTAATGATACAACCATAAACTTCGCCGCAGAAGCTGGTCAACTGGAATTGAACGTCATGGAACCAGTTATTGCAGAAAGCCTCTTCGAGAGTCTGGGATGGCTGCGAAATGCAATTGATACACTGACAGAAAAGTGCGTCAGTGGTATCACTGTCAACAAGGAGCACTGCTACAACATGGTCAAGAACTCCATCGGCATCGTTACTGCTCTCAATCCTTACATCGGTTATGACAACAGTACAGCAATAGCCAAAGAAGCTCTGGAAACCGATCGTTCTGTCTATGATATCGTTTTGGAAAAGGGATTGATGAAGAAAGAAGATTTAGATGCTGCTCTTGATCCAAAGAACATGCTAAAATCACATACTTTCAATAAAGACTGATTTCAAACAAGCATATCATCAACTTGTAACGCTAGTTTAAGGGGAGCATTGTTCACCATGAATAATGCCCCCTTTTCTCTTTTCTATCAATCAGTTTAATTTCAGATATTTATTTCCATTAACCAATCCGGGAAACCCACATCATAGTATTCTATTCGTTTACATCTTTACATGAATAGAAGTACGCTTGTCAGATAATATCTCCCTACCCGATGCACGTGAATTCAATTTAACTTTAGTGCTTGTAAAATCAGGTACATTGAATGAATAGATAGTTTCCTTATAATAAGTTACCGGATCACGCTGTGGGAGCAAGAAAGGTTTGCTTACGCGACCATTTTTATCGATAGATGCCAGATATAGATTGGAATACAATCCATCCAGTCTTCTCGATGTAAAGACAAACCAGTGACTATTCCGACACCAGTTATGAAAACTATCTGCTCTTTTGCTATTAGCTTCAGTTATAGGCCTCGACTTGCCTGTCCTCAAATCCATAATCCATTGTTCACTTTCATTATGCCAAATGGAAAAATAGCCATAATCCGACAATGTGAACAAGATATATCGGCCATCATAGGAAGGACGAGGCCATGTAAGGCTCTTTCCCATCTTGACAGCATTGAAAATAGTATCTACCTTATTGCCGAATTTACCTGTTGCAGGGTCAAAACTGATTTTACACAGATTATACCTTTCTTTCTTATAGTCCTGGGGATACTTCCGGGTCTTGGCCGTAGTAAAATACAGGGTTTTACCATCAGGAGAAAAGGCAGGACAATTCTCAGAATAGTCTTTTGTCTGTAGGAGAGGGCTCAACAACAATTCATGAGTAGAGAGCTTATATACCTGTACATCACTATCGAAATCAAAGACTTCAACTCGCTCATTCGGCAGGGCATGAAAACCTTGACGAGTAGTATTAGTGGAAAAAGCACAATATCGGCCCGAAGGATGCCAATAGGGATAAACACAAGAACCCAGTGTAGAATCGGTCTTCGTATTCAGCCACTCCCTATGACCATTCTGCTGGATAAGCGTTGCACCATGATCACCTCTTACATGAAGAGTAAACTGACTTGGATCCGTACGATTGGAGGTATGACAGTTGATGCACATACCTGGAGCCTGAGTGTTTTCCAAGATGGCAAACTCATCAAAGTTGGATAAATCGCGTTGATAAATACCCATTTTACTATAAATTTCATATCCCGGAGCAATACGACGATAGGTCAATCCCCAATCATCCAATGCATAAGAACTTACAAAGACCGTAAAGTCCTTGAATTGTTTCCATTCTCCATTTTTCTTCTCGCATACAGTGAACGTAAGTTTCCCATTCTTATTGGCTGCAACCAGTTTATGCCAGTCATCTACGTTAAAATCAGCATAATCACTATGGACATGCAAAGAACCCGATTCCGATCCCTTTACAACCACATCCATGCATTGGCTTTCCCCATCAGCCATAGCAAAATTCAAAGGTGCTATGCTTGCTGGAATAGTTACCCCAACATAATCAGGAAATATCTTAGGCAGACCGTTCACCTTTTTCGGGTTATCCGGAACAGAAGAACATGAGCCCAATAACAAAACAGCCAAAATCAATATATAGATATACTTTGTCATTTTCTTATGATCTTATTCTTTACTCACACTTGTTTCGTCGAGGGGATGTTGCACCAGGAGATAATACCAATATGTACCATGGAACTGTTGTAAGTCTGGTGCCTGCGGTCCTTCACTTTGCACGATTCGGGCAAAGTCCAGAATTTGTCGGGCCACCTCAGGGTCTACTCGCATAGGCATACCTTCCAAGGTATGGTGTGTAGTTATCCAATAATAAAGGAAAGCCTCCTGGTAAGAAGTTGGTACTCTGGAATAATCTACAAACTGGATGAAAGGAATAAACTTTACAAAGCTCTTCAGATCACGTTTCAGCAACGTCCATCCTATCATATATTCGAAAGCCATCCGGTTTTGCTTATTATTCATAAACAACTGTCCGAGCATTTTATCCATCTCAGGATCACTAAAGAGAAAATCATGCCTGTAATTGAAGGAACGCAATTTAGCAAACTCTCCATAACTATTTATCTGATGATGGTCTATACAATAGAGCATCTCTTTAGCCCAGCCATTATAAAACAGGGTATGACGCAGCAGACGCAGATAGCGTTTGGCCACATCATATTGTCCATCAATGATATTACACTCAGCCAATCGTTTCATACACCTTGCACTCTTGCGATAGTCAGGTATAGCCTCTTGAATTTCGAATGTGGTACGCATTGCTGCATTGATCATACCCAATTGATAATAAGCCTCGCTGATAGGAAAAGGCAACAAAAAATCTTTGTTGCTATTAGTCAATAACCCTTGTGGACCATTCTGATGGAAATGGAACATATCATCACCCAAGCGTCCTGTCATACCCAAAGCCAAGTTGACCGATGTGACACCAAAAGGATCAGTAGGAGATTTTTTCTCGGCCTTGAGAAGAATATCATTCCACTGTTTGTGACGCACCATTTGGTCATACTCCATACCATCCTCTGTATAATCAGGATAAGAATACAGCAATAAAGGAATAGATACAGCAACCACCAACAAGGTCTCCACTATATTGCATCGTAATTTTTTACGTGGTTGTTGGATTAATAATAGCAGGTAAGGCACCGCAACAAATGTTAGTGGAACCAAGAAATAACCTATAGGATAGTTCTCGTGAAGACGAAAGTAATCCAGACCAATATAAAGCCGGGAAGTAGGATAATTCACACAAAAACTGGCAAGCCAAGGAATGACAGCACAGAAAAGAACAAGAAAGACGATGTAAACGGCACTCCTCCTAAATGTATGATGCAGCAGCAAATGAATGCAAATGAAAAGGGTAAACAAATAGCTGACTGGACCTGCTAGCCAATACAGCACAGGTATCATCAGAAGGATATAGACAATACGTAGTATACGAGAAATAATTGACTGACAGCCCACTATAGCACACATCACAAGCACAAGTGCCACAGGCATGGTCAACAACATATTTTCATTTCCAAGCACTGCCCATAACATAACGACTGGAAGAAAACTAAGAGGATAACTCTCCTCCACCGCTCCCTCTTTCCATGCAACAATCGCTGTCAGATATTGAAGAAACATGAACACCAGAGCCAGAATGATAGCTTCAATCCATGGATAATAGGCAAATTGGATCAGGTATTCGCCAAGATACAAAGCAAGCCCTCCCGGTTGAGAAAGACGTTCGCAGAAATAATTACCTGTAAAAAGGAACATCTGATACTGTTCCTGATAGGACAGATAAGCATCTCTTATATAGGCCCAAAAGATGAATACGATTGAGCCGAAGAGAAGCGTTAAAAAGATTCTTTGATATTTACTCAAAATCTTAATCATCAATCTTCTATGTTGCTTTCCAAACAATTGGAAAATATTTATTACTTGTTAACTATTTTATATTCATTCTACTACAAGAGTACAATGACTGCCGGAGAAGCATTCGTATGACCATAAAGGTCAATACGACAGAAATGTCGGATACCAACTTAACCACGAACAACAAACCTATCAGACTGACTTCTATGAGTTGACCCGGACGTATACGCCCAACCATCTACTTCTTCAGAATATTAGGTAAAACGCGACCATCTTTTAAAAATTGTCACTACACTGTCAATACCAAAATCCTTCAGAGCATAGTATGTAGCAAAACCACTGAAGCCTAAATCGTAGGCAGCGTGGTATTCTCCATTAGAAAAACGCTTCTCCAAACAGTCAAAGAGCACTTTGGTTGAGGCTTTCTGTGGGTACCTCTCCTTATAACCCGACTTGGTCAGTACAGTAACCTCCCAAGTTTTAGCTTGGACATCGATTTCTATAAAAATGTCCCTTGAAGGGAATCTTATTTCCTTGTATATTGGTGTGTAATTAATGATCTTACTTATTATAGTCTTGTCACTGTAAATATGGTATCCCATTATTTACACACCAATTTTTCCTTCGATAACTATAAACCTCCCCTTCGGTATTTTGTCCAGTCGCCGGATATGCGAAGCCTCTAAAGAAGAGTGACTAAATATTCTTTTTTCGTTTCAGTGTATGCAAACATAGTAACTATTTTTTAAGGAAAAGTAAAACCAGCCCTCGCTCTCCACAGAGAGCAAGGACTGATAAATGGATTAAGATATTACTTTTTTGCTTTGAACCTCCAATAAGTTCCTTCTTTCCAACTAGCAGAGCCAGATTCTGAAGAGGGATGATTTGGATAGCAAAGTATCAACTCATTATCATCGATATAAGAAATATCGAAAGTGCTAGTTGTACTTCCTGCATTGATTCTTACAGGAAACAAGATACCGCTTCCACCAGTGGAAAGGTGTCCCATAGTAGGACCAATATCAGAGTAACCTCCGATATTGGAAGTTTTCTCATCAAAGGAGAATGTACCATTGCCACCAGAGCTCTTTGTGAGTACAGAACCTTTCAGGGTAAAAGTCATGGAAGCATCGCCACCATCAGCTGAACCATATTTATAACTGGCTATCTGCTCAGCAATACCACTGGAGCTCACACCCCACCATTCACTACCACTTGCAAGAAGACCTTGGCTACCAACGGAATTGTAACCACAGTTACCCCAACACTTGTCACTGATGGAATTGTCCCATACCCAAGTTTTAGAAGAACCACCTGTAAGATACTGCCAGTATTTACTAACAGGATATTTAGGAGAAATCTCCTCTACATTGACATTGAAATCTGCCGATACCTCGTTTCCATCAGGATTCAAGGCTACAACAGAAATTGTCTGCTTTCCTGTAACCAACATCTGCATATCGCCTGTAGGTAATAAGGAAGTGATATTACCATTCGTCCACATTACAGTGGCAGGAGCTGTAGTTGAGAAATGGACATAGTTAATATTCTTGCCATTCTCCTGATATACCGAGACACTACTTGCTGCCTTGAGTTCGTCAGCAGTAATGCTACGTCCTGGACTATAACTGTCCTCCTCCGGACTACAGGAACATATAAGTCCTATCAATAATAGGCAAAAAAACGATAATTTCTTCATAATTGTTACTTCACATGATTAATAAATAGTCTTATACTGAGAATCGCTAGTATCCCAACCTTCATTTTGCTTCAAGGCACCATTAGACAATGATACTTGTGTGGATGGCTTCGGATAAAAGCCTTTTGTCTCAATATATCTCTGAGACCAAGAAGAAGTCATATGCTTCAAAGTATAGCCGGATTTGCCATTCACCCAAATTGGCTTGCCTGCCTGAGCATCAAGAGCCTTACATATCAAGGAATTCTTGTCGGCATTGATTCCAGACCACCGACGCAGATCGTTCCATCTCAAACCTTCAAAAGCAAATTCCCAACGACGTTCGTTCTGAATATTAGTCCAACTATATGGTTTGGGAGAAAGTCCCGCGCGAGCACGTACTTGATTCATATAAGAAGGATCACCTGTAAGTTCGGTAAGCATCAACAACACATCTGCATAGCGTATAAGAGGAGTATCTTCATAATGATCACCCTGCATAGAGTTACCATTAGAACAGGAAGAATAACCCGTCTCATAAGCCCACCAAGTTGAGTTATCATCCTTGATGGTAGCACCATTGGCAGCAGTGTTACAAAGCACCGGAGCAAACTTCTTAACCACAAGACCACATTCCTCACAACAATCTGTTACATGGGAATAGTGGGCAAGTTCTGAAGCACAATCTATGATGGAAGCTGTCTTACGAATATCGGTCTCGCCATCAGTCGTTTCCTGAGCTGTCCAGTCATCCCATATATTCTGAGAAGGAGTACCCATACCCCAACCACAACCGAACGGATAAGTGGTTGCTCGATAGCCATTGGAATAAGCACCAGTAAGATCATTACCGATACGAGGCCCCCAGTACAAAGAAGATTCGTTGGAGAATGCCATTGGATATTCAGCACTCCAACTAGAAGCGTTGGCATACTGTACCTCAAAGATTTCCTCTTTATTGGCATTACCTGCCCACAACAAAGGTTTTCCATCAACACCATTCTTAACCTTGCCATTATCATCCAACAGGTATTTATAATCTACCCTCGTCAGATGATTGGTATATTGCCACAAATCACGGAAATCGCCCACCAAGGAGAACTTTCCTGCACTGACTACTTCCTTCAAAGCATCAATAACATTTTGTTTAGTAAGAGTCTTCTCACTGGCCGTCCCCTCCTGAGCTACCAAGGTAATCGGGGCAGGTGTGGCTGTAGACAATTCTCCTGCGTTACCATAGAAACCTACATAGAACATCCAAGCACGAGCCAGCATTGCATCGGCAGCATATTTGCCGGCATGGCCATCCTGTACTCCTGTCACGCCATCCATCAGATTCTTAGCTGAAACAAAATCCGACAAAATCTGAGGATAAATGACATCCTTAGCACTCACCTGTGGACATGGATCAGGAACGGTAGTAGTAAGAATCAAAGGCACATCACCAAAATACTGAGTAAGCCAGAAGTAATAAAGGCCTCTCATAAAATAAGCCTCACCTAGATCCTGATTTCTCTTAGTCTTGTCACTCCATGCGAAGTTATCAATAGTAGAGATCGTCAGATTAGCACGGGAAATACCTCTGAAAAGAAGTTTCCATGCTGCATCATGCATGGTAGAGCCATACATAGTGAGATGGGCTATAGCCTTTTCCACAGCATCACCTGTACCACCGGAACCATAACAGTCATCAGACATCAATTCATTAGCATACCAAGGAGCTTGTTCCGGGCCACTCTGCAACTGATCCATAACTGCATAAAGAGCTGCCAACTCATTGGTTACATCCTTGCTACTCGATGGATAATTGGATGTATTTGCCTCTGTATAATCGACAGAATCAAGTCTATCTTGACAACCTGACACACCGAGCAGAAGGCAAGCAACCATTATAATTGAAAATATTTTTTTCATAATAAATAGACAATTTTGAAATTAGAATTTAATGCTTGCACCAACCAGAATAGTACGATTACTTGGATACAATCCCAAATCTACACCGGAAGCCCAACTTTCGTGTCCTGCCGATGATCCAATTTCAGGGTCACTTCCTTTGTAACCGGTAAAGGTATACAAGTTCTGTGCCTGTACATAGAGACGTAACTGCTGGAATGGAGAATGCTTCCAAATACGATTAAAGTCATAGCCCAATGTTACGTTCTGTATCTTGAGATAATCACCGTTCTCCATGTAGCGATCAGAAATCCACTGGTTGTTAGGATCTGAACCTGCACACAGACGCGGTTGCTTGTTTGAAGTACCTGCACCATGCCAACGCTGATAGACATCCTCTGTGTAGTTCTGATACCAACTGTCGACGAAAGAACGATAACTACGCATAATCTGGAATCCAAAGGCTCCGTGGGTGGTGACATTAAAGTCAAATCCTTTCCATTCGCAACCAAATGACAAACCGAGATAAACATTAGGATTAGGATTACCTATTTTATGACGGTCCTTAGCATAGTCGATAGTTCCATCACCATCATAATCATTCCAAATCAAATCACCTGGCTGGGCACCTGCAAGAACTGCCTTACCGGCTGCTCTGGCCTTATCAATCTGATCTTGGGTCTGCCATACACCCGATGTTGACATTCCATAGAAGTAACCAATAGGATACCCAACCTGGGCACGGTAGAAATACTCAGTACTCTGAGAGAGGACATTGGAAGATCCGTTGATTATACCCTCTGCATTGGCAATACGGGTCACCTTATTTTTATTCTTTGAAACATTAGCCGTTACATGATAACGAAAATCCGTTCCTATCTTATCATTCCAAGTCATATTAATCTCGAAACCAGTATTTTTGACATCACCACCATTAATAAATGGTGCCGCTGTACCATAGATATCCAGAATAGGAGCCTCGATCAACCAATCTTTAGTCTTCTTCTCATAATAATCGAAGTTGACACCCAAACGACTGTGAAGGAACTGTGCATCGAAACCAATATCAGTCTGTTCTGATTTTTCCCATGTTACATCCGGATTCGGCAATCTACTGGCGTAAGCACCAGGAGTAATGGAAGTTGAAGGAGCCGTGGTACCGGAATTGGAAGGATCATTGGTAAAACGATAAGCATCACCATGATACTGATTAGAATAGGAGATAGTGGACAGATAGTTGAAATTACTGATATTACAATTTCCATTTTGTCCCCAACTTGCACGAATCTTCAAGAAATCCAACCAAGAAGATGTCGATTTCATAAAATTCTCATTACTCATAACCCATCCTACTGAAGCTGAAGGGAAACTTCCCCAACGATGACCTTTGGCAAAGTTGGAACTACCATCAGCACGGAGAGTAAAGGTAGCCATATAGGTTTCTTTCATATTCCAGTTTATACGACCGAAGTAGGAGAGAATAGCATTGTCTGCCCAAGGTGAGCCACTAATGGCCGCTGAAGAATAATTGGAACTGGTGTTCGACAGATAAGCATGAGTAAAATCTGTCAAAGTAGACAATTTACTATCTTCTGTATCTGTGTTATCGGCAGAAACACCCTCACCCCAATCAGTTGCACTGTACTCAAAACCAACCATGGCATCAAAATTATTATCCTTCAGGAATTGAGGTAATTTATAAGACAAAGTATTGACCCAGTCATAAGTTGAACCTGTATTCTGATTTTGAACTACACGATAATTGGAATAAGCACTGGTAGATGATTTAGAAAATGGAGTAAAAAATTGACGCTGTGCGGAATCGCTGTAGCCAATATTAAACTGGCTATGTAACTTCAAGTTCTTAATTGGTTCAATGTCTGCAATCAGTGTTAAACCAATACCATAATTACGGTATCTGTTGACTGAACCAAATTCACCATTAACAAGACCTACCAATGGGTTGCTGAACATATTTATGTTCCATCCCGCTCCATTATTATTGAATTGACAATAAGAACCATCATCATTGTAAGCTGGTACCAGAGGGCATGCTGTCAATGCTGAATGGAGGGAATTCCAATAGATATTACCTTCTGCCAGATCGTGACTTTTATTATAGTATAAGGACAAATTCTCGCCCAAAGTGATAATATTACGATCTTTGCCTTGCAACAGGACATGAGAAGAGTTGACTCTGGCTGTATAACGATCATATTTTGGCTCCAACGGTTTACCCATCGTACCATCAGCACTTGTATAGGACACGCCCATGGCAAACTTGCTACGCAAATTTCCACCAGTCAAATTGAAGGTATGATTAGTCTGTACGGCATCCTTGTTAGCATACAGATCCCACCAATCTGTACCACCCCATCCATCCTGGATACGTTTATAGATATTTGCGGGCATCTGAGTAGACCAGTCAAGAGTCTTACCTGAGGTATTGAAGGAATATTCATCCATAATCCGCATGTACTGTTGAGCATCCAACGTATGAGGGCGCTTATAGACATTGGCCCATCCTACATAACCATCGTATGAAAATTCAATATTACGGCCCTTTCCCTGACTTGTGGAAAACTTTCCTTGCTTTGTGGTAACCAAGATCACACCATTTGCAGCACGGGCACCATAGATGGCTGCAGAAGCAGCATCCTTCAGGACATCAACACTTTCAATATCGGCAGGGCTGACATTATCAAGGGAACCTCCTGCTACTCCATCAATAACGACTAAAGGAGCAGAATCACCCGTTGTGCCCAAACCACGAATATTAACTTTGAATCCCTTTCCTGGCTGGTTAGAAAGTGTAGTTATTTCCACACCTGGTGTAGAAGCCTGTAAGGCATCAAGTGCATTTGTGGTGTTCAACCTTGCGATATCTCCACCATTCACTTGAACGGTAGCACCTGTAAGTAATTTCTTTTTCTGAACGCCATAACCTACAACTACGACTTCATCGAGATTTCTATTTTCATTCTCCATCGTAACTGACAAAGAAGACCGATCCCCTACAACTATTTTCTGCGTCTTGTAGCCGACATAGGAAATAATGATTGTAGCACCCGGATGAACATTCAAAGAGAAATGACCATTCAAATCGGTAACTGTTCCATTGCTGGTACCTTTTTCCAAGACCGTGGCACCGACAATTGGGCCTTCTGCATCTTGTACGGAACCTGTTACCTTCTTTAACTGTTGAACTGCATTTGCAACATAATTAGGATTTATTGCAAAAGTGGATGAGGCATAGCTCATACCAATAGCCACACACAATCCTACAGTTACCAATGATGACTTTTTAGATTTTAAAAACATAAATCAATGCGCTAGTTAAAATTGTTTAGATATAAATAGACATTAGCTATTCTTAGAATAGTAAATGCATGGTAATAGATGTCATGCTCTTGTCTCAAAATGACATTGAGCATAGACAAGCCTTTAAGCTGAATCAGATTTTTTAATCATGAGCAAATCATTTAAATAGTTGATAAATATATCGAGTTTCATAGTTTTTCTATTATATTCTGTATTTCACAATAGTCTATTATGAGTATAATGTCGAATAAGTAGAAGGACTTTTGTCCAACCTTCTCTCGGAATCGTGCATATCAAACAGCTTCACCATCTCTTTAAAAGTTGTAACATCTTATCCAACAGATCGCTAGTCCATTATTATTTATGTTTCATGGCATGCACTGAGGTGTCCAACTGGAAACACATTAATATTTTTCTTGGCTAGAAGCTGATAATCAGGCTCATAATAATACTTATCATCATTTTTGCCTGAAGGAAATTCTCTCTTAAAGACTAATCCTTTAAAATCGCAACTTCCGGTCAAGTGCCATTACATGTCCGGCATAGATCACCATAACTGCTCAGCACTTCTTACAGCGACAATAGATTGTAATTCAAATGCTCTCAGGATGAAACTCACTGAGATCACTGACATTGTTGGAAATCTTTTTAGTTTTTGTACAATCATGGCTGAATTTGTTCTATATTCCGCTTTTATGTGCTGAAAATATGTCATTCCAGCTAAAAGATATAGTCCCATCAATATTGTCATTTTAAAATTTAGGTTCATGAACATCACCTTTAGGTTTTATATGATTAGGAAATAATCCAACCTAGATTAAGAGGAAAATATCCATGGCATTTTATGTACTACATTTTGCTTTTCATGAACTCGCTTTATTGATCTTTATTTACAACAAGGCAGACTATTACTTATAAATCATATAAAGAAATATTACCTTGAGTTTTGCAAAGATACATACATTTAGATAGAGACACTTTTAATTATGTCTCATAGAAATTTCTTTTTGTATCGTTTTAATCTTAATATTAGTAAAAGGTTAGTGCGTAATATCTTATCTCTATCACAAGACATCCCTGCGTGTCCTTTCTGATAGTCCTAATCACCATTATCTCGACGGACAAACTTTAATATCCCCCTGCTTATCAATTACCCGTGGATTTAATGACAACACATATACCGTATTCTAATATACACATTTGTAATAGCATACAGTAAATATCAGCAACACCTGTTTATAGCACCGGGCTAAAATATCAGCCTAGTGCACAAAATAGCATTAAGTTTTCACTGTATACCGGTATTAAGTTCTTCTTCAATAGGTTCAAAAGGTTCCTGACGGGCGAAAGACCCAAAATAACGGATGCATGTATCATACCATTCTTCCGCATTCTTTATCTGTAGATACAGCAGTTTATCCACATGTCCCCAACGCTGTGGATCCACATAACCTCTCATCGTTTGCCAGACATGCCGGTATCTGATGACCTGCATTACCCCATCCCGGTATTTTGCCTTAAGTTCTGTCCACAAAGTCAGTCCGTCTTTCATCCGGTAAGTCCAGGGTACATGGTGAAACCAGAGGAGATATTTTTCCGGACAACTCTTGAGATGATCATACATTGAACGATATGGTTCACGATACTGCTTCACAGCTCCGGTGCCTGTAGAAGAACGGTCAAAGCCTATACCCAGACTGTCAACCTTATCATAATAAACAGGGCACCATTCTATCGGATAATTAGCACGGAAGCCATCAGGTTCCGGTCCGTAATGATTATCAAATCTAAATATATGATGCAGGCCTAGTGGCATCATATAATTGACACAAGCCTCACGACTTGTCATCATCACACCCGTCATTGATTTCATGAACTTAGGATTATCACTGAACGTCTGAGCCAGCCATTCTTGCGCGATCTCTTTCGGATCAGCTTTTTCACCCTCCCAAGCCATCCGGCCAAACGCATACCAATTAGCTTGAGAAAAAGGATGGCCACACCAGTTAGTATCATTGCCAATATTCGATACACCGGCAATTCCTTCCAGTCTATCCGGATTGACAAAAGAGAAGAACTCTTTCCACATCGTCCCCAGATAAACCAGATGCTTGCTTTGACCAGTATACTCCTGAGTAATCTGCAGTTCTGCCATCTGACGGGTATGCTTCATACAGTCAAAGATCGGAGCATACGGTTCACGAGGCTGGAAATCAAGCGGACCATTCTTGCTCTGCAAAAAAACATTTGAGTTGAACTTCCCATCCAGATCCTTGAATTCACTTACGGCCTGCATCACCCGGTCCTCACCCTTATGGCCGGCTCCATAGACGAAACTTCTCCATATAACTATTCCACCATAAGGAGCAAGGGCATCAGCCAGCATATTAGCTCCGTCTGCATGAGTCCTTCCATAATCAGAAGGTCCAGGTTGCCCCTCAGAACTGGCCTTTACCAGAAAACCTCCGAAATCAGGAATCAGGGAATAAATCTCTTTCACCTTTCCCTTCCACCAGTCAATCACATTCTGATCCAACGGATCTGCTGTATTTGTAACGCCGAGAGCCTTCGGCGAACCAAAGTTCACAGACAGATAGACACGGATGCCATACGGCCGGAGGATACCTGCGATTTTCTTTACCTGCTTCAGCCACGGCATTGTCAAGATCTGAGGAGAAGCATTGACATTGTTCAATACAGAACCGTTGATACCTATAGAAGCATTAGCCCGAGCATATTCCCGAATAATCACAGGATCAAAATGGGGGAAGAAAATACTTTTCCCTGCATATCCTCTCTCGACACTCCCATCCAGATTATCCCAATGATCCAGAATACGATACTTTACGGCCGGCCTTCCCCATAATTCTCTTTTATCTGACAAGCCTTTTATAGCCTGATTACGTAATAACGCATAAGCCCCATACAGGAAACCAATATCCGTCTTAGCAAACAAAGTATCGTTTCTAAAATGAAATATACTTGAATTATCCTTTGTATATCTCAAGTATATTTTCTTACCTGTATAGTACTTTCGGAGTTCTTCCTTTGCAATACTTAACGTAGCCGACATCTTCCGAGGCATAAAGACCTCAGCTGTTCCAACACGATCATATCTCAGCCACAGTTGATGCCCGTCCTCAGCATTTATCCGAAGGCTGAGAACCAATAAGAAACAAAACAAGATACCTTTTTTCATGATCAAATATTTTCATGATGATTCACATAATATTCCTTAGGAGTCACCCCAAAGTGTTTTTTGAACGCTGTAGAGAAATGCGTCTGGTTGTTAAATCCCACTGCATACGCCACCTGAGTAATATTCACATCCCCTTTTACTATCAGCCGGGCTGCCTGTTCCATACGAAGGTTACGGATAAATTCCCCGGTAGAGATACCCGTAATTTCCTTCATCTTACGATGAAGTTGTGCACGACTGATACCGACATCTACCGTAAGTTTCTCCACATTGAAATCAGGATTGCTTAGGTTCTGGTTTACACATTTCATGATACGATCCATAAGCATATCATTATTCCCGACCACTTCCACCTTTTCGACTTTTCCTGTTTGATCCTGAGCGCCAGAGAATTTACCTCTTAATCTACGGACATTACTCACCAGATTGTCAATAAGGATATGAAGTTCTTCCATACTGAAAGGTTTAGCCAGAAAGGCATCAGCACCCTTCTTGAATCCTTCAAGCCTGTCACTTACCTCACTCTTTGAAGTAAGCAGGATAACCGGTATATCACTGATATTCGTATTTGTCTTAATACTCTTCAGAAGTTCTATACCATCCATTTCTGGCATAATAATATCACTGATGACCAAATCAAAATTACCCATCAGCAATTTTTTAAGAGCATCTTTTCCATTACGAGCAGAATCAAAGTGGTACCATTCCCCAAGTTCACTGGTAATATAACCCGCAATTTCGGGATCATCATCCACGATAAGAACATTAAAATTCTTACGAGCCTGCAACTTCTTTGAGATTTTGACATCTGTTTTATCCATCACGTCAGGCATTATCTCTTCCGGTTTCAAATGAGCATTACCCAAAGGTATGGACACATCAAGACAAGCTCCATGCTGTCCATCAGTACGATCATAAGCCAATATTGACCCCCCGTGCATCTTGACAATAGCCCTACAGAGATTCAGTCCAATACCTGTTCCTGCTATATGCAAGTTACGAGCATTAGAGCCCTCGTAAAACCGTTCAAAAAGTTTTTCTGTTTTCTTCTCTTTGAATCCCAGGCCATTATCCATTACCCGCATGTACATATTTTTATCATCCTTACTCAAGATGACATCAATTTCTCCGCCATTAAAAGTATATTTGAGGGCATTTGACAGTAAATTGGAAACCACCTTATCAAAATTGATACGGTCTATCCAGGCTTCGATATCAGATTGTTCACTAACCATACGAAATTTGATTTTCCTATCATTAGCGTTATATTGATAAAGAGAACAGATTTTCTGCACGAAATCTACCATATCCGTTTTCTGGCATTGGAGGTGCATCTGCTCCTTGTCGATCTTCCGTTCATCCAGAATCTGGTTAACCAATAACAGCAGACGTTGTGCATTACGATCTATGATATTCAGATCATGCTGATCCTCCTTGTTTGTCAACCGCTTCTCAAGTTTTTTAAGTGGCCCCAGAATAAGAGTCAGCGGCGAACGGATATCATGTGTAGCATCTATAAGAAAACGCATTTTCTGTTCGTCAAGTTTAGCCTTTCCTCTTCTTTTATAAGTACGAAACAGGAGAAGAAGCAGTTCTACAATAATTGCCAGATAAACAAGCCAAGCCAGAGGTGTGCTATACCATGGATTCTTAATGATAACTGTTATGGTTTTGGAGTTTGAGAAGCACATACTATCACTGAAAGCCCTTACTTCAATAACATACTTTCCTGGTTCCAGATGATTGAAAGGTATAGCGTTCACACCTTCTCTCGTCGATAACCACTTTCCATCATTTATACGATATTGGAAACTGATATCATCAATATTTTTATAAGTCAGCAAGGAAAATTCCAGCGTAAAAGAATTTTGGGAATACGGAATTTTAAATTTATCTTTCTGACAATCCAAAGATTGTCCGTCCACGATAAAATTGGTAAGATAGACATTACCCAGTTTCATTCTGTTCCTATTGACATCAGCAGGATAAAAGGTCGTTATTCCATCACCGATTCCGAAACCCGAAAAATCATCTGCACAATGAAGTACGGCTCCCTCGACATACTCATGAGCTGTCAGTCCATTGCCATTAATATGGCCGATAAACCGGTCCTTCCTTCTGATATATTGCCAGATACCCATCGTTGTACTTACCCATATATCATTTTTCCGATCTCTTATAATTCCGCAGATTTGCTTATTGCGAAGGACTTCAGAGTGTGGGAACAAACTCACTTTCCGTTTCCTCACAGAATAGAGATAAAGTCCTTCATCAGTTCCGATAATGATATCTCCATTCTTATCTTCACAGAGATAATCTGCCTGAACATCTGTCAGAATCCTAGACCAGCCAAAGTGATTAAACCGATAGCTATTCGGATCCAGGCAGCATACGCCATTAGAAGTTCCGATCCACAACAATCCACGATGATCAAAACTCATAGTCCTGATCCAATCATTGCATAAATGTCCATGGGAAAGGTGCTGGGTCATATTCAGCACTTTCACATTTCCGGTATTGCTATCATAGATATACAATCCTTTGCTGTAGACAGAGATATAAAGCCGGCCATCTCCGTCATCCGCTATACAATAAATACCTGCACTGGTAAAAGTCAATTCCCGCTTGGAAACTCCTGTTATAGGATTATAGCGATACAAGGCATTACCGGTTCCTAACCAGTATTTTCCTCTTCGATCACGGTAAATGATAGTCGTACCAGTCGGTGATTTAGGATGGCTGATAATTTTCCCCTTCCTGTCAAAACAATAAATGCCACTGTTTTGCACCGTACACCAGGTCATGCCATGATCCCCCACAGCCAAAGAAGAAACACTACTTCCTATAGAGTGGTTCTGATCCGAAAAACTCCAACTATGAAAGGATGTTCGTTCATTATTAACCAGATATAATCCTTTCTTATAACAGCCTATCCAGATATTCTGGTCCTTGTCTTCCATCAGGTCTGTTACATAAGAAGTTTTTAAATCGAATCGGTCTTTATTTGGAACAGAAAACGGCTTGAAGACATGTTCTCCTTTTCGGGCCATTAATACTCCACATTCAGAAGTACCAATATATAAATTTCCTCTGCCGTCAAATGTTGCACTGTTAATGGTAATATTACCCTTATAAGAACCAAAATCATAACCTGCATCGCAAAGTTTTCCTGTTACATAATCATAGATCTCTATGCCATACATACAAACGATAAACAACTGATTTCTATGAAATTGGAAAAAAGCAACCGGAGCACCAAAGAGAGATTTAAAATGCTGTGCCCTCAGATAACCTCCATCTTCCATATATCTGTTAATCGTTGACAGGTGACTTGCCTGCCACAATGTTCCACGGTTATCCTCATAAATATGAGTGAAGAATATATCAGAATCTTTCCGTGCTGTCCCCATTCTATTTACAATTCTGTTTCTATCTTTCGGAACGGCATAAAGCCCGAAGCCCGCCGTACCGATAAGAACATCACCCTTATGATCTTCAATAAGGGAATATATTCGAGGATGCCGTTTATCCGGAAAAGGATAACGCATGAAATGATTATGGCTATAATCATAACTCATCAGTCCCTTTGCACTGCCAATCCATAATTTGCCACTTTTATCAACAAGAAAGGTTGAGATCGTATTATCTGTAATCGTTGTGGTATCCTTATCATCATGAAGATAATTGACAAATCGATAACCATCAAAACGGCTCAGACCATAATCTGTTCCAACCCATATAAACCCCTTGCGATCCTGTACGATACAATTAATAAGACTACTCGGAAGTTGATCAGAAGTATATAATTGTCCGCTATCGGCCTTTGCAAAAAGGACCATAGCCAGACAGACAACCATTAATAATTTGTTTTTTATGTCTTTCTTGATAAGGAACATGATATATGAATTTAATAAAAGGGAAACAGTCTACTAGATTTATTTTATTACCCGAGGTGATTCTCTTCCGAAAAGGAATTGCGGCTGATACCCCTGTCTATTGACAATCAGTTTTTCAAAGACAATACCCGGATCTACAGGATGGATGGTCAGAGTATGACTTCCGTCTGATGTTCTCGGCAAAGGTATCCTGACAATACTCTCCACGACCCTTCTTGCCACAGTAGGATAATAAAAGGTATAAATATTTTTCGGATCTTCATTAAGATTTCTGTTAAAATCTACTTCTACCGGTGTACCACCGTCAAGAGACACTGTAAAGACCAATCCTCCCTTATGAAGGAAATCAAGGGTACATTTTGTGATAATATGAATTTCAACGGAATCCTTTCCATTACTGTTCATACAGAACACATAAGTCAGGGAAGCACTATCGGTAGCCACTGTATAGGGTTGCAGGGAGATACCACTGAGCGTCCGACCCATATAGGGGATAACCGTCCAGCGAGCGTGAGAAGCATCCTTACGATATTGTGCATGCTCGGCTTCCATCACAATATATCCCGTAGTATCCTTAAAGATAAAATCTGCCGGATCAGAATCCGATATATAATAAACTTTTGGTAAGATATCATGAGGAAAATTATCATTCCAACCAGTATATCCGATATGTTTCTGAATCATCATTCCATCCCATTTGCCGCCTGCAATCTCTTTATTGTATTGCCGACAAAGCAAACTGTCACGAAGAAAAGCCTCTTTCGTTTTCTGCGCCCATCGATTGCAGGAAGGATCACCGATAGAATATAGATAATGGTTCATGGCCTGCGCATAATACATCTGATACATGTTGCATACAGCCTGCACAGGAAAAAGGATAAGTTCCCTATAAGCATCCTTATATTCAGGTTTCAAGGAAACAAACTGTCTCAAGGCTTCGGTCTCCAGCCGCATATACTGATTGGCCGCAAACCGCCATTCTCCTGATTTCAAATTATAGGTATTCCTGTCCAGCATTTCCACTGTACTTCTGCCTGAATATTTACCTTGAAGGTTCAATATCTTTGCAGCTTCGCCGGCCTGGTCCTCACCAAACTGCTGTGCACAGAAATCCCGTGTATACTGCATGATATTTGAAGCTGTATATTTCCGGGGATTCCAGGCCAGATGCATAAAGAAATCTATCGGGAATTCCATCGGTTTCAGATCGCCGACATTAAGAATCCACATCCGGTCCACTCCATAATCGCATGCCAGGTTAAGTTGCTCCCACATATTTTGTATGGGTGTTACATTGAGCCATTTACTGTTTCTTGGAGCTCCGACATAATCCACATGATAGTAGAGTCCCCATCCTCCCGTGCGTTTCCGCTCTTTAGGATCAGGTACACGTCTCACATCCCCCCAATTATCATCGCTCAATAAGATTGTCACATCATCTGGTACTCGCAACCCTTTATCATAATAGTCTTGCACCTCTTTATATAAGGCCCATACCTGAGGGGTCTTACGAGCAGGCTTACCTGTAATGCCAGCTATGATTTTCCGCTGATCAGTTATGACCTTTTCCAATAGTTTCGTATCCGTATGAGAGCTCATTGCCTCATCTCCATCTCCACGCATACCGATAGTCACAACATCTTCCGTACCTTCAATCCGTTTTATACCCTTACGAAAAAACTCATCCAGATTCTTCTGATTAGTCTGATAATTCCATGGTCCATAGCTGCCATGAGCCCGGGACCACTCCTCATGGTTTCTGGCCATTGGCTCATGGTGGGAAGTTCCGATAATAATACCCATCTCATCAGCAAGTATGCTATTCTCCGGGTCGTCAGCATAAAAAGCATAGTTCCACATAGCCGGCCAGAGGAAATTTCCTTTCAGCCGGAGGATTAAGTCAAAAACCTTTTCATAAAATTGATGTTCTCCATATCGGGTATGGAACGTGTGGGTAACCCAAGTTGTAAGGCAAGGTGCTTCATCATTGAGAAATATACCCCGATAACGTACAACAGGCTCTCCATCCGTATAGATTCCACGCCGTATATATATATGGTGGTGATGTTCCACCGGAACGTCAGCCCAATAATACCATGGCGAGACTCCGATCTGCCGAGAAAGTTCATATATGCCATAGATCGTTCCTCGCCGGTCACTTCCAGCAATGACCAACCGGTTACCGATGGTCAGGATAATATATTTCTCTCTCTTTCCTTTCAGATCCAAAGCATTTCTGCCTATCAGCCGGTCAATCTCTTTGGAATGGCCAAAGGTGCCCACAAGAATATCTGCGTTCGGATCTTCAGAAACCGTCACCGTGCTTCCACACACCTTAGAGATATCCTGACAGAGGTCATTAGCAGCATGTGCTACACCCTTCTGATCATTCTTATCAAGGTAAATACCCATCTTTGCGGAATGGTTGAGCAAGAAATCCCCCTTTAAAAAATCAACAAACCGCTCCGTTGCATTACAGCATGGAATATTCCATAGCAATAATAAACAGATAAGAAAAAGTTGATGTACTGTCTTCATGGTCTCTTAACTTATTTCCACAAAAATAATGAATGTTTCCGTTTCTACCTAAAATTTCTATTAAAAAACGTCCTTATGAAACAATTTGAAACGTTACCGTTACGAATTTAACATTAGGTTAAAGAAGATATGTTTATATTTGCAGCAGTTAAATACGGAAATATCATGAGAAGAAAAATCATCACTTTTTGCGCACTTCTCTCACTTTGGATAAGCGCATATGCCCAATCTCCGACATGGGTGGGGACTTTTGCCACAGCAGTAGAATATACAGGGCAAGGTGATATGCCACAAAAGACAAGTCTGGCTAATACCACTCTACGAGAAATCGTTCCTATTTCTCTGGGAGGCACACACCTTCAGGTACAACTCTCTAACGAGCAAAGCCAGCAGCCGGTCGAAATCAAGGCTGTCTATCTTGCTGATGCACTGGACTCCTGTAACATTGATATTCATACTGCCAAATGGCTGAAATTCAATGGAAAGCGTTCTGTAGTCATACCAGAAGGGAAAGCTATCTATTCTGATGAACTGAATTATCGGCTCCGCCCACTGCAACGACTTGCAGTTACCATCTGCTATGGCTCTCAGGTTCCGGAAAATGCCACTTCTCATCGAGGTTCACGTACTACATCCTATATTGCCAAGGGTATGATAAAACCCGGGAAACCATTCATTGTCATAGATAAACCCATTCACTGGTACAATCTGGCAAAGATCAATGTATTGTCAGAAGCATATACAATAGCCATATTGGGCAATTCTATCACAGACGGCCGCGGAAGTACTACTGATCATCAGAATCGCTGGACAGATTTCATGGCAAAGGCCTTAAACGGAAATACGGGTATATTGAATCTGGGAATCGGTGGTAACTGTATCCTATCAGGAGGGATCAGCGATCCAGCTCTGAAACGCTTTGATCGGGATATTCTGGGTCAGAAAGGCGTGAATCAGTTGATTATTTTCGAAGGAACCAATGATATAGGATGTAGTAGAGGAAATTCCGAAGAGATAGCCCAAAAACTAATTGAAGCTTACCAGGCAATGATTACCAAAGCGCGGGCAAAAGGTATAAAAGTTTACGGTGCGACCATTACACCTTTTAAGGGCAATGGCTGGTATTCCTTCTTCCATGAAGCAGCTCGTCAGACAGTCAACGAATGGATACGCAATAGCAAAGCCTTCGACCGAGTTATCGACTTCGATCAACTGGTCCGCGACGAGAAGGATCCGCAACAAATCCGACCAGAATATTCGTTTGACGGACTTCACATGAACCCGAAGGGATATAAAGTTATGGGGAAATTTGCAGCTGATATCATAAGTGGAAAAGAATAGAAAAAAATAAAAACAGAGACAATCTGTCGTATACTGTACAATTGTTTACCAATAAGTTTCTTATCAATCTGCACAGAGATTACGAAACAGGAGCTTTCGGATAGGCTGTTTTAACATTTATTTCATTGATTATCAGCAATATACATGATACAATATTTGGTCAATTAACAGGAAATCAGTAAATTTGAGTGTTAAAAGCAAGCAAACATGAAATTCATTTCACAAACCTTGAGCTAACACCCGATACCATCAAGTCTTCTTTTGAACGCCTTCCTAAGACTAACCGTTAAGTGAAAATAGGAGACATCCTGCCATGAGACAAAATCGAAAGAATCTACAATAGTTGCTTGAATAATATACATAACGATGCATGCTACTTCATAAAGAGTATAATGAGATTCTTCAGGGAATTTCTTTATGCCCCCTATTGAAATGGTGAAAATCCTCATAAAATCCTGTCAAATACAGGAAAATTCAGAGGCCAGAGTCAGATAACCGAGAAAACACCAGTTCTCGTAACCATCTGATGATGATAATTCAGTGACCCTGTATAAATCCCATATTGGCACAAAGAAAGAAGCACTTCTAAAAAAATTCACAAGAAAAAATTATAAATACTATCAAATAAAAAGTAATGGACACGAATGTAACTACAAATCGAGAATCCAAAGGATTCTACAAACTCAGCTGGATCCAGCGTATCGGATTTGGTTCAGGGGATTTGGCTCAGAATCTTATTTACCAGACTATTGGCATGTACTTGTTGCTTTTCTACACCAATGTTTTCGGACTTTCCCCAGCTTCCGCCGCTGTGATGTTCCTTGTCGTGCGGCTTGTGGATGTACTTTGGGACCCTGTAGTAGGAACATTCGTTGATAAGCATAGCCCACGGTGGGGGAAATATCGTTCCTACTTGGTTCTGGGAGGTATTCCTCTATCCGGATTTGCCGTACTCTGTTTCTGGAACGGTTTCTCCGGGTCGCTTCTCTATGCCTATATCACTTATGTAGGGATGTCTATGTGCTATACTCTGATCAATGTGCCTTATGGGGCCTTAAATGCCAGTCTTACACGTGATACAGATGAGATTACGGTTCTCACCTCCGTCAGAATGTTTATGGCCAACCTTGGTGGACTGGCTGTAGCCTACGGTATTCCAAAGATTGTGGCGAAGATATCTCCTGATGGACTTACGAACACAAAAGCAGATGCTCATGCCTGGTTTATTACTATGGCTATCTATGCCGTTGCCGGCTTTATCTTATTGATCTTCTGTTTTTCCCAGACCCGTGAGCGAGTGGTAATGGACAAAAAAGAAATGGCTAATGTAAAAGTCAGTGATCTATGGGTAGAGTTTATGCGAAACCGTCCTCTCCGCATTTTAGCTTTCTTCTTTATTACAGCGTTTGCCATGACTGCAATCGGGAATTCGGCAGGTTCCTATTATATGATCTATAACGTAAACGGCACAAGCAGTCAGATGGCTGATTTTATGGCTCTTGGCTCTATTCCAGCTTTCATCTTCATGCCTATGGTTCCGGCTATCAAGAGAAAAATCGGCAAAAAACGGATGTTTTATGTTTTTCTGAGTATTGCTATCATCGGTATGGCCATTCTCTACATTGTCTCCGTCATACCTGCCTTGAAGAGTCAAATCTGGATGGTTTATATCGCACAATTCATCAAGTCAACGGGTGTGATAGTAGCTACAGGTTATATGTGGGCTCTGGTTCCAGAAGTGATATCATACGGCGAATATACCACAGGACGTCGCATTTCAGGGATTGTCAATGCCTTAACTGGTATTTTCTATAAAGCCGGCATGGCACTTGGAGGAGTTGTTCCAGGTTTAGTACTAAGTTTTGTCGGTTTTAATAAAGACAGTGCTACCACACAAACAGCCTTTGCTCAAGAAGGAATTCTTTGGTTGGTTTGTATCATTCCGGCTATTCTTCTGATTCTCGCTATGTTCATCATTTCCAAATATGAATTAAGTGATGAAAAGATAGACAAAATCAACAAAGCCATTGAATCCCGGCACTGTCAAGAAACTAAATAAATACTCATTTGCGTAAAACTTTGAACAAAGAAAAATATTATACTTATGGAAACAAAACTAAAAAAGATCATTATTTGTATTCTTGCCGGTCTATTGTTTCTGCCTTTCTCGGCTCAGGCTAAAAAACAAATCCCGGCACTCAAGAATGTAATCGGAAAATACTTTCTTATCGGAACTGCCGTAACCGTTGATCAAGTTGAAGGCCGAGATCCCAAAGCGACTTCAATTGTAACCAATCAATTTAATTCTATCGTGGCAGAAAACTGTATGAAGCCCATGTACCTTGAACCAACAGAGGGACAATTCCACTGGACTCAAGCTGACAGTCTCGTACAATTTGGCCTTCAACATGGAATGAAAGTCATGGGACATGTTCTTGTCTGGCACAGTCAGACAGCTCCGTGGATGTTCAAGAACCATTGTGGAGAATTGCCCAACCGGGAAGAGATGATTAAGCGTTTGCATGATTACATCACTACCGTAGTAGGTCATTTCAAAGGAAGAATATTCGGATGGGATGTCATCAATGAAGCCATTCTTGATGATGGCTCCTATCGCCAAAGTCCTTGGTACAGAGCTATTGGACCGGAATATTTTGAACTGGCTTTCAAGTTTGCACATGAGGCAGACCCAAACGCAGAACTTTATTACAATGATTATTCCATGTCTAATCCAATCAAACGGGCAGCAGTAGTCAAACTCATCCGTGAATTGAAAGCAGCAGGTTGTCGTATTGATGCTGTAGGCATGCAAAGCCATAACGGATACGACTATCCGGACCTCACAGAATATGAAAAAAGCATTCAAGCATTCATCGCTGCTGGTGTAAAGGTACAATTTACAGAACTCGATATAAACATGCTTCCCAATCCAAAACGTTTCGGAGGAGCTGATGTCGGTCAGAGGTTTCAGTATGATAAATCACTGAATCCTTATACCAAAGGTCTCACTCAGGAAGCACAGAAAACATTTGACAGTCAATACCTTGCATTTTTCCGTCTATACAGGAAATATGCAAGTCATGTGAACCGTGTCACACTATGGGGTGTCTCAGACAATAACAGTTGGCTGAATAACTGGCCGGTTCCAGGCAGGACCAACTATTCTCTGCTCTTCAACCGCAAATACCAGGCTAAACCTGTAGTAAAGGATATTCTTGATTTATTTAAATAGAAAAATAATATGAAAGCACGTTATTTATTTCCAAAAGATTATATGGCAGACCCTGCTGCCCATGTATTCAACAATAAGATTTATGTATATCCCTCCCATGACTGGGACAGCGGTGTCGCCTTTGATGATGACGGCGGGCATTTTCAAATGAAAGACTACCATGTCCTCTCCATCAATGGTGATCCAATGTCTGCTCCGGTTACTGATTGTGGTGTGATCCTTGACGTAAGGAATGTACCCTGGGCAGAAAAGCAGATGTGGGATAACGATGTAGTAGAAAAAGATGGTCGATACTATCTTATCTTTTCTGCCAAGGATTATAACGGAGTGTTTCATCTGGGCGTAGCGGTAGCAGATCGTCCGGAAGGTCCTTTCCGACCGGAGGCTGACCCCATACGGGCCAGTTATAGCATTGATCCTTGTGTATTCAAAGATGATGACGGAAAGATTTATGTTTATTTCGGTGGCCTCTGGGGTGGTCAACTGCAATGGTATAAAGACAATAAAGCTTTGAAAGATGAATATCTTCCTTCAGGTAAAGAACAGGCAATACCTTCACGTGTAGCACGTTTAACCGATGACCTTCGGCAATTCGATGAGATGCCCAAACCCGTGACCGTCGTTAATGCCCAAGGCCAGCCCCTAACCGCTGATGACCCACATCGCTTCTTTGAAGCCAGTTGGATGCACAAATACCAGGGCAAGTACTATTTCAGTTATAGTACAGGTGATACCCACTTGCTCTGTTATGGAATAGGAGACAACCCTTACGGCCCGTTTACTTATAAAGGCGTAATTCTTGAACCTGTTACTGGCTGGACCACACATCATAGCATTATAGAATATAAAGGTCAATGGTACCTTTTCCATCATGACTGCATACCAAGCGGGGACAAGACATGGTTACGGTCACTGAAAGTAATGCCACTCAACTATAATAATGAAGGAAACATTATTACCATGAAAAGTGAATGAGGGGATCATGTTCACTTGAACATGCACGATATACCTAAAAGTGATGATTTTCAACCCCTTTATGGTTGAAAATCATCTTAGAAGTAATCCTATTTCAGATTTAATATTATCTTTGTAAAAAGCTGGAGATATCTTCTTGTTTTGGCTACTACTTGCCAAATAAAGAAGATAATTTCTCTGACTGGTTCTAAACAATTACAGTCATTGTATAAATTCATGAAGAAATGAAAAGAATAGTATTAGTCAGACATGGTCAGAGTCAGTGGAACAAAGAGAATCGATTTACAGGTTGGACAAACATAGATTTATCTCCGCAAGGAATTGAAGAGGCGGAAAATGCCGGAAAACTCCTGAAAGAAGAAGGCTATACTTTCGATATAGCCTACACTTCTTATTTAAAAAGAGCCGTCAAGACACTCAACTGTATTCTGGATAAGATGGATGAAGACTGGATTCCCGTCCTCAAATCCTGGAGACTGAATGAGAAACATTATGGATTTCTTCAAGGTCTGAACAAGAGTGAGACCGCTGAAAAATACGGCAATGAACAGGTACACATCTGGCGTAGAAGCTTTGATGTTGCACCGGAACCTATGCCAGAAGATAATCCCGATAACCCTAGACATGATACCCGTTACAACTCCGTTCCACCGGAATATATCCCCGATACGGAATCGCTCCAAGATACAATTGCACGGGTAATGCCTTATTGGGAATGTGAGATTTTCCCTCGTCTAACAAAAGTTGATAATATACTGGTCGTTGCACACGGCAATAGTTTACGTGGTATCGTAAAGCACTTGAAAGGGATTTCGGACAAGGATATCAGTAATCTGAATATCCCGACTGCTGTTCCCTACGTTTTCACGTTTAATGACAAACTTGAACTCATAAAAGATTTTTATCTTGGTAATCCTGAAGAGATCAAACGCAAACAAGAGGCTATAGCAAAACAAGGAATAGTAAATAAATAAATGAATCAACAGTCCTATAGCATAAAACTAATCAATAATAAATATCCCGTTTTAGGAAGGTTCTTGTTCTTGTAATTTAATCAATTTTTATACTTAAGAAAAAAATTCAAGAAAAAGAACTACATCTTATTGAAATTTAGTCTATATTTGTACAAAGGCTGAAACAACTATATAAAAAAGAAATTATGAATACAATTCAATTAGAGCAAATGAAATCCGGTAAAGGATTCATTGCAGCACTGGATCAAAGTGGTGGTAGTACACCAAAAGCTTTGAAGAACTACGGTATCAGTGAAAACGCATGGAAAACGGATGATGAGATGTTTGATCTCGTCCATCAGATGCGTACCAGGGTCATTAAGGCTCCTGCATTCAAGGGTGACAGGATTATTGCTGCTATCTTATTTGAAAACACGATGAACCGCAAAATTGACGGTATGTATACCGCTGACTACTTGTGGGAAAAGAAGCATGTCGTACCTATCCTGAAAGTTGACAAGGGTCTTGCTCCTGTGGAAAATGGTGTTCAGGTTATGAAACCTATGCCAGTTCTGGACGACTTACTGAAACAGGCTCAGAAACGTCATGTTTTCGGTACGAAGATGCGCTCTGTGATCAAGGAAGCAGATGAAACCGGTATTAAGAAGATCGCTGATCAGCAATTTGAAATTGCCAAGAGGATCATTGCATACGATTTGGTACCAATCATTGAACCGGAAGTCGACATCCATGCTCCTGAGAAAGGTAAATGTGAAGAACTTCTGAAGAAATACTTGAAGGAGAACCTGAAGAAATTAGGTAAAGATCAGAAAGTGATTTTCAAACTCACTATTCCTACCGTAACTAATTTCTATTCAGACTTGATGGCTGACAGTCATGTAGTACGTGTCGTCGCTCTGTCGGGGGGATATACTCAGGATGATGCTTGTGAAAAACTGGCACATAACCACGGAATGATTGCAAGTTTCTCACGTGCTTTATTACAAAATCTGAATGTCAAGCAGTCTGACACAGACTTTAATAAGATGCTGAAGGATGCTATTGAAAAGATCTATCAGGCTTCTATAAAATAAAGGCAGTAAAAAACACTCTGACGAAATTGCACGGCAAAAGTACAAAATCGTTATAATCGTCATAAAAAAAAGAGGTTGGCATATCAGATTGCCAACCTCTTTTTCTTATCACCTTAGCAGTTTTTTATTTAGCACTATTCAACAGATCAGCCTTCCCTTCACCGATGAGTTTCAGGATCAGTTCTCCGAACAAAGTGTTCGACCAGGCAAACCATGGGCGGGTAAACTTCTTCGGATCATTCTTGTTGAACGCCTCATGCATGAAACCCGTACCGGCATCCGTATGCTCCAAAGTCTCGATACACCATTTGATTTCCGCATCATCAGTACTCGTAAAAGCTCTCATCATGATGGACATCGGCCAGATCATATCATATCCTATGTGAGGACCACCTATCCCTTCTGCTGCACTCCCACGGAAGAAATAGGGATTATCCTGACTCCAGACGAAACGGCGTGTGTTCTGATAGATGGGATCCTTCATCTCTGACGGATCCAGATAGCCCATGGCCAGAAGGCTCGGGGCATTTGCATCATCCATCAGCAGGTGATTCCCGAAACCGTCCACTTCATAGGCATAGATCCTGCCGTATTTGGGATGATTGTATACGGCATACTTGTGCAAGGCTGTTTCCACTTCATCTGCCAGAGAGGTACACTGTGAGGCCAGATCATCACGGCCGTTCACCTTCTTCAGGATTTCAGATGCCTTACGCAGGGAACTGACTGCCATAAAATTTGAAGGCACCAGAAACAGGAATGTCGTTGCATCATCAGAAGGGCGGAAAACGGAGGCGATCAGGCCTACCGGTTTCACCGGCGCTCCGTACCCGTCATTCTGTACTGTATCCAGAGCCCGGTCCGTCTTGCGCATAAAATGATAGGGGCCCAGTCCGCTCTTGCGCTGCTGTTCACGGAAGGTCTTCAATATGTTCTGGATGGCTGACAGCCATTCCGGACCGAACACGGAAGAATCACCGGTCACCTGCCAGTAATAGTAGGCCAGGCGGATCGGATAGCACAGGGAATCAATCTCATATTTCCGTTCGTGCAGTTCCGGTTTCATCTCTGTCTCGTCACTGTCCCATTCACTCCCTGTCGGGCCGTCATTAAAAGCATTTGCATACGGGTCGATATTGATACACTTCATCTGCCGGTTGATCACTCCGCGGAGCATGGCCTTCAACCGGGGATCCTTGTTCGCAAAACGGACATAGGGCCATACCTGGGCTCCTGAGTCACGGAGCCACATGGCATGGATATCTCCCGTATAGACAACAGTATCGTCATTCCCCTTCGCATCCTTACCATAATGCACGGTTGTATCCAGCGTATTCGGATAACAGTTTTCAAACAGCCATGCCAGATAGGGATTATCCTTCAGTCGGCGTTTGACCTCTGCAATCTTCCTGTCAATGACTTCGGAACGGAACAGACGCTGAGACACCGGAGGGCGATGAGTGACCAGGCTCACACCTGGAACGGATGCTGTCATCGTACTATGATTCACACATTTCTCTACATGAAGATTTGGAACAGCATATACGTTTTTGACTGACAAAAGGGACAAGGCTATCATCAATCCTAAAAGTTTTTCGTTATTTTTCATCATTTATTGTATTGATAATTTTGTTTTCAAACGGATATCTGCGGATGAACTTCCTATCTGGATATCAAAGTCTCCCGGTTCTACCACACGTTTCATATCCTCATTAATAAGGGAAAAATCGTATGGCGTGAGGATGAAAGTCACATGTCCGGTTTCTCCTTTCCGGATATGGATACGCTGGAAGTGCTTCAACTGTCTGACGGGCTGGACTACTGAGGCATACTCTTCCGTTAGGTAAAGCTGGGGCACTTCATCTCCGTCATAACTGCCTGTATTATGGATATCAAATGACACTTCATAGTTCTTATCTGAGAGTTTGGTTACCTTCAAACCGGAATAATCAAACCTGGTATAGCTCAGTCCATAGCCGAAGGGATAAAGGGGAGTTGCCGGCATTTCCACGTAATCATGGGCTACGGGAACCTTCTGGTTATAATATACAGGCAACTGCCCCGTACTTCTGGGAACGGATACCGGCAGACGGCCGGCAGGGTCATAGTCACCGAAAAGGACGTCTGCCAGGGCATCGCCCCCTTCCTGGCCGGGATAATAGGCCGTAAGAAGGGCATCTGCATTTTTCGAGGCCCAGACTTTATCCAGCGGACGGCCTTCTATGTAAACCACGACCAGGGGCTTACCCGTTTCCTTCAATGCTTCAAGGAGTTTGTTCTGGAGGCCGAGCAACCTGAGTGTGGCCCGGTCAAAGCCTTCGCCGCATTCCATGTCACTAATCACCTTACTGTCGGCCACCGCTGCCCCCGTCTCTTTGTAGTTGGTCTTGAAATCACGTGCACTCGAGCCTCCTACCGCTACGATGACCACGTCTGACCTGTATGCTGCTTTCACTGCCTCCTTTATATCCTCTGCCGTGGTGTCCCGGATAGCACAACCTTTCACATACTCTACGGCTGATAAAGGAAGTTTGGTCCGTACACCATCAAGAAGGGTTTTGATATTCGAGTCTTCCTGGGGCGCGGTATAGTCTCCGAGCATGTTATAGCGGTTGTCTGCATTCGGACCGATGACGGCTACTTTAATATTGCGGCGCAAGGGCAGGACTCCGTCGTTCTTAAGAAGTGTGACTGATGCCTGGGCTACACGGCGCGCTACCTCTATGTTCCCGGGGGTGCGCACGCCCTTGGCGGCTGCCTCGGGATTCACATAAGGGTGTTCGAAAAGCCCCATCTCCATCTTCATCCTCAGGACTCTTGACACTGCCGTGTCTACCGCTGACTCGCTTACCTTGCCGCTCTTCACGGCATCACATAGACGGGAATAGGCATTTGAGCCAAGGTCTACATCCACTCCGGCCTTGAGTGCCATCACACCTGCATCTTCCAGGGAACGGGCGACATGATGTGTACCGTAGATTCCGTCTATGCTGTACAGATCCGAGACGACAAAGCCCTTGAAATGCCACTGATGGCGGAGGATATCTGTTAACAGGTACTTATTGGACGTACAAGGAATTCCGTCCATGGAATTGTATGAGGTCATTACGGACAGGGCACCGGCATCTATGACCTTATGAAAGGGGGGAAGGAAACTCCCGAGAAGTTCACGCTGTCCGATAATCGACGGACGCCCGTTCTGGCCGCCTTCCGATATTCCATAGGCGATAAAATGCTTCAGCGTAGCAAGGGTGCTGTAAGGCTTCGTCAGGTCTCCTGCGCCGAGACCTCTCACCTCTGCCGCACCGATGTCCCCGCTCAGCACGGGGTCTTCGCCCATCGTCTCCTCCACACGCGACCATCTGGGATCGCGTGCAAGATCGAGAACGGGGCCATAACTGATATGGCCGCCCTGAAGGCGTATCTCTCTGGATATCACCCTGCCGGCCTGTTCGATCAACTCCGGTGACCAGGTGGCGGCCATGCCCAGTCCCGTAGGAAAGACGGTCGTGCCTATTGCCATGTGCCCGTGAGGGGCTTCTTCTGCAAGGAACAGAGGGATGCCCAGACGGCTGTGCTCTATGGCATACTTCTGCAGTGCGTTGCCTGCCTTGGCTGCCAGCTCAGGATTCAGTCCGTTGGAAAGGGTCTTACGGGTCCATGGATCTGCACGGTATGTACCCCACAGCATGCCGAAATGCCTGTCTTCAAAGTCTTTCATGAACTTATCGGATACCGTCACTTTCTTGCCTTTTATGGTATAATAGTTCCAGCCCAGGGCACACTGGATCTGACCCACCTTCTCTTCCAGCGTCATGCGATGGAGGAGGTCTTCCACACGCTCTGCTATAGGTAACTTCGGATTCTTATAAGGCAGGACCTGTTTAGCAGAAACTGTGACAAAACTGCATAAACAAATACTTATACCCCAAATCTTCAAAAACTTCATATTTTATCGTCTATCATTATTTATATATCATAACACCGTTACTTCATCCATAAAGAACCAAGCAGGATAACCTACTCCATAATGCCAGGATGGGCACATTCCGATGGTATTCACCTTGACTTTTATATATCTGGCCTTTACCGGATGATCCGCAGAGACTTTCCCACTAACAAACTTTACAGCTTCATCACGATCTTCAGGGAACTGGAATGAACCAAACTTAGTATAGTGCTTATTATCAGTAGAAACAGAATAAGTTCCACCGGCTGGCAGCAGGACCCATGCCCCTAATTGATGAAGAAAGTCAGCATCAATAGAATGAATCTCTTTTTCATCTCCTAAATCCATGATAAATTCTGCATCGGTTCCATTCCAGCCGACCCAACCTTCCACATAGGTCGTTCCTCCAAAAAGTCCGTCCGTAAGTGCCGTATCTGCTATTTTCTGATAGCTTGGAGAAGGTGCGGATATCCAGGTTATTTTTGCACCCTTAGCCAGATTCTGATTACTTGCAGGCAGATATCTCTTCATATAAAGATCACAATAATCAGAGCACTTGTTATTCCGTTCATTCAGATATTTAACGTCCAGCTCTGAAGTTCTTTTTCGAAACAAGTTTACCTTTCTTATTATGTCATCTTTATCATTCCCTGTCATTGTCCGGGCAATCTCAAGTTCAGAATACTGTAATGGTAATCTTGCCATTCTGACCCGGGACAGTGTTACACTATCATCCTTAACAGATTCTTCCGCCTCATCAAAGAGTTCATTATAAGTCTTCAACAGATTTCTATTCAACATGCCATTCTTATGAGATATCGGAGAGTCATATATCCACAAAGGAATTCCACTTGCCAACAGTGCTCCTTGCATGATTTTCTGATATTGATATAAATAAGGAGCTGCCTTACCATAATATTTTTGCATAAACGATCTCATCAGTGAGTCAGCATCCAAATATGGATTCCACATCAATTTGGCAAGCATGTATGCACGCATCTCTGAAAAATCTGTTCCTTTACTTCCATTGACCTGTTCAAAAAGCATCGTAGCATGATTCTTCTTAAATAATTGTATATTCTTCTGGAGAATATGGAAATTAGGAAATGGAGACACCATATTGTCAAAATTAATACCATAATCCCATACAAATATATTATTCGAGATCTTGGACCACCCTTCCAAAGCCTGAACAAAATTCCTTCCGGATTCATTGTCTGTTAATGGAACTTCTCGCTTACAGTCTATGTCACAAAGCATGATGTTCACATTCGGCAATGGCTTGACATGCTCAGGCGGACGCATACTATAAAGATATGCTAAGGTAGAAAACTGTTTATCGGGAAAACGAGCAGCCAACTTATTTAGAAAACGAATGATATTTCCTGAAGGTGATCCTTCATATTCATCGACAGCACGACATTGGGGACACTGACAATACGTTCCATTACCATCATTCTGGCTAATAGAAATCATATTCAGACCTGGATTGGTACGAAAGATGGAGTCAACATTATGGCATACGATTTTAAATACTTCGGGATTAGTAAGACATAACTGGCTATGATCACCTGGTTGCCGATGACCATTTATCATAGAATAATATTCAGGATGTGCTTTACCATATCTTGATGCGGGCATAATACGATTGAAGGTATGTACCCATAGATCAGAAACGAAGACCTGATCAGGGTCTTCCAAAGCCATCCACTGATAATAATCAGGATCAGCATTTCCATAACTAAAAGTCTGACGATAGCGAAAAGCCGGTGTTTCGACATCATGGAATACTGGCAAACTGATATTCTTGGATTTACTGTAATCACATACTTTATAAGCCAGATAATCAACTCCCAGATATTTTTCCAGGACATGGACGACTCCATTAACAGCTCCGGATCCTCCACCACTCTCTATCGTTAATTGCCCATGAGCACAGTCTGCAAGGAATCCATCCACACCAGCCTTTTGGGTCATACCTCCGATCACGACATCATTCTTTCGTGGAGAAGCATTCGATACCACAGGAAGTTCTGCACCGGATATTTTATAAATGAAATGCTGAAATAATATTACAGCATGACAAGTCATTGTATCCCGACTCATGCAGACTATTCGTGATGTGGCCTTACCCTTATGAGCAAGCCTGATTTGTGCAGAAGCCGTATGAGGGATAAACAGTACTACCGCGAATAATAAAATTATAGACCTGATACCTTTCATCTTTATATTACTTTATTTTATTTGCAACCACCAGATATGAATGAAAAATAAAATGCAGATACAAAATCTGCATTTTATTGTACGACAAGTTTCTCATAATTTATTTTCTTGCTCTCATCAATCATCCTGACAGCCTTCAATACCAGATATCTGGCATCAGTTGGTGTAAAATAGACATCCTGCATGATCGGGTTATTCCTGATATTCGAGAATTCTCCACTTGTGACAAGCTTCAACTGATTCAAATCATTACCGGCATATATTGCATAATTAGAAATAATGCCCGTCCCTGCGGGTTTGTAATGCAGGGAACTGAGATTACAACTCTTGCCAAAATCAAGGACCAGTTCATTAGCACTGGATGTGTTTTGCATCGTATAGGGTATACTTTTCAAATCAGCAGTCTTTGACACATAATCCTCTTCTGCATGGGGAGCATAGTAGGCTCCCAGTTCATTGATGCATAAACAAGCCCTGGAATCCAGGAATTTTATTCTCAATTCCCTGGTTTCAATGGTATTGAACCTCAATAGACGCTTATAGCCGATGGTAGTAGTTTCTTCTTTCATCTTTACAGGAAGCCATATCTTACCCGACTTGTATTCTACAAGAAATGACCTGACTCTCTGGCCCAGCGGAATATATTCCTGCAATTTTATCCGGTTTACTCTTTCCGGATGTTTGAAAGTGATGTTCAAATTTGCTTTTACGACATCATCATCGGTAGCCCAGTAGGTATCATAACGACCATCCGTAAGGTTTTTAACAGAATAGGCCTTGCCACGTACATTGGATGCTTTTATCCTTGCATGAAGCAAGAGATTCGTTTTCAACTCACTGAGTACCCGGAGGTGCATATTGACAGCATTGGCGGAATCCACCGGATAGATAAGTCCGTCCTTATCAACCGGGAAATTAAGGAGCATTGTTCCGTTATGGCCGACACTACGATAATAAAGGTCCGTCAACTGATCCACTGATTTGACTTTGTCATTTTCTTTTGCATGATAGAACCATCCCGGACGGATCGACACGTTACATTCCGCCGGAACCCACTCATTTCCGTCTGCATGTCCATACTGTAATTCATAATATTTATCATAACCGGGATAGACCACGCCTTTGCGCAGGAAAGACCAGTTGGTCGCTCCGGCATAGCCGTTTTCATTGCCGACCCAGCGGCAGCCGGGGCCTCCGTCGGAGAACGCGATCGCATGGGGCTGCAACTTTGCCATCATCTGATAGGCTCGTGGAAAATCATAATAGGTCCGGCGGTCTATCTTGCGGACCTCTTTCGCTCCGCCATACCAACCGTCACCACCGTTGGCTCCGTCAAACCAGACCTCAAAGATATCTCCGTATCTGGACAGCAGTTCGTGAAGTTGATTATAAAAGTACTCAACGTAGAATGGGGTGCCATAAAAGGCCTGATGGCGATCCCACGGGGAAAGATAGATTCCGAACTTGATTCCATATTTCCGGCAGGCTGCTGACAGCTCACCTACAATATCACCCTTTCCATCTTTGTATGGAGTGTTCCTGACGCAATAATCGGTATATCCAGTCGGCCAAAGGCAGAAGCCATCGTGATGCTTGCAGGTCAGGATTACCCCTTTAAGACCAGCTTTAACGAAAGTCTTTACCCACTGCTCACAATCCAGTTTCGTCGGATTAAAGGTATCCAATTTGGAATCTCCGTATCCCCATTCGCGGTCATTGAAAGTGTTCAAACCGAAATGAACGAATGCATAATTTTCCATTTTCTGCCAGCGGATCTGGTCCTGGGTAGGAACGGGATAGCAGGGTGCCGGAGGCATCACCTTCTTTTTTGCCTCAACACAAATTGCAGAAGTAATAAAAAGCAAAACAAGTATGTACAGTCTTTTCTTCATTTTTCGTTTTATTTTATAAGAACGTTATCTATATAATAGACTGACGGACTGATCTGTTCGTCACATCCTGCCAACGGGGGACATTTCTGTTGGTTTGGCGTCTTCCGGTCCGGCAGATTTCTGTATCTGCCTGTCCTGAAACTCAACCGTTCCACTTCGCCTACAGCATGCAGGTCCGGATAGTCATTAGAATGATATGTAAAGCAGCCGGTTCCACTGACATCTATGGAGATATTGATTTTATTCCATTCTCCCGGACGGTAATGGCCGATAACGGTAGAATCGGACATCATATTACCTTGATGGAAAGACAAGCTGACTGCACGTGCTCCATGACAGTCGGTCACATCCACCTCAAAAGGATCATCGTTTTCCTTTTCCACAAAAAGATCAAAGGAGATGTCGACTTTTCTGGAAGGCTGAAAGACTCGTATAGCACGCGCATAATCATAACGGTCTGAATCCGTAAGGCAAAGATGATGCTTGTCTGTCACATACACATCTGCCCAACGGGGACGGTAAACATTCCAGTTTGCTACAGGAGCATGGGATTCTATCTGATCAAAGTTGTCATTGACCGTTCCATGCCATACAGTGCGAACAGGGACGGGGACACGGCTGAGCCAGATATCTTCTTTATTAACACTGTATGTAAGCCATAGACAATCACCCGGAGGTGTCTGTTCCCCCTCCGTAATGCCACGCACATAACAGGGGCCGAAGTCTTTGTTCTCGCCATAAAACCGACGTGGAGGGACCTCTCCATGGACGACGCTCATCGTATCAAAGACTATTCCGTCCGAACTCGTTGTCACAATCAGAGGATAGCGGTACTGCTGGGTTTCTATAGGATTATAGCACATGGCATACCTGCCGTCGGGTGTCCGCTGCCCCCAGTTCTTGCCTCCTGCCATAATCAGTGATGGTACCCTTACAGGTGTAGACCATGTCTTTCCATTATCCGGAGACAGTGCCGCCCATGAACATTTCCACAAGGCAACGACTTTCCCATCCTTGCGATGATAATAACTGGTGGCCTGAACGGTATTGATAGAATCTTTCAAGGTATAAAAGCCATCCAGTCCTCGATCTTCATCTATCCACTGCAATGTCTTAAGTCGGTCATGCAGCAATGCCGCACAGGCGGCCTTAAAGCCTTTGTCCCTGGATTTCGTATAAAACGGGTAGGAAGTATTGCTTTCATTCCAATGAGTATGGGAAGAATACCTGATAAAATAAATTGGACCCATCGTACCATTCTTGTAGATCTCACGTACGACACGGCCGATACCTCCTTCCTTGAAAGGGTTGTAACTATGACCATAAAATGCAACGATCAACAGCCGGCCGCTTGGAGCGGTATAGAATCCCATACGCTGGTGCATGATATAACCGTAATATCCTTTTGGGAATGTGACACCTTCCGGTGCTTTATAGACCGGAAAGGCAACAACGGGTTTCCCCCAGCTCCGACCGTCTGGAGAGGTCACGACCATCGTATGTCCGGGGGGTTGCTGCTCGTCTGAAGGATTACTCAGGTATTCAAGATAAAACTTTCCGTTCCAGTAGGTCAGGTTCGGCGCATGGTTATAGGTCCATCCGAAATTATCAGCCAGTTCAGGATGTGTACGATTTGCACGCAACACCTGAATATTCTCTGTTCCGATAGCATAGGGGAAACCGCCGTCATGCAGGCGGGGATTGCATATTTCGCCACCGATATAACGGACTGGTTCTTTACTGGTCCCGGTCTGGGCCTGACAGTAACCGGCTATCGATAGAAATACCATGACGGTTAAAACAAAATGTTTCATATTCTTCTTAATGATTTCAAACCGTATCCAACAAGCATTGAGGATACGGTTGACTTTTCTACAATCCTCCCAGTTTATCAAGTATAGGTTCCTGGATTCCCGACAAATCGAGTTTCTTGCAGTCATTCTGCTGTTCAAAGACAACAACATGGTTCTCCCCCTTCTTCAGGAAGCAGCCAGGCAGATACAGCGTCTGCTGCGGGCCGGCCTTCCAGTAGCGTCCCAGGTTAATCCCGTTGACGAATACGATACCTTTCCCCCATCCGCTCATGTCCAGGAAGGTATCTCCGACTTTCTTCTGGCTGAATGTCCCATGGTACAATACCGGCAATCCGGGCTGATAACTCTCCGGGTATCCGGCCATATCAGGAACCTTATCCATCGGCAGTTTATACATCTTCCAGCCGCCGGTTATTTCATCCTCTCCTATTGTTATCGGCTTCGTAACACCTTTCATATTGTCTGTGATACGTGCGCCGTAATTGATACGTCCCATGTTCTCGACAAGGATGTCCAGCACGCCGTCATCCGGTATTTCCACTTCCAGACTGTCCCTGCCGGTCATGCGATTCAGTTCGCCTGCCTTCTTCCCGTTTACGTAGACGATTCCGTAGTCTGCTATGCCTGGTACTCTCATCATACCCCTGACGGCTTGGGGAAACCGGCGATGGTAAACCACATAGCCATATCCCTGATTCAACTCTTCAAAGGTCAACGGTTCTTCATTCTCGACTGCTTTCATATCTTTCAACAGACTAAAGACATCTACAGTCTTGTCGAGCCTGATACGGGGGATTGCTATCACCGGAATACGTGCCGGTACCTGAGGCAGCTTATGCTTTACATATTTCATCATCAGGTTCCGCAATGCGTTATATTTCGGGGTTGCCCAGCCTGCCTCGCTGATTGGAGCATCATAGTCATAGCTCGTCAGATCGGGCTGGATATTCCTGTCATTACTGTAATTCGCTCCTGAGGTAAACCCGAAATTGGTTCCGCCGTGAATCATGTAGAAGTTGAAACTTACTCCTGCGTCAAGGTATTTACGGGTCTGGTTTACTACCTTCTCCGTGCTTACTTTCTGGAACGGTTCGTTCCAGTGGTCAAGCCAGCCGGGATAGAATTCTGATACCATATAGGGACCTTCACCGCCGTGATAGGCATTTACGGCTTTTTTCAGATTGTCTACATTATCTTCGCCGTTGGCTGCCGGAAGGGCTCCTTCTATCGCCCCACCACTAAACAGCCAACTGCCGTCTGCGGTAAACATAGGAACGTTAAAGCCCGCATCAAGCAGTTCCTGATGTATGGCCGCACTGTATTTCCTGTGCATTGCCAACGGAATGTCCTTACGTTGGGATACATACGAACCAAACTCATTTTCGGCCTGAACCATAATGATGGGACCGCCGTGGGTGACCTGAAGATCCTTGACCTGAGAGGCCAACTGATTGATGTATACTCGACAGGAATCCAAGAATGGGCGATTGTACGAGCGGATGACAAGGCCTTTTACTTTCTGAAGCCACCAGGGATAACCGCCATATTCCCACTCCGCACAACTATAAGGACCGGGACGCAATATGACCATCATCCCTTCTTCTGCAGCTGCCTTGACAAATGCACGCAGATTATGATTACCTGTTGTCCAGTTCCATACACCGGGAGACGTTTCCTGGTAATTCCAAAACACATAGGTGGCCACGGTATTCAGGCCCATTGCCTTCATCATCTTCAGCCGCTGGTGCCAATAAGGTGCCGGGACACGGGCATAATGCATCTCACCGGAATGGATCTGCATGGGTTTCCCGTCATACAGGAAACTTCCATTTGCAATACTGAAAGTATGTCTTGACTTTCCGATGACAGGCTGGGCTACCACCGAAAAAAATATACCTATTAATAAAAGCAACTTGGTATTTTTCATACTACTCTATATTCAAA
>CAVYLQ010000015.1:0-72896 GCA_963769405.1 uncultured Prevotellaceae bacterium | reverse complement strand
TCATAAAATATTCTTTACCATTAATATATAATAATCAAATTCTACTTTTCAACAATCTTCATGGAAAACTAAGAGTATATCTATGGGATAATCTATTCATAAAATAGAAGATATCCATAGGCAAAAAAAAATCATCATCAAACTAAGGATATCTAATGATTTATGAGAATACTTATCATCCTTTTTCCACAAATATAATTATTAAAAGAATATCAACTTATCATTTTGCACGAAGCTATTAAATTAGTGGATAACTCTATAAATAGTTTAAAATAAAGGAGAAAATATAAATATAAAATGTTCATAAAAGAAGGTAATATGAATATAACAAGATATGTAAATAGTTTACTCAAAAATTATTCACATATTCACATCACATTATACTTTATCATATTATTCTTTATAAAATAAAATAAGATAATAATAATATAATGAATTGATTAATGTTAGGATGGATATGTAAATATGATAATCCTATATGCTTGGGACTATCTATTATCATTCAAAACATGTTTTATTTGCGTTCTGTCGTCTTTTGTGTGCTTAATGGTATATTTGTATACTTACAAATAAATCTAATTAAACAAAAGAATATTATGGCTATATAATGTTATCAACTCTATTATTTGAAAATTCAAGAATATAGCTATAATTCATAATATTTAAGAATGTTTTATAGAGTACTTTAATGCTGCCTGTTTTTTAAGAAATTCAACTAGTTTGGAAATAGCACGTGCCCGATGTGAGATTTTGTTTTTTTCAATATCTCCCATTTGAGCAAAACTTTTCTTATATCCTTCTGGAATAAAAAGCGGATCATATCCAAAGCCTGCTATGCCTGATTTTTTCATAGCTATCGTACCTGAAATTTCCCCTTCAAAACAATTTGTTATTGGTTTGTCAGTATGATCAGAAGGACTTTGTATTAATGTAATAACTGTACGAAATTTAGCCTTACGATTAGTCTTGTTTTCTAATTTTGTTAAGAGTTTTGTTATATTTGCTTCATTGTCATGATCTTTACCTTCTGCATATCGTGCAGAATGAACGCCAGGTTCTCCATTTAAAGCATCTACTTCCAGTCCAGTATCGTCTGCAAAACAGTTTTGATGATAATTATTATAAATATATTGAGCCTTTTGAAAAGAATTTTCTTCTAAAGTTTTACCTGTTTCAGGGATATCTTCATGACATCCTATATCAGATAAAGATATAATATTAAATTCAGGTTCAAGAATCTCACGTATTTCACGAAGTTTATCTTTATTATTAGTAGCAAATACGATATTCATTATTGTTTTATCATTTATTTTTTGTTTTACGTAATGATGAAGGAGAATTTAATTTTGATGTTTTTATAATAGATTCCTTTTCTTGTTTTGATATTTTTATCTTCATTTTATCGAATCCTTCCCCATAGACACCGATGACAGAAGACTGAGATACAAAAGCATTGGGATCAATAATTTTAATAAGTCTGAATATTATAGGACTTTCTCTTTTTCTTGCCAATATACAAAGTACTTTTACTTCATTACCAGTGTACCAGCCGTGACCATCAAGAATGGTTACTCCATGTTCCATTTTAGTTCCTATAGCATTAGCTATTTCCTGATATTTACTGGAAAAAATCATAAATTGTACACTTTCTCTCCTGGCATTCATAACATAGTCAAGAACAAAATTTTCGATGATCATAGTACAGAAACCGAATACCATTTTTCTCCAGTCATGGAAAATGGGATAAGAACTGCTGATAATGCAGATATCAACGAAAATAAGGATGCGGCCAAGTGAAATATTACGATATTTATTAATACAGGCTGCAATAATATCAGTACCTCCTGTTGAACCATTATGTAAGAATACGATAGCTAGGGCAGTACCTGTCATAGAACATCCTATAATTAAAGACATAAAATCCTGTCCTTTTCCTAAAATCTGATACATTGAATGGTCAGGAAGCGTCATGGCTTGCTGAGTAAAATTTAATAATAGTGATAATACTATAATAGCATAGATGGTCTTAACGAGAAATTTTAAGCCGAGAATTTTTAATGCGAAGATTAGTAATATTGTATTGATTATAAAATATGTGTAGGCTATAGGTATTTTGGTAGCATAGAAAACAATAGCAGAAATACCCGTTACCCCACCTGTTACAATACTGTATGGTAATAGAAATACCGTCCATCCAAAGGTATATAGTATAAGACCAAAGGTAATATATGCATAATCCTTAATCTCATTTTTAAAATTAATATTATTGATTTTATTCATATAGTTTAAAAGTTACAGATGTAAGCAAAGTAACATTTGTATACTTTATAATTGTTTTTTTTATTTTTAATTTAAAACAGAGATACTTCTAATGAAAATAGATTTAATTCTTTAAAACTACATTGACGATTTTTTTAGGAACGACAATTATTTTAATGATATCTTTTCCTAAAATATATTTTTGGCTTTTTTCATCAGCTAATACTGCTTTTTTTATACTTTCAGAGTCTGCATCAGCAGCAAAAGTCTTTTGATATCGAGCTTTTCCATTAAAGGATATTGTGAGTTGTATTTCATTTTCCACAAGATATTTCTCATCATAGGTAATCCACTGTGCATCACAGACGGATCCTTTCTCACCAAGTTCTTGCCAAAGTTCCTCAGCGATATGAGGACAGAATGGAGTAATTAAGATAACAAGATCTTTCAGCAATTTGTGATTATGACATTTCTGCTGGGTGAGTTCATTGACGGCAATCATAAATGCAGAAATAGCGGTATTATAACTGAATTTTTCTATATCTTCACTTACTTTTTTAATCAGTTTGTGAGTGGATTTTAGTGAATCCTTACTTGGTGCATCCTCATTTACCAAAAATTCTTCTGACCTATTATCCCAAAATAAGTTCCATAACTTCTTCAGAAATCTGTGACATCCATCAATACCATTGGTATCCCAAGGTTTACTGGCTTCAACAGGACCTAAAAACATCTCGTAGAGACGTAAAGTATCTGCACCATATTGTTTTACGATATCATCAGGATTTACGACATTGAACATGCTTTTACTCATTTTTTCAACAGTATATCCACAAATGTATTTACCGTTTTCCAAAATAAATTCAGCATTCTTATACTCAGGTCTCCACGCCTTAAAAGCGTCTGTATCGAGGATGTCGTTTTTTACAATATTGATATTAACATGAATAGGAGTAACATCCTTGTAGTTTTTTTTCAAGTTTAAACTTACAAATACGGGTTTATCCTTTGTACTTTTTTCATTGACGCGATAAACGAAGTTACTACGACCTTGAATCATACCTTGGTTAATTAGTTTTTGGAAAGGTTCTTCTTTGCATGAATAACCGTAATCATGTAAGAATTTATTCCAGAAACGAGAATAAATCAAATGCCCGGTGGCATGTTCTGTACCTCCAACATATAAATCAACATTTTGCCAGTACTCATCTTTTTCTTTACTTACCAAAGCTTTGTTGTTATGAGGATCCATGTAACGAAGATAATAAGCAGAACTTCCGGCAAATCCCGGCATCGTACATAAATCAAGGGGAAAGACAGTCTTTTGATCTATAAAAGATTTGTCTACAACTTTATTATTCTGTGTATCCCAAGCCCATTTTTTTGCGCGGCCTAATGGAGGTTCGCCAGTTTCGGTTGGTTTATATTGATCAATGTCCGGAAGAGTCAATGGAAGGAATTGCTCAGGAATCATATAAGGTATTTCGTCTTTATAATATACAGGGAAAGGTTCTCCCCAATATCTTTGACGAGAAAATATAGCATCACGAAGGCGATAATTGACTTTTATACGGCCTATATTCTTTTCCGTAACAAATTTTTTGGTAGCAGCAATAGCTTCTTTTACGGTCAGTCCATTAAGGGAAAATCCATTTACTCCTTTTTTTCCAGCAGCAGGGGAATTCATAACTATTCCTTCTTTAGCATCAAAGCTTTCTTTACTTACGTCAGCACCCTCAATTAAAGGGATGATAGGTAAATGAAAATGTTTAGCAAAAGCATAATCCCGGGTATCATGAGCTGGTACAGCCATAATAGCTCCTGTACCATAACCGGCCAAAACATATTCTCCCACCCAGATAGGGATGGCTTCTTGAGTAAAAGGATTAATAGCATAAGAACCAGTGAATACACCTGTAACCTTCCGGTCACTCATACGTTCAAGTTCTGTTCGACTCTTTACATAACTCAAATATTTTTCAACATCAGTTTTCTGTTCAGGAGTTGTTACTTGATTCACTTGATCGGATTCAGGAGCCAGGACCATGAAAGTAACACCGAACATCGTATCAGCACGAGTAGTGAAAATAGTAAATTTAACATCACTATCTTTTACTTTGAATACAACTTCTGTTCCTTCGGAACGGCCTATCCAGTTACGTTGGGTTTCTTTGATAGAATCGCTCCAGTCGATAGTATCCAGACCGTCCAGAAGTCTCTGTGCGTATGCAGAGACACGGAGACACCATTGACGCATCTTTCTCTGAACCACAGGATAACCTCCACGTACACTCACGCCGTTTACCACTTCATCATTGGCCAGGACTGTCCCAAGACCAGCACACCAGTTTACCATCGTTTCGCCCAGATAAGCAATTCGATAGTTCATTAAGATATTTTGTTTTTTTATGTTATCCCATGAATTCCATTCCTCTGCTGTGAAAGAAAGTTCTTTGCTCTGTGCTGCGTGAATGCCTTCAGTCCCCTTTTCAGAGAAATGGCGAATCAATTTTTCGATAGGCTGTGCCCTTTGTCCTTTATTGCAATAGAAACTATTGAACATTTTTTCAAAGGCCCATTGTGTCCAGTGATAATATTTAGGGTCACAAGTACGAATTTCCCGCGACCAGTCAAATGAAAAACCAATTTTGTTGAGTTGTTCTCTATAATGGTTTATATTTTGTTCAGTAGTTATTGAAGGATGCTGACCAGTTTGAATAGCATATTGCTCAGCGGGAAGACCGTAAGCATCGTAACCCATAGGATTCAGAACATTAAAACCTTTTAGTCGTTTGTAGCGCGCATAGATGTCACTGGCAATATATCCTAAGGGATGTCCGACATGAAGTCCCGCACCTGATGGATAAGGAAACATGTTTAAAACATAATACTTCTTTTTATCTTTGCCTTCAGTAACTTTATAGGTTTGGTTTTCAACCCATTTCTGTTGCCATTTCTTTTCGATCTCTTTGAAGTCGTAATTCATCTTATTTAACTACTTTTTGTATTTGCTTTTTATAAACATTTTGGGGTATACATTTAATATGCAAAGATATAAAAAAAAAAATTGTAAATTAAGAGCTTTTTAAAAAAATATGGTAACTTTGAAGTCTAGTATAAATTATTAACTTATAAATAATTAAGCATTATGAAAAAGTATGTATGTGATGTGTGTGGATATGTTTATGACCCTGCAGTAGGGGATCCTGATAATGGCATAGATCAGGGAACGAGTTTTGAAGATCTTCCAGATGATTGGGTCTGCCCACTTTGTGGTGTTGGAAAAGATCAATTTTCTCCTCAAGACTGATAGAGAAAAGAATATAGACAAATTTGAAGGGATGAGAATATTTTTATAAAATATAAGTATTCATATAAATAAATTTTTATCCATATTAAAAGAAATCGGCTATTAGATGAAGGAAATGTTCTAATAGTCGATTTTTTGCATAAAATAATAGAAAAATTTTTTTTCTTGTGTAGAAAGAGATTATCTTTGTGTTTCTGTTTATGGTGTTAATAATACACTTCTCTCATTTAAGTAAAAATCATGAAACATATCAGGTTTATTTTATTTTTAGTCTCTTTATTATGCACAGGGACTTCGTTTGCGCAAGTGAGTATGACACTTGATGCTACACAGAGAGGTCCTATGACCAGTCCATATCAATATGGGCTCTTTTTTGAAGAAATCAATCATGCCGGTGACGGAGGTTTGTATGCTGAATTGATTCGTAATCGTTCTTTTGAGGATTCTGATTTACCTGTCAATTGGTTTGCTGTAGGTAATACTCACTTGAATATTATCCGTATAGGTTTACTGAATAAGGCTCAAAATCAAGCTTTGCAAGTTGTTTTTCCTTCTGCATCTAAAAAGAATCCCGAGGGATTAGCAAATGAAGGGTTCTGGGGGATGAAATTTGTGAAGGATTCTACTTATCACCTTTCTTTTTGGGCAAAGGCGATTAAAGGGAATTTTACTAATCATTTGATAGCTCTATTGCAATCTTCTGATGGTCATACAGTTTGTGGGCAAACTCTAGTTATTGGTAAAATAGGAAAGGTCTGGACTAAATTATCGGCTACTATTAAGGCAACAGGTAATTCAGATAATGGACATTTTGTGCTTTTATCTTCGTCTAAAGGAACATTAGATTTGGATGTAGTCTCTCTTTTTCCTTATACATGGAAAAACAGGCCTAATGGTTTACGTCCTGATTTAGCCCAACTTTTAGAGGATACGCATCCTCGGTTTTTGAGATTTCCCGGTGGTTGTTATGTTGAAGGAAAAGAAAACTACGATAATGCCTTTCAGTGGAAGAAAACCATTGGTCGAATAGAAGATCGTCCAGGACATCAGAATCTTAATTGGGGCTATCGGGTTTCCGATGGACTTGGTTTTGATGAATTCCTGCAATTATGTGAAGATATGAAGGCAGCTCCGCTCTTTGTCGTGAATGTTGGACTTGGTCACGGGTATGTAATACCTTTGAATCAAGTGGATACCTTAGTTTCAAATACTATGGATGCTGTTGAATATGCCAATGGTCCTGTAACTTCAAAATGGGGATCTATCAGAGCAAAGAATGGTCATCCGGCTCCTTATAATCTGAAGTTCATTGAGGTAGGTAATGAAAATTATCAGAATGTATCAAAGGGTTCTCAAAGTGATGATTATCCAGAACGTTATTTTAAATTTTATAGTGCCATTAAGGCAAAATATCCATCTATTCAGATTATTGGAAATGTAGAAGCTTGGGGAACTGATCACCCTTCGTGGAGAAATCATTATCCTGTTGATTTACAGGATGAACATTACTATCGGAGTTTTGACTGGATGCGTCATAATTATAGGAAATATGATACTTGTAATCGTAATATTCATGTCTATAACGGTGAGTATGCTGCAAATAATGCCGGAACTTACGGTAGATATGGTGATATGAACAGTGCTTTAGGAGAAGCAATCTACATGTTAGGAATGGAGCGTAATTCTGATGTTTGTAGTATGGCTAGTTTTGCTCCGATTTTTACTAATGTACATAATCCTGCATGGCCTTATGATATGATTCATTTTGATGCCGCTCAGAGTTTCTGTACGCCTTCTTATTATGTTCAGAAATTGATGCCGGAATATCTGGGTAAACAAAATCTTTTGTGGACTGAAACTGGTAATATTAAAAGTTGTGTAAACACGTTGAATCAAGTTGGAGTAGGAACTTGGAATACCCAAGCCAGCTATAAAGATTTTTCTGTAACTGGTGAATCTCTGAATGTGTCTGGTTCCGTTAAGTTCTTTAAAAACAGCAAGAGAACTAAAGGGACTAATAAAAAGAAGTTAATTTCGTTTTCGATTACCCCGCAAATCCTTTCAGCAAATAAAAGTTGGAAAGATCTATCAGGATTATGGAAGGTTGATGAAGGAATGCGACAAGAGACAGCTAATATGGAGAAATGTCTTTCTGTGAATGATCAGAGAATAAATACCCAGCATTATGTTTATTCTTTGAAAGCTCGTAAAGATGGAGGAAAGGAAGGTTTTCTTGTGCTTTTCAATTATAAGGATGCCAAAAATTATGTATGGTGGAATGTTGGTGGCTGGAGAAATACCAGCAATGGTATTGAAATATGTAAAGATGGAGCAACATATACCATTTCTTCTTCACGTGGTTCTGTTGAGGAAAACAAGTGGTATGATTTGAAAGTTGATGTGAATGGTGACAGTATTAAATGCTATATTAATGGAAAACTGACTAATAGTGCTGTTTTGCCGGTAGATCAACTCCTTTATCAAAGTGTTCAGATTGACGAAACGAATGGTAAAATGATTCTGAAAGTTGTCAATCCAGATGCCCAGTCTCGTTCACTCAATATGAATTATAAGAATATGGATGTTATGAGTGGCCAAGTTCTGCGTTATGAAGGTAAAAAGGGAACAGATGAGAATACTATTGAGAATCCTTATCATGTCGTTCCTGGAAAAATGATGACCGTTAAAGATGTTTATCATCTTAATATTCCTGCGTTTTCTTTAAATTTCTACACTTTTAATATCAGTAATATAGCTCCGCAAACGAATCTGTCAAAATAGAATATGAGATTAAAAAACGAAAAGTTCTTTCTTAAAATAGGATTCTGTAATGAAGACTAACTGATAGTCTGAATTGCTATAAATACAAAGTCGCGACAAACTTTTCAGCTTGTCGCGACTTCCAACTTGATTTTTAAACTTTTCCTGAATTTGTCGAAAATATTATCGACGCTCGATAGTTGAACTGATTACACCTGCAAATACAAAGAATAGTAATGCATAACACATCATACTTCCACCTGTCAACATAATTTTTTCCTTTCTACCTTTTATTCAGACCTTTCAGCCTTTGTGTTGTATTCTATATTTATCCTGCCAGTCATTCTGGTCTTATATCTTTTTACCTTGGCATCCTTGAATGTCAGCTCTTGGATTTATCCTTCGAACTTACTTTCTCTGAATGACATTGCAAAGATAGTGCTTTAGATAATGGCGAGATATAAAGGCGAAAGAAATCCTTGTTATTTGTTGTTTTTCTTGATATGTATCAACCATATTGTGTTCGCACACAAAATTACGTTTTAAAATGTTTGTAGAGAAAGAATATGACATATTGACAACATGTTGAAACTTTTTTAGATAGAATATAAGTATTGATTGAATAATAATACCTATTTGTGCCTATTTTATATTGCATTATGATAAAATGAACATAATTGCATCTATTTGAGATGCTCTTGTCTATATATTCAAAAATTATTACTTTGTTTTTTACGTTATACCAGATCAGGATGAAAAATAGGAATCTATCAAGCAAATCGATAACACTTTTAAAAAGTTTTATCATGAATCAGTAAATAGAGTATCAAAAGTATAAGACAAATTCAGGCATAGTCAATTTGAAATTACCAAACTGCGGTAATTTGCTTACCAAGCCTGTGGTAATGAGCTTACCTCTTAGCTGTAATATGCTTACCAATACTTTGGTAATGTCAAGGATTAGTAGTAAATTAGAAAAAAAAAGTTTATATGATTGTCATTTCGAAAGAAATGTGTAAATTTGCATCTTGAATTCAAATACATTATAATAATGAGTATTCAATTAGCATTTTTGCTTTTTATTGTTGTGGCATTAATTGGTTGGGGAGTATGTGAACTGAAGTCCAAATCAACTTTTACTCATTCTGAAGCTGAAAAGAAAGAAGAGGAAGAGATGGATGCTGCAGATAAAGCTAATGGTGGTTATCATGAGATGGATATCCACGAATTGATTAATCGTAACTCTACAAAAGGTTATGATGCTGTTGACAGTAAGGACGCTGTAGACTAATTTTGCAGGTCTGTACTTTTTATATTTAGAGAGTATAGAGACTAGAGATTTAGAATATTTGTGACTGTGTCTTCAATTCATTTTTGAAGACACGGTTATTTAAATTTTAAAGGGTAGGATAAAGAGGCATGTTTTTATCTGAAAAGTTTTAGAATTTTCTACCCATTCTTTTCCTTAATTATTTTATCTGATAATTTTATAGTGTTTCAGGGCATAGGCTAGACCGTTATCATCCACATCCTGTGTGACGAAATCAGCTGCATCTTTAGTACTATCAGCTGCATTCCCCATAGCTATACCTATTCCTGCCTGTCTAATAATAGGAATATCATTTCCACCGTCTCCCAGGGCTATAGTATGGAAGATATCTATTTTTTCATATTCAGCTATTTTCAATAGTCCTTTTCCTTTGTCTGCATCGGCATCTGTGATATCTAAGAATTTCGGCGTCCAGCGACCACCATTACAATGCTTGAGATATGGCATAATCTTTTTTTCCAGATCAGGAGAAATAAACGGTGTTAACTGTAAAATACGTTGTCCCTTTAATGTATCTATTGATGATGTTTTGTCGAGTCCTGATACGCCGAGTTGGTTGTAAAAAACATTATTGACTTCGGGTGTATTATTGTATACGGCAACCGTCTTTTCTCCGACCACAATGCAAGGAAAACCTAACTGATCAGAAAAATTTAATACGGTCTGTACGTCTTCAGGCAAGATAGAACGACAATAAACTTCCTTTTTCCCGATAAAGCAATAAGCTCCATTGGTGGTTATATAACCATCGATAAGCGATTCTACCTGTTTTAGATTTGTAATGAAGCATAGAGGTCTGCCGGTAGAAATGTAAAAATGATGCCCTCTTTTGTGTGCTTCTGTAAGAGCCTGAACGGCAGATTCCGGTACGCGATGGGTCTTGAAACTTACTAATGTTCCGTCAATATCACTGAAGATGGCATATTTGTTCATGTTTTTATTTGTAAGATTTGCTGAATGTCTGCAAAGTTACTTAAATTTTGATGGCAGAAATGGTAAAGTTACAAAAATTGTTTTTTTATTTTGTCCTCTGCCATAAAAATCATATATTTGCATATTAGAAAATAGATTTATGATGGAACAAAAACTGATTATTTATAATACACTTTCTCGCAGAAAAGAGATTTTTAAACCTTTGCATGCGCCGCATGTAGGAATGTATGTTTGCGGACCAACCGTCTATGGCGATCCACATTTGGGACATGCACGTCCGGCAATAACATTTGATGTCCTTTTCCGTTATTTGTCCCATTTGGGTTATAAGGTGCGTTATGTACGTAATATTACGGATGTGGGACATCTGGAGCATGATGCCGATGAAGGTGAGGACAAGATAGAGAAAAAAGCCCGTCTGGAACAGTTGGAGCCCATGGAAATCGCACAGTATTATACCATTCGGTATCATCATGCCATGGAAGCACTGAATGTTCTTTCTCCTTCTGTTGAACCCCATGCTACAGGACATATCATAGAACAAGAGGAGTTGACGAAGGAAATTCTGAATAACGGTTATGCTTATATTAGTAATGGTTCTGTGTATTTCGATGTCGTGAAATATGATCAGAAATACCATTATGGCATTCTTTCAGGCCGTAATCTGAAGGATATCATCAACAACAGCCGAGAGTTGAATGGTGTCGGTGAGAAGAAGCACCAGTGTGATTTTGCCCTTTGGAAGAAGGCACAACCTGAGCACATCATGCGCTGGCCAAGTCCCTGGAGCGTAGGTTATCCGGGTTGGCACTGTGAGTGTACGGCTATGGGCCGGAAATACTTGGGCAGTCATTTTGATATTCATGGGGGAGGAATGGATTTAATTTTCCCTCATCATGAGTGTGAGATAGCACAAGCTGTAGCTAGTCAGGGTGATCAGATGGTACACTATTGGATGCACAATAATATGATTACCATCAATGGTCAGAAAATGGGGAAGAGTCTGGGTAATTTTATTACTTTGGAGCAATTCTTTACGGGTAAGCATCCGACCCTTAAACAAGCATATAGTCCGATGACGATACGTTTCTTCATTCTTTCTGCCCATTATCGTAGTACGGTTGATTTCTCTAATGAAGCCCTTCTGTCTGCAGAAAAAGGCTATAAACGTCTGATGGATGGCATCAATGATCTGAAACGTATTCAGGTTTCCAAGGATAGTGATGATGTTACAAAGGAATTTGTAAGCGGATTTCGGCAGAAATGCTATGATGCCATGAATGATGATTTGCAGACTCCTACAGTAATCAGTAATCTGTTTGAAGCTTGTCATCTGGTCAATACGATTATTGATCATAAGGCAAAAATCAGTTCTGAGGATATGAAAGAACTTTCAGATACGATGAATTTATTCACTTTTGATATTCTGGGATTGAAGAGTGAGACTGGCGCGAATAACAGTGAGCGGGAAAAATCCTTTGGTAAAGTCATGGATATGGTCCTCGATCTTCGTGCTAAGGCTAAGGATGCCAAGGACTGGGCGACGAGTGATCAGATTCGCAATGAGTTGCAAAAGGATGGATTTGAGATCCAGGATACCCAGGATGGAGCTACCTGGAAGTTGGATAGATGACCATTTTGGAAAGGATAGTTTGTTAATCAATGAAATCAGTTTCTGCCATCCGTTTCCAAATTTTGCGGTTCATGGATGTTTAAAAGAAAAGTTAGGCATTCTTATGGAGTAAAATATGACTAATAGGGATTAAAGTTCTAAAGTAATGCAGAATATCCCTGATAGAAAGAAAAGAGAATGCCTGTCTATGATTTCGACAGGCATTTTGTTATTACTTTTGTTCGTTTTTGTAACAGGAGGTAATGCTATGAATGGAATACAAGAAGGGACGACAGTACGCCCGATGGCGGTTGCCGGTCAGTTCTATCCCAAAGATCAACAAGAACTGAGTATCTATTTAAAGTCCTATTTTGACAGTGCAAAGGTTCTTTTTACGGATCAGCATATCCAGTCAGTGATTGTACCTCATGCAGGGTATATATTCTCTGGCCGTGTGGCGGCTGATGCTTTTGCCCAGATCTCTCAGAAGGTGCATTATGACCATATTTTTCTGATAGGACCTTCTCATCATGTGGCTTTTGACGGTGCTTCTGTCTGTAATGCTTTTGGCTGTTATGCTACTCCTTTAGGCAGGGTAGAAGTAGATACGGCTCTTTGTAATCGTCTTATTACGGAGAATCAAGTATTTCAATATCTGCCTCAGGCTCATGACCGGGAGCATTGTCTGGAAGTTCAACTTCCGTTCCTGCAGTATCATCTGAAAGATGTCCCACCAATCATTCCCATCATAATCGGAACAGAAGACATGCATCGCCTTCGTGAAATTGCTAAGGCTTTACAACCTTATTTCAATTCCCGGAATCTCTTTGTGATTAGTAGTGACTTTTCTCATTATCCTCCGTATGATGATGCTGAAAAAGTGGATCACCGAACTGGAGATGCAATTGCAACAGGAAGTCTGGAAAAGTTTGCCAAGATCTTGTCTGAGAATCATTTCTTAGGCTTTCACAATCTGGCTACTAGTGCTTGCGGACAATGTGGTATAGCCGTACTTTTGATGATGAGTGAAAACAATCCAAAATTAAATCTTCACAAACTCATTTATTTGAATTCCGGAGATTCTCCATACGGAGAGAAAAAGGAGGTGGTAGGATATTATGCGTTTTGCCAGACGCTGACGGAAAATAATTCTACCGATAAAAAGTCTTCTGCAAATGCTTTTCCGATAGATATGGATTCGCAGTCTGAGAAAAAAACTGTTATCCAAAAAGATTCCGGCCATACAGCTTTATCTTCTGGACAGCAAACTTCTTCTTCGGGAGAGTTCCTGACGTCAGAGGAGAAAAAAACATTGCTTATACTTGCCAGAAATAGTATTTCTTCGGAGTCAGAAGTCCCTCCTGTACCTTTCTCTTCACGTCTCATGCGTAAATGTGGGGCTTTTGTAACCTTGAATGAAAACGGCCGTCTCCGGGGCTGTATCGGCCATTTTGGAGCAGATATTCCCCTGGCTGATGTGGTCAGAGAGATGGCAAGGTCAGCTGCTTTTGAAGATCCCCGCTTTACCCCGGTCAATAAAGAGGAACTCTCGGAAATTGAGATTGAAATTTCTGTTCTTACACCACTTCATAGAATTACTGATATCAGTGAATTCCAATTTGGGAAACAGGGTATTTACATGCGTAAAGGCTTTCGTAGTGGAACATTCCTGCCACAGGTAGCAGATGAAGTCAACTGGACCAAAGAAGAATTTCTGGGGCATTGTGCCCAGGATAAAGCAGGAATAGGTTGGGAAGGTTGGAAAAATGCCGAACTTTATACCTATGAAGCTATTATTTTCAGTGAGAAATCAATGGGGATAAGGAAGGAGAATCAATAATGCTGCATGAAGCGAAATTTTATGAAAAGGTGGCAGCATCTGTTTTGGGCCAGACTCGTTATGTAAAGAGAACACCTGGTGTCCAAGCCTGCCAAAACTCTTCTAGGGTAAATAACGAGAAAGATGATGTGCGTTGCCTGCTCTGTCCTCATGAATGTCTGATAACTGAAGGACATACCGGTATTTGTCGGAGTCGGAAAAATATCAGAGGCCGACTTTATTCTATGGTTTATGGTCGCCCTTGTGCGTTAGCAAATGATCCGATAGAGAAGAAACCTTTGTTACATTTCCATCCTGGTAGCAGATGTCTCTCCCTCGCTTGCACAGGTTGTAATCTGCGTTGCAAAAACTGTCAGAATTTTGATATCTCTCAAGCTTCTCCTATAGATATACCCAATCAGGAATATAGTCCTGAAGATATAGTCAATATGGCCTTACAAGACCATATTCCGACAATAGCTTATACCTATACCGAACCGCTTACTTATATTGAATATGTGCATGATATAGCCGTGGTAGCGCATCGTCATCATCTCTATAATGTCCTTGTGTCTGCTGGTTATATCAATCCTGAACCTCTTCGCTGGTTGATTCCTTATATTGATGCTGCCAATATTGATCTGAAATCTTTCAGTGATGAGATTTATCAGAAATGGAATGGAGCAACATTAGCACCTGTCCTTGAGGCTTTGAAAATCTTCCTGGAAGCAGGAGTGCATCTGGAAATCACGAACCTTCTGGTCCCTGGAGTCAATACGGACAAAAAGTTGGTTTCACAACTTTGTGAATGGCTTGCAAGTAATGGTTTTGCAAACTGCCCTCTTCATTTCAGCCGTTGCTTTCCGATGTTTATGATGGAAGATCATGGTCCTACACCGCTGGAAGACATGTATGCAGCCCGAGACATTGCTCTGAAAGCGGGTATAAAATACGTCCATCTCGGTAATGTGTGAAAGATGAGAAAATGAAAAGGATGATTCGGAATACTATTCTTCGTCAGAATCTTTCATCATATCATCATCCCACTCATCCAGATTATCCTTATACCGAATGGTATCATACCCGTGAGCTGTAATCTGATAGATGATATGAGCTGCTGCCTCCGCCGGTGTAAAATGGTCTTCTTTTCTGGTTTTTACTGTTCTGCCTGCAAGGTCACTCATTGAACCGAGGTGTGTATTGGTAACCATAACCTGTCCGTTCAACCTTTTTACATTGATAACCATGTCAAAATAGTCAAAGGTGGGCTGGATGTCTCGTAATGTATTGAAGGTTTTTTCGTATTCTTTCAACTCTTTCAATTCAAAGTCGTATTGTTTCAGAACATTCTTAATATCGTCGAAACGGACGGTTCTCATTAATTCCTGTATTCTCATGTCTTTTAAATGGGTTTCTTGCAAAGATACTCAGTTTGTTTAGAATATATTCTAAACAAACTGATACTTTGATAATTTTGTCATGAGCGTTTTTCCTTGTCTTTCCTGATCAGCGCCAGAAGGTGATCCACGGCTTCTTCTTCAGGTATGTTTTTCTCTACGCAAACTTGTTTACGGTAGAGTGAGATTCGGTTAAAACCGGCTCCGACATATCCGTAATCGGCATCGTGCATTTCTCCCGGGCCATTGACGATACAACCCATAATACCGATTTTCAGGCCTTTCATATCCTTGGTGGCTTTCTTGATTTTTGAAATCGTACCCTGAAGATCATACAGGGTCCGGCCACAACCCGGACAACTGATGTATTCTGTCTTGGATGTCCGGAGGCGGCCGGCTTGCAGAATGTCAAAGGCTGTTGATACAATATCCTCATCTGATAAATCACCGTCATTCAGCAGCCAGATGCCATCCGTGAGGCCATCCATCATCAAAGCTCCCATATCTGCTGCTGATTCAATCTGAAAATCTTCTTTTTCGGTTTGAGAATGATTGTACATTTCGGAAAAGATAACGGGATTTCTCAGGCCAGCAGACCACATTTCGTGTACAAGGGCGCGCTGGTCACCCAGACGGTTCTTGTGATGGCTCATACAGACGACGACTGTCTCCGGATGATATTTCAGGCAGGTCAGGTATTCAGCAGCAGGAGTACCAAACTGGAGGACTATAAACTTTAATGGTGATTGTATCATAGCCATGAAAGGCATGGCGTTGACTGGGAAAATCGGATAGAATCTCGCGCCGTTCTTCTCCAATTCAGGCAGTTTTCCATTTCCCTGCAGTTCTCCGAATTTATTGTAGTCAATGATATACTTCTGTTGAGCTATGGGATGTTCCGGAATTTCAGAACCTGTATATCGGTAATCTGCTTTCGTACTCTTGCCAATTACGACAGGTACTTGGTCTCCTCCGATGTCTTCAACAGCTTTTGTCTCGCGTCGTTTGGGATTGATCCAGTTGAATCTCTTCGCCTGTGTGGCCGGAATCAGTACGTGTCCGGCACGCATTGTGATATAATTGACGAGATGGCGGGCTACGGGGATTTCTGCTTCCGGTTCTTCACTTAAACTGACCCGGACGGTATCTCCTATACCATCAGCCAGTAATGCACCGATACCTACGGCACTCTTTATCCGTCCGTCTTCGCCATCTCCTGCTTCTGTCACTCCCAGATGCAGCGGATATTCCATGTGTTCCTTTTCCATTTCAGCGACCAACAGGCGTACAGAATGAACCATGACGACAGTATTAGAAGCTTTGATGGAAATGACAACATCATTGAAATGCTGTTTTTTACAGATGCGAAGAAATTCCATACAACTTTCGACAATGCCTTCCGGAGTATCACCATAGCGATTACGGATACGGTCTGAAAGAGAACCGTTGTTGACTCCGATACGTATAGCTGTATGATTTTTCCTGCAGATATTCAGAAAGGGGATAAAGCGATCTTCGATCTTCTGGAGTTCCTGAGTATACTCTTTGTCGGTATATTCTTTTTTGATGAATCTGCGTGCGGGATCTACATAGTTTCCCGGGTTAATGCGTACACCTTCAGCATATTGGGCAGCTGTATCAGCTACATCAGCTACGAAATGGACATCTGCCACAAGAGGTGTGTTGTATCCATCAGCACGTAATTCGGTTTTGATGTTCTTCAGATTCTCTGCCTCGCGTTTACCCTGGGTAGTCAGTCGGACTAGTTCTCCGCCAGCCTTGATGATTCGTTCTGTTTGAGCTACAGAGCCTTTCGTATCATCAGTACTGGTAGTCGTCATAGACTGAATACGGATAAGATTATTTCCACCCATATCCAATGCACCAACATGGACTACTTTTGTTTCCCGACGATTATAATTGAATAAATCCAAACTCATGAATGATATTTTAGAGTTGGTTAATTAAAATTAGTTTGATTGGCATGACATTTAAGTCATACTTACTTTTGTCCTTTAAATAGCAATAGGCTCAGTTACACTTAAACTTATAAGTTTTAATTTCTGCCAGATCTTTATTCGCTTTTTCGATCTTTGAGCCTAAGCCAGCTTTCCATTCATCTACTTTTTTAGCTATACTTTCATCACCCAGAGCGATCATTTCAGCCGCAAGGATAGCCGCATTTTTAGAACCATTTATGCCCACTGTAGCCACAGGAATCCCTGGAGGCATCTGGATGATGGAAAGCATTGCATCAAGTCCGTCAAGCATTCCTTTGATGGGTACACCGATGACAGGTAGTGGCGTAGAAGCGGCAATGACTCCTGGCAGGGCAGCAGCCATACCTGCTCCGGCAATGATCACTTTAATGCCCCGAGCTTTAGCTCCCTTGGCAAAGGATTCCACTGCATCTGGTGTACGGTGAGCAGAAAGAGCGTTTACTTCGAACGGAATCTGATAAGCTTCCAACCACTGACAAGCTTTTTCCATAACAGGAAGGTCGCTTGTAGACCCCATGATAATACTGATTAATGGTTTCATATCGTTTGTATATTATAATTCATAGTTCTTATGAATCGTTTCTGAGAACGGTTCTTTATATCTTTTTTGTTTATAGTAAATGCTTTTACTGAAATTTCTCTATGTTGCCCTTTTCTATTTTGAATCTTGATTACGATGTTGACTTTCTGATAAACATCAAATGATGGTTAATGCGCAGAAGAAACCAATCAGGAATCCTGCTGTAACTTGTGACAAACTGTGCTGTCTCAGTATCATCCTGCTGGAACAAACCATTCCTGCAAGAATGAGGACCAGGCAAAGCCACCAGGTAGGATCATAGGAGAATATCTCTGCGAAGGCCAGCACAGCTCCTGCCACTCCTCCTATAGCTGCAGAATGCGTGGAAATTTTCCACCAGACATTGATTAGTGCACAGACCATCTGCACGATTAGAGCGGCTACCACTATGATGCTGATAAATCTTGGAAATTGAAGCCGGTTCATTATATAGATGCAGATGAAATAGCAGAGAATAGAAATGATATAAGGGACTATACGCCGCTCTTTTCTTCCAAGATCGATAGGCTTCCATCCCTGATATTTTCTGTAAAGATGAATAAGAAGGGTAGGGAGTAGAATAGTCAACAAGTATACAAATAGGAGTACCGATAATTTATAGGATAGAGGCAGTAAACTCATATAACTGAATAAAAACAAGATGACAAGTCCTAATAACGGTAAATAAAATGGAGTGAAAATCATGCTCATTATCCGTGCAGCCTTGATGATCTGTCGATCTTTCAAGACATTCGTATTCATTTCATTTCCTGATTCCATCTTTAAAGTCATTTAAAGTTCCTTTTTATTGATAATCTCACTGGTTCTAAAACTTTGAATTTTCTCTTTGACCTTGAATATTCTAAAATTATATTTTACGTCATCATTCCCGACGAAGTCGGGCAACCGGTATGCCGAGTTGTTCTCTGTATTTTGCTACTGTCCTGCGAGCTATTGGGAAACCTTTTTCTTTCATAGAAGCTGCTAAGATGTCATCACTCATCGGCTTTTTCTTATCTTCTTTTTCCACAAGGCTCTTTAACGCCAGTTTTATCTTACGTGTAGACATTTCCTCACCATCTTCTGTCGTATAACTGTCACTAAAGAAAAATTTAAGGGGAAATGTGCCCCATCTGGTCTGAGCATATTTCATGCTTGCTATTCTTGAAATTGTAGAAATATCGAGGTTGGTCCGATCGGCAATATCTTTTAAGATCATAGGGCGGAGATCAGATTCATCACCGTCTTCAAAAAATTTTTTTTGCCAATTGATAATCGATTTCATGACGATAAACATGGTATGCCGACGCTGCTTTACCGCATCAATGAATCCTCTGGCTTTTTCCACTTTTTCTTTCGCATAGAGAAGAGCTTCCTTTTCCTGACGGTTCATATTCGCTTTATTGTTTTTATAACTGTCAATCATGTCTTGGAAAGATGGTGAGACAGTGAGGTCTGGAATATTACCGCGGTTGATATAGAAAGAAATACCGCCGTCATCAGTTGTATCAACGATATAATCAGGTGTGATCTGTTGGATATTTCTATTTTCTATCTCTCCAAGGGATGAACCCGGTTTAGGATTCAGTTTTCTGATCTCTTTTTGGAGTTCTTGTGTCTGTAGATCGTTCAGAGACATTCCTTCCTGGATTTTATCCCAATGCTTCTTGGTAAATTCGTCAAAATAATCCTTAATAACTCTGTATATTTCTGTTTTCAACCTGCTTTCTTTCATTCTTTCTATTTGAAGGAGAAGGCATTCTTGAAGATTCTGTGCCCCGATTCCTGCCGGATCGAATTGCTGGAGAAGATGCAAAACTTCTCTGATTTCTTTCTCGGAGGCATCGATATTATGATAAATGGCAAGTTCGTCACTGATGGTACCAATGTCCTTTCTGAGCAGTCCATCGTCATCCAGCGAACCGATGATATATTCCATGATATCATGCTCTTTATCAGTGAGATGAAGCATGTCCATTTGCTCCTTTAGTCGATCATAAAAGGAAAGGGTATCTCCGTAAACCATATTCTGGTAGTCGGGATTGTTTGATGGTCCCCCTCTGTTAATGTTATATGTTGGCTCTGGCATCTCATCATCAGCTCCCATATCCTTTAGGGCTGAATCAAGGGCATCCTCACGTTCTTCGCGCTCATTGCTTTCCGTATAATCAACTTCTTCGGTATCATTACTATTACTATCCTGAGGGTCATCATTATTGTTTCTGACTTCACCGTCCTCGTCCAAACATCTCTCCAGAGCCGGATTATCATCTAATTCCGCATTGACATTCTCTTCAAGTTCATTCAGAGGCATCTCGAACAATTTTACCTGGAGCATCTGCTGGGCAGAAAGCCTCTGGACTTGTTGCATCTTTTGGGTCTGTGTCTGAATTAATTTCTGAGTCATTTTTTCTATTTAAGCATTCTCCTTGGAACGTAATTCTACTCTTAAATTTTATAATTGTTATCTTAATATCTGCCAGTTTAGAGAAAATAGAACATCAGTTCTTTTGATAGTTCAGAGAGTGTCTTTATATCTCCGTTACCATAGTGCTGCCATATTTTCTGGCAAGGTCCTATAAGAGGATTGATGATGATACCCTCATGTTTGAGACATGGATCACAGTATTGATAAATATCCATGATTTCTACAATCAATTCAGGCTTCACTTGTATGAGCTTACCGAGATCGATAATTTCAGGCGTTTCTGTTACCATGGTGAATGGTGTGAGACGAAAATAAAGATTGAGGATAAGAATCAATTTGACAGGTGTGAGCGTTGGGCTTTCCTCGAAAGGTTTAAAAAGTTTCTCAAATGATTCACGTATTTCGACGCCTTCGTAGAATTTCTCAGCATGGTTGAACCCATCCATCTTCTTAAGAAGTTTTACCTCATGTAAAAGTTTTCTGGGATTTTTCCCATAGGTTTCCCATAACTGTTGGATGCGAGGTGTATCCAACAGTTGTAAGCGTGTCATTTGCTCATGAAGATAGCGCGGAGGGATATGCAACTCTAGGCTTAGGTCTACTAATCCTTTTGAATACAGAGGCTTTGTGCCAACTGGTTTATTCAGATAGAGTTGCATAAGCAACAACCAGTATTCATCCGACCACAAGGGATTTTTTGCCATATTTTTCCGATTAACATTCTACCTGAATCGTTTTTAAAACGATTAGAGTCTATTGCAAAAATAGTAAAAAGACAATGAATAACAAAATAAATTAGGCTTTTTCATCTTGAAAAAGTTATTAAATCAAAAATAGCTTAAGGGGTAAGCTTGATCCCTAAGCGTTACTTCATTCATGGTTGATATATAGATACGAAAAACGCGCGGCCTGAGTCGCGCGTTACCTATTCTTTGTTCTCAAATTTTTCATAACTTAAGGATGATCAGAACTATTTTTTGAAGTTCTCCATCACATAGCCTGTAGTTGCAATAGCTGCAGCCCAGGCAATCACCACCGTCATACTCATTATCCTATCCTTTTTTTTAAACCTATTGAGATTTCTCTTATCCTTTTACCTTTTTTTAATTGACCGTCTCTCCGACGCCCCCTGTTACCTTACTCGCAACCTTTATCTTTCACCTTACTCACTAATACCTTCTCACCTTACTTTGCAATCTTTCTTTACCTTTTACTAATACCTGTCGTCCTTCTATGCAATCTCTCTTACTACCTTAATCAACATCAGTTATCCTTTTTTCAATCCCTTATTACCTTACGAATACCTATCCTTTTTCTCTTTTGTGTTCTTGTTTCTTAACGACACTGCAAAGATAGTGTGATTTCATGTTTCAGGCAAGAGCTTTCAGGTAAATAATGGGTTTTATTGCTCTTTCTTGACCTATATCAAATATTGTGTGTTCGCACACAATATACTTTCTAGCATTATATTGATAGAAATCAAACGACTGAACTTAGGTTTTAAGAAGAAAATGCTAACTTTGCTATTGGGTATAGATATTATGGTTCTATTCATTAATTGTTAGGTGTCCGGAAGGGTTAATATCAGAAAAGAGTTTTAGACTATAATTGAGTAATAATAATTTTTTATATTGTATGAAGAAGTTTACATCATTTATGATTGTCCTTTGCTTTGCTTTGACGCTGAGTGCGCAGCAAGCACGGAAGGACTTTAAGATTAACCGGTGTATGTCTGCCAGTAACTATTATGCCTATCCAGGGCCACGGCAGAAGGCATACACTCCAGCACCAGTAGGTTATGCTCCCTTTTATATCAGTCATTATGGTCGTCATGGGAGTCGTTATCTGATAGGAGATGAGGTCTATGACTGGCCTTATTTTACGCTTTTAAAAGCTGATAGCCTGAATGAACTTACTCCGAAGGGGAAGATATTGCTGAGAAAACTTTGTATCATTCGTGATGAAGCAAGGAATCGTGAAGGCGAGCTTACTTTGCTGGGTGCCCAGCAACATAAAGCCATAGCCATGAGAATGTATAAGAATTTTCCACAAGTATTTGCCGGTAAGACGAATGTTGATGCAAAGAGTACGACTGTCATCCGTTGTATTCTCTCAATGGAAAATGCACTTCAACAATTATTGGTTGAGAATCCACGTTTGCAAATCCGGCATGATGCCAGTGTGCATGATATGTATTATATGAACTATTCGGACAAAGCTTTGCGCAAACAGAGATACTCCGGAGATACGAAATCTGTCTGGGATGCTTTTTGCAAGAGGCATGACCATTATGAACGAGTCATGCGTGAAATATTCAAGGATGAAGACTATTGGCAGAATCATGTGCAAGCCTCACTTCTGAACCGTGACCTTTTCTCGCTTGCTGGAAATATGCAGAGTACGGACCTACGAAATAGGATTTCGTTGTATGATCTCTTCAATGATGATGAGATCTATAATAACTGGTTGATGAACAATGCTTATTATTATATAGAATATGGTGCTTGTCCGTTGAATGGAGGTAATCAGCCTTATTCCCAGCGCAATCTATTGCGTAATATTATTCATCAGTCTGACAGTTGTATTGTGTTGAAGCATCCTGGAGTGACCCTGCGTTTTGGCCATGATACCATGGTGATGCCACTGACTTGCCTTCTGGACCTGGACGGGTTGGGCCTTCAGGAATCTAATCTGGAAAAACTTCCGGAAGATGGATGGTGTGATTATAAAATTTTTCCAATGGCTTGTAATATTCAATTTATTTTCTATCGTCGTTATGTAGGAGATAAGGATATCTTATTCAAGGTACTTCGTAATGAAAATGAGGCAACATTACCGATTAAAACAGATCGTGCGCCTTATTATCACTGGAAGGATTTCAAAACTTATTTTCTTAAAAAATTAAATAATTATGATCAGAAAAGTTCAAAAGGCTGACTGATACAGAAACAAAGAAAGGCGGATCATGCAGGTCTGCCTTTTTTGTTTTTGAAATAAATATTCTTCTGAATAACTATAATCACTTATCTTTATCATGTTTCTCAATTTGTGCTGATAAGGATTAATTTTTGTAGGCGTTCTTACTCATGGTTACAGCTATCGTGTAGAGATAAAGGTAGTTCATACTCAGATAGATGGGCCTGGAATTAGAATACTTGCTATGCGGATTGCGGGCTATAAAGTATTCGTGGTGTGCCTGATCATGGGCAATACCGATAAGTTCAAAAGCTTGGTCATCCGTGGTGAAAAGTTGCTCGAACAGCCTTTGCCGTTTTTGTGGAGTACATGTCGCTTTCGAGACGCTTTGCCCTGAAATATTCTTATGATCATTAAAATCTGGATTCGTGATATCTCCTTCCCAGCAAACGGGATGACCATGTCGGAGAGCCCATTCTATGGAGGTGAGTAAATGATCGATCGGAAGGTTATAAAATCGGTCATTCATCATATTATTAGAGGTTTCAAGGACGAAGTATTTGCCGTAAGGATGGTGTGTAAAACTAGTTAGCCAGAGATATTCATTTGGTGCACATACACTTCGAGCAAACTCTCCTTTTGTATATTCGGCTCCAAGAAGGAATACGTCTTTTCCGGGAAGAAATCCCATATACCTATCAAGACATTCCCCGGAAGATTTGTAAAGATAATTCAGGCCCGTATGACGTCCTGCACATTCCTTGGCAATTTTTTCTAAAGACCGGCAGATGACAGTATAGTTAAGATTTGGTGCATCGGGATAGGAATCGTACGGTACGGTTCCATATTTTTCTATCAGATGAATAACTGTTGGTCCCATACCTTGGACTGAAGGTGTGAATTTACCTTTGCTGAAATAGCATTTCTGAGCTTCTTCAGTAAGTAGCATTCGCAAAGGAAAGGAGATGGATAGATTGACGGAATCTCCTTCTACAAGATGTTCAGACTCGATAGTTGATAACATGGCGTATGCCCAGGACGGGCAGTCTTCACAAGTTGTTTTCGCTTGGGTTGTCGGGACAAGTACTTCCGTCTGAAGATATTTAGTGGAAGATGCAGGTCTACGATTATGGCAGTCTGTCAGGATAAGACTTGTGACAAGTATAATGATAAAAGTGATTTTCTTCATATATACTGGCAAAAATACTAAAAATCGGGCACAATACAATAGGAGTTTGGCCAAAAAATAAAGAAATCTTTCTTGCAGAGCAAGAGACTATGATGTTGGTCATTTTGTAAAGATTAATATGGTGGTAAATGGATGCGTTTATCTGTATAAAAGAAACGGTAAACCTGCTTTTCCCTATTCGGTTTAGTTCCTAAATTTTAACCTTCCCGCGATAAGTTCCGAGGATATTTTGTATCTTTGTAAGCATGAACGCAAAAGTAGAAGATTTTGAAATTATGGCACCTGTGGGATCACGGGAAAGTCTGGCTGCAGCTATTCAGGCTGGAGCAGATTCTGTATACTTTGGCATTGGCAAATTGAATATGCGGTCACATTCGGCCAATCATTTTGATATCAGTGATTTGAGAGATATTGCTGCTACTTGCCGGATGCATGGTATGAAGACCTATCTCACCGTCAATACGGTTATCTACGATGAAGATGTGGATACAATGAAGTCAATAATCGATGCTGCAAAAACTGCAGGTGTCAGTGCGGTTATAGCTAGTGATGTGGCTGTAATGAGCTATTGCAATAAAATCGGTGAGGAAGTTCACTTGTCAACTCAACTGAATATTTCAAACACAGAAGCATTACAGTTTTACAGTCAGTTTGCTGATGTTGCAGTATTGGCCCGGGAGTTGAAACTCAGTCAGGTAAAACAGATTCATGAGGAAATCATCAGACGCAATATCTGTGGTCCAAATGGAGAGCCGGTCCGTATCGAAATGTTCTGTCACGGGGCTTTGTGTATGGCTGTGAGTGGAAAATGCTATATGAGTCTGGGGCTTGCCAACCGTAGTGCCAACCGTGGGGAATGTGTACAGATTTGCCGGCATTCTTATACGGTGACGGATGACCAGACCGGTAACCAACTGAATATTGACAATAAGTATGTCATGAGTCCTAAAGATTTGAAGACCATCCGTTTTATAGATCAAATGATGGATGCGGGTGTGAAAGTCTTTAAAATAGAGGGGCGTGCACGTGGTCCAGAATATGTCTATACGGTAGTAAGATGTTATAAAGAAGCAATACAGAGTGTACTTGACGGTACTTTCACTGAAGAGAAAAAAGATGAACTGGATAAACGATTAGAAACGGTTTTTAATCGTGGATTCTGGGACGGATATTATCTTGGTCAAAAGTTAGGAGAATGGAATAAGCATTATGGGTCCGTAGCTACGGAGAAAAAAGTGCTTGTGGGAAAAATTACAAAATTCTTTTCAAAACTCAAGGTTGCAGAAGTTGCGGTTGAAGCTTCTGAAATCGAGTTGGGCGATCAGTTACTTATCACTGGTCCTACAACAGGTGTGATGTATGTGGATTGTAAAGAGATCCGTTATGATCTCAAACCCGTTCAGAAAGCAGAAAAAGGTTGGAGAATATCTATTCCCGTCAAGGATAAGGTCCGTCCGCATGATAAAATATTTAAATTGGTCAAAGTACAAGAAATGAAGGAGATAAAATCATGACAATTAATGAAGCTCAGGATGAGGTCGTGGAAGAATTTGCTGACTTTACAGACTGGATGGACAGATATCAAATGCTTATTGACATGGGTAACGATTTGGATGTGTTGAACGACCAGTACAAGAATGACTCCAATCTGATAGACGGATGTCAGAGTCGCGTGTGGCTGCAATGTGACTATAAAGACGGGCAACTCGTCTTTACAGCTGATAGTGATGCCCTGATTGTCAAGGGTATTATTGCGTTGCTGATTCGTGTTCTAAGCGGTCATACCCCTAAGGAAATTCTGGATGCCAAGCTCTATTTTATTGACAAATTAGGACTGAAAGAGCATCTGTCTCCAACACGCAGTAACGGACTTCTGTCAATGATCAAGCAAATACGGATGTACGCTGTTGCTTATGCTGCTAAGGAAAAAGGTGCTTAAAAATTATTATAAAGGTATTTCTCTTTAATTATGCGAAAGTTAAGAACAATAGAAATGCACCGATTATCTGTGGGGCAGTTTAAAGAAGCAGAGAAACTACCCTTGATAGTTGTTCTTGATGATATACGGTCTCTCTATAATGTAGGAAGCATATTCCGTTCTTCAGATGCTTTTCGTATTGAGGCCATCTATCTTTGTGGCATTACGGCTTGTCCTCCGGATCCTCAGATCCATAAGACGGCATTGGGAGGGGAGGATAGTGTCAACTGGAAGTATTTCAAGAATACTGAAGATGCGGTGAAAGAACTGCATGATAAAAACTGTTTCGTTTACAGTATTGAGCAAGTAGAAGGATCTACGAAGCTCCAGAACCTGCAACTTGCCAGGGATAGGAAATATGCTGTTATTTTCGGAAATGAGGTAAAAGGTGTCAAGCAGAATGTCGTAGATGCTTCTGACGGATGCCTGGAAATTCCCCAGTTTGGGACCAAGCATTCCTTGAATGTGTCTGTGACAGCTGGAATAGTCGTGTGGGAATTTGCAAAAAACCTAGCGCTGATACGCTAAGTTTTCTGCTGTTATTTCAAATATTCTCCAAAATTGACCAGTCTCATATCACCTTTTCTCATCAAGGTATCGTGCATGGCAAAAGCTGCACGCATGTTTTGAGGTTCATGACCGTGGTCAGAGATTTTCAGATATTCACGGAGAATCGGTTTGTAGTCCGGATGTACACAATGTTCTATAATCTCATGTGCACGATGTAAGGGTCCTTTACCCCGTAAGTCTGCCACTCCTTGTTCAGTAATGATTACATCCACATCATGCTCTGTAGAATCTATGTGAGTACACATTGGAACAATAGATGAGATGCATCCATTTTTAGCTGTACTGGCAGTTGTGAAAATACTGATATAGCCATTTCTTTCATAATCACATGAACCTCCGATACCGTTCATTAATCTGGACCCGCAGATATGGCTGGAATTTTCGTTACCATAAAGGTCACATTCGATGGCTGTATTAATGGCTATTACTCCCAACCGGCGGATTACCTCTGGAGAATTGGCGATTTCACTTTGACGGATTACCAAATGTTTTTGGAAGAAGTCCATATTGTCGTAAATCTTCTGTAAACATTCATTGGTGACGGTCATGGCCGTAGCTGATGCTTCCGTGATGATACCTTTCTGGATAAGATCAATGGCAGATTCCTGTACAACTTCTGAATAAACTTTAAAGTGAGGGATATGCGAGTTCTGTCCTAAGGCCTGTAGTACTGCATTTCCTGTAGCTCCTACACCACTTTGCAGAGGCAGGAACTGGGGAGGTATATGTCCTTTCTTCATGTCATTTACCAGAAATTCTGCTACATTATAGCCCATCTGTCTGGTTTCAGGGGTCAATGGTTTGAATACCCTGGCCTCCTCTGGAATATTACATTCTACAACACCTGCAATTTTCTTCGGGTCAATAGGGACATAGTTTTTCCCCACCTTATCAATAACGTGAATGATAGGGATAGGCTGACGCTCGAATCCACATTCCCCCGGTTCATAAGTATCCTGCAGACACTTTGAATTCGGGTTATGGAAATGATTATATTCGATAATCACTTTCTTGGCTAATCGGGCAATAGTTGTCGAGATTCCGCCAGCAGAAGAGAGATAGGCTTTGCATTCGTTCTCTCCTTCTTCCAGATCACTGACTTCTATGATGGCCCAGTCTACAGTACCGTAAAAGCCATGACGGAGTCGTTCTGCCATGTTCCCAAGGTGTGTATCTTCATAATCAATCTCACCAAGGTTCACATGGGTACGGAAATCTTTGTTTGTGGAGAAAGGAGCTCTGAACTTAATAGCATGTGCATTGGCCATGTCTCCTTCAACACTCTGTAAAGAAGAAGCACCGGTCAGGATACCAACTTGAAAAGGTTTCCCTGCTGCATGATCTTTTACAGCGCGTTTGGAGAGTTCACGGAAAACAGCTTTCGGAACTCCATTCGGGGTAAATCCGCTTAATGCGATATAGTCACCATCTTTAATCATTGCTGCACCTTCGGCAGCTGTCATTCTATTATAAGCCATGCTCTGATATTTCTTTTCAGGGCACAAAGTTACATAAAATTTCATTAAACAGGCCATTTTATGGATAAAAATTGCAAAAAAGCCGTAATAATGAATATTTATAAATTATCCTTTCACTATTCCTCGCATCGAGAGTGATATTCTATGACGTATGGTATCTAAATCTAGGACTCGTACAGTCACATGCTGATGGAGTTTGACCACCTCTCCTGGATTTTTTACGAAATGATCAGCAAGTTGTGATATATGGACCAGTCCGTCCTGATGTACACCGATATCTACAAAAGCTCCGAACTGTGTAATATTTGTAACGATTCCTGGAAGGATCATCCCCGGTTGTAAATCTTCCGGAGTTTTTACATTCGGGTCAAATTCGAAGACTTCTATCTGATTTCTCGGATCACGTCCAGGTTTCTCCAATTCCTTCATAATATCAGTGAGGGTCGGAAGTCCAATCGTATCCGTAATATAATTTTTGATTTGGATCATTTTCCGTTTTTCAGGCTGATGAATCAAGTTATTGACTGTACAGTTACAATCTTCAGCCATTTTTTGGACTACAGCATAACTTTCGGGATGTACGGCACTGTTATCAAGGGGATTTTTGGCATCTGGTATGCGAAGGAAAGCCGCACATTGCTTGTAGGCAGCAGGACCAAGACGTGGAATCTTCAGCAGTTGAGAACGAGAGGTGAAGGCACCGTTTTTCTTACGGTAATCTACAATATTCTGAGAAAGAACGGGACCTAATCCACTGACGTAGGAGAGTAGATGCTTGCTGGCTGTATTCAGATTGACACCGACGGCATTCACACAAGAGACGACCGTCTGGTCAAGTCGATTTTTCAGTTGGCTTTGATCGACATCATGCTGGTACTGTCCTACTCCGATACTCTTGGGATCAATTTTTACGAGTTCAGCCAAAGGATCCATCAATCGTCTTCCAATGCTGACTGCCCCCCGCACGGTAACATCCTCATGAGGAAATTCTTCTCTGGCGGTTTCGGATGCAGAGTAGACAGAGGCCCCATCCTCGCTGACCACGAATATCTGTACTGGATGGTCAAATTTTAATTCATGGATAAAGTCAGATGTTTCTCTGCCGGCCGTTCCGTTTCCGATGGCAATAGTTTCAATCTGATAATCTTTGACCATTCTTTCAATTTGCAAGGCTGCTCCGGACCGGTCATTAACAGGGGGGTGGGGTTTGATAACTTCATGATGTAACAGATTGCCTTGTGCATCGAGGCATACTACCTTGCAGCCAGTTCGGAATCCCGGATCAACGCCCAGCACGCGTTTGGGACCCAGCGGAGGAGCAAGGAGCAATTGGCGAAGGTTATCAGCAAAAACATTAATGGCTTCTTCACAAGCCTGATCCTTGCTCAGAGTGCTGAATTCTGTCTCCATTGAAGGTTTGATGAGTCGTTTGAATCCATCTTCAACAGCTTCTTGAACAAGATTCTGACAAGTCCCATGACCTTGAATGAACCGACGGTTTAGCCGATTGATACATTCTTCATCATCTGCGCAAATAGAAACTCTCAATATCCCTTCTGATTCTCCTCGTCGCATAGCTAAAAGTCGAAAACTGCTACAGTGTTTTAATGGTTCAGAGAAGTCAAAATAGTCGGCGTATTTCTGTGCTTTTTCTTCCTTCTTGATCTTGGATACGACTTTAGAAGTGATGATTGCCTCGTGTTTATAAATGTTTCTGATTTCTTTTCGAACTTGTTCGTCTTCACTTATCTTTTCTGCGATAATATCTTGTGCTCCTTTGATGGCGGTGTCTGTATCAGTTATAATACCTTTGATATAAGCACGGGCTTTATCTTCAAGACGAGGCTCTTGTTGCAGGAAAATCAAAGAGGCCAGAGGTTCAAGACCTTGTTCACGAGCAATCTGAGCCTTGGTACGACGTTTGGGTTTAAAAGGCAGATAAAGGTCTTCAAGTTCTGCGATTTCCTGACAATGATCAATACGTGATTTTAGTTGTATGGTCAGTTTTTCCTGGCTGTCGATAGATTTGAGGATGCTTTCCTTACGTTTTTGAAAACCTTCAAGCCATTGGTATCTTTCCTGAATGTGACCGATAGCCACTTCATCAAGATTACCGGTACGCTCTTTCCTGTAACGACTGATAAAAGGGATGGTACATCCTGTGTTCAAGAGTTGTATAGTGTTCTCTACGCCTTGGATTGGCAAACTCAGTTCTTGAGCAATTTGCTGGGTGAATGTGTTCATTATATCTTGTAATTAAGTGGTTTGCAAACTTACAAAAAAAATCTCGGGATAGAATGATAAATCAGGTCTTTGTCAATAACCAATTATAATAACCTTATGTGTCCTTTTCTGTACGAGCAGTAAGGACTTAAATAGCTGGATTGAATGAAAAGTATATTTTTCGGACAAAATGATATTTTTCGAAATGGGTTAAGTTTTTACCTTTGCGCTCAAATCTATCAATAAAAATAGTTGGAGTAAGGTATATACGTCTTAAAAATTAATAACTAATAATCAAATGAACAAACTTAGCAGAATCTATGTAATATTGTTAGCAGTAATCGCAGAATTTTTATTCTTATCCTGTAGCAGTTGTAATGATTCTCAGATTGTGGGCAATACGCCGGTTAATCATTCACCGACGAACACAAAGACGTCAAATCTATGGGATACTCCAACTTCAGAAATGGAAAAATTAGGTCGTGGTCTGGTGGCATTACCGGCTCAGAACGGAAAGGGAATCTTTCTAAGTTGGCGGTTGTTGGGTACAGATGATGTGCAGACAACTTTTGATGTTTATCGGAATGGAACTCTTTTCAAAAAAGATCAGACCCTCACTAATTTAGTAGATCCTCAAGGTACGACGTCTGATCGATATCAAGTTGTAGCAAAGTTGAATGGAAAGGAGTTAGATCGCAGTGATCAGATAAAACCTTGGGGGAATGTCTACCAGTCCTTTCTGCTTGACCGTCCTGCCGATGGTGTGACAGCAGCAGGAGAACACTATAGTTATACTCCTAATGACTGTTCTGTAGGAGACGTTGATGGAGATGGAAAATATGAGTTGATCGTGAAATGGGATCCATCCAATTCTCATGACAATTCAATGAGTGGGTATACCGGGAATGTTTATCTGGACGCTTACAAACTGGATAATAATCAGGGGACCGCTACAAAACTTTGGAGAATTGATTTGGGGAAGAATATCCGTGCCGGTGCTCATTATACTCAATTTCTCGTCTATGATTTTGACGGCGATGGAAAAGCAGAAGTGATTTGTAAGACAGCTCCTGGAACGATAGACGGAACTGGAAAATATGTCTCTGGAGCAGCTTCTGACCCTTCTATCTTGAAAGTGGATAATACGAAAGACTGGCGGAATTCAGAAGGAAAAGTAATCGGCGGGCAAGAATATCTCACTGTTTTCAATGGTGAAACGGGTGCAGCCATTAACACCATTTTTTATAATCCGAATCGTGCTCGTACCTATGGCGGTGCCCCGAGTTGGGCCAATTGGGACGATCGTTCTGGGAAGGTTGATGCAGACTATGCGAATCGTGGTCAACGCTATCTGGCGTGTGTCGCCTATCTTGATGGACCTGATAAAAAACCTTCTGCGGTTATGTGCCGTGGTTATTATACCTATGCGTATCTTTGGGCTGTTGATTTTGACGGCCGGCATTTGAAGACCAAATGGTTGCATGCCTCTGTCTCCAGATCCCAAGTACAGGTAATGGATGCACAAGGTAAGGTGACGACCACCAACTATACACATAATACGAGTGGAATTAATTCAAGCAATACCGTCTATAGTGAAGGAAATCATAATCTTTCCGTTGCAGATGTGAACGGAGACGGCTGTGATGAGATTATCTATGGTTCTTCTGCTGTGAATCATGACGGTTCATTACTTTATGCTACAGGTTTTGGACATGGGGATGCAATCCATCTGGCAGATATTGAACCGGATAGGAAAGGGCTGGAGGTTTTTGAAGTTCATGAGACGCAACCTGCTGGTTATGGATGGGACATTCACGATGCGGCGACAGGAAATATTCTCTATAGAGGCCTGGGGGATGACGATAACGGTCGTGGAATGGCTGCTGATCTGATCAGCTCTGAGCGTGGATATCAATTTTGGTCTGCCAATGATGGGCAGATTCGGAATAGTTCTAACCAGGTTGTTTCTACGAAAAGGGTTAGCATTAATTTCAGGATGTATTGGAATGGTGGCCTTCAGGATCAACTCTTGGATGGTACAAAACTTGATCAGTGGAATGGAAATGGAACTTCTAGGTTGATGACTTTCTATGAGTATGGTAATTCTTCTGCTTGCAACGGCACGAAATCTACTCCGTGTCTGATGGCCGATCTCTTTGGAGACTGGCGTGAAGAGGTAATATTCAGGGATGCATCAAATCCTGCTTCGATCAATGTGTTCTCTACAAATATTCCGACAAACTATCGTATTCCTACTTTAATGCATGATCATGTTTATCGTATGGGTGTTGCCTGGCAGAATGTAGGGTACAATCAACCACCACATCTGGGATTCTATCTTCCTGACTATGTCAGATCGGTTACCTCCAGTACACAGACAAAAAACACGGATAACTGATGTTGAGAGTCTTTAAAAAAGACACCTATTTCGTTATATTCGTTTATAAGAAAGGGACAGCCGGAAAGGTTGCCCCTTTTTTATGGCTTGCCTGGTATTCTCGGTTTCTGTTGATGTCTAAAGTTACTTTACTTTGCCGGACTCAATGTTTTTTATTATCTTTGCATGATATTTAAACGCGGAGGAAATCATGACAAATAATAAGGCTTTAACCCCAATGATGAAGCAGTTTTTTTCGCTGAAGGCCAAGCATCCTGATGCGTTGATGCTGTTTCGCTGCGGAGACTTTTATGAGACTTATTGCGAGGATGCCATTGAGGCTTCGAAAATTTTGGGAATTACTCTGACCAGGCGTAATAATGGAGGAAATCATGGTTCGGCTGAGATGGCTGGATTTCCCCATCATGCTCTTGACACTTATCTGCCGAAATTGATTCGGGCGGGTAAGCGTGTGGCTATTTGTGACCAGTTGGAGGATCCTAAGAAGAAGCGTGAAGAAATAAAGGGCAAAAAGGGACTTACAGCAACGGACAAAATGGTGAAACGAGGGATTACTGAACTTGTTACGCCAGGTGTAGCCATGAGTGATAATGTACTTAACTATAAAGAAAACAACTTTCTAGCGGCCGTACATTTCGGAAAAAAGTCTTGTGGGGTCAGTTTTCTGGATATTTCTACCGGTGAATTTCTGACTGGTGAGGGCACTTATGATTATGTGGAGAAACTGCTGGGTAATTTTTCTCCGAAAGAGGTACTTTTTGATCGTTCCAGAAAAACAGATTTTGGAAAATATTTCGGTACAAGGTATTGTACATACGAACTTGATGATTGGGTATTTACAGAACAGAATGCCCGTGAACGACTTCTCAAGCATTTTGGAACTCAAAATCTAAAAGGTTTCGGTGTAGAACACTTGAAGAATGGTATCATCGCTAGCGGGGCCATCATGCAGTATCTAATCCTTACACAGCATACGCATATCTCGCATATTACTTCATTAGCCCGTATCGAGGCTGACCGTTATGTGCGGCTTGATAATTTTACGATCCGTAGCCTTGAACTTCTGCAACCCATGCAAGAGGGTGGAAGCTCCTTGTTGGATGTAATCGATCATACGGTTACACCTATGGGGGGACGTATGCTCCGCCGTTGGATCATTTTTCCCCTGAAAGAATTGAAACCAATTCAGGAGAGATTGGATATTGTTGAACATTTCTTTAAATATCCAGAGTTTGAGCAAACAATCGATGACCAGTTGCAGACCATGGGAGATGTGGAGCGGATTATCTCTAAGGTTGCTGTCGGTCGTGTCTCTCCACGTGAGATCGTGCAATTGAAGATTGCCTTACAGGCTTTGGTATCTGTAAAAAAAGTTTGTCTTGAGGCAGATGAACCTACATTGAATCATATTGGAGAAAAATTAGATTGTTGCGAGGAACTTCGTGATCGAATTGAAAAGGAAATACAACCTGATCCGCCTCAATTGCTAAGCAGGGGAGGTGTAATTGCTCAGAGATATTCCAAAGAATTGGATGATTTGCGCAATATTCGTGATAACGGTAAAGATTATCTGCTGAAGATTCAGCAGAGAGAAATAGAGAAAACTGGCATCAGTTCTTTGAAAGTGGGGTATAATAATGTTTTCGGTTATTATCTTGAAGTGCGTAATACGTTTAAAGACAAGGTGCCGGAAGACTGGATCCGTAAGCAGACCCTGGTGAATGCTGAACGTTATATAACACAAGAGTTGAAAGAATATGAGGAGAAGATTCTAGGAGCAGATGAACGGATACAAGTCATGGAAAATGATCTCTATACTCAACTGGTCGTTTATATGCAGGATTATATTTCCGGGATTCAATTGGATGCTAATCTTATAGCATATCTCGACTGCCTGCTGTCTTTTGCAAAGGTTTCGAGTGAGAACCGTTATGTGCGTCCTGTCGTGGATGATACGGATGTAATAGATATTAAAAGCGGACGTCATGCTGTTATTGAAACCCAATTACCTTTAGGAGAGAACTATGTTCCGAATGATGTGTATTTGGATACCCAGAAACAACAGATTATGATGATTACTGGTCCAAATATGGCAGGTAAATCTGCTCTGTTGCGTCAAACTGCATTAATAGTACTATTGTCCCAGATGGGTTGTTTCGTGCCTGCAGAGAGCGCGAGAATAGGTATGGTGGATAAGGTCTTTACCCGTGTAGGGGCTTCTGATAACATTTCGCTTGGGGAATCAACTTTTATGGTAGAGATGACGGAAGCTGCCAATATTCTCAATAATGTCACATCTCGTTCCTTGGTTCTCTTTGATGAGTTAGGGCGAGGGACTTCTACTTATGACGGTATTTCCATTGCCTGGGCTATCGTAGAGTATCTGCATGAGCAGCCGAAAGCCAGAGCACGCACACTTTTTGCAACACATTATCATGAACTCAACGAGATGGAGAAATATTTCCCTCGTATCAAGAATTATAATGTGAGTGTGAAAGAAGTAGATGATAAAGTGATTTTTCTCCGAAAACTTATTCCGGGAGGAGCTGAGCACTCATTTGGTATTCATGTGGCTGAAATTGCCGGTATGCCGAGAAGTATCGTCAATCGGGCAGAGGAAGTGCTGAAACAGTTGGAGGAAGATAATTCTACCGTAGGCTCTGAGACAGTTTCTCTGAAAAGTAAAAAGACGGGTGAGAAACAACAAAAAGAAGAGGGAATGCAACTGAGTTTCTTTCAGTTGGATGATCCTGTATTATGTCAGATCAGGGATGAGATATTAGGGCTTGATATCAATCATCTGACGCCTGTTGAAGCCCTTAACAAACTCAGTGATATAAAGAAGATCGTTACTGGGAAATAGGAAGAATAAGATTCAATTTGTTTTTTGGCGATAGAATAATAAGAAATGAGCATTCAAATTTTTTCAAGTTGAATGCTCATTTTGTTATTTTCGATTTGATTTCTTTTTGTCAACAGAAGGTGTTTCTTTTTCCTGAGACATTTCCCTTTCCTCTTTAATGGTGAGTTTGGCATTGCGTTTTTTGCTGGTGCAAATGCTCCATATCCCAATAGCAACGAGTGGGATGGAAAGGACCTGACCCATATCCATTGGCAGACCGGCTTCGAAAGGTTCCTGTATTTCCTTGGTATATTCAATTAGAAAACGGAAGGTAAAGATGAGAGCCAGACATAGTCCGAAATAGAATCCGGATCCAATAGTTTTGGGACCCTTTTTACGATAAAAAGTATAGATAATCAGGAAGATGATTCCATAAGCTATAGCCTCGTAGAGTTGTCCAGGATGGCGTGGGTAATTATCATCTTGAACGAAGATGAAAGCCCAAGGCACATCCGTGACACGGCCGATAATTTCGGAGTTCATCAAATTCCCCAAACGAATGAACATAGCCGTAATCCCAGAGCAGATGCCCATATCATCAAGGACTATCCACCAACCGACATGATTCCTGCGGCAGTAAAGATAGATTCCAATGAACATTCCAATAACCCCTCCGTGTGAAGCAAGTCCTTCATATCCAGTGAGTTTCCATCCCCCATCGGGCATGTGACGGATAGGCAAGATCATTTCAACAATATGATCCCAACTGGTCAGAAAATAATCAGGTTGGTAGAACAGGCAGTGACCTAAGCGTGCACCGATCAGTACTCCTACAAAGATGTAAATGATCAGAGGATCGAATTTTTCTTCCGGGATATGCTGTTGCTGATACAATTTCTTCATAAGAAGATAACCCAAAATGAGTCCTACCAACCAGCACATAGAATACCATCGAAGAGTAACAGGGCCGATATGACCTATGATAGGATTGGGATTCCAAACGATATAGTTCAATAAATTCATATATCTGAATGTTTGATTTTACGTAAAAAACCTTAATGGATATGCATCAACAAAATAATACTCATATTGTGGAAAAGTTTTGTACTTTTCTGCGGTGATTCTAAATTTCTGACGGATTTTATTCTTTATGAAAGAACGGATTTTCTAAGAATCGATTAGTTTTTTGATACATTAAAACGAAAATGCATGATATCTCCATCCTGGACGATATAGTCTTTTCCTTCAATGCCCATTTTACCTGCATCACGTATGGCTGTCTCGGAACCATATTTCAGATAATCCTCATATTTAATGACTTCAGCACGAATGAATCCCTTTTCAAAGTCAGTGTGGATGACACCAGCACATTGTGGGGCTTTCCAACCCTTGTGGAATGTCCAGGCTTTAACTTCCATTTCGCCTGCAGTAATGAAAGTTTGCAGATTGAGCAGATGATATGCTTTTTTAATCAGACGATCAACTCCACTTTCTTTTAATCCCAGTTCATCCAAGAACATCTTCTTATCTTCATAAGTATCCAATGCGGCAATATCCTCTTCTGTTTTAGCTGCAATGATCATAGATTCAGCCCCTTCCGCAGCTGCCATTTCTTCGACTTTCTTGCTGTAAGCATTACCATCTTTAGCAGCAGACTCGTCTACATTTGCGACGTAAAGTACGGGTTTAGTTGTCAGAAGGAATAAATCATGGGCTGTTTTTTGTAGTTCCTTGTCATCAAAAGTCACAGTGCGTGCATTTTTTCCTTGCTCCAAAGCAGTTTTGTAAGCATTGAGAACTTCGGTAGATTCTTTTGCTTCCTTATTGCCGTTACTAGCAATTTTCTCCTGCTTTTTGAGTTGTGACTCGATAGTTTCAAGATCCTTTAGTTGGAGTTCTGTGTCAATGATACTTTTGTCTTCTTCTGGATCAATAGGAGCACCTCCTTCACGAATGATATTATCATCGTCAAAGCAACGTATTACATGAATGATCGCATCACATTCACGAATATTTCCAAGGAATTTATTCCCCAGTCCTTCCCCCTTACTGGCACCCTTTACTAATCCTGCAATGTCCACAATTTCACAGGTGGCAGGCACGATACGTCCTGGGTGTACAATTTCAGCCAGTTTATTGAGGCGATCGTCAGGTACAGTAATCACTCCCAGATTTGGTTCGATGGTGCAAAAAGGAAAATTTGCTGCCTGCGCTTTAGCACTTGACAGGCAGTTGAAAAGAGTAGACTTTCCCACGTTTGGGAGGCCTACAATACCACATTTTAATGCCATTATTTAATTATAAACAATTATTTCAGTCTTGCAAAGTTACAAAAAAAACTTTACGGTTATATACTAAATAGGGATTTCTTTATCAGGCTATTGAATCATTACTAGTTAATGGGCCTCCAACCAATTCTTTCCCCATCCTGCATCTGCGATAAGAGGAACTTTCAAAGAGCAGGCGCCTTGCATCTCTTCAAGGACTATCTTTTCTACTTTTTCCTTCTCGTCTGGATAGACGGAAAAATTAAGTTCGTCATGTACCTGAAGGATCATTCTTGAGCGGATTCCTTCTTTTCGGAAACGCTTCCAGATACGTACCATTGCTACTTTGATAATATCTGCTTCACTGCCTTGTATCGGGGCATTGATAGCATTGCGTTCAGCGAATCCACGGACCGTGGCGTTGTGGCTTTTGATATCGGGCAAATAACGACGGCGATGGAAGAGAGTTTCGACGTAACCTTTCTGGCGAGCAATTTCCTTGGCTTTTTCCATGTAATCCTTTACTTTTGGAAAGGTCTTGAAATAGTCTTTGATCAGATCACGGGCTTCCCCATTAGGAATGTCCATTCTTTGAGCAAGTCCATACGCGGTAATGCCATAGATAATGCCGAAATTAGCTTGTTTTGCTTTTTTCCTTTCCTGAGGCGTTACATCTTTCATGTCTCTATGCCAAATCTTTGCAGCAGTTGCTGCATGGATGTCAAGACCGTCCTTAAAAGCGTTGATCATATTCTCATCTTCGGAGAGATGGGCCATGATACGGAGTTCAATCTGACTGTAGTCGGCTGAGAAAAACAAACTTCCAGGTTCTGGGATGAAACACTTCCGTATTTCCTTGCCGTCATCATTCCGGACTGGGATATTCTGTAGGTTGGGGTCACTGGAACTGAGTCGCCCAGTTGCTGTAATGGTTTGGTTGAAGGATGTGTGAATATGTCCGGTGCGCGGATTAATTAATTTCGGCAAGGAGTCGATATAGGTGTTCAGTAATTTCCTCAGTCCTCGGTATTTCAGAATTTCTTCAACAATTGGATTTTTGGAGCGCAGTTGCTGGAGAACTTCTTCACTGGTGACAAACTGTCCTGTTCTGGTTTTTTTTGGTTTATCAATGATTTTCATTTTATTGAAGAGTATCTCGCCGACTTGTTTTGGAGACGAGATATTGAACTGTTCTCCTGCCAGTTCGTGGATATGCTTTTCAACTTCCTGCATCCGAAGGGTAAAATTGTCTGATGTCTCCTTGAGAGCTTTTGTATCCAACCGGACGCCTGTCATTTCCATATCAGCGAGAACAGGAACCAATGGCATCTCAATTTTATAGAATAGTTCTTCTAGGTTCAGTTCTTTGAGTTTGGGTTCAAGAACATTCTTCAGTTTTAAAGTTACATCAGCATCTTCTGCAGCATATTCATATACATCTTCCGGTTTCAGGTCGCGCATGTTCTTTTGATTTTTCCCCTTTGGACCAATCAACTCTTCAATATGTACAGTTTCGTAATGCAGATAGATTTCTGCCATGTAATCCATATTATGTCTTAATTCTGGTTGGATGAGGTAGTGTGCGATCATATCATCGAACATTTTACCCTTAATCTCTACACCATAATTTTTTAGAACTTCATAATCGTATTTAATATTCTGTCCGACTTTTTGAATTTTAGGGTCTTCATATATTGGTTTGAATATGTTAACTATTTTTTGAGCTTCTTCACGATTCTTTGGTATTGGAATATAAAAGGCCTGATTTTCTTCTACAGAGAAGCTTAAACCGACCAATTCTGCATCTATAGCATGAGTAGAAGTTGTTTCTGTGTCTAAACTGAGAATCTTTTTTGTCCTGAAAAAATCACAAATATTATTCATTTTGTCTTGATTATCAATAAGTTGATAATCATGTATTATTGTTTTTAAGCTTTCTAAATCGGCTCGCTTAAAAACTTCTTTCCCCTCGTTCGATTCATCCGCAAAGAGATCTAATTGTCTGTTTGTGCTTTTTTTGTTATTTTCACTTTTGTTTAATATCTTACTTTTCAGTGAATTGAATTCAAGTCGAATGAAAATTTCATCGAGTTTTTTCTCATCTGGAGTTTCGATCTTTAAAGTTTCAAGTTTTAAGTTTATTGGGATGTCTGTTTTGATGGTAGCCAGATATTTTGACATCTTAATATTGTCAATAGCATTTTCCACTTTCTCCTTTATCTTCCCTTTTAATTGATTTGTATTGGCGAGGAGTTTGTCAACACTACCAAACTGGTTGATAAGTTTTACAGCAGTTTTTTCACCGACACCCGGGCATCCTGGAAAATTATCGGCAGAGTCACCCATTAGAGCAAGGAGGTCAATGATTTGCTTAGTGGAAGAGATACCATACTTTGTTTCTACTTCTTTTTCGCCCATTTTGTCATACCCTCCTCCATGTCGTGGACGGAACATATAGACATTTGGTGCAACAATCTGTCCGTAGTCCTTATCTGGGGTTAGCATATAAGTTTCAACTCCCATCTTACCAGTATGGGTAGCAATAGTTCCGATTACGTCATCAGCCTCGAATCCTTCTTCCTGTAGGATGGGGATATGATAAGCTTCCAGTATTTCTTTGATGATGGGTATGGAAAGTTTGATGTCTTCCGGAGTTGCCTCACGTTGTGCTTTATAAGCAGGGAATACTTCATTACGAAAGGTCTTGCCATGGTCAAAAGCAACACCAATATAATCTGGTTTTTCTTTACTGAGCACTTCATTAAGGGTGTTACAGAAACCCAATATTGCTGATGTGTTCAGTCCTTTTGAGTTGATTCTCGGGTTCTTAATAAAAGCATAATAAGATCGATATATAAGTGCATACGCATCTAAAAGGAACAACTTCTTCATAATATTTTCTGTTTAATGGCGTAAATTTACAAAAAAATTACTGTAAATGCGATAAAATCACTATTTTTGTAGCAGATTTAGATTTCCATGGACTATCTTTCGATTATCAGACAACCGATACAAAATGAGCTGGATGACTTTATTGCATTGTTCAATAAGGCCCTTTCGCATAGTAACGGTTTACTCTCCCAAGTACTGGATCATATCCGTCAGCGTGAGGGTAAACGGATGAGGCCTATGCTGATTCTGTTGATAGCGCGTAATTTTGGTAAGATTAATGATGTTACGTTGAATGCAGCTGTCGGCTTGGAGTTATTGCATACAGCCTCACTTGTCCATGATGATGTCGTAGATGAGAGTTTGGTGCGTAGAGGTCAGGCATCTGTCAATGCGGTATATGATAACAAAGTAGCTATTCTGGTAGGCGACTATATTCTTTCTACTGCTTTGCTTCATGTTTCTTATACTCATTCTGAAGTGATTGTCCGCTATCTTTCAGAGTTAGGCCAGACACTTTCAAATGGCGAAATACTTCAGTTGACCAATATACAGAATGAAGATATATCAGAAGAGGTTTATTATCAAGTCATTAAGCAAAAAACAGCGACTCTCTTTGCGGCCTGTGCGGCAATAGGAGCTGAATCCGTCAATGCTACTCATAATCAGGTTATAGCTGCTCGTTCTTTTGGGGAGAATCTTGGTATTATTTTTCAGATCAAGGATGATATTTTTGATTATTCAGATTCAAAGGTTATCGGTAAGCCTACAGGGAACGATCTGTCAGAAGGTAAATTGACTTTACCGGTCATTTATGCTTTAAATTCTACTCAGAATGAGGAAATGATGGTTTTAGCCAAGAAGGTGAAGGCTCATTCGATTCTGCCTGATGAGATTGCTACGTTAGTGGACTTTACTAAAGCAAATGGGGGAATAGAATATGCTGAAAAACGCATGTGGGAATTTCATGCTTCCTGTGTTAAATTCTTGAATGACTATGTGAAAGATTTGGATATTTGCACTTCTCTGAAAGCTTATCTGGATTTTATTATTAAGAGAGATAATTGACTTATTATTAAGGCTTTATATAAAAGGTTATTTCTGTACTTGTTTTCAGTATAGCTGTAGTTCGGCAGGTTCTGAATGTTTCTGAAATGAATAATCTTATCTTTGAAGTTGGGTTCTACCATAAAAAATCCGGAGAAAAGTCTCTCCGGATTTAATATCTTTTAGTTTTCTTTTTTCACAATATGTGTGGTTTTTCAAGAAGTTTTTTGGGTTCCTTTAAATCTCAGTCTTATGATGGAAGTTAATAAAAGATAGTACCATTTCATTTTTAAAAGTACTTGATATCTTTTTCTAGAATTTCGCTGAGCAGCAGATTTGCCAGATTGCTGGTACCTAATCGCAACCACTTGTTCGTCAACCATTTATCGCCCAGTATTTCCTTAACAATGGTATAATAGATGATAGCATCCATGACTGTTTTCATACCTCCTGCTGGTTTTAAACCAATTTGCATGCCGGTTTGGTCGTAGTATTCTTTGATGGCCTGGCACATGATATATACGCTTTCAGGTGTTGCTCCTATCTTTTCCTTGCCTGTAGAGGTCTTGATGTAGTTTGCACCAGAATACATAGCCAAAATAGCTGCCTTCTTGATGTTACTGTAACTGCCAAGATCTCCAGTTTCCAGAATAACCTTCATTGGAATGTCTTTGCAGACTTCTTTGAGTTCGCAGATATCATCACATACCCCTTCGTAATCGCCGCTGAGAAACTTTCCTACCGGCATAACAATGTCAATATTTGTAGCACCGTCTGCAATGGCCAAAGAGGTCTCTGCAATCTTTACTTCCATACGGGCTTGTGATGAGGGGAAATTACCACATACATTCGTAATTTCGACGCCATCAACTTCCAAACTTTTGGTTACGAGTTCTGTGAATACTGGATAAACACAGATAGCTGCTACATGCGGTAATTCAGGATAATCTCCGTAGAATTTGTTGATTTTCTCCGTCATGGCAAGGATTTTCTCTTCAGTGTCAGTGGTATGGAGTGAGGTTAGTTCTACACTTCCTAGAAGAAATTTCTTGACTTCTTTTGTATCGTTTTCTGGTACTTTTTCTGCTATGATCTTTTTTATCGCCTCGTTGATCTCTGCTTCATTAAGATTGGTATTATACTTCTCCAGAGCTTGATCATATTTACTTTTCTCAGGCTCTTCCTTTTTGTTTTTTTCCTGTTCATTCAACTTCTTCGGGTCAACGGTCGGTTGAATCTTACTTCTATATGCCATAATTTGCTTAATTTATGATAGTTATATTTGTGTTGTTACCTTTTAGGCAACTGATTTCTCGATCATTTTATTTGCTTTGGCTTTTCTCTTAATTTTGGATTGTTGAGATGTCGTGTTTGATCCCTTTTCGTTTTTTTATCGAAACTTTTATTGAGTTCATCCGTCAAGTCTATTCCGGTTTGGTTTGCTAAACATAATAGTACCCAGAGTACATCTGCCATTTCTTCTCCTAGATTGGCTTTTTCGCCTTTTTTGAAGCTTTGGTCTCCATAAGTACGAGCTATTACTCTGGCTAATTCACCTACTTCTTCAGTCAGGCAAGCCATATTGGTAAGTTCACTGAAGTATCTCACTCCGTAGGTTTTAATCCAGTTATCTACTTTTTCTTGTGCTTCTTTTATAGTCATTGTGCTTCCTTACAATTATGGTCAGGGTTTTCTGTCCGTTCTTAAGAACATCTTGTTCGGCTCTTTGACCTTTGAAAACATCTGTTGGTTAAGCTCTTTGAACTACTCCTTATGATGAGTGTCCATAATAATCGTAACAGGGCCATTATTGATTAATTCTACTTGCATATCAGCTCCAAATTCTCCTGTGCCTACTGATTTCCCTAATGCTGTAGAAAGTTGTTTGCAGAAGGTCTCGTAGAGGGGTATGGATATCTCGTGTTTAGCGGCTCTTATCCAACTGGGTCTATTTCCCTTTTTATAACTGGCAAAGAGGGTGAATTGGCTAATAACTAGAATATCACCATCAACTTCCTTTATTGAGCGGTTCATAATGCCATTTTCGTCATCAAATATTCTCAATCCGATAATTTTCCTAACCAGCCAGTTTATGTCTTCCTGACAGTCCTTTTCTTCTATTCCAACCAGAATCAAATAACCATTTCCAATTGTTGATTTGACAGTCTCTTTAATAGTTACAGAGGCTCTTTTGACTCTTTGTATTACGATTCTCATGTTACAAATATACGATTTTTATTTTGTTTTTAGAACCGTTGTTTTTCTTTAATTCTCAAGAAAACTGATTTTTTTAAGCTGTGAAAGTTTTCACTTGTTAGTTGAAGATCAAGTCTGTTGAAATTTATTCTCTATAAAGAATTGGCTTGTTTATGAAAATATTCATAAATAATTTTTGCCTTGCTGGGTCCTAATATCTTTGAGATGGATTGCAAGTCACTGTTTTTTATTGTTTTTACACTCTTGAATTCTTTATAAAGTAGATCTTTACTCTTTTCTCCAATTCCCATAATATCATCGAGTTCACTATGTAGGGCGTGTTTGGATCGCTTATCACGGTGAAATGTAATAGCAAATCGATGGACCTCGTCTTGGATTTGAGTCAGTATTTTAAAGAGCTCACTTTTTACATCCAGTCCTATAGTTTGTGCAGGGAAACCATAGAGGAGTTCATTAGTCCGGTGACGGTCATCTTTTGCAAGTCCTGCAATAGGAATACCTAAGTGCAGTTCACCTACTACGACTTCTCTTACCACATCCATCTGGCCTTTACCGCCATCAGTGATAATTAAATCGGGTAGAGGATGCTTTTCTTCTGTCATTCTTGTATACCTGCGTCGGACTACTTCTTGCATTGATGCATAATCGTCTGGCCCGGTAACGGTTTTTATATTGTATTTACGATAATCTTTTCGTGATGGTTTCATTCCTTTGTAAACAATGCATCCTGCTACAGCATCTGATCCAGAAATGTTGGAATTATCGAAACATTCGATAGTATAAGGAAGTTTAGGCAATTTGAGTTTGTCTTGTAATTCTTTCATTAAACGAGTATGTTTCTGTTCTGGATTTAACTTTTCGGCTTGTTTCAATCGATCAAAACGGTATTCCTTCCCGTTCATTTCAGAAAGGTCTAAAAGATGTTTCTTATCTCCTCTTTGTGGGATGGTGAACTCTGCATCTTTTATTTTCCAATCCATTTTAAGAGGGACAATAATCTCTTTTGCATGGCTTTCGAACCTACTCCTGATTTCTGGTATGGCTGTATTCAGAAGATCCTCATCACTTTCATCCAGTTTCCGTTTATATTCATACGTAAAACTTTGGTTGATTGCTCCATTTTTGACATGAATATAGTTGATATAGGCGTTCTTTTTGTTTTCGTCATCAGTAATTGTAAAGACATCCACATCAGTTATGGTATGACTTACGACCTCACTCTTGGATACGAAATCTTGTAGTAGAAGGTAACGTTTCTTTAGTTCTTCTGCTTCTTCGAATTTTAATATCTTTGCATTTTCTGTCATTAGCTGGTAGAGGAGTGCGCTGACTTTACGTGTATTCCCTTTTAATATCTCCTCAGCCTGTTTCATGTTTTCTATGTATTTATCATGACTGATTTTGTTGATACATGGAGCATAACAGTTGTGAATGTGATATTCCAAGCACGGCTTGTATTTTCCTTCATGAATTCCCGTTTCGACTATTGGTTGTCTGCAAGTGCGCGGCTTATACAATTTATGAATAAGTCCGAGTACATTATACATGCTTGATATATGCGGAAATGGTCCATAGTAGGTTCCATAGTTCTTATTGATATACCTTGTCTTGAAGATCCTTGGAAAATATTCATGTGTTATGACAATACTTGGATAAGTTTTTCCGTCTTTTAACAATACATTATATCGGGGATTATATTTTTTTATCAAAGAGTTCTCGAGTAATAAGGCATCCTCTTCTGTATTTACAACGGTATAAGTAATATCACGGATTTTCGTTACTAATACTTTTGTCTTAAATCGGTCCACCTCTTTATGGAAATAGGATGAGACTCTTCGTTTCAAATGTTTAGCTTTTCCTACATAGATAATCTTGTGTTGGTCATCATAGAATTGATAGCTGCCCGGTTTATCAGGCATGTTCAAAACAATATTCTTTAGGTAGGCTAAACGCTTTTCGTTTTCTTTCCTGGTCACTTTGTAAGTCCTTTATTCTCAGTTAGTTTGACAGTATTTGTTTCACGTGAAACTTTATGCTGGCATTTTGAATTGCCGCTTTGTGATCTCAAATTCAGATTGCTAGTTTCACTGTAGATGTTCAGCTTGAAAATCTTTTTTTCTTTATCGCATACAAATATAGTATTTTTTCTTTTTTGTCGCAAATTTATATACTTCTTAATCATGAGCGCCTAAAAGAAATGAATTGGTCTTGCGTGTTCAGACTATTTGAAAAAATGCAGGTCCTGTTTTTTGTAGATAGATTATTTGGATTTCTAATAATATAAAAACCTTTCTGATCGTCTAATTCTAATCAGAAAGGTTGTTTATGGGAGCTATATAAAAATTGTTTTTCCTTTGATTATAATTTAAGGAGAGAGGTGATTTCAACATCATTATCAAATCTCTTTCTGCCCATCAGTCCTTCATGAGTAAGTTCAATGATGAAATTACAATATATTTTTTTCGGATGAAACTTTTTAACCAGTTTGTAGGCTGCCTGCATGGTTCCCCCAGTAGCTAGAAGATCGTCGTGCAGGAGAACAATATCGTTTGACGTAATAGAATCCTTATGGATTTCAATGGTGTCAATGCCGTATTCCTTAGCATAGCTTTGTTGGACGGTTGGGCAAGGAAGTTTGCCAGGCTTTCTGCAAAGTACCACACCCGCTCCAATGCGGATAGCCAGTGCAGAGGCCATAATAAAGCCACGGCTTTCTATACCTGCGATTTTAGTTATTCCTTTATCTTTATAGAGGTCATACATTTCATTACTGATTTCTTTCAAGCATTCTGGATCTTTTAACAAAGTGGTAATGTCCCTGAAATTTACTCCTTTTATCGGCCAGTCCGGTACTGTGCGTAACTTGTCGATCAGCATTTGATTATTCATTCTTTTTATATTTAATGATTATTGATATTTGCAATTAATGAAATTCGGTTCTGCTTAGTTACTGATATTTTTATAATAGATTGATAATTTATCATCTTTATGATGATTTACATTCTTAGTATCTGCTCTTCTTGTTCGTCGTATCTTTCTTCTAGGGAGCAATGCTGATTTTTGTTCTTTCTGTATTCCTTTCCCCTTTATTCTTTTCGTTTTACTTTAATGCTTAAGTATCAGGATAACAGAACGTTGTCTATGCTTATGTTTCACGTGAAACATGCTTTATCGGCAAATCAAACAGTTGCTTCGTAAATTGATAGGGTGGTTCTGATACGTATCTGGGATACTTTAATGAGACGAAATCATTCACTTCGCAGACTGCTTTCTGACAGGGATTGATTATCTTCCCATAAGAATAAGGAGAACATTTATATCACTTGGTGAGACTCCAGGGATTCTACTTGCTTGTGCAAGAGTTTCTGGATCGATCTTTGTTAACTTTTGTCTTCCTTCAGTTGAAATTTCTTGCAGTTTATTATAGTTGAAATGTCCACGGATTTTAATGTTTTCTAGCCGGTGCATTTTGTCAGCTATAATGTTTTCGCGGTCGATGTAACCTTTATATTTCATTTGAATCTCTGCAGCTTCTGCGATTTCTTCCTTTCGATCAGATGGAGATTCGAGGATTTCCTTAAGACCGGGGATAACTTCTGAAAGCTTCTTTAGGTTGAGTTGGGGGCGAGCTATAAGGTCAATTAACTTACATCCCGTTCGTAATGGGGTAGAGCCCCACGGTTCCATATATGAATTAATTTCCTTCGGCTTTATCGGTGTATCCTTACAAAAATGCAGGAGTTGATCAATAGCTTGCTTTTTTTGTAACCACCAATCGTACCGGTCTCGTTTCGCAATTCCGAGGTCATAAGCTTTTTCTGTTAATCTCTTGTCGGCATCGTCTTGTCGGAGAAGAATACGATATTCGGCACGTGATGTGAACATTCGGTATGGCTCATCTACTCCCTTTGTGGTTAAGTCGTCAATGAGAACGCCAATATAACTTTCATCTCTCCCCATAATAAATGGTTTACCTCCACTACAATGTATGGCAGCATTTATTCCTGCAACAATTCCTTGTCCACCTGCTTCCTCATATCCAGTTGTCCCATTTACTTGTCCTGCGAGGAATAGCCCTTTTAGAATTTTCGATTCCAACGAGTGATAAAGTTGGGTGGGATCGAAATAATCATATTCGATAGCATAACCAGGGCGATATATCTTGGCGTCTCTTAAAGCTGGAATATGATGAATGGCCTTAAGCTGAACTTCCATTGGCATACTTGAAGAGAATCCATTCAGGTACATCTCATTCGTATCTGTCCCTTCTGGTTCCAGAAATAAAGGATGCTGGTCTTTATCCGGAAAGGTGACAAGTTTTGTCTCGATGGAAGGGCAGTAACGCGGACCTTTACTTTTAATCTGTCCGTCAAAAAGGGGAGAATCTTTCAGTCCACTTCTTAGAATGTCATGAACCGTTTTATTCGTATAGGTAGTCCAGCATGGTAGCTGCTTTAAAATTCTATGAGAACCCATATAAGAGAACTGGTGAAAATCGGAGTCTCCTTTTTGTTCTGTCATCTCCTCAAAGTGGATACTACGTTTATCAATACGTGGAGGTGTTCCTGTTTTCATTCGATCAGAATGAATGCCCCAACGTGAGATACTTTCAGAGAAATGATGTACTGTCGGTTCAGCAATACGGCCGCCTTCTAACATGTGACGTCCGATATGCATAAGTCCATTGAGAAAGGTACCCGCGGTAACAACTATACTTTTGGCGTGAAATTCTACCCCCCAGACTGTGCGTATACCGACAGCTTCTCCGTTCTCAACAAGTAGAATATCTGCCTGATCCTGCCAGATGTCAAGATTGGGGGTGCAGTCAAGCGTGTGCCTCCATTCCCAAATGAATTTACCACGGTCACATTGAGCACGAGGACTCCAGACCGCAGGACCCTTTCCTATGTTGAGCATCCTAAACTGGATTGCTGTATGGTCCGTGACTTGAGCCATCTGACCTCCCAGAGCGTCAATTTCACGGACAATCTGCCCTTTTGCAATTCCTCCAATGGCAGGGTTGCAACTCATCTGGCCTATCTTGTTCATATCCATTGTTATCAGGCAGGTCTTTGCTCCCATATTGGCAGCAGCAGCAGCAGCTTCACATCCTGCATGTCCTCCACCTATAACAATGACATCATAATTGAAACTCATTTCTGTATCTCCTTTTTCCGCAAAAGTAAGAAATTAAATTGAAATTTTATAGGAATTACTTTGTTTAATCATCGAAAAATGGTAAATTTGCAGCAAACATGCTTTAGTGTATACCTTATATTAGGGAGTGGAAAACTCTTTAAAGGTAATTTCTCGCTCAAGTACGCTTAATGTGAATAATGACCGTGGGTACTGTCAGGCTTTTAAGGCAATTGAAGATGGACCTTTTTAAAATTATGAAACATTTTCAAACAGTTAAATAATTAAATTATAATCATTTATGTGGTTAATCAATTCACCTATCGGTAGAAAGGTGGTAATGGCCGTAACAGGCATTTGCCTTATTCTATTTTTGACATTCCACGTATGTATGAACACGGTAGCCTTTTTCTCTGGAAATGGTTACAACGAGGTTTGTGCATTCTTGGGTTCTAATTGGTATGCCGTTCTTGGTACTATCATTTTGGCTGCATTGGCCTGCTTCCACATTGTGTATGCCTTTATTCTGACAATTCAGAACCGTCGTGCACGTGGTAGTGAGCGTTATTCAGTGACAGCCCGTCGTCCTGAGGTCAGTTGGGCTTCCCAGAATATGCTGGTACTCGGACTGATCATCCTTTGCGGTCTCATCCTTCATCTGTTCAACTTCTGGTCGCACATGATGCTTGCCGATATTGCTGGTATTTCCTCTTCAATTGCTGGCTCTACAGACGGCTTTGGTTGGATTAAGTACACTTTTGCCAATCCATTACTTGTCGTTCTTTATCTTGTATGGTTTTGCGCCATTTGGTTTCATCTTTCCCATGGTTTTTGGAGTTCGATGCAAACTTTAGGCTGGAGTGGTAAGATTTGGCTGAAACGCTGGCAGACGATTGGCATTATTTATGTGACTATCCTGATGGCTGTCTTTGCTTTTATCGTATTGTCTTTTGCTTTCGGTTTTGCACCCAGCCTTCGCTAATTCCTGATTAATATTATCATTTTAAGAATATCAGATTATGTCAGATATAAAGATTGATTCTAAGATTCCAGAAGGCCCTTTGGCTGAAAAATGGACTAATTATAAAGCTCATCAGAGACTGGTTAATCCTGCTAATAAGCGTAAGTTAGATATCATCGTTGTCGGTACCGGATTAGCTGGAGCTTCTGCAGCTGCCTCTTTGGGTGAGCAGGGCTTTCATGTTATTAATTTCTGCATTCAAGATTCTCCACGTCGCGCGCACTCTATTGCTGCACAAGGAGGTATTAATGCTGCAAAGAACTATCAAAATGATGCAGATTCGATTTATCGTCTGTTCTATGATACGATTAAAGGTGGAGACTACCGTTCACGGGAGGCTAATGTCTATCGCCTTGCTGAGGTGAGTGCCGATATCATTGACCAATGCGTTGCCGAAGGTGTTCCTTTTGCACGTGAATATGGCGGACTTTTGGCTAACCGCTCTTTTGGTGGTGTACAAGTGAGTCGTACTTTCTATGCAAAGGGCCAGACGGGTCAACAGTTGTTGTTAGGAGCCTATTCTGCCTTAATGAAGGAAGTACACAATGGTACAGTAGAGCTTCATACCCGTACAGAGATGGAAGATGTTGTCATTATCGACGGGTGTGCCCGTGGCATCATAGCCAAGAATCTGATTACAGGTAAACTTGAGCGTTATGCTGCTTATGCCGTTTGTATTGCAACCGGTGGTTATGGCAATACCTATTTCCTGTCTACCAATGCTATGGGATGTAACTGTACTGCTGCTATGCAGTGCTATAGGAAAGGGGCTTGGTTCGCAAATCCTTGTTTCGTACAGATTCATCCAACTTGCATTCCTGTACATGGTGATAAACAATCGAAGTTGACTTTAATGTCAGAGTCTCTCCGTAACGATGGTCGTATCTGGGTTCCTAAGAAAATTGAGGATGCCAAGAAACTCCAGAGTGGTGAAATCCAGGGTAGGGATATTCCAGAAGAGGATCGAGACTATTATCTGGAACGTCGGTATCCAGCTTTCGGTAACTTAGTACCTCGTGATGTTGCATCTCGTGCAGCTAAGGAACGTACAGACAAAGGGTTTGGTGTCAATTCTACCGGATTGGCAGTGTTCCTGGATTTCAAAGAGGCTATCGGACGCTTGGGAAAGGATGTTGTTACACAACGATATGGCAACTTGTTTGATATGTATAAGCGAATTGTCAATGTCGACCCATATAAAAACCCGATGATGATATATCCGGCCATTCACTATACTATGGGTGGTCTTTGGGTAGATTATGAATTACAGACTTCTATCAAGGGCTTGTTTGCTTTAGGAGAGTGCAATTTTTCCGATCATGGTGCTAACCGTTTGGGCGCATCCGCTTTAATGCAAGGACTGAGTGATGGCTATTTTGTCATTCCTTATACTATGCAGAATTATCTGAGTGATCAGATTTCTGTTCCTCGTTTCAAAACAGATACTCCTGAGTTTGATGAGGCAGAGAAGAATGTTAAGGCTGAGATAGATCGGATCTATAATATTAAGGGTGACGAGAGCGTTGATTCTATCCACAGAAAATTGTATAATATTATGTGGAACTATGTAGGAATGGCTCGTGATGAAGCTGGTTTGAAAAAGGCTCTTTCTATGTTAAAAGATGTGCGTCAGGAATTCTATACACATGTTCGTGTGCCTGGATCGGAAGAAGGACTGAACGTAGAACTTGACAAAGCTATTCATCTTCGTGACTTCATTATCATGGGTGAGTTGATCGCATACGATGCTTTGAACCGGAATGAGAGTTGTGGCGGACATTTCCGTGAGGAATCTCAGACTGAAGAGGGTGAGGCTAAACGTGATGATGAGCATTATATGTATGTAGCTTGCTGGAAATATGAAGGTTCAGATGATATTGCTCCTACGCTTTTGAAGGAGCCATTGGACTATAAGTACATTAAGGTTCAGGTTCGTAACTATAAAAAGTAATCCTTCATATAGGATTATTGATGTATCAATTTAATCAGATTAAAAAATGGACAAGAATATAAATTTCACGCTGAAGGTCTGGCGTCAGAACGGACCTCAGGCAGAAGGTCATTTTGATACCTTCCAGATGGAGGATATCCCTACTGATACCTCTTTCCTTGAGATGCTCGATATCTTGAATGAACAGTTGATAGAGGCTGATAAGGAACCGTTCGTATTCGACCACGATTGTCGGGAGGGCATTTGTGGTATGTGCTCATTGTATATTAACGGTTATCCTCACGGACCAGCACAAGGTGGTACGACCTGCCAACTCTATATGCGTAGTTTCAATGATGGAGATACGATTACAGTAGAGCCGTGGCGTTCTGCGGCATTCCCTGTTATTAAAGATTGCATGGTAGACCGTTCTGCGTTTGATGAGATCATGTCTGCAGGTGGTTATATCACCGTTAGAACCGGAGCCGCTCAAGACGCGAATGCAATTCCTATTCCTAAGGATAAGGCAGATGAGGCTATGGACTGTGCTTCTTGTATTGGTTGTGGCGCTTGTGTGGCAGCTTGTAAGAATGGCTCAGCTATGTTGTTCGTAAGTTCCAAGGTGAGCCAATTTGCCTTACTTCCCCAAGGCCGTGTAGAAGCAGCACGTCGTGCTAAATCTATGGTTGCAAAGATGGAAGAATTAGGTTTTGGTAACTGTACTAATACTCGTGCCTGTGAAGCTGAGTGTCCGAAGAATGAGTCTATTGCTAATATCGCCCGCCTGAATCGTGAGTTCATCAAGGCTAAATTGAATGACTGATATTCTTTCCATATAAAGAATATCTTACTTATAATGCTCTCACGAACTTGAGTTTGTCTCTTCGTGAGAGTTTTTTTATGTCTTTATGTTATTCCCTTCAAGGCTTTTTCTTTTTAGAAGGATCATACTTTTGATTTTATCGATCAGACTGCACAGAACAATAAATAATGCGCATAAACAAGCACGGTTCTGTGTAAAACTCTCTAATATTCCCCAAAAAAAACCTTGCTCTTTGCTAGTTTCCTTTTATTTTCTTACCTTTGTAAGTTTAAAGCAATATTTATATTAAATTATATGTCAGCAATAGAAATCAAAAAGGTCGAAACTAAAAGAGATCTCAAGCATTTTATCGATTTTCATTACGATCTGTATAAGGGAAGTCCATACGATGTGCCTAATTTATTTAGTGACGAATTCAATACGCTGGATAAGAATCATAATGCTGCTTTCGAATTTTGTGAGGCCGAATATTATATGGCTTATGAAAATGGAAAACTTGTGGGACGGATTGCAGCGATTATCAACCATAAAGCAAATAAAAAATGGAATTGTAAATCTATTCGTTTCGGGTGGCTTGATTTTATTGACAAGAAGGAGGTCTTATGTTCTTTGTTGAGTGCCGTCGAGACCTATGGAAGAAGTAAGGGAATGACGGAAATTGTAGGACCTTTAGGTTTCACTGATATGGATCCTGAGGGAATGCTTACGTGGGGATTTGATAAGCTCGGTACTATGCCGACGCTTTACAACTATTCATATTATCCAAAATATATGGAACAGATGGATGGTTTTGTGAAAGATAATGATTATGTGGAATATTATTTAAAAGTTCCTGATGAAATACCGGAAAAGTATTCCAATATTGCCAAAGTGGTAGAGGAACGTTATCATCTTCGCATAAAAAAACTTACCAAAAATGATATATTCAAAGGTGGGTACGGTCGCAAGATTTTTGAACTCATCAATGAGACCTATGCTGATCTTTATGGTTACTCTGAATTGAGTGATGCTCAGATTAACCAGTTGATTAAAGAATATCTGCCTTTTATGGATTTAAATTTAGTCACACTCATTGAAGATGCTAGTGCAGGTAATAAATTAGCTGGCATCGGTGTTACTATGCCTTCTCTTTCAAAGGCCATGCAAAAATGTCATCGAGGGCGTTTGCTCCCGTTTGGCTGGTGGTATGTTCTTCGAGCTATCAAGTGGCATAAGACAGAAGGTGGAGATCTTCTTCTGTTAGGTTTCTTGCCTGAATACCGTAAGAAGGGTGCTAATTCATTACTTTTTGCTGATCTGATACCCAGATATCAGGCTTATGGCTTTAAATGGGGTGAAAGTCAGGTAGAGATGGAAAGTAATGAAGGTGTCCAAAGTCAGTGGGGCCCATTGAATCCGATCAATCATAAGCGCCGGCGATGCTTTAAGAAAATACTTGTTCCTTCTGAAAATGTTAAGGGCGATAGTGTGGAGACTAAGTGATTATCAGGCGAATATACCTATTATAAAACAAAATCATGATATAATGTTAAGGCATAGATCATATCATTGTTTATTTGTTATTATGAATAGATATCAACTTTAGGAGATATTTATGCAGCAGTACTGAAATGAAGGTGTTTGAAAATTTTAGTATTTCTGATTTGGAAAACACAAACACAAGAAAGATATAGATGTCAGAAGAAAATGATCATAATTTAAATCATCAACCGGTAACAACGCCGGCATATACAGATGCGAATATTCGCCATTTGAATGATATGGAACATGTCCGTACGCGTCCTGGAATGTATATTGGGCGTTTAGGAGATGGCTCTTTACCTGAAGATGGGATTTATGTGCTTCTTAAAGAGGTGATGGATAATTCCATTGATGAGTTTAAAATGAATGCAGGTGACTGTATTGAAGTGAGTATTCAGAATAATCAGGAGGTGTCTGTACGTGATTATGGCCGTGGAATTCCACAGGGGAAATTGGAAGAAGCTGTAGCAAAGTTAAATACTGGTGGTAAATATGATACCCGTGCTTTTAAAAAAAGTGTAGGATTGAATGGAGTGGGTATAAAAGCTGTTAATGCCTTAAGTTCAAAGTTTGCCGTACGAAGTTTTCGAGATGGAAAAGTTCGTGAGCTGGTATTTGAAAGGGGAGTGAAAAAGAGTGATAAGACAGAATTATCATCAGATGAAACGGGTACTTATATCTTTTTTAAACCAGATGATACCATGTTCAAGAATTACGCTTTCCATGATGATATCGTGGAAACGATGCTCCGTAATTATACGTATTTGAATTCGGGCCTTAGCATCATGTATAATGAACGACGTATTCACAGTCGTAATGGATTGCAGGATTTGCTGACTGATAATATGACCGTGGATGGGTTATATCCGATTATTCACATGAAAGGTGAGGATATAGAAATCGCTTTTACTCATACAAATCAGTACGGTGAAGAATATTATAGTTTCGTGAACGGACAGCATACCACTCAAGGCGGTACTCATCAGAGTGCTTTTAAGGAACATATAGCAAAGACAATCAAAGAATTCTTTAATAAGAACTATGATTATACGGATATTCGTAATGGGATAGTAGCTGCTATTGCCATTAATGTAGAGGAACCCGTATTTGAAAGTCAGACAAAGATTAAATTAGGAAGTGCTCAAATGTCTCCGGGTGGGGAGTCTATTAATAAGTACGTAGGGGATTTTATCAAACAAAATGTAGATAACTATCTGCACATCCATCAAGATGTAACGGAAGTGATCGAGAATAAAATCAAGGAGAGTGAGCATGAGCGTAAGTCAATGGCAGGAATTACCAAACTTGCCCGTGAACGTGCAAAAAAGGCAAGCCTGCATAATCGTAAGTTGAGAGACTGCCGTATCCATTATTGCGATTTAAGGAATCCTCGTAAGGAAGAGAGTTGTATCTTTATTACAGAAGGAGATTCAGCCAGTGGAAGTATCACGAAAAGTCGAGATGTGAATACCCAGGCTGTATTTTCGCTTCGTGGTAAACCTCTGAATTGTTTTGGGCTGACCAAAAAAGTAGTATATGAAAACGAGGAGTTTAATCTTCTCCAGGCTGCCTTGGATATAGAAGATGGATTGGATGATTTGAGATATAACAAGGTGATTGTTGCTACGGATGCAGATGTAGATGGTATGCATATCCGTTTACTGATGATAACCTTTTTCCTTCAATTCTATCCTGAATTGATTAAAAAGGGGCATGTTTATGTGCTTCAGACACCACTTTTCCGTGTACGTAACCGGAAGACCAAAATCAAGAATAAAAGAACGGTCACTAATTATGAGACAAAATACGGGAAGAAGAGTGATTTTATTACTTCTTATTGCTATACAGATGAGGAACGCCGTAAGGCAATTGAAGAACTTGGACCAGATCCGGAGATTACTCGATTTAAAGGACTTGGCGAAATTTCACCGGATGAATTTGCTCATTTCATAGGCCCTGATATGAGGTTAGAGCAGGTTACCCTTCATAAAAATGATCAGGTACAGAAGTTGTTGGCTTATTATATGGGTAAGAATACGATGGAAAGGCAGAATTTCATTATTGATAATCTGGTTATTGAGGAAGACCTTCCGGAAGAGGAAATGCAAGTCGAGGATTTGGTCACAGATAAAGGAGATAAAGAATAAGGATAAAAAGAAATGTAAGTTAAGAATTGAAAGAATAGATCGATATATAATTCTGAATCATTTTGAGAATAAGGAAATGGTAATGACAAATATAGTATTAAATTATGTTTTATAGAAAGAAAACTGTTCTGTTAGTTGTATTTCTGTGCTGTGCGCTCTCTATGTTTGCACAGTTCCGTATCCATTTAGAAAAGGGCTCTCCACTGACGAAACTTGATGCAGCGGAATTAGCTATAGATAACCTCTATGTCGATTCTGTTGATGAAAACAAACTGATTGAGGATGCTATTCGCGGTATGTTGGATAAGCTGGACCCTCACTCTGCTTATACGACTCCGTCAGAAACAAAAGAGTTGAATGAACCTTTGAATGGTGATTTTGATGGCATTGGTGTACAATTTAATATGATGAATGATACATTGGTAGTTATTCAACCTGTCGTTAATGGCCCTTCTGAGAAGGTTGGTATTATTGCCGGTGATCGTATCGTAAGCGTAAATGATACTGCCATAGCGGGCGTTAAAATGCCACGAGAACAGATTATGAAGCGTCTTCGCGGACCTAAAGGGACAAAAGCGAATCTGATGATTGTCCGTCGTGGTGCTCCGGCTAAACTCCATTTTACTGTAATCCGAGATAGGATTCCTTTAAGAACGGTTGATGCCTCTTATATGATACGCCCTGGAATCGGGTATATCCGCCTAGAGAGTTTTGGTATCAATAGTCCGAAAGAGATCTCTCAGTCTATTGATTCTTTACAGCATGAGGGAATGAAGGACCTTATACTGGACCTTCAGGAAAATGGCGGAGGATACCTACAGTCTGCAGTTGAGATTGCGCAGCAATTCCTTCCAGATCATGACCTTATCGTATATACAAAAGGGCGTCGTTCTCCTCGTGAGGAATTTCGCTCAAATGGTAAAGGTAAGATGCTGAAAGGAAAAGTCGTTGTTCTTATTGATGAGTTTTCTGCTTCTGCTGCAGAAATTGTAACTGGAGCTTTGCAAGATCAAGACCGTGCTATTGTTGTTGGTCGTCGATCATTTGGAAAAGGTCTTGTACAACGCCCTATTCCTTTTCCCGATGGCAGTATGATCCGTCTTACTGTGGCCCATTACTATACTCCTAGTGGTCGTTGCATTCAGAAACCATATAAAAAGGGTGATCTGAAAGATTATGAAATGGATCTTGACCATCGTTATAAACACGGTGAATTCACTAATCGTGACAGTATTCATTTTGATCCCTCTCAAAAGTACTATACTCTTCGTAAACATCGTCTTGTTTATGGCGGTGGAGGAATTATGCCAGACTTTTTTGTGCCATTAGATACTTTGCAATATACAGCATTTCATCGGAAGCTTCTTGTAGGTAATTCTATCTATACACAGACACTCTCTTATATAGACAATCATCGTAAAGAATTAAAAGTTAATTACCCTACTTTTAGCAGCTTTCGCAAGAATTTTACGGTTCCTCGAGTACTTGTTGATAGTATTGTGGCTGAGGGTGCCAGACAAAAGGTTAAACCAGAAAATGATGAGGAACTCCGAAAGACGATTCCGACATTATCTATTCAGCTGAAGGCCTTAATCGCACGTGACCTATGGGATATGAATGAATATTTTGAGATCATAAATGAAAGTAATCATACTGTGCAAAAAGCGTTACAATTACTGGCTGGAAAGAAATAATAAACATCGAATGATAAGAAACTGTAATCTGGAAGTTCTGATCTTATCAGTTAGGTTTTGATTAAAATAATACCGTCTCAGCTCTTAGTTAGTCTGAGACGGTATTGTTCATTATAATCTGTTGTCTTTAAAATCAAGGAACCAGACTTCCCTAAAGATAAAAAGCATTCATGTTGGTTATCTTGATAGAAGTGAAAGTTTTAGCCTTTAAAGCATCTCCAATGCAGTATTTTCATTAGCTTCCATGATTTCTCGTTCTCCTGGGCCTTTATCATTAATTCCGCAAAGATGTAAGATGCCATGGATAATTACACGGTGGAGTTCATCATCATAAGTCTTATTGAACTTCTTTGCATTTGATTTGACCGTATCTAGAGAGATTACGATATCACCATTGAGCACATCACCCTCATCATCATCAAAGGTGATAATATCCGTATAATAATCATGACCGAGATACTGTTTGTTCGTTTCCAGTATCTTTTCGTCATTGACAAACATATAGCCGATTTCACCGACTATTCGTCCATGTGCGGCAGCTACCTTCTTTATCCACGAGGTGATATCTCTTTTCTTGATTTTCGGCATTTTTATGCCTTCTGCTTGATAGCTAATCATATTCTTTCTTTTGAATATTCTTTTTAAAATGGAATGATTCTGTCATTTGTCCTTTTTCGGAAGGAATTCATGTGCATCATGTCCGAAATGCCGAAGTTCGCGAACGAGAGTAGAGCTGACACTTCCTAATTGTGGTTCAGAAAAAAGCAGAAGTGTTTCAACGTCACCAAGTTTTTTGTTGATGTCAGCCTGTTCGCGTTCGTATTCAAAGTCACGCAGGTTCCGGATTCCACGGACAATGTATTTCGCATGTTCACGATGTGCCAGATCGACGGTAAGGTCACTGTAAGATACTACCTTGATTCGTGGCTCATCCGCATAGAGGAGTTGAATATCTTTAACTCTTTGGCTTGTTACCTCTTCTGTATGTTTGCGTTCATTCACGGCTACAGCGATAACTAGTCGGTCAAAGAGCGGCATAGTACGCTTTACGATATTTTGATGTCCTGTCGTAAAGGGATCAAAGGTTCCGGTATATAATCCTGTTTTCATCGCTTTATAATTGCTGTTATTACTAATATGATTTTTTTGATTTCTATCTGTTTATTTTAACATTGACTTTATCTGTTAAAAGAGACTTTGCTCCATGGAGTTACTGCTTTGGTAATTTCTGCCCAAGTGTTCGTAAGCTAATAAGGTAGCTATTCGTCCACGAGGTGTCCGCTTGATGAAACCCTCCATGATAAGATAGGGCTCGTATACATCCTCAATTGTTCCAGTATCTTCTCCGATTGCAGTAGCAATAGTTGATACTCCGACGGGACCGCCTCTGAATTTATCAATGATGGTAGTGAGTATTTTGTTATCGATTTCATCAAGACCATATTGGTCTATATTCAATGCTTTAAGCCCTATTCGTGCAATATCACCAGTAATAGTTCCATTGCCTTTTACCTGAGCAAAATCACGGATACGACGTAACAAACTATTAGCTATACGTGGCGTGCCGCGTGACCGGCGACTGATTTCCTCTGCTGCATCATCATCGATTTCTACTTTCAGAAGTTTTGCAGAACGCATAATAATCTTCTTGAGAGTTTTTGGCTGATAATATTCTAAATGCAGATTAATCCCGAAACGTGCCCGTAAAGGAGCAGATAGTAAACCACTTCGTGTTGTAGCGCCTATAAGCGTGAAAGGATGTAAATCTATTTGTATACTTCTTGCAGAAGGGCCTTTGTCGATCATAATATCGATCCGGTAATCCTCCATGGCAGAATATAGATATTCCTCTACAACGGGAGAGAGACGATGGATTTCATCAATGAATAGGACATCTTTTGGCTCCAATGAAGTTAAAATACCTGCCAGATCACCAGGCTTGTCTAATACAGGCCCGCTTGTGATCTTAAATCCTACACCGAGTTCATTGGCGATAATATTACTTAATGTGGTTTTTCCTAAGCCTGGGGGCCCGTGGAGTAAGGTATGGTCGAGTGGCTCTCCTCGAAATTTCGCAGCTTCGACAAAGATTCTGAGGTTCTCTACAACTTTATTTTCTCCGCTGAAATCATCAAATTTCAAAGGTCGTAGTGCTTTCTCAAATTCTTTTTCTGCCGAAGACTCGTTTTCTTGGTGGATATTAAAATCTTCGTCCATATTTCTTGATTAATTTTCTTTGTATGCAAAGATACGAAAAAGAATTGATACTAGATCTATGGGTACATTTTTTTGGTTTAATAAAGAGTTTCTAATGACTTAAGAATGAAGTAATGAAAAAATTTGTAAGAGTATGATTTTCACTGAGGAAATAGTATTGATAATTAGTTTTGGGGTAATTTAAATTGTATTTTTATATTGATTAGCAAAGTTGATGAGTATATTATCGAATATTCTGTAAAAAAACCGTTGATAACTTTCATAAAAGCAAAGATTCTTTTACCTTTGTGCCCAATATTTTAAAAATTGTCATATAATGGAAAACGAAAAAATAAGTGATCAGAAAAAAGCTAAGGATTTTGACGATTGGTTGTTTGAATATATTGAAAGTCATTTCTAGGAAGCCATTATATTCAATCTTCATGAAATGAAATCATAAGTTTTTTGCTCTTAAAAATTGGAAAGTATATCAGAGATTTGATTCAGGTTGGCAGAGAATTCTATCCTGATATAATAGATTACAAGCATTATTCGGAATATTTTTTTAGTTACTAACAATTGAGTTTATTCTAATTTCTCTTTTTTTAATTAGGGTAGGTGTTTTCTGGTCTTTTTTGCTCTTCTGGTCATTATAAGTAGGTAAAGATGTGGAAGGAACCATCTTTGCAACTCAGTTGCATCTCTATTTATCTATCTTTGCAGCAGAAATAAAAAGTTGTAAAGATATGAACGAAGAAAAGAGCAGTGATCAACAGAAAATATGGATGCGTCTCATCCTTTCTTCAGTAATGTTGATAGTTGGTATGATTTTTTCTATTAACCATACTGTATGGATGCAACCCCAGTTCATCCAAGTTGTATGGTATACCATTGCTTTCTTACCAGTAGGCCTTCCTGTGATGAAGGAGGCTGTTGACAGCATTGCACATGGTGATTTTTCCAGTGAATTTATGCTGATGAGTATTGCTGCTATTGGAGCTTTTGCTATAGGAGAGTATCCGGAGGCAGTGGCAGTGATGTTGCTTTATTCTATTGGAGAAGAGTTGCAGGATCGTGCCGTCGATAAGGCAAAAAACAACATTAAGAGTCTGGTTGCTTTCCGTCCTGATCATGCCCGGGTAGTTCATGAGAATAAAAGTATAGAGATGACTCCAGAGCAGGTGCAAGTAGGAGATGTTATAGAAGTGAGACCTGGTGAGCGGGTTCCTCTTGATGGGATTCTTATAAGTTCAACGGCAGCTTTTAATACTGCTGCATTGACTGGAGAATCTGTACCTCGCCAGATTCTAGTGGGAAAAGAAGTTCTTGCTGGTATGATCTCTTCCTATACAGTCGTTCGCTTAAGAGTGGTTCGCCCTGCTGCCGATTCTGCTATTAGCAGAGTCTTGAAAATGGTTGAGGATGCTACGGAGCGTAAGGCACCTACAGAACTTTTTATACATAGATTTGCTCGTATCTATACCCCTGTTGTTATGATATTGGCACTTTTAACTGTATTGCTACCCTGGATAATTAGTTGGATTTCTCCTTCTTTCCAATATGTTTTCAGTGACTGGTTTCGTCGTGCTCTGATTTTCTTGGTGATCAGTTGCCCTTGTGCACTGGTAATTAGTATTCCTTTAGGCTATTTTGCAGGAATAGGAGCTGCATCGAAGCGTGGCATCCTCTTCAAGGGAAGCAATTATGTGGATGCAGTTGCAAAACTTGATACCGTGATCTTCGACAAAACAGGAACAATGACTACAGGTCAGTTTGAGGTTCAGAAAAATGAGGGACTGCTGCAAGAGGATATGGATCAGATAGCTGCAATGGAGAAAATAAGTAATCATCCGATAGCCCAGGCCATTTTAAGATATCATCCTGTAACGGTAACAGTAGATGCAAAGAATTTGGCAGGATATGGTCTGGAATATCAGAATTGGCTGGTAGGAAATACAAAACTCCTGGATCATTATCATGTTGATTATCCGAAGGGATTGCAATCAGTTCCAGAGACGATTGTCATAGCAGCCAAGGACGGAAAATATAAAGGTTATCTCCTTTTGGCAGATACGCTAAAAGAAGATGCGGTTGAGGCTGTGGCAGGATTGCGTTCAGAAGGAATAGATGATATAGAAATGCTTTCGGGAGATAAACAGGAATTAGTCACTAAAGTGGTAGGGCAGTTGAAAATGACCAGTGGATATGGTGATTTGCTTCCAGATGGAAAGGTTTCCCACATTAGCACTTTGCAACAACAGGGCAAAAAGGTAGCATTTGTCGGTGATGGTATCAATGATGCTCCGGTAATCGCATTAAGCGATGTTGGAATGGCAATGGGAGCTTTGGGCAGTGATATGGCAATAGAGACAGCAGATGTCGTCATTCAGGATGACAGACCCTCGAAAGTAGCTGAGGCTATCCATATTGGTCGACGTACACATCATATCGTTTATGAAAATATTGTCCTGTCTATTGGAATCAAGGTTCTTGTGATGATTCTTGGTCTGTTTGGGATTGCTAATCTTTGGGAGGCTGTTTTTGCAGATTCAGGTGTAGCATTGTTAGCAGTTTTGAATGCTTCCCGTATTTTCTTTGACAGAAGGTATAAGCATTCTGCCCAAATTGTCAATATTTCTACGGATAAAGATTATGAGATATATAAAGAATCGAAAGATGATATTCATGAGAAAATAAATATCTGATGAAAATTTAATAACGGCGGCAGATTTTAGGTGAATTTTGAATCTGCTTTAAAGGTCTTTTGTTTTTTCACTTTCAGTCTGTCTTATCAGAGTGCAATATCTTTCAGTCGTATTCTGCAATCTTCAAGTATGGCAAGCAGGTCTTCCATCTTGTCTGTTCTCAGCATCGCAATGCGAGTCTGCCGGAAAGTCTGGAATGCCTTTGAATAGTGGACTTGCTGCCAGATGGCGTCGAGTATGCAAGATGCCACGATACTCATCTATTCGGCTCACGTTGATGCGGAGTTGCTCTTCCAGTATGTCAATCTTATCATCCAACGTTAGGGGTTGATGCCCATTTGCAATACCTCCGTCCATGAAATCGCGGATTTCTTTAAAAATCCATGGGCGTCCGAATGTGGCACGACCGATCATGATGGCATCTACTCCATATTTTTCAAAAGCATCCTGTGCTTTTTCCGGTCCAGTGATGTCTCCGTTTCCGATAATAGGAATATGAATATGAGGATTGTCTTTTACCGCTTTGATCAGAGTCCAGTCAGCATTTCCCGTATACATCTGACTCCGTGTGCGACCATGGATCGTCAGAGCCTGAATGCCACAGTCCTGTAACTGTTCCGCCAGTTCAGTGATGATGAGGTCGTTTTGGTCCCATCCTAAACGTGTCTTGGCAGTAACAGGAGTATGTACAGCTTTGACTACCTCTCGTGTAATTTCTAACATCAGAGGAATGTTTTTCAGTAATCCTGCTCCTGCTCCTTTTCCTGCGACTTTTTTTACCGGGCATCCGAAATTAAGATCAATCACATCTGGATGAGCTTGCTCTACGATTTTAGCAGCTTCTACCATAGAATCTACATCTTTTCCATAGATTTGAATACCTACTGGTCGTTCGTCATCATCAATCTGCATTTTCTTAAGAGTAGGTTTGATAGAGCGGATAAGGGCATCAGCAGAAATAAATTCCGTGTAGACCATCGCTGCGCCGTAGCGCTTGCAGAGTTTGCGAAAACCAATATCCGTTACATCTTCCATCGGGGCGAGGAAAAGTGGACGGGAACCTAATTCGATATTTCCTATTTTCATAATCCTTTGCAAAATTAATCATTTTCAAGCAGATGTGACAGGAATATGATCAGATAAATGGATCTTGATTTGTTTTTTCTTTAGGTTTTGGCTAACTTTGTCAGTCATAATCATTTGCAAAACAAAATGGAAGATACGAAAAAAGAGAAGATTGAGTTGCCTGAGAACGCGTTCAGGGAATTGAAGAAGGGGGAGGAATATACCCCTATTATGAAGTCTGATAAAGTATATCCCGAAGTAAATGCATGGTCAGTGACGTGGGGTATTTTGATGGCAATCTTGTTTTCAGCAGCGGCTGCTTATCTCGGACTGAAGGTTGGACAAGTTTTTGAAGCGGCTATTCCTATTGCAATTATAGCTGTTGGTGTTTCAACGGCTGCAAAGCGTAAGAACTCCTTAGGTGAGAATGTGATTATCCAGAGTATTGGAGCCTGTTCCGGTGCAGTTGTTGCCGGTGCCATCTTTACTTTGCCGGCCATTTATATTTTACAGGCCAAATATCCCGCTATGACGACCTCTTTTCTTAAAGTGTTTATGGCTTCTGCTTTAGGAGGAATTTTAGGTATTTTGTTTTTGATTCCATTTCGTAAATATTTTGTCAGTGATATGCATGGTAAATATCCTTTCCCGGAAGCTACGGCTACAACTCAAGTCCTGGTTAGTGGTGCAAAGGGTGGCGGACAAGCCAAGCCATTACTGCAGGCTGGTATTATCGGAGGACTTTATGATTTCATCGTTTCTACTTTCGGATGGTGGAATGAGAATTTTACCAGTCGTGTCATCGGTATCGGACAGACGATTGCTGATAAGGCAAAATTAGTTTTTAAAGTGAATACAGGAGCGGCAGTATTAGGATTGGGTTATATTGTCGGATTACGCTATGCACTGTTTATCTGTTTAGGTTCAGTAGCAGTGTGGTGGTTGATAGTTCCGGGAATGGGTGTCATTTTCCATAGTACAGTATTGAATATATGGAATCCATCTATTACGATTCCAGTGGGAGCAATGAGTCCAGAGGAGATCTTCCAGAATTATGGCCGTAGTATTGGTATTGGTGGTATCGCCATGGCCGGTGTCTTGGGGATCATCAAGAGCTGGAGCATCATCAAAGGTGCTGTTTCCCTCGCCGGACGGGAACTGAAAGGAAAAAACAGTAATAATATAAAAGTCAAGCGTACACAACGGGATATTTCCTTTAGGATTATCATAATTGGCACTGTAGTGACTCTTTTGGTTACTTTTGGATTCTTCTTGTTTGGTGTGATGCAAGGTAACTTTCTTTTTGCAGCCATAGGTATCTTGCTCGTTGCTATTATAGCCTTCTTGTTTACAACCGTAGCTGCAAATGCTATTGCCATCGTTGGGAGTAATCCGGTATCGGGAATGACGCTGATGACACTCATCTTAGCTTCTGTAGTCATGGTGGCTGTAGGACTTAAGGGACCGGCTGGGATGCTGGCTGCTCTTTTGATGGGTGGTGTTGTGTGTACGGCTTTGTCTATGGCTGGGAGTTTTATTACGGATCTAAAAATAGGTTATTGGATGGGGACAACTCCTAAAAAGCAGGAGACATGGAAGTTTCTTGGGACATTGGTCAGTGCCGCTACAGTGGGAGGAGTAATGATGTTGCTTAATCAGACTTATGGCTTTACAAGTGGTAAATTAGCTGCACCTCAGGCGAATGCGATGGCAGCTGTCATTGATCCGCTGATGAATGGAGTAGGAGCTCCCTGGCTTTTATATGCAATTGGAGCTGTTATTGCAATAGTACTTGATCGCTGTCATATACCAGCGCTTGCCTTTGCTTTAGGAATGTTCATTCCGCTGGAATTAAATATTCCCTTATTAGTTGGGGGAACTTTGAACTGGTATGTCACTTCTCGTTCAAAGAATGAGACTATAAACAAAGCACGTGGAGAAAGAGGAACCCTCCTTGCCAGTGGTTTCATCGCTGGTGGTGCTCTGATGGGAGTTGTCAGTGCGTTGCTCACCTTCTTCGGGGCGAAATGGTCGATAGCTGATACGTGGTGGACGAATCCATTGTCAGAATTTGCTTCATTGGTTGCTTATATTTTATTGATGATTTACTTTATAAAAGCTGCGAAAAAGGGATCAAGAGATTTGGAAGAGTGATTCATAAATCGTAATTGAACTTTTAGGTGATGCTTTAAGAAAGCATTCTCCTTTTTTCAATTAGTGGACATTCTCCATATAATAGATTAGTAGAATTCTTGTGTTCTCCTGATTATGAAGTAACTTCATAGATTATGCATCAGAAAAGGGCTCTTTGTAAGAATAGAAGAGGAGAATGAAAAGAAGTAGTTCCGAATGGTGATATTCCTAATAAATTAAGAAGAATTACTTCTTATTGGTCTATAATAAAATAAATTCATGCTTTAACTTATGATGAGAATATCTGGTATTTTTGTTAAGTCTTTGATGGTTCTCTGTAGTTTAATTCCCATCGGTAGCAGGGCACAGCATCTTGATTTTGGTGATCAAGGCAATGGTACGTATAAGAATCCTATTCTCATGGCAGATTATTCTGATCCTGATGCTATTCGTGTAGGTAACCATTATTACATGGTAGCAAGCGACTTTCATTTTGTCGGCATGCAAGTTTTGGAATCAGATGATCTTGTTAATTGGCGTATTATCAGCCAGATATATCACCAATTTGATTTCCCGGGATGGGATAAGAATATTCATTATGGGGGCGGCTCATGGGCACCAAGTATTAGATATCATGATGGCAAATTCTGGGTGTATTTCTGCACGCCTGACGAGGGCTTAATGATGAGTAATGCCAGTAATCCTCATGGCCCTTGGTCACCATTATGGTGTGTTAAGAAGATTGCCAAGTGGGAAGATCCTTGCCCTTTTTGGGATGAGGATGGTAAAGCGTATATGGGTCATAGTGTTTATGGAGCCGGGCCAATTATTCTCCATAGAATGTCTGCTGACGGGGAAAAACTTTTAGACAAAGGTGATACTATCTATAAAGGTCCTGTTGCAGAAGGTACAAAATTCTTAAAGCGTCATGGCTATTATTACCTGATTATACCAGAAGGAGGTGTGGAGAAAGGCTGGCAGACCTGTCTTCGTGCAAGAAATATCTATGGCCCGTATGAGCGTCAAATTGTATTAGAGCAGGGCACGACAAATGTAAACGGTCCTCATCAAGGGGCTCTCGTGGATACTCCTGATGGACAATGGTGGTTTCTTCACTTCCAATCTCTTTCTCCTATAGGCAGAGTGGTTTATTTAGAGCCCGCGCATTGGGAAAATGATTGGTTGAGGATTGGTATTGATAAAGATGGTAATGGAATTGGGGAACCTGTATCTGTTTATCAAAAGCCTAATCTTCCTTTCGAATCCTACTCTTCCTCAAACGTCAGACGAGTTTAATTCCACTTTGGGCCTGCAATGGCAGTGGTGTCATAATCCACATGATTCCTATTGGAATTTGACTTCACGTAAAGGATGGCTTACCCTCCTTGCCCAGCCGAGTGAGAATCTTAAGATGAGTCATAATATGCTTACGCAGAAGGTTATGGGCTACAAGAGTTTGGTAACCGTAAAAATCGATGCCAGCAAGATAGGAAATGCCTATGCTGGATTGTTAAGTATCGGTAAGGAGTTCAAAGGTATTGGCTTGTGTAAGGAAGGTCTTTATCTTGAAGATAAAGGGATAAGAAAAGTAGTCGTAAGTGGCAAATTTCGGGAACTCTTTTTACGTCAAAAGATTGATTGCCGTAATAATATCTTTCAATTCTTCTATAGCATCAATGGCAAAGACTTTATTCCAGTTGGTGACATTTTCTCTATGAAAGAATATTACTGGAAGGGAGTACGCACAGGTCTCTATTGTTATGGTGAGAAGGGCATGGCTCAATTTGACTGGTTCCATTATGTTATTCTCCGGTAATGCTCATTCCACATCTTTATAAACATCTTCCGGTCTGGCATCAGAACGAATGGTGCGGATTTCTATATTGTTGAATTTTACATTCCGGGCATGTCTGACGAAGAATCCTTTGGCAGGTAAAGGCCCCCACATTGTAGCCTCAGGATATGCTTTTTCTTTCTCATCTTCAGGAATGTTTATCTTTGAGCATCCACCCTCTTGAGAGATTAGGATATTGCTGAGTGTGATGTCTTCTACAGGATGATGAGGTAGGCCAGTGATAGAACATCCATAGTTGCCTGCATCAGTTACTCTGATATTGTTAAGAAGTACATCTCTGATAGTTCCTGTATTTTCGATCTTCTGTCCTTCATAATATCCGCGTGCACGGTTACCCAAACGGATAAAAATGGGCGATTCTGTACCTGTAGCAGTAACCCCATCAATCATTACATTTTCCATTCTCCCGCCATCTACTATCTCTAAAGCAATGGCGCAGATTCCTTTTTTCTTTCCGAAATATAGAGTGCCCTGATCAAAACTTGGTTTTACTATAATGCCATGTATATTAATATTTTGAAAACCACCATTGCTTTCTGTACCTAGTTTGATAGCATTGCAATGACTGCTGACGATACAGTTACTGATATCTATATTTTCACAGAGTCGTGGAGAAGTGCTTTTCAGGGTTATACCATCATCATCACTGTCGGCTATGATATCAGAAACTACAACATCGTGACAACCATCAAGGTCAAGAGCATCATTGTTGAAATTATTACGATTATAAATTTTTATACCATTGATTCTAACATGATCACATGCCAGATAGTGTTGCATCCAGCAACCGGAATTGCGTAGTGTGATACCTTCTATGGTTATATCCTTGCTTTCGATGAATCTTAATAGATGTGGACGGGTGATGCCTTCATCATTCAATGACAGTTTCTTAAAGTCTTTGCCTCTTCCATCAATAGTTCCGCTACCACTTATCATTACATCTTCGACATGATCCGCATAAATGAGTTGTATGGTTTTATCCTGAGTTCGCAGTGAAAGGTATTTTGGTTTCATCTTAATATAATCCTTAAGATCAGTGCTTCCATATAATGTAGCACCTTGTTCCAAATATAAATTCACGTCGTTTTTTAGAATAAGAGTACCCGTCTTAAATGTTCCTGTAGGAATAATGACTGTACCACCCCCATTCATGCTACAAGTATTAATTGCCTTTTGAATAGCATTTGTACTTAATTGTGATGTGTCATTAATTGCCCCAAAATCAATGATATTATAAGTCCTTGCGTTTAAAGAAAATGATATTAAAAGACCTAAGATGGATAGAAATGTTTGTTTCATAATGAGACTAGATTTTTTGAGATTATTTTGTAAGTAAAGTTACTAAAATAAATTGATTAAAATCTGCAAGTAAATACCAAGAGGTATAATTTAACTTAAATTTCGAATAAAAGGACGTTAATTGTTGTTTGTTTAAGTTTGAATAAAGATGGACTTATAGAGGTTAATTCCTAATGAACGTGAGTTCGGCGAAGTAGGGGAATACCGTTTATCTTAATGAAGGAGAGAAGAAGATTAAAGATTAATTAATAATCAAGATGAAAAATTTTCGAATATTTCAACATCTGATCTCTCCTAACAGATATTCTTAAATAATCCAGTTATTTATCCTTCCGGATTTCTTAAATAAGATGGGGATACTCTTGTAGATTTTGGAAGTGCGTTACTCATTTTCTTCGGGGCGAAATGGTCGATAGCAAATACCTGGTGGACAAATCCATTGTCAGAATCTACTTCATTGGCTGCTTATATTTTATAAAGGATTTACCTTATAGAAGCTACGAAAAGGGGCTTAAGAAATTTGGAAGAGTTATTCATTCATCGTAATTGAATTTTTAAGGAGATTATTGTCTCCTTTTTTTCTGTCATGTTAACAATATTTAATATGGCTCTTTGATTTTTTCAATCTGGCAAGATAAGGTCCTTGAAAAAATTGTGTATGTTTGTGACCTTATATCATGTAAACATGTTGACAGGCAGAAAAGTGAATGGATAAAGTTGATTCTACGATATTAAATCGTATTAAAGATGGCGATGAAAAGGCTTTTGAGCAGTTGTATTATAAATATTATAATATGCTGTGTCATTTTGCTGCTCAACTTCTTCATAATTCCAAGATTGCCGAAGAGGTAGTTGATGATGTGTTCTTTCATATCTGGGATACTCGTGGCACATTGGATATTTTTTCCCTTCGTGCTTATTTAATCCGTTGTGTCCGTAATAATAGTTTGAAAGCAATTCGTTCCGTTGACTTATCAGAACACAATGAAAGCTGTCAGTCTCAGTTCCGAAGGATTACAATTCAATGACTATCTTTGTGATGAAAGCCATCCTATAGGCTGGATTATCGAAAAAGAAATGGAAAAGCAACTGATGGATGCTATTAATGCATTACCTGATGAATGTCAGAAGGTTTTTCGTATGAGCCGATTTGAAGGAAAGAAGTATTCTGAAATTGCAGTTAGCCTCGGAATCTCCGTCAATACAGTGAAATATCATATTAAGAATGCCATTAAGCAATTATCACAAGTAGTTGCTCCCTATATTTTTCTGCTTATTTTTCTTTCTATGCATGCAGAAAAATAGAGTGTTAGGGATAAATTATAACTAGTCATCTTTTTTATTCGAAAATAAATGTGATTCTGACTACCCTTAATCTCAAAAAAGAGATCTATTTAGTAAAGTCATGAATCACATGGAGAACATCAATCCGGAAATAGAAGTACTTATAGATGCTTTCGTGAAGGGAACCATTACAGAAGGAGATTTTTCACGACTAGAAAATTGGGCTCATCAAAGTGAAGCCCATAGAAAGTATGTCTGTGATGTCCGTGAAGTTGTTTTTTCTCATAATGTGATGAGTGATCATACACATTATGACGTGAAAGCAGCTATAGAACGTTTTCATCAGCATATTTCCAAATCTCAATCAAATAATGTACCACAATCTGCTGTATCGATTTCGATTACTCCTCTTTGGAAAAAAATAGTTCGTATAGCTGCTATTATATTATTGCTAATCCTTCCATTTTTTACTTATTATATGGGTCATCAAAGAGTTGAACGACAATTTGCAGAAGTTTTTATGGAAGCCCCTGACGGATCTCAGTTGAATCTTATCCTTCCTGATGGAACTAAGGTGCGGCTCAATTCCGGTTCCCGATTGAGCTATTCTCAAGGTTATGGTATTGTAGACCGAAAGTTAACCCTTTCCGGTGAAGGTTATTTTAAGGTACATCATAGTGACAAACTTCCCTTTATAATCAATACAAAGGGACTTGTTCTTCAAGATATAGGAACGGAATTTAATATCCGGGATTATAAGGAAGATGAACAAGCTAGTGTAAATTTATTCCATGGAAGTGTAGAAATCCATAATGAAGTCCTTCCTTCAAAATCTGTTTTCCTGAATACTGGAGAATGTCTGACTTTAAATAAGCGAACGGGAAAAGTCTTGAAGACAAAGAATGATGGAGATGAGAGTTCTGCTCAAACTATGAATGATCTGAACTTTATTAATATGCGAATTGATGATATTGCTAAGCAACTTAGCCGTAGTTATGGTATCAATATTGAAGTGGCTGATAGTGTTAAAGATCGTCGATTCTATGGATTCTTTAATCGGAAAGAAGATACTCTTAATAAGATTCTTGAGGTGATGTCTGGTACTGACTTGATCAGATATAAACGGGTAAAAGATAAATATATTATCTTCTGAAAAAGTTATAGAAGAAATGATTAATTTATAAAAAAATGCCTATGAAAAGAATAACTTAAATCAATGTAAATGTAAAAAAAGGAGGATACTGCAATATCCTCCTAAAAATCAAAATCCAAATTTACTTTCTATTCTAATAAGAATTCTGATTTTGCAAAGATATGAAATTTATTCATATCAAATCTCGGAATTCTACCTTAGAATTACCTGGTATTAACATTTTATATAGATTTTCGATACAAATATCGAATCTAAGCCTAATCAAATTAAATGTAAATTAATATTCTATGAAAAAATTACCAAGAAAGCATATATTGATCTTATGCCTAACTTGTTGTTTCAACATGGCAGTTTTTGCCCAGCAAGTGACTTTTAAAGTCAAAAATGTGACTGTAAAGACAGCCGTTATTAAATTCAAGAGAGCCACGGGTTATTCTTTTGTCTTTGGATCTAATAAGGTGGATACCAATAAGAAAATCAGTGTCAATGCTAATAATCAACCATTAAAAGAAG
>CAVYLQ010000014.1:0-291823 GCA_963769405.1 uncultured Prevotellaceae bacterium | reverse complement strand
GGCCTGACTGAGTGCTGCTATAGTATTGACAGCCACCAGGGAGTCCGAGAGAACCCATCCGATGATCTCATGGGTGAAGGCATTGGTTATCAAATGCAGATAGCACACTCCCTCATCTGTGTCAATATAGGTAATGTCTGCCACCCAGAGCTGATTGGGCTTGCTTACCTTCATGTCCTTTATGAGGTTCTTGTATTTGTGGTAATTATGGTTAGAGTCAGTCGTATGACGGCAACGCTCCGGCTTGAGCATCAGGCGATGGTCTTTCATCAACTTATAAAAACGGTCTCTGCCCATCATCTTCTCCGGATATACGTCCTTCAGCATTATAAACAACTTGTATGCGCCTATGCCCGGCGCATGTCCCCGGATTTCCCTGACCATCCGCACTATGGACGTATCCTGAAGCTCCCGACGCTTCATCTTTTCCCTGCTGACGGAATAATAGCCTACACGGGTCTTGCCAAACAGTCCGCTCAGAGACCCGATTGATTCCTTCGGGTGACTGGCGTGCAGGCTGTTCACTGCTTGGCGCCATCTTTTTTTAACAGATCAATTCCAAATTCTTCCTTGCCCATTCTCAACAGTTCTATCAGGCCCTCATTACGAAGTTCGGAATACGTAAGAGCCTTGCGCAGATTGACTATCTCACTTTCCAACTCTTCTTCTCTTGTCTTATTGGCCTTTGACGCTGCTGATTCTTCCTTCTTTGAACGCATTGACTTTATCTTGTTGATGACTTCTTCTGACAAAGATAGGCTTTTTGTGTCAAGTGGAAATTCTTTCTCCCATAAATGTAATGTTTGGGGGCAGATTATGCCATATTTCTTCGCAGTAAAGTTATATGACAAATTGTTCTCATACATGTCTCGCAAAACTGACAATTTGAATCTGGACTCATAACGACGGAATTCTTTCTTCTTCATTTTTATTACACTATTTAATTGTTAAAACAGTGTAAACCTTTTCTGTACTAAGTCATTTTGGTCACTATGGATTATGATTGAGAAAATCAAGTGATTATGACTGTGACATAATTCCGCCAACTGGTTAATTCATATAAATCTAATTTATGAGAACTAAAAGAATAATATTTGCAGCGCTGATGTTCATGCTTGTATGCCTTCAGCTATCTGCGCAAAAAATCATTGTGTGGAGTAATCCTATTTATCAGAATGATCCAAGGTTGTATCGTCCTTGGGGTGATTTGATTTCTGTGAAAAAGGTAACAATTACATCTGAAACAACTGCGGTGACCTTTCATATTTACAGTAAGATAAAAGTGGATATAGACTTTGCTCCGACTACATGTTTGAAGGTTAATGATGCTGTCTATCCGGTAATCAAGTGGGATGGTGCTAAAAAGGATGGCGGTTATGTCGTTCATGTACCGGAAAAAGGTGAAACAGATTTTACCTTTTGTTTCAAGCCGCTGCCGTTTGATACAAAGAAATTCAATTTTACGGAAAATGATAATTCCGGGGGCCTTCTGATCCGTAATATTTGTAAGGAGTTTGTGTATGATGGAGAACTGTTCCCTTCTAGTTGGCGTGATTCAAAGACTGGGGAATGGCTTATTAGCTTCCGGAAGGACGGAGCTATTTATGACAGTCAGGTGTGGAATTATCTATCTAAAAAAGAAAAGAAGAAATATTGGGATATAGTACTTACTAATGGAAAACGCCAAGTACAGGTTAAGGTGAAAAAACCATCCGAAAACCGGTGTAGTATTAAAACAGATAAGGGGAAACCGATAGATTGCAATCTCCTTTTTGGCAAGGCTCTTCCTGATTATCCTTTGAATGACAAGACACCTTTTGCTAATAACAACTATCGGCAAGGTGACAGTGTAACTATTCGGGGCTGGCTTGTCAATATGTCGGAACAAATGAAGAAATTCAAAGAATTTTCATTAGTGTATACTAATATCCTGACCGGGGTAGAAGATAAAATATATACTCATCTTGATTCTCTCGGAAGATTTTCACTTACATTTCCAGTGCTGAATACTCAGGAAGTATTTCTTGATTGGGGTATGACTTATATCCAGACTGTCGTTGAGCCTGGAGAAACTTATTTCCTTTTTTACGATTTTAATAGTAATCAAAAATTCTTTATGGGACGTAATTCCCGTTTCCAGAATGAATTATTGGCTCATCCGATGATGGAGGTCAATCCAATGTCTTCCCATGGCAAACGGATTGATAATTTTGATGCTTTTGTTCAAAAGGGGACTGATTTCCAGAATCGTCAGAATGGACTTCTTGATAGTCTGCAAAGGATGCATCCGTTCCTTTCCCGTAGATATCTGACTTATCAGAGGGGATATTGGAAGATGGATTTTGCTGAGAGTCTTGGTCAGGCTCGTTTTAATGTAGAGGGCGGCATTCTGCCACTAAAGATTTTCAATCAACTTCATGATAGGTTCTGGGCTCATTTACAGCATCCTTATACGCTTTATGCACAGGATTTTAATTGTTTCGTCCGAGATTTTACTGATGATATGTTGAATAGAACTGGTCCGTCTTTAACGGGCAGGTATCTGGATATCTTGCAGAATATCTTAAAACAGGGATTGATCAAGATGACTCCTGATAAACAGGTGATGGTTCAGCATTACTTAGATGCAAAAGATAAGTTGAAAAGTGCAACGAAAGGTGTAAGTCGAGAAAAGATGCAACTTCTCGGAAATATATTTTATAAAGAGCATGCGGGAGAGATAGCATTTATTGATTCACTTTTTGAAACGAATGAAAATAAAAGGTTAGTGGATTCTGTATTAGTGCTACAAGATATAGAAAGGGAAAAGGGCTTGTGTGATAGTCAGGAGGTTAATCCGATAATGAGAAATATTCTTCTTTCCAGTTTTTTTTATTATATAATAGATACTCAGCGCCATTCTTTTAATCCTCAGATATTGAAAGATATAAAGGTGAATATTACAATGCCACAGGCTCGTGAGTTATTGCTGGAAGAAAATAACAAATATCTTGCCATAGAGAATCAACCGCTTGATCATGCCGAAAGTTTGAAGTCGTCTGATGCAGTGAATAAGATGACGGATGGAGAAAAGATCTTGCGTAAGATACTTGAGCCTTATAAGGGTAAGATAGTTCTTGTAGACGTCTGGGGAAGCTGGTGTAGTCCTTGTAAAAGGGCTCTGTCTCATAGCAAGGAGGAGTATAAGGCTTTAGCTCCTTATGATGTGGCATTCCTTTATCTGGCGGATAACAGCCCTAAAGAGTCTTGTGAGAATATTATCAAGGAATATGGTGTCACCGGGCAGAATGTTGCTCATTACAATCTTCCTGCCGGTCAGCAACAGGCTGTTGAAAATTTCCTGGGCGTAACTGGTTATCCTACTTATAAGTTGATAAATAGTAAGGGTCAGGTTTTATCTGTTAACGCTGATCCCTTTGATCTGCCTGGACTTGTCGAGTTGATTAAGAAGATAAAATAACTTTGTTATGCTCGAATAAGGAAGAAGTTTAGATTTCGCTGTGCAATAAGTTTATTGATTTGTTTAAGAAAGAGGGCTATGTGAGTTATGAATCCCACATAGCTCTCGATTATTACTATTCAGAGTAATAAGCGGGTCAGGTTGGTGAACTTTCGATCCGTTTTAGTTGATTCTAATATTAATCATACTAGTCTTCCAATCTTCATTCCACTTTACATCTTGAATATCCTTTCCATTAAATTCCGCGCGGTAGCAATGGGCATATTTACCATTGTCATTCTGGCCTAAAGCCCAGTAAGTAACGATTTCATGCACCTCCTGATCACCGAAAATATGTGGGCATTTTAATCTGTAGATGATCTTTTTCTGTAGATCATAGTCATTTGTATCCAAGGCAATTTGGCGGAATAAATAGTAGTCTTTCTGTCCTTGAGGAATTGACATCCACATTGACGGTAGATGATCGTCAAAAATAACATCCACGTGCGTCTTGCTGGTTTTGTCAGGTGATGACAGTTTCAGTTCTATATTATACTGTTCAGGATTAATTACCTCGAGGGTACCGTTTTCAGAATAATCTAAAGGTTGTTCTTTTATGGTGTTAAGACCTTTTACAAGATCATTTCCTTGACCGTCTTGCAGACTAATTCCGAGAGAATAGTTGATTTGTTCACCCACGTAATCTTTATGGTCAAAAACCAGATTGCATGAGCATAACAATAAAACAGTCGTAAATAAAATAATTTTCTTCATCATATTATTGTTTCGAAATATAAAAGACCCTTATTGAGTTTTTATAATTCTCTTTTTGTGCTCTTTATAAACACAAAGGTATGAAAAATAATCGATAGGAACAAGCTTTTTCCTTTCTCTAGGCTATAGCTGATCACTTGATAGACTCAAATTACCTTAGATAAGGTTAATGATTATATTTAAATCTCATATTATTTGTCGCATATAAGTATATATTAAGAGAGAAGTTGCGAGATAGAAAATAAATCCGTAACTTGCGCCCGAATTAAAAAGCAAGGGGACGAAAATATATTTCTCGCATAAAGAGGAGTTGTGGAACTCGTGGTCGCATGCAGCGGGTATCGTACTGGGTGTAATTGCCGGGACTATTTTCCTGACATGGTGCTTACGGGCAGGTAATGGATGGGCCACGGCTGGAATCATATTATACCTGTTCGGCATGTTGATGTCGTACATTGCCTCTACCATCTATCACGCGCTGTCAGCATATTCCAAATGGAAAGCGCGGCTACGCAAATGGGATCACTCGGCAATATACTGGCACATTGCGGGTTCTTACTCGCCAATAGCGCTGATAGTACTGCGTGAACAAGGCTATTGGGGATGGGCTATATTCATATTCGTATGGGCATGTGCCCTGGCAGGGACCATCATCAGTTTTATTCATCTCAAAGACCACAGCAACTTAGAGACTATCTGTTTTGTAGGGATGGGTATGAGTGTGCTGGTAGCATTCAAACCTTTGATAGACAGTCTTTCTCTGGCAACCCTGCTGTGGATTGCGGCAGAGGGCGTGAGCTACATCACGGGGGCAGTGTTTTACAGTCTTAACAAGCGAAAATACATGCACACGGTATTTCACTTTTTCGTTCTCGGCGGATCAGTGTGCCATATTCTGGCCGTGTGGGGCATTCTGACACAGTATTTATAAGAGATGCCGTCCAGACGGCTTAAAAGACCGGATAGATGACTAATATCTGATTTTGAATCTGAAGTTCTATAAAATTGGTCGCGGGATGTTTTTACCTTACATCTTTGCAACCGGTTTTGTGTTATAATCAAAGATTTATTAATATACCCAAATTGATGACACCTTGTTTGCCATAGCCCAATTCCACAAATCCACGCATGCATTCACCACCAGCTTCAATACCTAGAGGTGAAGCTTGATAAGCTAATCTAAGCCCGTTTTCATGTCTCTCAGGAAACGAATTGCTATCACTGGTGACATCCAATTTATAATGCTGTGTTCCAAATCCTAATTTAGAATATAGACGGAAATGTGCTCTTGCTATCCATGAATATTTGACCTCTGGCATCAGAAATTCAGATTTGCTATGCAACTCAATATCTGAATCCGCCCACAATTCGTAAACAATGCCATTCCATATATAATCAATGTGATTTTGGAAACTATCATCCAAGCGGAATCTATCATCCCATTTTACACTGGCACCCTCACCGCTGGCTGTTGAAAAGCCTAAAGAGACTCCAAAAGCCCAATGCTTGTTGGGATGATAATAATATTCCAAGAAAGCCGAAGTTTCATAACCGGAGTTGTCATTTGGAATATCGGAACCCTCTTCAAGATTAAAATTGCGTATATACTGATTTTGTATGTTACCAATATGTGCGTCTTCTCCTATCCCAACACCAGCTCTGATTTCATGTTTTGATTCCTGACCATAAGTTGGCAGAGTTATTAGTGCTGCTCCTAATAACACTATAAATAAATGGATTTTCATATCAATCTATTTTTTTGTAAAAATAGCTAAATTTAGTCACTAATCCAAAAATCTGGAGAGCTTTATTCCTATGTCTCAAATGAAATATTGCATAATTAATCGGTTGCAAAATAAAAATGGCCTGAGATATGAAATATAGAGGTATATTAATATCGTATTCTCAAGAAAGCCAATGTCATACCATGCCATGTAATTCCATTGCATAAATTACCTGAAGTTTCTCAACTTGAATTTCACATGAATTTCATACAAGGTAAAAAAAAGGAATTACATAGTTGCAGTTCCTATTATCCAACCGCTTCAATTCATACTGGATGAAATTGCAGCCAAGCCGAAGAAAGATGCCTATGTGTTTCCTCAGATATTTCATGGTGAAGGGGATGAATTGAAACGAAGGAAACTCACAGTACAAGAGAATTCCAATATAAAAGACAGGGTAATTAGAGTTTGTAAGGAAGTATTGAAGTGGGATAAGGAGCCTTCCGGTACATGGGCACGTCACTCTTTTGTCACGAATCTTAAATTGGCGGGAGTGGAAGAGTTGTACATATCGGAGAGCATGGGACATTCTCTGGGTAATAACATCACGGCCGGATATCAGGACATGTATCCATTGGAGACAAGATTCGAGAATAACTCAAAATTGTTGAATCTTTTACCGAAACCGCAGGCAGTTGATGTTGACAGTATGACGCCGGAGCAAGCAAAGGAGATGCTGAAGGCAATATTGGGACAGAAATAGTACTGCCAATGCGAATATTCTTCAAAAGCAAATGAAATCGTTTCTTTTTTATTAAATTTGTAGCATCAATATTAAAGGTTATGACAGAACAAGACGTGATAGCTTTACGTGACCTTGCTGAGGTCGGAAGAGCCCAGTTTAAGGAGCGAATCAATGATAAATATGAGGTAGGCTGCGAACTTGTTGCTTTTAGCAATAGTCATGGTGGCCGACTGGTCATTGGTATCAATGATAAGACGGGCAATATCAATGCTTTGTCCTACAAGGAACTTCAGGAGACAACAAATATGTTGACCAGTATGGCTTCTGAGAATATTCTTCCTGGCATACTCATCGATATAGAGAATGTCCCGGTAAAAGGCGGTGCTGTTGTCGTGGCTACAATCCCTGAAGGAAAGAATAAGCCTTACCATGATAACAAAGGTGTTATTTGGGTAAAGAATGGTACCGATAAGCGAAAGATCTTCGATAATGCCAAAATTGCAGAGATGATGACCGGTTGTGGAGCTTTCTTCCCTGATGTGGCAGCTGTCAATGATATAACCGTTGATGACCTTGACGAGAGGACGCTGAAGATTTATCTTCAGAACCGTTTTACAAAAGTGTTGGAGTTGAAAGGGTTTATTGGTAATAGATACAAGAAGGCCTCGCTCGACGAGATAGCTAATGCCATAGTCAACAATCATGATATCAGTCAGTTGCTGTGTAATCTACACTTTATACTGCCAACTGGTAGGCTTACGGTTGCAGCTGTCCTCCTGTTTGCCTCATATACTCAAAGATGGCTGCCAGTGATGACAGCAAAATGTATCTGCTTCGTAGGCAATTCTGTCAGTGGAACCCAGTTCCGTGACAAGGTAGATGATGCTGATATGGAGGGAAACTTGCTCCATCAGTTTGATACCATCATGGCATTCTATACACGTAATCTCCGTACTGTGCAAACTAATGATGACTTTAATTCTAAAGGAGAGCTGGAGATTCCTTATGTCAGTCTTGTAGAGTTTACCGTCAATGCTCTTGTACATCGTTCACTTAACTGGAGAGCACCTATCCGTATCTTTATCTTTGATGACAGAGTGGAAATCCACAGTCCCGGAACACTCCCTGATGGGCTGACTGTAGATGATATCAAAGCAGGTACTTCTATGCCTCGAAACGTGTTCCTTTTCAATAATGCGAATTACTTACTACCATATACAGGTGCCGGTAGTGGTATTCAGCGTTCCTTGGAAACCGGACTTGATGTGAAGTTTGAGAATAATGAGAGATCGCGAGAGTTCTTGGTTACTATTTATCGTCATGCTAATCTGGAAAGTAACCAAGATAAGGTAAAAAACAACCAAGATAGTAACCAAGAAGCAGACAAAAGTAACCAAGATAAGGGGGAAAGTAACCAAGATACAGCTCATTCAGTCCAAAAGAGTTATGGAAAACTGACTAAGAAGCAGATTGATTTACTCAACTACTGCAGCGTACCTCGTACAGCTCAGGAAATAATGGATAGGCTACAAATTACCAATCAATCTAGGAATAGAAAGAAGCATATCAATCCCCTCTTAGAGATGGGGTTGCTGGAAATGACTATTCCAGAACGCCCGAACGATAAGAATCAGAAGTATCGTAAGGTAAGGCCTGGTGACAATCCCAACTTGCCCATTGCTGAATATTGATAAATTCAGCAAGTTTTCAGCAAAAATTCAGCAATACTTATTGGCAAGTAACTGATAATCAGATAGTATAAAATCTTCGACATGATGTTGTCTTTATGCGTTTTTCGGCAAGATTCTAAAGTTCATATAGCTTATGCTTATAAAGTAACCAAGGTATTGGAGAAAGTAACCAAGAAACAGTCAAAAAGTAACCAAGTAGGTAACCAAGATAATAAGGAAAGTAACCAAGAAATAAACCAAGAAAAAATAAAAGTTATGAAGATAAGCGACAAGGCCTTTAAGGTGTTTGTATATTCCGGGTTTGGCGCAACCTGCCCTATCGTGGTAGTAACGCTTGCTATACTGTTGTCCGGCAACTATATATCTTCAGAGGCTAAATTCTGGGTATGGATAGTATCAATCATTTCCTTTGCAATAATGTTCTTGTCGCTGATTCGGATTCTATGTGATGTCTTACCAATAGATAGACTTGCGAATAAAATAAGAAAACGTCATCACACTTCAGAAGTTCAGGCAACCTTAGATAAGAAAGGAATAGAAGAGCAAAAGACTTCAACTGGTGAGGAAATCCAAGAAGAAAATCCCTTGAAAACATATTTTTGTTCGACAGTTTGTCAATAAAGATTATGTTGGCCAGCCTATTTTTGAAATCTATCAGGAGTTGTTTAAGGAAAAGAATGGAGGAAAGAATGTTGTCTTGGCCTTCCATTGTGGTGCTGATGCCAATATGAACTGGTTAATATCCATTCCTCCGCATGCTGAAGCTACCAGGTTGTTTGGGGAGAATGTTGTTGGCAGCAAGAATAATTACAGTGTACAGAAGAGTAACCTTCGGCCTGGTAATCTTGATGATAAAAAGTTGGTTGAAATAAGGGCTACGAAACAATTGATGAAAAAGATTATGGCACATCTGCAAGAATAATCATTGACAATATATTAGCGACCTCCATCAGTTCATTCTGTTTGAGGTTTTTTATGGAATATAATAGAACTTTTTAGTACTTGACAAGGAACGTCTGAAACAGGGTCCTTCGTTCGGACATGACTACTTCAAAGAACTGCTTACTGAAGTTCGGGAAATCCGTGCCAGTGAGCACCGTTTCTATCAGAAGATTAAAGAGTAAGAGTTTGAAGAATTCTGTATCCATAACTCCTGAAATTATTTCCCCAGCCAATCTTTCAGTTGCGAGGCTCTGTCTCGACTACACATTACTTCTATATCTTTGTAATGGGAAAGAAAGACCCGCTGTTTACCCCCGAAATAAGTTTTGAGACCACTTACCGCATCTATATTGACGATATACTGGCGATTCACACGGAAGAACATTCTCGGATTAAGTTGGCCTTCCACTTCCTCCAGCGTCATGGAGATACTGTAGAATTTTCCTGTCTTCAAGTATATCCGCGTGTCCTTATATTCCGTACAGATGTGGCTGACATCACGCGTATTAACCACTTCATATCCATCCTTATAAGGCACCAGAAACCGTTCACGGTATTTGTACTGACTTGCCTGCATCTGAGAGAGCAGCTGTTTGAGCCCCTTATTGTTCCATTTCATCTGATGGATACGGTCGAGGGTTGCTCTCAGTTCTTCCGCCTCTATCGGTTTCAGGAGATAAGCCAGACCGTTGAAGTGGAATGCCTGGAGCGCATACTCATCATAGGCTGTGGTGAAAACGAGTGCAGTGGATGGGCTCACAGTATCGAAGGCATCGAAGCAGATACCATCACTCAGACGAATGTCCGAAAAGACAATATCCGGAGCCTGTTCTCCCTGATGGCTCCGCAGCCATTCCCGGGTTTCCACCACCGACTCCAGAGGCCCTTCTATCTGCATCGTCACATCATAATCGAGCAGCATTTTCTGCAACCGGTTGAAGTTGCGATATTCATCTTCTACAATCAGTACTTTCATCATTTTTCGTTATTTATCAATGGGATAGTAACCGTAAAAAGCTTCCCGTCATTCTCTACCTGGATGGTTCTGCCGGAGAGCAACTTATACCTGGACCGGAGGTTCTCCAGTCCCAGTCCTGTTGACTCCACTTTCGATAACAAAGGCTGTAAAGCATTGCTGACTACGACACTCTGACTATCCATCTTGATGTCGATGATGAGTGGCTGGGTCTGTGAATGGGCATTATGCTTGATGGCGTTCTCCACCAATGTCTGTATGGCCAGAGGTGGAATCTGACAGTTCTCCGGTTCTTCCAGAGGAAAATTTACTTGGATGGCTTGTCCGAAACGGGTCTGGATAAGATCAATATAGGAGCGGAGCATCTGAAGTTCGTCGTGTACACTGACGAGATTGCTATTCATATTGACCAGTTTATAGCGGTAGACCTTCGAGAGATTTTCCAGGAAGCATCGGGCATCATTGGGATTTTCTTCTATCAGGTCAGAGAGGATACTGAAGTTGTTGAAGAGAAAATGCGGATCTACTTGTGACTTGAGTGCCATGAGCGTGGTTTGCAGGTTCACTTCCTTCTGTTTTGCGTTCTCCAACTGCAACTGATGTTGAGCCTCTACCTCCTTGCGATAAGCCTTCTGGAAAAGTATATTGGCATGGATGCCGGAAATGAAAGTCGCCACGAGACTGAACATATACACCGATTTGATGTATTCCTGTCGGGGCAGGCCCCATGCCATAGAATAAAGGGTGGCAACGATGGTGTTAACGATGAGTAGCAAAACGGAATAGAGAAACAGTTTACCCCGGTAATGCTGTAGCGGTTGGAACAGACGGATGAAGAGCCAGTTGAAGATGAGCGACACTCCGATAAACACCAGCATCGACGAGCCATCCACCAAAAAGTCCTGCCAGCGATAGGAAGGGTCTGTGAATTGACCCAATTCTATGAAATTGGAATAGGCATAGCTGAGTACCATGGCCAGGAGCCACAGTTCCAAATAGAGTGCGATGTCTTTCCATGGGGGTGAAAGGAAATGTTTCATCTTTTACTGATTCTTTTGTTGCAAAGCTAATAAAAAAACTCGTAAACTTACTTGCCAGATATACTGAAATGTAGAAATCAACGGTTCAATCGTCGTTTTCTCCGCTTCAGTATTTTCTGGTCTTGTCTTCACCTTATTCTCACTTACCTTTGTCGGCAAAAATTAAATAATGACAAGAAGATGAAGAGATTGATAGGTTTAGCTCTACTCTCTGCCCTGATCTTTACGAGTTGTAAGCGACAGGCCGCAGAACCGGAAATGGCAGCAACAAAGACAGAGACCTTGGAGGTAAGCACACGCGATGTCATGCTTACGGTAAAATATCCGGCCACTATGCGCGGCCGACAGGACATAGCCATCCTTCCGCAGATAGAAGGTAAGATTGTCAGGGTACTGGTAAAGGAAGGACAGGCTGTCAGAGCCGGACAGCCTCTCTTCGTCATCGACCAAACTTCCTATCGTGCTGCCTTGATTACTGCACGGGCCAATATGCATGCCGCCCAGGCTCACGTAGATAATGCCCGGCTCACCTTGCAGAGCAAACTGCAATTACAGCATCAGAAGGTAGTATCAGCTTTCACCGTGGCTCAGGCCAGAAATGCTCTGCGCTCAGCTCAGGCAGAACTGGAACAGGCTCGTGCTGAAGTCATCAATGCTTCCAATAATCTTTCCTATACCGTTGTAAAGAGTCCTTCGGCAGGTGTTATTGGAACTTTATCTTATAAAATAGGTGCCCTCGTTTCATCCTCTATGACAGAGCCGATGACATACGTTTCCGATAATGCAGAGATGATAGCCTATTTTTCTCTGAATGAAAATCAGATTACATCTCTTCTCCGCAAATATGGCAGTAAAGAAGCTGCTCTTAAAGAAATGCCCGAGGTAAGATGGCAGATGAACGATGGATCACTGTATGAGTTGAAAGGTCGCGTCGTCACCATCAGTGGACTGCTCGATGTGCAGACAGGAACAGTGAGCGTGCGAGCTGCCTTCAATAATCCCAGCGGACTTCTTCTCAGTGGTGCTACCGGCAATGTGCTGATGCCAATAATCCTTCATCATGCTGTGGTGATTCCTCAGACAGCAGTCAGTGAACTCCAGGACAAGATGCTGGTCAAGAGAGTCATAGGGGGAAGGGTAAAACTCCAGCAGATTCAGGTTTATCCTGAAAATGACGGTAAGAACTATGTGGTGACAGGTGGTCTGAAGGCCGGTGACATCATCAAAAAGAACTAATGATGAACTTAAGAACATTTATACAGCGACCTATCTTTTCGGCGGTTATCTCCGTGCTTATCATTCTTATGGGCCTTGTATCTCTCTTCTCACTTCCTGTGGAACAGTTTCCGGATATGGCGCCGCCAACTGTTGATGTAATGACGACCTATGCAGGAGCCAGTGCAGAGACAGCCATCAAAAGTGTCATTACTCCACTCGAGGAGTCCATCAATGGTGTGGAGGGGATGACCTATATGACTTCTACTGCTTCCAACACTGGAGATGTAGATATCACTGTGTTCTTCAAGAAGGGCGTGAATCCGGATATGGCAGCCGTCAACGTACAGAACCGTGTCCAGGCTGCTATTGCCAATCTTCCGGCTGAGGTCACCCGACAGGGGGTAACAACTGAAAAACAGGAGAATTCTGAACTCATGACTGTGTGTTTATATTCTGATGATAAACAGTTTGATGAGAACTTCCTCAACAACTATATGAACATCAATGTCATTCCTCGACTGAAGCGAATAGCCGGTGTAGGGAAGGTGATGCTCTTTGGCGGAAGCTACGATATGCGACTTTGGCTTCGTCCCGACAGAATGGCTCAGTATAAGCTTGTTCCTGGTGATATCACACAGGCTCTCGAGGCTCAGAATATAGAGGCAGCAACAGGTTCTTTCGGTGAGAATCATAACAATACCTATCTCTATACAATGAAATATCGTGGCCGATTCTCAACCCCGGAGCAGTTCGGCAACATTGTTATCCGTAGCCAGGCAGACGGACAGATTCTCCGTCTGCGTGATGTGGCTCGTGTGGAAATGGGTAGCAATGCCTATAACTACCATACACAGATGGACGGTCATCCAGCTGCCATGATGCAGATTCAACAGACTGCTGGCAGTAATGCCTCACAGATTATTCGGGAAATAAATTCTGTTTTTAAAGATATGCAGGAGAACCTGCCTGACGGCATCCATTTCCAGAAGATCAATGATACCAATATCTATCTGGATGCTTCTATCAATACTGTGCTCCATACGCTCTTCGAGGCCATTCTGCTGGTTATCCTCGTAGTGTATGTGTTTCTGCAGGATATCCGCTCTACACTTATTCCAGCCGTCAGTATCATAGTATCTCTTATAGGCACTTTTGCCTTTATGAAGTTGGCGGGATTCAGTTTGAACCTGCTTACCCTTTTTGCGCTGGTTCTAGCTATCGGGACTGTTGTCGACGATGCCATCATAGTGGTAGAGGCCGTCCAAACCAATTTTGACCGTGGCTATCGTTCTCCTTATCTGGCTTCGTGCGATGCTATGCATAATGTGGCCATGGCCCTTCTCACATCGTCAATCATCTTTATGGCAGTATTCATACCGGTGAGTATGATTGGGGGGACGTCAGGCGCTTTTTACCGTCAGTTCGGATTGACAATGGCTGCTGCTGTTGGTATTTCAGCCCTGAATGCTTTCACCCTCTCACCAGCACTTTGTGCTATGTTGCTTCGACCTTACACCGATGAGAATGGACAAGAACGAGATAACTTCGCAGCTCGTTTTCGCAGGGCTTTCAATGCCGTGTTCTCAGTGTTGAGCCGAAAATATGCTCATACCGTATTGCATTTTATGCGGCATAAATATATCTCCTTTGGGATTGTAGTTGCAGCGGGAGTTCTCCTTCTGTTACTGGTCAAAGCCACCCCGACGGCACTTGTCCCTGATGAAGATACAGGAATGCTTTATGTGAATCTGACCACCAAACCGGGTACGTCCCTCAATGAGAATGCCAAGGCTCTCAAAGCGATGGACGAGAAATTGAAACGAATTCCTGGTATCGCTCATCAGGCAATGGTTAACGGTTATTCCTTCACTTCGCAGGGAAGTAATACCGGTATGTTCTTCGTACCACTGAAACCTTGGGGCGAAAGAGGCAGCGACGAGACCATCAATGCGATTACAAAGAAAATCAATCAAGCAGCTACTGACATTCCCGGAGCAAATGTACTGGTGATGAGTCCGTCACTGGTCCCCGGATTCGGTATGAGCAGTGGTTTTGATTTGAATCTTGAAGACAAGAAAGGTGGTAGTATCGAGAAATTCAAGCAGGTGAAGGACCGTTTCGTCCGTGAACTTAGTCGTCAGCCGGAGATTGGTATGGCTTATTCTGATTTCAGTGTTGACTATCCGCAATACTGGGTTGATATTGATGCTGCAAAATGTGAGCGGGCAGGCATCACACCGAATGAAATTCTGCAAACGATATCCGGCTATTACGGAGGGGATTATATTTCCAACTTTAACCGTTTCTCCCGTCTCTATAACGTCACGATGCAGGCAGAACCGGACACTCGTGTGACGGCTGAATCACTGAACCAGATGTTTGTGCGTCTTTCCAGTGGGGAGATGGCACCGATAGCTCAGTTTGTGAAACTGACTCATACCACAGGACCACAGACTCTTTCACGGTTCAACATGTTCAACTCCATCAATATCACCGGTTCTCCTGCCGAAGGAAAGAGCAACGGTCAGGCCATGGAGGCTATCTCTCGTGTAGCGAAGAAGACACTACCCATGGGCTATGGTTACGAATATGGTGGTATGTCGCTTGAGGAGAGTCATTCGTCAGGCAATTTTGCACTGGTGTTTGCCTTGAGTCTGCTCATCATCTATCTTGTTCTGGCTTCCCTCTATGAGAGTCTGCTTCTTCCTTTTGCCATCATCCTGGCCGTACCGGTGGGCATTCTGGGCAGTTTCCTTATGGCACAGGCCTTTGGTTTTCAGAACAATATTTACATGCAGACGGGTATCGTACTTCTTATCGGCCTTCTGGCTAAAACGGGAATTCTCATCACAGAGTATGCCGTTTCCCATCGTCGACAGGGCATGGGACTGGTACAGTCGGCCTGTCAAGCAGCGCGTGAACGTTTCCGTCCGATACTCATGACCGTGCTCACGATGATTCTGGGCATGCTGCCGCTGATGGTAGCTACAGGTGCTGGAGCAAACGGCAGTCGTTCTCTGGCTTCATGTGTAATAGGTGGAATGGTCTTCGGTGTCATTGCCTTGCTGTTTCTCGTTCCTGCCTTTTTCGTTATCTTCCAGTGGTTGCAGGAACACCTGATGCCGAAAAGACTTATTGACAAAAAAGAAATCATTGAACAGAATCATGAATATAAAAATGAAAACAAATAGATGTTTTCTGTTAGTCCTCTCTCTTCTGACCATTCTGAGCAGTTGCTCAACAATGAAGCAATTGAGAGCAGATTATCAGCCACAGCAGATCAATGAGAGATCTATCTTAAGAAAATCTACTCTTGACAGTCTTTCTATGACTCACCTTTCAGAAGATACTACCTGCTTGATGCATTGGCAGCAGTTCTATAAGGATATCTTATTGCAAAGGCTTATCCGTGAAGTTCTGGTTCACAATAGTGACGTGGAGATAGCCCGGTTACGCATCCAGGAGGCAGCAGCCTCTCTGAAAGGTGTCAGAGGATTGTTGCAGCCTACGGTGAATATTTCTACAGGAGGGACCGTGAACAGTTTCAAAGGTGAAAAACCAGCTGCCACTTATTCCTTAGGACCTGCTGCCAGTTGGGAAGTTGACATATTCAACAGGAGGGGCAACAATATCAAGGCAGCAGCAGCATCTGTTGAAGAAAAGAAAGCTTATGCCAAGGCAGTGGAAACACAGCTTATAGCGACCGTCGCCAGGAGTTACTATACACTGGAGATGCTCGATGCCAAGAAAGAGGTTACCGAGAAGACTATCCACAGCTGGCAACAGCAGATAGATACAGAGCGTGCACTGATGGCAGCCGGAGAGACAGACAATAGCAGCATTCTTCAGGCAGAGGCCAGTAAACTGGCTGCAGAGACTCTTCTTCCTCAGATACAACAACAGACTGTTGCCACAGAAAACTCGCTCTGCGCTTTGCTCGGTCGTCCGTCAGAATCTATTCCCAGGGACAAGTTCTCTTCTGCTAATCTTTCTTCTAGCCTTATCAATCATATTCCTGTAGTGGCTCTTGCCACTCGTCCGGATGTCCGCCAGGCTGAAGCACAGCTCCGCCAGGCTTTCTTTCAGACACAAATAGCTCGTTCAGCTTTCTATCCAAGTCTTAACCTGTCTGGTAATGCGGGATGGACCAACAATGGTTCTGTTGGTATTACCAATCCCGGTAGCGTTATCTGGCAGGCAACAGCATCTCTTCTGCAACCTCTCCTCGCCAATGGACAGAACAAAATGAATCTGGAGATAGCAAAGTCAGAACAGCAGCAGGCGCTTGTCAATTTCCGTCAGAAAGTCCTCGATGCGGGCAATGAGGTTAACAATGCATTGAACAGTGTTCAATATTCCGGAAAAATCATAGCTTTACAAGAACAACAGAGAGAAAAACTTTATCAGACCATTCATGCTGCAGAGGCTCAGATGAGATATGGTGAGGGCAATTCCCTGCAGATTCTCATTGCCCGACAGTCACTCCTTGATGCTGAGATTACCCTTCTTAACAGTCAATATGACTTGATAGAGAGCTATATTTCCCTATTTCAGGCATTATAAAGGGGGAATTGGTGTTTTGACTTATTTGAGCAGGGTATACTGCAACCGGTCATGCATAATGGAAAAATCGCAGTCTGACAGTAAATTGCAAAGATAACGGAGGATGAGAAACAAAAAAGAGGATGAGTCTTTTGACACATCCTCGTCCGGAAAACATCAATAGTCTACGGTATGGGAGAAAAGAAATTACAGACTGCTTTCCGTACTTCGAGATACGGAACTTGCACATTCTCGCTTATTCTTGATAAGCGTCATCCGAAGGCGAATAAAGACACCTCTAAATTGGGTACTAATATGTCTTTGGAACGCATAAAGATCAGCATGGACGGCAGAGGACGCTGCAAGGACAACATCTGGATAGAACGGTTCTGGCGTACAATCAAGCAGGAATACGTCTATCTCACCTTGAGTCCGGCATCCTCGCAGGCTTCCGCAAAAAAATCGCACTCTAAGGTGAGCTGTCCCACCTTACGCTCCAATCGCTCGTTCTTTTTCTTGAGCTGCTTGATTTCGCGCTTGTCCGCTGCCTCCGTTTCAAGGGTTCTGATGGAGTTATGAAGTAATTCATCTTTCCAGATACTGATAATTGATGGTGCCACACCATACGTCTTGGCTAAATCGGATAGAGTCTCCTTTTCCTGAAGTGCCTCTATGGCTACTCTGGCCTTAAAGGAGGAGTCAAATTTACTTGGTCTTGATATAACTTTAAGACTTTTGCTTGCAAAGATATAACGATTGATATTTGCAAGTTGTCTAAATTTTGGGGACTATTATAGCCTTTTACGATTAACATTTACCTCCTACCCGATTTCCTGCTTGTGTGTCGGCATTTTCGGGTGACTTTATTGTAATATTGGTTCCAAAAAGTTAACGGAATGGTTACAATGTGATTAACTTGTCCGTGAAAGTCTATGTGTGTTCTTTTTGTATTAATGCTGTAATATTTTTGCATTGTCATCATGCTACTTTTATCCAGCATTAATTAAAGTCTTATTATGAAAAAATTATTTTTAAGCGTATTGACTATTTGTGCATTCGCCCTGCCGACCAGTGCTGGCAATGAGACTGGTGTCAATTTGAGTAACTGGCAGTTTTTTTCTGTAGAAGTAGCTCCCGACAAAGTTGATTTAGAGGATGTCCCTGCCGATGAGTTGCTCTCAAAAGAGTCTATCTATACGATGAGGCAACTTAAATCGATTACCTATCGTATGGAACAAGTCGTGCCCGGTGATCCGGCTAAACGCACAGTGATAGAGAAAGGAGACATCTACAAAGCCCTCTGTTCGATAGAGAAAGGCTTAAAAAAAGATGTTAAAGATCACTTGATAGATGTGGGTGAGTCGTCACGTCGATTTGAAAGGGCTTTGAAAGTTGGCATGGCTGCATTTTATGCGGACGACAGTAGCTCGTTTGAACTGGCTCTTAGGCAGAACCGCAAAGACTATCGAAAACAGCTGGAAATCTTTGAGGAAGTGTCGTTGAAATAAGCGGGCTGTTTTTAGAAGTAGCTGATTGTATGTATGAACTATTTATGAATCCAGAAGGAGTTAGGTAATGAAAAGAATTTACGCATTGTTACTGTCATGCTTGGTCACGGTCTCTGTGATGGCACAGAGTGTACTGATTGAGGGGCAAGTGACGGATGAGTATGGTCCTGTAGTTGGGGCCACAGTGAAAGTCAGGGGACTCGGTACCGGAATCACGACAGATGCCGAAGGCAAGTATTCCATCAACGTTCCTAAAAACGCAGTCTTGGAATTTTCTTATGTGGGTACTGAGACAGTTACAAAGAAGGTTGCCGAGGGTAACCATGTGGTCAATGTCAGGCTTCAGCAGATGTTGACCGATATCAACGAGGTGGTGGTTACTGCCATAGGTATCAAACAACAGAAAAAGAAGTTAGGCTATACCACCCAACAAGTTTCAGGGGACAAGATAGCTGCGTCTGGTAATGTGAACGCAGCCTCTTCTTTGTCCGGACAAGTAGCCGGACTCACCGTATCTAACCCGTCGGGCATGTTTGATGCTCCTACGTTTTCGCTGCGCGGCAACACGCCTCTCATAGTCTTGGATGGTGTGCCCATCGAGTCAGACTTCTATGATCTTTCGAGCGATAACATTGAGAGTATCAATGTTCTCAAGGGAACTTCTGCCTCGGCGCTCTATGGGTCGAGAGGCAAGAACGGTGCAATCATGATTACCACGAAGACGGCCAAGAACAAAGGTGTGGCCATCTCTTTTTCCACCAAGGATATGATGACGGCAGGTTTTGTGGCATTTCCGAAAACACAGCACCAATATGGTAGTGGCTCCAAAGGAATATATGAATTCTGGGACGGAGAAGGCGGTGGCAAGTCGGACGATGACATGGAGTGGGGGCCCAAGTTGGATGTGGGTAACATGGCACCACAATGGAACAGTCCGATACGCAACAGGCAGACCGGCGAGACCATACCATGGTGGGGCAATGTGAAAGGCACCAAATATGACGACAAGTCGCTCTATGAGCGTGTGCCCATCCCGCTGGTCTCACACGATAACCTCAATGATTTTTTGGAGACTGGACTCATTACTAACAACAACATATCGATAGCTTACAAAGCAGACAAGGCGAGTGTACACCTTGTAGGCCAGTATGCCTATCAAAAAGGTCAGGCTCCCACCACATCCATCCAGACGGGTGGGCTGAATCTCAATTCAACGTTCAACCTGACCGACAATCTCACATTGGATGCCACCTTAGACTACAATATGGTCTATACCCCCAACTTCCCCGACTATGGTTACCATCCTTCTAATTTCATGTATTCGATTGTTGAATGGATGGGCGACGATATTGACGGTAAAGAACTGAAAAAGCATCAATGGGTTCCGGGCCTGGAAGGCTACAGGCAAGCCAACTATAACTATGCGTGGTACAACAATCCTTACTTTGCCATTATGAAAGCCAAGCGCATAGAGCATCGCGAGGTGATGACTGAGCAGGTGCGGCTCAGTTACCAGTTGTTGCCCAACCTGACGCTTATGGGACGCGCCTCTGTCAGAGATGTCCACAACAACATGGAGACCAAGATTCCCAAGTCGTTTATGAACTATGGCGACTCACGGTTAGGCGATTACAAGGTATTGAACATCCGCCAGCGCAACGTCGATGCCGACCTCTTGGCAACCTACACCAAAGATGTGCTGCCCGAGGTGTTGCTCACGGCCAACTTGGGAGCCTCTGTTTTTTATCGCAACTATCGCAATGACTACGCTTCAACGGATGGACTGAATGTGCCGGACATTTACAGTTTGAACAATTCTACCGGGCAAATCTTGACTTTCAACAGCAACTATCCCTGGTATGGGACACGCAACGAGAAAGAGATACGGAGTGTCTATGCGTCGCTCACGTTTGACATCTCAAAATACGCCTATCTTACGCTTACCGGGCGCAATGACTGGTCTTCGACTCTGGCAAAAGGAAACAACTCTTATTTCTATCCGTCAGTGGCCGTGAGCACGGTTGTGTCTGACTATGTCAAACTGCCGTCTTTTGTAGACCAGCTCAAACTGCGGGCCTCGTGGGCTACCGTGTCAAGCGACCTCGACCCCTACCAGATTCAGCAGGTCTACAGCAAGTTGGCCAATTGGGGTGCGGTCACGCAAGTGGCTTATCCCAACGACCTGATCAACCCGGATATCAAGCCACAGAAAACCTCCTCTGCCGATCTGGGACTTTCTTTCTCTCTTTTCCGCAGGCTCGATTTCGACTTCAGCTACTACCGCAATGTAGACAGCAACCAGATACTTGACATGATCATCTCACCGTCATCGGGCTTTTCGTCGCGCAAGGTGAACGGCAACAAGTACACTACCAACGGCTTTGAGTTTATGGTGAATGCCAGAGCCATAGCACAGAAAGATTTCAAGTGGGACGTCAGCCTGAACCTCAGTCACAGCGTAAAGAAACTTACGGAGATTTATGGGGGCGAAACCTATTATGGTGATTATAAGGTAAACGACCGTTTCGATGACTATTATGCCACGGTGTGGCAGCGTAATCCAGAAGGCAAAGTCATTGTCGATGGCACGGGACAGCCAATTCGCGACCCGTACCAAAGAAAAGTGGGGCACGCCAATCCTGACTTGCGATATGGCTTGCAGAATGTATTCAAGTACAAGGACTTCACGCTGAACGTAGACTTCGACGGAGCCATAGGCGGTCTCATTTACTCTACCTTGAGTCCCAAGTTGTGGTGGGGCGGCAAGCATCCCAACTCGGTGCAATATCGTGACGCTGAGTATGCCACAGGAAAGCCCGTCTATGTACCCGATGCTGTTGTTGTGACAGGCGGCGAGGTGAAATACGACATCAATGGAAATATTGTCTCAGACACCCGTACCTATGCGCCCAACAAGCAGGCAGTAGACTGGCAGTCATGGTGCCAGAACTATCCCTACCGTGCCACTGTGACCGACAAGATGGACAAGACTTTTGCCAACACTTTCAACCGGAGTTATCTCAAGTTGCGCTATGTTGCTCTTGCCTACGACTTCCACCGCTGGCTGAACAAGGGGTCGGCAGTGAAAGGGCTCGTTGTAACCCTTTTTGCCAACAATCTGGCCCTCTGGTCAAAGGCTCCATGGATAGACCCGGATATCAGCGGCGACAGTGACAACAACAGTGGAGCTGCCGATCCGACGGCACGTTACGTGGGTATGGGAGTGAATATTAAATTTTAAAGGAATGCAACTATGAGATGCAATAGATTATTAGTTTTCGTTATGGAGTTCGCCTTGGTAGCTCTGGCCTTTACGTCGTGCAACGACTTGGAGAGCTACAATGAGAATCCTAACAATCCATCAACCGTAGATCCTCAGTATTTGCTGACGAATATTTGTAGAGACGCCTTTTATCGTGGTACAGGTGGAATGTATGCTCAGAAGATGGTGATTCAGACCGATGGCCAGAATGCCGAGCAGTTCTTCAAGTGGGACCGCGGAAGCTTCAGTGTCTACAACGAAGGATTGCTTCAGGTGAAGAAGATGGAGGAAGAAGCCACCAAGTCCAACAGCAAGGTACACATGGCCTTGAGCAAGTTTTTCAGGGCTTATTACTTCTATGGACTGACACTGAGATTTGGAGACATCCCTTTCTCTGAAGCATTGCTTGGCGAGGAGAAAGGAATATTCAATGCCAAATACGACCGTCAGGAAGATGTGTTTGCCGGAATCTTGCAGTTGCTGTCGGAAGCAGATGAGGAATTGGCTTCAGAAGAGGGTAATCAGATTGCTGGTGACATCATTTATCACGGCAATGTGAGGGCATGGCGAAAACTAGTCAATTCTTTTCACTTGAAGGTTCTGATTACACTTTCAAACCATGCTACTGTTGGGACACACCGTGTAGTAGACGAATTCAGAGCGGTCATGGCGAAACCACTCATAGAGAGCAGTGCAGATGACGGACAGCTTGTGTATATTGATCAAGAGGCTTGTCGTTATCCCCAGTTCAACGGACAGTGGTCTGGATATTATATGGACAAGACTTTTATAGACCGCATGGCCAAGCGCAAGGATCCCCGCCTGTTCTTGTTCTGCTTGCCCACGAATGAAGCTGAGACCGCCGGAAAGGCCATCGATGACTTTACAGCCTATGCGGGCGGCGACCCAACTGTTCCTTACGGTGAAAACATTGGTCTGGTGACCGCTGGAAAAATCTCACAGATAAACGACAGGTTCCGTACCAGTCCTACAGGCGAACCCACGTTGCTGCTGGGTTATGCCGAGTTGGAGCAGATTCTTGCCGAGGCCGTGGTGAGGGGCTGGATAAGCGGAGACGCCAAGACCTATTATGAGAACGGCGTGAAGGCTTCCTTCCGGTTTTACCAGACTTACGCCACCGGCTATTCGCAATATGTCACTCCTGACGCAGCAGAGAAGTATTTGCAAGGTGACCTGGTGAAGTTTGACGATAGCCTTGACAAGGAAGAGAAGATAAGCAGAATTATCTTCCAGAAATATTGTGTCAGCTTTTATCAGCGCGACTGGGATGCTTATTTTGACTGTTTGCGCACAGGTTACCCGGCACTTGCTCATGTTGCCGGTACCCAGCTTCCTTACAGATGGATGTACCCAGATACCGAGTATAAACAAAATTCTGCCAATGTGAGTGAGGCAATCACACGGCAATTTGGCGAGAATAATGACAAAATACAATCTAAACCGTGGTGGTTAGCCCAATAACTCATAGCACATGAAAAAGATATTGTTATTATTGTTAATGTTGCCCAACTGGTTATTTGTACAGTATGGGACGAAAGTAAATGCACAGACCGACAGCAGGGTTGTTGTTGTGATGTTAGACGGATTCAGGTGGAAAGAGTTGTTCGGAGGCGCCGATTCGGACTTGATAGCCAATCAGTCTTTTGTGAGCGACAAGGATGAACTGAAGGCTCTCTTTGCAGGGGCTACTCCTGAGGAGCGTCGGAGCAAGTTGATGCCTTTTATGTGGAGTGTCGTTAAGGACAATGGCTTCCTGATCGGTAATCGCAACAAAGGTAGTCTGATGAACGTGGCTAATCACATGCATTTCTCCTATCCCGGTTACAGTGAGACACTTTGTGGATACCCCGATGATGCGAGAATCCACAGCAACGACAAAATAAACAATCCCAATCAGAATATCCTGGAGATTGCCAACGGCACCGACTCCTATCGAAACTGTGTGCTGGCATTTGCCAGTTGGGATGTGTTCCCTTTCATCCTGAACGAGAAGCGCAGCGGGATTGATGTCAATGCCGGATACAGGCATTCGCTCTCGCCTTCGCCCACGGCCTACGAAAAGATGTTGAATGACATTCAGGATGAGAGCCCGCGGCATTGGGAGAGCGTGCGCTTTGATGTCTTTACCTTCCACTATGCTTTGGAAGCCATGAAGACGCGCAAGCCAAAACTAATCTTTGTTGGTTTTGGTGAAACTGACGATTTCGCACACGAGGGACGCTACGACATGTATTTGAAGTCGGCTCATCGTGATGATGATTTTATTCGTCAGCTGTGGGAATACACCCAAAGCGATCCGTTTTATCAGGGCAAGACCACTTTTCTCATTACAACCGATCATGGGCGGGGTGACAATCCGCATCATCTGAAAGCTTGGAAAGACCACAGTATCCATGTAAAACATGCCGGTGAGACCTGGCTTGTCGCCTTTGGGGCTGGAGTGGCTCCTAAGGGCGAGGTGAGCAACTCGGGCCAGAATTACAACAAACAGGTGGCAGCCACCGTGGCCGCCTGCCTGGGCATTCCTTTTAAGCCTTCTAGTCAGGAAGCAGGGTCGGCAATATCCCTCAAATAAAGAAGTGTGGAGTCTTGGCATTGTCGACTCGATAGAGAACACCTTCATTCAAACCTTCCGGGTTCATTTTTTTAAGGAATCTCAAGCGCAGTCCGTGGCTCGAGGCTCAGCCCGAGGGCCTGACCATCAAGGCTTACAAGCGTTTCAGCTTGTCTGCTGACTAAGCAGTCGCTTATTTTACGACCATCGTGAGCGGGCACCACATGTGTCTGTCACACCATAACAAAGGGCGGGTTCCACGTGTGGTTCCCGCCCTTCTCGACAGACTATGTTTTTATCGTAAAATTCGCAGTCTGACAGTAAACTGCAAAGATAACTGAGGATGAGAAACAAAAAAGAGGATGAGTCTTTTGACACATCCTCCTCGATATTTATAACAAATTCGTTACAGTTGCTTCACTGTGAACGATATGTTTATTTAAAGGTGCCAATGAAATAAATACCGCCTGACGTATTCTCTGTAATGATGTAGATAAAGGGACGGTTGGCATGGAACTCTGCGTTGGGAACTATATTGGCGGTTTCTCCATCGGAACTTACGGTTACTGTTGTGGCCTCTGTGCCCTTCTCATTTACATCAATGGTACATTTCTGCCGGAAAATTCCAAGGAAAGTTTTGCTGTCACTAATTCGGGAGAAATCGGCCTTGTCTTGATCAAACATATCTTTCATGCCCAAAACCTTAAGCACCGGTGGCATGTCGATACTGTATTCAGCGGTAAACTTCGGTAGCTGAACATCCACTTCATAATCACGCATTGACGTCATCATTTCCTCCCAGTCAGCACTTTTAAGAGATTGAAGGACTTCTTCAACCGTTACGCCCTCCTTGGGCAATAGCACTTCCATACTGTATCCGTCATTGCCATAATCTAGATGAAGCATATCGAAATTGGGGAATGAACGGTAGAGATAAAGCTCCTTGATCTTCATCATGTCTATCTTCTCCTTCTCACCATTGGCATGGGTGAACGATTCTTTTGACGTCTTCTTGCTGTCAAATTCTTTATTCCATATCCCTTTGAAATAAATAGCATTGAGTGCCATCAGTTTTGTGTTGGGATCCATGTTGTCTATGATACGGGATATCTTGCCCTTTGTCTTATCGTTAGCCCAGCCATTGACCTCATTAAATACAGACTGTTGGTTGCTGAAGTCAAGATTCTTTACTTCTGCACCAAAGACTTTTTCCATAGACTTTACATATTCATCCTTAACAGGATATGTCTTGTCCAGGAAGAGGCCATTGGCAATGCTGACTTCTGTGCTTGCATCAACCTTTGGGGCTCCGTTGATCAGTTTGCTGCAAATGGTATTCATGTTTGTCTCGTTGTCATAATGAAGAGCACCCAGAATTTGCTGTTGGGTCTCGTTGGCACTTCCATTCTCAAGCATGGCAAGCACATAGGTGGCGCTCAGGGGTGATATCAGAACGTTTCCTTTTTGATTCTGCTGAAGCACTTCACGTGACAGATCAAAAGCGAAGTTGTTATTTGCCTGTACTTGCTGGTGTTCAGCTTCCGTGAGGTTTATCCTTATCAGGTCTGGCAATGGTCTGTCAGTAACAGTGTGACCGTTGTCAGAACAGGAAGCAAAAGCAAACAGCGCAAATGCTGCAATACAAATAATAGTTAGTTGCTTCATGATTTTTTGTTATTAGTATATGTTAATAATGTCTTTTCTTTGTTTTGAAAAATTTGTGTCGCGGGTCGTTATGTTGTCATCAGAGAACCATCCATTATGATCTCCATCAGATCCTCTCATGTACACAGAATGCTTATAATAACTGATCTGGCTTGCCTATCCCTGTGCGCCTGAATAGTTCACTGCCAACGTGTCGCCTACATAATCACGCAATGCCACCACGCTGGATACATACTTCTGCTGTCCTGCTCATCCACTAATAAGCGATCGCCACATGATGTGAGTAACGACATGAACAAGACCATGAAATAACATGGTTGCTTTTTTATTAGCTAGTTAGAATTAATATTATGAATAGATTTATTGTAATGATTTTGATAGTAAAGATAGCTAAATTAATGATAACCACCAAATAAATTCTAATAAAGATTTCATTAATACGCATCTAAGCAATTCTATGCTTCTATTTTACATGAATTTTACGCAGGGGAACAAAAAAAGCAGTTACGCAACGTAACTGCTTGACTATTATTGTGGACCAGATAGGGCTTGAACCTATGACCTCCAGATTATGAGTCTGTTGCTCTAACCAACTGAGCTACAAGTCCGTTGAAAATGACCAAAGCTATTTCCGGTTGCAAAGATACAATGTTTCCGGCTATTTCGCAAATAATTCAATAAAAATCTTGTATTCCTCTTATGCTTACTACTTTTTCTACGCTCCTAAGTCATGATTATCATGATTCTATTGAACCTGGGTACGAGTCAGGCAGATACGGTATAGTTGCTTATTTACAAAAATAAGATGACTATGATTGACCTCTGAGATGAATGAGCCGTTAACTACAGTCAAAAAATAAATAAAGTTGTATAAAAGTTGAGTTTGTTATTTGGAAATAAATAGAGAAATATCTATATTTGCAAAATATATTGAATTATCATTTATTTGATAAACAGGATTTGTTGATATATGTTAGAAGGGGATGATATTTACACGAAGTTGAATTCAATGATTATCGCTGATTTGGGACGCCGGTTCAAGAGATACCGGGTGCATTCTCAATTGACACAACGAGATGTCGCTGAAAAGGCTGGGGTGAGTATATTTACGATCAGTCAATTTGAAAAAGGGGAAGACAGGAATATAACCTTTGGTAACTTTCTTGCGTTGCTACGTAGTATTGGTTTTTTGGAAGAGGTAGAAAAGTTGCTTCCCCCTATGCCGGATGGTTTGGAGCAGTTGGAGAGGAAAGAAAGGGTAAGGCATGGGAAATGATACTAGTTTTCCTTTAAATAATAGTGAGAATAAACAAAAATGAACGTGACGAATCTGGAAATCGAGTTTTTGCATAATAAATATCGATTACCTGTTTGCCGGGAAGTCATTAACGTGCTGATTTCATGTTAAATCATATTGATCGAAGTGTGGTTAGTTTGATTTTTATTAATTTTGCACTGAATTTATGGCATAAAATATGGATGATAACCAGGAATTTAAAGATTTTAATCCCCAGGGGTTAACCGACCGTCAAGTGTTGGAAAGCCGGGAGAAGTATGGTAAGAACTTCTTGACGCCTCCTCATAAAGTTTCGATGTGGAAATTGTATTTAGATAAATACAAAGACCCTATTATCGAGATTCTACTGGTTGCCGCAGGTATTTCTCTGGCCTTGTGTTTCCTTGAAATGGTTACTGGTGCTGCCCAAAGTGATTTCGTAGAGGCGATTGGTATCCTTCTGGCTGTTTTTTTTGCCACAACAGTTGGCTTTTACTTTGAACGTGATGCAGCACATAAGTTTGATGTCCTTGTCGCGTTAGGAGAAGAGCAACCCGTAAAGGTCCGCCGTAATGGAAAAGTGATGGAAATTCCTCGGCTTGATGTAGTAGTGGGGGATGTCATCTTGATTGAAACCGGAGATGAAATCCCGGCAGATGGGCGTCTCTTTTTTTCTAAAAACTTACAGATTAATGAATCTCAGTTGACAGGGGAACCTGTAGCTTCTAAGTCTGTTGAGACCGTTGAAGAAAGGGATTCCGAAAATGCCGCTGCTTTTCCTGAAAATGTGGTCTTGCGTTCATCTATGGTGATGAGTGGTCGTGGTGAGGCGGTGGTCACTGCGGTAGGTGATGCTACAGAGATCGGTAAAGTGTCAGAATTGACTACGGCACAGACCTCCGTTAAAACTCCGTTGAATATCCAACTTACCAAGTTGGCTTCACTGATTTCCAAGATTGGTTCATTAGTCGCTGTTGCCGCTTTTGTCCTTTTCCTGGTTCATGATATTCTGACTAATCCTGCTTGGGGTTCTAAAGATTATTTCTATTTGGCGCAGATTGTGCTGAATTACTTCATGATGGCAGTAACTCTTATCGTAATGGCAGTGCCCGAAGGCCTTCCGATGGCCGTGACATTGGCTTTGGCACTGAATATGCGGAGAATGCTGAAATCAAACAATCTTGTCAGAAGGCTTTCTGCTTGTGAGACGATGGGTGCAGTGACAGTTATTTGTACAGATAAGACGGGTACGCTTACAGAGAATAAGATGACTGTAGGAGAGATGCATCTTTGTCGTCCAGAATCGGATCAGATTGGAGAAAAGTTTGAAGAAGGGAGAGAAAAAGAATTTCTGGCTCATGCCATTGCTGCAAATTCAACTGCTGAACTGAACGGGGATAAAGGAATTGGGAATCCTACAGAGGTAGCCCTGTTGCTTTGGATGAAGAAGGAAGGTTATGGTTATGAGGCTTTCCGGAAAGAATTGATTATCAACGACCAGATTCCGTTCTCTACAGAGAAAAAATATATGGTTACCATAGCAACTCTCGAGGGTCAGCAATATGTTTTTGTCAAAGGTGCACCGGAAAAAATATTAGCTTTATGTGATTTGAGTGATGAAAACCGGAAGAAGGCAGAAAGTCAATTGCTCAATTATCAGAATCATGCTATGCGTACACTTGCCTTTGCCTATAAAGAAATCTCTGAAGGAGATTGGAAACCTGAGGAAGAGCCAATTCCCAAATGGGATCATCTGTTGTCTCACCTGTCTTTGCAAGCACTGACGGCTATCTCGGATCCGGTTCGAAAGGATGTTCCGGAAGCAGTGCGCAAATGTCAGGATGCTGGGATTACGGTTAAAATTGTAACGGGTGATTCTTCAAATACCGCTGTGGAGATTGGCCGTCAGATCCATCTTTTTGATGATGTTAAACCAGAAACGGATTTGTCTCCTTATACAATTACCGGTTCGGAATGGGAAGCTCTCTCTGATGCGGAGGCTTTCGAACGAGCTAAGACACTTCGCGTCATGTCACGGGCACGCCCCACTGATAAACAGCGGCTTGTAGAACTGTTGCAAAAAGGTAAGGAGGTGGTTGCTGTAACAGGTGACGGCACGAATGATGCGCCGGCTTTGCATTATGCTCATGTCGGTCTTTCCTTGGGATCGGGAACGTCTGTGGCGAAGGCTGCTTCTGATATCACACTGATAGATGATTCTTTTGGTTCGATTACCAGCGCAGTTATGTGGGGACGATCTATCTATAAGAATATTCAGCGATTCCTGTTCTTTCAACTGACGGTTAATGTAACGGCTTTACTGCTTGTTCTGGTAGGTTCGGTTGTCAGTACACAACTTCCGTTGACGGTGACTCAGATATTATGGGTTAATCTCATTATGGATACTTTTGCTGCGATGGCCTTAGCTTCCCTGCCTCCTTCTCGTGAGGTGTTGAATGACAAACCGAGAAACCCGGATAGTTTTATCATTACCAGATCGATGGGTACAAAAATTCTTTCTTGTGGCATCACCTTTTTCCTTGCGATGTTTCTGTTCCTTTATTGGTGTATAAGACGTGGACCGGAAGGTGGCGTAAGCATTCATGAACTGACATGGTTTTTTACGGCCTTTGTTATGCTTCAGTTTTGGAATCTCTTCAATGCAAAGGCTTTGGGTAGCAGACATTCTGCTTTTTATCACTTCTTTGAAAGTAAGGGAATGCTCTGGGTATTGCTGATCATTTTCGCAGGACAGTGGCTAATCGTAACTTTTGGTGGAAGTGTATTCCGTACGGAACCTTTGTCCTTTAAGGAATGGATAATTATTATTGTTGCTACTTCTGTAGTGCTATGGGGCGGCGAGATAGGACGTGCGTTTGAGAGACTGACTGAACTGCGCAAAGAGAAACGCGTTCATGTCGCAAGGTCGTCAAAATAAAACAGATAGGAATGAATCAGATTAAAAATATTATATTTGACATGGGGGGTGTACTCGTCGGTTTGGATATTCAGCGTTGTGTGGATGCTTTTACCAAACTCGGAGCGGGTAAGATTGCCCATTATGTTCAGAATCATCTTACAGAGGATCTTTTTTTTGATATAGAAACAGGATCGATCAATCAGAAACAATTTTGTGATAACGTTAGGCAAACCGCTGGCTGTAAGATATCTGATGAGGAGATCGTATGGGCTTGGAACCAGTTGCTGACTGGGATCCCTGATATCAAAAAGAAGAGCCTTCTCCGGTTAAGAAGACAGGGTTATCATCTTTTTCTGCTTAGCAATACAAATGTTATGCATTGGACTTTCTGCGTTCGGGAATTTTTCAATGATAAGAAATACACAGTAAACGATTATTTTGAAAAATGTTTCCTTTCCTATCAGATGCAACTTGTCAAGCCTTCTGAATCCATTTATCGGGCGGTACTTGAGCAGACCGGTATTCATCCTTCAGAAACGGTTTTTATTGATGATACAAAAGTAAATTTGGAAGGAGCTGCTCAAGTTGGACTGAACACTTTTCACCATACCAAGGACCACAGTTGGGTGTCCTCAGTGGAAGACTTGCTTGGAAATGGCAAATAGGGAGTAATCGTCATAATGGATATAAAATATTATAAGAATGGCCATAAAATGCGGGGGATGAAACCTTGTATAGCTACTATAGGCTTTTTTGATGGAGTGCATCAAGGTCATCAGTTTCTGATTAGTCAGGTAGCAGATGATGCTCGTCGGGAAAAACTTGATTCTTTGGTAATTACCTTTGACCGGCATCCACGTAAGGTCTTGCAAAGTGATTACCAGCCAGAGTTGTTGAGTACACTTGAGGAAAAGCTTGTTCTTCTCTCAAAGACCGATATTGACCATACAGTGGTACTTCACTTTGACATGGAGATGGCATCCTTATCAGCTTATGATTTTATGAAAACTATTCTGCATGATGGACTTGGTGTGAGAAAACTTTATATCGGATATGATAATCGGTTTGGACATAATCGTGCAGAAGGCTTTAATGAGTATGTGAAATATGGCAGCCAATTGGGCATAGAGGTGGTGAAAAGCACTGCATTTGTCTTGAATGGCGTAAATGTGAGTTCTACCGTTATCCGCTCTTTACTCAAAGAGGGTGAAGTAGAATTGGCTAATCGTTGTCTGGGTTATCCCTATACTTTATGTGGAAGAGTTGTACGAGGACATCAGAAAGGACGTAAACTCGGTTTTCCTACGGCAAATCTGAATGTTGGTAAAGATGGTCAGCTCGTTCCGGCTAATGGGGTTTATGCGGTTATGGCAAGGAATGAAGGTTCTATGGTTAATATGCGGGCGATGATGGATATCGGAACACGCCCTACTTTTAATGGGCGGCATATTTCTCTTGAGGTGAATATTTTTCATTTTGAAGGTGATCTTTATGGTAAGAAACTGTTTGTCAGTTTTATACACCGGATACGCGAGAATAAAAAATTTCCTTCAGTGAAAGCCTTGCAGCAACAACTCCAAGAAGATGAGAAAATGGTAAATGAACAATTTGATAAAGATTTGGAAAATGAGTAAGACAACAAGAGGAATTTTAGATGTTGTCTGGTTCGTAATTGTGTTTTTTATGATCCAGATAATAGTGGAAATGGTAGGTACTGGGATAGTTGCCGTCCATGGCCATCAAGCTTTTCAGACTGTGCTTCATGGCATGGCGGGTGGTAAACAAGGGGCACTGGTAGCTGTCACTACAGCAGTGAGTAGTATTATCACTATTATTCTTTTTGCTTGCCTGAAGTGGTCTCCTTTATCGCGTACCTATTTGCAGTCTAAGCCTTGGGGAGTCATAATCTGGGTGGTATTCCTGACACTTGGAACGATCTTGCCTGCAGAATGGATTGATGAGAAGTTTAATCTTGCAATGCCTGAAAATTATGGACAGCTTTTCAATAGTATAATGAAAAATCCATGGGGATATGTTGCTATCGGGATTTTTGCTCCTTTAGCTGAGGAAGTTGTGTTCCGTGGAGGTGTCCTTCGTGTTTTGCTCAAACTTTTCCGTCAGCGATGGCATTGGGGAGCTATAGCTCTTTCTGCTTTGATCTTTGCATTGGCACATGGTAATATCGCTCAGGGCTTTCATGCTTTTGCCATCGGACTTCTTTTAGGCTGGATGTATTATCGTACGGATAGTATTATTCCTGGCGTTGTCCTTCATTGGGTTAACAATACTGTTGCTTATTTTATGTTTAATCTCATGCCTTGGATGGAAGATGGAAAACTGATTGATTTTTTCCATGGGAATGCGCGATTGATGACAGGTGGAATTGTATTCTCCTTCTGTATCCTCATACCAAGTATTTATCAGTTGTATATGAGGATGAAAAAAAGTGTAGATGTCGATAATAGCCAGTTAAGTTGAGAAGTTGTAGTGAATATAGAGCCTACGAAAGCTATATAGGAGATATGGATTTTTGAACAAAGTTAAGGGCCACCCAGTCTTCTGAGACGGATGGCCCTTTTCTACGTTAGTATGTTATGAAAAATTTGAGAGAATTGAAACTTCGCAGTTTCAAGAGTTGTTGTTTTAACTAAACATGATTTCTTTTATAGAGAAAGCATAGAAAATTCTATTTTAATATTGTACCGACTGGTGTAGGTGTTGTGGGAACAGCATTATTTTGCTGTACACTGTCGATGACAGAAGTATCCGTTCCCATTGCTACAGAAGCACCTTTAATAGCCTTTTGGCCTGTTGCGCTTACTGCCGGTTTGTTTTCTTCCCGGAACGGTACCTGGGCAGCATTACCCAGTGTCAGGAAAATAGCTATAATGGCAGCAGCCTTGAATAGAGGCATCAGACGTTGCCGCATGGTAATTACATGAGCCTTGACAGTTCTTGTGCCTTCTGTCTTCGACAATACCTTCTGGTCGAAATCATCTCCGAGAACATCCTTCTTCATTTCTTTTTGCGTATAGCAGAAAAGATCCTGATAAGGAAGAAGTTCATCGGGAACATCCTTCTGGTTGAAGAAAGCTCGTAGAATCTGCTCTTCTTCAAGAGTAGTTTCGCACTTCCAATAACGCTCCAAAAGCTGTGTAATATATTTATAGTCCATATTCGTCGAGTTCCTGATATTTCTTCTTAATAAATTGACGGGCGCGGAAGATATTTGTTTTTACTTGTTCTTCCGTAATGTCCATAATAGTAGCGATTTCTTTGTACGACTTTCCTTCAAAATCACGAAGTTGTAAACATGTCCGTTGTTTCTCCGGCAATTCGTCTACTAGTTCTCTTACTCTTTTTATCCGATCCTCTTGGATCATCTGTTCTGAAGGGTCAGAAGAATGGTCCATTGGCTCGCTCATTGTTTCATCAAAGGAAGTTTCCTGATTTTCCTGCCGTTTAAGACGGTCAAGCGAAAGGTTCCGGGTGATGGTATAGCAGTAAGCCTCCAGAGAGTCTATTTCTTCCCATTTGTCCTTGTTGTTCCAGACTTTGATTAGTGTATCTTGTACGATGTCTTCCGCTTCTTCTCGGTTAAGAGTGATGCGTAAAGCCAGTCTGAAGAGTTGATTCTTCAGCGGCAACACATCGTTACGAAAGCTAATCTTTTTCATCCTCTCTAATTCAATGACGACTTGGTTACTCGAAAGTTACAGAGAATTGAATATTTCTATCGAATTTAATATTCATTAACTGTTTCAGCACTTTCTTTCGAAAATAATGAAAGGAAATGCTGGATCATGAGTGGATAAGTGTACCGTGTTTACCATCTAAGGCTGAGTACTTGGTGATAATTACTTCCTTAACTCCCTGATCGACTGCATGAAGTGCATTCTGGAGTTTAGGAATCATCCCTTTTTCTACGATTCCGTCAGCTACATATTGATTGAAGTCTGGGCGTGTGATTGTTGGGATGATGCTATGCTCATTATCCGGATTATTAAGTACACCGTTCTTTTCAAAACTGTATATTAGTGTCACCTCATCAAATCTTGCAAGGGCTTGAGCTGTCTCGGCGGCAATCGTGTCTGCATTAGTATTAAGCAATTGCCCCTTGCCATCGTGTGTGAGTGGTGCTATCACAGGAATAATACCTTGTAGGATAAGAGTTTGTAGGCAATAGCCATTTACTTGGTCTATATCTCCTACAAACCCGAAATCAATGCCGTTTACCAGAGGTCGTCTATGGCTGTGGATAATATTCATGTCAGCTCCTGTCAGCCCTAGAGCATTAAGCCCCATAGCTTGTAGTTTGGCGACTAAATTTTTATTGACCAGACCTCCGTAGACCATAGTGGCAACTTGCAGCATATTGGCATCTGTAATCCTTCTGCCTTCCACCATCTTACTCTGAATGCCAAGGGATGAGGCAATCTTCGTGGCACTCCGGCCTCCACCATGAACTAATAGTTTGTGGCCAGTAATGGCTGCAAAAGCGGTCATAAACTCTTTAAGCTTGGATGCGTCTTCTACAATAGCACCACCCACCTTTACGATTGTTAGATGTTCTTTCTTCATTTTATTCAAGCATTAAATCGTGTCTTGGACATCTGTGGGTCTCTGGCCAGATTAGCAGAACTTCATCTTCCAACACGGGCAAGGTAGGTCCGCTATTGTTGAGAACCTTTAGTCCAGATAAGTATATCCGTAAAGTCCGCTGCGATAGTTATTGAGGAATTCCTTACCCTCTTTAAGGGAAATCTTACCCTCTTTCATACTTTTAGTAACCCACTGTTCCAATTGCCTGACAAGTTTCTTGGGATTATACTGTACATATCCAAGAACGTCGGAGACCGTCTCGCCATCATAGATCTGATCAATGCAATAATGGCCATCCTTTACCAAGATATGAGCTGCATTCGTATCACCGAAGAGATTGTGCATATCACCGAGGATCTCCTGATAGGCTCCAACAAGAAAGACGCCTAGATAATAGGGCTCACCCTTTTTCAGAGTATGCAGGGGAAGTACATTCGTGATATGATCATTACTGACAAAATTGGCTATTTTACCGTCACTGTCGCAGGTGATATCTTGTATGGTCGCGTTCCGTGTAGGCTTTTCATTGAGTCTTTCAATGGGCATAATCGGGAAGAGTTGGTCAATAGCCCAACTGTCTGGCAGACTTTGAAAGAGAGAAAAATTGCAGAAGTATTTGTCAGCTAAAATCTTATCAAGTCCACGGAGTTCATCCGGAATGTGTTTCATCGTTTTTGACATGTTATTGATCTCATGACAGATACTCCAGTACATGCTCTCTATTTCTGCCCTTGTCTTCAGGTTGATGATTCCGTGATTGAAAAGTTCTAACGCATCATCTCGTATCTGTTCTGCATCGTGCCAGTCTTCTAACATGGAATGTGGGTTCAGATTATCCCAGATTTCATACAGATCCTTTACTAATTGTTGGTCAGTTTCCTTCGCCTCGAATTCTTCCGGCATTTCTGGCAGAGAGGCGGTCTCCAGTACGTTGATGACCAGTATGGAATGGTGAGCGGCAAGGCTGCGACCACTTTCCGTGATGATATTCGGATGGGCGATATGGTTCTTGTCAGCTGCATCTACAAAAGTATAGACACAGTCATTAACATATTCCTGGATTGAGTAATTGACGGAGCTTTCACTGCTCGAACTTCTCGTGCCATCATAATCTACGCCCAGTCCGCCTCCACAATCTACAAAGTCGACATTATAGCCCATTTGGTGGAGGTTAACATAAAACTGTGCTGCTTCTTGCAGGGCATCCTGAATACGACGAATCCGTGTAATCTGACTTCCGATGTGAAAATGGATCAACCTCAGGCAGTCGTGTAATCCCATCTTATCCAACTTGCTCAGGGCTTCCAGAATTTCTGAAGAAGTCAATCCGAACTTAGAGGCATCACCACCACTTTCTTCCCATTTGCCGGAACCGGTAGATGCGAGTTTAATGCGGATACCCAGGTTAGGTTTGACGTTCAGATCCTTGGCAACTTTGGCAATGATATCAAGTTCATTCAGTTTTTCAATGACGATAAAGATATGCTTGCCCATCTTCTGAGCGAGCATGGCCATCTCGATGTAGCTCTGATCTTTATAGCCATTGCAGATAATAAGAGCATCACTCTGGCATTGTACGGCAATCACTGCGTGTAATTCGGGTTTGGAACCGGCTTCAAGTCCTAGATTAAACTTTTGTCCATGGGAGATGATTTCTTCCACGACCGGTTGCATCTGGTTGACTTTGATCGGATAGATGATAAAACTCTGTCCCTTGAAATCATATTCCTTTTTTGCTTTTGCAAAACAATTCGCAAATTTTTCAATGCGACTGTCCAGAATATCGGGGAAACGAAGGAGCACAGGTGCTGTGACATCGCGTGACGCTAATTCGTTCATTACATCACACAGATCTATCTGTGTACCATCTTTACAGGGAGTTACATAGACATTTCCTTTTTCGTTAATGCCAAAATAAGAGGTGCCCCAACCTTTGATATTATAGAGCTCCTCTGAGTCTTCGATCGTCCATTTTTTCATTACTTGGTACAGCGTAGTTTTTAAAAGTCAGATTACTTGATATCTTATTATCGTTATTTTGTATTGGCAGAACCTATCTCAGAAGTTATCTGCGACTTCTTCCGGATGCTGTCTGGAAAAATGATTTATCACAGATTATCTGTCGGTCGTCGCGGTTCTGTTCCGATCATTTTCTCCAGTTGATCAACCGTTGTTTTGATTTTTTCATAATTATCCATCAGATTAACATCCATGATGTGTTTCGCTTTTAAATAAAAAGGTTCGCGTTCAGAGAGTTGCTGTTGAATGAACAGTTGTATTTCTTCCGGTGTCTTGTTGAGCAGGAGCGGACGTACCGATTTTCCCATTTCCAGATGCTTATTGAGTACATTTGGTGTAGCTTTCAGATAAACGGTCTCTCCTTGCTGATTCAGATAATCCATATTATCAAAAAAACAGGGAGTACCGCCTCCGCAACTCAGAATGATATTGTCAAATTCTGCTACTTCATGGAGCATATTATGTTCGATTTGACGAAAACCGGTTTCTCCTCGTTCATCAAAGAGTTGTTTGACGGTTTTTCTCATTCTGCTTTCTATGTACCAATCCAGATCATAGAATTGGCGTTTTAGGTCTTGAGCGAGTGCTTTCCCTACAGTCGTTTTTCCTGCACCCATATATCCGAGGATGATAATTCTTTTCATTTGCTGATCAAACTCATTCACGTGTCCTTTATTTTCCAGTTATTTCCGGGCTTTTCTGCTTTTTGTCCGAGGCTCAGGAGCGTTCTTGATGATATCCATGCACTGAGCGGAGGTCAATTCTGTTGCTTTGTCATGCAGGTCCTTCGGAATACGGTAGTTCTTGCTCTCGTATGAGATATAAGGTCCGTAACGGCCATTAAGAATCTCCAGTCCCTGAACCTCATCAAATGATTTGAGATGGCGTTTTTTCTCTGCTTCGCGTTTGGCTTCAATGAGACTGATAGCCGTGTCAAGTGTCATGGTCATCGGATCGTCAGTCTTTGGAATTGAGACATATTTCTTATTGTGGAGAATATAAGGTCCGAATCGTCCTGCACCGATCGTAACCGGGGCATCTTCAAATTCTCCTACCTTTCGTGGTAATTTGAAGAGGGTCAGAGCTTCATCAAGGCTCAGCGTTTCCATGCTCTTGTCTTTTGGAATCTGTGAAAAACGTGGTTTATCCTTGTCTTCAGCTGTGCCTATCTGTACTACGGGACCGTAACGTCCGATCTTGACAAATACAGGTTTACCACTCTTTGGGTCAATGCCCAGTTGCCGTTCTCCTGCTTTATGCTCGTTGCGGGCGTTCATTACTTCGGTAACCGTAGGCTCAAAATTCTTGTCAAAATCCTTCATCATGGTATGCCATTCTTCCTTGCCGTCGGCTATACGGTCAAACTGCTGCTCTACCTTTGCCGTGAAGTTATAATCCATGATTTCCGGAAAGTTTTTCATCAGGAAGTCATTGACGACAATTCCTACATCAGTAGGAACGAGTTTGCCTTTTTCCGATCCGGTCATTTCTGTTTTGGTTCTCTGTATGACCTGCAAACCTTTCAAAGTGTCGATTGTATAGTTGCGCTCTTTACCGATCCGGTCTCCTTTTTGTACATATTCTCGTTGTTGGATTGTCGAAATGGTAGGAGCGTATGTGGAAGGACGACCGATGCCTAGTTCTTCAAGCTTTTTTACCAGAGAAGCTTCTGTATAGCGTAATGGTGCTTGAGAGAAACGTTCTGTGGCTGATACTTCACGTCGTTCAAGTTGATCTCCGACTTTCATAGCAGGAAGGCCGTGGACAAAATTTTCAGCATTGCTGTCTTCATCATCAGTAGATTCATGATACACTTTCAGAAATCCGTCGAAGGCAACAACCTCTCCGTTAGCGATGAACATTTTGTCAGAATTGCTGATCGCGATTCCGGCACTGGTTTTTTCTATTTGTGCGTCAGCCATCTGCGAAGCTGCTGTACGTTTCCAGATCAGATCATAGAGGCGGCGTTCCTGTGAGGTTCCTTCGATTTCAGTGTTACTCATAAAGGTGGGACGGATTGCCTCATGAGCTTCCTGTGCACCCTTGGAATGAGTGATATAATTACGTGATTTACTGTATTCCTTTCCGTAAAGTTTGATAATCTCATCCTTACTGGTATTAATTGCCAGACTGGAGAGGTTGACACTATCAGTACGCATATAAGTGATTTGACCGCTTTCATACAGGTGTTGGGCAACCATCATAGTCTGGCTGACTGTGAATCCGAGTTTGCGAGCGGCTTCTTGCTGTAGTGTTGAGGTGGTAAAGGGAGGCGCTGGGGTGCGTTTTAGCGGTTTCTTGGTTACGCTTTCTATAGAGAAAGTTGCACCCTTGCATAAATTCAAAAATTCCAGAACTTCATCATATTTCTTAAAACGCTTGTTCAATTCGGCTTTTACTTCAGAAGCACTGCCGTCTGAATTAATAAGTGCAAAAATTGCATTGATACGGTAATAAGGTTCGCTCTGAAATTTCTGAATCTCACGCTCGCGCTCTACAATCAGCCTGACCGCAACACTTTGTACACGGCCGGCACTGAGTGCTGGCTTGACTTTTCTCCACAGAACAGGTGAAAGTTTGAAACCTACCAGGCGGTCCAGAACACGGCGAGCTTGCTGGGCATTGACCAAGTTCATGTTCAGATGACGGGGATGCTTGATAGCTTCGATAATGGCAGGCTTGGTAATTTCATGGAATACGATACGGCTGGTCTTTCCTTCATCCAGGCCCAAGACTTCACAAAGATGCCAGGAGATAGCTTCTCCCTCACGATCCTCATCGGATGCAAGCCAGACCTTTTGGGCATTCTTGACATTTGATTTCAGATCTGTTACTAATTTCTTCTTTTCAGGAGGAATTTCATAAGTGGGATCCAGGGTCTTCTTATCTATGCTGAGTTCTTTCTTCTTGAGGTCACGGATATGGCCGTAAGAAGACATTACTTTGTAGTCTTTACCTAAAAACTTTTCGATGGTCCGAGCTTTGGCAGGACTCTCGACGATGACCAAATTTTCTTGCATATCTCGCTCTTTTGTTATATTTTAATGGTTTTTTGCGTGGTAGATCGAATTGATCCAATCACATCCTTATCACCTTTCTTATCTGTACTTCTTGTCTGAAATAAATTGAGTATCCGCAATGCTTTTGACTGCCGATTTCTCTCTATAGAATATTGACAGTAAGCCTTGAACGTTCCAAAATTACTTTCTGCCATTGATACAGTTTATTTTGGGCGCAAAAATAAGCAAAGTTTTGGCTTATACCTTATTGTATAAGATTATTTCTTTTGTTTTTTAATGTTTTTAGGTGTAATTTATAACTATTAACTTTCGCTTATTGCTGATAATTGGAAAGAAAAAGTGAATGGTTCGGTTAAAGGTAAAAGCAATCCATTCAATTAATATAGGTCTATTTTGAATAGATAAAAAGGTATTTATAAAAAGAAAAGACAAGATTTTCTTTTTGTCTTGAGGCTATTTAAGGGTGTCCATAAATTTATGAAGCCCTTGTCGGATTGACTGTAAGCCAAATTCTTCTGTATGAATATCGTCCAGCGGAATCCATATCAATTCTGCTGCATCATCGGCAGCTTTGGCATCTTTGCAATTACTTATCGTGCATTTGAAGAAAAAGTCGAGAGTAGGAATATCTAAACCTGAATAATGATAAATGTTCGGTAAATTGAAGAGATATTGGGCAGAAATAACTTCTAGTCCAGTTTCTTCCTTTACTTCACGTGCTATTCCTTCTTCTGCTGTTTCTCCGATATCAGTAAATCCTCCAGGTAGGTCCAATGTCCCTTTGCTCGGCTCACGATCTCTTCTCTCTACGAGAATCTCATTTCTTTTATTGACGATAAAAGCTGCTGTTGAGGCACTTGGATTAAGAAAATATTCAAAACCACATTGCTCACATTTCTTGCTTTTCTCGTCCTGAATATCAAAATGAGAAGAACCGCAAACCGGACAAAACCTGAACCTGTCTAAAGGATGCATATCTGTATTTTTCTTAAGGATCGCATTTACCAATTGTCGGTTCTGAAAGGAAACAGAGGTAATAAGGCGCGATTTTTCACATTGCCATATCCCCAGTTACGGAAAGCATAGCGTACAGCTATCGGATTCTTTACTTCAGGGCAGGTTAGGATAATCCCTTTGTTCCAATAATAGGAAGCATTGGCTTTGTGGAAGATTTTATCCGGACCTGCTATTTCGAAACCTTTAATATCTTCGTAGCGGCTGATTGCTCCGTAATCGTTCCGGAGATGGACGTAACAGGTGTCGTGACTGATCGCCATATCCTTGAACTCCGGACTTTCACACCAGAGTTCTTTCATCCCGTAGGTCTTGTTCAGAGCCTGAAGAGCTAAACGCACTCCAACAGGCTTTTTCTGGCAGGGATGGATCTGCTGACTCTCGTAAGGATAGACACAATCGTCGGTACACACCAGCCCACAGTTGGTTATCACCTTAGAGGCCTTCCATTGATCTTCACGTAATCTGGCTCTTTCGTCACCATTGGCGTTACCATTGAAAAACGGTGCTATCTGTACGTAGTAGAAAGGAATATCGCCGAGTTTGAAATCCTGGCGCCATTGGCGTACGAGAACTTCAAGGCGTTTAGCATATTGTCCTGCTGGATCACCCACATTATCACACCCTTGATAGAAAAGGATACCTTTTACGGTATAGTTCAAAATAGGAGAAAAAGTTCCGTTACCCCAGACGAAAGGGCGGTGATAATCGGTCTCGTATTTCCGAACATTGACCATGGAATCCAGACTCTCATTGGTGTATTTCTTCAAGTTATCAGTATTGAGCCAACTCTCCACACGTGTGCCACCTTTGTTGGCCATAATCAGTCCAACGGGTTCCTTTAGCGTCTCGTTGATGACTTGTGCAAAGAAGTAACCAACTGCTGAACAATCCCCAACGGTATTTGGAGCGATGGTCTTCCACGAACAGTTGGCATCGTCCTGGGGCTTCATTCGCATTTCACTTGGAATCTTCACATAGTGGATACCTTTATATCTGGATGCTTCAAGTACGGCCTGATTGTAACCTTTTATCGGACAATTGTCGAAACCTTTAAGCGTGATTTCCATGTTGCTTTGTCCGGCACAGACCCATACTTCTCCTGAAAGGATGTTGTGTAGGGTTGTTGCCTCTCCATCATCGAAAGTGATAGAAAGAGGCGTATAACTTGCTGCCGGTGTTTTGACCGTTAGCAGCCATTTTCCATCCTTATCGGTTTTGACCGAATATTTATGGGATGTCCAGGATGTAGTGACTTGAATATTTCTCCCTGGTTGATCCCATCCCCAAAGGCGTGCGTCCGTTTGTTGCTGAAGAATCATACCGTCACTTAGCAGGTGCGGAAGTCTGACTTTGGCTTGTGTTCCCGTCAGTGCCATGGCGAAAACTATTGTCAATATGATTTGTTTGTTCATGATAAGAAGACTTGATCCGATTTATGTGCGATTGCTTACTTATGCAAGAGCGCCTGAATCTCTTTGTCTATATTTTTAATCTGGACATCCCGTTTTTGGAGCACGTTGTTCCGATCAATGAGAAAATAAGTCGGAATGGTTTGTACATTATATTCCTGAAGACTTTGACCTTGAACACCTCCTTCATCACGTACGCAGATCCATGGTATAGAAGAAGTCTGTTGTCTCCAGAAAGATTCATCTGGGTCTACTGATACCTGATAGATTTCAAAACCGTCCTTGTGGTATTTGTTATAAAGGCTGCGTAACCACATGATTCTTTGCATACTCTGGTCACTTGCAAACAGATGGAAGTCAAGCATGACTACTTTCCCTTTTAATGAAGAGAGTGCCTGTACTTGGTTCTTGTTATCAGTAAGTTGCAGATCAATGATTCCTGTATTGCTGACCTGACTTGAAGCAAGTTTTTGGGCCCTTTGGGCTGCTACAATACGGATGTTCTTCATTCCCTGCAAGGCTATCTGATGTAAATTCTTGCCGCGTTGGGAACGTGGATAAAAGGTGTCCCAACTTGTTGCTACTGCTGCAAATACTTGTACATCAGCTTTTGAAGCTTGAGGATTGAAAATCAAAGTGTTTTGCCCTCCAAGTTGAATAGTCTGAAATAATGCATAATAAGAAGAGGCTTTCATCGGTTCTTTGAAGATGTAGTTGATTTTTACCTTGTTCTTGTAAGCTTCAATGATATTTTCGGTAGCTACTTCAGAAGAATCCATACCAAAAGAAGGATTCTGGGCAATGGCGTTGATTCGTGCCTGTAATTGCATTTGCATGAGGGAAAGCTTTTTGATTCTGGAGCAGTCTGCGGAACCTCTGACCTTATATTGGGTGGACATTTGAGGCCATTTGGCATTTACGGTAACAGTTTCTGTGGAGTCAATGGAAAGATTGATACTCTGCCCAGCAATACGCAGACGATAGAAGTTGGGACACACAGAATCGGCAGCGTTCTCAGTGAAATCGAATGCACCTTCTTTGTCCAGTTTAACGGAATCGATTTTTACTGGTCCATTCAGACTGATATTCTCCAGATACAGTGTTGAGTCTTTAGCATTTGCAATATTGCCTTCAATATGGAATTTCTTGTTTGAACAGGAGGTTGCGACTAATGCTGCACCAATGAGGGTGATTGTGGTAAAAAACTTTGATATTTTCATTTTCAGGTTTTGTTGTAACTTTTTAGGAATGGCTCTATAACACATAAGCTACCTGTTGTATTCATAAATGGTTGAGAGGTAACTCATGATAAGAATCCTCATCGGAATAGCTCATTGAATTCTTTTCTTTCTCAACTTCCTGGTGGAGTTGATTATCCTTGCAAATTTAATGTAAATACGGCAAAACACAAAATTATTTACTGTCTTTTTGATGAATTTGAAACGATATACTCTGGTAAAATAACTTTCTGAATGAGATTTTTAAAAGAAACGAATTCTATAGGGTTGTGTTCTTTCTGAAAAATGAGTCCTTAATATACTCATTATCAAGGTAATAACGTTATTTTCCGATAATAAATATAAATAAATGAGCTTTTTTTCGTGATTAAGTAATAAATTAGGTATCTTTGTTCCGATTTTTACTGAAGAAACGCTTTGGTAAAGTCTTTTAGATGTTAGTCAAAACAATAAAGTATTAAATTTTAGATGAACGTAATTACGAAAACAGTTCAATTGCCAGATGGCAGGACCATCTCAATTGAAACCGGAAAGGTTGCAAAACAAGCTGACGGTGCCGTTGTCCTTCGTATGGGCAAGACTGTGATGTTAGCTACCGTCTGTGCAGCCACAGATGCAGTACCGGGGACAGATTTCATGCCTTTGCAGGTAGATTATCGCGAGCAGTATGCTGCCGCAGGTCGTTTTCCGGGTGGCTTTACCAAGCGTGAAGGTAAAGCATCGGACAGTGAGATCCTTACTTCACGCCTTGTGGACCGTGTACTTCGTCCACTTTTCCCTTCTGATTTCCATACAGAGGTCTATGTACAAGTAATGCTTTTCTCAGCCGATGGTGTTGATCAACCTGATGCATTGGCAGGATTTGCAGCATCTGCTGCTATGGCTGCTTCAAATATTCCTATTGAATGCCCGATCTCAGAGGTCCGGGTCGGCCGAATTGATGGCAAATATATCATTGATCCTACCGTTCAGGAAATGGCTAAATCGGATATGGATGTCATGGTGGGTGCTACAAAAGAGAATATCATGATGGTTGAGGGTGAAATGGATGAGGTTTCTGAACAAGACCTGATTGGTGCCCTCAAAGCTGCTCAGGATGCTATCCGCCCGATGTGCGAACTTCAGGAAGAGCTTTCTAAAGAACTTGGAACGGATGTGAAGCGTGAATACTGCGATGAGACTAATGATGAGGATCTTCGCAAGCAAGTCCGTGATGAACTCTATGACAAGTGTTATGCTGAGGCTCAGGCCAGTGATGCAGACAAGAAGCATCGTGAAGAAACATACGATAAGATCAAAACGGATTTCGTAACTGATTATGATGCTGCTCATACAGATCTCTCTGAAGAGGATCTGGACGAGAAACATGCCGAAATAGACCGTTACTTTGCTGATGTGCAGCGTGACTCTATGCGTAATAGCGTTCTCGATACGCATAAGCGTATGGATGGTCGTGCTCTGGATGAGATTCGTCCTATCTGGTGTGAGGCTTCACCTCTGCCAATGCCTCATGGAAGTGCGATCTTCCAGCGTGGTGAGACGATGTCTCTGAGTACTTGTACATTAGGTACAAAATTGGATGAGAAGCAGATTGATAATGTGTTGGAAAAAGGCTATCAGCGTTTTCTTCTTCATTATAATTTCCCTCCGTTCTGCACAGGCGAGGCGAAAGCTCAGCGTGGTGTAGGCCGTCGTGAGATTGGCCATGGTCATCTGGCTTGGCGCGCTTTGAAAGATCAGATTCCTGATAACTTCCCTTATACCGTTCGTCTGGTATCAGAGATTCTTGAAAGTAATGGCTCTTCATCAATGGCTACGGTTTGTGCCGGTACATTGGCTTTGATGGATGCAGGCGTGCCTATCAAGAAACCGGTTTCAGGTATTTCTATGGGTTTGATTAAGGATGGTGACCGTTATGCTATTCTGACCGATATCTTGGGTGATGAAGATCACTTGGGTGATATGGACTTCAAGACAACTGGAACCAAGGATGGATTGACGGCTACACAGATGGATATCAAATGTGACGGTTTGAGTTTCGAAATCCTTGAGGAGGCTTTGCTGCAGGCTAAGGGTGCTCGTGAGCAGATTCTTGAGAAGATGCTTCAGACATTGCCGGAACCTCGTAAGGATTTGAAACCTCAGGTGCCTCGTATTGAAGCATTTGATATTCCTAAGGAGTTTATTGGTGCTGTAATCGGGCCGGGTGGAAAGATCATCCAGCAGATGCAGGAAGAAACGGGTGCAACGATCACCATTGATGAAACTGATGGTAAAGGTCATGTACAGGTTTCTGCACCTGATAAGAATAGCATTGATGCTGCTCTGACCAGAATCAGATCTATCGTAGCTGTTCCTGAAATAGGTGAAGTATATGAAGGAACGGTTCGTTCTATTATGCCATACGGCTGTTTCGTAGAGATTATGCCGGGTAAAGACGGACTTCTCCATATTTCTGAGATTGATTGGAAACGACTTGAAAGAGTCGAGGATGCCGGTATCCATGAAGGGGATAAGATCAAGGTGAAGTTGATTGATATTGATTCCAAAACGGGTAAATATAAACTCTCTCATCGTGCCTTACTTCCTAAACCGGAAGACTGGGTAGAGCGTGAACGCCGTCCTCGTCGTGATTATGGTGACCGTGACCGTGATCGTGATTATGGTGATCGTGATCGTGGTGATCGTGAACGTCGTCCGTATCATGAGCATCGTCGTTTCGAACATCATGATCGGCAGGATGCTGCGACAGAAAACGAAACTCCTCAGGAGAATCAGGAGAATCAAGAGAATCAGGTAAATGAATAAATAGGTTTTGTCTTCTGTAAAGGGAGATAGAATATAAGGATAAAGGTCTCACAAATATTGTTTTGTGAGGCCTTTTTAAGTTTTGTCATCAAGTATGCTATTTATGATAGATAAGGACTGTATGGGTTGGATCTTCAGGTAGCTTTGAAAGACAGGGTATTCTGTTCTTGTTTGTAATAGTAAAAAAAATCAAATGTTTTATATATTTCCTTTGCTCACTTTCCATTTTTTATTTATATATTTGCACTTATCTTGATACTTAATGTTAGGGTAATAATATAAAGGAGGCCTTATGAAAAACTTAAAAGGAACAAAAACAGAAAAAAACCTGCAAGATGCTTTTGTGGGTGAGTCGAAAGCACGTAATAGGTATACTTTCTTCGCTTCTAAAGCCCGTAAAGAAGGCTATGAGCAGATTGCTGCTCTCTTTGAGGAAACAGCTAACAATGAAAAAGAGCATGGCAAAATCTGGTTTAAATATCTTGTGGGAGGTGAATTGAAGGATACTGCATCTAATCTTCAGACAGGTGCAAATGGTGAGCATTATGAGTGGACAGATATGTATCCTCGTATGGCCAAAGAAGCTCATGAAGAAGGTTTTAATGAGATCGCTGCCAAATTTGAGATGATTGGTGCCATTGAGAAACATCATGAGGAGCGTTATCTGAAACTGTTGGATAATGTCAAGCATGATATTGTATTCTCAAGAGATGGTGATAAAATCTGGAAATGCCTTAATTGTGGTCATATCGTTATAGGGCCTAAGGCTCCTGGTATGTGTCCTGTATGTGGACATCCTCAGAGTTTCTTTGAGATTGATGCTCGGAATTATTGATTGTAACCAGACTGGGTGCCTGACCGACAGACAGGTATCCAAATATAAAGGCGGACCTTGGGGTTCGCCTTTTTTGCTGTTTGATGACCTTTCTCTGTATTCTTATTAGTTGTCAGAATGTAGAAGATCTTATTTCTTTATCTCAGTTGCAATAATCTCTGCTAATTTGGCCGCGCCTTTGTCCGTAGGATGTATGCCATCCTGTTGCATCAGACTGCTGTAGGGAGAAAAAGAGGTGTGGAGATCGAGTATCTCACATCGGTTTTTCCGTGCTAATTTACGTATTACAGGGATGATACCTTTCGAGATTATACTGTCGTTGATATCCCAATTCTGTTTCAATGCGGGGATAGGTGTAGCCAGATAGATCTTTGGATGACTGGGAAGGGATTTGAGTGAGTCGATCATCTGTTGCATGTCCTGTTTGAAATCTCGGCCATAACGCCAGTTTTGCGGTTTTGAATCATTTGTACCCAACTTTATAATAACAATATTTGGTTTAAATGCCATGGCGTCTTTCCAGGCTTGTTCTTTCATGTAGGGATAATCACCCTTGTTGAGCATCGTACGGCCACTCACACCAAAATTATTTACGAGGTATCCTGCTCCTAAATCATTCTGGAGGCAGGCTGGATAACCTTTCTCTGAATTCATGTCAATGCCTGCACCATCTGTAATACTGTTTCCGATACATGCAATGCGGACAGCACTTAGGAGTGGACTGGGATGTGTAGTCAGCCATTCAGAAAGATCGTTCAGTAATTGTTCATGATAGGTGAAATGTGTATTGAATCCAAATCCGTGGCCGCCTGTTGGGTAGATATAAAGTGAGCAGTCATTACCTGCCTTACGCATTGCCGTATAATAGGCTACTCCGTTCTCAACCGGAGGGACGACATTGTCGTCATTTGCAAGGAAGATGACGGCAGGAGGAGTAAGATGGGCCCGTACCTGTTTCTCATTTGAGAAGGCGTTGACTAATTGCTCATCGGGTGATGTTCCGAGAAGATTGATTTTTGAACCTTCATGGGTGCCGTTTCCCATCGTGATAACTGGGTAGAAAAGGAGTGAAAAATCAGGACGGGCATTATAGTCTGCATGGGTGCTTACTGTAGAGGCCAGGTGTCCACCTGCAGAGAACCCCATGATTCCAACATCGTAAGGATTGATCTTCCATTGATTTGCAGAATCGCGTACAAGTCGTATGGCGTTCTCTGCATCACTGACAGGCAACTGATGATTGCCTTTGGGCAATCTGTATTTTAGTACAAAATAACTGATTCCCTTCTGGTTGAAATAGTCAGCCCAGTCATAACCTTCCTTATCCATTGAAAGCCATACATAGCCTCCGCCGGGACAGTCTACAATGGCTCTTCCTGTAGGCTGGTCTGGAAGAAAACAGGTCAATGTTGAGGCGCCGTCAGGGGTGATGTTCAATGTGAATTTCCGGGAGGTCTGCCCAGACATTGAAAGTGTGATAAGCAGAAATAAACAAAAAGATAAATTCCTTTTTTTCATGGTAAATGCTTATTTATAAATGATATGTCGTATTTTTATAACAGATATCTGTCTTGTGATAATCTGCCTGATGATAGGCAGGATAGAGGATTCATTCTTTAGATATTTTTATTGGGAAAAGGGGAAGTGCCTTTTCATGCAACTTCTCCTTTTGCCATAGTGTGTTCAGAAAGTCTTCAACAGACTTTGCTGCCGGGCTTGACCTTATTCAAGGTAGTTGTGACAACCAGACTGTTGTCTGCATTTAGTGCAGAAAGGATCATTCCCTGACTCTCGATTCCCATCATCTTGCGCCCCGGAAGATTGGCGATGAAAAGCACATCCTTGCCTATCAACTCTTCTGGCTTGTAGGATTTGGCTATCCCTGAAAGGATAGTACGGTCTTTTCCTTGTCCGTCGTCAATAGTAAACTGCAGGAGTTTGTTGGATTTCTTGACTTTCTGACAGTCTTTGATATGCCCTACGCGAATATCGAGTTTGTCGAAATCTTCTATGGAGCAAGTTGCCTTGATGGGCTCTGCCTTGTAAGTCTTGGCTTCGTTGGCTTTTTTTGTATTCTCTAGTTTCTGCAGTTGTGCATCAATGGCTGCATCATCGATCTTCTCAAAGAGGAGTTGGACTTCTTTAATCTGATGCCCGGGTTTGAGTAAGTCCGTATTGCCCAATTGGTTCCATTCGAAGTGTTCCATGCCAATCATCTTGCGAAGTTTTTCTGAAGAGAACGGCAGGAACGGTTCGAATGCTATGGCAAGGTTAGCAACCAGTTGCAGGGAGATATAGAGGATAGTCTCTACGCGTTTCGGGTCCGTCTTCCATACTTTCCAAGGTTCACATTCCGTGATGTATTTGTTGCCGATACGTGCGAGATTCATCGCCTCTTTCTGAGCTTCACGGAACTTGAAATGGTCGAGGTATCCTTCTACTTTTTCCTGGACATCTTTAAATTCTTTGATGGCTCTCTGGTCTACATCCTGAAGTTCTCCGCATTCAGGAACGACACCATCCCAGTATTTCTTGGTCAGTTGGAGGGCACGGTTGACGAAATTGCCATAGATGGCAACGAGCTCGGAATTATTACGTTCCTGAAAGTCCTTCCAGGTAAAGTTGTTGTCTTTCGTTTCAGGGGCGTTGGCGGTAAGGACATAACGCAAGACATCCTGTTTTCCGGGGAAATCCTTCAGATATTCATCCAGCCAGACAGCCCAGTTGCGTGAAGTGGAGATTTTCTGGTTCTCCAGATTCAGAAATTCGTTTGCCGGTACATTATCCGGCAAGATATAACCACCATGGGCTTTGAGCATCGTCGGGAAGATCAGACAGTGGAATACAATGTTGTCCTTGCCGATGAAGTGAATCAGACGAGTGTCCGGGTCTTTCCACCATTTCTCCCAATTACCAAACTTCTCCGGTTCATTCTGACAGAGTTCCACCGTATTGCTGATATAGCCGATAGGAGCATCAAACCAGACGTAAAGAACCTTTCCTTCGGCGTCTTTGACCGGAACAGGGATTCCCCAGTCCAGATCACGAGTCATGGCACGTGGCTGAAGGTCCATGTCAAGCCAACTCTTACATTGACCATAAACATTTGAACGCCATTCTTTGTGACCTTCAAGGATCCATTTCTTCAACCACTCTTGATACTCATTCAGCGGCAGGTACCAGTTCTTGGTTTTCCTGAGTACAGGTTTGCTGCCACTGATTGTTGAATGGGGATTGATAAGTTCCATAGGACTCAAGTCACTGCCGCAGACTTCACATTGGTCACCATAGGCATTCTTGTTGTGGCAATGAGGACATTCCCCCATAATATAACGGTCGGCGAGAAACTGATGGGCCTCTTCGTCGTAATATTGTTCGCTCTCTTTTTCAATCAACTTGCCATCGTCATACAATTTCTTAAAGAAATCACTGGCAAACTGGTTGTGAATCTTTGAAGTCGTACGGCTGTAGATATCGAAACTGATTCCAAATTCACGGAAGGAATCTTTGATCAGTTTATGGTAACGGTCACAGATATCCTGAGGGGCACATCCTTCTTTCTTGGCACGAATCGTGATAGGTACACCATGCTCATCACTTCCTCCAATAAAACAGACGTCCTGTTTCTTCAGGCGGAGGTATCTTACGTAGATATCAGCAGGAACATAAACACCGGCCAAGTGACCGATATGTACACCGCCGTTGGCGTAGGGTAGTGCTGCCGTTACGAGGGTACGTTTGAATTTCTTTTCTTCCATTACTTTCCTTTTTTACTCTTCTGTGCAAAATTACTATAAATTGGGCGGAGAACAAAATAATTTGATTGTTTTTTGAAGTGTCGGGCTTGGGCCTATGATTAGGAATCGAACGCCCTTTCTGCCCAATCTCCCCGGTCAAGTTCGCGATAGGAGATGGCTTCTGCCAGATGTTCCGGTTGAATGCTCTCACTTGACTCCAGATCCGCAATGGTCCGGGCAACTTTCAATATCCGACTGTAAGCACGGGCGCTGAGACTGAGTTTGTCCATAGCTGTGCGCAGCAGGGCGAGTCCTTTCTCGCTGGGTTCTGCATACTTATGGATCATTCTTTCACTCATCTGGGCATTGCAATATACTCCAAGAACGTCCTTGAACCGTTCGGTCTGGATGGATCGGGCGGCAATGACACGCTTTCGGATCTCGGAGCTGGGCTCTCCTGGCGCGGCCTTGCTGATTTCCTTAAAGGGTACTGGTGTGATGGAGCATTGGATGTCAATCCGGTCGAGTAGTGGCCCGCTGATCTTGTTCATATAGCGCTGAATCTGCCCGGGTGTACAGACGCAGTGATGCGTCGGATCGCCATAATAGCCACAGGGGCAAGGATTCATGCTGGCTACAAACATAAAAGAACAAGGATAAGTGATGGTGTATTTGGAACGGCTGATGGTGATGGACCGGTCTTCAAGGGGCTGCCGTAGGACTTCCAGTGTATGCTTGTTGAATTCGGGCAACTCATCACAGAAGAGCACTCCGTTGTGTGCCAGAGAAATCTCTCCGGGCATCGGGTTGCTTCCTCCACCGACAAGTGCAACTTCTGAGATGGTGTGGTGTGGAGAGCGGAAGGGGCGTTGGGAGATGAGGGATACCTTACGTCCTAATTTTCCTGCAATGGAATGGATCTGTGTTGTCTCCAGACTTTCTGCCAGTGAAAGAGGCGGAAGTATAGATGGCAATCGCTTCGCCATCATGGATTTTCCACTTCCGGGCGGACCGATCATAATCAGGTTGTGGCCTCCTGCGGCTGCTACTTCCAGGGCTCGTTTAACGTTTTCCTGCCCCCGGACATCTGCATAGTCAAGGTCAAACTGACTTTGATTTTCATAAAACTCTTTTCGGGTGTCGATTACTGTAGGTTTGAATTCCTGTTGTCCGTTTAAGAAGTGAATGACTTCCAGGATGTGGTCCATGCCATAGACATCGAGCTGGTTGACTACTGCAGCTTCGCGGACATTCTGACGAGGTACGATCAGACCTTTGAAATGTTCTGCTCTTGCTTTGATTGCAATGGGCAGAGCTCCTTTTATAGGTTGGAGTTTTCCGTCAAGGCTCAATTCTCCTACGAGCATATATTCTCGCAACAGGTCACCACTCATGTTCTCATTGGCAGCAAGGATACCTATGGCTAAGGGAAGGTCGAAACTGCTGCCTTCCTTTTTCAGGTCTGCCGGTGCCATGTTGACGGTAATATCGGCTATGGGAAATTTAAATCCGTTGTATTGCAACGCTGCAGCAATACGGTCCCTACTTTCTTTTACAGCTTCATCACCCAGTCCGGTGAGATGAAACTGCACTCCTCTTGTAATACTGACTTCAATGGTTACTGTGGTCACTTCAAGTCCGTTGACCGCAGCGCAGAATGTTTTTATAAGCATAGATATATTAAGGCTACTTTATTCGTCTTCTTTCAGACCGTTCCAGTCTGCCGCGATCATTTCACCAGTTTCTTTAGTTGGTTGTTGATCTGACCGACTTTGATGCCGCGTGCGATGACACGGCCTTTCTTCAATAATAGATTATCTGGAACGTTGGTGAGTCCTAACCTCCGTAAGGTTTTATTTTCAAGCATCTCTCCGTCCCAGATATTGGGCCAGGAAATGGTATCATTTTTCAGTGAATTCATACAGTCTTGTCTAGTGGCATCAACGGAGATGCTGACCACTTGCAGTTTGCTGCCGGAATGCCTCCGGAAAGCATTGACTTCCCGTAGAATCTGTTGACTCTCATCATTCCAGGTAGCCCAGACGATGATCATGGCGTATGGAGAATGGGTGAGAGTAGTACTTGAAATAGGACGGCCATTCATGTCTTTTGTTTTAAAAACGGGAATCTGGCATCCTTTCCGTGTGGCTTGCAAACTACTGATCTTTTCCCGGATACGAATGAGCGTTCCATTCTTCTTTTGGGCATTCAGCATCAGATCAATCAATCTGGTAGCTTTTGCGTAGTCAGGTTGTGGATCTTGAATGAAGTATTTCTGGACAAGATAAGTTCCGACTTGAGAAGTAGGATGATCTTTGATAAATTGTTCTGCGTCATGCTTGATTTGAGGAGGAGAAGAATTTTCTATCTCTTTCCTGAAATCGGTCATCAGTTTGTTGTCTTTTGTTCCGCTGACTTCCATTTCTTTTAATTTGGAAGCATCAGCACTGATTTCAACTGACTTTCCGGATTTAGCAAAGATGGGTTGCTGAGAAAAATTAGGAAAAACGAGCATCAGAATAGCATCGTCTTTCAATGGAATTTCATACGCGAAGCGACCGCCCTTAATCTTTATGGTATCCATCCCGATGGTACCTCCGTCCAGACTGTAAACATACAGTTCACCCTGATTGATATGAAGAATCCGACCTTCTAATTTGAAATGACCTTTGCTTACTCCGCAAGAGGTTAGGAAAAATATCAGAATAAAAAAAAGGGTGTATGCTAATCGTTTCATGTATTTACCCTCATGGATCCTTAGAGAGTAAGGATCTTCAGTTGATGATTAGAGAAGTGCCGCGAACGGGACTCGAACCCGTACAGCCATTTCTGGCCAAGGGATTTTAAGTCCCTCGTGTCTACCAATTCCACCATTGCGGCCCCGGAATCGGGGATTTGAGCGGCGAACGGGACTCGGACCCGCGACCTCGACCTTGGCAAGGTCGCGCTCTACCAACTGAGCTATTGCCGCTTCTTGTCATGCCTGTACATCGCATAACGGTTGCAAAGATAGAGCTAAATCTTTAAAATGCCAAATGAATTAAGAATTTTTTCTTGAAGAAATGTTTTTTAGGAAGCTTGACATCCTTTCTTCGAATAGTCTGTTCCCTCTGATGATTGAAGATAAACTTGTTCGAAACGGCTGGAAGTTAATTGAAATTATGGTATGGGTTCGGTCGGAACGCCTGGAAACTATAATTCCATAACATAAATAATAAACTCATTGGCAGAATCAAGCATGTACTGACTTCATTCTGCCAACGGGTTATGCTACTTATAACTATAAGAAACTGAAACTTTGACTGTTGGTTTATCCACTTTGGGAATGAGATAAGCCACATTCCACTTTTCTACAGAAGTTGTATAGTTGTTTTTAATCTGGACAACTATATAATAACTTCCGTCTTTTTGATAGATATTCGGGGCTATCTTTAATATTCCTGAATTTGAAACTCCATGAGTGATGATTAGAGTATAATGAGAAAAGTCAACATTCTTCAGGTCTTTGTTTTCTCCTAACAATTGATTAAAGTCATTGGTATTATTGACGACAATTGTTTGATCTCCATCAATTACAGCGTATTGAGGAATATCATATTCCCGGATAGAATCATTATCTGAGTGATCACAACTCACAAGCAATAAGAATGAAAAGAATAAAATAATCTTATATTTCATGTTATAATTAATATTTATTTGCGATTAATGCTACAAAGATATTAAATTTATTCTGTTTGTTTTTTCTTCTATGTATCATAGATTTTCTCTTATGTTACTTTCTTAAGAATAAAGATATATAAGAAACAAATTTAGTGCAGAAAATGCTTCTATTCAAGTTGGTGGATGGAAATGAGGCAATGTACTTTTATGTTTTTATGAGTAAAAAGAGAAATAATCTGTTCAGGCTTTGACTCTGTTCGAAATTTATGGTATTTTTGTAGTAAATTGAAATGCCTTTCGATTCTATGGCTCATGACATAAAAACAGAATGCTCTGAGTTGTTGAAAATTAGTGTATGTAAAACCTTATAAACATGTGTTTTTATGTCAGATCTCTTCTTTGATTTTCTTCGATTCTCCATGGATAATACAAGGATACTTAATGAGGAGTTCCGTGATATTGACTGGCAGAAATTATTTGCCTTTGCACAACGACAGGCACTAATTGGAGTTTTATTTGATGGGATTAAGCGTCTGCCGAAAAGAATGGCACCGCCTGAAGATATTCTGGTGCAATGGCTTTCACTGAGTCAACGGATACGGAAACAGAATATTAAATTGAATGCGGAAGTTTTGAGGATTTGGACAAAGTTTGCAGAGGATGGAATGGCTGGATGTGTCCTGAAAGGTCAGGGGAATGCATTGCTGTATCCGGATGTTTATTCTCGTATGCCGGGTGATATTGACATCTGGGCATGGCCTGTTTCTTCTGGTCAAAGTTTGAACGGATCTGTCAGACTTGACCGAACCTTAAATCTGAGTGAACGTAGGAAGAAAATTATCAGTTATGTTCATCAGTTTACTGAAAATACTGAACTCTGCTATCATCATATCGGGTTGGAATCATCAAAAGAGATCCGATTAGAGGTGCATTTTACCCCTTGCACGATGAATGCACTTCTATACAATCACAGGCTACAGAAGTGGCTTGAACAGAATGCGGAAGTACAGTTTTCTCATCTTGTTGAACTCCCGGAGGGGTTGGGGCGGGTAGCTGTTCCTACTGTGGCTTTTAACAGCATTTATCAACTGGCACATATCTATCATCATTTCTTTGATGAAGGAGTAGGGTTGAGGCAACTTATGGATTACTATTATGTGCTGGTGAAGGGGAATCTGAGGTTGGATAAAGATGAGTATGTCAGTCAACTCCGATATTTGGGGTTGTATCATTTTGCCGGAGCAGTCATGTATGTCCTTTCTATGGTATTTGGCTTACGAGACGATCAGATGATGGTTCCTGTGGATAGAAAGCGTGGCCGGTTACTCTTGAGTGAAGTTCTGGGTGGTGGCAATTTTGGATGGTTCTTTACGAAATATGGCTACTTTACCCGTCAGGGTATGGTTAAAAAATATTTCTTGAAAATTTATCGCAATCTCCATTTCGTACGTATGTTTCCTGTTGAGGCTCTTTCAGAACCAGTGTTCCGCACTTGGCATTTCTTTTGGAGGATGGTACAGAATTATAAAAGTGTTTGATGGCCACGTTGAATACATGGAAGATGATAGGGAGACTGGCTGACAAGTTCTTCATCATAGGATAAGTGTGGTAACTTGCTGAAAGGTGTCTGCGATATGTTTCGTAATTCAGAGGTCCATGAATCAAAGGGCTCTTGGAATATTAGTGAACAAAATGCACTTGAGATTCTTGGTGCAATTTCTTGTTTTCATAGAAAATCGGATAAATCACAAAGGATACAGCGTGTATAAAATACTTGCAACTAATAATTATAGAAAATGCATTATGATGGACAAAGAACTCTTTAAACGATTACATTTAATTTCAATTTCATTTTCGGTTATTCTGGCTGTTTTAGCTCTTGGAATAATTGTTGCTTCTCAGGTGTATTTCTCAGATCTGTTACGATTTCCTCATATGTTACTGGGAGATTTCTTACTTGCATTGGTATTTGCATTTGTGGTATATACAATATGTATGGAATATGTGTTCTTTGTAAAATACTTTGCTAAGAAATGTGATAATCAATTCAAGATTGGAATCCGAGCTTTTAGAATAAATATTTTATTGTCACTAATTCCATTTTTGATTGGAGGTAAAGCTTTAGACTTGATAAGCCGATCTATATTTTCGCAATCTGTCAGTATAAATTTGTTGCGTTTTAACCGTCCGACGTCTTATATTCTATTAATAATTTTAATGGGTGCTTTCTTTTTCGGAAATTTAATCGTTTATATAATTATGAATTATGTGATTCTTATCCATAACAAGGCTAAGCTTGAATTAGAGAATACTCAACTGAAAATGAAAAATATGGAAGCAGCCTATTTGCAACTTAAAAATCAGATACAGCCACATTTTCTATTTAATGCCCTGAATACATTAAAGTCATTAATTAAAAAGCAGCCAACAACTGCAGAGGAATATCTAAAACATTTATCCGATTTGTTAAGAAGAACGATTTCTCAAAATCAAGAAAATACGGTGAGTTTGACCGATGAAATGCAGTTGTGCACGGATTATATTGAATTGCAAAAAACACGATTTGGAGAATCTCTGAATTTTTCGTTTGATATCCCGGAAAATATCAAGGGACTTTTACCAGGATTTGCCATCCAGCAATTACTTGAAAATGCGATTAAACACAATGCTTTTACAACGGACAATCCTCTTTTTATCGACATTTATTTTAGCAACGGGACAATCACTGTACGTAATAACAAACAAAAAAAGAGTTTTTCGGAAGGGTCCACAGGTACCGGATTGATGAATCTTTCGGAACGCTATAAGATTATTTCAGGTGATGACATTATCATCAATGATAGTGAAGATTCTTTTTCTGTCACAATAAAAATTTTAGATTATGAAAATAGTAATCATTGAAGATGAGGCTTTGACAGCCGAAAACTTGAAAGACAGCTTATTGGAAGTAAAATCTGACATACAGATTCTGGTAATTCTGGATAGTGTTAAGAATGCAGTTTCGTGGTTCAAATCCAATGAACAGCCCGACTTGATATTCAGCGATATACAACTTGGGGACGGCTTGTCGTTTGAAATCTTCAATCAAGTGTCGATTACCACTCCTGTTGTTTTTTGTACAGCCTTTGACGAATACGCCATCAAGGCTTTTAAGGCAAATGGAATCGACTATATTTTAAAACCTTTCGATGAACAGGATATAGCAAATTCACTTAAACATTTTGACGACCTTAGAAAGAAGTTTACCGGCAATCAGGTTCAATTAAACAATATGCTTCAACTATTCCAGGATAAATTCTCACAGCAAAAAAAAATATCCGTACTGGTTTATTATAAAGATAAAATATTGCCTATCAAGGCCAGCGACATTGCCATTTTCTATCTTGAAAATAAAATCACCTATCTAATCACTTTCGACCAATTGAGATATAGCATCAACAAGCCACTTGAAGAACTTGAAACGCTTGTGGGTGATGATTTTTACAGAGCCAACCGGCAGTTTCTTATCCAAAGAAGTGCGATTAAAGAAATCGTTCAACATTTTGCCCGCTCTCTTATAGTCAAACTTACGATTCCTTTCCAAGAAGAAATCAAAATCAACAAGGTTAAAGTACCTGACTTTTTGAATTGGATGTCAGGCAAATAGAGAGATTCTGTCAATAATAATTGCAATTTTGCAGAGAAGGTCTTTTCTCTGTAAATACCAACCAAGAGGATGTGTCAAAAAAAGTTTTGACACATCCTCTTGGTTTATTATAATGACTTGTCGTACCAGAACTTTTCAGTGTCTAATTTGTCCATTTCGGTAACATTTTCATTTTCAGAATGAAATACTGAACTTAACTTTGCCCACCAAAATGGACAAAACAGATAAACATATATATTTATGAAACGACAAGAAAAAAAGAAATTGATGATGATGGGCATTGTTGCCGCTATTATTTTGGTTTTAGGCTTTGCTACCTGGTGGATTGTGATAAGCAATCGCTATGAATCTGCGGATGATGCACAGATTGACGGAAACATTGCACCTGTAAAAACAAGTGTAAATGGATACGTTAAAGAAATTCGATTTAAAGACGGTCAATTTGTGAAAAAAGGCGATACACTTGTAGTATTGAATAACACCGATTTACTCACCAAAATGAAAATTGCCGACGCCGACTTGCAAAAGGCCAAAGTTGGTTTGAGAGCATCCAAATTAAAATCATTAGCCGGATTATCAAATATTACTATTTATGAAAACAATGTAAAATCAGGACGGCAATCAGTACTTTCCGCTAAAGCAGACTTGGATAATATACATAAGAAATACAATCGGGCGATGAAACTTCTTGCAGTTAAAAGTACCACGCAAGAGCAGGCAGATGAAGCATTCACTCAGTTGCAAATCGCAAAAGCAAATTATCAAAAAGCATTAGACGAACAAAATGCTTTAATTTCCTCAGTAAACTTTCAGAAAGCAAATTTTAAATCCGACGATGCACAAAATTCGGTAGAGGAATCTTTGATTAAACAAAAAGAAGCGGAATTTGAAATGGCAAAAGAGAATTTGGCAAAAACAAATATTATTGCACCATTTAATGGAATTGTTACCAAGCGAACTGTTAACGAGGGTGAATATCTATCTGTCGGTCAAAGCATTTGTGCGCTTATTGACAATCAGAATATTTGGGTTACGGCTAATTTCAAAGAGACACAACTAAAGAATATGCGTGTTGGACAAAAAGTTAAAATTTCGGTTTCTGCATTATGTGGCATAAAATTAAATGGCTTTGTGGAATCGTTTGCTGGAGCCACAGGTTCCAAATTCTCTCTTATACCGCCTGATAATGCATCCGGTAATTTTACAAAAGTAGTACAAAGAGTTCCGGTGAGAATAAAATTGGACAATGTAAGTGACGATCTGAAAAATCGTTTATATCCAGGATTAAGCAGTAACGTAAGTGTATATATAAAATAGACATGGAAGTAGTTATTCAAGAAAATCAAAAGCCATCATCTACAGGGAAATGGCTTTTGATAGGTGTTGTGCTTTCTGCGGCGATGATGGAATTGATTGATTCCACATCTGTAGGCGTAGCCAGAGCAGATATGATGGGTGGATTGGGAGCGACATCGATTGAAATAGCTTGGGTCGTTACAGCTTATGCGTTGGGCAATGTCATAACTGTTCCACTTTCGGCAATGCTTTCTTCGTTGTTTGGACGTAAACTCTATTTTACGGTTTCGGTTGCTATTTTTACAATCACATCATTTATGTGTGGCATTTCCACCAGTTTGCTCGTCATTACTTTATGGCGTTTTGTTCAAGGATTGGCAGGTGGAGCTCTTCTTTCGACAGCACAAAGTATTATAGCGGACGCGTTTCCACCAGAAGATATAGCAACGGCAACAGCTATTTTTGGAATGGGAATGATGGTAGGTCCTGCCATTGGTCCTGTTATAGGTGGATACATTACTGATACGTTTTCGTGGAACTGGATCTTTTTTATTAATGTTCCGATAGGTATAATAAGTACTATACTTTGCTGGAAATATGTTCCAAATTTTGCAGATACCGTAAAAATAAAAAAAATAGATATCTGGGGAATTGTTTTTATGATTATTGGTCTTTGCTCATTACAATATTTTCTAGAAGAAGGAATGAATAAAGATTGGTTCGAAAGTACAGAAATTATTGTTGTTTTTATTATGGCGGTTGTCGGTCTTGCGGCATTTATTTGGCGAGAATTGTCTGTTGAAGAACCCGCTGTAAAGATAAGTCTTTATCGAAACAAAAATTTGGCCATTGGTCATTTTATGAATTTAATCTTGGGGATGTTATTGATTGGCCTGAGTTTCGTTTTTCCGTTGTTTGTTCAGATAACTTTGGGTTGGACCCCATTGAAACAGGGAGTCTTTTTAATTTTCCCAGCCGTAGCAAGTATTTTTGCGATGTTTCTTGTAAGTAAATTCTTATTAAAGAAAATAGGATATCATTTTTCATCAGTTTTTGGAATTATTTTAATTGCCGTCTTCATGATGATGTTATCCCATTCTTCTCCAAATTCCAGCGAAAATACTTTTTTCTGGCCATTTATCATTCAATCATTCGGAAAAGCGATGTTGGCAGTTCCTTTAATGGCAATGGCACTTGTTGGTTTGCGCGGTGATGATTTGGCTCAGGCGACGGGCCTTTCTAACATTATGCGTCAATTAGGTTCTGCAATAGGAGTTGTTTTGGTAAATATTTTCGTACAACATCAGGATGCTATCACCAATAATATAATGTCAGCATATATTAATCCGTACAACCCCATTGCTACACAGCGAATTGCATCGTATCAGGCAATATTCGAATCATCCGGATATTCTGCTGACAAGGCTCTCTCTGCTGCGTATGAAGCCATCGAAAGGACAATACAAATGCAAATGCATATAGTAAGTTACGATAATATGTATTTAGCATTTGGATTATTAATGATAATCACAATCCCATTAATATTTATGATTCAATCACCAAAATTTGGTGACAGTAAAAAGAAAGAATAATAAAACTTTTGACAAAAATGAAAAAATTAATACATATCACTTTGCTTCTGTTGTTTTTCATCGATACATTAAATGCACAGGAAGTAGTAAAGATATCTTTGGACCAAGCCATTCAACTTGGCATACAAAACGAAAATGGTATCAAAGCCGATAGTATAAATACTTTAATCTCAAAAAGTAGAGTTGAAGAAAGTAAGGAAAATCTTTTACCAGATTTATCATTAAATGCTAATATAACCTATTATGGCGATATCTCAAAAACGACAGTTCCGGCAGGTTTATTAGGTAACGATAATCCCGAGAAAATTTCTTTGGGAACAAATAATAACACCAATGCCGCTTTGAATTTTAATTATACCCTTTACAAACCAGGGCTTTATACAGACATCAATATTGCCAAGAACAATAGTACTCTGGCCGAAGAAAAATTAAAACAAGAAAAACTTAGTCTAAAGTACGAAATTACAAGGGCATATTACGAGATGGCTCTTAAAAAAGTGAAATTTAAGATTTTACAAAAAGAAGAGCAGAGATACAAATCTTATTATGAATTGGTTAAAGGGCAATATAAAAATGGTGTCGTTCTTCAGAACGATTTAGATCAGGCGAATCTGGACTACAAAAGTGCAAAAATCAATACTCGAAAAAGTAAACAACTCTATGAGTTATGCTGTATAAATCTTAAATACAGAATAAATATTCCGGACGATATAAAAGTCGAATTTACAGATTCCCTTGAAAGTTTGCAGAGTGATAATGATATAATAGGTGATTACACTGTTGCTGATAGAACAGAATTAAAGCAACTAATCATTGAAAATAAAGGCAACCAACTTCAATTAAAGAAAGCAAAAGAAAATTATTTACCCACCATTTCACTAATTGCCAATTATTCGCAGTGTTTTCAATCGAATCATTTTGATTATTCAAACAGTTTCAATTGGTATCCGGTTAATTATGTAGGAATCCAAGTTTCAATCCCTATTCTAGGAATAGTAAAAAATCACGAGCATGTATTACAAAGTAAATTGAAAATTGCACAAACAAATGAATTGATTCGTCAAAAAACAAATGATATTCAAAATGAAATAAATAAAGCAAGTATTGAACTTAAAAATGCGGAATTGAATGAACAGACTTCGATGGCGAATTATAATTTAGCGCAATGTATTTACGATAGACAAAAACAACAATTTCAAATAGGTACATTACAATATCAGAATTTGTTGAATACTGAAAAATCCATTCATAATGCCCAACAGAATTATTTTTCTTCTGTTTATGATCTGCTGCTCGCCAAATTAAAATATAAGATGGCCATTAGTAAATAATTAAATTAAAAGAACCAAAATATGTGCCTGTCAATGAAATCAGTAGGGCTTCTTCTGTTGTGCCTATCGATTCTGCGCGGATGGGAAAAAGCGTCTACTGATCTCGCTTATGAAGGAGAAAAGTGCCTGTCGAATTTGGCTAAAATGTCTATCGAAATCGAGACTGACCAAAATGCACTATTTTGCTACCCCAAAATGCACTATTTCGGTATACCATAATGCACTATTTTGGTATAGCGAAATGCACCATTTTGGTTATTATACATTACTTTGGCAAACTTCTGTGACTATGATGCTGACTTTTTATGAGAGGTATGGAGTATTTGCTTGTATATAGTAAAAAAGGCGGACGACAAGTTTTTCCTTGTGTCCGCCTTTTTTATTTATAGATTTTATCTTTTTACATGAGCATGTGGTGAATACCTTTGCAATAAGGTTTCCCACCCCTTCCAGAAGGTTGGAAAATGTAAATTTCTGTATTAAATTCTTCCGGAGGATTTGTTGCACTTGTCGCACGGCAGATAAAACAATAATTCATTCCGTTAACAACTTGGGTAGCAACTACAATGGGCTTGTACGAAACACCCACTATGTTTCCCATTACTTCATTGAATAGAGCCTTTTCTTCTTTGGTCAGACTGTGAAATTCAGACCAACCGCCAGCAGAGTCTTTCATAATATAAAAGTTTAATTATCAGGTGTTTTGTATACGGAGTTTCCGTATATAGATGTTATCTCTGTTCACTTAAAATAGGACAGCAATATAGTAAAAAAGTTATAAATAAAAATAGTAATTTTCAGGAATTGTATTTTTGTTAGATTCTTTTAACTTTTTCTCTTTCTTTTATGTGGCATTTTAAGCTTTTTGTGTTAAGTTTATGACTTTGGAAAAGTCCTTTAATGCTTTCAGGAATATTGGAAATTTCTTTTCAAGAATTCTAAACTGTCGGTTTAAGTGTCAGAGGGGAAATGATATCATCACGTTTTATCTAAAAAAAAGAATGTAATTGACATATTTATTAAAATTTTTACTATCTTTGGGCAGATGTTTTACTAAAGCATGGTGAAATCATGTTTTAACTCTCTGTTGGGTTTTATCTCGTTGATGGTCTTTTACTTTTATGACTTGTCATTAGTATTGGAAAGCATGAAAAACAAGATCAAGTTGGATGGAAAATCTGCTAAAGGTAATGTTTTATGAACAGACAAGAGTTTGTCATAAAACAACAGAAGTTTTTAGTTGATTAAGAATATTGGTATTATAATCTTTTCATTGTTGAGGCAATAGGAGTTGTGGAATATGAAATGATTTTTAGTCAGATATTTTAATAGATGTCATCACAAGTACATGAACTGAGCAGCCGGAACGACAAACTGTTGAAAGGATTGGTGATTCTGGCAGACCTATTGCTTTTGAACGGCTTTACATGGGCATATACGGCTATCGTGGTAACTCCTCTTATGGCTCGTAAAGGTTTCTGGTTGGCGATTAATTTTGCTTATCTTATCGGTATTCATTTCTTTCCACCAATATTTTTTCAGCGTCAGTCTACGAGGCTGGAAATTGTCCGAGGAATCACAAAAACCTGGGTTTTCTATACCGTAGTATCCTTATGCTTTGTTTTTTTCTTGAACTGTGCTGCTCCTTTGAACTGGCGGTATTGGATCCTTTATTATGCGCTGTTTTTTGTTCTTCTCGTTATGGAACGGCTCTCTGGTCGTCGATTGCTGCTCAAGTACCGAAGACAGAGAGGATTGAAACATGAGGTGATATTTGTGGGCTTGAGCTCCAACTTAGAGGATCTTTATAAGGCAATGAAGAATGATGCTTCTTACGGTTATCGGCTGAAGGGTTACTTTGCGGATATTCCAAAAGATGGTTTCCTTGAAGATGCACCCTACCTGGGAAAGGTATCCGGCATAGAGAATTGGTTGGAACTTTATTCTGGAAAGATCTCGGCGTTGTTCTGCAGCCTTTCTTCGGAAAGGGCCGATGAAATCAGAAATCTGATTGCATGCTGTGACCGTCATGTGGTCCTCTTTTATAGTGTGCCGGATGTGCGTAACTACCTGAAACGAAAGATGAATATGGCTTTCTTCGGTGATGTGCCAGTACTATATGTGAGTGAAATTCCTCTGAACCGACTGGGTAACAGGCTTATTAAGCGTACTTTCGACGTAGTAGTGTCAGGTATATTCTTATTGTTATTCTTTCCATGGATATATTTGATTGTTGGAATAATCATAAAGTTGACTATGCCTGGTCCTGTATTCTTCAAACAGAAGCGTACCGGACTGGACGGCCGCAACTTCTGGTGCTATAAGTTCCGGAGTATGAGGGTGAACAAAGAGGCTGACAGTAGGCAGGCTACAAGAGATGATCCGCGTAAGACGCGGTTCGGGAATTTTATGCGGCATACCAATATTGATGAACTACCGCAGTTCTGGAATGTATTTACTGGTACAATGTCAATCGTTGGCCCTCGTCCACACATGCTTAAGCATACGAAAGTCTATTCTCAACTTATTTCTAAATATATGGTCCGTCATTTTGTGAAACCCGGTATCACAGGATGGGCACAAGTTTTGGGCTGCCGAGGAGAGACACGTGAGTTGAGACAAATGGAAAGGCGCATACGGAAGGACATCTGGTATATCGAGCATTGGTCATTCCTGCTCGATTTGAAAATTATCTGGCTGACAATATGGGAAATGATTTCCGGGAAGAATGATAAAGCCTATTGAACTTGCTTATTTCAATAAACTCTTTTCTGCTTCTTCAACTTTCTCAAAGTGAAATTCGCTGAGGTCTTTTTTCATAAGAACCTGAATCTGGTCATTGCAGAGGTTACCGATAGAGCCTTCGTGGGTATGGTGAATATGCTTGTCAGGTTTGAAAGTGCCAGCCTCGATTTCCAGTCCTACTTTCTTGTAAGCATCCCGGAAAGGCATTCCGGCTGTAGTAAGTCGATTGACTTCTTCTACGGAGAAAATCGGATCATACATGGGATTGTCAAGGATATGGGTGTTGACTTCCATCTTGTTGATGATATAAGCAGTCATCTGCAAACAGTTGATCAGTTCGTCGAATGCTGGCAGGAAGGTCTCTTTGATCATTTGCAGGTCACGGAAATAGCCACAGGGAAGATTGTTCATAATCATCATAATCTGCTGTGGCAAACTTTGTATCTTGTTGCTCTTTGCCCGGATAAGTTCAAAAACATCCGGATTTTTCTTATGAGGCATAATACTTGAACCGGTTGTGCACTCTTTGGGCAGATGAACGAACCCGAAATTCTGGCAGTTGAACAGGCAGGCATCATAAGCAAGTTTTGCGAGTGTCCCGGCAACGGTGGCTAGGGAGAAAGAGACATTGCGTTCCATCTTTCCGCGGCCCATCTGAGCATAGATGACATTATAATCCATGGAGTCAAATCCCAGAAGACGCGTAGTCATGGAACGATTGAGAGGGAAACTGCTGCCGTAGCCAGCAGCACTGCCCAGCGGATTGCGGTTAACCATGCGGTAGGCAGCTAGCAAATAGTACATGTCATCTGCCAGTGATTCAGCGTATGCACCGAACCAGAGTCCGAAACTGCTCGGCATGGCAATCTGAAGATGGGTATAACCTGGCATCAAGACATCCTTGTACTGGTTACTCTTCTGAATGAGTTCATCAAAGAGGACTTTTACGTGGTCTACTACTTCCCTGAGTTCATGTCGAGTGAAGAGTTTCAGGTCAAGTAAAACCTGGTCGTTACGACTTCGTCCGGAATGGATCTTCTTGCCGGTGTCGCCAAGTTTGCGGGTCAGCATAAGTTCTACTTGTGAGTGAACATCTTCTACGCCGTCTTCAATCTTGAATTTCCCTTGTTCACAAATTGCATAGATTTTTTTGAGTTCGGCCAGTAGTTGATTGAGTTCATCTTTCGTCAGAAGACCGATGGATTCCAGCATGGTGATGTGAGCCATAGACCCCAGAACATCATATTTTGCCAGATACAGATCCATCTCACGGTCATGTCCGATCGTAAAAGTTTCTATCTCCTTGTTGATTTCATAACCTTTTTCCCAAAGTTTCTTTACCATAATTATTTCTTTTAAACAGATACTCTATGCCTTTTCAAGAAACTGTTATGTCTTTTGACGGGCGAATAAGTTCCTTCTTGTTCTATTATGTTATCTGTATACAAATACGGCCTTGCGGGTGTTATCCTGTAAGGCCGTTTATGTGAAGGTTCCTTCCCTGATTTTTCTTTGTTAACGTTATGAAGATTGCTCTTTTCATAAAACGATAACGGCAAGGAACTGTCTGTTACTCCTCGTATGGGATTGCAGCTAAGGCATCGACCATTTTTTCCAGACCTTCCTGCAGAGGCTTCTGAATCATCCCTTTCATGAAAAGACTAACGTCAGCCTTGACAGTGAGTCTCATCTTACATGAATTCTCATCCGTAGGCAGAAGTTGTATCCAGAAAGTCAGTGGAACCGGACTTTTCACGGTTTCCAACTTGATGGTCTTTGGCTCTTCTCGGTTTACCACTTTCATGGTAACCTGTCCCGCCATCGGCACCTTGAAGGTGATACTGTCCTGATCAAAAGAGACATCACCGACTTTATCAGTAGGGATCTTGTCCTTTAACCGCTCCAGATTACTTAAGTCACTTAAGTTCTTGTAAACGGTTTCCTGTGCGTAGGGTATTTGCTTGATACTGCTTTCTGTCTTTATCATATTGTTTTTTCAGGCTTGGCCTTTGAAATACAGGTTTACATATAGGTCTTATTTATCATAGTAAAAACAACGCTGCTGTTAGTCGTTGTTCCAGTTTGCCGGGTCTTTTCGCCATCCATGTAAGATCTCCACATCACTATCAGCGATATAGCCAGTTTCCAATGCTTCTGCTACGACGTGGTCATAATCAGTCAACGTATAGAGTTTGACACCTGCATCCTTGAAGGCTTTCTCTGCGATGGGGAAGCCGTAGGTGTAGGAGGCGACCATTCCGATAACCTCGCAGCCGTATTTACGGAGAGCTTCGACTGCCTTGAGGGATGAACTTCCGGTAGATACCAGGTCTTCCAAAACTACTACCTTAGTGCCTGGTTTCAGTTCACCTTCAATCAGGTTCTCAAGTCCGTGGTTTTTAGGCTTCGAACGGACGTAGACAAAAGGTAAGTTGAGAGCATCCGCTACGAGTGCACCCTGCGGTATAGCTCCGGTAGCAACGCCGGCAACGGCTTCAGCTTCAGGAAACTGTTCCTGAATGATATGTGCGAATTCGAGTTTGACGAATGTCCTGAGTTTTGGATAGGACAAGGTCTTCCGGTTGTCACAATAAAAAGGGGATTTCCAGCCAGATGCCCATGTAAATGGGCTGTTGGGCTGCAATTTGATAGCCTTGATCTGAAGAAGTTTTAATGCAAAAACTTTTTTTAAGTTGTCCATAATGAATGTTAGAAGTGATATAGATTTCTGTACAAAGGTACAATACTTTTCTCAATTAGGTGTGCTTGAAAGAACTAATTTGCATTTTTTGAATGATAATGATCTTGTTTAAGGTTGCAGGATATTAAATTTAACTTTTCGCATATCCTAAAGTCAGAATGCTGAATCTGACATTACCAGCTTCCATGAGTGACTGTGCACAGGCAGTGAGTGTGGCACCGGTTGTACAAATGTCATCCGTTAGGAGAAGATGGTTGCCACAAATCTGTTCCGGATGTTGTATGTGGAATAGCCCTTCTACGTTATCTGCCCGCTCCCAACGGTCTTTGTGGGTCTGACTAGACATAAACTGGCTTCGTGTGACGACTTTGTCCCATACTGGAATGCCGGTAATCTTGCTAAGACCTTTGGCTATTTCATCGCTCTGGTTGTAACCACGTTGGCGCAGGCGCTTTCGTGCTAAGGGTACAGGTACAATAGCATCAATCCCCTCAAAGAAATGCGATGGGGCAATCTCCTCGGCAAGCATTTTTCCCATGATTTCTCCGAATTCCTGATGACCCCGGTATTTCAAAGCGTAGATCATGCGGGCTTCTTGGGATCCACCATGGTGATAAATCCAGGCAGCGGCACGCTCAATGGGTATTTTTCCCCAGAATGTTTTTGCCATTTCATTATCATAAGGATGCCGCCACAGATAGGTCCTGGGTAAAGCGTAATTGCAGGAAGAGCAGATCATTTCTTCTCCTGGTGCCAGTCGTCTGCCGCAGATAGCGCAGGCTCTAGGTGCGATGAGGTTAAGGATTCTCTCGAGCAAACTGATGGTCATGTGCTTTTCTTCCTGTTTATGGCTGGCTTTTGTGCTCCGAAGGTAGTGGATACCCTGTCGATCTTATCATCTTCACCGAAGGTGTCTGATATCCGGTCTTCAGGTCCGTCATCTTCGAAAGTGCCGGATATGCTATCTTCAGTTTCTTCCTGATCGGTGAAATCATCCGTTTCTACATTCGTATCCATTGAACATACTTCCATTTCATCTCCTTCAGGAATACATTTCCAAATCTGATCGGGTGAAAATCCACGACTAACAGCAAAGCGGAATAGTTTCTGGTTCCGTTCATAAACGGAGTTGGCGTGAACGGACTTTATTTTTGTATTGATCAGGACCTTCAGGATTTTTATGTAGGTCTCATTCGGAATCGTATTAAGGATAGGATTGGAGATATCTTTTGAAATGCCTTTCCTATATAGAGCCAACTCAAGTTTCCGTCGTCCCCATTTAGCGTATGTGATTTTATCGTGGACAAAAGCACGGCAATATCGTTTGTCGTCGATGAAACCGTCTGAAATAAGCCGACCCATGACTTTTTCGCGCGCCTCTTCCGGCATATTCCAACGTTTCATCTTCTCTTCCATATCTTTGGAACAATATTCTGCCGAAGCACATAGGGAGGAGAGAATGTTCAATGCCTGTTCTTCTGATTTTTGTCTGATGATTCTTTTCATAAGTTTTTTATTCGTTCAGGATAGAGCGGGAATGTTTTTGAGTTTGATGATAAATTTTCGGTTGAGGCTCAGAGGTGTGCTTCCAGCATTCTTGGTTTTCGGAAGCTGTCTTCATGGATGACTGGATGTTTGAAACCTTCGTTATAAATCAGTGATTTCATCGCATCTGCATAAAGAGGATTGATTTCGAAATAGAGTATTCCTCCAGGCCGAAGTGCATTCTTGGCATATCGTGTGATACTCCTATAGAAACGAAGAGGATCATCGTTTGGAACAAAGAGAGCCATATCGGGTTCATAGTCCAGAACGTTCTTTTCCATATCAGTCCGTTCTTTCTCTGCAATATAAGGCGGATTGCTGACAATACAATTCCAATGCTTATGGTCTGGCGGCGGTTGAAGGGCATCCTGGCAGACAAAGTCTACATTGGCTTGGAGATTTCGGGCATTATCTTCAGCGATGTGCAGGGCTTTTTCAGAAAGATCCCAGGCAGTGACTTGTACTTTCTCTTTCAGGGCCAACGCAAGTGTAATGGCAATGCATCCGCTGCCGGTGCCGATATCCAGAATGTTTCCTTGAGGCTTCCGCTGTATGATAAGTTCGCAGAGTTCAGCTGTTTCAGGTCTAGGGATGAGTACTCCCGGCGCTACTTTGAAGGTATGTCCACAAAAGTCAGCTTTTCCTAATATATATTGTAAGGGTTCGCCTTTCTTCAATCTTTGCATGATTTCTTCCAGCGTTTGCCGCTCTTCTGCTGAAAATTCACTAACTTTGTCACTAAGAATATCAACAAGTGTCAGGCCGAAGCGTACTTCAAGTATAGTGCGGATGATGGCTTTTGCCTCACCGTCGTCGTAGAGAGGAGTTAATTCCTTCCAGAGTTGTTGAATGTTGATCATATTGCAAAAATACTGAAAATATGGAGAAAGACCAAAAAGCTCAGGATGAAAAATTTATGCGTCGTTGTCTTCAATTGGCTGTAAACGGCCGGCAGAACGCAAAACCGAACCCGATGGTTGGTGCTGTGATCGTGAATGCATCAGGGCAGATTATTGGTGAAGGCTATCATGTACGTTGTGGCGAGGGCCATGCAGAAGTGAATGCTTTTGCTTCTGTTCGTCCTGAAGATGAGCGGTTTCTGCCGGAATCCACCATTTATGTCAGTCTGGAACCTTGCTCTCATTATGGGAGAACACCGCCTTGCTGTGACCTGATTATCCAGAAAGGTGTACATCGTGTGGTCTGTGGCTGCATCGATCCTTTTGCTAAGGTACATGGTCGTGGCGTGAAGAAAATCCGGGCTGCAGGTATTGATGTTACTGTAAATGTGCTGGAGAAGGAGTGCAGACATCTTAACAAGCGTTTTATGACTTTCAATACGCTTCATCGGCCTTATATTATTTTGAAATGGGCTCAGAGTGCCAATGGATTTATGGATGATCATTTCAAACCAGTACAACTTTCGAGTGACTTCACTCGGATGCTTGTTCATCAGCTCCGGGCGGAAAATGATGCGATCCTGGTGGGGCGTATCACCGACGAACGGGAACATCCGCAACTCAATGTCCGGGAGTGGAGCGGTCCGAATCCGGAAAGAATCGTGCTTCGGCATCCGGACACACCGCAGATGATCCTTGACAGACTTTTTGAAGAACAGAAACAGAGCCTGATCGTTGAGGGTGGTGCAGTGACACTCAACAGTTTCCTGTCTGCTGGTCTATGGGATGAAATTCGTGTAGAGACGGCCTTGGGCTGTGTGATCGATGAAGGTACGCATGCGCCGCAACTGCCTGGTGATCTGGTGTCGTTGAGCCAGAGGGTTTATGATCATCAACTCATCTGTACTTATGAAAGAAGGGAGGAATATGGCAACGAATAGATTTACTTCCCGGCTGACAGCTTCAGAAGACTACAAGCGGGATGTCTTGATCAGGAAGATAGAAGGGGCTGTTGAGAAGATGACATTGGGAGAACTGGATGCCCTCAGCTACGATATGTTCTCGAAAGGATATATAGAAGATCTGTAGAAGGCCTTCTTCTATTGGTACTTATCATAAGAGTTATCTCTCTGCCATTTGTAAGTTTGACAGGAATGCATTCATTATGTTTGTTTCTAAAGAGAAAGGTTCAAAATCCAAAGAATACAAATTTTGATAGGATATGATGAGGTGAATATGATGCCTGAAAATGGCGTTGCAATCATAATTGCTCTATTTCCTTTTTCAGTTCAGTGAGAAAACCACCGGCATAGGCTCCGTCCATTACTCGATGATCAAAGGCTAAGGAGAGGGTCATGTAATGGGGCTCATTAACTGAAATCTCTTCAAAAACAGCATTTGGCCTTACTTTCCCTATGACTAACCCGCCTACCAATGGCTCTGGTAGTACCATGGTACCTTGTGTCACATTAAATGTTCCAAAATTCGTTACGGGAAAATTACCATAAAAATGTTCAATAAAATAATGAGGATTTTTAAAGCACTTCTTCTTATATGATAATGCTTGAAGTCCTTTTAGTTTATCAATCTTCTTCAAAGCATTCATAAGACTGTTTTTCTCTTGTTTAATTAGCAAAATACCATTTTGTAATTCGGATGTTATTTCTTTCACACTCTTCTTTTCCGGATTCTGAATGAAAATATATTCAACATGGTTATCAATCGATACCGGAATATGTAACATAAGTCTTTTGCTGGCTATTATTTTCTTTTTGTAATAAAGGCTATATAATAACGGATACCTTATAAGCACTGAAGCTATTTCTTTTAACAAAAGAGAGTATATCGTGACATGGACATCCGAGGTCGTGTTTATTCTCTGACGTTCTAAAAGCAGCCCATTGGCATTTACTTCGATTTGCATGGTAACCGCTGGTACAATTTTTTTAGCATTAAATTTCTTCATCTGAAATTTCCGACAGATCCGATCCTTCTCTGTGAAGGTCGTATTTATCGAAATACTTTTGTGAGTATCCATCTTATTCATAAATCTTTTTTAATTGTTAGAAAGTTACACTTAAGTATACACTCAAATTAATGCCAAATATAAGAATAATTATCTTTACTGCAAAATCATAAAGTTTAATCCTTGTTGTAATAGATGATCCTCTCAGAAAACTGGAAAGTTGGTATAGAAAAACACTACTCTCTGAGGTTTTAATCCTTGTTGCAATGGATGATCCTCTCAGAAGGCAAATTGTTGATTCCCTTAATTTTAGGCCTCATTTACTTTACTTAAATATTTACAAAGAGTGCCAAAAAGTAGTACTTCATAAAAGTTTGTAAAAATACAATTATAATTCAATATTTCAAAGATCGATGTAGTTAAATATAACTAAAAAAGATAATGTATTTTTGCTAGTTATGAGTAATCATGTCTATGTTTATAGACTGACCAATTATCGTCATACTTTTTAATAAATCTGTAGAGATAGGACTGATAATAAGGTTCTTCTTTAATTTAGTTGAAGAAGAACCAATGAGATAGACATTATTGTTGAAACAGGTGAGAAGTTATTGTTTGTCGAATGTAAAACACAGGTTTATGATGCCACAGATGTGGATAAATTTAACAATGCTGTCAAGAGTTATGGAGGTGTCGCCAGCAAGCGGATTTTCTTTACGGATGTACCTATGAAACTTGCAGCAGCAAAGAAGTGTGATCAGGCGGGTATTCTTTATTTCTCTATGATGACTTTGGAGGGAGATGAGGAGAAACAGAAGAATTTCTTTAAACTTTTGGATCAGGAGATGCAGGAAATTAATAAATAACTAATGATCTTCTAATATGGACCTTTCTTTGAATGTGAAAGGCCTATTTCTTCTTCCTTCCGAAGTCGGCAGGACATTCGCCCCATTGGGAGGTTTCCCACTTGAGAATTGGTACATGGACAGGATGCGTGCGTAACCATTGCTCGGCACGGGCAATGATCCCATACAGAGGAGCGGTGCCAGCATTCCGTACCAGTTTGGTCTTACACTGCTTTTTCTGAACCCACAAGATAGCGTTATAACTGTCAGAATAGATTACCTTATCTTGAATACCTTGCTGGTTCATCAAGGCCAAGGCATGGACAATAGCAAGGAACTCCCCGATATTGTTCGTGCCTTTTACCGGTCCGAAATGAAACACACGTTCTCCTGTAGCCAAGTCAATACACTGGTATTCCATCGGCCCCGGGTTGCCCGAACAGGCAGCGTCTACTGCCCATGCGTTGGCTTTTACGGCCATAGGTAAGGACAATACCGTGTCGTGACGGTAGTCAGGGGGATTGACTGGTTCGTTTTTCCGAGGCATAATCTTATGAATTGTTCTCTTTGATGGAACAGGATGATTACATCCGTTCCGGTACTTCGATACCGAGGAGATTCATCGCATTCTTAATCACTTTTGCCACGTTATCCGCAATGACCAGCCGGGTAACCTTCTCATTTTCATTCTCTGCATTCAGAATGCTGTAATCATGATAGAACTGGTTGAAGTCCTTTGTGAGTTCGTAGGTATAGTTGGCGATGACAGCCGGATTATAGTTGTTCCCGGCTTCCTGTACCGTCGCTGAAAAGTCGTTCATTTTCTGGATGAGTTGGACCTCTTTATCATTGATTGGCGCATCATCAGGGAGTTGTGCAGGAATCCGGATATTCTGTTCGACAGCTTTTCGCATGATGCTGCGAATGCGTGCGTATGTATACTGAATGAAAGGTCCTGTATTACCGTTGAAATCGATGGATTCAGCCGGATTGAAAAGCATATCCTTACGTGCATCAACCTTTAGGATAAAGTATTTTAATGCTCCAAGGCCTACGATACGTGCCACCTCATTCTTTTCATCTTCAGTCATATCCTTGAATTTCCCGAGTTCATCGGAAGTCTTACGTGCCTGTTGGATCATTTCAGCGATCAACTCATCAGCGTCCACGACCGTTCCTTCCCGGCTCTTCATCCTGCCGTTAGGCAGATTGACCATGCCGTAAGAAAAATGAACCAAGTCCTTGCCCCACTTGAATCCGAGTTTGTCAAGGATAATAGAAAGCACCTGAAAATGGTAATTCTGCTCATTGCCGACGACGTAAATCATCTTATCAATAGGATAATCATGGAAGCGCATTTCAGCCGTACCGATGTCTTGGGTCATATAGACAGAAGTACCGTCCTTGCGGAGCAGTAGTTTCTGATCCAGGCCCTCAGGAGTCAGATCACACCAGACACTGTTGTCCTCTTTACGGTAGAAGAGACCTTTTTCCAGACCTTCCAGTACTTTACGCTTCCCTTCAATGTAAGTGTTTGATTCATAGTAGATCTTGTCGAAGCTCACACCCAGAGCCTTGTAAGTCTGGTCAAAACCGGCATAGACCCACGCATTCAGTTTCTTCCACAGAGTACGGACCTCCGGGTCGTTGTTCTCCCACTGTACAAGCAGATGATGAGCTTCCTGGATGAGCGGTGCTTCATTCTTCGCCTTTTCTTCAGCCTTTTTATCATCGAGACCTTCCTTGATATATTCAGCTTTGAGCTCTTCCCATTGAGCCTTATAGTGCTGTTCAAAAGCTACATAACAGTCACCGATAAGATGATCACCTTTTTCCTTTTTGGACTCAGGTGTATCGCCGTTGAACCATTTCTTCCACGCAATCATCGATTTGCAGATATGGATGCCGCGGTCATTGACAATATTGGTCTTGATAACTTTCTTTCCTGTAGCTGCCAGGATCTGAGAAAGTGCCCAGCCTAGAAGGTTGTTACGGACATGCCCCAGATGCAGAGGCTTATTCGTGTTCGGTGAAGAATATTCCACCATGTAAAGTGGAGCATCTTTTGTAGGGGCAGTCTTGCCAAAGTCGGGGTCACTCTGAATATCATTAAGTAGTCCAACCCATGCAGCAGGAGCAATATTGAGGTTCAAGAATCCTTTGACCACGTTGTAACTGGCTACGGCCTTGCAATTCTTTAACAGGAAATCTCCTATTTCCCTGGCGGTCTCCTCGGGTTTCTTGTGGGAAATCCTGAGTAAAGGGAAAACAACAAGGGTGAGGTTGCCTTCGAAATTGCTTTTTGTCTTTTGTACCTGAATCATCTTGTCAGGTACATCCTGTCCGTACAATTCTTTCACGGCACGTGCCGCGGAGTTACTGATTTGATCTTCGATCTTCATACCGGTATTTTTTATTGAATATCACTGAATTTCAACCGACTGTTTTTGGTTCTTCTGAGAACTAAATAGCAGATTTGACCATTAGATAAAACAAGAGATCCGTTGGGATTCAAGAAATGGTCCGTTTGCAGTTGCAAAGTTAGTGAAAATAATCGGAAAGTCTATGTAGAGAATGAAAAAATCCCATAATGTTCCTATAGTTTGTCCTTATGGTATTCTCTTTGCTCAATTATATTGTCGATGGTGGAAGATGAAACCGCATTGAAAATCCTTTCTGGAAACATTTTAACTTCTTGTTTCATCCGGCCAGTCATATATATCTATCCTTTAATCTTATGAGGGATCTTTTATTTTTCATCGAAAAGCAGTATCTTTGCAAATAAACCATGGCAGAGCGGAAAATTATACATATCGATATGGATGCTTTCTTTGCAAGTATCGAGCAGCGAGATCATCCGGAATTGAAAGGACTTCCTATAGCTGTTGGGCATGACAGTGCCCGTGGTGTAGTTGCTACTGCAAGCTACGAGGCTCGCAAATATGGGGTTCATTCTGCCATGTCCATGATTACTGCCAAGCGTTTATGTCCGAACCTGGTTATCGTAGAAGGTCGCCGGGAATACTACAGTCAGATATCCCATGAGATTCGTGACATCTTCCATGAGTATACGGATCTGATTGAACCGATCTCCATTGATGAGGCTTTTCTTGATGTTACTGTCAATAAAAAGGATCTTCTGCTTGCTGATGATGTAGCAAAAGCCATCAAGAAAGAGATCAAGGAGAAGTTGCATTTGACCGCTTCAGCTGGTGTATCCTATAATAAATTTTTGGCTAAGATTGCTTCCGATTATCGGAAACCGGACGGACTTTGTACCATTCATCCGGCAAAAGCGCTCGATTTCATCGCTCAATTACCGGTGGAAAAATTCTGGGGGGTGGGTTCGAGAACAGCAGAGATGATGCACAATATGGGCGTTTTTACGGGATCTCAACTCCGAGCCTGTTCGCTGAAACATCTTAATGAAGTCTTCGGAAAAGCAGGCACGGTGTTCTATCATTTTGCCAGAGGAATTGATGACCGCCCTGTGATAACTTATCGTGAAAGAAAATCCGTGGGTTGTGAACGTACATTCCCAGAAAATATCAGTTTGAAATCTACAGTGATTATTGAACTTTATCATACGGTTCTGGAACTTCAGGATCGACTTGAAAAGAGTAAGTTTGAAGGCCGGACATTGACCTTGAAAATCAAATATGGTGATTTTATCCAGATTACTCGAAGTCTTACACAGGGGAAGATCCTCAAAACAAAAGAAGAAATTCTGCCATTGGCTAAAAGCCTGCTCCGTCAGGTTAACTATGATGCCAGTCATCCTATTCGTCTTATGGGACTTTCTGTATCAAAATCGGGAGATCAGGAGAATGAAAAACCTGAATGGAGGGAGTTGGATATCGTATTTGAGGATTGGTAAGATCCTAAAACGGAAAACGAGGAATCCTGAGAAATAGAAATGAACAAGAAAAACAAGAGAGTGTCAATGGAAAATGATAACGAAAAAGAAGGAAAACTCTGGAATATCAACTATATCAAGGTCTTGGCTGCCAACACGATGATGTATTTTGCCTTTTACATTCTGACTCCGTTATTGCCGATTTATCTGAGTGAACGATTTGGGACGACAAAGGATATCATAGGTATTGTGCTTTCAGGTTATACAGTGGCAGCCCTTATCATTCGTCCGTTCAGCGGTTATATCGTTGACCGTTTTAATCGGAAGAAAGTGCTGATGATCTGTGTCTTTGCTTTTGCTGCCTGCTTTGCGGGCTATCTCGTTGCCGGTACTTTGCTGATGTTCGGCATTGTGCGAACTGTACATGGAGGACCCTTTGGAGCAGCAACTGTAGCGAATAGTACGGCAGCCATTGACGTACTTCCTTCTTCCAGACGTACCGAAGGATTAGGCTATTATGGGCTGAGCAATAATCTGGCTATGGCTGTAGCACCTTCAGCCGGTATTTATATTTATCAAGCTTGTCATGATTTTACGGTCCTTTTCTGGATAGCCCTGGCCGTTGCGATCATGGGATTTTTCATTGACGCTTCTATCAAAATATCAGTGAAGGAAGTGGTTCGGAGCAAAGGCAAGATTTCTCTTGACCGTTTCTTCTTGACACGGGCGTGGCTGTTGGCCGTTAATATTGCCCTGTTTGGCTTCTGTTTCGGCGTGTTGAGTAATTATGTGGCCATTTATTCGAAGGATGTCATGGGCATCACCAGTGGGACAGGAACCTATTTCGCACTTCTTTCTATCGGGCTTTTCAGCTCTCGCCTGCAAGGAGCAAAGGCATTACGTCAGGGAAGGGTTACCCATAATGCAGCCTATGGAATGTGTATTGCACTTATCGGTTATACGCTTTTTGTCGCTTGTCCGAATCGTGTCGGTTATTATCTGTCGGCCTGTCTTATCGGTCTGGGTAACGGGCACATGTATCCCGCTTTCCTGAATATGTTTGTAGCGACAGCCCGTCATGATCAGCGAGGTACTGCCAATTCCTCCATCCTTACTTCCTGGGATCTCGGATTCGGAATAGGAATTTTGCTTGGAGGTGTCGTATCCCAGTTTTTCGGTTATGCGGCTACTTTCTGGATGGTTGCCGCCGATAATGCCTGTGGAGTGATACTCTTTTTCCTGGTAACGAAAAAGTTCTTCCTCAAGAAAAGACTCGAACCGATCTGCTAGTTCAAAAGATAAGGTTTTACCAAAGATATGAATGCGGAAAAATACCGATTTGATCGTTCATGCATTCGAATTTACTTTTTCCAGGTTTACTTTTTTCTTCAAATGGTAATAAAGCCATGTAAAGGCCGGAATAAGAAATAGATCAGCCATGCACCAGGCTACGGGGTCACCGTAACATACGCCTAAGAATTTTAATGCCGGAACCAGCCAGATACTCACCCCGCAGCGGGCGACCATTTCCATCACTCCGCTCATCATTGACAGGTTGGAATAGCCCAGTCCCTGGATGGAATAACGCAAGATGGTCAAGATTCCCAGTGCCGGGTAAAAATAGTTGGCTATTCTCATGAACAAGGCAGCATTTGTAATGACAGCCGTCTCACCGGATTTTACGAAAAGGCTCATCATGTCATCTGCAAAAGGATAGATGACGAGGATAGTGAAAATGAAATAAACCAGCATGATCTTAATAGCCGAGCGTACTCCTAAGGCGACCCTGTGAGTGTCTTTAGCTCCGATATTCTGTCCACAGTAAGTTGCCATTGCCACGCCGATATTCTCAAAGACACAAGTAAAAAGGTATTTGATACGCATGGAAGCTGTGAAGGCAGCTACATAAATAGTGCCTAAGGCATTGTTGGCACTTTGCAGCATAATGATGCCGATGCCGGTAATGGAGAACTGCAACCCCATTGGGACACCGTTGTTAAGGAGGATACTGATCCTTTTATTGTCATATTTCCGTTCTTCTCCTTGAGGGATGAGAATATGCAATTTCTTCTTAATATAGAACCAACAAAGTAGGCCTGCAAAAGCCTGAGAAATCATGGTTGCCAGTCCTGCTCCTGCTACTCCCATACCTAACAGCATAATCAGGATAATATCCAGGATAATGTTCAGAAATGATGATAGGATCAGAAAATAGAATGGTTCCTTGGAATTGCCGAGTGAACGAATGAAACCCGAAAAAAGATTGTATGAGAAAATGAATGGGATAGACAGGAGTTGTAACAAGAGGAACACATAGGCATCATGAAAGATCCCTTCAGGAGTATTCACAATCTTCAGAAGTTTACCGCAGAAGATGCAGGCCAGGAAAGTAATGACAATGATAAAGACAATGCTGATGCGTAGCGCATTACTTACGTATGACCTCATCTTTGGATAGTCTTTTGCTCCGAAAGACTGGGCTATAGGAATGGCAAAACCGGAACAGCAACCATTGCAGAATCCCAATATCAGAAACATGATTGATGATGAGGTCCCTACTGCAGCAAGTGCACTTACGCCGATCCACCTACCGACAATAACTGCATCTATGATCAGGTACATCTGTTGGAGGATATATCCGAAAATGAGAGGTATAGCAAATTTCAGGATTCCTCTTGTAGGGGAACCCACAGTCATATCATTTGTATTTGTCATGTTCTTATTTGCTGAGAGTTATAGAAGATAACTCACTTCTTAATTTGTTTCTGGTTGCGTTGAATTCATGCCATCCGTGTCGTTGATTAACTGTTAGAATTTGCCAGATATGATTTCGAAAAAGAAAGGATAGATATCTCAATTTTCCTGCAATTGTCGGATATGTACCATTTTCTGTTTCCTGCTCATAGAATAAGTACTACTTCGCTGATCGACATAATCTAAAAGGGCAAAAGCCTTATCCAGCAGAAGATCGCGTAAGGGCTTGCTGCCCATCAGGTCGCCTTCATAATACCAGAGCTCAGCCAGCATTTCCAGTCGTTCAATACGCTCTTCCTCTTTCCAGTTGTCTTGGGCATATCCGACGGCTTCGTCTAAAGCCATGTTTCTCAGGAGTTCGTATTTTCCCAAGTACCGGCGATATAATTCCTTAAGCATGGTATCTTTTTCCTTGCCTTCATTTTTTTCGAGAAATGTCTGAACAGCCGCTTCAAATTCTCGAAGAACTCTTGTAAAATAGTCTCTTTCTAACATAAGTATTTACTGATTTGAAAGTTTTTGTTTTGTTTCGTCTTTAATAGGGTTATTTATATCCGATAGGATTGAATCTGTGTTTATCCTTTCTGTTGGAACATCAGTATCTTGATTGATATCCTGGATGTAATTCCACAGTTTCAGATAAAACGGATGTTTTATCAATGTAGAGGCGTCACCAAGAATGATGAGTTTCATTCTTGCACGTGTGATGGCTACGTTCATGCGTCTCAGGTCTCTGAGGAATCCGATTTGTCCGTTTTCATTTGACCGGACCATTGAGATCAGAATGATATCCCTTTCCTGTCCTTGAAACCCGTCTACGGTGTTGACCGTGATAAGAGATCTATAGGGCTTGAAAAAGGCCTGTTTATGAATGAGTTTTCTCAGATATTGTACTTGCGCACGGTAAGGAGAAATGATGCCAGTATCGATTTCCTCTTCGAGAATGCGTTGCTTGCCGATTTTCTCGAAATAGTTTTTTAACGTATCCAGGGTGAGTTCTGCTTCAGCCTTATTGATTCGTCCGAAGGAATTTCCCACATATTCTTCGTGAAAAGGTTGCTTCCCTTTGTCTTCTTCTTCCATCCGGTAGTCCGGGTTAAGGATGAAATTTTTCGTGTCGATCCACATCATCGGATGATCGTAGTCCAGAATGCCGCGGTGCATAACCTGGGGGGCGCTTACTACTTGCCCGTTGTAGAACCAGTCACTGGAAAAGCGCATGATCTGGTCATTCATACGGTACTGTACTTTCAGAAGGGTCACGACTTCAGGTTTATTCCTGACAATCCGTTCCATCAGAGTCATACCAAGTCCGGCTTTTATTGCTGCAATACTTTTGATAGTTGGTGGCAACTGACAGTGGTCACCGGCGAAAATTACCCGGGTACATTTACGGATGGGAATCCAGCAGGCCGCTTCCAGAGCCTGAGCAGCCTCATCGATAAACAAAGTCGCATATTTCTGTCCGTCCAGAAGATGATTGGCTGAACCGGTAAGCGTGCAGGCGATGACACGAGCCTCACTGAACAGCCGCGCACGGATACGAAGTTCAAGTTCGATAGCCTTACTCTTCAGGCGTTCCAGTTTTTGATGTTCCCCTTTCTTGCGATTCTGTCTCAGATTCCGTATATTTCTTCTGACAGCCCATAAAGACGGATAATCAGGATCATCCTCAAAGCGCCGCTCATACGTTGATGACAGCATCCTGTCAGTCACTCTGGTCGGATTACCGATACGAAGAACATTGATACCCCTGTCATCGAGTTTTTCGCAGATCCAGTCCACAGCCATATTGCTCTGTGCACAGACCAGTACCTGATTCTCCCGCATCAAAGTGGCATTGATAGCTTCAACGAGTGTCGTGGTTTTCCCCGTTCCGGGAGGACCGTGTACGACAGCTACGTCCTTGGCCCAGAGTACCTCATTGACTGCCTTTTCCTGAGTGGAATTCAGCCACGGGAAGCGAGTAGGAGCGAAAGTGGACCGACCTGCCTGACGGTGGGAATAGAATAGTTCACGGAGATAAGCCAGTCGGTTATCGTTGGAATTTATGACCCTATCCAATGCATCAAACATCAGGCGGTAACTGGTTTCATCGAAGAAGAGTTGAATGCCCATTGAGTCCTCACAACTCTGGATGCCGATGACTTCAGAATCCGGAACGACGATGGCCATACGATCACCGTCTACGAAACTTACTGTCCCGGTGAAGTTGAAGTAATGGATACTGTCCTTTCCGTTTCTTCGAGAGATACTGAACAGGACGACTGGTTTTCCGAACTCAAAGTTGTGCTCAATGCCTTTGTCAACGGTCCGGAATATCTCCAGTACTCTTTGATTCAGTGAATTATAATAACTTTTTCCGATGGTCAGGGGATACCACGCATCACCCCGTTTGATTTTGCGCTGCAATCCCATCGTTTCCGTTTGCTTACGGAAAGCCTCCTTTTCCTCGAAATATTCCATCTTCAGGAGCAACTTTTGCCGTTGGAGAGCCTGAACTGGAGAATCTTGATCACTCATCTTGTCACAAAGGTACAGAATTTATTTCATTGGTGTACAGAGATAAAAAGAATTCTTGTTTTTGAGTAAACAATGTTTCTTCATTGGTAAATAAGGTTTAAGAAATGAAAAAATCTTGTTATAAAAAAAATACAAGAACTTTACCTTGTCCTTTTGAAGGGAGTTTCTTAATTTTGCAATATGGAGACATTACGATTAGAAAACTTGAACATTGGTTATACAGAGCGCCGAAAAACTATAAAGGCGGTAATGACGGGACTCAATGCTTCATTGTACAGTGGCCAACTCACTTGTCTGTTAGGGGCTAACGGAGTAGGGAAGTCTACACTTCTCCGTACCCTTTCTTCTTTTCAGTCTCCTCTTTCAGGCCGGATTTTACTTGAAGGACAACCATTGTCAGACTATTCCACTCACCAACTTTCCAGATTGATCAGCATTGTCCTGACAGGGAAACCGCGAGTGCGTAATATGACAGTTGCCGAAATGGTCGGTCTGGGGCGTTCTCCATATACAGGCTTTTGGGGACGACTGTCTGTAAAAGACAGGGAGGTAGTTGAAAAGGCACTAGGTTTGACAGGCATTACGGCATTGAAGGACCGTTTTATCCAGACGTTGAGTGATGGAGAGAGACAAAAAATGATGATTGCAAAAGCCTTAGCCCAGCAAACCCCAATCATCTTTCTGGATGAGCCTACTGCTTTCCTTGATTTTCCGAGTAAGGTAGAAATGCTTCTTCTTCTCCGTCGACTGGCTCACGAAATGGACAAGACCGTCTTTTTGTCCACTCATGATTTCGAACTGGTATTGCAGGTAGCAGATGTTCTTTGGCTTATGGATGCAGAGCGGGGACTCTCAGCTGGTTCTCCTAAAGAACTCGCTGAAAGTGGTGACCTCAGCCGTTATGTGGAACGGAAGGGAATAGTTTTTGACCGGAAAACGATGAAAGTAACAGTGCTGAAAAATGAATAGCAGACTTTTTGTTTCCGCCTTTTTCAAATTTCTAATGAATGCTGTTTTCTTCTAAGATGGTTCTGATATCCTCTTCTGTGCCGTTAAACGGACCATTGTGTTCCAGTTTTAGAGTACACATTGCAGCTGCATATTTCCCCGCTTCTGTCGGAGATTTGCCTTGCATCCTGCAATAGAGATACCCAGCGGAATAGGTATCCCCACAACCGGTTGCGTCCACGAATCTGTGTGGAGGATAAGCCGGAATCTGATAGAACTGTCCATTGACATAAATAACGGAACCGAGACTGCCCAATGTGATGCAGACCTCATGAACACCCCATTGATGCAATTCAAGAGCGGCTTCTTTTGGATCTTTTTTGCCGGTGATAGTCTCCATTTCCGTTTCGTTTACCTTGAGATAATAGGTATATCGAAGCACTTCCTTCTTTTCTTTCCAGTCAATGGGGTATACATCCTTTCCGCGTACTTCCCGTAAGTATCCCTGTGCATCAATGGAAACTCTGCCTTTCCTGGCCAGATATTCGACAACAGAAAGTGGAAAATCGTCACGTAGCAAACTCCCGAGATGGTAGATCTTTGCGTGGATATTCTGCAATTGCCCAATCGTAAAAGGATCAGCTTTGGCTAAGACACGTTGTTTGCGGTCGTTCGGATTGTCCCCGTAGATATTCTCGAAAAAAACAGTGTGATGTGAAGGGAAAAGTGTGACATCAATACCTGCCTGGCGCATCTTCTCTACAGGTTCAGCCTCATCTGGGTCCATCGCCGTAACTAATGAGAAATTTACCGTTTGAGGAAGTTGGTTCATTGCGTATGAGAAATAGAAGGATGTACCTCCCGACATATAAATGGTACTTTCAGGGGTGATGATTTTGTCTTTCGTAATATGGCCGATGCAACAGAGGACATTATTACCTGCAAGATCATCTTGAAATCGGGAATTCTTTATCCCTTCATCGTCTTCCTTTTTAACCGATTGACTCATGCATTTATCTTTTTAAAATTTTGCAAATGTACTCATATTTTTGCAAAAAGAGTTGATTTCCTGTGAAATATCCGTTCCTATGAGGGGAAAGGGATTCTTATAGCATCTCCTGAATTTCAAGTAATGTTTTTATTCATCAATTTTTGCTTTCTGTTTTTTGGAAAAAACAAATAAGTGATGCAGAGTCTTGTTTTTTTATTAACTTTGCGGGCGAAATAAAATTTTCGTATGGAAAAGAAACTACAGATACTGCTTATCAATGATATTGCCGGATATGGTAAAGTAGCTACAGCTGCAATGCTGCCTATCTTATCATATTTCGGCTATTCTACGTATAATCTTCCTACACTTATTGTCTCGAATACACTTGATTATGGCAAATTCAACACGCTTGATACTACAGATTACATCAAGGGTGTATTTCCTGTGTGGAAAGAACTCGGTTTTCATTTTGACGCCATAGCTACAGGACTTCTTGCGAGTGTCCGTCAGGCTGATTATATCAGCCAGTATTGCAAAGAACAAGCTGCAGCAGGTACGCCGATCTTTGTTGATCCAATTATGGGGGATGAAGGAAAACTATATAATGGTATGACGATGGATTCTGTACGGAGTATGAGGGAAATGCTGTCAGTTGCCGATCTTTGTTATCCTAATTATACGGAAGCCTGTCTGTTGACAGGCCGGCCTTATCAGCCTGATGGCGTGGATCAGACAACGGCCTATACACTCTTGAATCATCTCCGAAAATTGGGAGCACGTTCAGTCCTGATTACCAGCATTTCCATAGACGGACAAACTTGTGTATGCGGTTACAATGCCCGGTCAAAGTCATATTTCACCCTTCCTTATACGGAGATTCCTGTTCACTTCCCTGGGACGGGAGATATCTTTTCTGCGGTGTTGATCAGATATCTGCTTGACAACTATTCGCTTGAAGATAGTACTCAGAAAGCGATGAATGCCGTCTGGAAACTCATTGACCTGAATAAGGATAATGTGGATAAAAACCATGGTATCCCTATAGAAAAATACCTGAATATCTTGTAAAAACGAATAGAAACTTAAAATTTCATAACCAGAATGACAGTAAGTTCTTGAAATGTCCTAAAAGGAATCTTCTTGAATGTTAAAGGAATTATTATCAATGGACATGTTTCGGATATTTAAACGTTTTTTAAGCATTTCTTTTGGAGTTTGCATAAATTGAAGTAATTTTGCAACAGATTTAAATTCATAGTAAAGAACACATGGATTGGCTTGCGGGGCTTTTTGAAATTCATTCTGATATTGAGTCGGTAGTTGTCATCTCACTGATTATTGCTGTGGGACTTGCTTTAGGGCAGATTAAGGTGAAAGGGATTTCACTAGGTGTTGCATTTGTCTTCTTTATTGGCATCTTATTCGGTCATTTTGGCCTGAGTATTGATCATAAGGTACTTATCTATTCAGAGACCTTCGGATTAGCCCTTTTTGTCTATTGTCTTGGTTTGCATGTAGGACCTAATTTTTTCGGATCACTACGGCATGAAGGTATGGATCTAAATCTGTGGAGTTTTGCTATTATCTTGTTTGGTACTGTTTTTGCCGTGTGCCTTATTCCGATTACAGGTGTCAAACTTCCGGACATGGTTGGTTTGCTCTGCGGTGCTACAACAAATACTCCGGCATTGGGTGCTGCTACGCAGGCGATGTCTCATCTGGGGCTTCCTTCCGGGAGTCTGGCCTTGGCTACTGCGGTGACCTATCCATTAGGCGTTTTGGGGGTTATCATCGTTATGGTTCTGATGAGGAAGGTGTTTATCAAGCCCCGGGATCTGCAAGTAAAACCATTGACTGATGATGATGAGACCTATATCGCCCAGTTTGTAATTGTTAATCCGGCACTTGAGGGTAAGACGATTGCAGACCTTACTCAGATGACACATTTGAAATTCATCGTCTCACGCCTATGGCGTAACAACCAGGTCATTATTCCTGAAACTGATACGATGTTGCATGTTAATGACAATGTGATGGCAGTAACGACTAAGGAAGATGAAGAGTCTTTGAGTCTCCTTTTCGGGAAGTTGAAAAAAAACTGGAATGAGGAGAAAGTTAATTGGAATGCAATAGATGCGAGAGTAGAAAGCAGGGTATTGATAGTATCCCGGACAGACCTAAATGGAAAGCGACTTGGGCAACTTCATTTGCGTGCTACCTACGATGTTAATGTGAGCCGTATTATTCGCGGTGATGTCAAGCTCTTGGCTACAAGTGACTTGAGATTGCAATATGGTGATCGTGTTACGGTAGTAGGGACACATGATGCGATTGATAATGTGGAGAAATTTTTTGGAAATTCTGTCAAGACACTGAATGAGCCGAATCTGGGCAGTATCTTTATCGGACTCATTCTTGGATTGGCATTGGGAACAATACCGATTCATATTCCTGGTATGGAAAGCCCGATCAGATTGGGGATTGCCGGTGGTCCTATTGTTATGGGTATTATTGTAGGGGCATTAGGACCTGAGCTACATCTTATTTCTTATACCACACGATCAGCGTCATTGATGCTGCGAAAATTTGGGTTAAGTATTTATTTGGCTTGTTTAGGACTAGATGCAGGAAAGGATTTTTTTGCTACTGTCATGAAACCAGAGGGAGTGATTTGGGTGATAATCGGTTTATTTATTACTGTCATCCCTTGTCTGATTATTGGTCTCATTGCCTTGAAAACAAAGAAATATGACTTCGGTACAATATGTGGTATTCTTTGTGGAAGTATGGCTAATCCTATGGCTTTAGGGTATGCTAACGACACCTTGAAAGGTGATTCTTCCAGTGTTTCGTATGCTTCAGTTTATCCGTTAGGAATGTTTATCAGAGTCATTATTGCACAGGTGCTAATCATGTTTTTTGTATAGCAGGCTGACTGTAATATATCGGTTGACAGTTCTTCTGTTTCTTATTCTTTTGGAAGCATATACCACAATATAGGCCTGCATTTGCTTTCACATGCTGGGTAGTAGTGAAGATGCTCCCGTATTTCTCCCTTGGGGGATTTTCCCCACCAGAACATTGCCATGCAGACAGGGCGTAAATGGTGAAGATTTGCATATTGCAGTAGTTTGGGTTCACAGCATTCTCCACAACCAGCAGGAGGATAGATGTCGTTGAGAAGGGATTTTCTCCCCAATGAATTCGGCCGGAATGAAGGGTGAGTCATGACATAGTATTTCCTGTAAATTTCCAGCAAGTTATGTTCTTCACCTTGAGGATTGCACAGAAAGAAGTGGTTGAACAACCATTGTTGTAAGGCATCGCTTTTGTCTTTCCTCCGGAATTTCAGATTGGCTATTCTCATCCGATATTGTTCCAGTGCAAATTTCTTGTTATCCAGGTAAGTGTCGTATAATCTTTTCGTCCGGTGAACTTCAGCCTTCAGAAACTGGCTTTCATGGATCATATCTTGTTCGGTACTTTTGCTTAGCTGATCTTCTGCCCGTTTCTTGTCTCTTAACTGTTTGGCCTTTTTCATAATCTCTTTCTTTTCATTGATGGTCTCTTCTGCCTCACGTTTCATCAAGTTATAGGCGGTTAACTGGTTATGGTATTTTAAGGAATGTTCCATTTGATCAATATGCCGGTTGATATTTGTGATTTCAGTCTCTTTTCTTTTGAAATATCCATCAGGTTGAAGATAGTCAAAGATAGTAGGAACAAACCCTTCCCAGTTATTTTGCCCACAGATTTGTCCACCATAACTCGCAAAATAGCCTAAATCCCTTAAAGGATCCTGTACAACGAGAATTCCGAACATTTTCCCTTGTGCGATTTCCTCCTTAAAAGTTGCAGGAATCTCCGATGAGATCAGGAATTTTTGCACTTCTTTTGCAGCAAGGATGCAAAGTGGGTGAGGCTTGTAAAGAAAAGGGTTATTGAACTTTTCGGGCAGAGGAATATCAGTATGGATCTGAAATGGATGGAAGAGCGTATGGGGACCCATGGTAAGCCGTGTGCCGATCTTAAAGGTTTTATGATCGGTGCACGAAATTTGTCCTTCTGGATATTTCGTGTTTTTCTTATGAAGTGAATCTTCCATGCTGGAATTGATTTTATTGAGATAAATATCTTCTTTGATGATAATTGCCTGGTGGATGTCATTTAGAATCAAAGATTGTGCGGATGTTTTTGTATTCCAACTCACTCCAGAATTATTTCTGCTACCTCTTCAGGTGAGTTGAACGGCATCCCGTCCAGAAGTTCTTCATCGGTAAAATCCTTTACAGCAGCAAGAGCTTCCTCTTCTGTGATTTTCGGTTGTCCCTTCTCATCTTTTGCAGAGAGCAAAGCTTTGACGATAGCATCTCTATAGGTACTTAATTCCATGTTTTAAATCTTTATGTGCAAAAATACAGAAAACTTTTTAGATTAAATTTATTTTTGTCGTATCTTTGCAAAATATTATGAGCGATATTTTTGTGCCTGCGTTGCTAAAATGGTTTGAAGCCAATGGAAGAGATCTTCCATGGCGCCATACGCATGATCCATACGCGATCTGGCTGAGTGAAGTGATTCTCCAGCAGACACGAGTTATACAGGGACAAGCTTATTGGGAACGTTTTCTGAAGGTGTATCCAACAGTAGAGGATTTAGCTGCTGCCAGTGAGGATGATGTACTTCTTCTCTGGGAAGGCTTGGGTTATTACAGTAGGGCACGTCATCTTCATCAGGCGGCACAACAAATAGTCTCTTTAGGGCATTTCCCTGATACACCCCAAGAATTAAGGAAGTTGAAAGGAATAGGACCTTATACGGCGGCAGCCGTCTCTTCTTTTGCCTTTGGCATTCCGGCTGCGGCGGTTGACGGTAATGCATATCGGGTACTTTCACGTTTTATGGGCATTGATACACCGATTAATTCTTCAGAAGGAAAGATTCTCTTTTCCCAATTGGCGCAGTCGCTTATCCCGGAAGATCGTCCTGCAGACTTTAATCAGGCAATGATGGATTTTGGGGCAACTCTCTGTACCCCGAAATCTCCGCAATGTGCGATCTGTCCGTTTTTGGAGACTTGTGCTGCTTTTCGCAGTAACAGAGTTGCAGAACTACCTGTAAAACTGAGGAAGACGAAAGTACTTACACTCCGGATGGCATATATTTATATTCGTTGTGGTGGTGAAATTGCAATTCATCGTCGTAAAAGGGGTATTTGGCAAGGTCTCTGGGAACCGTTGCTGGTAGAGAATCCAGCGGATTCATCGATACATCCAGTCCTTGATAGTTTAGGAGGTATCTCTGTTCTACTTCGAAAGGGAGTCAGACATGTGTTGACGCATCGTGTTATTTATGCAGATTTCTATTTGTTGAAGGTATCGGAAAAGCCAGAATTACCTGATGGTTACATCTGGGTGAAAGAATCTGAATTAGAACATTATGCATTGCCACGCCTCGTAGAAATCCTTGTAGATACAATCAAATCTTGTAAAGGTGAGAAGCAGATGAAAAATCTACAGACTTTGTGAGTAATTTTATAAGAAATAAACGGATTAATTTTAGAATATGAAGTCACGAAATACAATTTTCCTACTAATTATTTTCTGTATCACTACTTTTTTTGTAAATCGTAGTGCATTGCCTACGGATATCATGGAATCAAGGAACATTGTGACAGCTCGTGAAATGGTGTCAGACGGCAACTGGCTGTTGCCTACAATGAATGGGGAATTACGGCTGGAGAAACCACCATTGCCCACGTGGGTAGCAGGACTTATGGAAATGGTTGTACCGAATAGTCTTTCCGCACAACGTTTTGCACCGGCTGTTATGGGATTGATCTGGGCACTTTTCTTGTTCTTAACTGCAAAATATCTGACTCGAAGAAATGACTTTGCAGTCAATACTGTACTTGTATTCCTTACCTTATACAATGTTGTACTCATGGGCCGGTCTGCTACATGGGATATTTATTGCCATGCCTTTATGATGGGAGCCATTTACTTCCTGCTACGTGGCTTTTATGACGATGATCATGGATTCTATGAGGAAGATCAAGGTTTCTATTACGAGGGACCGGTGCGTACCCATAAATGGCGTTGGTTCCTTCTGGCCGGACTTTTTATGGGACTTTCTTTTGAGAGTAAAGGTCCTGTTTCTTTCTATGCACTGCTTTTGCCTTTTATTCTTACTGTGATATTTCTTCGTCAGCCGAGAATGAAAGGGAAATGGGGCCCATTGTGTGTGGCTGTTCTGATTTGTCTTGTCTTAGGGGGATGGTGGTATGCCTATCTATTGACTTATCATCCGGAAGCTACTGAATATGTTATTCATAAAGAATCGTCAGCCTGGTCTGGTCATAATGTCCGGTCCTGGTATTATTATTGGCGTTTTTTCCTCGAGGGTGGTCTCTGGGCTCCCTTTATCCTGGCTGCTCTGGCTGTTCCTTTCTGGCGTAAACGGATGTCTCAACCTCGGAAATATGTCTTAGTAGTTGTATGGATGTTGCTCCAACTCGTCTTGCTTTCCTGTATGCCGGAGAAGAAGATGCGTTATTTATTGCCTATGGCTCCTACAGTTGCTATGTCCGTTGCTTTTGTTCTGGTCTGGCTGGAGACACAAAGCAGACACCGGAAGTTGACAGAAGGATTCGTGTGGACTTATGCAGGAATTTTTTTCATTGCAGAATTGTTCTTCCTCCGACCTGTCGGTAAGTTGTTCGGAAATCCGAATGAGCATAGTATCAGTGCTGTCTGTACGATGAGCAATCTTGATCATGTACCGTTTTATTATAATGAAAAAGAGGAGTTGCGCATAGAACTGGTTTATGAGGCACACCGGAAGATTCTTCCATTAGATCTTAATAATGCTAGTAAGGTTATGGCATCATTGCCATGTGTCATCGTCTCACAGAAACCACTTGCTTATGAGATGCCCGCTTCGCTTCTGAACAAGTTGGATACGGTATCGATAGGTTATTATGACGATAACAAGCATCCAAGGAAAGATAGCCATTACAGCAGCCTGTTTCTTAATCACGTAACTCTTTTGAAGGCTAAGCAGGGTAAAATCTTGAAAAACAGGTCTGTTAGATCAAAAGTCAGTAGATCTGTGATGAAAGATAAGAAATGAACTATTGCGAAAGGTCCGCAACAATGAAAATTAGGATTTACATGAAAACCAAAGATTTAAATCAGCGATATGAATAATACGAAGGATTATGACTTTACGATTATCATGCCCGTCTATAATGAGGAAGATAATCTGGGCAGAGTGGAAAAGGAACTGAAGGCTTACTTGTCAATAGCTCCAATAAGAACCTGTCTGCTTCTGATTAATGATGGTTCAAAGGATCACAGTCTGGAAAAGATAAAAGCAATATGTGCCCGTAATAAGGACTTTTATTTCATCTCTTCAAAGGAGAACCATGGCCTTAGTACAGCGATGAAAGCGGGCATAGATACTGCTGAGAGTAAATATATCGGTTATATTGATTCTGATTTGCAGACTAATCCTGAAGATTTTAATCTTCTTCTGGAGTTTGCCCCGGAGTACCAACTTGTCTCGGGTATCCGTGCTCATCGCAAGGATTCTGGTTTTAAGAAATTGCAATCAAAGATTGCCAATGGCTTTCGCCGTAAGATGACCGGAGATACGGCAACGGATACCGGATGTCCGTTGAAAGTGATGTGGACCGATTATGCCAGGCGTCTGCCGTTTTTTGATGGAATGCACCGTTTCCTTCCAGCTCTGATGATCTTGGAGCATGGAGAATTCAAGGAAGTACCGGTACGTCATTATCCCCGTATGGCCGGTGTCTCAAAATATCATCTGTGGAATCGGCTGAAAGGACCATTCCTGGATTGCTTTGCTTACCGGTGGATGAAGAAACGGTATATTCGTTATCATATTGATGAACAAAACTTTTATCAGAAAGCCTAAATGCAGATATCACCACTTTTTGTTTATGTTATAGGCTTTATCGCCCAGGGATTTTTCTCTGCACGGATGCTTATCCAATGGATTCTTTCAGAACGTGCAAAAAGAGTTGTTTCTCCTAATCTCTATTGGGTTTGTAGTCTGGTAGGTAGTATTCTCCTGTTTGCCTACGGTTGGATGCGACATGATTTCGCCATTATCTTAGGGCAGTTGATATCTTTCTATATCTATATCTGGAATCTGGATATTAAAAAAATATGGCGTCAAGTCCCTTTGCTATTCAGGATAGTGATAGAAGCCTTGCCTCTAATCGCTATTTCTTTTATGCTATCAGATGTGTCGCGGTTTTTCCACAACTTTCTGCATAATGATGCGATACCCCTGCCTTTGCTGATCTGGGGGTCAGTAGGGCAGATTATCTTTACTTTGAGGTTTATCTATCAGTGGTTTTATTCCTATCATCGTCATGAATCGGTCCTGCCTGTAGGTTTTTGGATTATCAGTCTGATAGGATGTTCCATTATCGTGAGTTATGGGGTATTCCGGTTGGATCCGGTATTGGTTCTCGGACAGTCAGTAGGATTTTTTACCTATTTTCGAAATATTGTTCTTTGCCGTAAAGAACGGAAGAGAATGGAGGAAATCAAGGATTGAACAACTTTTCGAGAAGATATTTTTGAAATTTAGCGTGCATCCTATGGGATGATACGTATAATATATAATAGAAAAGAAGCGTAGTCGATCAAGAAGAATCCTATGCAAAATACAATCAAGAAATGAAGATACTAATTACAGGAGCAGCCGGTTTCATCGGCCATCAGTTGGTAAAACTGCTTGCAACTGAAGGTGAAGAGATCATAGGCCTTGATATCATCAATGATTATTATGATCCGAAACTGAAGTATGCTCGCCTTGCTGATACGGGAATTTCCCGTGAGGAAATAGTTCGTGGAAAACTTGTGCAGAGTAAGACGATTGCTCATTACCGTTTTGTCCAAATGGACCTGACGGACAAAGAAGGATTGAATCAACTTTTTGAGCAGGAGCATTTTACTCATGTCTGTAATCTGGCAGGCCAGCCCGGTGTCCGCTATTCCATTGAGAATCCATATTCTTATATTCAATCGAATATTGTAGGTTTCTTGAATCTGCTTGAAGCCTGTCGTCACCACGGTCTCCCTCATTTTGTATATGCCAGTTCGAGTAGTATCTACGGTATGGATTCCCATGTGCCCTTTTCTGAGACAGATCGCACAGATCAACCTGTCAGCCTTTATGCGGCTACGAAGAAGAGTGATGAGGCCATAGCGTACGCATACAGTAAGCTCTATGGCATCCAAACAATCGGACTGCGTTTCTTTACCGTATATGGTCCATGGGGACGTCCTGATATGGCACCAATCAAATTTATGAAGGCAATTTCTGCCGGGCAGGAAATCTCGGTTTTTAATCATGGTGATATGCTCCGTGATTTTACTTATATTGATGATATTGCAGAAGGGGTACGCCGAGTTCTGCATGCTGAAATGGTGGATGAGATCCCGTATCGTATTTATAATATAGGTAATTCCCAACCTGTTAAATTACTCGATTTCATCCATGTTATTGAAGAGGTGACAGGTCGTCAGGCGAAGATGAAGATGTTGGGTATGCAGCCTGGAGATGTAACTCGTACTTATGCTGATACATCTCGTCTGCAGAAGGATTTTGGGTATAAGCCTGCGACGTGCCTACGTGAGGGTATTAGGAAGGTTATATAAGTGGTATACGAAATATGCTGAACTCTTGTGATAGAATTCAGCATATCAGATGGACTTGACCAACTGTAAAAATGCGGTTTCATCGGGATAAATCCTTTGCTTATCCCTTGTTACAGATTATATAAACTGTAAGAAAGCTTCTGCCTGTTTCTGTAGTTGTTCCTTGTTTTCTTTGGACAGAGTAAGAATATCTGATACCCACGCCTCTTGATTCACATGGATTCCAGTCATCGGTTCTTTCATGATATCAGCTTTGATAAACCCAAAAAGTTCCGTCAGTTTTTCCCTCATTCCTTTTGTCGCGAATGTTCCCCCCGCACCGGTAATAGTAACCTTTTTACCAGCTATGGCAGTTGGTCCGTTTTGTATATTGGGATCGTTAGGACGAGATAGCCAGTCAAACAGGTTCTTGACATATCCGGGATAGCTATAGTTGTATTCCGGTGAGAACACCCAAAGTCCATCGGCGTTCATTACTTCCTTTCTTATTCTTGAAACTACTTCTAGAACAGGTTCTTCTTTGTCTTGGTTGATAAACGGAAGTTCGGTAAAATCAAGATATTTAATATCTGCCTTACCTCTTAGCAGGTTTTCAACATATTTTGCGACTTGACGGTTAAATGATTTTACCCTTGTGGAGCCAATAATAAAAAGTATTGTATTCATATTCATCTTAACTTTATTAAACCTGTCAAAGGTAAACATTTTTTTTAAAACAAAGTCAACTTTGGAAGAATTGTTAAGAAAACTTGTAAGTAAGAGAATTGAAAATATCATTTCCGTAAGGGTTTCATATTTGTCAATATGCTGTCTTAGAAAAGTGAATAAGTTGGAAGATTTGTTCTTAATCAAGAACAAAAAACTTCCCATTGCTTTCTTGTTGAAAGCAGTGAGAAGTTAAAGCAAATATTTAGCCTTTTGTTAATAAGGCAGAATCATGATTTCAGGTCTATTTTGTTTCAATTAGCTTTTGCATCTTTTTCCGGAATAGAACCAACCAATGTGTCTTATGGATAAATGCTATTCCGAAACAGTTAAACTGTTTAAGATTATGATTGCGTAAATAGGCTAGTACGCAGTATGTACCCCATGATACGGTAACGGCTACTGATACCGTAATGAAACACTGCCAGGTCATGGATAAGCCAAATAGGGTAGAACACCCCCAGCCTATAAAAAAAATGAAGGCAGCCATTAATAATTCTAAAAGAGTGATTGCCAGATGAGGGAGTTGTAAAGCAACAAAGATATGGTGCAGATGAGTTTTATCCGGAAGAAATGGAGAGTGATGATGAATGGCACGCATAGTCATCACCCTTATCGTATCAGTAACAGGGATGGCAAATATGGCGAATGCCATAGCTACTTTATAATGGTCAGCAGAATATAATTCTGGCAACTGGAGGATACGGCACACAAAAATATAAGCTACTGTGCCCATAACCAAAGATCCGCTGTCACCGATAAACATTTTATATTTTCTGCAGAATACATTACTCATAAAAAAAGGAATCAGTGCTCCGATAAATATACAGGCAAAAGTTGCAAACAGAAAGTCTCTGTGCAGAAAAAAGTATAATCCACAAATACTACTTGTTGTGATACCAAGACCTGAAGATAGTCCGTCTACACCATCGATCATGTTAATGGCATTCATCAAGCCTACACCAGTTATGACAGATAAGACCAGACTGATCCATTTTGATAATTGGTATATTCCGAATACTCCGGCTAAAGTATTAATTTGAAATCCGTTGTACCAAAGCAGCAAGGTTACACCTATCTGGAATATGAATTTCGTACGGACACGGAGGTCAATCAGATCATCCAGGAAACCGACGAAGAACATAACCATCAGACTTACTAGGATCATATACAACTCATTGATATTCATCCAGAAATTCAGGAACAGAGTAGATATTACTGTTCCTAAAAATACGCTCATGCCGCCGAGTATGGGAACGGGTGAATGTTGCAGTTTCCTGTAATTGGGTTTATCTGTCAAATTCTTACGGTAAGATAAGAATACCAGTTTCGGATTAAGAATGAAAGCTACTACCATAGAGATCAGTAAGCCTACAAAGCAAATAAACAGGTGTTCTTTCATGATTGTTTCATTAAATGAGAAATGAGGATTGCCTTATATCCTTATGTGTGATTAATATTTTTATATAAATCATTTCTGGTCAGCGATTTTCTTATCGATAGTACTTTTCTGGTCAGTATAAGTCTTCGTATCGTTTGGCTATTTTTTTCCAGAGATATCGTGTCTGTGCTATTTTTTTCATGGCCTTTCCATTTTCAGACAGTTCCGGTTTGCCTATGTTCAGCAGTTTTTCAAGTTCTTCTGCATTATTGAAATAATAAGCTTTGTTAGCTGTAGTTTCCCGATTGTATACTACATCGAAAGCTAAGATAGGCATACCGAAAAACATGGCCTCTACGAGTGATGGATTAGTGCCACCTGCGCTATGTCCATGGACATAAAGGCAGCAATGATTTCGCAATGCAAACAATTCGTCAAGATTATATAGAGAGTTGATTAAATAGATATTGTCTATCTGACCATATTGTTCCTTTAAGTTTCTGCTGTATTTACTTTGGTTCCAATTGCCGATGAATATCAATTTCTTGCCAGTTTCAGCAAAGGCCTTCAAAATGATATGACTGTTATTTTCTGGTTCTATCCTGCAAATGGTGATGGCATATTGACCAGGAAGCACATCATATTTCTTCAGAATCTCCTGCTGCTGTCCTTCAGAAATATTTCTCAATACATGGTCACCTCCATAAGCAATTAAAACTGCTTCTTTATGGTAAGTATCCTTGACATAATTCCATATTCCTTGATTGTCAGCTATTATGGTATCTGCCCATCTTATAGCGAAATTACAACTGGTTTTCAAGAACCATCTGGCGAAATTCCCCCATTTTGCTCTCTGAAATTCCAACCCATCTATATTGATGATGATTTTGTGATGGCAGAGTAGTCTGTAGACTGGCAGGAACAGACATCCGGAAACGCCGAGGATCACTACATCGTCATATCCGCGGAGTGTCCTTATCATTCCCCAGACATCATATAAGATACTCTGTATGCCATTGGCATGGAGGGGAATATATTTCAGTCTGGCACCCTTGTAGAATTTAAATTGATTTTGTTCATCCTTGCTACTACAGAATATGGTATATTTGACATGAGGAGAACAATTCTCCCCGATGATGTTTTCTACCAGAGTTTCAAAACCACCATATTGGGCCGGCACACCTTGTATGCCGACGATCGCAACATTTTTCATGAATTCCGAACGTAATTATAGTTGTGATACAATGGTATCAATCATTTTTCTTTCATTATATTTCTTTGATGCAGACAAGGCATTTTTTGCTAATTTCTGATATAACTGGTTATTGGTAAGTATTTCCACGATTTTCTTTTCTATAGCATCTAAATTCTGTACATCAATCTTATATCCATTAATGTTATTTCCCACCAATTCTGCGATTCCACCTATGGTGGGGACGATAACGGGAAGTCCGGCATACATTGCCTCTAAGGCAGTCAAACCGAAGGTCTCAATAAACTGTTTTTTATTTGACAGGTTGAGGACAATGGAAGCATGGTTATAAAAAGAAGTAACCTCATCTTGCCGCGGATAGAGAGAAAGATTATTTCTTGTCTTTAGTTTATATTCTGTAAGAAACCTGTTGATGTGGTTTTGTGTATCGTTGATGACCAGAGTGAAATGAAATTGTGGTAATCTTCCAGCCAGTTCGAAAAATTCCAGTGTTCCCTTGTAGAGTTTAAGTGAACCCATCATAAGAATTTCTTTCTTTTTAAATGCCTCTTCAGGACAAGGATCAAGTTGGTTGATGAAATCTTCCGGCAGTGCATTTGGAATAACGATCACATGCTGTTTCTTTTTCAGAAAAGAAGCCTGATAGGCGGATACACAAATAATTTCATCAGCCAATTTCTGCATAGCGGTTGCCAATATCTTGTAAAATCTTCCTTTTGCAAAAGCGTTCTCATGGTAGTGATATATGATACGCTTACCCATTAATTTCCCTGCGAGGGCAGGACCTATAGGCAATAAGGTGTTGATGTAGAACACAGCATCTTTATCCAGAATGTATCGGAAGGCGAAGAAAAAGGTATAAATCTGGACTCCTAAGTATCTGATTATAGTAAGAACAGGGTGGGGCGAGAAATGATAACGATAGGAATACCTTTTCAAATTAGAGGATACCTTTAGTTTATCCAGAATTCCTCCTTTAGATGTAACCAAATCTATTTTGAAATTTCTGTCTAAAAGATTTTGGATGACCGTCTTTAGTATTTTCGGGCTTCCGCTATAATCATTGAAGAGATGAAAACAGATGAGATGCTTCATGCAATAATGAAGTTTTATAATAATTTATTTTTAACTCTATGTCGAAATTCAATGAATCTAACCATTAATTTGTAAATACAAAAAGAGCAGTGACAATAAACCCAATTTTGTATTTTACAATTTGTGGATAATTTCTTATACATTATTGGAGCATCTTTCCACGGAGAATTTTTAAGATTATTCAGATATGCGTTTTTTAATGGATGAGTACAGTTTGAGAACCATGGTCTGTTAAAAAATTCATCAGTATAATGAATGATAATAGGGTCGGCAGTAGCACTGTCTATTTCTTCCTGAGAATAATAGAATCCCATTTTAAATAGTTTCTTGATTTCATTGACTTTAAAAGAAAACATAGGTGGCATTACATTGTATTTTGCAGGTAAAATTTTAATAGATCCGGCACACACTTTATTTATGGTACCTTGATCATTATGGGGCGGATTACCATTATATTGTAAGATAAAATCAATACATTTTCGAACAATTCCTTTTTCTCTCCATAACTTAAGATTTAATATTAAGAAACCTGTATTAATATATTGATGAGAATGATTTAATCCTATATTGGATAAATAGTAAGGATTGACAGTATCTTGTACGCCTAAAACAAGATAACTGGATATATCAGCAGTCAATAGATGTTTTAAGGATCCTTTCACAACGGTATCGCTGTCTATATAAATCAACTTGTCCGCTTTGATTTTATCAGCCATAAAGATGCGGCCGTATGCACTTCTGCTGAAACAAGTGTTAACTTTCAGGTCTTTAGTTAGAGCGTTAAGATCAAAGTATATGACCTCGCGATTATATTTTTTAATAATACTGTTTATTTTCTCTATATTAATCTTGTTGAATGAATCACTGATAATATAAACAATGATGTCCTCTATATCTTGATTATTTGCTAGTAAAGATAAAATAGATACTCCGGCATGTTGGCATAACTATCATTAAATGAATATCCAATGTCGTTCAAAAATGGATGTTTGTAAAAAGAAATGATATTTGTCAAGCATTGGCGGATAGGTCAATCTTGCATATTCCCAATCAAAAACGAAGAGTTGTCCTTTTTCAATAAACATATTCCAGGGGGTGAAATCGGCATGATAGGCAGAGAATATAACTTCTTGTGAGTTAAATTTAGATATGATGTCGTCTATTGCAGACTGAACAATATTTTTATCCAGGTTTTGTGGCAACCAATTCAGATGCTGTTGGAGATTAATTAATGTATTGTAATAGTCACTTTTTTCAAATCTGATGTTCTGTTTTGTACACTGGTATAGGTTCTGTAAAAAATCTTCTTGTAGGGTTGACCATTTATGGATTGTGTAGGATTGGTTTGTCTTTTTTGTATCTTGTATGAAAATATAAAGGTCATTTGGTAGAGTTCCACAATAGATATACTTTGGAATTTTATAAATCTTTCTTTTAAAGAGATAATTTAGTATTTTGGATTCACCTTGGAAAAGTACTGCTATTTCTGGATTGTTGCTTACTTTACAATAACCGAATATATGATTTCCCAGACTTAACTGTATGGTTATTTTCTGGTGAGCACAGGGGGTACCACAGAAGATGGAAAATTCTAATCTGTCAACACCGAATGATCGACAGAGAATACTGTATAGGTCCTTTTGCAGTGTGTACTGCATCGTTTTGGCGTGAATAATCTGCTGAATGGCTCTTATACGACAAAATATGGGGAACCATCGTTTCATCATTTTTCCTTTTATTCCGCTTGGCTGGTATAAGCACATAGCCGTTCTCATATTCTTTTCCGGCATGATCCACTGTTTGCCATCAGCATTGGAAAAAGAATAGAAGGTACTGCCTTGATCCAATGTCAGGATTTGTTTTAATATAGAATCTATAGACATGCTTGTTGTTCTGCTATTGCCTTCGTTATTGTCTCGAAGATTTCTTCACCATGGTGATGCCATGTGAAATGACTTCCTGCTTGTTGTGCTTTCTTTCCCATCTCGTAGCGAAGATTGGCATTGGTTAATTTCAATATGCTGCTCGTAAGTTCTTTAATTGTGGTTTCTCGATCCTGTCTCTCAATAATCTCGGCATATTCATTGGAGAAATAGCGGGTATATCCTGTTGTGTCCATACATATTAAAGGTTTTCCTATCGCCATGGAATCAAATGAAACGGTTACAGCGCCCTCTTTTAATGCTGCATTTACTACTACATCGCAATTAAGCAAGTATGCCCTATAACGTTTTATAGAAATGGCTCCTGTCATCGTCACTTGCCCAGTTATTCCCATAGTTTCTATCAGATTAGTCAGACGTTTTTTATCCGGACCGTCACCAATAATGGTTAAATGTATATCCTGTTCCTTTTTCAGTGCTTGGGCGAAAGACTCTATAGTCAGGTCGAATCCTCTCCAAGGTTGCAGGCGCCCCACGGTGATATATTCCACAATCTTATTTGGGGCAGCCTTCACGACTTTAGGAATATCTGAAGGGAAATCTACGGCTACATCAGTGAATATAATTGCTTTATGTCTGTCTTGTTCAGGAATCTGATTGCGTAGAATCTCTGTCTTGCATAGTATCAGATTAGCATGACGGCATCGCCGTTTAAATCCGGTATTAAACTTCAGATTTCGGACCATAACCCGTCTCAGCCATTCCACCCATTGCATTTTCAGAGGATAAAAGTTGCTATATTCTTTAGGAATAGTCTCTACACCACCTGCAGGACCCCAGATAAAGAATTGCCTCTGACCATAATGACTGACTTTCCATAGCACGTTTCCATAGGTTAAGTGATGGAATATCCAGATGTCATTTTGGATCATTGTGCGTTTTACCATAGGGTTAGTACAAAACTGCCAAAGATTGTAATAAATCCGTACTCCTCGGAGGCCTTTCTTCCAGAACCGTGCCCATTTCGGCCAATCATAATAGAGAAAGTGAATACCAGAAAATTCCGGATGTTCTGTTATCCAAGGTTCAATAGTGTGTCGGTTACTTTCGCGGGTCAGCACCCATAACTCGAAATATCTTGACATTTCCAGCACCCAATGCCAACCTACGCCGATCTCACTTCCTTGATCTGGCTCACAGGCATAAGCAGAAATAAAAATTTTCAGTCTTTTACTTTCCATTGTTTTAACTTTCGTAAATCAACCAAGAATGGCAGATAGCGATTGATGAGTTGAGTGACGATTGTTCCACAGATGATAGAACACCCTGCTACAAGTATCGTTATAATATATGTTTTTTGGGGGAAAAGCATAATTGCTGTTTTACCTATAATTGCAGGCATTACACCGGCAAAGAAGTAGAATATAATGGAATTTTGTCCAATATATGCTATCCATTTTATATGAGGTAAGATTTTAGAGAAAGAAATGATTAGTATGGTGCCACATAATATGACTAAAAATCCTATCATATTTACTTTTCCTCCTAAGCCAAGCATTTTTAACATTTCTGTATTCCATGTGTATCCCATTGTTGCAAAATAAACAATACAACAAATTATTAAGCCGTAGGGCTTCATTACATGGTCTATCTTTTGTTCATATTTTGCATAAATTCCGCCAATAGACATAATAAATGTATATTCCAATCCTGTTCTATAAAACCATGGAAAATATGCTGCTGGTTCTGTTGTCGTAATCCTTAAATTTAATGTAAAGCCTAATACAAATAAGAAGGAAGTTGCAATAACGTAGAACCACAGATTTTTACTTTTAAATAATAAGAGTAGTGTTAGCAATATAAATTGAGCTACTACTAATGCAGATGTAAACCAATAGCAAATTCCTCCAAACACATCAAAAAAATATTTTCCGCTTGAAAGAGCATTGCTATGGAATAAATTTTTTGGGATATATATGATAGTTGAAAATATTACTGTAGGTAAAATTAATCGAAAGGTTAAGTTTATTAATGCTTGGCAATATTCTTTCCCTTTAAGATTCATTTGTTTTTTTGTTGATATATACTTGCTAAAAAACAAGTATCCGCTGATAAAAAAGAATGCATTTACATAAAAGGGTTTTAAAATATAACCATATTCAATACCTCCGGTACCATAATAAACCTCACTATGCATTAAGATACACGAGTTATCATACACAGGGCTTTAGTCGCATCTATCCAGTATTTGCGTTGCTTCATTGCTCTTATTTAAATGGTCATATATAGTAGGAGTTTTTGGGGAAGTAATCAATCTTGATCAATGAACATAATATACTTACTACAAGTGGCTTTAACACCATTGTTCTTTGCTCCACCTTGACGTAGGTTGACTTGATCGTGGATTACTCTTGAAAAGAACGGATTTGTTTTTATCGTGGTTTCTTATATTTTAACTTTAACCAAAAAGTATACAATATTTTATCTATACTTTATCTTTCTGTAAATCACCATTGCAAGTCTGCATAAAGGGGATAAACAATTAGAAATTATAGAATAAGTTTTTGGAAATGATACAGCTGTTCTTATCAAGAAAGAAGAAAATTTTCTTCTTTGTGAGATAGTGGTTTTTATGCCTTTAGATTTATTATTGGCATTATCGTAAAAGAAAAAATAATTTCTTAATCCTAAGAAGTAAAACATTCCTTCGAGATGCAATATATACAATTTTACTTTCTTTGAAGAGTCTTTAAATGTTGTTCCAATTAAATTATCTAATCTAACTCCCAATCGCAGTGTACTATAAGTTGTTTCTTTTGACTTATAGGATGTCATTGTTGTTGAGGAGGTATCCTTATTGTAATGGATAAATAAGAACGGTTGGTATTGTACGAATTTCGCATGATGAACTAATAAGTGACACCAATCTACATCTTCAATTCGTTCATTTTCAGCAAAAAACAAATGATGGTTTATCATGAGAGTGCGTAAGAATATAAATTTCCATGGAGCGTACGGTATCGTGTTTCTTTCGATAATTTCATCTCCTGTCATAATTTCTCTATGAGGGAAATTATGTTGTAGTACATAGTTTTCTTTACCATGGAATTGATAGGCACAATCAACAATTAATATTTCTAATTTATTTTTATTTAGGTGTTCATATATGGTAGAAAATATCCTCTTTTGAAAATAATCGTCTTGATCAATAAACATAATATACTTACCGCAAGCGGCTTTGACACCATTGTTCCTTGCTCCACCTTGACGTAGGTTGACTTGATTGTGGATTACTCTTAAGTTATTATGAAAATGTTGCTGTCCTGTAAGCCACTTCAGAGTATCGTCTGTGCTGCAATCATCCACGCAGATTACTTCATAGAGATTTTTGCTTAGTGGTTGATTCCAAATACTGTCTAAGCATATAGGCAAATCGTGACTTAGCCCGTTGTATACCGGGATGATTATTGAAAAGAATGGATTTGTTTTTATTGTGGTTTCTTATATTTTAATCTTTTCAAGTTCTTCTTGTTTTGTTCCTCAAAGACATAACTAAGGATTTCGGCAACTGCTGTTTCAGGAGTTTGTTCGTTAAAGATTCTCTTATATCCTTTTTTTGTTGATAAGTAATCTATCTTCTTATTGATTTCCTCAATGTCTTTTTGAGTTAATTCTTTTTTCCTACTTAAAATAGTTTTAGTATTAGCAGTTAATAATATATTATAGTCAAGAGAAGGAATGAACAGTCTGCCAAACCAATATAGAAATTTGTAGTTTAAGAATATTCTACTTCTTTTACTATCACAGATGATATCTGTATAATAGCGGTCGAAAATAGCGATGCGTGTAATGCGAATCACAGATTTGACCTTTATCCAATAGCCTAAGATATAGTCAACAGAATAATAGATGAGCCTGCATAAAGAATTGAATATACTCGTCTTTCTTCCTCTATGAGGTTTTTCATATTCTCTATCGACTTTTCTTTTCAGTTTGGCCGATTGAGCAACGTCTCCAAGATTCCCGAAAAGTTGCGGACGGAAGTGATAATATCGATAGGCATTGTGAAAAACAGCTCCAATACTTTTGATAGTCTGGTCTATAATGGTTGTTTTCCCAGATCCATCAGGACCCGTAAAACCGATAGAGAAACCTGTATTGGAGCAAAAATAATTCTTGAGATGATGATATTCAAATGACAAGAAATGGGAAATGGTCTTTAAACCGAACTTTTGGAAATTCCACTTTAGTGCGTTCTTGAGTAGTTCTTTCCGCGAAGATTCATCACAAGCTGTAAGACTTTCTTTTTTAAATAGTTTCTTAATAATATTCTTCGCTAATTGACTATCTTCATTGAGAAGTCGTGTCTCTTTATATTTGTCAGGATAAGTTGCACCGACAACACGATCATAAAGATATTTATCTAAAAATTCGTAGGTTTTGTTGACATGATATAGTGAACCATTGAATATCCTGTTTCCCAGTATTACTTGGTTTTCTAACAGTATAATACCAAATACAGATGTATGATAAAAGAAATCCAGTTGGATAATTTCTAAAGACTTATCTTGGTGTACTGTACCACATACCCAAGTTATTAATCGGTCACTATTTAAATAAGTGATAATTCTCCATTCACATTTTTCTATTAGTTCAATTAATTTACTGCGGATATTCAGAAAAGTTTTTTTTTCAATGGCTATATCAATATCTCGACTATTGTTTTTTAGTGGTAGCCCTTCATAATTTCGTAAAACAGCATAATTCGCCTCCAAATTTAGAAAATCAAATAGTGCTTTTAGAAAATTAGATGCATTCATTATTTCAGTCTTAGGAAGTTATGTTTTATTTTGTCTATAATATAATGTGGGTTATTCCTTATCGATATTTCAATATTCTTAATACCTTTCAGAAGTTTCCCTCTTTTAAAGTTATAATATGCAGTACGTAATGAATCTGCTGACTTTGCATCTTTCTTGATCTGGGAAAGTTCATCACTTGATAATTGCTGTCTGAATTCAATAAACGAAAGCTCTTTTTCACCCCTTCGGCGTCGTTTCAGATTGGCCTTGATATGTCTTATCCGGAGAATCATGCCGACTGAGTTTGTTGACATTGCTGTAGAGTATTTGCGATACCGACACAAAATTTCAGGAACTACAACAATAGCCTTTCTTTCTTTGTATAGGTCGCTCATTCGAGTCCAAAGATCTAGATCTTCGCAAAGATCTTGGTAATGTGGCTTACCCTTCGGAAATCCATTTATGTTATGTCCTCCTACACTTAAAGCCGTTTTCCGATTGTAGATTGCAGTCGGTTGCATGAAGATTAATTTTTCCTTTGCTGCTTTTTTATAAAAACTTTCTTTTGTGGTTTCACCAAGAAAAATCCCCCCTCCTAATTTTTCGCTTTTCTCGTCTATGTATTCTAAATAGCATCCTACAGCCATCAGGTCTTCGTCTGAAGTAATCTTATTATACATAGTCTTGATGGCTTGTGGGTACAGAATGTCGTCGGCATCAAGGAACATTATGTATTTTGTAGTGGTATGATCTTCTACATAGCGACGACCTGTACATAATCCTCTGTTTTCCGGTATATTAACTAATTTATATTCTCGAGGGTGGTTCTCGAAAAACTTTTTAACAATGTCAACACTCTGGTCAGCACTGCAATCATTGATAATCAACAGATGAAAATTCTGCATGGTTTGCGCCATTACGGATAGTAGAGTCTCTTTGATATATCGCTCTGCATTATACATGCAGATTGCGAGGGTTAGATCAGTTTTCATAATTAGTTCTACTGTTTGATTCGTTAGTATCTAATAGTCCTTTTTCATTTTGTTCTTTGAAATATCGTATAGCAGTCAAAATCATCATTGCTCCCCAAGTATAATAGATATTGCTTAATGACCATCCAAAAAGGAATAAAAAGATTAAAGATTCCAAGCTGAAGAATCGACGAATCATGCAGGTATAGGCGAATATCAGGGATATAATGAATGCGATGAGACCGTATTGATCGATTACACCCAGTTTATCCGTCGTACTCACCACCATCTTTAGGCATCTTCTTTTGGAACTAGTTCCTTGTCCCAACCATGTAGTCTTGTCTGTCAAGTCGGTTTGCGTAAAAGTATTAATCAATGGGGTTATTCGCGAGGCTGCACTACCATCTGTATTCACGTACATCGTTCCATATTACCGGTCGTTGTTGCCTCTGCTAACTTGTGTTGCTCGATTCATTTGCTTCAAACCAAGACTGTTGGCAATAATGAATGTAACGATCAACACTGGAATAACATAATATGAATTTCGCAAGGTGAGAAAGTAGAGGCTCAGAAGCCCGAGTCCAATAAATGCTGTTCCACTTCCCATCGTAAGCATGGACCATAGGAACAGAATCGTGACCCATCGAGTTCTTTGGAGCAAAAAGCTCTCTGACAGATGGCTTTATACCATTATTTTCGAGTTCAATACACCTCATATAAGCTAACATCGCAACTGTAAGAATTCGTGCCGAATGGCTGGGCTCCAGTAGTCAAAGACGGTAATTTGGTAATTGAGAGAAATGGCTGGTTATAAAGATTAATAGGCCAGAATGTATTGATTCCAATTAGCATTGCCATCTGTTGTAAAATCAGTACCACACCAAAGGCAATGATTAATCCTTTGATTAGGTTCATGAAAAACAGAAGGGAGAACGCATCAGAATAAACCAGGTTGTAGTACACGATGTAAGTCAGAATATACATTCCTAGGAATCCTAATGTGGAAAAGCGGATATAATCTTGGAAGGAAGCACAGAAATAGCAAATTAACCAATACAATCCACCCCATAGAAGGGCTTTGGAGAGATAAGGTGTTCTGATTATAAATATCAAGGGCGCTAGAGCCATTAAAACAAATTTTTCGGCAGAGAAATTCATCAATGACGGTAACCAAATCAAATAAAAGCAAAATATTGATAAATAAATAGTAGCGATATTTCTATTTACTATAGATCGTGTGATAAGTAGATGTTCTAGCATAAGAGAATTTTTTGTTAATAATCTTATCTTGGGAAAATGATCCTAAACAATTGTGTTTTGAATGCTATATGCTATGAATAATACAATACCATATAATAGTAAGCTATCAAAAAGAGTAATTTTTATGTTATACTTGTTACACAACATGTAAAAGAGATTGTAAATAAATACATGATATATATATATGGGAAAAGAGTAATGTCCAAGTTTTATTAGGAATTTGCTTTTAGAGTAAACATCTTTCATTGAGAATAGGAATAAAAATATAATAATAGGGCAGATAAATCTGTTTATTGTGCGATAAATATAAAAATGTTTGCTGGATGCTGGGTAAATTATTAGAATTATTATCATTAATACGAAAAATAATAATCCTATGTTCTGAGTATTTATCTTGTTGCAAAAATATCTAATAATTACTGCAGGTAAAAGCATTGCCAATCCTATAAAAGCATTAGCTGGTATATATATTTGTAGAAGATTTAAAAATCCATAAGCATAACAAAACAGACAAATACCTGATGCGCATAATATATATGGTCGTATAGTAGTTTTATTATAATATAGCCATCTAAATATTAATATGGAGAAATAAGTTGGGATAAACCATAAAAAACCTCCTTCGTTTAATGCTCCACGTATAGATGTTTGACTACCACATATATAACTAATAAATATATCCCACATTTTTAATGTATCTTTCTGAAGAAGGACGGTACTTATTAATACCAAAAAGAAAAATGTATATGGGATATATAAACGCCTTAAATTTTTAATGATAGTTATTTTAAATTTTTCTAGCTTAAAATTATATAGAAAAGGTAAAAAGTAGAAAGAATAGACATGAAAAGAGTATAGAAAACTGAAACAATATCCGCCTTTCATTAAGTATTTATTATGTCCTAAGACAATTAACATAATTAATAAGCCTTTAAGTGCATTTGATTCGTTTTTTCTAAGTAGTGATATGTTTGCATGATCATTACATATTACATTGAAAAACGTATTAATTTTATGGGGTAAATATTGTATAAAATGATACTTATTCATAAAGATAATTGGGAAATTAGAGGAAGATTATTTTATTTCTTTATAACTTCTTTGATTGCATTTAAATATCCGAATTCAAACCGTTCGTCAGGTTCCAAATAACCTCCTTCTGCCCATTCGTTCCACGCAAAAATAAAGACCATATCCGTATGATAATAGTGCTTAGTGTTTTCTACTAATTGCTTAAAATATTTCTTGAATTTATCAGGATTTGCATCTTGATAAACGGATCCTCTTGTACCGTGTCGTGGAGTATTATCCCAGTCTGTGAAGGCACAAGGAATCATATTACAATCTTTTGAAGGGCGGAGCTTTAGAATCTTAAGCCATGTTTCATCGTAATCTGATTTTGTCACTTGTTCTCTTTTCTTTTGAATTGTCAGACTGTATCTGATGTGTAGTAACCGTTTTATTTCTCGTGAATATCTCATCAATTTGGGATAAAAATGATGAGCTTTTCCTTCCTGGAAGTACATATTTGCATAACCTGGATTCATCTGTACACCATAAGAGAATAAAGACTTATTCCAAGAGTTGTCAAAACTAGAAGCTGCGCTTTGATAGATATAAGTCAATCCTTGAAACCCGCATTTTTTGCCATTTGTGTCCATCAAGTTGAGCATCTTATTTAATTTCAGAATTAAATTTGGTGCATAAATTACCAAGAATAGGCTTATTCCATTTCTCTGACATATAACGTTTGTCTTTAAAGAAAGGTAACATGTAATTAAAATGATTTATCCAACCTTTTCATTATCGAAGTTGTGCATAAATTAATATTTTAGATGAAGATTTATCGGATGCTTTCCAACTATCTCTCCAATCTCCGTTCGCCCACGATATGCAATATTTAATATCTATCTCAGGATGAGCAAGTAACATCTCCATAGGTTTTTGTAGCAACAGATGTCCGTTAAACCAATAATGATACATGCAAAAACCATAAATGCCATGTTCTCTTGCTATTTTGCATTGCCATTTTAAGGTTTCTATTTTACTTAAATCATAATAATTATGATGTAAAGGAACACGGGGCTGATAATGCCCTTTAAATAATGGCTTAGCATTCTTTACATTCACCCATTCCGTAAATCCTTTCCCCCACCACTTGTCATTTTCAGGAATTGTATGGAATTGGGGGAGATAAACAGCTATTACTTTAATATCTTTGTTTTCCATTTTAGGGTTTTAATAATCTGATTACTTTTGCAGGACATCCAGCTGCAATAGTATAAGGGGGGAATATTCTTCGTAACTACTGCATTCGCAGCAATGATGGCTCCATTTCCGATTGTTACATTCGGCAGAATGGTTACTTTATCACCAATCCATACATTCTGGCCAATGATAACAGGACCTTTTGAGTATATGGAGCGTGATAATGGAGGTGCTGCCATTTCGGATATATCTGATTTTCCATGACTATTATCCGTAATTAAAACGAATCTGCCGGTTAAGACACCGTTTCCTATTTCGATATGATTGGCACAAGTAATATGAGAATATTCTCCGATTGATACGTGGTCTTTTATTTCAAGTCGAGGATGCAACTTGGCATCAGTACAGGTCTCCAAAATACAGTATCGCATAATTGATGATTGTCTGCCTATTTTGATGTTTTGTGGCTTTAGTAGTGTAATATGTGGTGCTAGAAGAGAACCTTTTCCAAAACCTTGAAAATACCCTTTGTTTTTCTCTGTAATTATACTTCGTTTAAGCAAATAAACGATATATTTCATCTTTGTAGGCCAGATTCTACAAATGAAGCCCATAAATCTTCCAAGAAGATTAATCAGATACAGAATTACTTTTCTCATTTTTAAGGATTTTTTTGTAAATACTGGAAATGGTACTCTTTATTTTCTCAGGATTATGTCGGTTTAAGGCCTGTCTTCTGGCTGCTTGACCTAATTGAATTGCAAGATCAGGCTGTAAATTTAGTTTCTGTATGAGAGCTGCTAGCGTGTAGGGGTCGTTGGCTGGAAAGAGAAGTCCGGTTTCGTCGTCTTTAATCAAAGAAGATATTCCGCCGACATTTGTTGATAAAACTGGCAGTCCCAATATCTGTGCCTCACAAATACTGTTAGGGCTGTTGTCTATATAACTTGGGTGCACATAATATGTAGAATGGCATAATGCATTTGCTCAATTCCTCTTCAGAGGCTGTTCCCATGATATGAATATTTACTTCGGTCTGCATGAATTTTATATTTACGTTCATAAAAACGAATGTCTTGTACTCCATATACTTGCCATATAAAATTGATGGATGTAAAACGCTTTAGCAATTGTGCTGTTTTGAGGATTAGGTCTGTTCCTTTGTACCAAGGATTGGAAATGACACTGATCAGATTAATTTTATCAGAAACGTGAAATTGCCATTTTTTCTCTTCTTTCAAGAAAGAATCACGTAATGCTTCATCACAATGGAAATATATGGCTTTGGGATTGAACAATTTGATTAATCTTTTATCCCATTCAGTCCTACCCATGAAATAATGACAATGCTGTATTGTCTGTATTTCTTGTTCTGCACGATGCCGGAAAGATGATTCTGAGCGAATGCCTATTAGCCTGCGGTGCCAGTTTAATCCCCTTTGAAAATAGAAATCATATTGATTCATACCGATTGGAAAGAGAGCATTAAGATAAGGTGGCAAACATCCTTGTATATGAATTACAATGGGTATATCAGTGTATTGACAGAGTAAGCCGAAATCATTTTCACTTCCAAAAATCTGAATTAGATCCGGGTTAAAGTCTTGAATGACATTTATACAGGCTTTAATTTTTTTGTCTAATATCTTTTGCCTATTCAACCGTTTAATAAACGAGGTATGGCAATCTATGGGATAATAGCAAACGCCGTCAGTATCATATTTGAATTTTGTATCGGGGAATTCAAAAGCCACTCCTAAAGATATAGATTTATCAGTACGGATAATTTTCTCTAGGGATGCAATCCATCCTCCTCCATTATGACTGTTGGAGCGTGGATTAAATAGTGACGGTGTGACCGAAAACCAGAGTATACGCATAATGATTAATTATGTTTGTTTCGTGATAGTTCTTTATAAAGTTGATTCCAATTTTCTGCTGTTTTATTCCTTGATAAAATTGCTTCGAAATGTTCTTTGTTATATTTTATATCTCTTTCTGAATAATTAAATAATTCTTCTTTACTCATCGCTGTGTTGATTTCTTCTATTGAATGAACCTTAAAGTTGTTATATTCTAACCATGATTTGTTTCGACCTGTCAGATATAATTTTATACCATTTTGTAAACAAAAATATATTGCACCTAATCCGGATTGTGTTGGAGATGCACATATATATATATCATAATTGCTTACCACCTTGTTATATTCTTTTAAGGATACAACCCCATTCCAAAATATCAATTTATTACAACTTCCTAATTTATGTTCAGCGTATTCTTTCAATTCTTTGTATTCAATGGAATTGCTCTTAAAATAATTACACATAAATCGAACTTCTAATCCTGTCATTCCTGATAATCTGTCTATGGCCTCTGTATAAAATTCTATATCCCTATTTCCTATAAGTACTTTTTTATTTGATCGTGTAATATTTGGTTGTATATCTGATGTATTTGTGATGTATGGCAAAATGATAATATCTTTTCTATGTAATATTTTCATGAAACTATCACGATCATCATTTAAAAGGCATATTATATGTTTCATCTTTTTCAATGAATATATGTATATTTGATTAAATAAGTGTCTGTTATTAGGATCTGGTATGTCACACCATTCTACAATTGATACATTATTTAATATTTTTGTAGCAGTTAATATATATAATGGGGATGGATAATAGCTGCCATGAGCTATAATAGGATTTTTCCGCCATAATATTAATTTATATGTATAAAAAATATAACTACATAAACGCTTTAATGTATTATATATCCCTTGTCTTCTGTAAAGAATTACGATAGAATATTGTTTGTAATTTCTTTTATTGAAAAAATCAATGTAGGTGTACTTGTTTTTTGTATTTGAAATACAGATTACAAAATAGTGTGGTTGTTTAGAATATTTTAATATATTCGTAATCATGGGTATAACATGAAAGGTCATATCTCCTCGAAAAAAGTGATAAATTATTTTGCTGTTGGTATTCATTATAGTTTTTTGTGTAAAGGCTTTTTGTACGGGCAAATACGTCAAATAGTTGCTATAAAAACAGAAGTAATTGGCTTATTTCTATATATTTACTTCAATAATTTTAGAAGGTCATTTTTTCTCTCTTTTAAGAATTTTACAGGTTGTCCAATATAGATTCCCCATTTTGGAACATTTTTCAAGGCTAAACTCATCGCTCCTATTACGCTTCCTTCTCCGATAGTAAGATTAGGGAAAATAACACAGTGTGTCCCAATTTGAGCAAATCGTTCTATTGTCACTTTTCCACCAGTAACAGATATTTGGTTATCTTGGTGAATTGGGCCGATAAGATGTTTCCCGGAAAAATCATCCATTGCACTAAAAATAGTACTTCTTGGTGAGATACCTGTATAGTCTTGGAATTCTATTCCCATTTTTCCATATAGAGCAACATACGCTGATATATGTACATTGGATCCGATTGTGATATTTCCTGACAGTATACAGAAATCATCTATGCGCACATTGCTTCCTATCGAGATGCAATCAGGACTATAAATACTGGTCTTACGGCTAATTAATACTTTTTCTCCAAAAGTTTTTAATCCTAATGCTCTTAACTCTGATTCAGAATAAAATGAATCTTTCATCTTGTTATACAATTAATAACTCTTTGTACGTCTTCTTCGGTCAATGTATGATATAGTGGTAAACAAATTACGCTATCTGCCATTTTATGTGCATTTGGAAGATTAGCAGGAGAAGCGCTCGGCAGACCTCTGTAAGTAGAAAAATCGCTGATCAACGGATAGAAATAGCGACGGCCGAAAACATTCTTAGACTTCATCTTGAGATATAGTTCGTCACGTGTCATACCATATTTTTCAGAGTCAACAAATATCGGGAAATAGGAATAGTTATGTTTAACACCCGGTATATCTTCAAAAAAAGTGATACCATTAACCGAATGTAACGCTTTACGATATTTTTTTGCAACCTGATGACGAGCTTCGATGGCTGCATCTACTTGTCTCAGATTTAACAGCCCATAAGCAGCCCGTATCTCATCCATTTTACTGTTAATACCCGGACCAACTACTGTAACTTCATCCGCAAATCCAAAGTTCTTCAGATGATCTATTCTCTGTTTTGTCTTTTCATCATGCATGATCATCGCTCCACCTTCAACAGTGTTGTATACCTTAGTAGCATGGAAACTGAGAGTTGATAAATCTCCGGCATTGAGAATGCTCTTCCCATTCACTTCTACGCCGAAGGCATGCGCTGCATCATAAATGACTTTCAGTCCATAGGTATCAGCTATATCCTGAATACGTTCTGTATTGCAGGGATTCCCATAAACGTGTACAGGCATAATCGCTGTCGTCCTTGGAGTAATGGCCGCTTCAATCTTATCAGGATCCATATTACCCGTCCGGGGATCGATGTCAACGAATACTGGTTTAATTCCATTCCACCAGATGGCATGAGTTGTTGCAACGAAACTATATGGGGTCGTAATTACTTCACCCGTGATACGAAGGGCCTGTAAGGCTGTAATCAAAGGTAGTGTTCCATTGGTGAATAAGCTGATGTAAGGGACCTTTAGGTATTCAGACAATGCTTTCTCCAACTCTTGATGATAGTGACCGTTATTGGTGATCCATTTCCTTTTCCATATATCCTCCAAAATTGACTCAAATTCTTTTAAGTCTGGTAATAGAGGAGAGGTAACCATAATTTTAGTTTTCATTTATCGATGTTTTATGATAGATATGAATTCATTCCATTCCATTGTGTGGAATAGTATATTTGAAAGAATATAATAAGCTGTGCCAATAAGGATACCAATAATCAACTTTAATCCTAAAGATGGTATAAAGTGGATGGAGACAAAAACCAATCCACCCATAATTAAACTGTTTGTTAATGTCGGGAATAAATCTTTCATTTGACGTAAAAAGCCCAAGTGTATCAGTAAACCTGTATAATGAGTATTCAAAACTAAGCATAGAATAGAACTGATAACTTGGCCTATACACATGGCGATGAGGCCTAATGGAATAGTGATGCAAAGGATTCCTACACCTATGATCTTTTTATAAATTTCTAGTTTAAGAAATAAGTCAGATCGACCTTTCACTTGGAGTAAGTTTAAATTGATGGCATGTATGGGATACCACATTAATGAAAAACAGAGTATCTGTAGTAAAGGAATAGTACCTGCCCATTTATCGGTAAGGATGATCCGTATTAAAGGATCAGCAACTGCAGCCATTCCTGTCATCAGTGGAAAAATGATAAACCCTGATAGACGCAGGAATTTCCGGTAATCGATGCTTAATCGTTTATCTTCATTCTGTATTGTACTCAAAACGGGAAAGCTTACCCGTTGTAAAATACCGGTTATATTTACTGATGGAAATTGTGCCCATTGGTCTGCCCTGGCATAAAGTCCTAATTTAACAGATGAAAATTTTTTCCCGATTACAATTGTGTAGATATTATTATAGATTGTATCCAAAAGTCCGGAAGCTAATATTTTGGACCCAAAAGAAAAAAGATAATGGAATGATTCACGTGAGAAGGGAGTCTGAGGACGCCATTTTGCCAGCCACCATAATAATAAAGTTCGAATGGCTGAACTGAGAACGGATTGTATAACTAATGCCCATACTCCAAAACCTTTGTATGCTAGAATAACGCCGGCAATTCCGGAAAGGATGACCCCCGTGAGTGAAATCTTGGCTTGAGTCTTAAAATCGAGTCTTATGGTTAATAATGCCTGTTGGACGACACAGAGAGAATTGAACATCAGGTTCAAGGCAATGATACGTGTCAGTATGGTAAGTTGTGGTGTATTATAAAATCTGGCAATAAATGGCGCTGTAAAAAATAGAACCAGGTAACATACTAATCCGACTATAATATTAAAATAAAAGGCGGTAGCATTATCTGCCTCTGTCCGACTTGGCTTGCGAATGAGTGCACTTGAAAATCCACTGTCTATAAAAGTCTGTGAGATTGCCATAAAAATGCCCAGCATTGCAATCATACCATAATCTGATGGCTTTAGAAGACGTGCCATGATGAGTCCAAACAGAAAACTTACACCAGCTGTAGAGAATCGTTCAATGCCGCTCCAAGCCATACTGGTTACGGTCTTTTGCTTAAGTGATTCGGACATGGATTTTTGTCTTTCTTAAATGAAAAAATGTTAGGATTATTTTTCGAATATTGGCAATCGCCTGTTAATCCCAAAGGTAAGTTTGCTTAAAGGTTTTGTCATAAGCTTGCTTCGTAATGGCTCTATGATGAGTGCTAAGGCAAATAGTCCTATAAGATACAATGGTAAAATCCAATATCCTTTATTTTGTGTAGAATACAAAAAAAGTAGATTATAGAGACATTGACCAGCAGCTCCTTCTTGAATAAGATAAGTGGGAAACATAGATCGTGCGATTTGATTTATTATATTACTCTGAAACTTTAAGTTAATAAATGTATTAAATAATGCTATACTTGCAGCAATGACAAAAGGATTATTGTAGCGTAGTGTCTTGGAAGGGTGTGTATGTGTGATAAAAGGAAAGACTATAGTTATGATTATATAGATGATAAACCATTGATAAGAATGAACTTTTGATGCTATATTATAACGGCGTAATGAATCTCCAATGGTATACATAGTTAAAAAGTGAAATGTATTAAAGCCATCACGATTGATGCCGTTGTTGAAAAACCAACCAGAAACACAACTTAAATAAATCAGTACTCCTAAAAGTAATCCATATTGCTTTTTTGTTACATGGTTGAGTACTAAGTTGATAAATGGACTAAGAAGCATCAACATCAAGTAGCAGGATATAAACCAATAATATCCTCTTATACTTATTGGGAAAAGTGCCGATATTGGGTATAATGTGGGAATAATCCAATCTTTTGTTGGTGTGATTTTACCAAATATGAATTGGGCTGCAATCATTGAAAATACTGAATAGAAAAGAACCATCCCAAGTAATTTTATCAATGCTTTCCAACATAGATGTATGTGAAAATAGCCACTTATTATAATAAATAGATTTACTCCTGTGACAGTGATTGTCCAGATGGTGTGACTATAAGGCAACGTCCCATGCATGCCATGTGCAATAGTGTGCCCTACCACAATGAAGACCATGGCTAAGATGCGTACTAATTCTATATTAGATAATCTTACAGTTGCTTTAATGTTTGTAGCCATATATTAGTTTATAACAACTTGTTGTTTTTTATTTCTGCCCGTAAGAATCATAGAATCCATAACCATAATTATATCCGTAACGATAGCCGTAGTGGTGATATCCATGATGACAACCATAAGCAACTGTGGTGCCATTGAGTAGGATAGCTCATGTTGTTCAGTGTCTTTTTTGTATAGAGTTCTTCTATTGTTGGCAGCATGTCGCGTTCCATCAGTTCTGCACGGATAATAAGTAGTGTCATGTCTGCCCATTTCCCGATGATACTGGTGTCTGCTACAACTTCAATGGGAGGGCAGTCAATGAAGATATAATCATATTCTTTCTTTAATGTCGTAATCAAGTTCCCCAATCGTTGGTTAAACAGGAGCTCTGTAGGGTTAGGGGGAATGGTTCCTACAGGAATAATGTCAAGAGAGGAATATTGCTTATCGTGAACGATAATGTCTTTCGTATCTGAGATTTGACCACTTAGATAATTGGATATTCCGGTTTGTGGGCGGTTGATATAATTGCTTAGCGCGGCTCTACGTAAATCCAGATCAATAACTAAAATTTTCTTATCTTTGATAGCCATGCATACGGCCAGGTTGATTGTAATGAAAGTCTTGCCACTTGCTGGATTGGCAGAGGTAAACATAATGACCTTGTGCGGGTTGTCCGTTCCTGTCATGAACTCTAAGTTGGTACGGACCACACGAAAGGCTTCATTGACCATGTTCCGGTTCTTCGCTTTTACGACCAGAGGATGGAATTCGTGTACTCTACTTCTCTTCTTGCTGAACGGGGATCTGAACTGTCTCTTTTGATTACATTCTCTTCTGACTAAAGGAATCTCTCCGATGAATGGGATAGTAAGCCCTTCAAGGTCCTTTCGGCCTCTTACACGGGTGTTTGAATTTTCTTTGATCAGAATAAGAATAGCAGGACAGAACAGGCCGATGGCAAAAGCGATGAGACAAATACTTGATTTCTTTGGTGATGTGGGGGCTTCACTTCCTCGTGGAGCAGTGATGATTCGGGTGTTATATGCTGTGAAGGCCTGACTTAATTGGTTCTCTTCGCGTTTCTGCAACAGGTAGAGGTAGAGTTCTTCCTTTACTTTTTGCTGCCGTTCAGCTGAGAGTAAATGTCGGGCTTGGTTTGGATTACTGGCCAGTTGATTCTCTGTTGTTGATTGCTGTGTGCGTATATTGTCAATTTGCATATTGAGTGATGCAATCACATTACTCACTGATTTTATGATACTACTCCTGAGGGCACGTAAGGATTTTGTCTGGTCTTGTACCAGAGGATTCCGCTCACTGCTATTGGCGGACAGACGGTTGCGATCTAGAAGAATAGCGTTGTATTCTGTGATCAGACTTTGCAGACCGTTATCGTCGATATCAGAATTGGCAGGCAGAGGCAGGGTCGGATTCTGCTTCATCATTTCTTTATGTATATATCGTGCTGTAGAGAGTTGGCCGTTCAAATCAGATAGAGTCTTTTGATTTTCTGTGCTCTGTGATAAATATTGACTGGCTGCATCTTGCACGTCCGGGAGGAGATTGGTGCTTTTATAGTTGGAAATATTAGAATCAACGTTGCTGAGTTCTTTTTCGATGACTTCCAGCCGGCCATTGATGAACTGGTAGGTGCTGACTGCTACCCGGTTTTTGTCTTGAATCCAATTTTCATTATAAACTTTGATGAGTTCACTTAAGATATCTTCGGCTTTTTTAGTACTGGCATCATTGATGCTTAATGTGATAACAGTAGCATCATCATCATCTATTTTTGCTTGTAGGCGACCTGTATAATTGTTCGTGGTGCCCGTTAGACCGCTTTTCGTATAACGGATGGGTACATCTTTCCAGATTTCAGAATAATTGTGTGTAACTGTAATGATGAGAGTACCAGCTGGTGTTTCTATAGGAACTCCGAGGGTTACATTGATGTTTTCATCTTTATTCGTTCCTGAAAAATCTGACAGATTGACTTTATCTTTTCCTTTGAGATGAATAGTAAAAGAAGTAACTTTTGAATATCCGGGCTGCAAACAGGTTACGAGAACGGGTGTATCCTGATAAAGATCTTTCTTCCGTAATCCGTCATTGATGGTATAGGTCTCATTCAATTTGAGGCGTCTGACAACTTCTGTCATTAAAGTCGGTGATTCAAGCGTAAGCAGTTCATTATTAATGTTAGTGTTATTCTTGAATATACCTAAGTCCTGAATACTGGCTGCCCCATCTCCACTGGCGTTCCCCCCGTCTTTGCTATCAGTATCTTTAATGAGAATAGAGGCTGTGCAAGTATACTGAGGCGGAGTCTTTATGATATAGATGGCTGCTACAGAAAGTGTAACACCTAATGCGATAATGAACCAATACCATTTCGGCAAGAATATACTCCAGAGATCTTGTAGCCGGATGAGGTCATTATGTTGCTGTTTGTTGTTTGCTTTTTCCATTACGTTTATGATGGATTTATCATTATTTGAATATGAGGACACCCAGAGAAGTGAAGAATGAGGCTAGGGAAACCCATAGACTGACAGATTTTACATTGTTGTCATTTATCGTGGACTGTCCGGCTCGTACGGCATTGGGTTCTACGTATATCAGATCATTTTGCTTTAGATAATATACAGGAGACGTAAATAGGCTCTTGTCCCTGATATCTGCTTTATAGGCGATGCGCTTTCCGTTTTCTTCGCGTATAACGTAAATGCCATCACGCTTTCCGTAAATGGTAAGATCGCCAGCCATGCTAAGGGCTTCCAACAAAGTGACCTGATCATTATGAATTGTAAATTTGCCTGGTGCCTTTACTTCTCCGAGTATAGAGAAATAAAGGTTCAAGAATTCCACCGTAACAATTGGGTCTTTCAATAATTTCTGGTCAATTAATTGTTTCTTGATGCAGGCTGCTATCTCTGTTCTGGTCATTCCACCTATATGGATAGTGCCTAATACAGGAAAATCAATATCGCCATTGTTATCCAGAGTATATCCGGAAAGCTCTCCATTATTGTCACTTCCTGTGGATGTGGAACCGATACGGCTCTGTACTTTTGCTAGATTGAAAAGGGTAGCTAACTGTGGGTCTTTACTATTGACAATGATGGATATCTGGTCTTTGGGCTGTACCGTAATATCTCGCATGTTATGAATGGCTTCTGCCTGATTGACTGGAATATTCTGAAAATAAAGAATTTTCTTTGAGGTATTACAGGATATAAGCAGGAAGATGCATCCGATGCTAAACAACCATTTTTCTATTTGTTTCATCTGTGGTATGATTTGATGATTCTTGTAAAATCAGTTTATTTGATGATTTGAATGTATTTGGGTTCTATTTCAATGGCAGCAGCAAGAAGGTTCGGAATTTCTACCAGAAGTTTCTTCTTCCCGGATTTTCTCACATTCAGTAAATGGCCGGTATAGCCGTTTAATGGGCCTTCGACAATCCGGATATGAGAACCAATGTCTTCGGATGTAAGTTCTGAGGGTGTGAAATATTCAGTTTGATGGGATGAGTTGACTGCATAAATAAACTTGCTCATTGCGGTGTCGCTTACTATCATTCCTTCTTTATATCTTCCGCCTCGGACGTAACGATATTGTAAAGTGGGTATTCTCTCGACAAACGGATTTAATGTTTCTTTTGAAGCATGGACGAATAGCAGATCAGGCAGAAATGGAACCTGCTCGCGGATTATAATTCCCTTTTTGTTCCTGATTTTCCATTGCATAGGGGTAAATACTTCCAGGTGTTTTGTACGGAGAACTTTGTAAGCGGGCGACAGGGCGTTAGTACGTTTCAGATCTCTCATGACATACCATTTTATGGAATACAAAAGGGTTTCAAATCCGGAGATTGTTTTTGGCGGAGCTTCCATAATTGTAAAGGATTATATAAGTTTTAATATTGAGCATATCTCCTAATCCTGCTATATCTTTTATGTTGCTGATATAGAAGTTCTTATAAATGATTTCGTAAAAGAGAGAGAAGGACATTTTTGTTTTTTCTATGTCCTAGACTGTGCATAAAATGTACTCATTTTTTATTTCTCATTCCGAAAAGAAGTTTATCCGGCTGCCTGTGATGCGAACTAAAGTAGATTATACATATCATCTTACTTAGTGTTTTGTTGAGGATGTGATATATACTTCTCCTTCGTAGCGAGTTTTATGGCTTGTTCTCAGGACAGAGACAGAAACGAACAATGTATTCAGCTACATCGTTACTTTATGTCTTGACGGTTATCAGCTAGATTCTGCTCTCTTCTGATCTGATTTCTATGTTTTATTAAAACATTTCTTTTCTATCTATCTGGAAGTCAATGCTTAATTCGTCGTTTTTATTTCTCTTTTGTATGAAGTTCTCTTAATAAGAGAAATAAAAAGATGGTAAATCGATAAAAATCGTGTTTTCTGGACGGTTAACAGGATGGATTTGCTAAACAAATCTAAATTTTTTTTATGAACGAGCTATTTTTTTTATCAAAATGTATGGCTGTATCAATAAAAAGTGTTATTTTTGTAATAATATATTTCTCTTATTAAGAGACGTGAATAGACTAAATACTTTTTAGTATCTTTTTGTTCGCATTATCAACGGCAGAGGTCTGAATAGATGCAAGGTAGATTTGGGTAGTTACTTCTGAGTTGTGGCCCATACCTTCACTGATTACTGACAAAGATATGTTTTCTCTTCTTGCAATGCTTGCCCAACTGTGGCGGCTTACATACATGGATAGGGGTATGGGAATATGAGCTATTTTCCCTATTTCCTTTAATTCTCGATTAATGGTTGCCATCTTCCGCAAATATTGTTGACGTTCCGTCCCGTCTTCTGTTTCTATAATAGGAAGCAGGTATTGTGTGGGATTGATGTCGTATTTCCCCAATATTTCTTGCATTGGTTTTTCCCACCGGATAGTAAGTTGCTGACCGGTCTTTTTCCTGGAGTAGGTTATAAATCCATTAAGCAGGTCTTTCTTTCGCAGATAGGCCATATCAATAAATGATATTCCTCGCATATAGAAACTTAGCAGGAACATATCACGGGCAAAGTCCATACTGGCATATCCTGAAAGTTCTAATTCCTTAATTCTTTTTATACTTCCTAGGCTAATGGCTCTCTTTACAGTTTTGTCTATTCCTGTATAGACTCGTTTGAAAGGCTCTTTCTGGCTCGTCAGGCCTTGTTCTACTGCTTGATTGTAGATAGAGCGGAGATTGCGCAGATAGAAAGAAGACGTGTTTCTTTTTATTCCTGAACTTTTCAGATAGGCTTCATAGTCTTCCATTAATGCTTTGTCTATATGTTCAAAACTCAGATCTTCGTCATTTCTGAAACGCATAAAGCTATTCAGTGTGGTTTGGTAATTTTCACTGCTGCGCCATCGTTTTAAATGCTTAAGGCGTGAAACTTGTATGCGGATATATTCGAATACAGTCATGTCTTGACAGATAGATTGTTTAAATTGGGCAATGATGTAATCTATATTGAAAGGCTCTTTCTTGGTTTTTAACACATGTAAGATCGCTTGTAATTTGGTAATCTCCCAATTGACTTTGTCCCGAATAAGACGTACCTGTTCTTTTCTGGATTCTCCGGCTGATAAGTTTCTGATCGTTTCTGTCGCCGGCTCCCATTCACAGGGAAAGATGTGATATTCAGTTTTGATCTGTCTAATCTTTCTCTCATGAATAATCTGATAATACAACGTTCCCTTTTTGTCGGTATTGGTTGATGCTCTGAATTTTAATTTGATAGATGTCATAACTTTTAAATGTTATCTTTTGTTTTTTTTGTGAATGACAATTTTAATTAGTTGATATAGTTAGCCGTCTGGGGATGTATAACCTATTTCTTTTGTGTAAATTTAATCATCATCGGTGAAAAAGTCCTTATTTCTGCTCGAGAAAGAAAATTTGGGTGATAAATGATATAAATGGCAATCTCAAGAATATTCTGTGTTTTTATAATTTGAGCCAAAAAATTATAAGTAATATCCAAAACAATTACCATTATCCAAAACAATTACTATTGAAAAAATATTGACGATTTTAATGTGTTCTATAATCTTGACAGGGAGCCTGAATCCTAAGTGCTATTGAATTTGAATCTCTAAAATGTCTGAAAAAAGAAAATAGCGTAATGACTTGAAGAATAATGACTATAATCAGACTGATCTGTTTTTCCTGATCTTACAGTGATCTGTGTGATGGATTCTAGATATAAAAAATGGAAACAACCAGTATGATTTGGTCATTTCCATTTATATAGGATCTCCTGTTGGAGCTTATTTCGATTTCCAAAGACCATGCAAGTTGCAATAAGCACGTGCATACACTTCTTTAGCATCAGTTTTGAATTCTGCCGACGGTTTATCTTTCGGGGTCAGATATTTACGCATAACCTTATTATTTGTTATGAGTTCTATCCATTGAATATAATGAGCTTCCGTCATCGGATGTTCTACTGCTCCCACTTTCACGCGATAGCCTCCTTCTATTTTTTCGATTACAGGTACATGCTTTTCTATAGCAGCATCTGTTGAATTCTCTTTTAACAATTCCATAGGTTGGCCACAACAATACAGAGTTCCCCCTGCGGGATGAACTACTTCTACGATGTTGCCACATACGGCACATCTGTACACTTCTTTCACTTTTGTCATAATGGTATTTGCTTAATGTTAAACAATCAAAGATAGTAATATCTTTTAAATAAAACAAGTACTTTATATTAAAAAACATAAATGCCGGCTGAAATCCCCCCCTTTATGGCTTGTTACCTGCCATTAAAATATTTTCACTCTGCTGTCTCTTGATAATTCTCCAGGATTACTCCCAGGTTTGCCTTCAGGAACAGTCATTCCATTTTTCCGATAATATTTTTTCCAGTAAGGCAATATATGTCCTTTTCGGTTATGAAAGGACATGGGTATAGGCTGAAATATCAGATGACCATGATGGTCTACATAACTTTTCTGCACTAATTCGCTACAGTAAATTTCCTTATCATCTGGCATAAAATAGAAGTCGTAGGGCTTGCCAAGATAGCTCATGGCATTTCGGATAGAGGTGGGGATGTCAATATCTCCTGTTATACGGCCATGGAGAATGGGCGGACTACAATGAAGCTGTGTGTTTTTGAAGACGAATTCTTGAAGTGGCGTAAGAACGACACCCTTATGAATAGCTTCCAGAACTTCCCATTTCCCGTTCTTTTGGAAGACGATGCCTACATGGTCGACTGTATTGCCGTTGATTCCTTTGGTTACTTTTGTAATGGCATTACCTTTTTTGTTGCATACGAAGAGTAGGTCACCCTCTTGGAGGGAATCAGAAGTAAATGCCTGTTGTGCTCTGGTTGTTATGACCAGAGCAAAAAGGAGAGAGAAAAAGGTTATCCGTTTTATATAGTGGTAAGAAGTGCCCATTTGCTTTGCTTTCTATTTTTTGCAAAAGTAGTGAAAAAAATCGATATTTATCTGTTAAAGAAATGGAATTTGATTATGGCTTTTTTCAAGAACTACTTTCGTTTTAAATTCTTACCAGAAATTATCTGGTATGCAAAAAAATTCGTAATTTTGTGTTGGGTTATTACCATTTAAAGGTGATTTATACCTGATAGAATAAAGTTGATGTGGAGTAAATAATGGACAGATTATATTTTGATACGGTTATTATCGGTGGTGGCCCAACGGGAAGTTCCTGTGCCCTTACACTTCAGAATCACGGTTTTACTTCTTGTGTTATCGACCGACATAAGTTTCCGCGGACCAAGTTATGTGCTGGATTGCTTACTGTGAAGACTCGCCAGTTGCTCAAAAGATTGTTGCCGAATAAATCTGAAAAGGAATTCTTCGCTGCTACAGGCTGTACCGAAACTCCAATTTTCAGGCTGTTTGATAGAGGCAAACCTGTGGTCAGTGTGGATATCAAACCATCTATTATCATGACTGAGCGTTACCTCTTCGACGATTACCTGTTGGAGGCGTACAAGAAACGTGGAGGAATCGTGCTTGAAGGGCGAGCCGTCTGTGAGTTTGACTTTATACATAGAATACTTAAGTTGGAAGACGGGTCTGAAGTAAAATATCGCTATCTCGTTGCTGCCGATGGAGCCAATAGCCTGACGAGTCAAGCATCGCGAAAATGGCGTCCTGGAAATGCTCTATGTGCAGAAACTGAAATAGCGAGTGAGGATTTGAAAACAGATGGTGTCTGTGCTTATTTTAATATTGTTCCACGAAGTTATGCCTGGACTTTTAAAAAAGGTGACCATATCAGTGTAGGGATGATTAAGTTGAAGGGTATGAAATTCAATTTAAAGGAGAAATTCTTGGATTTCCTGAAATTTTTAGGGGTTGACCATCCCGTGAACTATCCAGTAAAAGGTGCTATGTTGCCTATGAGTAATTTTAAAGAAAATCCTACTTATCAGGAATCTGTCCTTTTTGCTGGTGATGCCGGTGGTTTTGTAGATCCGCTTACGGGTGAGGGAATCTATTTCGCACTCAAATCAGGAATGCTTGCAGCTGAGTCATTGCTTCGATCTAAGCCTTGCGATGTTTATCGGAAAACCATACTGCCGGTAACCCAAAAGCTTAAAAGTGATGAGAAGTTTGCCCATCTTCTTTATACTCCTGTCTTCATGCATCATTTTTGTAAGAATTTACATAAACATGATAACTTCGTCCGGCATTTCTACACTACACACATCGACGGTATTGATGTTGACGGGGTTATGAAAACTTATATAAAATATAAATTGCATTCGTAACTAATGATATGAAGTAAAAACAGTATCATCGCTCTGTTTTTTCTTTCGGGTCCATTGATCTTATTTTATCAAAGATAATTTTTAAATTTCTTCAGAATTATCTACCTATTAAAGTATGGTAGGATAAGTCAGAAGCAGAGGCTCTGTTTCTGACTTTTTTCAAAGACAGATTTTTCTTCAAGTGAAGTAATCATAGAAGCAGTTGTATGGAATCGTCTGAAATGGATAGCGGTTCTGGACGGTTTGACATTGCGATTACTTTGACCTTCTAATATTTTGTACTGAATGATCTTAATAAGATCGACACCTATTTGTAGTGAGTTTTTCTTATTACCTTAACCTGACCGTAATATAGGATAACTATTTTTGCTGTTGGAAAGAAAATGACCGATAGGAAAATTATGTTTTTAGTAATCAATACGATTAATCGAAGAATAATGTGTTGTTAATAATCGATTCTGTTAAAAGTGAATAAATTCCATTCTAATATGAAACAAAGAAAAAGGGGATTAGTAGTAATAGTGCTGCTGGTGATGGTCGCGCTTCGAGTGAATGCACAGCAAATTGCAGGACAAGTAACCGATGGAGTAACTAAGGAGCCCTTGGTTGGAGCGATAGTAAAAATTATTGATTCTAATCGTCAGGTTGTGACTGATGCTGATGGATATTTTATGCTGAATGGACTTGACGACCGCAGTTATGATCTGCTCATTAGGTATATGGGCTATCAGACTAAAGAAATTGACGGAGTTCGGACAAAGTTGTCTTCCTTGAAAGATGGATTTACTATCAGTATGAAGGCTGATGAACAGCATCTGAAAGATGTTATCGTGACAGGAGTGGCAAGAAGAAATACACAGACAGCCGCAATACAACAGATGAAAAACAGTTCCGTCATAGTGAGTAATATTTCGGCACAGGAGATCAACCGGACTCAGGACTCTAATGCAGGGGAAGTCATCAGAAGGATACCAGGTGTTAGTCTGATTGATGATAAGTTCGTCATGGTGCGCGGTCTCTCACAACGTTATAATAATGTGTGGATCAATGGCAGTGCGGTTCCTAGCTCGGAGGCAGATTCCAGAGCTTTCTCTTTTGATATGATTCCTAGTAGCCAGATGGACAATCTGACTATAGTAAAAGCACCGGCTGCAGAATATCCTGCTGATTATTCAGGTGGATTTATCCTAATTGATACAAAAGGTATCCCAGTTAACAATCACTTCTCAGTTTCTGTAGGAGGGAACTGGAATGATGCTACGGTCTTCCGGAATTTTATCCATTCCAAGAGTTCATCTACAGACTTTCTGGGATTTGATGGTGGTCTGCGTTCTATGCGCGGAAGTATTGAGGCAAAATTGAATGGAATCGGAAATGAAGGTGGAACAGATTTGATGGGGAATGGTCTCAATAATAATTGGAGAACAAAGACATTGCATCCTTTTGGTGACTTGAAGTTAGGGGCTTCCGCTAACCATCACTGGAATCTTGACGGTCAACATTTAGGGATGATCGCATCATTGAACTATACGAATGAGTATCGTACTTATAAAAATATGCAGAACAATCTGTTTGGAGTTTATGATGCACAGAATGACCGTCCAAATTACCTTCGCCATTCTATGGATGACCAATATAATCATAATGTGCGGTTAGGAGCAATGTTCAATCTGACACTTTTATCGAAGAGCGGAAATAATAAATATGAACTGAAGAATATTTTTAATCAGTTGGCAAATGACCGCTACACCTGGAGAAGTGGCATATCTGCACAAGCCAATCTGGAGAAGTCAGCAGAATATTATTATCGTAGCAGAACGGTCTATAACGGTCAGTTGACGGGGAAGTATACTCGTATTCATAACGCACTTGACTGGAGCGTCGGTTATGCGTATGCCAACCGACATCTGCCGGACCGCCATAGATACATCACAAATGATGCGTTGGAAAGAGGTGTTTTCGCACTGAGTAATGGTAGTGATGTATCTTGTGAATGGACTCAACTGAACGAACATATTTTCTCAGTAAATATCAACGAACGACATGATTTCTTGTTTGGATCCTGGAAACCTTTTATGAAGATGGGTGCTTATGGGGAATATCGTACGAGAAAATATTTTACACGTGATTTTATCTATAGTTGGAATGCAGATGACAATACATTGCCATCGGATTTCCGCTATAAGAATATCACGGAACTTTTAAGTGATCCAAATAATTTCGGAGCGGACAAACTCTATTTGCTGGAGGAGTCTCATTTTCGAAACAACTATCGCGGACACAATACTTTAGGCGCAGGCTATTTGACCGTCTCTCTCCCCTTTGAACGGTTGAATGTCTACGCCGGTGTCCGCTTTGAACATAATGATATGGAACTGATCTCGAACACAAAGGATAATGTGAAGAGTGAGACCAGCCGCCATTATCGCCATAGCGATGCTTTCCCTTCGGTTAATGCAATCTATGAGCTTAGCAAAAAGAATCAGTTGCGTTTTTCTTACGGGAAGAGCATTAACAGGCCGGAATTCAGAGAAGTATCCTCTTCGGTCTTCTATGATTTTGATTTAGCGTCAAGTGTGGAAGGAAATACAGAACTGAAGAATTGCTATGTGCATAATCTGGATCTGAGATATGAGTTTTATCCTTCTCGTGGAGAAGTTGTTTCGCTTGCGGCTTTCTATAAGCATTTTAAGTCACCAATAGAGTGGACTTATACGGTATCGGGAGGGACGGATTTGATTTATTCTTATAAGAATGCGAAGAGTGCTGATAGTTATGGACTTGAGCTGGATGTGAAGAAGGATCTTTCTTTTCTGGGACTACCTGGGTTCAGTTGTTCTTTCAATGGCGCACTTATAAGGAGTCGGGTGAAATTTACTCCAGGTGATTTGGAAGAAAACCGTCCCATGCAGGGGCAGTCTCCTTATTTGATCAATACAGGACTATTCTATCATAACGAATCGTTGCGTCTGGATTTAGGCATACTCTACAATCGTATCGGCAAACGTCTGATAGGAGTAGGACGGAGTGAAGGTACTACTGGTGATGAAACAAATGCGCGAGTCCCGGATAGTTATGAGATGCCCCGTGATATGCTGGACCTTTCGGCCTCTAAGAAATTCGGCTCTCATTTAGAATTGAAATTCAATATTCGAGATCTGTTCAATGAGAAAGTTAATTACAGACAATTTGCCAAAGTTACTAGTGTGGATCATTCTTATAAGACAGTGAAAGAAATGGCTCGTAGCTATACGCCTGGCCGGGATATTGGTTTTACGGCTATCTATCAATTCTGAAAGAAAATAGAAGGATAATAGTATTTGATAAATTTAGGTCTCTCGAAATATAGTTTAATGGTATGGAATTTAATAAAATGAAGAAAATGAAAAGAAAGAAAGTTTTAGGATGCCTGAACATCTTGATGTTTTTGGCAGTGCTGACGGCCTGCAGTAGTAGCGATAGCTCTACGGAGGGCCCTACGACCAATACCGGCTCAGGTTATGTTTGGTCAACGGATGGAGGATTGAAAGCTTGTAACCAGATCCTCTTTAATAATGGTGTAGCAGATTCTACGGGTTCAGATATTGGCAATGGTGACCAAGAATTTGTCTTCACGGGTAATCAAACTCTGAAAAAGGGTACGTATAACCTTAAGGGGTGGGTCTATATAGCAAATGGGGCTACATTAACCATTCAGCCGGGGACAATCATCAAGGGAGACAAGGCTACAAAAGCTGCTTTGGTAGCTGAGCGTGGTGGAAAACTCTATGCCAAGGGTACTGTTAACGCTCCAATCATTTTTACTTCTGCTCAGGCTAAGGGTAATAGAAAGCCTGGTGACTGGGGTGGAATCATTCTTTGTGGGAAGGCTAAGAATAACCAGACGGAGATGCAGATTGAGGGTGGCCCTAGAACTAAGCATGGAGGTAATGATGACACTGATAACTCAGGAGCCTTGGAATATGTTCGAATTGAATTTGCTGGTTATCCTTTCGAGACTAATAAGGAAATCAATGGCCTTACTTTTGGTTCTGTGGGAAGCGGTACAACAATCGATCATATTCAGGTGTCTTATTCCAATGATGATTCTTACGAATGGTTCGGAGGTTCAGTCAGTTGTAAGTACTTGATTGCTTATCATGGCTGGGATGATGATTTCGATACAGATGATGGCTTTTCAGGTAAGGTGCAATTTGGTCTGGCAATAAGGAATCCTAAGATTGCAGATCTTTCTCAGAGCAATGGCTTTGAGAGTGATAATTGTGCTGATGGATCAACAGTGGAGCCTTATACTACAGCCACTTTCTCTAATATGACCTTGGTGGGCCCGAAATATGGAGATAAGAATTTTCAGAATATCTCTTCTTATATTACAGGTGGAAACTTGAATCCGAATAATGGCTCTTCTCTGGGAAAGTTCCAGGCTGCTATGCAGATTCGTCGCAATTCTCGGCTCAACTGTTATAATTCGATTGCTATCGGATGGCCTATCGGCTTGCTTTTGGATAATCAGAAGGGGGATACACAGGGAGCTGCAACAAAAAGCTTGCTGAAAATTCAGCATGTATGGTTTGCCACTATGGACATCAATGGTTCTGATGCCAACAATAGTTATCTGGATGAACGTGTAATGGGTTATGATAGTAATGCTCAACCTGTATATGATGCAACCCAGAAGAGTTTCTCCAGTACATGGTTCTGCCAGCAACTTGGTAATCAGGTCTTAGCAAACGAAACTTCTTTGAATCTTATCAATGGTTATATGCCGGCTGCAGGTAGTCCTGTTTTGAATGCAGCGTCCTTTGACGGACTTGCTTCCTGGTTCACGAAAGTAAACTATATCGGTGCATTTGGCAATGGTGATGACTGGATGACAGGTTGGACCAATTTTGATCCGGAAAACACGGACTATTGAAATCTGTAAGTTCTGTAAGAATCAGTCTCTTACAGAGCTTATAATGAAGAAATTGATGTCTTTGTGATGAATTTTTCTCTTAAAGAGTTAAATATTTCTCCAAAATTTTGGCTATTTGATAAATAAACTGTAATTTTGCGCTCGCAAAGTATTCGAAAGGATACTTTTACGTAAGATCATATCCTCTGGATGGAGGAGAAGTGGTCTTCTGCAGGTTTTGGAAAATAAGTTGAATCATTAAAAATTAAAAACAAAAAAAGCATGATCATTGTACCAGTTAAAGATGGCGAAAACATCGAGAGAGCTTTGAAGAAGTTCAAAAGAAAATTTGAGAAAACGGGTGTTGTTAAAGAGCTCCGCTCACGTCAGCAGTTTGACAAGCCTTCTGTGAAGAAGAGACTCAAGTTGGAGCATGCCATCTATGTACAGAAGTTGCGCGCCGAAGAGGAATAGAAATTTCTTTAGGAAAATTTGGTAGTTTAAGGAATTCTTTGTAAATTCGCTGTCATTACCATAAAGATTAAATCAGCATGGTATTCCAGATATGGGGAGTATTGACTGATAAATTGTGACGGCCTATGATAGAAGAGTTTTTAAACTATCTGAAGTTTGAGCTTAATCGTTCGAATTTGACAGTCGCTGGATATGGTGATGATCTTCGAACTTTTGAAGCGTTTTTTAAGAATTTAGATATACATCTCTCGTGGGAATCGATAGATTCTGATGTCATCCGTGACTGGATGGAGAGTATGATGGATAAAGGAAACTCTGCATCTTCAATTAATAGAAGATTGAGTGCAGTGCGTTCCTTTTATCGTTTTGCCTTATCTCGAAAGATGATAACTTCGGATCCTTCACATTCAATTCAAGGCCCGAAAAAAAGTAGACCTTTACCTCAATTTCTGAAAGAAAGCGAGATGAATGAAATCTTGGACCCGAAGATGTGGATGATGGATGATTATTCTGATGTGCGTACACGGACTATCATTATGACATTCTATGAAACGGGCATCCGGTTGTCGGAACTGACAGGGCTCGATGATGAAGCAGTGGATTTCAGGAATCGTCAATTGAAAGTTACGGGGAAGCGTAATAAACAGCGTATAATACCTTTTGGTGAAGAACTCAATATCACACTTGAAAACTATATCTTGTTACGCAACCATTGTGTGCCACAGCATTCGAAGGCTCTTTTTCTTTCTGATCACGGTGAACGGATGAAAAACGAAAAAGTGCGTTACGAAGTCAGAAAAAATCTATCTAAGGTATGTGTACTGAAGGAACGCACTCCTCATGTGCTTCGCCATACTTTTGCTACGGTGATGCTGAATCATGATGCTGGTCTTGAAAGTCTGAGAAAGTTGCTTGGCCATGCTTCTCTTTCCGCAACGGAAATCTATACGCATACTACTTTTGAGCAGTTAAGACGAGTATATAAAAATGCCCATCCTAGGGCTTAATCCTTAAAATTGGAGGTTACTATGGAAATTAAAATTCAGTCGATTCATTTCGATGCTACTGAGAAATTGCAGGCTTTTATTCAGAAAAAGGCGGTTAAGTTGGAAAAAACTTATGAAAGTATACAGAAAGTTGAAGTTCAGCTGAAAGTCGTTAAACCAGCTATGACACAAAATAAGGAGACAGATATTACAGTTACTGCCCCTGGTTGTCAGATGCATGTGGAGAAAACGTGTGATACATTTGAAGAGAGTGTGGATCAGGCCATTGATTCGTTGAAAATCCAGTTGACCAAATTTAAGGAAAAGATGCGTGGGAGGTAAAAAAACGCATAAAAAATTTGGAAGATAAAAAAATAAACTGTATCTTTGCAGCCGTTTACCAAAAGTGGAAGCAGGGTGGTTTGAAAGGCTGCAAAGAAATGCCTCTTTAGCTCAGTTGGCCAGAGCACGTGATTTGTAATCTCGGGGTCGTTGGTTCGAATCCGACAAGAGGCTCAAAAGCGGATACTATATAATAATAGGTGAAGCTATATTTTTTTAGATTCGGGTAGTTACCAGAGTGGCCAAATGGGGCAGACTGTAAATCTGCTGGCTTACGCCTTCGGTGGTTCGAATCCATCACTACCCACTTCAGTAGATAACTTTGCGGAAATAGCTCAGTTGATAGAGCACTAGCCTTCCAAGCTGGGGGTCGCGGGTTTGAGTCCCGTTTTCCGCTCTAATCTCCACGCTGTAATAGCTCAGTGGTAGAGCACTTCCTTGGTAAGGAAGAGGTCCTGAGTTCAACTCTCAGTTACAGCTCTGCTTCGGTGCTGTTTTATAAGGGTTGCCTTGAAGAAAAACCAAAATTATTTGGATTAATCATTTATAAATAAAGAATATTAAGCTATGGCTAAGGAAGAATTCGTACGTACCAAACCGCATGTTAACATTGGTACGATTGGTCATGTCGACCACGGTAAGACTACTTTGACTGCTGCCATCTCCAAGGTGCTGCACGATGAGCTTGGTTCTAAAGAGGAAGTGAAATCGTTCGATCAGATTGATAATGCTCCTGAAGAGAAAGAGCGTGGTATTACCATTAACACTGCTCATATTGAATATGAGACTAAGGCCCGTCACTATGCGCATGTAGACTGCCCGGGTCATGCTGACTATGTAAAGAACATGGTTACTGGTGCTGCCCAAATGGATGGCGCCATTCTGGTAGTTGCTGCTACTGACGGTCCAATGCCTCAGACACGTGAACATGTCTTGTTGGCTCGCCAGGTAAATGTTCCTCGTCTGGTGGTTTACTTGAATAAGTGTGACCTTGTTGATGATGAGGAAATGTTGGAATTGGTAGAGATGGAAACCCGTGAGATCCTTGAACAATATGGCTATGAGGATGATACTCCTATTATCCGTGGATCTGCCTTGGGTGCTTTAAATAATGTTCCAAAGTGGGTTGATTCCGTTAAGAAGTTGATGGATACAGTAGATACATGGATTCAGACTCCAAAACGTGACTTGGATAAGCCGTTCCTGATGCCTGTAGAGGATGTTTTCTCTATAACAGGCCGTGGTACAGTGGCAACGGGTCGTATCGAAACTGGTGAGTGCAAAATCGGTGATGAAGTAGAACTTCTTGGCTTAGGCGAAAACAAGAAATCGGTTATTACCGGTGTTGAGATGTTTCGTAAGACATTAGCAGAAGGTGAAGCTGGTGATAATGTCGGCTTGCTCCTTCGTGGTATTGATAAGGAAGAGTGCAAACGTGGTATGGTTGTTACGCACCCGGGCACAATTACTCCTCATGACCACTTTAAGGCTTCTATCTATGTGTTGAAGAAAGAAGAAGGTGGCCGTCATACTCCATTTGGCAATCACTATCGTCCACAGTTCTATCTTCGTACAATGGATTGTACTGGTGAGATTAAACTTCCTGAAGGAGTTGAGATGGTAATGCCAGGTGACAATAGTGAAATTGAAGTAACCTTGATTTATAAGGTAGCTTTGAATATAGGCCTCCGTTTCGCTATCCGTGAAGGTGGCCGTACTGTTGGTTCTGGTCAGATTACTGAGATTCTTGACGATGTGAAAGAACAAGGTTGATGAAACTCATCCAATGATTAAATAATACAAGTCTCCGCTGCAACTTGTAGGGGAGGCTTATTTACGGGTTTAGCTCAGTTGGTAGAGCACTGGTCTCCAAAACCAGGTGTCGAGAGTTCGAGTCTTTCAACCCGTGCCAAAACGAAACAAAATGTTTAAGAAAGTGGTAAATTACTGTAAAGCTTGTTATGATGAGCTTGCACACAAGACAACATGGCCAACCCGTGATGAGCTGGTGCACAGTGCGTATGTCGTATTACTTGCTTCCCTGATCATTGCGCTCATTGTCTTTGGTATGGATTTTATCTTCCGATGGATTATGGGCGTGATTTATCCTGGTTAAATTCTTTATCAGAAAATGGCAGAATCAAAAAACAACTGGTATGTGCTCAAGGTGGTCAGTGGCAAGGAATCCAAAGTTAAGGAGTATGTTGACTCTGAAATGAAGCATAATGCTTTGTTAGCTGATCATGTATCGCAAGTTATGATACCGACGGAAAAGCATGCTTCTATTCGTGCTGGAAAGCGAGTGGTCAAAGAAAAAAATTCGATGCCGGGCTATGTCTTTGTTGAGGCTGATTTAGGCAACAATGAGGAAGTGGTTTCTGTATTGCGTTTTATGCCGAATGTGCTTGGAGTTTTGGGAGGTTTGGATCATCCTTCTCCGGTTTCTCAATCTGAGATTAACCGGATGCTTGGTACTGCTGAAAGTACAGAGTTTGAGGATAATGAAGATAATCTGTTTGCAGTTGATGAAACTGTTAAAGTTGTTGACGGGCCTTTCAGTGGATTCAGTGGTGTCATTGATGAAGTGAATGCCGGACAACATAAGTTGAAAGTAATGGTGAAGATATTCGGAAGGAAAACTCCACTGGAGCTCGGTTTCAATCAAGTTGAAAAAGAATAATCAAATAGAATGAGTCGTATAATGTTGCAATACGTTCATTCTAATATGGGTTTTAGAGGCTTCCACTCCGTAGACCCGAATGTAAATCAAATAAATTATTAACAAGAAATGGCTAAAGAAGTTGCTGGATTAATCAAATTACAGATTAAGGGTGGCGTTGCAAATCCTTCTCCTCCTGTAGGGCCTGCTTTGGGTTCTAAGGGAATTAATATCATGGGATTTTGCAAGGCGTTTAATGCCCGTACCCAGGATAAGAAAGGCAAAGTACTGCCTGTCGTTATCACTTACTACACCGATAAGTCATTTGATTTCGTCGTCAAAACTCCTCCAGCTGCTGTGCAGTTGGTAGAGGCCGCTAAGATTAAGGGTGGTTCAGGCCAGCCTAATCGTCAGAAGGTGGCTAACATTACCTGGGATCAGGTAAAGGTAATTGCTCAGGACAAGATGAAAGATTTGAACTGTTTCACTGTAGAATCTGCAATGAAAATGGTGGCAGGAACTGCTCGTAGTATGGGTATAACTGTAAAAGGGGACTTCCCTGAAACAAATAAATAACTTCAATTAAAAAATGAGTAAACTGACAAAAAATCAAAAATCAGTAGCTGATAAGGTTGAAGCAGGGAAGGCATACACTTTGAAAGAGGCAAGTGAACTGGTAAAGAATATTACTACAACCAAGTTTGATGCGTCTCTGGATATGGATGTCCGCTTGGGCGTTGACCCGCGTAAAGCTAATCAGATGGTTCGGGGTGTTGTTTCACTACCGAACGGAACTGGTAAGAAAATACGTGTGCTTGCACTCTGCACTCCTGATCAGGAAGATGCTGCAAAATCAGCTGGTGCTGACTATGTAGGTCTGGATGAATATATTAACAAGATAAAAGGTGGATGGTTAGATATTGATGTCATTATTACCATGCCTTCTTGTATGGGTAAAGTTGGACCATTGGGTCGTTTTCTTGGCCCTCGTGGCTTGATGCCAAACCCGAAGAGCGGTACGGTTACTATGGATGTAGCCAAGGCTGTGAAAGAAGTAAAGCAAGGTAAGATTGATTTCAAGGTTGATAAGGCCGGTATCATTCATACTTCTATAGGTAAGGTGAGTATGACTGCTGACCAGATTTGTGGTAATGCTCAGGCATTCCTCTCTACGGTCATTAAGTTGAAGCCAGCTGCCTCTAAAGGTACGTATATCAAGAGTATCTATCTTTCAAGCACAATGAGTAAGGGTATCAATGTTGATCCTAAATCAGTTGAATAACTCTAAAGCATTTGTAAAATGAAGAAAGAACAAAAAGATACCATTATTAAGGTACTGGGTGAGAAGCTCGCAGAGTATCCACATTTCTATTTAGTGGATGTGACGGGTTTGAATGCTGAGGCAACAAGTAACCTTCGTCGCAAGTGCTTTGCTAAAGAAGTTAAAATGGTTGTTGTGAAGAACTCTCTTCTTCACCGTGCTATGGAGGCTTCTGACTTGGATTATAGTCCTTTGTATGATAGTTTGAAAGGTACAACGGCAGTGATGTTGACTAACTCCGCTAATGCTCCTGGTAAACTTTTGAAAGAATATAAGGATGACGAGAAACCTTCCCTTCGGGCTGCCTATGCAGAAGAAAGCTTCTATATTGGAGCTGATAAACTGGATGAGTTGGCTTCTCTGAAGACCAAGAACGAATTGATAGCAGAGGTTGTTACATTACTGCAGTCTCCTGTCAAGAACGTTGTATCTGCACTTCAATCAGGCGAAAACACAATTCAAGGTGTGCTTAAGACATTAGGCAATCGTCCTGAAAAATAAATTAATGTCATTAATAAAAGTATAAACAAAATTAAAATTTAAATAAAATGGCAGACGTAAAAGCTATTGCAGAAGAGTTAGTAAATCTTACTGTTAAAGATGTTAATGAGTTGGCAAAGGTCCTGAAGGACGATTATGGAATTGAGCCTGCAGCTGCTGCAGTTGCTGTAGCAGCAGGACCAGCTGCTGGAGCAGCTCCTGCTGCTGAAAAGACCAGTTTTGATGTTGTCCTGACTGATGTTGGCTCTGCTAAACTGAAGGTAGTTAAGGCAGTTAAGGAAGCTTGTGGATTAGGTCTGAAGGAAGCAAAGGATCTTGTTGACGGTGCTCCTTGCAAACTGAAAGAGGGTATGGCTAAGGATGAGGCTGAAAATCTGAAAAAGACGATTGAAGCTGAAGGTGCCAAAGTTGAACTCAAGTAAATTGAGTGTTGGAATTTGAAAATCAGGTTTCCCCTGCTTTTCTCTTCTCGAAAATATTGGGGTTAGGATTTGCCAAGTAGGTGAGTCCTAGCCTTTTTGTGTCTTTTATAGGTATTATTCGATGGTCATTTAAGATCGTAAGAATAAAAACTTTGAAGACAATTGGTCTTTATTTAGATTATTCTGATTTGCTGGAGGTCGCAAACTTGTGCAGGTGATAAGAATAAGATAATGATGATTAATTAAAGATTGAATTAGATAACACTGTTTTATTTCTTCTGATGACAAAAACCGTAGATAACAGAATTAATTTTGCCAAGGTTCAGAATCCATATCCGCTATCGGATTTCTTGGATGTGCAGTTGAAGTCTTTTAAAGACTTTTTGCAGTTGGATACTCCGCCTGAGGAACGTAAGAATGACGGCTTGTATAAGGTTTTCCAAGAGAATTTCCCTATCACCGATACACGAAATAACTTCGTTCTTGAGTTCTTGGATTACTATATTGATCCACCTCGATATTCTATTGAGGAATGTCTTGAGCGTGGATTGACATATAGTGTACCTTTGAAGGCTAAGTTGAAACTATACTGTACGGATCCTGACCATGAGGACTTCGGTACATTCATACAGGATGTCTTTTTGGGAACGATACCTTACATGACTCCAAATGGTACCTTTGTCATCAATGGTGCAGAGCGTGTCGTTGTAGCTCAGTTGCATCGTTCTCCTGGCGTGTTTTTCAGCCAGGGCGTTCATGCCAATGGCACTGTTCTTTATTCTGCTCGTATTATTCCTTTTAAAGGTAGTTGGATTGAGTTTGCTACAGACATTAATAATGTAATGTATGCTTATATCGATCGTAAAAAGAAATTACCGGTTACAACTCTGCTTCGTGCTATTGGTTATGAGACAGATAAGGATATCCTTCAGATTTTCGACCTTGCTGAAGAAGTAAAGGTAAACAAGAAAAACATGAAGGCTTCTATCGGTCGAAAATTGGCTGCTCGTGTCCTTAAAAGTTGGAATGAAGACTTTGTTGATGAGGATACTGGTGAAGTGGTCTCTATCGAACGCAATGAGGTTATCATGGAGCGTGAAACAGAATTGACAGAAGATAATATTCAGGAAATTCTGGATTCTGGCACTTCTACAATTTTATTGCATAAGGACGAAGAAGCTGCTAACAAATTTGCAATAATCTTTAATACACTGGCTAAAGATCCTTGTAACTCTGAAAAGGAAGCTGTGAACTATATCTATCGCCAATTGCGTAATGCAGATCCTGCTGACGATACTAGTGCACGCGAAGTGTTCCAGAACCTGTTCTTTTCTGATAAACGTTATGATCTGGGAGAAGTTGGACGTTATCGTATCAATAAAAAATTAGGATTGAATATTGATATGAATACGCGTGTCTTAACCAAGGAAGACATTATCGAAATTATCAAATATCTGATTCAGTTGATCAATTCAAATGCTACTGTTGATGATATCGATCACCTTTCCAACCGTCGAGTTCGTACTGTTGGTGAGCAATTGGCAAACCAGTTTTCTATCGGTTTAGCCCGGATGAGCCGGACGATTCGGGAACGTATGAATGTTCGTGATAATGAGGTGTTTACGCCTACTGATTTGATTAATGCGAAAACGATCTCAAGTGTTATCAACTCTTTCTTCGGAACAAATCCGTTGAGTCAGTTTATGGATCAGACCAATCCTTTGGCAGAAGTTACTCATAAACGTCGTTTGTCAGCTTTGGGCCCTGGAGGTTTGTCTCGTGATCGTGCAGGATTTGAAGTTCGTGATGTACACTATACTCATTATGGCCGGTTGTGCCCTATTGAATCTCCTGAAGGACCGAACATCGGTTTGATTTCTTCACTTTGTGTGTATGCAACTATCAATGATCTTGGATTTATTGAGACTCCGTATCGCCATGTAAAAGATGGTAAAGTAGATATGGATAACAGCCATGTGGAATTTCTTACGGCTGAAGAAGAGGAAGGTAAGTTGATAGCACAAGGCAATGCCCCTTTGAGAGAGGATAATACTTTCTCAAATAAGACGGTTCATACTCGCCAGGCTGCAGATTTTCCTGTTGTATCTCCTGAAGAAGTTAATCTTATGGATGTCTCTCCACAGCAGATTGCTTCTGTATCTGCTGGTTTGATACCTTTTCTTGAGCATGATGACGGACACCGAGCATTGATGGGATGTAATATGATGCGTCAGGCAGTGCCATTGCTTCATAATGAAGCTCCTATTGTGGGTACTGGACTGGAGAAGAAAGTCTGTGAGGATAGTCGTACACAAATTGCTGCTGAAGGTGATGGTGTTGTAGAATATGTAGATGCTACACTTATCCGCATTTTGTATGACCGTACTGAGGAGGATGATTTTGTCAGTTTTGAACCGGCATTGAAAGAATATCGTATTCCGAAGTTCCGTCGTACCAATCAGAATATGACTATAGACCTTCTTCCTATTTGCAGCAAAGGACAACGTGTGAAAAAAGGTGATATCCTGACCGAAGGATATGCAACAGATCATGGTGAATTGGCTCTGGGGCGTAACCTCTTGGTGGCATACATTCCTTGGAAAGGCTACAATTATGAGGATGCAGTTGTCATCTCAGAACGTATGGTTCGTGAGGATATCCTGACTTCTGTCCATGTAGACGAATATTCTCTCGATGTACGTGAGACGAAACGTGGTGTTGAGGAATTTACCAGTGATATTCCTAATGTTAGCGAAGAGGCAACCAAGGATCTTGATGATAATGGTATTATTCGAGTTGGAGCTCGCGTCGAACCGGGTGATATTTTGATCGGGAAGATTTCTCCAAAAGGTGAGAGTGATCCTTCACCGGAGGAAAAGCTTCTGCGCGCCATTTTCGGTGACAAAGCCGGTGATGTGAAAGATTCTTCTTTAAAGGCCAATCCTTCTTTGAGTGGTGTTGTCATTGATAAAAAATTATTCTCTCGTGCTGTTAAAAATCGTGAGTCTAAGAAGCAGGATAAGATCATCCTTGCCAAGATAGATGAGGAGTTTGAACAGAAAGACAAGGATCTGAAAGATATTCTGGTAGATAAGTTGCTGACTCTGACAAATGGAAAGACCTCTCAAGGCGTTAAGGACTATACAGATGCCGAGATTATTACCCGAGGCAGTAAGTTTACAATAGCAGCTTTGGCTAATATAGAATATGATGGCATTCAGAGTAATGACTGGACGGAAGATGATCATACAAACAAGTTGATCCAGAGGCTTATCATGAACTATCTCCGGAAATACAAGCAACTTGATGCGGAGATGAAACGCCGTAAGTTTGCTATCACAATTGGTGATGAGCTCCCTGCCGGTGTGTTGCAGATGGCCAAGGTCTATGTGGCTAAAAAACGTAAGATCCAAGTGGGTGACAAACTTGCCGGAAGACATGGTAATAAAGGTATTGTCTCCAAAATCGTACGGACTGAGGATATGCCCTTCCTTGCTGATGGGTGTCCTGTGGATTTGGTTTTGAACCCGATGGGTGTACCGTCTCGTATGAATCTTGGACAGATTTTTGAGGCAATTCTCGGTGCGGCCGGGAAAGAATTGGGCGTGAAATTTGCTACTCCTATTTTTGATGGTGCAAAGTTGGATGATCTTTCCAAGTGGACAGACAAAGCCGGGCTGCCACGTCTGTGTTCTACTTTTATCTACGACGGTGAGACCGGTGAACGGTTTGACCAGCCGGCTACCATTGGTATAACCTACTTCTTGAAGTTGGGCCACATGGTAGAGGATAAGATGCATGCCCGTTCTATTGGTCCGTATAGTTTGATTACCCAACAGCCTCTTGGAGGTAAGGCGCAGTTCGGTGGTCAGCGTTTTGGAGAAATGGAGGTATGGGCGCTGGAAGGTTTTGGCGCTGCACATACTCTTCAGGAAATGCTGACAATCAAGAGTGATGATGTAACAGGTCGTAGTAAGGCATACGAAGCAATTGTCAAGGGTGATCCGATGCCGACACCGGGTATCCCTGAATCTCTGAATGTGTTGATTCATGAACTTCGTGGTCTTGGACTGAGTATCAAACTTGAATAGTACAATCCCTTAACAGAAAGTAAATATGGCTTTTAAAAAAGATACAAAGGTAAAGAATAATTTTTCAAAAATTACGATTAGTCTCGCCTCTCCGGAGGAGATACTTGAAAATTCTTATGGTGAGGTGACCAAACCGGAAACCATTAATTATCGTACCTATAAGCCGGAGCGTGACGGACTGTTCTGTGAGCGTATTTTTGGTCCTACAAAGGATTATGAATGTGCTTGTGGTAAGTATAAGCGTATACGCTATAAGGGTATTGTCTGTGATCGCTGCGGCGTGGAGGTGACAGAGAAAAAGGTGCGTCGTGAGCGTTGTGGACATATCGAACTGGTTGTACCTGTCGCTCACATCTGGTATTTTCGTTCACTTCCTAATAAGATAGGTTATCTCCTTGGATTGCCTACGAAGAAACTTGAAGCTGTCGTCTATTATGAGAAGTATATCGTCATTCAACCAGGTATTATGGCTGGTAAAAAGGATGCTGATGAAACTGAAATCAACGGCTCTCATAAGATGGATTTGCTTACAGAAGACGAATACATTGATATTGTAGACAATCAGATAGGTCAAAATAATGATCGTCTTGAGAACTCTGATCCGAATAAATTTATCGCCAAAATGGGTGCAGAGGCTATTTATGACCTCTTGCACGTTCTTGATCTTGATGCGCTTTCCTATCAACTGCGCGATCAGGCTAATAATGATTCTAGTCAACAACGGAGGACAGAAGCTTTAAAACGCTTGCAGGTAGTAGAGGCTTTCCGCTCTAGTAAAGGTATTAATAGACCGGAGTGGATGATCATGAAGATTATTCCTGTGATTCCGCCTGATCTCCGGCCGTTGGTACCGTTGGATGGTGGTCGTTTTGCCACATCCGACTTGAATGATCTCTATCGTCGTGTCATTATTCGTAATAATCGCTTGAAAAGGCTTGTTGAAATCAAGGCTCCAGAGGTGATTCTGAGAAATGAAAAACGTATGCTTCAGGAAGCGGTCGACAGTTTGTTTGACAACTCCCGCAAGAGTTCTGCTGTAAAGAGTGAAAGTAATCGTCCTCTGAAGTCCCTTTCTGACTCTTTGAAAGGTAAACAGGGACGTTTCCGCCAGAATCTGCTGGGTAAACGTGTTGACTATTCTGCTCGCTCCGTAATTGTCGTCGGTCCTGAATTGAAAATGGGAGAGTGTGGTCTGCCAAAATTAATGGCAGCTGAACTCTATAAGCCGTTTATTATTCGTAAGTTGATTGAACGGGGAATTGTGAAGACCGTGAAGAGCGCTAAGAGAATCGTAGATCGTCGGGAACCGGTGATTTGGGATATCTTGGAAAGTGTGATGAAAGGTCATCCTGTATTGTTGAACCGTGCTCCTACGTTGCATCGTCTGAGTATTGAAGCTTTCCAGCCAATTTTGATTGAGGGTGAAGCTATTCAGTTACATCCATTGGCTTGCACACCTTTTAATGCGGATTTTGATGGTGACCAGATGGCTGTCCACCTCCCACTGAGCAATGAAGCTGTATTGGAGTCTCAGATTCTGATGCTTCAAAGCCATAATATATTGAATCCTGCTAATGGTGCTCCAACTACTGTCCCGACACAGGATATGGTACTGGGTTTGTATTATATTACCAAGTATCGTCCTGGAGCTTTGGGTGAAGGCTTGACATTCTATGGCCCGGAGGAGGCCATTATTGCAAGTCATGATCACAAATGTGATCTGCATGCGAAAGTAAAAGTAGTAGTGAAAGACTTGGTAGACGGTAAGATACAAAAAGTCATACGCGAAACTTCCGTAGGCCGTGTGATTATCAATCAGATTATTCCTGATGAAGTAGGTTACTTCAATGATGTTATTTCCAAGAAATCCCTTCGTGGTATTATCGCCAATGTTATCCATACGGTAGGTATGGCTCGGGCATGTACCTTCTTGGACGGTATCAAGAGTTTGGGATATCACATGTCTTATGTGGCTGGTCTTTCATTTAACCTTGACGATATTATTGTACCGTCAGAGAAGTCAGAGATTGTGAAAAAAGGCCAGGACGAAGTGGATAATATTACAATGAACTATGATACCGGTTTAATCACTGATAAAGAGCGTTATAATCAGGTTATTGATGCTTGGACTCATGTGAATAGCAATCTGAAAAGGTCTGTGATGAAGCATATGACTGAGGCTGATCAAGGATTCAATGCCGTATTTATGATGCTGGATTCCGGAGCTCGTGGTTCTGCTGACCAGATAGCTCAGTTGGCAGGTATGCGAGGACTGATGGCTAAGCCACAGAAAGCTGGTGCAGGTGGGAATCAGATCATTGAAAATCCTATTCTGTCCAATTTCAAGGAAGGAATGTCTGTACAGGAATATTTCATTGCTTCTCATGGCGCTCGTAAAGGTTTGGCTGATACTGCTATGAAGACGGCTGATGCTGGATATCTTACTCGCCGTCTTGTAGATGTTTCTCATGATGTCATTATTACCGAAGAGGACTGTGGAACACTTCGTGGATTGGTTTGTACGGCCCTGAAAGATGGTGATGAAATAGTATCTTCTTTGTATGAGCGTATATTAGGAAGAGTATCCGTTCATGATGTTATTAATCCTACAACAGGTAAAGTGATTGTAGCCGCAGGGGATGAGATCACTGAGGAGAAGGCACAGATCATTGAGGACAGTCCTATTGAGAGTGTTGAAATTCGTTCTGTTCTGACTTGTGAGAGTAAACATGGTGTCTGTGCAAAATGCTATGGTCGAAACTTGGCTACAGGCCGTATGGTACAGTTAGGTGAGGCTGTTGGTGTAATTGCTGCGCAGGCTATTGGTGAACCGGGAACACAGTTGACATTGAGAACCTTCCATGCTGGAGGTGTAGCAGGTAATGCTGCTGCTAATGCAAGTATTGTGGCGAAAAATGATAGTAAACTGGAGTTTGAAGAACTTCGTACGGTTCCGTTTATGGAAGAAGGTGATGATGGTAAAGACGTGAAATGTCTGATGGTTGTCAGCCGTCTTGCAGAAGTTCAGTTTATTGATCCGAATACCAATATTTCTCTTTCTACTCTTAATGTTCCTTATGGTTCATCCTTGTACTTTAAGGATGGTGATGTGGTGAAGAAAGGCGACAAAATTGCTAAATGGGATCCATTTAATGCTGTTATTGTCAGTGAGTATGCGGGTACGTTGAAGTTTCATGATGTCATCGAAAGTGTTACTTATCGTGGTGAGACAGATGAAACGACGGGTATGACGGATCGTATCATTACAGATTCAAAGGATAAGAGTAAAGTTCCGACCATGGATGTGGTTGGCACTAGCGGAAAAGTCTTGGCTACTTATAATTTCCCTGTAGGGGGACATATTGCTGCAGAGGATGGTCAGACAATTTCTACAGGTACTACACTTGTCAAGATTCCTCGTGCTGTAGGTGGGGCAGGTGATATTACTGGTGGTCTGCCTCGTGTTACTGAACTTTTTGAAGCTCGTAATCCGTCTAATCCTGCTGTCGTGAGTGAAATTGATGGTGAAGTCGCGATGGGTAAGGTCAAACGTGGCAATCGTGAAATCATAGTTACTTCTAAGAGTGGCGAACAGAAGAAGTATATGGTCAGCTTGAGTAAGCAGATTCTGGTTCAGGAGCATGATGCTGTACGTGCCGGTACTCCGCTTTCCGATGGTCAGATTACTCCGAGTGATATCTTGGCTGTTATGGGACCAACGGCTGTTCAGGAATATATTGTAAACGAAGTACAGAATGTATACCGTTTGCAAGGTGTGAAAATTAATGATAAGCACTTCGAAATTATTGTCCGTCAGATGATGCGCAAGGTTCGCATTGATGATCCGGGTGATACGGTTTTCCTGGAACAGGAGCTTATTGATAAACTTGATTTTGCTGATGAGAATGACCGTATCTGGGGTAAAAAAGTGGTAACTGATGCAGGTGATTCTGAGAATTATAAACCTGGTCAGATTATTACAGCTCGCAAACTGCGTGATGAAAATTCAATACTTAAGCGAAAAGACTTGAAGATTGTTCAGGTCCGTGATGCTGTCGCTGCAACTTCTACACAGATCTTGCAGGGTATAACTCGCGCTGCTTTGGGTACCAAGAGCTTTATGAGTGCAGCATCCTTCCAAGAGACTACAAAGGTGTTAAATGAGGCAGCAATTCGTGGTAAAACGGATTATCTCGTAGGCATGAAGGAAAATGTGATTTGCGGTCATTTGATTCCTGCAGGTACTGGTCTGCACCAATGGAATAAACTGGTTGTCGGATCTAAAGAAGAATATGAAAGAATGGAAGCAAACAAGAAGAATGTCCTTGACTTTACTGATCAGGATGTTGTTTCTAAATAGAAAATGATGAAAGACCGTGACTTTGGTTCACGGCCTTTTTTCTTCATACTTGATCAGATAGTAACCTTTGATGTCTTTATAAAAGTTTGCCCTATAAGATTCCTGCATTCAATGAGCTGAGTACAGCTATTCCTTTTAATTTAATGGCGCAGTTATACTTTTATAATTACCTTATTTTGGTGACTTAAATGCTATATTTAAATCAACTTCAGGTGTGTTTCAAAGTTCTGAAATTGAAAAGACAGATATAAGGATTAGTTGTTAGACCTTTAAAATCATTGATATTATGGCAGATAATAATAATCAAAGTCAAAACGGACAGTTACAGATTGAACTTCGTCCAGAAATCGCGCAAGGTGAGTATGCAAATTTTGCTATTATTACTCATTCCAGTAGTGATTTTGTCCTTGACTTCGCCCGTATAATGCCGGGTGTTCCTAAAGCACAGGTCAGGAGTCGTGTTATTCTTGCTCCAGAGCATGCTAAACGCCTTTTGCAAGCTCTTCAGGAGAATATCCTGAATTATGAACGCCAATTTGGGAAAATCGAAATTCCTAATCAGGCTCCTCGTACGATAGCTCCTTTTGGCTCAGGCAGGGGAGAGGCATAAAAGTCTTGAAAATAACTAATCCCGCAGATTGTAGAAGTTTGCGGGATTTTTTAGTTTATTCATTTATATAGCATATAGGAAACATTATGTTTTTACGATTTTTTAGATTCCATTTTTATCTGACATCATTTGTCTGTCTGTACAAAAGAGGTTCAAATAGTTAGTCGCCAATGATCCTATCCTATGATGAATGTTCAATGATACTTTTCAGATTTGTTATTTCTTAAATGCAAAATAAGTTAATATAATATATATAAGTATAATTAGATAATACAAATACTTGTGAGAAACTTAAGAAGTTAGGTATTGTCAAAGATTATTTGTACCTTTGCAGCCCGAAATGGCTTTATGTGGGCATATTTTAATTTGCCCCATAATGAACTGATAATAAACAAAATAATATATAAATAAAAATTAATTATGCCTACTATTTCACAGTTAGTAAGAAAAGGCAGAAAGGTGACAGCAGACAAGAGCAAGTCACCGGCTTTGGACAATTGCCCTCAGCGCCGTGGTGTGTGCGTTCGTGTCTACACAACTACTCCTAAGAAGCCTAATTCGGCAATGCGTAAAGTTGCCCGTGTGCGTCTGACCAACCAGAAGGAGGTCAACTCTTACATTCCTGGGGAAGGTCATAACCTGCAGGAGCACAGTATAGTCCTTGTAAGAGGTGGTCGTGTAAAAGATCTCCCTGGTGTTCGTTATCATATCGTTCGTGGAACACTTGATACGGCGGGTGTGGCTAATCGTACTCAACGCCGCTCAAAGTATGGTGCTAAACGTCCTAAGGCTAAGAAGTAGCCTGAATAGATGTAAAGGTCTCAAATGCCAAAGGTTTGAAATCGTAGGCGATGGAGAACCTGAGGCTCTACCAAGAAAAAACAGTTATCATTCGTTTTGCTGGAGAAAAACTATATAGGTTGAGTAAATGTTCAGGTGTGAATGTTGAAGAACTGAATAAGGGTGCAACCTCCGCAGAATAATATTTTAATTAAGCAATGAGAAAAGCAAAACCAAAGAAGAGAGTCATCCTCCCGGATCCTGTCTTCAATGACCAGAAGGTCTCAAAATTCGTAAACCATTTGATGTTTGATGGTAAGAAGAACGTATCTTATGCGATCTTCTACAAAGCACTTGACACCGTTAAGGAAAAGGCTCCTAAAACAGAAGAAAAGTCGGCTCTGGAAATCTGGAAACAGGCTTTGGATAACGTTACTCCTCAAGTAGAAGTGACGAGCCGTCGTGTAGGCGGTGCTACCTTCCAGGTACCAACTGAAATTCGACCAGATCGTAAGGAGAGTATCGCAATGAAAAATCTTATTATCTTCGCTCGTAAGCGTAGTGGTAAGTCAATGGCAGAGAAACTCGCTGCAGAAATCCTTGATGCTTACAATAACCAGGGTGGGGCATTCAAGCGTAAGGAAGATATTCATCGTATGGCTGAAGCTAATCGTGCCTTTGCACATTTTAGATTCTAATTCACTTTAAATAGGTAAAAAGAAAAATGGCAAACCGTGATTTACATTTGACGCGAAATATCGGCATTATGGCTCATATTGATGCAGGTAAAACTACTACGTCAGAGCGTATCCTTTATTATACAGGTAAGACTCATAAAATCGGTGAAGTTCATGATGGCGAAGCTGTGATGGACTGGATGGCTGAGGAGCAGGAGAGGGGTATTACGATTACCTCTGCTGCAACTACTTGTAACTGGGCTTGGAATGGTAATGAGTATAAAATCAATTTGATTGATACTCCGGGACATGTTGACTTTACTGCTGAGGTGGAACGCTCCTTGCGTGTGCTTGATGGTACGATTGCTACCTACTCTGCAGCTGATGGTGTCCAGCCTCAATCTGAAACGGTGTGGCGTCAGGCTGATAAGTACAATGTTCCTCGGATTGGCTATGTCAATAAGATGGATCGCTCTGGTGCTGACTTCTTCGAGACCGTGAAGCAGATGAAGACAATTCTTGGTGCTAATCCAATTGTTCTTCAGATTCCTATTGGGGAAGAGGAACACTTCTTGGGAGTGGTTGACCTGATTAAGATGAAGGCTATTTTATGGCATGATGAAACATTAGGCGCAGAATATGATGTAGAAGATATTCCGGCTGATTTGGTCGATCAGGCTAATGAATACCGGGATAAATTGCTTGAAGCGGCTTCTAACTATGATGACAATTTGATGGAACTTTATCTTGATGGTAAAGATGTTCCTGAAGAAGTGCTTATATCAGCAATCCGTAAGGGTACCGTGAAATTGGAATGCTGCCCGGTGTGTTTGGGATCTTCTTACAAGAACAAGGGCGTTCAGCCACTGCTGGATTATGTATGTATGTTCTTGCCTTCTCCATTGGATACTTCTAATATTAAAGGTGTTAATCCTGATAGTGGAGAATCAGAAGATCGTAAACCTTCTGAGTCTGAACCGCTTGCAGCTCTTGCTTTTAAGATTGCTACCGATCCTTTTATGGGACGTCTGGTGTTCTTTAGAGTATACTCTGGTAGGGTCGCTGCTGGTTCTTATGTGTTCAATCCCCGTTCAGGAAAGCGTGAACGAATCAGCCGTCTATTCCAGATGAATTCTAAGCAGGAGTTACCAATGGATTCTATTGATGCGGGTGATATAGGTGCGGGCGTAGGTTTTAAGGATATTCATACTGGGGATACTCTGTGTGATGAAAACCATCCGATCGTTCTAGAGTCTATGACATTCCCTGATCCTGTGATCTCTGTTGCTGTTGAACCTAAATCTCAGGCAGATGTTGCTAAGATGGATAATGGTCTCGCTAAGTTGGCTGAAGAGGATCCTACCTTTACCGTACATACTGACGAGCAGAGTGGACAAACCATTATTTCCGGTATGGGTGAGTTGCATCTGGATATTATCATTGAGCGCCTTCGCCGTGAGTTCAAGGTTGAATGTACTGAAGGGAAACCTCAGGTAAATTACAAAGAGGCTATTACTAGAGAGGTTCAGGATCGCCAGACTTATAAGAAGCAAACGGGTGGTCGTGGTAAGTTCGCTTGTATTGAGGTGGCTATTGGCCCGAAGGATCAAGACTATACGGAAGGTGATCTGCAGTTTGTTAATCAGGTTAAAGGTGGTAATGTACCTAAAGAATTTATTCCTTCAGTACAAAAAGGATTTCAGGATTGTCTTGGAAATGGTATACTTGGTGGTTTCCCAATGACAGGTTTGAAAGTTACCTTAACGGATGGTAGTTTCCACCCTGTTGATTCTGATCAGATTTCATTCGAGTTGGTTGCTCATCAGGCATTCCGTGAAATGTGCCCTAAGGCCGGTCCTGTTTTGATGGAACCGATCATGAAGGTAGAGGTTGTTACTCCGGAAGAAAATATGGGTGATGTCATTGGCGACTTAAATAAGCGACGTGGTATGGTTCAGGGAATGGATGAGACTCGTAGTGGTGCTCGTATTGTCAAAGCTATGGTTCCTCTTGCTGAAATGTTTGGCTATGTGACCGCTTTACGTACGATTACTTCTGGCCGTGCTACTTCTTCTATGGAGTATGATCATCACGCTCCTGTATCAAAAGGCATCGCTAAGGCTGTGCTTGATGAGATCAAGGGCCATTCAGAACTTTTGTAAATCATTGACGGGATGGAGGCAGCTACTTAGCGAATGACTCTTAAGAGTATGCCTTCTCCCCCCTTATAATAATTTAACAGATATAGAAATGAGTCAGAAAATCAGAATTAAACTGAAATCTTATGACCATCAGTTGGTTGATAAGTCAGCAGAAAAAATTGTGAAAGCCGTTAAGGCTACGGGTGCTATTGTCAGTGGACCTATTCCATTGCCAACTCACAAGCGTATTTATACCGTTAACCGCTCTACTTTCGTAAACAAGAAATCTCGTGAGCAGTTCCAACTGTCAGATTTCAAGCGTCTTATTGATATCTATAGTTCAACAGCTAAGACAGTTGATGCTTTGATGAAACTAGAATTGCCGAGTGGTGTGGAAGTAGAGATTAAGGTTTGATCGGTAGAGACTAACAAGAGAATTTATTGATTTAAAGTTTTATTGAAATGCCAGGATTAATTGGAAGAAAAATCGGAATGACATCCGTGTTCAGTGCCGACGGTAAGAATATTCCGTGCACTGTTATCGAAGCTGGTCCTTGTGTCGTAACTCAGGTGAAAACTGTAGAAAAAGATGGTTACGAGGCTGTTCAGTTAGGTTTCGGCGAGGCAAAAGAGAAAAGATGCTCTAATGCTTTAAAAGGAACTTTTAAGAAAGCAGGCACAACACCTAAAAAGCACTTGGCCGAGTTCAAGTTCGATGAGGAGCATAACCTCGGTGATACTATTACAGTTGATATCTTTAATGATGCTAAGTTTGTTGATGTAGTCGGTACCTCTAAAGGTAAAGGCTTTCAGGGTGTCGTTAAACGTTACAATTTCAGAGGTGTAGGCCAATCTACTCACGGTCAGGATGACCGCTTGCGTAAGCCTGGTTCTATTGGTGCTTGTTCTTACCCTGCAGAGGTCTTTAAGGGTATGCGCATGGGAGGCCAAATGGGAGGCGACCGGGTAACAACCCAGAACCTTCAAATATTAAAGGTAATTCCAGAACAGAACCTGCTCGTAGTAAAAGGTTCTTTTGCTGGATGTATAGGTTCAACTGTATTAATTGAGAAATAATGGAAGTTAGTGTTTTGAATATCAACGGTCAGGAGACCGGAAAAAAGGTGACTCTTGATGAGAGCATCTTTGGAATTGAGCCTAACGAACACGTTCTCTGGCTTGCTGTGAAGCAGTACCTCGCTAACCAGCGCCAAGGTACGGCAAAATCCAAGGAAAGAAGTGAACATAGAGGCTCTACTCGTAAACTTGGACGCCAGAAAGGTGGCGGTGGAGCTCGCCGTGGTGATATTAATTCTCCTTTATTGGTAGGTGGTGGCCGTGTGTTTGGGCCTAAGCCCCGTGACTATGGTTTTAAATTGAACAAGAAAACAAATCTTCTTGCTCGTAAATCTGCTCTGTCACAGGCTGCTAAAGAAAATATGATTATCGTAGTGGAAGATTTCAAAATTGATGCTCCAAAAACTAAAGATTTTATAAATATTACTAAAAATCTTAAAGTTGATGGAAAGAAGCTCCTTCTTGTTTTGCCAGAAGTAGATAAAAATGTATATTTGTCCGCTCGAAATCTAAAATGTGCCGAAGTAATTACAGCAAAGTCAATCAATACCTATAAGGTGTTGAATGCTGATTCTATTGTAATGACGGAAAGTGCATTAAATTCACTTAACGAACTCTTAATCAAATAACAGGAGAATAAATTATGGCATTTATTATTAAACCTTTGGTTACTGAGAAGCAAACCAAGATTACGGAGAAGCGACCTAACCGTTATGGCTTCGTTGTAAAGCCTGAGGCCAATAAGCTCCAGATTAAGGATGAGGTTGAGAAACTGTATAAGGTTACAGTGAGAGATGTAAATACGATCCGTTATGCTGGCAAACGCCAGTCCCGCTATACTAAAGCTGGGATGATAAAGGGTCAGAAAAATGCCTTTAAGAAGGCTATCGTTACCTTGAAAGAGGGCGATACAATTGATTTTTACAGCAATATCTAAAATAAAAATGGCAGTACGTAAATTTAAACCGGTTACACCGGGACAAAGACACAAGATTATTGGCACGTTCGAGGAGATTACTGCATCCGTGCCAGAAAAATCTCTCGTGTATGGTAAGCGTTCTACTGGTGGTCGAAACAACACCGGTAAGATGACTGTCCGTTACATAGGTGGTGGTCATAAACGTAAATTACGTTTAATTGATTTTAAACGAGAGAAGGATGGTGTTCCAGCTGTAGTAAAAAGTATTGAATATGATCCGAACCGTTCGGCCCGTATCGCTTTGCTTTATTATGCAGATGGTGAAAAACGTTACATTATTGCTCCTAATGGATTGCAAGTTGGCGCTAAGTTGCTTTCCGGTGCTTCAGCAGCTCCTGAAATAGGAAATGCTCTTCCATTGGAAAACATTCCTGTAGGTACCGTAATTCATAATATTGAGTTACGTCCGGGTGAAGGTGCGCGTCTTGTCCGTTCGGCTGGTAATTTTGCTCAGTTGACTTCTCGTGAAGGTAGTTATTGTGTTATTAAGCTCCCTTCTGGTGAAACTCGCCAGATTCTGAGTGCTTGTAAAGCTACGATTGGCAGTGTAGGGAATTCCGATCATGCTCTTGAACGTTCGGGCAAGGCCGGTCGCTCTCGTTGGCTGGGCCGTCGCCCTCATAACCGTGGCGTGGTGATGAACCCTGTTGATCACCCGATGGGTGGTGGTGAAGGTCGTCAGTCTGGTGGTCTTCCACGTTCTCGTAAGGGCTTGTGTGCAAAGGGTCTTAAGACACGTGCACCAAAGAAGCTTTCTAACAAGTATATTATCGAAAGAGCTAATAAAAAATAAAGAGTAAATTATGAGTCGTTCACTTAAGAAAGGTCCATATATCAATGTTTCTCTTGAGAAGAAGATTCTCGAGATGAACAAAAGTGGCAAGAAGAGTGTTGTCAAGACATGGGCCAGGGCTTGTATGATATCTCCCGATTTTGTAGGGCATACCATAGCAGTCCATAACGGAAATAAATTTATCCCTGTTTACATTACCGAAAATATGGTAGGTCATAGACTAGGTGAGTTCTCTCTTACCCGCCGCTTTGGTGGCCATAGTGGTAATAATAAAAATTAAGTAAGCGGGTTAAAACCATTTAAATGAAGAAATAATAATGGGAGCAAGAAAACATATTGCGGCTGAAAAGATAAAAGAGGCACGCAAAAATCAGTACTTTGCCAAGCTCAAGGGGGTTCCTTCCTCACCACGTAAGATGCGTTATGTCGTAGACATGGTTCGTGGTATGGAAGTGAATAAGGCTCTTGGAGTACTTAAGTTCTCAAAAAAACACGCCGCTGCGGATGTTGAGAAACTGCTGCGTTCGGCGATTGCCAATTGGGAACTGAAAAATGACCGTAAGGCTGAAGAAGATGAACTCTATATCAGTAGAGTCTTTGTAGATCCTGGCGTCACGATGAAACGTATGAGACCAGCACCACAAGGTCGTGGCTTCAGAATTCGTAAGCGTTCTAATCACGTTACGCTTTTTGTTGATGCAAAAACTAATGACGAAAATAAGTAAATAGAATGGGACAGAAAGTTAATCCAATAAGTAACCGTTTAGGTATAATCCGTGGTTGGGATTCTAATTGGTTTGGTGGTAAGTCTTTCGGTGACAACCTCGTAGAGGATGGGAAGATCCGAAACTATATCAACGAGCGTCTGGCAAGGGCAAGCGTTGCTCGTATTATCATCGAGCGTACCTTAAAACTCGTTACCATTACTATTTGCACTGCTCGTCCGGGTATTGTCATTGGTAAAGGTGGTCAGGATGTTGATAAACTGAGAGAAGAATTGAAGAATATCTTCAAGGAAGAGATTCAAATCAATATTTTTGAGGTAAAGAGACCTGAACTGGATGCAAACATTGTAGCAGATAATATTGCTCGTCAACTTGAAGGTAAGATTGCTTATCGTCGTGCAGTTAAGATGGCTGTTGCTAATACAATGCGGGCCGGTGCTGAAGGAATTAAGATCCAGGTTTCGGGCCGTCTGAATGGAGCTGAAATGGCTCGTAAGGAAATGTTTAAGGAAGGACGTACTCCGTTGCATACATTCCGCGCTGACATTGATTATTGCTCTACAAAAGCAATTACAAAGGTAGGTGCGATTGGAGTAAAGGTGTGGATATGCAGAGGCATGATCTATGGTAAAGTTGACCTTACTCCGAATTTCCAACAGGACAACAAAAACTCAAATCGTGGTAACGGTGAGAGACGTTCCGGACGCGGTAATCGCAAGAGAAACAATAACCGTTAAAGTTAAGAATCTATTATGTTACAGCCAAAAAGAGTAAAATATAGAAGACCTCAAGATGGGCGTGGTAATAAAGGCGACGCACACAGAGGAACAGAATTGGCTTTCGGCTCATTTGGTATCAAGACTCTTGAATCCAAATGGCTTGATAGCCGCCAGATAGAGGCCGCTCGTGTAGCAGTTAATCGCTATATGAATCGCGAGGGCCAGGTTTGGATTCGCGTTTTTCCAGACCATCCGATTACTCGTAAACCTGCTGATGTTCGTATGGGTAAAGGAAAAGGTGATCCAGTAGGCTGGGTAGCTCCCGTCACTCCAGGACGTATCTTGTTTGAAGTTGAAGGCGTAAGTCTTAAAGATGCAAAAGAAGCTCTTCGTCTTGCCGCTCAGAAACTGCCAGTTAAAACAAAGTTCGTTGTTAGACGTGATTACGATAAAAATGCTTAAGCTATGAAGATGAAAGAAGTAAAAGGACTTGAAATCAAGGATTTGGTTGAAAAGTTAAAGACATCAGAGGCTAAACTTAACCAGATGATGTTGAACCATAAGATTACTCCGTTAGAGAATCCATCACAGATTAAGGCAGCACGTCGTGATATTGCACGCATGAAGACGGAACTCCGTCAAAGAGAACTTAATAAATAATAATGGTTCAGATGGAAACAAGAAATTTAAGAAAGGAAAGACAGGGTGTCGTTGTCAGCAATAAAATGGATAAAACCATTGTCATTGCATCTAAATTTAAGGAAAAGCACCCTATTTATGGTAAGTTCGTCCAGCATACCAAGAAATATTACGTTCATGATGAAAAGAACGAGGCTAATGTCGGAGATACTGTGCTGATTATGGAAACTCGTCCTCTGTCAAAGACAAAGAGATGGAGATTAGTAAGAATTGTAGAAAAGGCTAAGTAATTATGATACAAACTGAATCAAAACTTACAGTATGTGATAACAGTGGTGCTCGTATGGCTAAGTGCATTCGTGTGCTTGGGGGAACAGGACGCCGCTATGCAAGTGTTGGTGATGTCATCGTTGTCGCTGTCCAGAACGTCATCCCATCAAGTGATTTGAAGAAAGGTGCTGTATCGAAGGCCTTGATTGTACGTACAAGGAAGGAGATCCGTCGTAAGGATGGTTCTTATATCCGTTTTGACGACAATGCTTGTGTCTTGTTAAATAGTGCTGGTGAGCTCCGTGGAAGCCGTATTTTCGGTCCGGTAGCTCGTGAACTGCGTACTGTTAACATGAAGGTCGTTTCTTTGGCACCTGAGGTCCTTTAATGTTTAAAATTTAAGAAAGTAATGAGTAAATTACATATTAAAAAAGACGATACCGTACTTGTGCTTACTGGAAGAGACAGGGGCAAGTCCGGTAAGGTGCTCCAAGTATTGGTAAAAGAAAATCGTGCTATCGTAGAGGGTATAAACATGGTTACCAAGAGCACTAAGCCTTCAGCAAAGAATCCTCAGGGAGGTATAGTTAAGCAGGAGGCTTCAATTCATATTTCTAATTTAAGTCTGATTGATCCGAAGAGTGGTAAAGCTACCCGAATCGCCGTTAAGCGAGAAGGGAAGAAAGTTGTTCGCATCGCTAAAAAGTCAGGGGAGGAAATTAAGTAATGGATACAGCACGGTTAAAAAAAGTATATAAAGATACTATTGTACCAGCTCTTACGAAGCAGTTTAACTATTCTTCTACGATGCAGGTTCCTGTCTTGAAAAAGATTGTAATTAATGAAGGACTTGGTGATGCTACACAAGATAAGAAGATTATTGATGTTGCTATCACTGAGTTGTCTTCTGTTACAGGCCAGAAAGCTGTAGCTACTTATTCTAAAAAGGATATCGCTAATTTTAAGCTTCGTAAACACATGCCTATTGGCGTAATGGTTACTCTGCGTCGTGAACGGATGTACGAATTCTTGGAGAGACTTATTCGTGTGGCTCTGCCTCGTATTCGTGACTTTAAGGGCATCGATTCCAGACTTGATGGTCATGGTAACTATACTCTCGGCATTTCTGAGCAGATTATTTTCCCGGAGATTAATATCGATAAGGTTGATCGTGTTCAAGGCATGAACATCACTTTCGTGACTTCCGCTACTACAGATGAGGAGGGTTATGCTTTGCTCAAAAGCTTTGGTTTCCCATTTAAGAATGCTAAAAAAGATTAAAGAGATATGGCAAAAGAATCAATGAAAGCTCGTGAAGTGAAGCGTGCAAAGCTTGTGGCGCGTTATGCAAAGAAGCGTGCTGCTCTGAAGAAAACTATCGCTACTACCACGGATCCTGCAGAAGCTTATGATGCAGCTCGTAAATTGCAGGCTATTCCTAAGAATGCCAGCCCTGTTCGGTTGCATAATCGTTGTAAGATTACTGGCCGTTCACGAGGATATATGCGGCAGTTTGGCCTTTCACGTATTCAATTTCGTGAGATGGCATCTAAAGGCTTGATCCCGGGAGTGAGAAAAGCCAGTTGGTAGTCTTATCAATTTAGATAGATCACATTTTTTAATATTGTCGGGAAGTCCCGATTAATTAATATTTTTTTTATGACAGATCCTATAGCAGATTATCTGACTAGACTTAGAAACGCAATCATGGCTCATCACCGTGTTGTAGATGTTCCTGCGTCTAACTTGAAGAAAGAGATCACAAAGATCCTCTTTGAGAAAGGGTACATTCTGAATTACAAGTTTATTGAGGATGGTCCTCAAGGTACAATCAAGGTCGCATTGAAGTATGATCCTAAGACAAAGCAAAATGCTATCAGAAGTATGAAGCGTATTTCTACTCCTGGTCTTCGTCGATACACGGGTTACAAAGATATGCCGAGAGTAATTAACGGACTGGGTATTGCAGTTTTATCTACGTCCAAAGGTGTAATGACAAACAAAGAGGCTGCTGAACAAAAAATCGGCGGAGAGGTTCTCTGTTTCATATATTAATTGGAGGATTTGAAATGTCAAGAATAGGAAAATTACCAGTTAATGTACCGGCAGGTGTAACTGTAAACTTTGATAAAAACACCTGCGTTATGAAGGTGAAGGGCCCTAATGGTGAACTTTTTCAGAAGATAGATCCTTCTATCAAAGTGACTGTTGCGGAGGGTTCTATAACTTTCGTGGTTGATGAAAAGAGCCCTGTGGATGAGAAACAGAAACAGGCTTTCCATGGCCTTTATCGTTCTCTGGTGAACAATATGGTTATTGGAGTAAGTAAAGGTTATTCTAAGACGATGGAGCTCGTTGGCGTCGGTTATCGTGTGACCAATCAGGGCAATATTATAGAACTCACCTTGGGTTATACGCACCCCATCTATATGCAACTTCCTAAAGAGGTTAAGGTTGAGACTAAGGCTGAAAGAAATCAGAACCCGGCTATAACATTAGAGTCTTGCGATAAAGCATTGCTGGGACTCATCTGTGCAAAAATTCGTTCTTTCCGTATGCCTGAACCGTATAAAGGAAAAGGTATTCTCTTTAAAGGTGAGGTCATCCGCAGAAAGTCTGGTAAGACTGCTGCTGCTAAGTAATTTTAATTTTTTACGACAATGACAACAAAGAAAGTTGAAAGACGAATTAAAATAAAGTTCCGCATCCGTAAGTATGTCAAAGGGACTAGTGAACGTCCGCGTCTTAGTGTGTTTCGTTCAAACAAACAGATTTACGCTCAGTTAATTAATGATTTAACAGGCAATACTCTTGCTTACGCTTCTTCTTTAGGCATGGAGAAACTTCCTAAGAACGAGCAGGCTAAGAAGGTTGGAGCTCTTATTGCTGAAAAGGCAAAGGTAGCTGGAGTGGAATCTATAGTTTTTGACCGTAATGGTTATCTCTATCATGGTCGTGTTCAGGCACTTGCTGACGCAGCCCGTGAAGGTGGCCTTAAATTTTAATCGATTATGGCAATGAATAGAGTAAAAGCAAATAGTGACGTTGAATTGAAAGATCGTCTGGTTGCTATTAACCGTGTAACTAAAGTTACCAAAGGTGGTCGTACCTTTACATTCGCTGCTATCGTCGTTGTAGGTGATGGCAAAGGTGTTATTGGCTATGGCCTTGGTAAGGCTGGTGAAGTAACTGCTGCAATAGCAAAAGGAACAGAGGCTGCAAAGAAAAGCCTGCTGAAAGTACCTGTCCTTAAAGGTACAGTTCCTCATGAGATGGAGGTTTCTTACGAGGGCGCCAAAGTCCTTTTGAAACCTGCTGCTGCTGGTACCGGACTGAAAGCAGGAGGTGCTATGCGAGCTGTTTTGGAAAGCGCCGGCATCAGTGATGTTATTGCAAAGTCTAAGGGTTCTTCAAATGCACATAATCTGGTTAAGGCCACTATCCTCGCTCTTTCGAAGATGCGTGATCCTTATCAAATTGCTGGCGAACGGGGAATCAGTATGAACAAAGTGTTTAACGGTTAATTTGAGAGGATTATATAATGGCAACTATTAAAATCAAACAAATCAAAAGTAGAGTAGGTGCTCCGATTGATCAGAAGAATACCCTTATCTATCTTGGTCTCCATAAGATCGGTCAGGTTGCTGAGGTTCAAGACAATCCTAGCAACCGTGGCATGATCCGTAAGGTTCATCAATTGATTGAGATTATTAAATAACGAATTCTTAAAATTTGATGCAATGATTAAATTAAATAATTTAAAACCTGCAGCTGGTTCTACACATTCACGTCGTCGTATTGGCCGTGGTACGGGGTCTGGACTTGGAGGTACTTCCACTCGTGGATCTAAGGGCGCCAAGTCGCGTTCTGGTTATAAAAGAAAGTTCGGATTTGAGGGCGGTCAGATGCCTTTGCAGCGTCGTGTACCTAAGGCTGGTTTTAAAAATATCAACCATAAAGAGTACCTTGCTGTTAACCTTTCTTCTCTTCAGAAGCTCGTTGAAACGAAAAATCTTACTAAGATTGGCTTAAAAGAGATGAATGAAGGAGGGCTTTTTGATGGAAATAAACTCATTAAAGTTCTTGGTGATGGTGAATTGAAAGCTAAGGTCGATGTAGAGGCTAATGCTTTCTCTAAGTCTGCTGAACAGGCTATAACGACATTAGGTGGTAAGGCAACAATAATCTAAGTGAATGAAAAAGTTTATTGAGACACTAAAGAACTGTTGGAAGGTTGAGGATCTGCGTCAGCGGCTCCTCATTACCCTTCTATTTGTGGCTATATACCGTTTTGGATCATTTGTCGTACTTCCCGGTATTGATCCAAGCCAGTTGGCACATTTACAGTCACAAACTGCAGGAGGACTAATGTCTTTACTTGATATGTTCTCTGGAGGTGCTTTTTCCAATGCGTCTATCTTCGCTTTGGGGATTATGCCTTATATCTCTGCCTCAATCGTTATGCAGCTTCTTGCTGTTGCTGTTCCTTATTTTCAGAAAATGCAGCGTGAAGGTGAGAGCGGCCGCAAGAAAATCGATTGGTATACAAGATGGCTTACTATAGCTATTTTGCTTTTCCAGGCACCATCTTATTTGATTAATCTTAAGATGCAAGCTTCGCAAGCTTTAGCTACGGGTGTCAGTTGGACTGTCTTTATGATTCCCGCTACGATTATTCTTGCTGCTGGAAGTATGTTTGTCCTCTGGCTGGGTGAACGTATTACGGACAAGGGCGTAGGCAATGGCATTTCTTTGATCATTATGATCGGTATCATTGCACGACTGCCTCAGTCTTTCATTCAGGAGGTTACTTCTCGTTTGCAGGCTATTACAGGTGGTGGACTGATTATGTTTATAGTTGAGATTGTTATCCTCTATGCGGTGGTTTGTGCCTCTATTATCCTTGTACAGGGTACTCGTAAGGTTCCAGTGCAGTATGCTCGTCGTGTGGTGGGTAATAAGCAATATGGTGGAGCACGCCAGTACATCCCCTTGAAGTTATTTGCAGCCAATGTAATGCCAATTATCTTTGCTCAGGCACTGATGTTCATTCCTTTGGCAATAGTCCGTTATAATACGGCGAATTCGGCTTGGTGGGTTCAGGACTTGATGAATACACGTAGTTTGCTCTATAATATTGTTTATGTGATTTTAGTCATCGCGTTTACTTATTTTTATACTGCAATCACTTTGAATCCTACTCAAATGGCTGATGACTTGAAGCGTAATAATGGATTTATACCTGGTGTCAAACCGGGTAAGGATACTGCGGAGTATATAGACACGGTCATGTCTCGGATTACTTTTCCAGGTTCCTTGTTCATAGCTTTTATAGCTATTATGCCGGCTTTGGCAGGTTTACTGAATGTGCAACAGTCTTTCTCTCAATTCTTTGGAGGAACTTCACTCTTGATTCTTGTAGGTGTCGTAATAGATACCTTGCAGCAGATTGAGAGTTATCTGTTGATGCGGCATTATGACGGACTATTGAGTTCTGGTCATACTCGCCATGCAGGCCTTTCTGCCTATTGATCTTGGGTAATGAAAATATTTCTGAAGACTGAAGATGAAATCCGGCTCATGCGTGAAGCCAATCAACTCGTTGGGGCTACTCTTTCGGAGGTTGGTAAACATATAAGACCGGGTGTTACAACTCTTCAACTCGATGAGATAGCAGAAGAATTTATCCGTGATCATGGTGCTGAACCTACATTCAAAGGTGTTCCTAATCCTTTTGGTGTTGATGCGCCTTTTCCCGGTTCAATCTGTACATCTGTCAATGATGTCGTAGTGCATGGTATACCTGGTAACCAGACTGTCTTGAAGAATGGTGATATCGTTTCTATTGATTGCGGTACATTGTTAAATGGATACAATGGTGATAGTTGTTATACTTTTTGTGTCGGAGAAGTTAAACCGGAAGTGCGAAAACTCTTGAAGACAACAGAAGCGGCACTTTATAAGGGTATTGAGCAGGCAGTCGCAGGTAATCATGTGGGAGATATCGGCTATGCCGTGCAGCAGTCTTGTGAAGCTGAAGGTTATTCGGTAGTCAGAGAACTGACGGGTCATGGTATTGGTCGGCAGATGCATGAAGATCCTCCTATTCCCAATTATGGGAAATATGGTAATGGAGTACTCTTAAAAGCAGGAATGTGTATTGCTATAGAACCGATGGTCACTATGAGTGATTGTAAGGTGGCATTGCTTCCTGATCGTTGGGGTATTGTAACACGGGATCATCTGCCTGCAGCTCACTTTGAACATACAATTGCAATTCGCAGAGGGAAGGCTGAGATTTTGTCTACATTTGATGGTATTGAGTTGATTGATCGGTGATGAGTTTCATTGTATGTCTTGATTGGATGCAGATTGGAATGATTCTTGAGGTTGATACATGAAAATGGAAGACTTACAGCATTTAATTAGCAGAATACATTGGTCAAGGAGTATTTAATATTTTAAAGGAGTTAATAAGTAATTATGGCAAAGCAGCCAGCTATTGAACAAGACGGAACAATCGTCGAAAGTTTGTCTAATGCAATGTTTCGCGTGGAACTTGAAAATGGAGTAGAGATTATTGCTCATATTTCAGGCAAGATGCGTATGCATTACATCAAGATTTTGCCTGGTGACAAGGTTAAAGTGGAAATGAGTCCATATGACTTGACTAAGGGAAGAATTGTTTTTAGATATAAATAAACAGATTTCAAAGATATGAAGACTAGAACATCACTAAAGAAACGTAATTCTGAATGCAAAATTGTACGTCGAAAGGGTCGTTTGTTTGTAATTAACAAGAAGAACCCTAAGTTCAAAATGCGTCAGGGTTAGTGTTAAAAATTCGTAAAAGTGTACATTGATGATGAATTTTATTGTATCTTTGCACACTCTTTCGCGAGTATGTAACTATTATTTTTTATTAATAACAAATGGCAATAAGAATTGTTGGAGTAGATTTGCCCCAGAATAAGCGTGGCGAAGTCGCATTGACTTATATTTATGGTATAGGTCGAAATAGTTCAGCAAAGATATTGGATGAGGCCGGAATTAACCGTGACCTGAAGGTCAGTGATTGGACTGATGATCAGGCAGCCAAAATCCGTGAAATTATCGGCGCTGGGTACAAAGTAGAAGGTGATCTCCGTTCAGAGATCCAAATGAATATCAAGCGCCTTATGGATATAGGCTGTTATCGTGGTGTCAGGCATCGTAATGGCCTTCCTGTCCGTGGCCAGAGTACTAAGAACAATGCTCGTACCCGTAAGGGAAAGAAGAAGACTGTTGCTAATAAGAAGAAGGCAACTAAGTAAAATTTAGTTGATTTCTTGAGTCTGCTTTTGACTTTTATAGTCAGGGTGGATGAAGAATCATGCTATAAATTCAATAATCATGGCAAAGACAAAAGCAACATCAAAGAAAAGAAATGTAAGGGTTGATGCAATAGGTCAACTCCATATTCACAGTTCTTTTAATAATATTATTGTATCTCTTGCTAACAACGAGGGGGAGACTATTTCTTGGTCTTCCGCAGGCAAGATGGGCTTCCGCGGTTCTAAAAAGAATACTCCTTATGCTGCTCAAATGGCAGCTGAGGATTGCTCAAAGGTAGCTTATGAACTTGGTTTGCGTAAGGTGAAAGCATATGTCAAAGGTCCGGGTAACGGGCGTGAGTCAGCTATTCGTGCCGTACATGGCGCAGGTATTGAGGTGACTGAGATCGTTGATGTGACACCATTACCACATAATGGCTGCCGTCCTCCAAAGCGTCGTCGTGTATAATTTCATCTGATCATCAATTTTTTAAAGAATTTATTTCATTATGGCAAGATACATAGGTCCTAAATCTAGAATTGCACGCCGTTTTGGTGAACCAATATTTGGCGCTGATAAAGTGCTCTCTAAGAGAAATTTCCCTCCTGGACAGCATGGCAACGACCGTCGTCGTAAGCAGTCAGAGTATGGTGCACAGTTGGCTGAAAAGCAGAAGGCAAAATATACCTATGGCGTGCTGGAACGGCAGTTCCGTAATATGTTTGATAAGGCCCAGAAAGCTGAAGGAATCACTGGAGAGGTTCTTCTTCAGAATTTGGAGAGCCGTTTGGATAATATTGTTTTCCGTTTGGGTATAGCCCCCACACGTGCAGCTGCTCGTCAGTTGGTAGGCCATCGTCACATTGTTGTTGATGGACAAGTTGTTAATATTCCTTCTTATTCTGTAAAACCTGGTCAGGTGGTTGGAGTTCGTGAGAAGGCTAAATCTCTTGAGGTTATTGATGTTGCGTTGGCTGGTTTCAACCATAGTAAATATCCTTGGCTTGAATGGGATGAAAATTCCAGAAGTGGAAAATATCTTCATAAGCCGGACCGTGCTGATATTCCTGAGAATATCAAGGAACAATTAATTGTTGAGTTGTACTCTAAATAATAAAAATCATTAAGTTAATGGCGATATTAGCATTTCAAAAACCTGATAAAGTCGTAATGCTGGAGGCTAACGACCACTACGGAAAATTTGAGTTCCGTCCTCTCGAGCCTGGCTTTGGTGTCACTATTGGTAACGCTCTTCGCCGCATGCTTCTTTCCTCGCTTGAAGGTTATGCAATCAACACTGTTCGTATAACTGGTGTTGAGCATGAATTTTCTACAGTGCCTGGTGTAAAGGAAGATGTCACCAACATTATCTTGAATCTTAAACAAGTTCGGTTCAAGCAAGTAGTAGAAGAATTCGAGAACGAGAAAGTTAGTATCACCGTAGAGAATTCCACTGAATTCAAAGCAGGTGATATTGGTAAGTACCTGACTGGATTTGAAGTGTTAAACCCTGATTTGGTGATTTGCCATTTGGACCCTAAAGCTTCTATGCAGATTGATCTTACCATTAATAAGGGACGTGGTTATGTGCCCTCTGAAGAAAATAGACAATTTTGCACGGATGTCAATGTGCTTCCGATTGATTCGATATATACACCAATCCGCAATGTCAAATATTCGGTTGAGCCGTATCGTGTTGAGCAAAAGACTGATTATGACAAATTGGTTATTGAGGTCACTACAGATGGTTCTATCTGTCCGAAGGATGCATTGAAGGAAGCTGCTAAAATCCTCATCTATCATTTTATGTTGTTCTCGGACGAGAAGATTACATTGGAGAATCCAGACAAGGACAACAACCAAGAGTTTGATGAGGAAGTGCTTCACATGCGCCAACTGCTCAAGACTCGTCTTGTGGACTTAAACCTGAGTGTTCGCGCACTCAATTGCCTGAAGGCTGCAAATGTGGAAACATTGGGCGATTTGGTGCAATATAATAAAACTGATCTTTTGAAGTTCCGTAATTTCGGTAAGAAATCGCTTTCAGAGCTTGATGATTTGCTCGAGAGTCTGAATCTATCGTTTGGAACTGATATTTCAAAGTATAAACTGGACAAGGAATAAGAATAGGTTAATAGGACCTGCGTGAGCAGGAAACCATTCAAGTACTAGTCCCAATAAAAAACAAAATGAGACATAATAAAAAATTCAACCATCTCAGTCGTACTGCATCACATCGGGCATCTTTGTTGGCTAATTTGTCAATATCCCTGATTATGCACAAAAGAATCACTACGACTGTGGCCAAGGCTAAAGCTCTGAAAAAATATGTGGAACCATTGATTACACGTTCTAAAAATGATACGACAACTTCTCGTCGTGTGGTATTTCGTTATCTTCAGGATAAGGAAGCCATCAAGGAGCTGTTCAGTACTGTTGCTGCAAAGGTGGGTAATCGCCCGGGTGGCTATACACGTGTCATCAAATTAGGCTCTCGTCTTGGAGATGCTGCTGAACTGGCTTTTATAGAGCTTGTAGACTTTGACGATAGGATGGCTAAGACTGCACAAACTGGTGCTAAACATACCCGTCGTGGCAGTCGTAAGAAGACTACTGAAACTGCTGCTCCTGTAGCTGAGACTGCAGAAACTCCTGAAAAAGAGGTTTCACCGAAGTCTGAGACTACTGCTAAGCAGAAGGCTCCTGTAAAGTCTGAAACTAAAGCTGCCGAAGTTAAGGCAGATAAAGCACCTGAGTCTAAAAAGGAAACTCCAAAAGCAGAGTAGTTAGAATTTTGATTACTTCTTAAAGTAAATCATAAATAGGTATTCAAAGAGAGTATGTCAGAAATGGCATGCTCTCTTTTTTTAGTATGCTCGAAGTATATGCTAATTCTTTCTTTTTTATGTCTTTTCTCTATTTGATAGGAATGGTGAGTATCTATAACTGGTTTCCTGGCTATTATGTTTTCTTATTCAGATGTTGAAAACAACTTAGAATCAGATTTTAAGTTTGTTTAATTCTTTTAGAGATTTGCCTATATTGAAATAGGGAAAAAATTTTGTTTAATTGCTAATATTGCACTATTTTTGTCCAATTAATTATGGGGGATTGAAGATGAAAAGGAATATGATTTTATGTGCAACTTGCGCAGCTTTGCTATTGAGTGGATGTGATACTTATGAAGGCCAGGGTGCTTACATAGGCAGTGGCATAGGGGCAGTTTTAGGTTCTTCTATTGGTGATCTAGCCGGTGGATGGAATGGCTCTGATGTGGGCACGATTGTCGGGATGGCTGGGGGAGCTGTTATAGGTGGCGCACTTGGTGCTCAACAAGACCGGCAGCATCAAAATGATGCTGAGCAAATCTACAGTAATGGAATGCATCACGACCGGTATGGCCAATTGAATGAGCAAAACAATACCCAGGTAGGTTCATGCGAGAGTGGTTTTGATTCCTCAAATAGTGGTGATGACCGTATTTATGATTTTAATGGTAAAGATTATAATGATAATTATAGTGCTGAAGCTCCAGAATCTGTAATTCCTTCCAATTCGAGCGAGAAGAATGTGACCGGTAACTATACTTATAATCGAAATTTAGAAATACGAAATGCCCGTTTTGTAGATTCTAACCGAAACAATAGATTAAATCGTAATGAAGTCTGTAAGCTCATTTTTGAAATTTATAATACAAGTGACCATTCAATGACAGATGTAGTCCCTCTTGTGGTAGAGACCGATGGAAACAAGCATATTTATATTTCTCCAAGTATTCATATAGAGAAAATTGATGCGGGTAGGGGTATTCGTTATACCGCGGTTGTGAAGGCTGACAGGGAATTGAAAGATGGAAATGCCCGTTTCTGTGTAGCTGCTATACAGGGTAATCGGTCAATATCAAAGATAAGTGAATTTGATATTCCGACTTGTGCAAGTGAATGATCTTGTCCGGAATATTCATATAAATCGTTTTAAGTTAAAACTTAATAATGTAACAAATGGTTTTCAGCTTTCGAAGGCTTTGCTCCAGCGGTTGGGAGTTCCTTTATGAAATGATTCCTTTGGTTTCTTGAATATATTATTCTTTTTGACCGGCTTTCTTACTTTCTTTTTTACATCTTTGTTTATGGGAGAGTTGTTCTTCCGTTTTATTACCATCTTCTCTTCAATCTGACATTTTGAAGAAGGTTCTTCTGAAACAGAATATGGACCTCTTGGCTTTGGGGGGACGTTTTTTTCTTTAGGAATCGTCTTAATCTTTTTCCAATGTTCGATGAAACTATAACCGGCTTCTGATACTTCGAAATCCATGTTGGGTAGATTTAAATTATCTGTTGGACGAAAAGGAATTGGATTCTGCAAGACTTCTACTTTTACTGTCGCAATACCCCGTCCAATCATCCCTATTCGCTTCGCTGCTGCCCAACTCAGATCAATGATTCTCCGGCGTCCGTAAGGTCCCCGGTCTATCACGCGTACAATAACTGACCGTCTATTACTTAAATTTGTGACTTTAAGTCTTGTTCCAAACGGATAGAACTTGTGTGCACAGACTAAGGAATCATGGTGAAATCTCTCACCACTGGCTGTTTTTCTTCCTGCGGAATGTCTGGAATAAAAAGAAGCTTTCCCTCGCTGCTGAGCTTGTAGCGGGATAATACTGAAAATTGCAAATAGACCGGATAAAATAATCCGAGAGATGATGGAATGGGATAGGTTCTTGAAACTGATAATATTTGTCTTTTAGTTGAAATTTGTAATTACTTGGTTTGTTGGCTCTCACTTGATGAAATAGGAAGTGCAGTTGAGCAAACCGAAGAATATTTGTTATTTATGCAAAGATAAGCCTTTTTGTTGAATCGAGCAAATAAATCATTTAGAAATTGTGGTTTTGTTCTATTTGCCTTATTTAGAGAGGGTTCAGTGTTGTTGTTTTGCCCTTGTCAAACAAGATAGTTTGAGAGTATTTATAACGTGTAAAGGTTGAAATAGATTCTATTTGATAAGGTATGCTTTTTATTTACCAGTTGGTTATGTGATTTATGAGTTGTTGGTGTGGCAAGTTTCTCTGAGACGTTAATCTTTACAGATTATTAAGATACTTATTTTGCGCTAATATCCAAAGATAGGTATCTTTGCAGTTGTAATCGTCATATTGCTCTTTTATCCTTGGAATGTTTATAATGGAAGTAAATCAGTATTATAAGAATCAGTCGGAAGGTCTGGAAATCCAGATTAATGCATTGAAGCGTTGGAATAAATGGTGGGTCATAGCAGAGATCCTTTGTGCGGTTGGTGTTATAATGGCTATTGTCAGTATGATTATCTGGCCGTTGAGATCCTGGATGTTTGGATTGGTTATAGTTTCTGTTCTCCTATGGATGGTCCTTTCTCGGTTTGACCAGAGAAATGGTAAGCATATTTTAAATTTGAAGGCTTGCCATGAAGTACTTCATTTGGAGTCTCTGGCTCTTTCGGGTGATTATTCGCATTTTCATTCAGGTGAGGAATATGTTGATCCACATCATGAATATTCTTTTGACTTGGATGTTTTTGGTAAAGGTTCATTATTCAATCGTATTGCCCGAACAGTGACTGACGGAGGAAGTGATTTTCTGGCCTTTTCGCTTATGCATTTGAGATGGGACAAAAGCCGGCCTGCGGCTGTACAGGAACTTTCTCAACAAGAATCTTTTATGACTCGGTTTAAGTCTCAACGAATTCTGCAAGGTGAGAGAATCAATACAAAAAAAATGCTGAAAGCAATACAGGAGTTGTCTGCCTTTCATCTTCCTGCGGTATTGACTGGTAACTTCTCAAGGATCTGTGGTTTACTGATTCCTGCCGGCTTTATCATTGCTGTCGTGCTGTCAGTCTTCAATATAATATCGTGGCTTGTTCCTGTCTGGTGGGGTATCATCCAACTTTTCCTGGTTTCCGTTTTGTGTAATAAAAGTCTTAAAGGAATTGAAAGAACTGCTGATGATCTGGGTAAAATATCGGTTGGTTATGCTGATTTAGTCAAACTAATAACAGAATCTGACTTCCATTCTTCTAAAAATAGAGAGATTCAGTCGCGGCTGGAAGGCTCTGGAGTAGCTTTTAAGATTCTATGGCAAGTTTTGAATAGTTTGAGTAGCCGGTCAAATCTAATTGGACTTGTTCTTTTTAATCTCCTTTTTCTGAGTGATTTCCAACTCATTCGAAAGTTTGCCAGGTGGCAGCATCTCTATTCCAGTCAAATGCGCAATTGGGTAGATGCCGTCAGTGAGATGGATGCTTTTGTTTCAATAGCTACGGCTTGGTTCAATCATCCTGAGGCCACATTGGCAGAGATTGTAGATTCAAAGGAATTTATCTTCGAGTCTCGCGCATTATATCATCCTTTTTTAGGTAAGAAAGCCGTTCATAATGATTTTGATTTAAAAAGTCAGGAGTTTGTTCTGGTTACTGGTGCGAATATGGCTGGTAAAAGTACTTTCCTCCGTACTGTGGGTATAAACGTAATTCTGGCTTTTAATGCTATGCCAGTATTTGCTGACTCTTTCCGGATATCCCGTTTCCGGCTTTTTTCCAGTATGAGAACGTCAGATGATTTGGAACATGGTATTTCTTTTTTCAATGCTGAGCTCTTGAGGTTACAACAGTTGATTTCGTATTGCAAGATTTCACCTGAACCTACCTTGATTCTTTTAGATGAAATCTTGAAAGGTACAAATTCTCTTGATAAGTTGAACGGTTCAAAATTGTTTTTACAGGCGATATCAAAAATGAATGTCAGCGGTATTATTGCAACACATGATCTGGAGCTTTCTAAGCTGGCTGATGAATACCCCGAAACGTTTCGGAATGTTTGTTTTGAAATCAAATTAGGGACAGATGTCACTTATTCCTACCAGATTACTCCTGGGGTGGCAAGAAACCAAAATGCTACCTATCTGCTGAAACAGATACTAAAGGATACTTGAAATTTAAAAGATAGGTTGTATCCTGCCAGAGTTATAGAGAAAGATTATGGGAAAGTGCATAGAAAAATAGAGTTTATCTTGCTTTTTTCTTTGCCTTAAAATATAGAAAATGCGTTAATATGGGTGTTGCATCATTAAAATAAATATAAATATAGTTTTTCTTGAGTCAAAAAATTTGGAGGATACTGTTTTCTTCCATATCTTTGTATATGTGTTTTTCATGGTATTAGGTTTAAGGTTATAAATTTGGTGTACAGTGGTACACCTTTTTTGTGTTTTTTAAACAAATCAGCGAGAATTTTACTATCTTTGCATTATTTGACGATTTCATCAAAAGGCGCAGGAGATTCTATCATTTGTTATCTCTTGAAGGCGTTGATGATTTTGACCCGTTGCTGGTCTTCTATTCTATATGGCTATCAATACGGGCATCGCTTGTTTCAAGAGAGGTCAGCGTTTATAGTTAGAATTATTGAAAGTAATAAAAACAAATAATGAGTAATAAAAAAACTGCATTAACGGATAAGAGGTATGCTTTGCCTTTTATTCTGATTACTGTCCTGTTCTTTCTAATTGGATTTTCCAGGGCTATCCTGGATGTCCTGAACAAACATTTTCAGAATACACTTTGCATTTCCATTACACGATCTTCTCTGATTCAGGTAATGACCTTTTTAGGCTATTTCCTTCTGGCCATTCCTGCTGGAAAGTTTATTAACAAATATGGTTATCGCCGAGGGGTGATTTTCGGGTTAATTGTTTTTGGTGTAGGTGCTTTCCTGTTTATTCCAAGTGCCATCAACGGTTCTTTTTATGCCTTTCTCCTCTGCCTTTTTATTATAGGTTGTGGACTGGTGTTTCTGGAAACGGCATCAAATCCTTATGCTACTGAACTGGGACCAAGAGAAACATCTGCCAGCCGGTTGGTTCTTTCCCAATCCTTTAATGGATTAGGAAGTATGATGGCTACGTTATGTGTCGGACAATTTCTTTTTCGCGGTTATGAGGAAGGACATCATATCTGGATTCCGTATGCCATTTTGGGCGTTATTGTCTTGATCATTGCCATTGTTTTTTCTCGTATTTCTCTACCGGAAATCAAGTATGAAACAACCGACGAAGAAAAGGGACATCCCTATAAGAGTTTGTTTCATGAACATCGTATTTTTTTATTCGGCCTTTTTGCCTTGTTGGCTTACGAGTTTGCTGAAATCTCCATTAATAGTTATTTTATTAACTTTACCACCGGAATGGATTGGATGACCGATCGTACGGCATCTTTGGTACTGACGGGAGCTTTGGCTCTGTTTATGATAGGAAGATTCTTCGGAAGTTGGGTCATGCGCTTGATGTCTGCAGAGAAATGGCTTTTGGTATGCGCCACGGTTACGGTGTTGGATATGATTTTTATCCTGATACTTTGTAAGATTGGAAAGCTCTCCCTTCTTTTCTTAATCATCAATTATTTCTTTGAGGCTATTATGTTTCCTACGATTTTCTCGATTGCACTGAAAGATTTGGGAGGACTAACGAAAACGGCCTCTTCATTATTGATGATGACTCCTATTGGAGGTTGCGGATTCTTGTTGGTCGGTCTTCTGGCTGATCGTACACATGTCGTTTTACCTTTTATTATACCGTTGATTGGTTTTGTAATTGTCTGGTTTTATGCCTTAACGGTTTCCCGGAAGTCGAAACAAAACGGTAGAAAGAAATCAAAATAAATCGTATTTTGTAAGATGCAGTTTACAAGAGAATGAAAATGATCGGAATTAGAGCACTCATGAAGTCTTTTTATCTTTGTGCAGTTAAAAAAGATGGTTCCTGATTTGCTTAAGCTAAAAGAAAATCTTAAATTTGCATCTAGTTTCAACAGTAAGAAAGTAGTTAATTTTTAAACATAATCAAATTATGGCTATTGTAGATTATAAGAAATTAGGCTTGGTCAACACCCGTGAGATGTTCAAAAGAGCCGTGAATGGTGGCTGGGCAGTACCGGCATTTAATTTCAACAACCTGGAGCAGCTTCAGGCTATCATCAAAGCTTCTGCTACGTTGAAGTCTCCGGTGATCCTGCAGGTTTCAAAAGGTGCCCGTCAGTATGCTGATCCCGTTTTACTTCGTTATCTGGGAGCAGGTGCTGTAGCTTATGCCAAGGAATTGGGTTGCAATCATCCAGAGGTGGTTCTTCATCTTGATCATGGAGACAGTTTCGAGCTCTGTAAATCATGTGTAGATAATGGTTTTTCTTCTGTAATGATAGATGGTTCTTCCCTTCCTTACGAAGAAAATATTGCTTTGACCAAGAAAGTGGTTGAATATGCTCATCAATATGGTGTAACCGTTGAGGGTGAGTTGGGCGTTCTTGCAGGTGTTGAGGATGAAGTTTCCGCTGAGGAATCTCACTATACACGTCCAGAAGAGGTAATTGACTTTTCAAAACGTTCTGGTGTTGACTCTCTGGCTATTTCTATCGGAACCAGTCACGGAGCTTATAAATTCAAACCTGAGCAGTGCACGCGTGATCCGAAGACAGGCCGATTGATTCCTCCTCCATTGGCATTCGATATCCTTGCTGAAATTGAGAAGAAACTCCCTGGTTTCCCAATCGTGCTTCATGGTTCTTCTTCAGTTCCTCAGAAATATGTTGATATTATCAATCAGTATGGAGGCAATCTTCCTGATGCAGTTGGTATTCCTGAAGAACAACTTCGTAAGGCAGCTAAGAGTGCAGTTTGCAAAATCAATATTGATTCTGATTCTCGTCTGGCTTTCACCGCAGGTGTTCGTGAAACGCTGGCTAAGCATCCTGAGTATTTTGATCCTCGTAAGTACTGTGGTTCTGCCCGTGACTATATGACAGAGATGTATCAGTATAAGATCACAGACGTTCTGGGTTCTGACAACAAATTGGCTAATCTCGACTGATCTGAATCCTTCTTTCAGATTCGAATCTGAAAGTTTTAATAATAAAGGCGGATACTGTTTATTCAGTGCCCGCCTTTTTGTTTATCTTTTGTCTTCAGTCCTTGATTCAATTCTTTAAAAAGAGAATCTTCAGTTTTTTGAAGATCTTCGACAGGAATCATCCAACTCTATGAATGCTTGTGGGAGATACTTGATCAGATCACTTGCTATCAAACTTTCTTTACCTAATTCCTGGGTAGCAAGATCACCGGCATATCCATGGAGATACATTCCTACTCTGCAGGCATCAGCCTGTTTGTACCCTCGTGCCAGTAATCCGGTAATAATTCCAGTGAGGACATCTCCACTGCCGGCTGTAGCCATTCCGCTGTTTCCGGTAGGATTGAATTCTACATGGCCGTCTGGGAGGCATAGGGCGGAATAATGACCTTTCAGGAGAATGTATGCTTGGAGAATCTTGGATAGTTTATGTGCCTTCTCCAGACGCTCGTAGCTGCCATTACTCATGGTACCGTATAGTCTGTCGAACTCTCTGGGATGCGGTGTTAAGATAACGCCTGTAGGGAGTTGTTGCAACCAAGCTCTATGATTGGCCAGAATATTGATAGCATCAGCATCGATAACGACAGGACAGGCAGCTTGGCGGAGTTGGGAAATTACGGCAATTGCCGTGTCTTCCTGTTGCCCTAATCCCGGGCCGATTCCTATAGCGTCTATATCGTGTGTATCCACTGCCTCTGAGAAGTAGTTCTCTTCGTGATCCATCTGCATCACGGCTTCGGGAACGGATATTTGCATGATGTCGTAATTATGTTTTGGCGTGTGCACAAACACCTTACCTGCACCGGACCGTAGACAAGCTTTTGCGGAGAGAATGGCAGCCCCTGACATTCCGTAGCTTCCGGCAATCAGAAGAGCACTACCCATAGTCCCTTTATGTGCGAAATCCTTTCGCTTCAGAATACGGGACTTAATATCTTTTTCTTCCAGGATTTTGTATTCGCTGTCTTTTTGGGAGATGTATTCCGGCGAGAGATGAATGTCGAGTACCTTTAATTTCCCAATATAGGCTTGGTCGTCAGCCATCAACATAGAGAGTTTCTTTTGCTGAAGCGTAAGTGTTAAGTCGGCTTTTATGATATTCTGCCGGATATTATAAGTGTTATCTTCGCACATCAGGCCAGATGGAATGTCCAGACTTACTACTCGCGCTGGTGAGAGGTTGATGTATTTTACCAAGGCAGAGAAACCTCCCGAAAGCGGTTTGTTGAGTCCACTGCCGAAAAGCCCGTCAATTATCAGATCTCTATTGCTCAACTCAGGAGGCGTAAAATTCGTGGTAATTTCGGTAAAAGTTTTTACCTTTTTCTCATCAATCAGACGCTGCCTGTTCGTTGCGCATTCTTCCGAAAGGTGATTGTGGGTGTTAAACAAGTACACAGAAACCTCATACCCGTCTGCCGTCAGCATCCTGCTGACGGCTAGAGCATCACCTCCGTTGTTTCCGGGTCCGGCAAAAACTATAACGGGGGTATCTGCGGCCCATTCTGCTTCAATGGCTCGAGTCAGGACCTCTGCGGCTCTTTCCATCAGATCAATGGAACTGATGGGCTCGTGTTCTATCGTGTATTTGTCCAGCTCTTGAATTTGAGCACTTGTAAAAATCTTCATGTGTTGCAAAAATACGAAATTAATACGTAATGTTTGCCATATTTTTAGTAATTTTGTGCCAAAATTAGTTTTCGAGTAATGAGTGTAGTAAAAATTAAGGATAAAACCTTTAAGACCTCTATTCCAGAAACTGAAATCCGGAAACGTATACAGGTCGTAGCGAATCGTCTCAACAAAGATATGGCTGGCAAAAATCCAATCTTCCTGGCAGTACTGAATGGCTCTTACATCTTTGCAGCTGACTTGACGAGGATGCTGACCATTCCTTTTGAGATTTCTTTTGTAAAACTTTCTTCTTATGAGGGTACATCGACTACGGGTAAGGTGAAAGAACTAGTGGGCATCAATCAGGATTTAAAGGGACGTACAGTTATTATTCTGGAAGATATTGTGGAAACAGGCCTCACTATGCAACACATGATTGAAACGCTTCGCGCTCATAATCCGAAATCTATTCATATCTGTACTTTACTGGTAAAACCTGATAAACTGGCCATTCCTTTGAATATCGAGTATCCGGTGATTAAAATTCCGAATGATTTTATATTGGGCTATGGACTTGATTATGACCAACAGGGACGTGGCTTGAAAGATATTTATACTTTGGTGAAAGAAAAATAATTTTTTGTATTTTGACATTCTTCTTTTAGCGTTGCATAAGGATGGTAAAGAGCTGTTCGGATGTCGGCAGGACGGGTAGAAAATCATAGAATCAGAAATTATATCATAAATAAAAAGACAATGAAGAATATTGTTATTTTCGGTGCTCCTGGCGCTGGCAAAGGGACACAGAGTGAAAAAATGATTGCGAAATATGGCTTTGGTCATATTTCTACAGGAGATGTTTTAAGAAACGAGATCAAGAAGGGAAGTGATCTTGGTAAGACAGCTAAAAGATATATAGATAATGGTCAGTTGATTCCGGATGACCTGATGGTCAGTATCCTCGCAAAGGTTTACGATTCTTTTGGAAAAGACCATAATGGGGTGATTTTTGATGGTTTCCCTCGTACGATTCCTCAGGCAGAAGCTCTGAAGAAGATGTTGGCAGAGCGTGGACATAAACTTGCGGCAATGATAGAACTAGCTGTTCCGGAGGAGGAACTGATGAAGCGTTTACTGCTGCGGGGCAAAATGAGTGGACGTTCTGATGATAATGAGGAAACCATTAAAAAGCGTCTTGCTGTTTACCATAATCAGACATCCCCGTTGATAAAGTGGTATACGAAGGAGGGCATCCACTTTCATGTAGAAGGACTGGGAACCATAGATGAGATCTTTGCCCGTGTGTGCAAAGCCATAGATTCTGTCAAATAATTCTATATTAAAAATTTGTGTGATCCTTCCCCCGTTCTTTGCCTAATGAAAGGCATTTGTCTCTTATTTGTGTTGAGATAGTTCTTAAATAATCTTTCTCGGGATGGCGTGAGAAACAAATTTGTTTTATTGCACTTTTCTCTTATTGAGATTCAATTTACTTTTTAAATCATGGCTGTAGAATCCAATTTCGTAGATTATGTAAAAATCCATTGCCGTTCCGGTAAGGGAGGAAGGGGTTCTATGCACCTTCGACATGTAAAATACCAACCGAATGGTGGGCCTGACGGTGGAGATGGCGGACATGGAGGCAGCGTGGTCCTTCGTGGTAACCATAATTACTGGACCCTTTTACACTTGAAATATGAAAGCCATGTCTTTGCAGAGCATGGCGGAAATGGTGCCAGTGACAAATGTCATGGAACGGATGGTGCTGACGCATATATAGATGTTCCCTGTGGCACTGTCATATATAATGCCTTCACGGGGAAGTATATCTGTGACGTAACTGAAGATGGGCAGGAGGTGACTTTACTGGAAGGAGGTAGAGGGGGATTGGGCAATTTCCAGTTCCGTACTTCTACAAATCAGGCTCCACGTTATGCCCAGCCTGGTGAACCTGCTCAGGAGATGACCATTATTTTAGAACTGAAACTCTTGGCTGACGTGGGACTTGTCGGATTTCCTAACGTTGGAAAATCTACTTTGCTTTCAACCTTGTCCAGTGCAAGACCTAAAATTGCCAATTATCCTTTTACAACGCTTGAACCGTCTTTGGGAATTGTGAAATATCGTGATAACAAGTCATTCGTGATGGCTGATATTCCGGGAATCATCGAGGGCGCAAGTGCCGGAAAGGGACTGGGACTGAGATTCCTGCGCCATATTGAACGTAATTCCCTGTTGCTGCTTATGGTCCCAGGTGATACAGATGATATCAAGCATGATTATGAGGTGCTGCTCAATGAGTTGGGAAAATTTAATCCCGAGTTATTGGAGAAACATCGCGTACTGGCGGTAACGAAATCGGATTTGCTGGACGAAGAATTGATTCAAATGCTTCGGGATACTTTGCCGACTGACCTTCCTTCGGTCTTTATCTCTTCTGTTACAGGTAAAGGATTGGATGAATTAAAGGATGTGCTTTGGAAAGAACTTAATTCCGAAAGTAATAAACTTGAGGAAATTACTTCTGAAACTACATTAGTACACCGTAATAAGGATATCCGGGATTTTCATGATGAAATGGAAGCAGAGGGGGGAATAAAGGAAGTTGAAGGCGATATAGAACCTTTGAAGAAAAAAGGTAAGAATCAAGTGGAGGATCTTACTGACTTTGAATATACGGATGATTGAGATGATGACAGATTTCAAAAGGCCTGAGTTGCATTTTTATGATTTAGGTGAGATGGTAACAGCTTTCTCTACTACTCGGAAAGGGGGAGTGAGTGAAGGTCCTTATGGTGAATTTAATATCAATTCTTTTTGTGGAGATACGATAGAACATACCTTGACGAATCGGCGTGCCCTTTGCCAGACTTTAAAAATCGAAGAAAACAAGTTGCTCTTGCCGCATCAGGTACATGGTATAGAAAGCCGCGATATTGCAAAGGAATTCTTTTCTCTGCCTGTTACGGTTCAAAACCAACTCCTGGAGGGTGTTGACTGCGTGATGACAGATGTCAAGGGCGCTTGTGTAGGAGTCTCTACGGCTGATTGTATTCCCGTTTTGCTCTATGACCCGGTGCATCATGCTACGGCTGCCGTTCATGCGGGCTGGCGTGGTACATTAGCCAGGATAGTCCGGAAAGCTGTACGTGATATGCACGTTTGCTATCAGAGTAATCCTTCTGATTTATTGGCTGTGATAGGCCCTGGTATTTCCCTGGATGCCTTTGAGGTTGGACAGGAAGTGTATGATCAGTTCTCTCATGCAGGATTTGACATGAACGCTATCGCAAGAATGGATGAGAAATGGCATATTGATTTATCTCTTTGTAACCGTCTGCAACTGGAAGCGGTAGGGGTGAAGTCCGAGCATATCGATATTTGTGATATATGTACTTATCTTCATTCTGATTTGTTCTTCTCTGCCCGTAGGTTAGGTGCTGATTCGGGAAGAATTTACTCGGGCATCATTATGCGATAGAATGTCTCACGGGTTGTTACTCGTGAATGATTTGACTTTAGTCCCGGATGGAATCCTAAAGATTCCTTTCTCGGAATGGTAAGCAATGCGAAATACTTGAATTCGGTATTTCAATTGGATGAACTAATACCTGAAAATAGAAAAATATTGACTGCTTGTGAAGGTGGTCCTTTCTGAATAATAGGATAAAGTAGACCTTTCTTGATGTTGTACAATCAACCTTTTAGTGTTATTATTAACCTTTTACAATATGAAAATAAAAATATTCCGATATGGTTTGACCGTACTGTTCCTTTTATCGTTGATCTCGTTTGCTCCGGCCAGGAAAATGTTTTCCGTGGCTGAGAGAACGCAGGTGAATGTGGCCACCCCTCGTTTGTTTGAACATGAAAATTCGTTTAAGGTTAACTTCTGTAGTTATCAGCCTGATGATTATTCTTTTCCTTTGCCTGTGGGAAAAGCGCGTCTGTCGGAATCTTCTATTGTGGAGATCAATACTTTGAAAGGTGATGCAGTCAAAGCGATGTTTAGTGGTATTGTAAGACTTTCTCGTAAAATGCCTATAAGTGATAATACAATCGTTATCCGTCATGCGAACGGTCTTGAAACAGTGTATAGTAATCTTGCACAGAATCTGGTAAAGGTTGGAGAAACTGTATCTGTCGGACAGACAATTGCTATTGTTGGAGAAAGAGGGGGGAAGGGATATTGTAATTTTGCGATGATGGCAAATGGAGCGCGTATCAATCCCGAAACAATCCTCAGTTTGAGCAGCCATCAATTGAGAAAGCAGGTGCTTCTTTTTAAGAAAAACGGTCATTATGTTGATGTGTCAGTAGTCCCTGTATGTAATATATCTGTTGCATCCACATCAGGACAATGCCCTACGACCCTGGATCCCGATAATGCAGTTGACTATGACAAAAATCATGATTTCAAGATTGACTTGAGACAACTTGAAAAGTCACATTGGACTTATCCGCTTCCAGGAAGTCATGTGATCAGTCCTTATGGTGGTTGCAGACATCACCCGGGCGTAGATATCAAAACCTGCCCTAATGACCGGATTTTGGCTGCTTTTGATGGTGTTGTGACTCGTTCCTGCCGTTATTTTGGTTATGGGAATTGTATCGTGGTTCGTCATGCTTATAACTTTGAGACGCTCTACAGTCATCAGTCAAAGAATCTTGTACATGTTGGTGATAAGGTTAAGGCCGGACAGGTCATCGGATTGACTGGACGTACAGGGTTGGCTACGACGGCACATCTTCATTTTGAGGTCCATTTCCGAGGCCATCATATCAACCCTGCTGTTTTCTTTGATCATGCCCATAAGTGTCTTCAACAGTGTATACTCACTTTGTGTAGTAATGGAAGAATGATGGTGGAAAAGCAGAAGCGTTGATTTGGAGGCTTTGTACCGTGTGTATCCATGAATTATGAAGGAGAAAAGTGTCTATCAGATTCAGGTAAAGTCACGGTAATAGTCCATTGTGACCATTATAGTTCATATCGGTATACCGAAATGGTGCATTTTGGCCCCCCATTATGGTGCATTTTGGGGTAGCGAAATGGTGCATATCGGTATACCAAAATGGTGCATTTTGGTCAGACTCCATGCCTTATAAAAAATTCCTGTGATAGGATACTTATATATAAGAAATCCCGAAACTTCATTTGTGCAATGGATGTTTCGGGATCACTATATAGTTATCAAAGTTTCTGCCAACTGATAAAAAAGTTTTATAGAAACTGGTTTATCTTTCTTTTCGGTTACCTTTATGCTTGCGGTTCGCCCGCTGTAGCCGGTATTTGGCTTTTTGTTGGGCGGATCCGCTGCCATGGACTCCGGTAATATACTTCTTCTTCTTTGCCTTGGTCTTCACTTTCGGCTTGTCGCCTTCGGGGGCTTCGTTTGAAGAACCCTTAAAGATGATGCCATGCTCGATGATATCTTTGATGTCGTCGCTCATAATCTGTTCTTTAATGGTGAAACAGGCGTACACCTGTCATACACATGGCAATATCATATTTGTCACAAGTTTCAATGACATTGTCATCACGGATACTGCCTCCTGCCTGTGCAATATATTTGACTCCACTCTTGTGAGCTCTCTCTATGTTGTCTCCAAATGGGAAGAAAGCATCACTTCCGAGAATTACATTTGTGTTCTTTGCAATCCAGGCTTTCTTCTCTTCCATTGTCAAAACTTCCGGTTTCTGGGTGAAAACTTTCTGCCATGCTCCGTCTCTGAGTACGTCGTCATGTTCTTCACTGATATAGACATCAATGGTGTTGTCCCGATCTGCGCGGTGTATACCTTCTTTGAAAGGTAGTGACATCACTTTGGGATGCTGGCGAAGCCACCAGACATCAGCCTTGTTTCCAGCGAGGCGTGTGCAGTGGATACGGCTTTGCTGCCCGGCTCCGATGCCGATGGCCTGACCGTCTTTTACATAGCAGACACTGTTGCTTTGGGTATATTTTAAGGTGATCTGACTGATGATCAGGTCTCGTAGAGCTTCTTTAGGGATATTCTTGTTTCGTGTAGGGCGATTTTCATAAATGTTGGGATTTCCGAGTTTGATGTCGTTATGCTTTTGCTCGAAAGTAACGCCAAATACCTGTTTCAGTTCTACCTCTGGAGCTTGATAATTAGGATCTATCTGGATGATATTGTAGTTTCCCCTTTTCTTTTGTTTTAGAATAGCTAGTGCTTCAGGTGTATATCCTGGTGCAATGACGCCGTCACTGACTTCTCGTTTGATGAGATGGGCTGTAGCTTCGTCACACACATCACTTAAAGCAGCGAAATCGCCGTAGGAACTCATCCGGTCTGCTCCGCGTGCCCGTGTATAGGCAGAAGCTAATGGAGACAATTCGAAGTCAATGTCATCGACGAAATAAATGTGCTTGAGGGTGGCGCTCAAGGGTAGACCAATAGCTGCTCCTGCTGGTGAGACATGCTTGAAACTGGCTGCTGATGGCATACCTGTAGCCTCTTTCAACTCTTTTACAAGTTGCCAACTGTTGAGGGCATCAAGGAAATTGATGTAACCGGGATGTCCGTTGAGTACTTGAACAGGAAGTTCTCCACCGTTATCCATGAAAATGCGAGCAGGCTTTTGATTGGGATTGCATCCGTACTTTAAAGCTAATTCTTTCATTCTATTTGGCATTTTAATTCTTCTTGCAAAGATAATGGAAATCGATGGAAAAGCAAAGAGAAATCTTTATTTTATTGTATATACTTTATGGACTTGCTGGAGCCTTGGATTGTGTGAGATTATTAAATTGAATTTTACCTTTTTTGGCTTCGGATATTCAAAAAATTTCTTTTTATGTTGATCGTAATCTAAAAAGAACTATCTTTGTACGTGTTTAGTTATGTTAGAGTTATGAGAAGTTATATGAAGGTATTAGTCAAGGATGTTGAGAAGGAATTTGGAAAGAAGGTTGATTTACATTCTGATGTCAATAAGTTGTTTGCCATCTTGAAAAAGCATCATCTTCATTTAGATTCCCTTTCCCCTAAATCAAAGGATAGACTGGCGCTTTTTGCTGGTTTCCAAAATTGGAATGATTTTCGTGATGCCCTGCATGGGGATGATGATGGTCAGATGAATTATTTAAGTAAGGATAAGTAATCCCTATTTTTACTCAATAAAAAAGAGATCCGATATTTATCGGATCTCTTTTTTTATTCTTTTTGCCTTGAACATTGCATGACCTATTTCTTTTCTACTGCGGTTCTCTTCTCTTGGATGCGGGCTTTCTTTCCCGTCAGATTGCGCAGATAATAAAGTTTGGCGCGACGGACTTTGCCATGCTTGTTAACTTCTATAGACTCAATATTCGGAGACTCAAGTGGAAATATACGCTCTACTCCTACTGTCCCAGACATTTTTCTTACAGTGAAACGTTTCTTGTCACCTATACCTGAAATTTTAATGACAACACCACGATACAACTGAATACGCTGCTTGTTACCCTCGACAATTTTGTAAGCGACTGTAATCGTGTCTCCTGCTTTGAACTCAGGGAATTTCTTGCCGGTTGCAAATGCTTCCTCAGCAACTTTAATTAAATCCATTTTGTTTATTATTAAATATTGTTTGTCGTTCAAACGCAACATGATAAGCATTTCTTCTGCTACTAGCGGTTACGTCGAAAAGCGTTGCAAAGTTACCGCTTTTTTCTGTTTTTTCCAAATTTCCGGCCTTTTTCTTTTTCTGTTCTCTCTTTTTTCTTTATTTTTGCAGTATAATCAAATTAAAATGAAGAATAAATTTATGATCTGGGGACTTCCTCTCTTCATGTTTCTCGGAGTATCATGCAGTAGTACTCATTATGTACTGTCTGGCATTTCTCGTCAGAGAATTCTGATTGATAGTGCGTACGATTCTCAACCTGATGCAAAGGCTGAGGCTTTTGTTGCACCTTATACTCGTGTGGTTGATAGTTTGATGAATCCTGTAGTGGGTTATTCTGGTAAATATATGGTAACGCATAGACCTGAGAGTGACCTTTCGGATTTGTTTTCTGATATATTGCTTTGGGGTGGAGAGTCTTTTAATGAACATCCGGATTTTGCGGTTTATAATATTGGTGGAATACGTGCGGCTATAGCCAAAGGGCCGGTTACGGTAGGAGACATATTAGATGCTGCCCCTTTTGAAAATAAAATATGTTTCTTAACCCTGAAGGGTTCTGATGTACTTGACCTCTTTCGTCAGATAGCTATGCGTGGAGGTGAGGGAGTGAGCAGAGGTGTTAACCTTGTGATTTCAAAGGATGGAAAATTGTTGAATGCTGAGATTCATGGAAAACTTGTGAATCCTGATGCTTCTTATCGTGTGGCCACTCTGGATTATCTGGCTCAAGGAAATGATGATATGGTTGCCTTTCAAAAGGGTACAGATCTGGTTTCTCCACAGGAGAAGAAAAATGATGTCCGTTTTCTCATCCGGGCCTTTTTTGAGCTACAGATGAAGAAGGGAATTGTGATTAATCCTCAAATTGAAGGAAGGATTATTGTAAAATGATCTTTTTGGTAAGAGGCTTCTACTGCGATGAGTATGTGTATTCTTTGTTTAAATTGTAATTGATTTGACTCTTTAGTAATAGATAATGAAAAAGAATTTTTCTTTTCTCGTGTTTGTGTTTTTGTTATTTCTTTCTCCGCTTTATGCGCAAAGGAAGGAACTGGTTATCTTGCATACAAATGATGCACATAGTTGTATTATGCCTTTAAACAAGAATCTCGCGGATACTTTCTGGGCCAATCGGGGTGGTTTTGTCCGTAGAGTCTCCATGATTAGAAAACAGAGGGCTCTTCATCCTGATTTGTTGCTTTTTGATAGTGGTGATTTTTCACAAGGTTCTCCTTATTATACGCTTTTCAAAGGCGATGTAGAAGTTGGGTTGATGAATATTATGGGGTATGATGCAGCTGTAATCGGTAATCACGAGTTTGATTTTGGATTGGAGAATATGGCACGTATCTTCAAAGAGTCACATTTTCCTATCCTTTGCGCTAACTATGATTTTTCCGGTACACCAGTAGAAGGTTTAATCAAACCTTGGATAATCATCAGACGTAATGGTCTTAAAATTGGTGTATTCGGATTAAGCCCTCATCTGAAGGGTTTGGTTGATGATCGGAAATGCATAGGTGTGAAATTTTTGGATCCTGTCAAGACTGCATTACAGGTTGCTACCTATTTAAAGAAGAAAAAGAAATGTAATCTGATTATTTGCCTTTCTCATTTGGGTTGGGATATTGATGATGCTCAGGATGATGAGGACGTAATACATGGAAGCCGCTATATTGATCTTGTTTTAGGTGGTCATTCTCACTCTTTTTTCAAGTCCTTGATGTATGTTACTGATCTTGATGGTAAACGTGTTCCTGATGATCAGAATGGCAAGAGTGCGATTTTTGTAGGTGACTTAACTCTTGATTTTATTAAAACTAAGTGAGTTGTCAATCTGTTTTGTTTGTTTCTTCTTGGACATTTTAACTCTTTGTTTTAGAAGAATTTTTGTTATAAATAATGCTAAAATGAATCCTTATTATTAGGTATTTCGGAATTTATTCTTAACTTTGCAGCGCTTGTGCAGTTAATTGCTTGATTGCATATTTTACAAAAATAATATTCATAACAAATAAAATTAAAGACTATGGCTTACGTAATTGGTGACAATTGTTTGGCTTGTGGAACCTGCATCGATGAATGTCCTTCAGGTGCAATTTCTGCAGGTGATGAGAAGTATTCTATTGATCCGGATCTTTGCACTGAGTGTGGTACTTGTGCAAGTGTTTGTCCGAACGATGCAATTAGCCTTCCATAAGAAGAGAAATTCCTTGTTTTAGATAAACAAGTAAGGTGGTTCTTATGAATCACCTTTTTTTTGTGAGTTTTTATCTTAGGTTATTCAACCTATCAATGACAAGGCGGGAAGAAAATCTCTGATTTCTTCCCGCCTTGTCATTGATAGAGTATGATGAGCTTCTTGCTCTGTAATATTTCTATTGCTTATTTAATTCCGAGTGCCTCTTTAGCCGTCGTGTTTTCAGGATCTACCTCTAGCAGTTTTTTCCAATAGATGTTTCCATCAACTTTGTTGCCTTGAGTATAGTAGTAAGCACCTAGATAGTAGTAGGCCGCCTTTAAGTATGCGTCATCATTCGAACCTTTAGTAGTATGGCTCTCTACAATATTGATGAGTTGCTCATAAAATGGTTTAGCCAGGCCCTTCTTGAAGTTGGGGTCCATATTACTGTTCATGGTAGCGCGCATATAAGTCACGTAGGCATTGTAATCAGGAAATTTCGAGGCGATATCCATATAAACTGAGTCTGCTTTTTGTAGATATTTTATCTTGTCAGTTGGCTTTTGCGCTTTGTTTGCGGCGCTTGTATAGATTTCAGCCAGGGATATATAATCGTTTGCTGTACTATTATCCTTATTCTTGATATATGTGTTATATTCTTCTAAAGCGTCTTCCGTATCATTTTCATTGCTATATGCATCTGACAGGAATTTATGAATATCATTGTCATTTGTATTTATCTGTGAGGCCTGTTTGTACATCTCGACGGCTTTTGCATAGTCGCTTTGACCCATATATGCATGACCTGCATTGATATAGTCTCTTTCGATGATTTTAGCACTGTCTGATGCTGTAAATAGTTTTTCGGCGTATTCTGTTGCTGTTGTGTAATCTTTTGCTGCAAGGGAATTGTAGAAGGTCAGACGATTGAAGACTGGATCTCTTGGAAAACGACTGTTTCCGTATTTTGATATAGACAGACTTTTTATAGTGTTTCCTGTAAAATAACTTGCCAAGGCATATTCGCGTAACCTATCTCCATCCAGTTTTGTTGAGTCTGCTTTACTGTAGTACATAACTGCTTTATCAAATTTTCTAGCTGTGTACATAAAGTGTGCTGCTTCAGATTCTGCAGGATAATTAGGTAATACCTTCTTCAACTCTTCTAATGACTCAATAGCTTCTTCAGGACTTCTACCACGATAAATACTTGCATATCGTATATAGCCTTTTGGATTCATTGGATCCATAGTTTTAGCATTTTGATACCACATTGCGGCTGCTCCGCCGTCGTCTTTTAGTACTGCGATATCTCCAAGAAGGCAATATGCGTTACCATAATGTTTGTCTCGTAAAATTGCCATCTGGGCATATCTTGCAGCATTTGCTGTATCTTTTATATTCAGATAGGCCTCTCCTAATCCAACTAAAGCCTCAGGATTCTTCTTGTTACTTTTTACGAAGTCTTTGACTTGGTCTTTAACTGCATCCAGATTATTCTTGTTTGCTGCAATTACTTTGGTAATGTTCTTGACCTCAGAATCTGTTTGCTGATTTTCTTGTGCAGTTGCACTCATGCCTACACTCAGGAAGAGTAGTCCGGCGAAGACGAAATATTTGATTGTTTTCATAATCGTACATTTTTAATTACTTGCTTTTTACCTTTTGCCTGTTTTTTTTATTTCTGTCGTATATGTTTTTTGTTTTCAATTGCTGTTGACATTGACATCTCTTACTGTTATGTCTCCATTGTAGGGGAGAAGTCCTGTTTTGTAGATGATCATTTGCCCTTGTGGTGATTCTATGAAGTGAGCGAAGCCCCATGGAAGTGCGTTGAGTGGGTCGTTTAAGAGGGCATAAATCGTCCTGATCAGTGGATAATTTCCATTATATAAATAATATTGATAAGGTTTCCAACTGTTATATGGTGTTGCTTTTCCCATCCTGCTCACCGAGACTACTGTTATATTTTTCTTGAAAGTAGTGTTGGTGGTGTCACCTTCGTCATTCAACCAGTTGGAACCGATTATTCCAATTGCATTTGGCGTTTTTTGGACATAATCAACAACTTGTTTGCTACCTTTTGCAGCCATAATATCGTTACTCTTAAATGGTTTCCCTTTCAAGAGTGAGTCAACACACCAATTTACTGCACTTGAACCGTTCCGATCAAATACAACTTGGATGCTACCTTTATCAGAATGTGGATTAACTTGCTTCCAGGTTTTTATCTTACCTAAAAGGATGTCTTTTATCTGATTGACGGTCAGACAGGTGTCTGTGTTATTCCGGTTGACAATAAGAGCAAGTCCATCGTAAGCTAATTTGATTGCTTTGGGCATGAATTTTCTGGAACGCAGATTTTCGTATTCTTTTTTGGAAAAATTGCGTGATGTAATTACCAGATAAATTTTGCCTTTCATCAATTCATTCACTGCATCTGTTTCGTCTGTATAAATCGGTTTGACTTTTGCTTTCTGATATATACCTTCAAATACTTCTCTTTCTTCGTCAACAATAGGGCTGAAACTTTCATCAGAAGCAAAGCTGATTACCCCTGACGAATATGTATCTGTCCTGCCGTCTTTACGCTTATGTGGTCCGCATGAAGCGATAACCATTATTAAGCTTGCCAGTAATAAAGTATTTGCAAATCTGTTTTTAAAGTTCTTTCTCATTGCGTATGGAAAACTTAGTTCTATTGTTTATATATTTCTCTTAAATGGTGTTTCTCTCTCTTGCATTGACTGCTTTACCATTTATTTTTCCTGTTATTTCTATTGTTCTGTAATCCTTTTCCTTTTGTTGCTGTTCTTAGCCTTTCAGATTGTTAGAGACTTATCATTATTGTTTTTTGTTGATTGTGTTATTTTCGAATATATCCACATGTGAACCTTCTATGATATTTGTTTCATAAGTGGTTATATCCTTCTGTGCCCTTTCTGTTAATCAACATTTATTCAGCTATTCCCTTCTCTCTGATGGATTAAAAAACTTTACTTTTGTATATGATTGTTAAATGAACCCTTTTAAACTATTTGTCGTCCTTGCGCCCTCGAACCCCATATTTGGGTACAAAGCACAAGGACGACTTTTAGTATCCTGCAAGAAAAGCAGGATGAGTGACTCTCATTCTTTATTGCAATCTGAACGATACAGGTACGTCATATTTTACACGCACTGCCTGGCCATTTTGCTTTCCAGGATTCCAACGTGGCATACTGTGTACAACTCTTGAAGCTTCACGGTCAAGTGAAGGATCCACTGATTTTACAACTTGTACATCAGTAATGGAACCATCCTTTTCTACAACGAATGAAATTACGACACGTCCTTGAACGCCATTCTCTTGTGCGACTACAGGATATTTTACATTACTGTTCAAGTATGACATCAAAGCTGAATTGCCACCAGGGAATGAAGGCATTTGCTCTACAACATCAAATACCTTGTTTTCTATTTCAGCACTTGGCTTAGGTGCAGGTGGAGCAGGTTGAGCGATATCCTGTTCTGCTTTCAGAACAGTCCCCTGATCACTATTTCCTTTTACGTCAAATGCGCCAACGGCTGTCTTCGTGTTATTCAGATCCTCTTGAGAAACTATTTCCTTCTTTACTTCGTTATCCTTTTTGATAACTGGAGCAGTGAACTTGATAGAACTCTTGACCTGCTTGACGATTTCCTTCTTTTCTTCCTTGACGACTGTCCTCTTCTCTACCACTGCTTTCTTTTTATTGGCAAGTTGAGAGAGTTCGACACTTGTAGTGACTGCCACTTTTTGTTGATTGGCTTTCACTATAGCTTGAATTCCAAGGATAGATGCAATAATGGCAGCAGCAATGAGCATAATAATGATGGCCATGATGTTTCTTTTGGAAATAGACGTACGAAGTTTATAAGCTCCGTATGCCTTGTTTCTTCCTTGGAAAATCATGTTAACCCATTGTGGGTCGTATAGATCAATTTTTGACATTGTTCTTTACTTTTAAATGATTATTCACTGTCAGATTTTACTTGATTCCTTTGAGCTTGATTAAGCCCATGTCATCAGAGCTAATCTTATCAATGACATATTTACCAATACTGCATATCTGCATCTCGTCGAGTACGTCAACCAAGTTTTTGTATGAACAGGTTGTCATCGGTTTGATGACTATCGTCAGGGTAGGAATTGGTGTACTGTTACCATTCACAAAACCATCCTTTAGCGTGTTCAATCGTTTTTGGTAAACGCTGTCCGGCCAGGCTGATGGATTCTTCAACTTCTCAGCATCCAGTTTTTGCTTAGCCAGCATAATCTGGGCTACCGGATCTGTTCCGTCTTCAGTGCGGTGATTAATCAGCACTTTTCGGATTCCATTTTTGCCATAGGTCGTTTCTTTCAGCCAACCAGGGTTGCTATATTGAGGAAGTCCTTCGCCATAATAAATCTTATTGTTTGCTGCAATATAAATTGTAATGGTCTGGGAAGCCTTAGTCTCTGATTGGTCATTCTTGTTCACATTCTTATCGTTACTAGGCATCGTTAATTTCATCGTTTGAGGCTTGCTCAATGTGGTGCATAGCATAAAGAATGTGATTAGAAGCATCATCATATCTACCATTGGCGTGAAATCCACGCGGGTAGACATCTTCTTTTGTTTGCTTTGATTCTTCTTTGACATTCTTTAGTCCTCCAACTTCTTATACGATGTAATCAGATAGTAGCGGTTTTCATTCATGTCCCGAAGTTCATCCATAACTTTCTTGATGATTATATAAGGAGTGCTCTGATCTGCCTTGATAGCCAGTTGTAAATCTGGATTGACATTTTTGGCTTCAGTAATCCATTGCTGGAATTCACTCGGACCGCCTTTGATACTATCTGTAGGGATACCTAATTTCCCAATTTCCTGGCTCATGCCGGATGAGGAGAGGTTTAGATAATCATTTAATTTGTCCAATGGAGCACCGAACATAGCATCATTATCGAACTTCTTGACCTGTTCCTTTGTGAGAGAGATACCGTTATTGGCAGTCACCGCACTTAGCGTGCCTTCCAAATCGGTGGTTTTGTCCATATTCATGAATATCCTGCCGTCTTTACCGACAAGTATGTTCATAACGTCCTTCTGGGGGACCTTTATCTCTGATACGGATCCTGGTGTATTTACCTTCACTGGCTCATTCTTAACGAATGTGGAAGTCATCATAAAGAAGGTAAGTAGAAGGACCATCACATCAGACATAGGGGTCATATCGATCCAGATGTCCGCCTTCTTAACTTTTACTTTACCCATAGTTCCTAATATTAAAGGGTTAGCAAAAATTAAGCTTCTTCTGTGTGGTTAGCTTCGTATGTCTGGGCAATTGTATAACCTACTTCGTCAAGTGCGAATGTTAATTTATCAATTTTGTTGGTATAATAGTTGTAAGATACTACAGCACACCAAGAAGTAGCAATACCAGATGCGGTATTAACCAAAGCCTCTGAAATAGAAGTTGAAAGTTGCAGTGAGTCACCACCACCACCTGTTGCCAAAGCGGCAAATGCTCGAATCATACCGGTTACAGTTCCCAGAAGTCCTGTCAATGTACCCAGTGTTACAATGGTAGCAATGATAGGAAGGTTTTCTGTCAGGGTAGGCATTTCAAGTTGAGTTGCTTCCTCATGAGCCTGTTGGATTCTGGCTACTTTCTGCTCTTTTTTCAAAGATTTATTTGCACCGTTGTCCATATCCTGATAAGCTATCAGTGAAGCGGCTACAACATTTGCTACTGAACCTTTTTGTTTGTCACAGAGTTGCTGAGCTTTATTAAAGTCATTGGCTTTTATTGCAACTTCGATGTTTGTAACGAATTTTGGCAGTGATCCTTTACCAAAAGCAGTACGCAATGCCAGCCAACGCTCAATGGATAGTGCGATGACTGTTAACAGCAATGTGAAGATAATTGGAACCAAGACACCACCTTTGTGGATAGTTCCCCAGATGTTACCATCCAAAACTGCTCCGTCAGGATCGCCATTAACGAAATGTGAAGGTGAACCCAGGAAGAAATGATAGAAACAACAAGCAATAATGAAGCATACAACGATGACCCAAAATGCTGCACGAATACCTGTGAAGCCCTCTGATTTTTTCTTGGGGCTGGCGGTTTGTTTTGTAGTTGCCATAATTTTTGAATTTTAATTTTTTAGTTATTAATAATTTTAATTGTTTAAATAGCGATTTAACGTTAAGCTTGTTTTACTCAAAGCAATAAACTTTGAATTTTGCTCGTTTCGTGCTCGCAAAGATACGAATTAATACATGATTACGATGCGAATTAAGAAGTTTTAACGGGGTAATTGCTAAAATATTCTTTTTTAGTTCTTGCTATTGATTTCTTAACTTGTTTTATTTTAATTTTGCCAAGGCTTCTTTGATTCTTCTCATAGCCTCTTTGATATTATCTTCATTTGTAGCGTAGCTAATACGAAAACTTTCCGGATCACCGAAAGCGTCACCTCCGACGGTAGCTACGTGAGCGATCTCTAGAAGGTACAGTGCAAAGTCTGTAGAATTATTGATGGTCCGTTCATCGCTACTTTTCCCAAAATAGCTACAGCATTTTGGGAATACATAGAAAGCACCTTCCGGAAGATTAACTTCCAAACCTGGGATTTCTTTAAGGAGCTGGATAATCAGATCACGTCTGTGCTCGAAAGCTTTTCTGTAGTCTTCTACATTCTCCTGGTTACCGTTATATGCTTCAATGGCAGCCTGCTGGCTTATAGAACTGGCTCCGCTGGTGTACTGACCTTGCAGTTTGTTACAACCTTTGACAATCCATTCCGGTGCAGCCATCCAACCTAAACGCCAGCCGGTCATTGCATAGGCCTTTGAGACACCATTGCAGATAATAGTGTGTTCTTTCATTCCTGTGAACTGAGCAATGCTGTTGCTCTGACCGATATAATTGATATGTTCATAGATCTCATCTGAAAGTACGAAGAGATCTTTATGCTTCTTGATTATGTTCGAAAGAGCTTCCAATTCTTCCTTGGAATAGACACTGCCGGATGGATTACTTGGAGAACAGAGAATAAGCATTTTTGTCTTTGGAGTGATAGCCGTTTCAAGTTGATCTGGTCTCATCTTGAAATTCTGATCGAAACCGGTTTTTACAATGATGGGGATACCTCCTGCAAGCTTGACCATTTGAGGGTAACTTACCCAATAGGGGGCAGGTATGATAACTTCATCCCCGTCATTGACCAGAGCTAGAATTGTATTGCATACTGCTTGTTTAGCTCCTGTTGATACCAGTACCTCACTTTTTTGATAATTGAGGTGATTTTCTTTTCTCAGTTTGTTTACAATGGCTTCCCTTAGTTTCGGATAGCCTGGAACAGGAGAATACTTGGAATAGTTTTCATCAATAGCCTTTTTGCCGGCTTCCTTAATATGCTCCGGTGTGTTAAAATCCGGCTCTCCGACGCTCATGTTTATCACATCGATGCCTTGAGCTTTCATTTCATTACTTTTCTGCGACATAGCCAGAGTAGCTGATGGGGCAAGTCTGTTAAGACGATTCGATAATTGTGCCATAATGATGTGCTGAATCCTATTGATTAAAACTTTCTCGCAAAAGTAAGCATTTTATTCATTATAACGAAAAAAACATAACATTATTTCATCTACGTCTGTAATTTTCTTAAAATTGTAATATTGATTTCGTCGTAGAATAGTTGTGACAAAATATTTATGAGAATTTTTCTTTTAATTCAGTGAGTTGTTGATTGAAAATAGCCGGTATCTGTTATCGGTTAACCGATGAATGCAGGTACAGGCTAAGAAGTAACTTAGGATGAGTTGGAAGAGCTGGAACTGCCCCTCTGATCAATTAAAAGTGGAGGGTATGCCCCATACGGTCACGTTTGGTTTTTAAATATCTCTCGTCATATTGATTAGGTATAACTTCAATAGGTACATTTTCTACGATTTTGAGCCCGTAAGCCTCCAATCCTACACGTTTAGTCGGGTTGTTGGTCAGTAGTCGCATTTTATGTACTCCCAGGTGCCTGAGCATTTGAGCGCCACAGCCATAATCACGTACATCCGGTTTAAATCCCAGATGGATATTAGCATCAACAGTATCGAGTCCTTTCTCCTGAAGTTTGTAAGCTGCAATTTTGTTCATCAGTCCTATGCCGCGACCTTCCTGTTGCATATATATGATTACGCCTTTTCCTTCTTTTTCAATCATCTCCATAGATTTATGAAGTTGCTCTCCGCAGTCGCAACGCAAACTTCCGAGAATATCTCCCGTAGCACAAGAGGAATGAACGCGTACCAGTACTGGCTCATCCTCTTCCCAGGAGCCTTTGATAAGCGCCATGTGTTCCAAACCAGTACTGGTCTGGCGGAATGGAATCAAATGAAAATGTCCATATTTTGTAGGCAGGTCAACTTCTTCTCCAACTTCAATACTGGATTCTCTTTTAAGACGATAAGCGATCAAATCTGCAATAGAGATGATCTTCAACCCCCATTCTTTTGCTTTCTCCTCAAGTTGGGGTAGACGTGCCATTGTACCATCATCATTCATGATTTCCATTAGTGCTGCAGCAGGGAAGAGACCTGAGAGTTTGCATAAGTCTATGGCTGCTTCGGTATGTCCGCTACGGCGAAGAACGCCATTGTCCTGGGCATAGAGAGGATTGATGTGGCCAGGACGACCAAAGGTTTCTGGCGTGCTGGTCGGATCTGCTAAGGCTTTAATGGTAGCTGCCCTATCATGTGCTGATACACCTGTCGTGCAACCTTTGAGTTTATCTACCGTAATGGTAAAAGGGGTACCTAATACTGAGGTGTTTTCTTCTACCTGATGGGGGAGGTTCAACTCGTCAGCACGGGATATGGTGATGGGAGCACAGAGAACGCCTCTTGCATTCTTAAGCATGAAGTTTATCTTTTCAGATGTAATGGCTTCTCCGGCTATAATCAGGTCTCCCTCGTTTTCACGGTCCTTATCGTCAACGACAATCACGAATTTGCCATCTTTGAAGTCCTTTACTGCATCTGGTATGCTACTTAATTTAAATTCTTCCATATTGAAAAGTAATGATTAAGATTGGATGAATTTTTTATTTGTACTTATCGAAATAAAAGTCTTTTAATATTATGATACGCTTTTATAAGCAGGGCTTTGATACCTGTCAGTTAAGAAGAATCTATTGAATTTAATCAGATTCCTTTTTCTTTCTATAGACTGCCAGATCAGCAATGGATATGATTTTCAACCCCCATTCTCTTGCTTTGTCTTCAAGTTGAGGTAATCGGGCCATCGTACCGTCGGCATTCATGACTTCCATCAAGGCTGCTGCCGGCTGTAACCCTGCAAGTTTGCAAAGATCTATAGCCGCTTCTGTATGTCCGTCACGGTCAAGTACACCATTGTCCTGAGCATAAAGGGGATTGATATGACCGGGACGGCCAAAGGTTTCCGGAGTTGATTTTGGATCCGCAAGAGCTTTTATGGTTTCTGCTCTGTCATGTGCCGATACCCCTGTGGTGCATCCTTTGAGTTTGTCTACGGTGATCGTAAAAGGAGTACCCAAGGCCGAGGTGTTCTTCAGAACCTGTTTCGGTAGTTTCAATTCTTCTGCTCGTGATAAGGTTATAGGCGCACAGAGGACACCTCTTGCATTCTTGAGCATAAAATTTACTTTGTCTGGCGTAATGGTCTGGGCAGGTGTGATCAGGTCACCTTCGTTTTCCCGTTTTTCATCATCTACGACGATGACAAATTTTCCTTCTTTGAAATCCTCTACAGCATCTTCGATGCTATTTAGTTTAAAGTCGTCCATATCTGAAAATAATAATTGAGAAAAGAGATAATTGAGGCAAAATCGCATATTTGCTATGTGGCCAGCCTGTTCTCCTGTTTTCTCTTGATAATCCTTTTTGTTTTTATTTTACATTCATAACTTTTTGTCAGAGGTCTCTTCGGAAACCTTTTTCTTGGCAATCTGCTTTTCTATATTGCTGTTGACTGACTGTATGGTCTTCAAATTATGCATTAACCGCAAGCGATATTTCCACATGCGTAAATACAAGAAAATTCCTACAGGGAAGAAGATCCCTGCCAGAATATTCATCCACAAATGCTCGAAAGGCCGGGTATGTGCTTTTACAGACAGTACTGGATAATGATTCAACTCCGTTAGTATGACGTTGTCTCTTGTATTTGACAAATCTTCAATTGTAAGTTCAAGTTGGTCATTTACTTTTTCTATTGTATGGTCCACATGGTACTTGAAAAATACTTTTATCGGATCAGGCACACGTCGTAAATGTTGTTTCTGATTATATGTAGTAATTACTTTGCTGATCTGCTTTAATACTTCTGAGTCTTGTTGATAGTCAGGATTTTTAATGATGACTTCCTTGCCATATACTTCACGCTTGACACGTAATCCTAATAATTTTCTGAAGAAATCTTTGTACATATCAATATTGAAGACTACCGAGTCATTATTGGCTTTATAGGTGACAAATATGGCAATCGGAATCAGTATAGCAGGTGCCAGTGCCTTGCCAAACCACACTGACCAGATTCCTTGCCGTGCCATACGATAGCCGGTATTATCCAATATGTAATAGAAAATGAATACTAATACAGAAACAATAACAGGTACTCCTAGTCCTCCTTTCCTGATGATGGCTCCCAATGGCGCTCCGATAAAGAAAAAGATAAGGCAGGTTAAGGCTAGCGTGAACTTATTGATGGATTCTATCTTGTGTAAACGGATAATCTTATCACCGTCGGAAGTAATCATACTTTTGAATTCCAAGTCACTCATATCTCCCTGGACCTTATTCATCGCATTATTGATAACTGCCTGTTTCTGGGAAGAAGTTAATTTACTGTATAGGCTATCTATATTGATATTTTCCGGTAAAGCTCTTTGAACTGCCTGTATGGAGTCTCGCTTGTTGAGGTGTGGAATACTATAGTACATCACTTGGGCATCGCGATAGTAAGAAGTTCCTATACTGTCATATACATGATTAAGGGAGTCAATGTCATTGTGAATTTGTGAAAGGCTCTTTCCTTGGGCATTATTGGAAAGGGAAGATGCATCCGCCATGTTAAAACTGCCGTCGAAATCAATAATGATTTTCTTTGAAATAAAACTTTCACGGCGATAAGGTACAGCGGCACTATTCTGCAATTCTGACGCTTGCATGTTTTCAAACCATTCTCCGCTCCACAAACTTAAAACCAGATGCTTTTTTTCTGCAGTAGACTGGATCATACCGGAGTCAGCCAGGATAATAGCAGCATCTTCATAACTGTCAGTCATCCGGTAAATCATTACGCCGTAGAGTTTTCCGGTTTTTACATTCTTTTTCTGGACATAAATGTTACATTGGGGAATACCATCATAAAAAACACCTTCCGGTATTTCTAATTCAGGACTTTTCTGTTTCATGGAGATAAGGAGTTGCATAATCTTCATGTTGGCATGTGGACCGATATAATTCTGAAAGTAAAATGAGCCACACATAATAAGTGATACAACGACGATCAAACCTCTGAAAGCCTGGAGTAATGAAATGCCGGAAGCCCGAATGGCTGTCAGTTCAGAGGATTCTCCTAAATTTCCGAAGGTGATCAGAGAAGATAAAAGAATAGCTAACGGCAAAGCCTGGGGGACAAGCATCAGTCCCATATACCAGAAAAACTGTGCCATAACGTCTAATGTCAAACCTTTGCCGATGAGGTCATCAATGTATCTCCACAGGAATTGCATCATCAATACAAACTGACAGATGAAGAAAGTTCCTAAGAAGAGGAGTCCGAACTGACGGATAATGAATATATCAAGTTTCTTGATGCGAGGCATAGTTGAATTTCGTAGAATCATCTGTTTCGTCCTCTGAATTTAAACCAGCGGGCTTATTTTAATATTCAATTGGTTTGCGGCTTTTTTATAGAGGGCGGAGGGCAATATCAGTCTGCAAAAGTAATACAAAATTATCAGAAACTTGTTTTTTTACTATTTTTTTTCTTTTTAGAAAACTTCTCAATTGATGCAGGAGTAAAAGGTTTTTATTTCATCAGGTTTCCTGATCAGCGGACTCTGAAACTTCTTTTGAGATATTTGGGCTTGTCAATCCTTTTCCAATGAACCTTCGGCCTTGTTTTTTTCTTGCCGATAAACTAAAAAGTTAGTGATTTTTTTGCAAACTTGAAAAAATGTGTTATCTTTGCACCCGCAAAAGCTACAAGTCAATTGTGAAATCAATTGATTTGTGTATGTTTTTAGTCGATGGCGGGATAGCTCAGCTGGTTAGAGCGTCGGATTCATAATCCGGAGGTCGTGGGATCGTGACCCACCCCCGCTACAATAATATCCTGTAAGTTATTGCTTTACAGGATATTTTGTTTTTATAAGGTGCATACAGAGTGCAATTGGCAATAAAAAGTGTCTTTTTCATTGAGACTCTGACAGGTAGCAGGATATTAATCTATAAAAGTGGTCCAGTAATCAGTTTGTAGCCTATACCTCTTATGTTAATGATTTTAATATCCTCATCTCTGGACAGTTTATGACGTAACTTGGTGATAAATACTTGTAAACTGCGAGAATTGAAAAAACTGTCATTCCCCCAAAGTTTTAATAAAATGTCTTTGGTTTCTACGATATTATTCCGGTTTTCTGCGAGTATTCTGAGTATTTCAGATTCACGGTTGGAAAGTTCTTCTGAGAGACCGGCGAAGAACAATTGTTGTGTGGTTGGATTCAGACGGTATTTTCCTATCTCTATCAGATTGTGCGACTCTGACTGGAATGAAGACTGGTAGAATGTGGCACGTTTTGCTAAAGCCTTGATACGCACGATTAATTCTTGCATACCGAAAGGTTTTTTCAGATAATCATTGGCACCAAGTTCAAAACCTTTTACGACATCATTGATGGCAGACCGGGCTGTCAGGAAAAGTACTGGCGTTAACTGATTGGTCTGTCTTATCCGGCGAACCATTTCGAAGCCATCCATCTTAGGCATCATGATATCAGCCACTAATACTTTAGGCTTGACCTTAAAGAACTTTTCAAGTCCTTCTTCACCGTTTGCTGCGGTGATGATGTCGAATCCTTGGGCATCTAAGGTGTCCTTGATAATCATGGCGAGTGTTTCCTCGTCTTCCACCAAGAGTACTCGTATCTTAGTCATAGAATCTCAGTTTAAAAGTCGTACCTTTTCCTAGTTCGCTCTTTACGGATATGTTACCATGAAATCTGTCCATCATACTTTTCACATAGTAAAGTCCGAGTCCATATCCTTTTACTTCATATAAGTTACCGTGGGGTACGCGATAGAATTTGTCGAAGATATATTTTTGCTTATCTGTTGCAATGCCAATGCCTTTGTCGGCAATGGTAATTTCCGTGTTATCTTTATCTTTATGGGCTGTAACCTTTATTTCTGCCTTGCCGGTTGAATATTTGATGGCATTATCCAGTAAGTTACTCATGATATGAGCGAAATGATTACGATCAACTTTGATACTCAGGTCCTTGGGGATGTTGAAAGAAATCTCTATAGGTTTGTCGGCTTTAAAGTTCTGTTCAGCAATCAGCGATTCCAGTATGGGCTGGATAATAACCTCCTCGATATTCAGTTTCATATTTTTGCGACGTTCCATACTCATCGAAAGGATTTGTTCTACAAGTCCGCTTAACCGTCTAAGTTGTTGCTGACCGATTGTAAGATATTTTTTGGTTTTAGTTTGATCCTTGGTTATGTCAAAATTGAGCAGAGCATCATTGGCCGCGTATGCTACAGTTATAGGGGTCTTGAACTCGTGAGTCATATTATTGGTGAAATCACTTTTCATTTCATCCAGTGTCCGGAGATTCTTTACGATATGAATAAGGTATAGGAATACAAATATCAGTAGCAAAAAGATGAGCAGTGATCCTGTGAGAATTCCGGACATTTCCTTTAGAATTACCGTTGTGGCGGAAGGTGTGATGATTCTGTAGAATGATTTTTGTTTCCCTCCGAAGGTGTAATCGAAATGATTATCAGAAGAACTTGGTTTGAAATGTTTTCCACTGTAAGAGGCAATAATAGAATCTTTATTAGCATGAAGTTCTACTTTTATGGGTTCTTTGATCCCGTATCGTGACAGTCTTTTTGAAAGCAGTTGGTAGAACAATTTTATATCGTTCTGTTTCATGGGATCAAGAACGTAGTGGAGTCGGTTACGTATAAGGTCGTAAAGTGTTTCGCCGGGATTTTTCAGGGCTTGGGGATCAAAATAAAAGAAAAAATAATCTTTTCCGTTTTTCTCCTTTCTTTTATGATTAACATTATCAATATTTAATTTTACGGTTGCTTTAAACTTATTACTGATATTGTCTCCTCTGCTCATCAGCTCTTGAAAGTCACTATATTCTATGGCATCCATCGTCCGCTGACGTAATTCAACTTTTTGTGTGTGGTAAAGATGAAAGAGCCAGTAACATTGATAGCTGAAGACTGCTATCAACAGGACAATGACCAGGGTGATGATATATTTCAGTTTCATGAGGTAAAGATACGTTTTTTATTATAAATATGTCGGAAATGATAAGACTAAATAACACTTTTCTTAAGATTAAATAAGTGGGGGTATTTGCCCCTTTCTCACTTTCTCCATAATTTTGCAGCAGATAAAATATAATGATATGAAAAAAATCTTATTAGTACTATCTTTGATGATTCCTGTTGGAGCACAGGCACAAAAAGTTGATTCCTTGCGTATGGACAGTATTATCCATAATTTGCCTGATGTGATTGTAAAAGGTGAACGCCCGATAGCAAAAGTCAATGGTAGTGCCATTACCTATGACTTGCCACGACTTATCGAGAAGAAGGCTGTAGACAATATGTATGATGCTATTAAGGAAATTCCCGGGGTTATAGAGCAAGACAAGAAATTGTCATTAGGAGGAATGCCTACGACGGTTGTTCTGGATGGCAAAGTAACGAATATGACCGTTGACGAAGTGACTTCCTTGCTGAAAAGCATGCCTGCGAACCGGATAGTAAAAGTGGATGTGATGTACAATGCTCCTGCTAAGATGCAGGTGCGTGGTGCACTTATCAATATCCGACTGAAACATAGTCACATTGACGGCATTTCTCCTTTACAGGGAGAAATCAATTTGGCATGGAAGCAACAACATGATGCCGAGTTTGGCGAGAGAACTTCCTTATTATATTATAAAGGTAAATTTTCCTTGGATCTAATGTATCAACACAGCCATGGAGACAGCTATACGATAACGGATGAGCGCTCTCATCATCGACTTGATGACGGAACAATACATGATATTAATTCACATGAAGTGGAGCGTGGAAATGGCTATGGGCATATCTGTCGTTTAGGAATGGATTATAATTTTGCAGAGAATCATCAGTTGAGTCTAGTCTATAATGGAGAATATCATAAAAGTAACGTTATAGAGGATATTTCCGGTAATGTTTTGGGGACAACAGGCTTGAATTCGCATCCTTGGCTTCATGACTTACGCCTTGACTATAGTACTCCTTTCGGTTTCAAAGTTGGTGCCGAAATGACTTATTATCATCGTCCTGAAGTACAGCACCTTACAAGCACCTTGCCTACTGGAACTCTTAAGTATATCGTTGATAATGACCAGCAGGTTAACCGGTGGAAATACTTCCTTTCGCAGGAGCATACTTTGAAAAATAACTGGGGCATCAATTATGGAACGATCTATTCTACGAGTATCAATCATACCAATCAGCAGTATGTCGAAGTAGAAACGACTACCGGCGATCATCCTTCGTCTGAATATACCCGTCTGAAAGAAGATGATATCAATGTCTATTTCGGATTGAACAAGAATTTCAGCAGTAAATTAATGTTCGATGCGTCTGTAGCAGCAGAGTATTATCATACACCCATCTGGCATCAATGGAATTGTTATCCTACTTTCAATCTTACTTATATCCCTGTGCCCGGGCAGATGCTTCAACTGGGACTAAGCAGCAATAGGGAATATCCGGACTATTGGGAAATGACCAATTTTACAAGTTATAGCAATGGCGGCTATAATGAAATTACCGGTAATCCGGAATTGAAACCGACCAGTGACTATCAACTTACTTTAGTCTATCTGCTAAAGGACAAGTATCAGCTCACCGCATGGTTTGACTATGATGAAGATTATTTTGTGCAGACTCCTTATCAGCGTCATGATCGTTTAGCGGTCAGTTATAAAAACTTGAACTTCAATTTTCAGCAACAAGCTGGCATTCAAGCTGCATTGCCCTTTAAGTGTGGTAACTGGCTTAATACTCGATTGACGTTGATAGGTGTCTGGCAAAGAGAGAAAGCGGATCATTTCTATGATATTCCATTTGATAGAAATGTTTTGTTTGGTATAGTAAAACTGAATAATACTGTAACACTCTCTGCCAAACCAGACATTACTCTTTCCGCTGATGGATATATCCGCTCAAAAGATATTCAGGCAACTTACAATTTGCCAGCATCTGGTGATATAGATTTAAGTGCCCGCTGGCAATTCCTGAAGAAGCACGCGATTCTTAAAGTTTATTGTAATGATTTATTTGAGACTTCAGGTGTTAATCCTTGTATTGACTTCAAAGGGCAAGATCTCAAGATGAATTTCTCTTGCTATCGTGAGTTTGGTATGTCCTTTACTTATAAATTCGGAGGATATAAGGAAAAATCACATGAATCTGTAGATAAGTCAAGGTTCAGGCAATAAAGAAATGGAATTATGAGGTTAAATAATGTTAATGAACTTTCCTGATTTTTAATTTATTGAAAAGATATATTTTGTAATCGTTTTGTTTTCTTCATAATGCGTATCTTTGCAATAGATTAGCCTCTGACTGATATTAAAGTTTATGATATGAAACCATGCCATTCTATTGTAGTATTTCTTTTCTTGATTTGCTGTATAGCTGTTTCAAGTGTTCATGGTTATAACTGTGCAAAACAGAATATTATCCGGGATATGAATCAAGCTCTGGCACAGACTTTGTCAGAGAAGCAAGATGGTTGGATAACGCCGGATACGATTCAGAACTATCGCAGTCACCTGAAGATTACGGAATTGCGTGACCGTTCATTCTTATATTATGCTATGAATAATAATGCGAAGGCAGAATTATGCAGCAGAAAGATGAGATGGCATCAAGATTCAAGTTCTTTGGAATTTCAGAGTTATGCTGATTGCTCTTTGATTTCAGTCCTTGCTCTGTCCAATCAACGGTTAACAGGTGTTTTGTCCTTGATGGCACTGCTGTGGATGATTTTCTCACTGGGATATTTTAGGAATTATCATAAGGGGATGATTGTTTTCGGAGATATGATGTTGGATGAAGTTGAACAGTGCTTCTATGATTTAAAACACCGGCCAGTACATCTGACTCCTATGCAACAACAACTCATGATGATGTTTTTTACCGTAAATGACCACAAGCTTTCCAAGCAGGATATCTGTGATGCTCTCTGGCCAAAAAAGCCTGATGCCAGTGATACATTGTATACTTTGATTAAACGATTGAAACTGGCTGTTGAAAAGAATGGCAATCTTGAAATAGTTTCTGACAGGGGAAAGGACTATCAGTTGCAGATCAAAAATTAAAAGTACTGTCCTGTAGTTGTAGATGTCTTATGAAGATAAAACAAGAAATAGGAATCGTCAGGCTTGGCTCATATACTTTTTGCGATATCTTGATTTTATCTGAACAACTATGCCGATAAAACCTGTTGGAATCTTAATAGTGTTCATCTTATACTTTCTGCCAATTATTGTTTATTAAGAAAAGGTGCAATGCGTTGGAGCAATTATTTGAGTTGTAGGGATAATCTTATATCTTGCTCATGTCTTTCTGCTCTTACGATATGGATTAAGTACTACTTTAATGAAGGTGGAAAACTGTTTAAGTGTGATGGAATAAGTAGAAGCCTGTAACCGTGTTTGTCTTTTCTGTCAGAGGTGGAATATGTAACAACTCAGATTGTAGTTCTTCTTCCACAATTACTGTAATTTGTAATCTGTTCTTTTATAGTTAAAAAACTTAGATTTATTATTTTTTATCATCGTGATTCAATGGAATTTAGTAACTTTGCAATCTATAATTAATATATACCTAAGTATATGGCAGAAACGAAAAGGATGAAGACTGCTTTGATCTCAGTCTTTCATAAGGATGGTTTAGAGGAGATTCTTGCAAAACTGCACGAAGAAGGTGTTAGATTTTTAAGTACCGGTGGAACTCAGAAGTTTATTGAGTCTCAAGGATATCGTTGCGAAAAAGTAGAGGAAGTTACTACATATCCTTCTATCCTTGGTGGACGCGTGAAGACATTGCATCCGAGAATCTTCGGTGGAATATTGGCTCGTCGTGATCATTCAGACGACTTGGAAGAAATGAAGAAGTATCAAATACCCGCCATTGATTTGGTCATCGTTGATTTATATCCTTTTGAAGAAACAGTAGCCAGTGGAGCTAAAGAACAAGATATTATTGAAAAAATAGATATAGGTGGTATCTCATTGATTCGTGCTGGAGCAAAGAATTTCAAGGATGTAGTCATTGTGCCAAGCAAGGCAGAATATGGCAAATTTCTTGATCTTTTGAATAAAAAGTCCGGAGAGACCTCTATTGAGGATCGTAAAGAGTTTGCCGAACGGGCCTTTGCTGTCAGTAGCCATTATGATACTGATATCCATTCGTGGTTTGCTGAAACTCTTGGAAAATAGGAACCCCAAAAAGTTCATTTGTTATTTGACAGAGTACGAGAGATTATATTTTAAGCTTAAAATAATCAAGAATTAAGACATGGGATTTTTTTCATTCATTCAGGAAATTGCAATGGACCTGGGTACGGCCAATACGATTATTATCAGCGATGATAAAATAGTAGTTGACGAGCCATCTGTGGTAGCTCTTGACCGTCGTACTAATAAAATGATTGCAGTGGGTGAAAAGGCAAAGATGATGTACGAAAAGACACATGATAATATTCGTACAGTTCGTCCTCTTCGTGATGGAGTGATTGCTGATTTTACCGCTTGTGAACAGATGATGCGTGGCCTTATTAAAATGGTACATACAGGTAGCAGACTTTTTTCTCCTTCTTTAAGGATGGTCATTGGAGTACCTTCCGGATCTACTGAGGTTGAACTGCGTGCAGTCCGAGATTCAGCAGAGCATGCAGACGGACGTGATGTATATCTGATATTTGAACCTATGGCTGCAGCTATTGGCATTGGTATTGATGTTGAGGCCCCAGAAGGTAATATGATTGTTGATATTGGCGGTGGTAGTACTGAAATAGCAGTGATTTCATTAGGTGGCATAGTCTGTAATAACTCTATCCGTATTGCAGGTGATGATCTTACGGCTGATATACAGGAATATATGAGTCGGCAGCATAATGTGAGGGTCAGTGAACGTATGGCTGAGCGTGTCAAAATCCATGTGGGGTCTGCTCTTACAGATTTAGGTGATGAGGCTCCGGAGGATTATATCGTACATGGCCCTAATCGTATTACAGCTCTTCCTATGGAAGTGCCGGTTTGTTATCAGGAGGTAGCTCACTGTTTGGATAAAACAGTTGCAAAGATTGAGAATGCCGTACTGAGTGCTCTCGAAAATACTCCTCCTGAGTTGTATGCAGATATCGTAAAAAATGGTATTTATTTGACAGGGGGAGGTGCTTTGCTGAGAGGACTTGACAAGCGCCTTACGGATAAAATCAAAATTCCTTTCCATATTGCAGAAGATCCTTTGCATAGCGTCGCTAAGGGCGCCGGTATTGCATTGAAGAATGTAGATCGTTTCTCTTTCTTGATGAGATAATAGGATCTTCTCAAGGCCCATACCTTAATGGGTGTGGACAGCCCTGTTTCTAGTGCGCTGGAAAGGGTAGAAATGGATAGATATGAAAAATTTAATCGAATTTCTGGCAAAATATAACCATTGGTTCGTCTTCATACTTCTGGAGGTGATAAGTTTTGTGTTGCTGTTTCAGTGGAATAGCTACCAGGGTAGTGTGTTTTTTTCTTCTGCAAATACTATTGCCGGAAAAGTCTATGAGTGGGATGCCGATATCGAGCATCTCTTTTCTCTTTCTACGGTAAACCAGGAGCTTACTCAACGGAATATCTATCTGGAGCATGAGGTGAAGAATTTGTCTTATGACTTGACCAAAGCGACTGGTGATAAAAATTTGATGAAACGCAGTCAACTGGACATGCTTCGTACTTACAAATTGATTCCCGCTGAAGTTGTAGATAATTCGCTTAATAAGCGAGATAACTTTATTACTCTTGACAAAGGTTCTGCGGATGGTATCAAGAAGGATATGGGGGTAGTTTGCGGAACTGGTGTAGTAGGAATTGTTTATTTGACAGCATTACATTATTCGGTGGTCATACCGGTACTGAATTCTCAGTCTAGTATTAGTGTGGCAATCCAGAAACGTGGGTATTTCGGTTATCTGCACTGGACAGGAGGTCCTTCAAATATTGCATACGTTGATGATGTACCTTTGCATGCACATTTCAAACTTCATGATCAGATCGTTACAAGTGGCTATTCTTCTGTTTTCCCACCGGGAATTCTTGTTGGAACGATTCTGCATGTCTATAATTCTTCTGATGGTCTGTCTTATCGTCTGATGGTTAAACTTTCTACCGACTTCGGCAATCTGCGTGATGTATGTGTAATTGATGATACAGTAATGCAGCAACAGTTGCAAGTGCTACATGCTGCTCAGGATTCTATTAAAGAAAAGGAAGGAGGGGATGAAAATTAAGGTATGAATATGGATAATTTACATCGTCTGCTTACTTTCCTGGTTTTGTTACTTGTACAGGTACTGGTGTTTAATCACATTCAACTGTTTCATTGTGCTACTCCACTGCTTTATGTGTATCTGGTGCTACATTTTCGCCGTAATTATCCGAAGTATGCTATTTTGCTTTGGAGCTTTTTCTTAGGATTGTCTGTCGACATTTTCGCTAATACTCCAGGTGTTGCCGCCGGCTCGATGACCTTCATCGCATTGATTCAGCCTTATGTAATGCAACTGTTTATTCCTCGGGATGCAGCAGAAGATTTCTCTCCGTCTATACGCACCATGGGTTTTCAACCTTTCTTTAGTTATTCCATGGTGATAGTCTTTATTTATTGTCTGCTCTTTTTTACTCTGGAGACATTCAGTTTCTTTAACTGGCTGCAGTGGCTGACATGTATATGCGGCAGTTTTGTCATTACAATAATATTTCTGATGGCTATAGAGAATCTGGATAAAAAACATCATCAGGAATAGATAATTAAGTCCGGAGATATTCTGTTTTCCGGTGGAGAATAAATTGGAAATGAAAGATTTTAATCTTGAAAATCGGAAATATGTAATTGGAGGAGCGGCTGTGATAATTGTACTTTTATACATTATCCGGTTATTCGCTCTTCAGATTGCCAGTGACGATTACAAGAAGAATGCTGATTCCAATGCATTTCTGAAAAAGATTGAATATCCTTCCAGAGGTACGATCTTTGACCGGAATGGCAAATTACTGGTTTATAACCAACCATCTTATGATATTATGGTGGTTATGGATGAGGAGAAAGGGCATCTGGATACACTTGATTTTTGTAATTCTTTAGGAATTACTAAACAGTGGTTCATTAAGAGGATGGATGATATCAAAGATTACCGGAAAAATCCGGGTTATTCACGTTTTACGCAGCAACTCTTTATGCCTCAGCTTTCAGATAAGGAATTCAGTGTGTTTCAAGAAAAGAGTTTTCGTTTCCCTGGCTTTTATATCCAAAAACGTAGTATCCGTCAGTATACTTCTCCATACGGCGCTCATGTCTTAGGTGATGTGGGTGAAGTTTCAGAGAGTGATATTGAAGAGGATCCTTATTATCAGGCTGGTGACTATATCGGGAAAATGGGCATAGAAAAATCTTATGAGAATGATCTTCGTGGGATTAAAGGTGTCCAGATCCTCCTTCGTGATGCGCATGGTCGTATTCAAGGAAGTTATCAGCATGGTAAATTTGACCATCGTCCTATTCCAGGAAGGGACTTGACTTTAGGAATTGATTGGAAACTTCAAGCTCTGGGTGAACGGTTGATGAGAGGTAAGATAGGTGCGATAGTAGCTGTAGAGCCATCTACCGGGCAGGTACTTTGTATGGTTTCTTCTCCGACCTATGATCCTCGTATGATCGTTGGCCGGATGCGTGGAAGAATGGAAAAGGCACTCTCCAGAAATGTTTGGAAACCTATGCTTAATCGTGCAATCCAAGGGCAGTATCCACCAGGTTCGACGTTTAAGGCTTCTCAGGCTCTTACATTCCTGACGGAGGGTATTATCAATAGTCACACTCTTTATCCTTGTCATAGGGGATTTTATTATAAAGGACTTCATGTAGGGTGTCATAGTCATCCGTCTCCATTGAATGTCGTAGATGCGATTACAACTTCCTGTAATTCTTTTTTCTGTTGGGGATTCTTTAATATGATGTCGAACCGAAGCAAATACAAGACGGTACAGGATGCGATGGATGTTTGGCGTGACTATATGGTCAGTATGGGCTTTGGGTATAAACTGGGTATTGATTTACCGGGTGAAAAGCGCGGTCTGATTCCTAATGCTCATTTCTATGATAAGGCTTATAACGGATCTTGGAATGGACTGACTGTCATTTCTGTTTCTATTGGACAAGGCGAGGTTTGCCTGACACCTCTTCAAATAGCTAATTTAGGTGCTACGATTGCCAATCGCGGCTATTATTATATTCCTCATGTGGTCAGTAAGATTAAGGGTAGGCCAATCGCACCGAAATTCCATCAACGTCATTATACTCGGGCTAGCCTGTATGCTTATGATCTGGTCATTCGTGGGATGCGCGGTTCTGCACTGCATGGTACTTGTAAGGACCTGGCACGTTACGATTTTATGCCTTGTGGCAAAACGGGAACGGCTCAGAATCGGGGACAAGATCACTCTGTATTTATGGGATTTGCTCCTATGAATCACCCTAAAATTGCTATCGCTGTGTATGTTGAGAACGGAGGATGGGGTGCCGTATATGGTGTTCCTATCGGAGGACTGATGATGGAACAATTTTTGAAGGGTAAACTTTCATCCTCATCAGAAAAAATGGCTGAAGAGTTTTCAAATCGTCGTATTGCTTATGGTAAAGCAAACCGATGAGGTGAATCGGATGTCTCTGAACCTTTGGCATTGATGGTATCAGATGTAGGATATTAAGGATAATTAATTGCCAATATTGGCGGTTAAATAAATATTTGCTTAGAAATGATTCAAGCACCAACACAACAAACCAGTGTACTTCGTTCACTTGACTGGTGGACAATAGGCATCTATCTGGCACTGCTCGTCTTTGGATGGCTCAGTGTATGCGGAGCTAGTTATACCTTTGGCGAAACGGATATTTTTAGTCTTAGCATGCGTTCTGGTATGCAGATTATCTGGATCGGTACTTCTATTGTACTTGGTTTTGTGATCTTAATGCTTGATGACAGCTTTTATGACACTTTCGCTTATGTGATTTATGTGGCATTTATGATCTTGCTTTTTTTGACCATATTCAATCCGCATGAGATTAAGGGATCGCGTTCCTGGCTGGTTCTAGGACCCTTACGCCTTCAACCGGCAGAACTTGCTAAGTTTGCTACGGCTTTGGCAATATCGAAATTTATGGGTAGCTATGGTTTTGATATGCATAAATGGAAGGACTTCTTATGTGCCTGTGGCATTGTTGTCCTGCCAATGCTGATGATAATAGCTCAGAGAGAGACGGGATCTGCTTTGGTTTATTTATCCTTCTTCTTGATGTTTTATCGGGAAGGAATGCCGGGAAGTATTCTGTTTACGGCAGTTGCAATGGTAATATATTTTGTTGTCGGCATTAAATATGAGCAATTGTTTTTATGGGATACCCCTACTTCAGTCGGCAAATTCATTGTGCTTCTTCTTGTGCAGATTTTCTGTTCAGGCATGATCCAAATTTATTGCAAGAATAAGCGTCTTACTCGTTGGGTGATAGGTTTATCTCTTGGAATTACCCTCATATTCTTACTCTTCTCAGAGTTTGTTATTCCTTTTGACATTGTTTGGGTTCAGCTCTTTCTTTGTGCTGTATTGATAGGTTTTCTTCTTTATCAGGGTTTGAGTACGCGTGTAAAAAATTATCTTTATATTGCTGCGTTTGCTGTGGGTTCAATCGTCTTTTTCTATTCAGCTGACTATGTTTTAAATGATGTTCTGGAACCTCATCAGCGAGTCCGAATTAATGTGCTGCTTGGACTGGATGATGATTTGGCGGGTGCGGGGTATAATGTACATCAAAGTGAGATCGCGATTGGATCGGGTGGCTTACAGGGAAAAGGATTCCTGAACGGGACACAGACTAAACTGAAGTTCGTGCCGGAACAGGATACTGACTTTATCTTCTGTACGGTAGGAGAGGAAGAAGGATTCTTGGGTAGTGCAAGTGTGTTATTGCTCTTCTTGGCATTGATTATACGGTTGATTTATCTGGCGGAACGACAACCCTTCCGATTTGGTCGAGTCTATGGATATTGTGTGCTAAGTATATTCTTATTCCATGTGTTTATTAATGTTGGAATGGTCCTTGGTCTAACTCCTGTTATCGGTATTCCCTTGCCATTTTTCAGCTATGGCGGATCTTCTTTATGGGGATTTACGATCCTGCTGTTTATCTTTCTCAGAATAGATGCGGGAAGGAATTTAGTGCGTGAATAGTAGAGGAAATAGTCTGAATCTACTATTCCTTCACATATTCGATGCCAATATCTGAAATGCCCGGAAGTATCTCTTGTTTCATGTTATGGCTTATGCAAATGTGAATGCTGTCTCCTCTATTCAGTTGAATTCTTGTTACAGGGAAATGATATTGGAAACTTCCTATTCCTCTTCCTTCTATTCTTCCGCTTTTGTTTGTTAACCTGCAGTTCAGGGTATCAATATATGTCTTTTCCAGTTGACTTGCAGCGAAGTTTGATTTTTTATTCTTGTTCCTTTTAGGATAGACGGTTTGCTTTATGATCAAAGTCAAGGACTGAAATGGATAAGTGCTGTTTATACGCAATCCGATATTCATGATGTAATTATCCGTTTTTGCTAACTTTGGAACATTAAAGAACAGAGAATCATTCTTCTCCCATCCCGCCAAAGAGGTATGTTCATAATGATCATATACCCTGTGGTCAAGACAGGAGGTGAAGAAAATGATTGTACTGAAAAACAGGAGAAAATATGATTTTTTCATTGATCTTTATTATCATCTGCCTGAGAAGACTGATCTTTCTGTGCTTGTGTTGCTTTAGTCCCACCTTGGGGAGTGTGTGTCTTAGAGAGTTTAATCCTATCCGTTGTTGGTAAATCTGAGTTCGACTTTTGTGTATTGGCAGTTGTATTCTTTATTTCATAATCCTGATGAGTTTTCTTTACCTCTTTATAATGAGAGCTATCTTTTTCCGGATGATTCCGGAGTTGGTTAGGCAGTGGTTGAGCGTTTTTGCTCGGATTGTTCCTTGTCTCAGCAGTTTGATTTGCATCAGAATGTACTCCGAAAGGCTTTTCCGGGTTATTTCTTGATTGCCGTTTCTGCCGTAATTTCCCCTGAGAGTTCTTGTCATAATCAGAAGGTTTTTGTTGTAACTTTCCTTGTTGGAAGTCTCTTGGACGAGGATTTGAATTTGTTAGATTCTGCACCTTTTGTGAGTGGTTGCCATTTCTGTCTTTTTGTAGTTTTTTCTTTTTCTTCTTACTGTTTTTATCGAAACGGCTGACGTCGGTACTAGCTAATAAATCGACAGGCTTTTCTGGAATCTTTTCTTTTCCGTCTTCTTGTAAAGACAGTGGTTTGTCGCCATTCTTGTTTATTTGGATGATATCTTGTGCTCTTTTTGCAGAGATCGTTTCCAAGTTGGCTGCTAGGTTCTTATCAGTGGAATAAGTACAAAGCCTGGCTAGGATATCAGTTTTAAAGAGATAATAATCATTATCTTTTGTCTGTAAAATAATATCCTTTTTCGGTAGTTCTTTACTGGCTTCAACATAATCATCCACTTCATAGTTCAGGCAGCATTTTAATTTGGCACACATACCGGCTAATTTCTGAGGATTGAGGGAAACATCTTGGTATCGGGCCGCATTAGTACTGACACTGGAAAAGTTTTTCATCCATGTAGCACAGCATAGTTCGCGGCCGCATGGGCCAGTACCACCGATTCGGCCAGCTTCCTGGCGAGCACCGATTTGCTTCATTTCAATTCTGACATGGAACGTTTCAGCAAGAACCTTAATCAGTTGGCGAAAGTCTACACGCCCATCTGCAATATAATAGAAGATGGCTTTATTTCCGTCTCCTTGGTATTCTACGTCACCTATTTTCATTTCCAAGCCAAGATTCTTTGCAATCTGCCGGCTTTGTATCATCGTATCATACTCGCGGCTTTTGGATTCTTTATATTTATCCATATCCACTGGTTTTGCAATGCGGTAGATCCGCTTGACATCATCGGCAGACTTTAAATTAGCCTTCTTTAATTGATACTTGACCAGTCTTCCCGTAAGTGTTACTACACCGATATCATGTCCGGGATTAGCTTCTACTGCTACAATATCACCCTTTTTTAAGTCCAGATGATTGACATTGTGATAATACCCTTTACGAGTGTTCTTAAATTGTATTTCGACTAAGTCAGTGCTTCTCACATTACCCGGAACATCAGCAAGCCAATCGTAGGTGTTAAGTTGTTTATCCTGTCTTCCTACAGCACAGGCACATAGTCCACGGTCGCAGTCTCGGCATGATTCAAAATTTATATTTTTGAAGTCCATATTTCGTATAATATTATTTTTTTATGATTAATGCTCAAAGTAACCTTTTTTCTTATTCCTCAGGGTTCTTATCTTTTGAGTGACAACATTACCTGAAGAGCTACGCTATAGAATACCATTTTTGCATTTGCATTATGGCTGATATCTGTTGATGCCTGATTGAAAAGTCTGGCAATTTCTTTAATGTTATTTTCATTGATGAAACGTGCAAAATTTCTGGAAAAATTTTCTTCTTCTCGAGTCATGTAGTTAAGTTCGGGTCGATGGAAGTTATAGATGAAATTTTCCCGAATCAGGCGTAGGAAATAGGTCAGCATTCTGATCTGTTTCTCTCTTCCGAAGTCATTGATCTGTTCTGACCAGTTCTTTATGTTTTGTACTTTCTGACTGTAAGCCAGTCGCATGAGTTGCTCAAACTCTTCCAGGAATTCTTGGTTTTCATTGTTGGCAGATATTTCCTTGAGAGCCAAATTCCAGTTGCCATTTGCAACTCTTGCTATGCGGTGAGCATCTTCCTGGTCAATTCCCCTTCTTTGTATTAAAGCGTCTTCGATATCAGCCGTATCGATTTTCTTCATGTCGAAGTGCTGTGTGCGGCTTGTAATGGTATCCAATAGCTGGTCAGGATGTTCTGTAATCAGCAGGAAGATGGTATTCCGAGGGGGCTCTTCCAAAATCTTAAGGAGTTTGTTTGCAGCTTCTTGGTTTAAACGTTCAGGTAGCCAGATCAGACTGATCTTATAGCCACCCTGACTAGCCATCAAACTTAGATTATGGGCGATTGCATCGCTCTCAGCAGCTGTGATGATAGCTTGTTTGTTTCCACCTCCCATCATCTGAAGCCATTGCTCGATGGTAAAATAAGTTCCATCGCTGAGCAATTGGTGCCATTGACTAGCAAAATCATCACTGATTGGTTTATGGTCACTTCCCATTCCTGGAAGTTTAATAGTCGGATAGGTGAAATGTAAGTCTGGGTGTTCCCAATTGGAAAGCATAGCTACAGCGTTTTCCCGCACTGTCGGGTTACTGATGTTCTTTATGAGCAGGTATCTCGCAAAGTCCATTGCAAGAGCCATTTTCCCACAGCCTTCCGGTCCACAGAAAAGTAAGGCATGAGGGATGCGATCTTCTTCTGCCAACTGCAAAAGTCTGCTAATGGCTTTTTTTTGTCCTATTATATCACTAAATGCTTCATTTTCCATTTTTCTGTCAAGAGTCTTGCTCCTTTTCCCTTTCAAAGAAGTCTTTTGACCACTTTCTGGATGCTGTCAACAGCACTGACTGTATAGAAATGTACGTTGCTGACTCCGTGTTTGTAGAGATCTTCAACTTGATTTGTCGTCCAATCAACACCCAGTTCACCTACTTCTTCATCGGTTTTGCATTTTAGAGCTTCTCTTGCTAATTCGTTTGGGATATCTACATGGAATGTTTTCGGAACGATGGTCAGGTGACGCAACTTTGTCAGCGGCTTGATTCCTGGAATGATAGGTATGGTGATGCCCATCTCTTTAGCCTTTCTTACGAAGGAATAGTATTTCTCATTATCATAGAATAATTGGGTTACCGCATATTCTGCACCAAGGTCTTGTTTCTCTTTGAGATATTTCATGTCTTCATCCAGATTCGGCGCCTCTTCGTGTTTCTCCGGATAACAGGCGACACCATAATCAAACTTCCATTCGGGATGCTTCATAGGAGTCCCATCAACAAAAAAACCATTATTGAATTGATTAACCTGCTTAATGAGTTCGGTAGTGTGCGTATATCCACCGGGAGTAGGCTTGAAACTTTTGTCTTCACGTGCTTTGTCTCCTCTGAGTAACAGGATGTTGCTGATTCCAAGAAATTGCAAATCTAGAAGTTCATATTCTATTTCTTCTTTTGTAGTACCTGAACAGATAATGTGAGGTTGAATCGGGATACCATAACGATTTTGTATTGCTGCTGCAATGGCGATGGTGCCAGGACGTCGGCGGATGCGCTGCCGGTCAATGAGTCCATTGTCCAGTTCTCGATAGACATATTCACTATGATGTGTGGTGATATTAATAAAGAGAGGATGAAATTCCTTCAACTTATCAATTGTGCTGAAAAGTTGATGGGTACTATTACCTTTGAGAGGGGGTAAAACTTCAAAGGAGAAGTATCGTTTATTCTGACCTTTTTGGAGTAATTCGGATAGATTGAGTTTCATTCTGCTTATTGTATGCTTGACAAAACCATATTGGCTAGTTCTTGCTTCTTTAAAACGTTCCCGACTGCAACTTGTGTTGAGGTCTCGAAAGGATACACTCGTTTGCAAATTTAACAAAAAACGGGGGAATAACAAAGGGCTGGTGTGTTTTTAATCATTTTTACTTACTATGGTCTGTGGAATCGTTTTATATTTCAAAATACTTTCAAAGGTCTGTTCATGAAAAGAAGGACCTTCAGCAAAGTAGTGAAAGCCCTTCTTTAAAGCAGAGTTTTTATGATAATTGTAAATTTTCTCTTATTTTGAGTATATAAATATTTTGAGGGTTAGCACGGAATACTTATATCATGCTAATCCTATTTATGATGATTATTATTTCTGACCTCCATGTATTCCCTGACTTGAACCGGCATCATTTTTAATACCTCCGATAACATCATTATTCTGGATTGTGTTTTCGACTTTCTTGACGCTTGCTTTCAACTTTCCAAAACGATAGGTAATTCTGAATCCGATTTCTTTTGTTTCCTGATAATCAAACTGATGACCTGTATAATCGCCATGGATTGTTCGGGATGTTGTTTTCTCATAGTGATTACCGAAAGGACTGTCTGCACCGATCATGACAGTCAGACGATCATCCTTCAGGAAAGAGCGTTGTAAGGCAATATAATGATAATACCAGTTGCCACTATATCCATAAACGGAACTTACGTTTAGCCCGAAAGAACTACCGCCGCCGATATTTAGTCTGAGTTTCCAGGGCAGAACCTGTGTAATGTTAGCTGTTACCATCCCTGACCAGCCGTTCAACGAAATACCAAGTTGTTGATTATTCATAAAGATCTTTTCTATATGACCATTAATCATAATAGAGGTGTTCGTGAATGGTGCTGCTTGAATAAATCCGTCAATTCCTAAACTCTTCGTATGGAGTGCATCATCGAAAGTAGAAATGGTCTTTCCGCTTTTGGCGAACTGGATAGCGGATATCTGGTTGTTGGAGAAGTTGTAATATGGAGACAGATTATAGGTGAACTTTGGATTAATATGCATATATTCCAGTGTGAAAGCGCTTTTACGAGCACTATTCAGTCCCGGATTTCCATAGCTTTCTTGTGTTGGCGTATTTATATTGGCTGGATTTAAGTAAGAAATTCCTGGGCGGTTAATGGTTGTTGCATAACTGAGCTTCAAGGAATTGGACATATTAAAGTCGTATTTTATACTGGCTGAAGGTACCCAGTCGCTTAGATTTTTGTGAAAGCTCTGGTTGCTTCCATCCGGGTACTTTGCATACAGATAGCTGTATTCGTATCTTAGTCCTGCACGGGTAGACCATTTCTTGTTAGCATAAATCCATTCCCCGTAACCTGCTGCAATCTGGGTGTTGTGGTCGAATTTGTTATAGGTATTGGTGTTTGAGCCATCGTAAAGCATTGATGTGTTGCTTTTGTTTTCACGATTGATATATTTCGCTCCCCATTCCATCTTATTGTATTTCAAGAAAGGACGGACATAATCAATTTGGAAAGTATGCTCTATAAAATGCTCTTCCTTGTTTTCATTATATCCACTATAATTTACAGGCATGTTGTGCATATTACTGTAGCTGGTCTGTTCGTTATCTACGTTTCGTGTGGTGGAGAGCATATACGAAGCTGTCAAAACCTCACCGTCAAGCTTGGTCTTATGCTGATAATCCATGCGTCCGTTCAGGTTGTAGTCATTGTATTTTGGTGTCGTAAGGTGAGTGCTATATTGATAAATCATATTGCCATCTGCATCAACCATACGGTCTGTACCGTCTGAGTTAGCTTTTACTTTATAATAATATCCTCCCAAAGAGAGGGTGAAAAGGTTTAGGGAGTCTATGGTATAGCTGGCATTGAGATTACCGAAATGTACATTCAATGGATTGTTTCCGAACATGGAGGAATAGTGAGTTTGTTTTGAGTCTTTAAAAAAGGTATCACCATTTTGTTTTTCTTGGGTTGCTCCTTTAGTACCATGAACAAAACCATAATTGACAGAGAAAATCAGTTTGCCGGTTTGTGCTGTTATATACCCGGTTTCCTGACTACTTCCGTGAAGGACATCTACTGCTGAACCTATTGTACCAGTCACACCGTTTATTTTGGTGTCGTTATTCATGACAATATTCAGAATATAATGTGTGCCTTCTGCGTCTTCTTTTGCTCCCGGATCGGTGATTACTTCAATCTTCTTAATCATGGTTGCGGGGATGGATTTGAGAATCTGGTTGACATTGCTGCTGGAGAAACTGGGATCCGGATGGCCGTTACGGTAAATTTTAAAGTCACTGCTGCCTTTGATTTTTATATTATCTTGTCCGTCAACAGAGACCATTGGTACTTTTCGAAGCATTTCAAGGGTGTTTTGGGTCTTGGAATCGTTATCGTGCTGAACATCATACGATAATCGATCAATATCGTCCTTAATCAGTTTGCGTTGTGCCTTAACTGTAACTTCCTGAAGACTGAATCGCTTCCAGTACTTACTTGAATCCTTTTTTAGGGAGTCAACTCCTGCTGCAAGGGATTGAGTTGAATTACTTACTTGATTTTGTTGAGCAAGGGCTGTTTGGGATGCCTCAGTCTGAGCAAATACAGCTGGAGGGAAGGTAAGGAGTGCAACCTCTAATAAAAGTTTTCTCATTATTTTGATTTTATAAACTGATAATTAGACGCGAGTGACTTTCTTAAAGTTGCAAAGATAAACTGTTTTTGTGTTTTTTTCTACAATTTTTTGGAAATAATTTAAAAATGGAAGGAGAGATTATAGCGCCCTTGTTTTTTTAGGTGAGAATAAATTCGTATCTTTGACAATGAAATCTTAAATAATAAAATCATGAAAAATATTATGTTGTTATTATGTATGTTTATTGTTCTATTCGCAGCTTGTAGTAATGATAACAACGAGATCGTTGACACGGAAAGTCAAGACATTCAATCTACGAAGATCTTTTCTGGAACCTGGGTATCGGATTCTTTAAGATATACTGGTGGAAGTGAGAAGTCTGGGTGGTCTAAGTGGGAGAATACAGAGCCTGATACAATAATATTCTCAACTGACAGTGCTTATTTTGGATTTACTGATAAAGAGGAGATATCGGGCTCTTATCAATATACAGAAAATAAGCACAAAATATTTTTTGATGGGGTAGAACTGATTTGGAAAGTCAGGCCGGATGGAAAATTATTTTTGCAATTCAGTTCTCCAAAAGAAATGGATCAATATCTATACCATCAGATAAAGTAAACTTATTTATGTACAACTTTTGTTTCATTTGCATGGAATTTGCAACTTTTTGTACCATAATATACCAAAAAGTACCATAATATACCCTGTTTTTAGACGTCTAATGCTAAAATAAGGGCATGAAAAAAGCCTTGATAGCAGTTATAACTAACTGATAATCAAGACTTATATATGTAGTCGGGATGACCAGACTTGAACTGGCGACCTCGCGCCCCCCAGACGTGTGCGCTACCAACTGCGCTACATCCCGAGATCTTTAAAGTGGCGCTTGCGCTGCAACTCTTATTAATAGTGATCCGCATGGGGTTCGAACCCATGACCCCAACATTAAAAGTGTTGTGCTCTACCAACTGAGCTAGCGGATCTCTATGCTTTCCATCGAAAGCGACCGCAAAGGTACAACGTTTTTTTGAAATGCCAAAATTATTTGTAGTTTTTTTGTCTCTTCGGGCCTTTTCCTGATCCCAGCTTGCCGTTGTTTCTAAAGTAATGTTAGAATTTCTTTTCTTCTTGGTTGGATGTTGCCTCATTATCATTTGATGTCGGTTCTCCATTTGAGGGTGGCCCTCCTCCATCTATCGGAACAGGCTTTCTGCCACTTAGGTCAATACCTGAATTATCTTTTGTTACATAACGTTTCCAGTAAGCGATAAGTATTGTAGTCAATGGTAAAGCAATGATTAAACCGATAAAGCCGAGAAGTTCGCCCCAGACAGAAAGGCTGAGTAGAAGAATAGCAGGATTCAGTCCCATGGCTTTCCCCATTACTTTAGGAGTAACAACCACATCTGAAATAACTTGGGCGATAGCGAACACCATAAGGGCCTCACCGAAGATGAGAAAGAAATTCTGTCCGGTATCCACAGCCTTCAACATAGCTAAAAAAGCAGTAGGAATGAGTGCAAAGGCATGCATGTAGGGAATAAGGTCAAGGAGTCCTACGAGTATACCCATCCCTATGGCCATCGGAAATCCAATGATGGTAAATCCGATGCAGAACATGATGCCCATGATAAGGGCTACTATCCCCTGACCTCTGACATAATGGTTTAATTCTGTAGCTACATCACTGGCCAGTTCATGCCAGAATGGACGATTCTTTTTTGGAAAGATTTTTATCCAGGAATCTGTAAGATATTCATAGTCAAGAAGAATAAAGAACAAATAGACTAAAGTAAAAAGTGCGGCTATAATACTGAGAACTATATTGGCGGTTTGTCCGAGAACTGTAAAAACTTTGGGCATAACGACTTTTACAGCATCTGAAAAGTCCTTGCTTTTGAAAATACGTTCGAGCATACTTTGATTGTTGACAAACCAATTCTTGATAACAGCTGTCAGATTATTGGGGTGAGTTGTGCTGTTCAGCCACTTGTTCAGAATATCACCTAATTTACCGAATTGCTCAATCATCGGAGGAACAATGGCATAGATGATCCCTCCAATGATTGCAATGACTAAGATGAGTGTGATGATAATCGCCAGAACTCGTACATGTATGTGCATCTTATACTGTACAAAATGGACGATAGGGTAGAGAAGATAAGCCAGAACCCATGCTACAAAGAAAGGTATCAGTACAGCCTTCAGGTAATTCGTAAAATAAAGGACAGTTAATATGATTAGAGCAATCCCTGCCCAACGAATGAATTTATCAAAAGTAATCTTTTGCTGTGGCATATCATTTCTTGGTTAAATTTCGAATTCTTTACTTGATGAGAAAATATTCTTCAGCTGATCAAAACTGTTTCTGTTCCCTATATTGAAGCTTTTGAATCTTTGTCAGAAATTTTCTGGTGCTGCTCTTCTTCTAGGACTTTTCGATAACACTCGCGGCATAAAGGTTCATATTCTTCTCTTTCACCAAGTAACACACGCTTGTCATTGTGTACTAGCCGATGGCTGATATAGGCTAATGCCCCACAACGTACGCAGATGGCATGTACCTTTGTCACTTCATCTGCAATTGCACAAAGTCCGGGGATGGGTCCGAAGGGTACGCCCTTATAATCCATGTCCAGGCCTGCTACTATAACACGAACACCTTGGTTAGCCAATTCATTACAGACAGATATTAAACCTTCATCAAAGAACTGTGCTTCGTCAATACCTACTACTTCCAAGTTGGAAGACAGAAGCAGAATGCTTGTAGATGTATCAACTGGTGTTGAGATGATGGAATTGTGGTCATGGCTGACAACGTCGTAATTGGAATATCGTGTGTCTATAGACGGCTTGAAAATTCCAACTTTTTGCTTGGCGAACTTGGCCCTTTTCATGCGCCGGATTAGTTCTTCGGTTTTGCCTGAGAACATTGAACCACACACTACTTCTATTCTCCCAGGATGATGTATTTCTCCTGCTAAATTTTCCATCATGATAGTTGCAAAGATAATGCTATTTAAAGAAATCGCAAAATAAAATAGTTCTTATTTTGTTTGGTTTTGAGATCTTCTCACAGGGTTTAATTGCTTTTGGAAGAATTGTTTTGCTTAGCTTTAATATCTTTAATGTGATTTCTTTGTTATCCCTATGGTGTGAAATGTACTTTTTTCGGATAGTCTTTATTTCGTCTGATATGCTATCAATTATGATGGAACTTCCTAAAAATTATAAAGAAATGGCAGCTTTTTTTGCTTTATATCAATTAAATTCCTATTTTTGCAAAGACTATGGGTATATTGTATATTGTACCTACCCCGGTAGGTAATATGGAGGACATGACACTTCGTGCCATTCGTATTCTAAAGGAAGCAGATGTTGTGTTGGCAGAAGATACTCGTACATCGAGTGTCTTACTGAAACATTTTGGCATCAAAAATCAATTGATAGCCCATCATAAATATAATGAACATGGCACGGCAGCTGGTATAATTACTCGTTTAAAGGCAGGAGAGACAATAGCTCAAATCAGTGATGCGGGAACTCCGGGGATTAGTGATCCTGGTTTTTTCCTGGCCAGGGAAGCTGTCAAGGCGGGGATTACCGTGCAAACTTTACCCGGAGCCACTGCATGCATACCTGCACTCGTATCTTCAGGCCTACCATGTGATAGATTCTGCTTCGAAGGGTTTCTTCCTCAACGGAAGGGACGCCAGAGTCGGTTGGAATCCTTAAAGGATGAAACACGAACAATGATATTCTATGAATCGCCTTATCGTGTGTTGAAGACATTGCAGCAATTTTCGACAATTTTCGGTACAGATAGGGAAGCAAGTTGTTGCCGTGAAATCTCAAAGGTGCACGAAGAAAGTGTAAGAGGAACTTTAGATGAATTGATTCAGCATTTTATGAAGATAGAGCCTCGGGGAGAATTTGTTCTTGTTGTAGCCGGTAAAGACTCTTCTCTTGTGAAGGAGGAACAAAAAAAAGAGGAGAAAGTTGAGAAAAAGAAAAATAAAGAACTGATGATGTTGAAAGCTGAAAAGGCGGAAAAGGTAAGTACCTTTAAGGGCAATCATAAGGATTGAATATAATAAATGGAATTTATAAAGTATCCGTAGAAGCGAGCAGATAGTTCTGGAAGCTCAGACGGTGATCGATAATGGACAAAATGAATAACGGAAATAAGGACTTAAAATAAATTTAACGATGAGAAAATTTATGTTATTGGCCTGCCTTACAACTGCTTTGTTGTTTGCAGGATGTAAGCAAGAGAAAAAAAAGGCTCCTAACCTGATAAAGGTGGAGCAGAATGATTCTGTGAATAAACTCATTGCTCAGAAGGATAATGAAATCAATGATATGATGGGTACTCTGAACCAGATTGATGATGGTTTTCAGCAAATTAATGAAGCAGAGAATCGTGTTAATCTGGAAAAATCTGGTGAAGGAGCTGATAAGTCCCAACAGTTGAAGGAGAATATACAGTTTATTGCCAACCGAATGAGGCTGAATCGTGCACTCATTTCCAGATTGCAAAACCAGTTGGCTAAAAGTTCTTTCAAAAATGAGCAGCTTAGAGCTACGATGAACAAGACCATTCGCAATTTGATGAAACAACTTAATGAGAAGGATCAGCAATTGCAGGAACTTCGAGTGGAGTTGGATGCAAAAGATATTCATATTTCAGAACTTGATGAAACAATTAATAATCTGAATACGAATGTTAATGACTTGCAGACTCAGAATACACAGAGTGGTGAAACAATTTCAGCTCAGGACAAGCAACTGAATACGGCATGGTTTGTGTTCGGTACGAAAAGGGAATTGAAAGAACAGCATATTATAGAAGGTGGAAAAGTGCTGCAAGCTAACTTCAATAAGAATTATTTTACGAAGATTGATATTCGGAATAACCGGGATATCAGACTCTATTCCAAGAATGCGAGAATACTTACTGTACATCCTTCTGGAAGTTATACTCTGTCTAAGGATGCTAATAAGCAGTATGTCTTAAAGATCACTAATCCTCAAATCTTCTGGAGTACAAGTAAATATTTGGTTATCCTTGTAAAGTGACCCTTTATAAGAAAAAATCTTGCGCACTGGATTTGTAGTGAGCAAAAAGCAGACTAAGGCCTTTGATAACTCTATCAGTTATCAAAGGCCTTTGAGTAAAAAAGAAAATAGTATTCACCTGCGGTCTCTGAAAAAATCTTGCATAAGACTTTTGCATTCATCTTCCAGAATACCTGTTGTCACAGTTGTCTTGGGATGCAAGACGTGAGGTGCATATTTTCGGTAACCTCGTTTGTCATCAAAAGCACCAAAGACTAAGCGTGAAATTTGTGCCCAGCCAATGGCGGCTGCACACATGCTGCAGGGTTCGATGGTGACATAAAGTGTGCAATCGGTCAGGTATTTTCCATTCAGGGCATCTGCCGCGGCTGTAATGGCTTGCATTTCTGCATGAGCAGTAACATCATGAAGGATTTCTGTCATATTATGAGCTCGGCTGATAATATGATCTTTGCAAACAATGACGGCACCTATGGGAATTTCCCCTTCTTGGGCTGCCTGTTGGGCTTCAATAAGGGCTTTATGCATGTAGCTCTTGTCTTTTTCCAACTGTTCATGAATCGTATTTCTTTCTTCTTTTGAATGCTCGTCTTTCTTCATTTGTTTATAGATTTTGTCTTGGTAACTGATTTCCTGCGTATGAAGTAAGTTGAATGGTTTTTACTGCTTTTTCTTGTTTCATCCTTATCTCTTACGAAATCTTTTTTCCTTATTCTTATTGCAAATTTAGCGATTTTTACTTGACAATCAATGAGAAAATTGCTATTTTTGCATACCATCTAACCCAATATACAAAATGTATGTCAGAGCATAATGAGAGAGGTACATGGGGAGAGGAACTGGCTTCGTCCTATCTTCAACAAAAAGGTTATGCTATTCTTGACCGGGACTGGCATCAAGGAAAACGTGATCTGGATATTGTGGCCCTGGACAAAGATGGTCAGACGCTTGTCTTTGTTGAAGTAAAGACTCGACGGAGTGCTGATTATCAAAATCCTGAAATGGCTGTTGATGATAAGAAGATCTGTAATTTGGCTTATGCTGCAGATTCTTATATCAAAAGCCATAAGGTGACTTTACGCAATATCCGTTTTGATATCATTTCCGTTATTGGACAAGGCCCGCGAATGGATCGAATTGACCATATCAAGGATGCTTTCAATCCCTTGCTGGTCTTGGGAAGATGTAGTAGAAAACGACGTTTTTGAATAGATGATGAAAACAAAAATAATTAAATTAAAGGAAACGGGTTCAACTAATCTGTACCTGAAAAACTATCAGCCTGGAGTGGGTGAGGATATGACAGTTGTGGTTGCGGATTATCAGTCTGCCGGACGTGGTCAGGGGACAAACACATGGGAAAGTGAACCTGGTAAGAATCTCTTGTTTAGTATTCTGGTACATCCGGTAGAAATACCGATTGCACGTCATTTCTTGTTGTCCATGGCGGGTGCTATAGCTTTGAAGCAAGCCTTAGATAAGTATGCTGTGGGCTTTACTATGAAATGGCCTAATGATATTTACTGGAAGAACAAGAAAATCAGTGGTACGCTCATAGAGACAACGATAGTCCGGCAGCATGTCAAGGATTGTGTCTTCGGAATCGGTGTAGATGTTAATCAAACGGATTTTCAGAGTGATGCTCCCAATCCAATATCACTTTGCCAGATTACAGGCAAGGAAATTTCCCGTAAGGATCTTTTGGAAAAAATCATCAAGGCGTTCCAGGAAGTCCTGAAGATGATTGGTGATGGGGATTATACTGATATTGCTGCTCTTTATCATCAGTCTCTTTATCATGGTAAAGGGTATCACCAATTTGAAGACAAAAATGGAGTTTTTGAGGCAGGTATCGTGGAAGTAGAAGATGATGGCCATCTTGTTTTACATGACCGAAAAGGGGTTATCCGTAAATATACTTTTAAGGAAATTAAATTTTTGGATGATTGGCCTTTGGATGGAAAAAACTGATATTTCGTATATGAAATGATTCTAATTAAGTGCTGAAATAAATTTTTAAAATACTTATATGGTAAGATTTAAAAGGATACTGCTTAAACTAAGCGGTGAAAGTCTGATGGGTAAACAGGGTTTTGGAATAGATCCGGAAAGACTTTCTGATTATGCCTGTCAGATTAAGGAAGTATATGATATGGGCGTGCAGATAGGTATTGTTATCGGTGGTGGAAATATTTTCCGTGGACTGAGTGGAAGTCAAAAGGGTTTTGACCGGGTAAAAGGTGATCAGATGGGTATGTGCGCAACTGTTATCAACTCACTGGCCCTTAGCAGTGCCTTGGAATCTGCCGGAGTAAAGACTAAAGTACTTACCGCTATCCGTATGGAACCAATCGGCGAATTTTATAATAAATGGAAAGCAATAGAAGCCATGAAAGCCGGTTATATCTGTATCTTCTCTGCAGGTACTGGGAATCCCTATTTTACGACGGATACAGGCGCTTCCCTGCGAGGGATTGAGATAGAAGCTGATGTGATGCTGAAGGGAACACGTGTAGATGGTATTTATACTGCTGATCCTGAGAAGGATCCGAAAGCCAGAAAGTTCAGTGACATTACTTATGATGAGATCTATACTCGTGGATTAAAGGTGATGGATCTGACAGCTACTACGATGTGCAAAGAGAATCGTCTTCCTATTTATGTCTTTGATATGGATGTATACGGTAATCTGAAGAAGGTGATGTCTGGAGAAGAGATTGGAACGTTGGTACATAATTGATCAAGAATCTATATTCTCATGCAGAGAGGCAAGGAGAAATGAAAAAGACTTATTGGATACCGTTTTGCTTCCAATAAGTCTTTTTCTGTTTTTGGCAAGAATATTATCTCTTTTTATCTAACGGTTTCTTTTTTACATCAAGGTAAAGTGAGATGATAAAATAGCAGAAAATAATCAGCCACCAGGCACTTAATAATCCCATGAAGATAATCAAAACAGCAGCTAAAAGGATAAAGGAATAACGTACTTCATTGCCCTTCCATCCCCAGTGCTTAAATTTTAAGGCAAACATTGGAATTTCACTTACAAGTAGCCAACTGCTCAGAAAAACCATGATTATGATGGTAATCCATGAAAAACTTTCATTGATCCAACGTGGATTGTAATTGATCAGTGCTCCCCAAAAGAGGGCGTTTGCAGGCGTTGGCAATCCGATAAAAGAAGTTGTCTGCCGTTTGTCAATATTAAACTTTGCCAGTCTCAAAGCAGAAAAGGCGGCCATGATAAAGGCAAGAAAGGGAATAATCATCTTGATGGAACTAAGGAGATCAGGATATTCAACTACTCCTAGTTGCCAGAAGATCATACTGGATGGAGCCACACCGAAAGTGACATCATCAGCTAAGGAATCAAGTTCTTTACCGATCGGAGAGGATACCTTCAACAATCTGGCGCTCATTCCGTCGAAAAAGTCGAATACTGCTCCAATGATAATCCATGTCAGTGCCCATTCTGGATTCCCGGCTAATGCAAACGTAGTAGCCACACACCCAGAAAAGAGGTTCCCACATGTCAGGGTATTGGGAATATTCTTCTTGATAAAACTTGCCATATTACTTTAATTTTGCAATGATAGTCTGGTCACCCGTTGTGGCCTGCCCCATCTTTACACATACTTCAGTACCTATTGGGAGATAGACATCAACACGAGAACCGAACTTGATGAAACCTAAATGTTCGTCTATGTAACATTCTTCATCAGTCTTTGCGTAGGTGACAATGCGACGTGCTACTGCTCCTGCAATCTGCCGGCAGAGGACATCCTGGCCGTTTAGTGCGGTGATCATGGTGTCGGCACGTTCGTTTTCTTCACTTGCTTTAGGAAGCCATGCTTTATGATAGTTGCCGTCCTGGTGTCGGATGAATTTTACTTTGCCGTCTATAGGAAACCAATTGACATGGACATTCCACAAACTCATGAAAATGGAAATGAGAAGCCGACGGTCATGGAAGTATTCATTCTCTTCTACTTCTTCAATCACAACAACACGTCCGTCAGCAGGAGCGACAACAAGGTCTCCTGTATCTTTGACATTGAGAAATCGTGCGGGGCTTCGGTAGAAATTGAGTATAATTCCATAACAAACCCCAAATACAGCTATGAAACACCAGAAGGGAATCTTCGTTTCAAAACAGTTCCAGAGGATAGCGGCAATCGCTACAAAAGCAATCCCGCCGTAAAAGAGCTGATTGGTACCTTCTCGGTGTATTCTGATTTTTCTAAATCTCCTTAATCGACGTTTCATTAGAATTGGAATTACGTTGAATACCTCTTAGTCATTATCACTCAAGGTCTGCCCCCCTGAAATGAATATTTCGATCTTTTTGAAAACTCATGTTCTTTCTTCATATCGATCAACTCAAGGACAATAAACGGCGAACCCGTTCTTTTTTGTTGATTGAATTGTAAATTGCAGATCAAAAAAATCAGTTTATATTCATTTAATGAATGGCTTTGGCTTTTTATTCGACTGCAAAGTTACTTCTTTTTTTAGATAACAACAAATTTTGATGTTATTCTTTTGGCTATCTCATAGATTAACTGTAACTTTGAAATTCGAAATTACAAATCAATGCAAGATTTTATTCATTTACACGTTCATACCCATTATTCTATTCTTGATGGTCAGTCTAAAGTTCCATACCTTGTAAATAAGGCGATCAAAGATGGAATGAGAGGTATGGCACTCACTGACCACGGGGTCATGTACGGTATCAAGGAGCTCGCCGATTACTGCAATAAAATTAATAAGAGCAGACAAGAAGAGGGCAAGGAACCTTTTAAACCTATCTTCGGGTGTGAGATGTATGTCGCTCATCACCGGAAGGAAGATAAGGTGAGGGAGAACGGAGACAATAGTGGTTATCATCTGATTGTTCTTGCAAAAAACTATCACGGATATAAGAATCTGATTAAATTGGTGTCCCGTTCATGGGTGGATGGTTATTACTATCGTCCGCGTACGGATCGTGCAGACTTGGAGAAATATCATGAGGATCTCATCGTCAGTTCAGCATGTCTTGGTGGCGAGGTTCCTTCAAAGATACTGAAGGGAGATATTGCAGGAGCACGTAAAGCTTGTGAATGGTATCATCATCTTTTCGGCGATGATTATTATCTGGAACTACAGCGTCATGAGGTGAAGGATCCGAATATCGTAGCTAATCGGGAGACTTTTCCTTTACAGCAGAAAGTCAATAAGGTGCTTGTCCAGTTTGCCAGAGAATATGGTATAAAACTGATTTGTACGAATGACTGCCATTTCGAAGATAAGGAAACGGCTGAAGCTCATGATCATCTGCTTTGTCTGGCAACGGGAAAGGATCTGGATGATCCTAACCGTATGCGATATACGAAACAGGAATGGTTTAAGACCCGTGAGGAGATGAATGAGATATTCTCCGATATCCCGGAAGCCTTGTCGAATACCATGGAAATATTCAATAAGGTAGAATTCTATAGCATTGAGCATGCACCAATCATGCCTAATTTTCCTATTCCTGAAGAATTCGGTACAGAAGAGGATATACGAAAGAAATATTCTCATGAGGACTTGTTGAAGGAGTTTTCTTCTGATGAAAACGGTGAGCATACCCTTCCTCATGAGGAAGGAATGAAGAAAATAGAGAAACTTGGCGGCTGGGATAAAGTTTATCGGATTAAATATGAGGCTGAATATTTGTCCAAATTAACTTATGATGGTGCTAAGGTCCGTTATGGGAATCCGCTTTCGGAAGAAGTAACAGAACATATTAAGTTTGAGTTGCATGTCATGAAGACGATGGGATTCCCGGGATACTTCCTGATTGTGCAGGATTTTATCAATGCAGCCCGCAACAAACTGGGTGTTATGGTAGGCCCGGGTCGTGGATCTGCAGCTGGTTCAGTTGTAGCCTATTGCCTGGGTATTACTAAAATAGATCCGTTGAAATATGACCTTCTGTTTGAACGTTTCTTGAATCCTGATCGTGTTAATTTACCTGATATCGATACTGATTTTGATGATGATGGCCGTGGAAGGGTCCTTCGGTGGGTGATGGATAAGTATGGGCACGAAAATTGTGCACATATTATCACCTATGGTAGTATGGCTACAAAAAATTCTATCAAGGATGTTGCCCGTGTGGAAAAACTTCCTTTGGATAAGGCAAATGCACTTTGTAAAGCGATTCCTGACCGGTTGCCGGATGGCATGAAAATGAATTTGACTAATGCCATCAAGTGCACACCCGAACTTCAGGAAGCTGAGGCTTCCAGCGATCCGCGTGAACGTAATACGATCAAATATGCGAAAATGCTGGAAGGGACTATTAGAGGTACAGGATTGCATGCCTGCGGATTCATTATCTGCCGTGATCCGATCAGCGACTGGGTGCCTGTTTCTACAGCTGAAGACCCGGATTTCCCTGGACTGAAGACGGCTGTAACACAATATGATGGGCACGTTATTGAGTCTACCGGACTGATTAAAATGGACTTTTTGGGCTTAAAGACGCTCTCGGAGTTAAAAGAGGCTTGTAAGGTTATCAAACAGACGACCGGTGATGTGATAGATCTAGATCATATCCCTATTGACGACCCGTTGACCTATCAACTCTATCAGGAAGGTTGTACGATAGGAACGTTCCAGTTTGAATCTGCCGGAATGCAGAAATATTTGAGGGAATTGCATCCTACCGTCTTTGAGGATCTTATAGCCATGAATGCTCTCTATCGACCTGGACCAATGGCTTATATCCCTGAGTTTATCAAGCGTAAGAGGGATCCTTCACTGATCAAGTATGATATTCCTTGTATGGAAAAGTACTTGAAGGATACTTATGGAATCACTGTTTACCAGGAACAGGTTATGCTTCTTTCGCGCCAGTTGGCTGGTTTCACCAGAGGTGAAAGTGATGCCTTGCGTAAGGCAATGGGCAAGAAGAAGAAGGCTATTGTGGATGCGATGAAACCAAAGTTCCTCAAACAGGGAGAGGCGAAAGGGTACGATACTAAGATTTTGTCTAAAATCTGGGCCGATTGGGAGAAGTTTGCTTCTTATGCTTTCAATAAGTCTCATGCAACATGTTATAGTTGGGTGGCTTATCAGACGGCTTATCTGAAAGCTCATTACCCTGCTGAATATATGGCAGCGTTGATGACCAGACGCTTCAGCCAGATTACGGAGATTACCAAATTGATGGAGGAATGTAAATCAATGGGAATCGCTACCTTGGGGCCGGATGTCAATGAGAGTCGTAGTGAGTTCGGCGTAAATAAAAAAGGTGAAATTCGTTTTGGGATGTCGGCTATCAAGGGAATGGGATCGGCGGCTTCTGATGAGATTGTTGCGGAGCGCGAAAAAGATGGACCATATAAGGATATATTTGATTTTGCCCAACGTGTGGACTATACTGCTGTAAATCGTAAGGTTTTTGAGAGCCTCGCTTTGAGTGGAGGGTTTGACAGTTTTGGCCTTCTGCGTGAGCAATACTTCGGGACAAATGCAAAGGGAGAGGTCTTCTTGGACCAACTTATCCGTTATGGACAAAAATACCAACAGGATGAGAATGAACAGCAAAACTCTCTTTTTGGTAGTTTGGAAGATTTGGAAATTGCCAAGCCGCCTATTCCTGGAGCTGAAGAGTGGAGTACGATTGAAAAACTCAATAAGGAACGTGACCTTGTTGGAATATATCTCTCTGCTCATCCGTTGGATGACTATCGGGTAATTATGGAAGACATGTGTAATACACATTGTTCGGATGTGGGACGTGATGCTGATAAGAAGGCTTTGGCAGAGCGTGGAGAATTGACTCTTGGAGGACTTGTTACAAATGTTACTTCCCGAGTTTCTGCCAAGACTAATAAACCGTTCGGATTTGTGACCATTGAGGATTATCAGGGGTCGGGGGAACTGGCTTTGTTTGGTGAAGACTGGGGACGCTGGCAGGGTAAACTGCTTAAGGGAAGCCCTGTCTATATCGTGGCTAAAAGTGTACCTCGTTTCCGTAACAGTGAATTATATGAATTGAAAATTCAGAGTATAGAGCACCTTCAAGATGTGAAAGACCACCAGATACAATCATTTACCATTTCATTTGACAGTGACGCTATTGATGATACAATAGCAAATGATATAGCGGCTCTTGTAGATACCTATGCCGGGCCTACTCCCTTGTTCATTAATATCCGTGATGTTGCAACTCATAATGCGGTGACTTTGAAATCGAAAACAAAAACCGTTTCGGTGAGTAAGGAATTAGTCAACTATCTTAGAAGCCATCCGGAGATGAGTTATCACATTAATTAAAAATAATTAAGCAAGGATATTTGTATGCTTTCAAATCAATGCTTAACTTTGTAGTCTCAATTTAATATAAGAAAGGAAATATAATGGAAGTTACGATTACAACAGACAACTTTAACGGTTATAAAAATGGCGACAAACCGTTGGTAGTAGACTTATGGGCAACATGGTGCGGTCCTTGCCGTGCACTGGCTCCGACGATTTCAGAACTCGCAAATGATTATGAGGGAAAGATAGTTGTAGGCAAGTGTGATGTGGAGGAGAATAATGATATTGCTATGGAATTTGGTGTTCGTAATATTCCTACTATCTTGTTTTTTAAGGGGGGTAAACTGGTTGACAAATTTGTCGGCGCAGCCTCTAAATCTAAATTGGACGAGAAATTCAAGGCACTTCTATAATTAGATTGCCCTTGGTCAATAAGATAATTTTCTGAAAGTTAACTTTTGTGAGTATTAAAAGAGTTGTGTCAAAATGATGTGAATCTCTAAAGTTGAATAAAAAACTTTAGAAGATAATTCACAAATCGATCTGACACAACTTTTTTAGTCCCCTTTATAAAGAGGGACTTGGTCGGAATCTTTATATCTTCAATCTTGAAATTCTACCACCCGACTGCCGTCTTCTTCTATACTAATGGTAACTTTTGTGCAGTCTTCAGGAAGCAGATCCTTGATAAGTTCAGGCCATTCCAGAAAACATAGATGCCCACTGTCGAAATAGTCTTCATATCCGAGATCATATACTTCTTCAATCTTCTTGATACGATAGAAATCGAAGTGGTAGATCGGCTCTCCTGTCTTTGTCGTATATTCATTGACAATAGCGAATGTAGGAGAGGTGATCACATCTTCTACACCAAGTTCTTCACAGATGGCTTTGATGAAAGTGGTTTTCCCTGCTCCCATCTTGCCATAGAAGGCAAAGATATTGCCATTACCCATGTTCTTGATAAACTGTCTTGCAGCTTCATGGATGTTGTCAAGTGAATTGATCCTAATCTTCATAATTATCGTTTGAAAAAATTTAAATCTTCTTGTTCCTTATTGAATTGCAAAATTAAGCTATTTATTGAATAATACAATGAAAAATCTTCTGATTTTTATGGTCTCACTTCCTGGATCTTTCTTTTTCTTTCCATAATCTTTATCATCTTCAGAAGAGCATAGACCAATATACCCGTGAAGATAATGGAAGCGCCGGATGGCACATTAAGCCAATAGCTGATACCCAGACCGGCTAAACAATCTACCCATCCAATCAGGATACTTAATATGATCATCTTTTTCCAACAGTAAGTGAAAAGATTAGCTGACATTTGTGGAATAGTCAATAGACTGATTGCCAGTATGATGCCGACTAATCGTAGAGTGGATACGATAGTTATTGCAATTAATGCCATCATCATGTTTTCCATGAAAGTGACGGGTAAATGCTGGGATCTTGCAAAACTGCTGTCAAAAGCGATGCTCTGTATAGGTCGTAAGAAGAAGGCAAAGAGTAAAATTACGAAAAAGGTTACTGCTCCCAATAACCAAAGGTCATCCTTGTTGATTGTCAGTATGCTTCCGAAAAGATAAGAGGGTAAATTGGGCATGAATCCAGGTGTAAGAAAGCAACAGATAATTCCTATACTCATACCGAAAGTCCAGAATAGTGCAATGGCAGAATCTTCTCTTACATCTCCTCTATGTGACATCCATTGCACTCCTAAGGCACTCAGTACAGCGAATACCATAGCGGAAAGGATCGGATTGATTCCTAAAAATACTCCTAGTCCGATACCACCAAATGAAGCATGGGTAATACCTCCGCTGATGAAAACCAATCTCCGGGTTACAATGTATGTCCCGATAAATCCGCAGACGATACTTGCAAGTAATGAACCCAAGAATGGCATTCTGGAAAAAAGAATATTGAAGAATCTCCATGTTTATTGTTGTTTTCCTTATTGATGATATGAATTGATGATCATTGAATGTTGGACCTATAGACTGCAAATTAGAGAATGTTTTTAAACCTTTATACCTTAGCTGTATTAATGCTGAATGGAATAACAAGTTGCTTATTGTACTCTTTCTGAGTCATTGATAAGTTCTATTAATTCGTCTTTGATCTGATCTGGAACTTGAATGCCACGTAGGATTAGGCTGCGATTCCAATCTTTTACCTCTTCTGGTTTCATCGTATTCATTACTTCAGAAAACTCTTCTATTTCTGTGTCTGTATATTGATCCGATGACCGTCCTTTAAATCGGTCTAATTCTTCGTCATTGAAGTACTCTGTTTCTTTTACTGCTGCTTTTACCATACATTCTTGTTCGCATGACGGATCCCATCCTGTGCAAGAAGTGCATGCAGAATCCTGGGGTTCTATAACCTTTTGTTTCTTTCCCTTATTTCGGGGAAATAATTCAAAAAAGGCTGCGATGATTCCCAGTCCGACAAGAGCAAACAGAAGATAGATCATACATTGGAACTTTTAATGGTATATCCCGCTGCCAGAAGATCCTTCCAGAAATTGGGATAAGATTTACTGACTACCTCAGGATGGTTGATTCTCAGACCAGGAAAAATAGCTGCCAGAGGAGCAAATGACAGTGCCATGCGATGGTCTTCGTAGGTATCTATAGGCTCGAAACTGGCTTTGCAGCGTTCTCCGGTCCAGTAAAGGGTGTCCCCCTTCTCATCCTTGACAATAAATCCGAGTTTCCTCAGTTCTTTTTCCAAAGCAACTATCCTGTCCGTTTCCTTAATCCTAAGGTTCGATAACCCTGTGAATCTGAAAGGAATATTCATACCGCAGCAACAAGTCACCAGTGTCTGGGCTAAGTCGGGTGAACCTTTAAAGTCATATTCTAACCGTGGTAAAAGGCAAGGAAACCGTTTTAAAGTGACAGTTGTCGTTTTACCGGTTTGTGTAGAAGCAAAGGACGTCTTGATGCCTAATAGATTGAAAATGTATTTGACGACAGAATCTCCTTGTTTAGACCCGTCCATAAGTCCTTCGAGTTGAATCCTTGATTGGGAATTCTTGCTTAGTGTAATGGCTTCATACCAGTAAGACGCTGAACTCCAGTCATTTTCAATGGAATAGGGTCGGTTTTGATAAGGTGTTCCGGCTACAGTGATTGTATCGATATCAGTCCAGTCGGCTTTGGCACCGTATTCGCGCATGGTCCATAAAGTCAGATCAATGTACGGACGGGAAATGATTGTTCCTTTCAATTTGAGAACCAGTCCATTCTTTAGTACGGGGCCTATCAGCAACAAGGCGGAGATAAACTGAGAACTTAAGTTTCCGGGGACTTCCAGTGTACCTCCTTCCAGTTGATGTCCTTTAATAAGAAGAGGTGGAAATCCTTTTTGTTCAGCGTAAGTAATATCTGCTCCAAGATAATGCAGTGCATCAACAAGTTCTCCTATAGGGCGGTGCTTCATGCGGTCTGTTCCGGTAAGCAGATGTTCTCCGGGTGTAACTGACAGATAAGCGGTAAGGAATCTCATGGCGGTTCCGGCTGCATGGATATTGATGGTTTCCGGCATATCTCGTAAAGCAGCTATAAGGACTTGCGTGTCATCACAGTCGCTGAGGTTTGCTGGTAGCGTCTTTTGGTTAGAGAGGGCATAGATAATCAACGACCGGTTGCTGATGCTTTTTGATGCAGGAAGTTTGATGTTTGTATTGATGTGAGCCGGTGCTGTTAATGTGTATTGTGTTATAGAGTTCATCTTCTAATTTGGATAAGGATTATGTTCAGATAAAAATCTGTCTATTTCCTGATCATGACCGGAAGGTCAAGGATTTGGTTCTCTTCTGCTCTAGTTTCAATGGCTCTGGATGATGCCGCTTTCTTCGGACCTGGAATCAGGGGGCTATAGTAAAGAACGTGGCGGATTCGGTCCCTTTGGTCTTTCGAGAAAAAATCACTGGTACAAACGGCATAGTCCATAAAGTTGCTTGCATGGAAAGTTTCTCCGGCGCAGTTATGGCGAATATCCATCTCATCAAGATAGTAATGCGGATTAGTGAGGATATAATGGCTTAGCCATGTATCATATTCTTTCTTGTTATAACTTGGGGTGTCTTCACAATAATCAGTGTCGTCACACGAATTCAGAATGTTTCCATCTTTATCTTCTGTGAAAACATGATGGAGACCTAGATAATGGCCTAACTCGTGAGCGAGAGTGGCGCTGATATCAACCATGCAGGAATTGATACCATTGACTCGTTGTGTATCGATTGGAATCAAATTTAGAATTTGCATAGATAGAGTTAATGGATGAGCAATATACAAAGTTTAGATTGCTCTTGTCCTTTGGTACTTGTTTTGGCGCGATCAGTCCTTCCAACTTATATGAATCATTAGTAGTGTAGGGCAAATCGGAAATTCCTAAGATGGTGGACCCATCTTTGGTAGTATTCTTATATGGGAAAATCATGATGTTGATATAATGGTTCGGATCCCAGAGATGTTCCATGTATGCTGAATTGTTAGATTTGCTGTTCATAAAATCTTCTACATCAATGCTGTCTCCTGTCCAGTCAATGTAGTCAATGCCTGGATGTTTGAGCCTGACGTAAACACTATTTCCGCTCTTGTCCGTTTCTGTGGCATCTGTGGCTAATACAAAGTCTACATTAATGTCTTGACTGTGATGATCGTAAGAATTATAAGAACCCTTCCATAAGGTCATTTACATTATTCAAAATGAAATTCATGCGTTCAGGAGTAAGAATATCTTTTGTGTCGCTTCCCTGCATACAGAAGATATGAAAAATAACGGGTAATTGGTAGCGGTAGGTGTCAGTGATGAGATTGGTTTCTCCAGACCTGTCCTGATCGTAATTCTTATCCGTTTTTTCGGTCAGGTTCTCGGGGTTGATGTTGACCGGATATACGATAATATCATTGCTGGAACTGCATGCTGTTACAATGAAGGATATTGCTAAAGCAAATAGAATCTGTAGAGGTTGTGTGAAATATTTCATCTTGTTCTTTTGTTGATTCTGCTTTATGATAAGTTTTGGGTCCAATCATCTTTTTTCTTCTGGCTCTCGTCTTATCAGAATCTTTAACTTGATTATAGGCTTGTTCGTATTGTCAATACTGGACATTCTGGTATCTACGCAAAGTTAAGTATAAAATTTGAAAAAAAAATGTTATGACTGGAATATTTTGTTCATAACTGCATTTTGAAACTGTCAATCCATGTAGCTATAATATCATGGGATTGCGATTATAAGTTGTTGTGGTAGGTGAAAAAGTCAAATTAATGCTAATAAATTTCTGCAACTCGTAGAAAAACACTAATTTAGCAGTTGAATGAAAACCTTTAGAATATGAAAAAAGGATTGATTGGTTCTTTGTTGTTTATTCCTTTACTGATAGCTTGCTCTACTTCGCATCTTACAACAAAAGAAAGATTTGAAAAGAATCGTGCAATTGCTCAGCAAGTAAAGAATCAGGTGGATAGCCTTGACTTTGATGCAGAAGTTACTTATATGTATCCGAGTCGTGGACTTGGAAAGGCTTTGGATTATGGCTGGAACGTACGTATAAAAAATGATTCGGTCTATTCTTATCTCCCTTATTATGGCAGGGCTTATCAGCTTCCTTATGGTGGTGGAAAGGGATTGAATTTTTCTTGCCCTATTCAGTCCTATAAGATTCATCAGAATGGAGAGGGAAAGATTAAAGTGGTCTTTAATGTAAGAAATGAGGAGGACAGGTATATCTATACTTTTAATATTTACAATAATGGAAGCTTTGACCTTAACGTTTTCGCGAACCAGCGAGAGCAAATTAATTTTACGGGTAAATTGAACCTTGACAGAAAATAAATTCATTATGAAACGCCAATTCATTTTAGGGATTATCATCATCCTTGTTTCTCCTATTTTTGCTCAGAGCAGTTCGCAGGCTTACAGCGTATTTTATCAACAAGATCATGTCCTTTATCATTCCGGTGATGAAATGAATGTTATAGATGTGGATTTGGAATGGCCTGAATTTCTTGATTTTTCGGAGGAACCGGTTTTGCAGCATGAGCTCGCCCGGCAGGTCTTCGGCTTGGATGCTACTCATTTTACGGATAGCTATGCAGACTTCTTAAGGCAGTATGGTCAACCGGTTAAGGATTCCTTGACGACAATCCCGGATGACAGCCGTTTTTGTTATATTACCTGTAAATTGCATATCATCGGTTATGATCCAGGACGTTTTATCTCTTTTGAAATGTTGAAGAAAGTTGAGCCGGGACGTAATTCGTCTCAAGAGAAAAAGGATACTACTGAACTTTTTACTTATGATCTGATCCATCATCAGATTCTACATACAAAGGATCTGATTCGAATGTCTCGATTGTCCTTAGGTTCTGATCAGGCACGACTTTTCCAATATCTTCTTCTTTCACATTTCAACGAGCCAATTCCTGATGATTTTCAGGCAGAAGTGTTGGTCTTTGAAACTTGTCTGAAAAAATCGGGCATGTTCTTCAATGTTTATCTTGGCAATTCGGATCATGACTCTTTGAAGCGTACTTCGGAGATTTCGTATCAGCAATTAATTCCCTTTGAGTCGAAGACCTTAAAATCAATCTTGAATGCTTCTCCTTCTGTTCTCCTGCCTTCTGGTACTGAGGTTGAACATTATCTTGGGTCGGGAATGGTCTATGATAAAGTGGACTCTATTCCCCGTTATGTTCATGGACAGGGGACCATTACGCATGATCTGTCTGGGATGATAACTTTAACTCCTGAAATTGTGGACAATCTGACCAGCCATAAGGTTATGGCGCGTTTTGTCGTCGAACCGGATGGAAGTCTCTCCAATATTCGGGTCCTGGCTTCCGGAGAGCCTTCTCTGGATCGGGAGATCGTAAACGCTTTGCGTCAGTTGCCACGTTGGCAACCTGGTGAAAAAGAGGGTAAACCTGTAAGGTCTTCTGTCATTATCCCTGTAGCTATCCGGGAATATAAATGACAGGGCCTTTCTGAATAATATATTGATGAAGTTGCTGCTGAGATGGCAGGACGTGATAAAGTATTAGAAAAATATCTTTCTTATAAACTGAAAGTGTTTTTATGGAGCGTCGAACTTGCTAAAATGCTTTTGCTGTTTTTAAAACTATAAAACCGACAAAAAGAAAGTTTGTAACTGAATTTTGGGTATGTGGGGAATAGACATGTGGCAAACTGAAAGTTTTATCCTGTATTTTCTTATGTTTTAAATTGAAAGTAAATGTTTAAATAACAAGAATTTTTTAAGTATAAATATTAGATAAATTAATGTTAAAAAATAGATTAACTCTCGATTTAATGCGCTATATTTGTAAATGAAAAGAGTGAAAAACAGGCAAACAGAGAAGTGTTGCCGTAACTTTTAAATGAGAAATTAAATCTCTCTTATATATCAAATTTTGTTGAGCATTATATTTTATTTATTAGAAGGGTGTCTCCGTGAGGATGCGCCCTTCTTGCATGAATCTTAGAGGCTCAAGGTTACTTCTACGGGACAGTGGTCACTCCCTTCGATCTCTGTATGAATTTTAGCATCTTCCAATTTATCCCTCAATCGGTTGGAAATGAGAAAATAATCTATACGCCATCCGGCATTTTTCTCTCTCGCATGGAAACGATAGGACCACCATGAGTAGGTTACCTGTTCGGGATATTTGTATCGGAAGGTATCCGTAAAGCCATTTGAAAGCAGAATGCTCATCTTCTCTCGTTCCTCATCTGTGAATCCGGCATTCTTGTGGTTCGTCTTCGGATTCTTGATATCAATTTCTTCGTGGGCAACATTCATGTCTCCACAGATGACTACCGGTTTCTTTAAATCCAGATCTTTGAGGTATTTAAGGAAATCATTCTCCCATTTCATTCTATAGTCCAACCGCCGTAATTCCTGTTGGGAGTTAGGCGTATATACGGTTACAAGGTAGAAGTTGTCATATTCAAGTGTAATGACACGGCCTTCATGATCGTTTTCTTCTATCTGCATGCCATAGCTAACCTGAAGAGGATGTCGTTTGGTGAAGATAGCTGTTCCTGAGTATCCTTTCTTGTCAGCATAGTTCCAGTATGACTCATACCCATCGAATCGTATATCCAATTGCCCTGCTTGCATTTTCGTCTCCTGCAGGCAGAAAAAATCGGAATCGAGTTTCTTGAAACTATCTTCGAATCCTTTTTTTACACAGGCTCTCAGGCCATTGACATTCCATGAAATAAACTTCATTGCTAATTCCTTTATACCGGTCCTGTTTTTACATTTAGAGCAAAACTAAATCCAAGGAGATAGATTAGATACATCTGTCTCCTTGGATTTATAAATCAGGAAGGGGGGTTAATTACTTTTTGCTGGTGCGTAGATGATTTCAAAGTGGGCACCATCATCTCCCAGACTATATGAATTGGCACCTATCTTTATGTCCTTGATGTCAATAATCTCCTCAAATTCACCATTATAGTAAACGATAGGGCTATTTGTGCTGAAGAAATATATCGTTTTTCCGTCTGCATCTTTACCGGTCTGAGACATGGTGTTGAGTTCTACTTCGATAGGTGTGTTTTGGCTTGTTGCGTTTATCACATTCGATGTCAGGTAATTCACGAAGCGATAGTATTTGCTGTTATAGATATCTTGAGATTCGGCGTAGGGTGCACGATATTGAACCGTCAAAGGAACATCTGGCGTCTTGGAGAGAATTGCCTTATCATCAGCATTATTGGTAATGTACCTGGCCAACTTGCTCACAGGGAGCTGGATAGTAACGGTGGTATCGTTCATGTCTGCATTGACATTCCAACTGAGCACGCCTATACTGTCGGGGGAAGTGTATGAATTGCTGTAGATGCGGTAGATGTGACCGGTAAAAGATCCACCAGTCTGAGTGATTTGATAATAATAATTTATTCTTGCACTATGTGATAAATAAACGGTGTTATTGTTGTTATTATTGCTGTTTCCTATACAGGAAGAAAAAGACAATGCAGTAACAAGGCCGAACATTAGGAATAAAGTGGTTTTTAATTTCTTCATTTTGTATGTTTTTTATTATGATTATATGTTATATGATAAAATGAGGTATGGGGTCAGTTTATTGGTTCCCTTAATGTTAATAAAATAGGGTGGAGCTGACAACCTTGTAAATTTTAACGTAAGGTTTGGATATTTTAACCTATTGAAGATATTTTTATATCTTTTTGGAATCTCCTTGCAACAAAGCCATAAACTCCTGACGTGTCTTTGCTTGGTTGAAAGCCCCGCTGATAGCACTGGTGATAGTAATGGAGTTTTGTTTTTCCACTCCTCTCATTTGCATACACATGTGTTTAGCTTCAATGACAACCATTGTCCCCAAAGGTTTCAGTGTATCTTGAATACAGTCTTTGATCTGTTCTGTGAGTCGTTCCTGAACTTGCAGACGATGACTGAAAATGTCTACGACACGGGCAATCTTACTGAGTCCGGTGATATATCCGTCAGGGATATAAGCTACATGTACCTTGCCATAAAAGGGTAGTATGTGATGTTCGCATAGAGAGAAGAAATCAATATCTTTGACGATAACCATTTGATTATATTTCTCCTCAAAAAGTGCATCTGTCAGAACCTTATGCGGGTCCTGTGAGTATCCACGTGTAAGAATTTGCATGGCTTTAGCTACGCGCATGGGGGTCTTTAACAATCCCTCTCTTTGTGGATCCTCGCCAAGGAGGTGTAAAATCTCTTTATAATGGTCGGCTAACTCCTGAAGTCCTGGTCTGAAATCTGTTTCTGGATTCATGTTTTCTCTCTTAAATCTTTATCTTGGTATCTGATGGGTGTGGAGATTTGATGCTTATTCTGATGATCTCTTTATCTTTGTACGGTAATCATCCCTTTTACCAGAGAAGCAGAGCGATATCCCATTGCTCTGATTTGATGCAGCATTTTCGTTGCTTCATCAAGACTTCGGAAATTACCTACCCTGCAGATCCATCTTGGAGAGTAGAAGTGTACATATACGGGTTGTTCCGGATATCTCATCTTAATGGCATTACCGGCTTGTTGAGCTGCAATACGATCTTTCCTCGAGTTCCCTCCGGCAAAAGCTTGAACTCGATATCCTGTGGTTCTATAACTATGACGCATCACCTTTTTGCGCATGTCTATGACCGGAATATCAAAATCTTCGTTGGTGTTGATCATCGTGTCCTGTTTGTGAGGCTCATGGTGAGCATCCTTCTTCTCTGGGATTTCCTTGTTATTTTGTGCTTTTTCTGCAATCTCTGTATTTCTGCTTACCTCATGTTCCTTGTTCTCATCCTTGCTAATGGAATGCTCATTTACAGGTAAATGGCCCTTTTCTTTAGCATGAGCAGATGCATTCAGATGATACTCTTCTGGCTTCTTGCCATTGCCGTTATTCTGATGGGATGGTGAGCTTTTCTGGTTGTTTTTACCGTTAACCAATTCGTCGATCTCTTTGCTCTGGTTAACAGTCACAACTCCCTTTCCCTGCGTATTTTTCTGTAGGTGGTCTATAATATTCTGGGCCTTTACAGAAATAATGGGGCATAGAATCATGAAAATGAACGTGACGAATTGTTTCATTGTCTGTTGATAATATTATTTGTAAATAAATGGAAGTCGTGTATGCTTTTCAGCATAGGCACGACTTACAAATATGAAAAACTTGTGGTTATTTTTTCCAAGCATCAATGATGCCCTTGAAACTGTCTGCTTTTAAGGATGCTCCACCTATCAGACCACCGTCAATATCAGGCTTGGAGAAGAGCTCTGGTGCATTAGAAGCTTTACAACTGCCTCCGTAAAGGATAGAGGTGTCTTCAGCAATCTGTTTGCCATATTTTCCAGCGACGGTAGAACGAATGTAGGCCAACATTTCTTCAGCTTGATCGGACGTGGCTGTTTTGCCTGTTCCAATGGCCCAGATAGGTTCATAAGCGAGGATGATGTTTTTCCATTCCTCTTCTGTCAGGTTGAATACAGAGCCTTCAAGTTCTGCCTTAACTACTGCATTTTGTCTGTTGGCTTCGCGGTCTGTGAGTGTCTCACCACAGCAGAAGATTACTTTCAGTCCATTCTTTAAAGCGAGTTGGACTTTGGCCTTCAGAGTTTCTGAAGTTTCCTTGTAATACTGACGACGTTCAGAGTGTCCCAGGATGACATACTGTGCCCCGGTGCTCTTGACCATCTCAGCACTTACTTCACCTGTAAAAGCTCCTTTTTCCTTATCAGCGCAGTTTTCAGCACCAAGTCCCACAATGTTTTGGTCAAGGAATTGGGCGATGCTTGCCAGGTGAATGAAAGGTGTGCAGATGATAACATCACAGTTAGGCTTGTCTGCCTTCAGTTCACTGTTGATAGCTTTAGCCAATGTAATACCGTCTTGCAGGTTCATGTTCATTTTCCAGTTACCTGCTACAATTTTCTTTCTCATTTTTCTTTTTTGTTTAAAAAGTTGATTTATCTTATCTGTATCTTTTTTTCTTATCCGTTTGCTCCAGGCCCATAACCGGTCAGCCAGTACAAGCAGAAAGAGCGGAATTAAAAACCAGAGAAGAATCTTTGTAATTTTCTTTGCAATAGAGTTTCCTGGCATCTGCCCGATTTTTGATTTTTCAAGTGATTGTACTAATTCACCTTCGTCAGGGAGTTCATTGTGACTCCATTTACGGATGATGGTACCGTTCTTGAGAAGAATCAGCCCCGGATTGCTGCGGATGATGGTTTTCAGTGTTGTGCCATCCGTCGTACAGAATGGATATTCTGCCCCGGTCAGATCTATCCAGCGTTTTATCCCTTTGTCATTACTTGCTGTGAGGCAGTAGAAGGGGTAGTCATGAGACTGTGCATACTCATAGAGTCTATTGATCGGTCCGAAGTCTTCATCATTAGCGTGTTCCAAATAGGGAGAAATCAGAAGGAAGGTATAACCTTTGCGGTCAAGTACCTGTTGGGTGATATCTTCTCCCGTTAGTCTCTTTTCTATACTGAAATCATGAATGGGAGGAATATAACCTGCTGAGATTTGTACAGTTTTACTGTCTATGAACTTCCACGAAGAATCTGGATAGTTGTTGATGTCAAATTCCTTGCGTTGCCCGTTTTTCTCCAGAATGAAAGTTGTCTTGAACTTCGGTTGGGGCGCTCCTCTGGGGATTGACATTCCCTCTTTGATGTTTGCTCCTATGTGATAGGGCCGGAAATCAAACATAGGCAGATACCATAAACTCAAGATACTTGAGGAAAGTATAAAGAGAATGGTCCAGTTGATGGCTATCCACTGATTGGTTCTCGAGATAAATCGAACCATGCGCAAAGGCCATTTGAGGAGGACAACAGCACATGCCAGGAGTACGATGTTTTTCCCGAAAGTCTGTGCATTTGTCAGATGTATTGCATCACCGAAGCATCCGCAGTCTTGTATGGGATCTTTGACAACCAGCCAGAGCGTAATCAGGGTCATGACAATCATGAATATGAAGATGATCCTGGAACATAATCTTCTGCGAATTGCCAGTAGAATGAAGAAGCCCAGACAGAATTCCAACGTAGAGAGCAGTACGGAAACAGTCAGTGTAGACCAATCTGGAAACATACCTTGTAGACCTATTGCCTCGAGGTAGTCCTGTATCTTATACTGAGTGCCAAGAGGGTCGATGGCTTTTACATATCCGGAAAAGATAAATGTAACGCCAAGTATCAACCGACACAGGTTAGTCAGTATAGTCTTTAATTTTCCCACAATTCTTCATCTTTTCAAACTTGAAGCATTATTTCTGCAATCGTATTGCTCCAAATACGGCATAGTTGATAATATCCATATAGTTGGATGCGATGCCTTCGGAGACTTTTGCTGTCCCGTCGTGGTCCTCGATCTCCTTAATGCGTTCTATTTTAGTAAGGATAAAATCTGTATAACTGCTTATTCTCATTGAGCGCCATGCTTCTCCGTAGTCATGGTTTTTTCGTTGCATCAGTTCCAGACATTCCTGAGCATGTTTGTCATATAGGCTCAGAGCGTTTTCTGCACTGATATCTACCGTATCGGAGAATCCTTTCTCTAACTGGATGACTCCGATGATTCCGTAGTTGATCAGTGCCAAGAATTCAGGCCGGATACCTTCTCCTACCCAACTTTTCTTTGCGATTCCCAAAGAGCGGATGCGTTTGGCTTTTATGAATAGTTGGTCAGTGAGTGAAGACGGTCTGAGAATTCTCCAAGATGCTCCATAGTCTTTTAATTTATCTGCAAAAGTATCGCGGGCTTCTTCCATTACATCCTTAAACTCCTGCTGTGTATCTTTTGTGTCTGATGATTCTTGTCCCATAATGATTATCTATGATTTTAAACCATATCTCATTTGCAAATTTAATGAATTCCAATGAAATGACCAAAAAAAATGAGCCTAAGGATTTTTTCACCATTATCTATAGAAAAGTAGATTTGACAGTTTTATGGTATGGGGACTGTCTGTTTGCTGGTTCTGTTCTTTTTGCTGTTCTTGTGGCAAAGCCTGGAATAGTCGGATGAATTTGAAAAATCCAAAAGTTTTTTGTATCTTTGCGCACACAAATTCCGTTATATAGGAGCATTTAATAGATTATAATTATGCGAAATCTTACTGAATCCGATTTTGTGCAGTTACTAGATAAAGACATTTTTCATGAAATATCCGAGGTCGCTGATTCTCTTCATCGGGAATGTTATGTAGTGGGGGGCTACGTCAGGGATCTTTTTCTGGAAAGGCCGTCAAATGATATTGATGTTGTAGTAGTAGGAAGTGGAATAGATGTAGCACGTGCCTTGAAAAGGCGTCTGGGAAAGAATGCTTGTTTGTCTGTGTTTCGTAATTTTGGTACTGCACAAGTAAAATATCATGGATTGGAGGTGGAGTTCGTAGGAGCCCGGAAGGAAAGTTATAACCATGATTCTCGTAAACCGCACGTGGAAGACGGTACGCTTGAGGATGATCTCAACCGGCGGGATTTTACGATTAATGCGTTAGCGGTATGCTTGAACAGTCACAGGTTTGGTGAACTTATAGATCCTTTTAATGGGATAGATGATATGCGTGATGAGGTTCTGGCTACGCCTCTTGATCCTGATATTACCTTTTCTGATGATCCTCTTCGTATGATGCGTTGTGTCCGTTTTGCTACCCAGTTGAACTTTCAGATAGAGGACAAAACTTATGCGGCTCTTTCTCGTAATGCGGATCGGTTGAAAATTATCAGCGGAGAGCGTGTGGCTGATGAGTTGAACAAGATCATGCTTGCCCACCATCCTAGTATTGGTTTTTATTATATGCATGATACAGGACTTCTGAAGTTGATTTTGCCTGAACTTTGTGCCCTTGATCTTGTGGAAACACGTAATGGAAAATCCCATAAGAATAATTATCTTCATACCTTGGAGGTTCTGGAAAATCTGTGCAAAGCTCAAAATGCGGTGGAGCATCCTGAAACGGGTGTTTCTGGAAGTTCCGGAAATGATCATATTCCTTCAGACGGATCTTTAACGGTGAAGGATAGATATTTATATCTTCGATGGTCTGCTCTTCTGCATGATGTGGGAAAGGCGAAGTGCAAACGCTGGGATCCGGTACAGGGCTGGAGTTTTCATAATCATAATCTTGTGGGTGCAAAGATGGTTTCGCAGATTTTTCGCAGATTGAAGTTGCCGATGGATGCAAAGATGAAATATGTGCAGAAGTTGGTCTACCTTCACATGCGTCCGATAGCAATTGCAGATGATGAAGTTACGGATAGTGCTGTCCGTCGTTTAATCAATGACGCCGGTGAGGATATTGACGATCTGATGATGCTTTGTGAGGCTGACATTACCAGTAAGAATCAGGTGCGTAAAAAACATTTTCTGGGGAATTTTCATATCGTTCGTGAAAAACTGAAGGATTTGAAGGAGCGTGACTATAAGCGACTGCTTCAGCCTTGCATTGATGGAAATGAGATTATGGAAATGTTCCATCTTCCCCCAAGTCGTGAAGTTGGTACATTGAAACAGACACTTAAGAATGCGGTGTTGGATAACAAAGTGCCTAACGAGCGGGGCCCTTTGATGGAACTCCTGAAGAAGAAAGCTCACGAAATAGGTTTGGGCGAATAGTCTGGATGCAGAAATGGATGAAGAGAAAATGACGCTTCTGATTATTTTCTCTTTTGATGAGGTTACTTTAAGACTCTTCAGATAATTTTTATCAGGTGTTCTTGTCTTTCAGAACAGGTGTTACCGTATTTCTTTTAAGTACTTAACTGCCTTTTCTTTTTATTATATATATAAGGTGTGTCTTTGTGATCCTATGTTTCTTCTGCCTGCTTCCTTTCTGGCTTTTGTGGTATCCTGCTAAAGTTAGCAAGATTGGAAAAGTAGGGTAGACTGGTTTTGGCTACCTTTGCAATCGTGATATAACAAAAAAGCTATGCAACAAAGACAATCAACCAGGGATGATTATTCGAGAAAAATAAATATCATTATCGAATATATAAATAATAATTTGACCAATGATATAGACTTGGATGTGCTAGCCTCCGTCTCCAATTTTTCTCCTTATCATTTTCATCGTATCTTTAAAGCTTTTACAGGCGAACCGATCGGGGCTTTCATCACACGGATGCGAGTTGAGACTGCAGCCCGACTACTGCGTTATAGTGATATGCCTGTCTGTGAAATTGCTTATAAGGTAGGATATGATATGCCTTCTTCTTTGTCTAAGGTTTTCAAGCAGTTTTATAATATCACACCAACAGAGTATAAAAATAATAAAAAGTACACAATTATGAAACCGTTAAAAATCAATTCCAATATGGAGTTATGTAGCAATGTTGTCAATCTGAAACCTCAACAGGCAATTTATATCTCTCTGATAGGTGACTATAAGAAACTGGATTATTGTATGGCATGGAAGAAACTGTGGAACCATGTTCGTATGTCTGGTAAATTCTCTGAAGAGATGGGTAATGGAAAAGGTGTTGATTCTGATAAGGTGCATCAGATGCTTGCGGATGGCAGAATTGCTCATGCTGTGATTTATCATGATGATCCTAAATTGACTGACTGCAACAAAAGAAGAGCCGATATCTGTCTTGTTTTGCCGTTTAAGATTGAGCCGAAGGGTGAGATTGGCATTAAGGAAATTGCTGGTGGCCGATATGTGGTATACCATTATCAGGGATCTTATAACCAACTTGATAAGGTTTATGATACCATTTTCGGTAAATATATTCCTGATGGAAATTACAAGTTAGACGAGAGACCTTTGTTTGAGGTCTATCCTAATGATCCGGAATGTACTCCTCCTGACAAACTTCTGACGGAGATTCATATACCTATTATATAAGCATACTTGGGATTGCGATCTTTATGGTAGCAATCCCATAAGATTATTGTTGGGAGTTTGATATGTTTCACTGGCTATTCTGAGAATAGACACAATAGGAGTAAAACATCAGACACTGGAATGTTAATTGTTTTCTTTCTGTATGCGGAATCGGAAAGAGAAAAATAAATCTGTCAAGTGAGTCGGCTCTTCTTTAATTGAAGAAGAACTAAGGAATTAGTTACAATTATAATCACTTGATTCTCACTTTACCGATAATAATAGATAGGTTTACCGAAATAGGGTTGTAAAGTTGGTTTTGAATCACTAACTTTGTACAGTTCTTATAAAACACAGATTCGATTTACTGTGATTGTTTCTTAATTAATGAATGAAATAAAATGAGAAAAAATGGTTTGAGAGGTCTCTTCTGGGACAATAGTTCATCGTGACCAAAATGGTGCGTTTCGGTACCCCAAAATGGTGCATTTCGCTATACCGATATGGTGCATTTTGCTATACCAAAATGGTGCATTTCGGTCACGGTCAGATTATTTGCTGCAAACTAATCAATCTGAGGATTGACTTTGATCTGATGACTATTTGATTATGAAAACAGATACATGGCCATGGTAATGAACCGGTTCTTGATAATCTCCAAGGTGACTGCATTCTTTTTATCTGGTTAACTGGTAAATTGGCCATTTTACGAATATTTGAGGTCGGAATTGTTCAGTGCCCCTCCTGCGGGTCACGGATGAACTTGTTTTAGAAATAAAGTTTGTTAAAACTGTAATTGTGTGGTGCGATGTTAAGGAATATTTTTTACCTTTGTCAAATGAAAACCTAATTGCTTCGAAAAGTTTTGCATATTGCGGGTTGTATCAATAAGTAGTATGAGTCTTAGAAGTAGTATGAGGTCTATATGTGTATTTATGATGAATAATTTAATGTTTAAATAAGTATGAAAATTAAAGATTGCTTGTTCGTTGCAGCTCTTGCAGCCACCCTAGTCGCCTGTGGTGGAAAGAAGAAAGGTATGCAGTTGGGCAACAACGAATATCCGGTACGTACGGTAGAAGCCTCCAGTGCTTCTTTGCAAACCACTTATCCTGCTACCATAAAAGGTATAAAGGATGTGGAGATACGTCCGATGGTATCAGGATTTATTACGGGCGTATTTGTTCATGAAGGTCAGGCTGTTCGTGCGGGGCAGGTGCTTTTTACAATTGATAATCAAACTTATCGTGCTGCAGTTCTTCAGGCTCGTGCAGCTGTGGGGACTGCAATCGCACAGATGAATACGACTCGTCTTACCTATCAGAATAGTAAAAAACTTTTTGCAAAGAATATCATTGGTAGATATGAGGTGCAGACAGCCTATGATTCTTACCGTTCAGCTTCTGCTCAGGTGTCTCAGGTCCGCGCTACCGTGATTTCGGCCCGGCAAAGCCTGACTTATTGTACGGTTAAGGCTCCTGTGTCAGGTGTCATCGGTAGTCTGCCTTATAAAATAGGGACATTGATCTCTCCTTCTATTCAGGTTCCTTTTACTACGGTTAGTGATATCAGTAAGGTGGAGGTGTTTTTCTCTATCTCAGAAAGTCAGATCATGAGATTGAGCCAGTCTTCAGGAAGTTTGCAGGCCGCACTTGCTTCTTTCCCTTCTGTAAAGTTGTTGCTTTCTGATGGTACTACCTACAACCTCCCTGGTAAGGTGGTGAAAATGAGTGGTATTATCGATCCGACAACGGGTGCAGTATCACTGATTGCTCATTTTTCTAATCCTCAAGGATTATTAAGAAGTGGCGGATCCGGACAGATTGTGATTCCGAATGATGATAGTCGTGCCATCGTTATTCCACAGGATGCCTGCAATCAGGTTCAGGATAAGATATTTGTTTATGTCTTAGGTCAAAATAATAAGGTGAAGCTTACAGAAATTAAAGTAAATCCTCAGAATGATGGCATTAATTATATTGTTACCAATGGTCTGCATGTCGGAGATCGTATCGTAACTAAAGGCATCTCTTCGTTGACTGATGGCATGGAGATTGTACCAATTACTGAGGCGCAATATCAGGAGAATCTTAACAAGGCAGCAAAACTTGCTGCTAAGCAGAATTCTGCCAAAGGTCTCATCAATGTGATGACTGGTAAATAATCGTTAAAAGTTTTAAGTTTCATATATGTCATTTACCAACTTTATAAAACGCCCGGTATTATCAACGGTAATCTCTATTACCTTGGTTTTGTTGGGTATTATTGGACTCATCAGTTTGCCTGTTGAACAATATCCGGATATAGCTCCGCCTACGATTGTCGTCTATACCACTTATCAGGGAGCTGATGCAGAGACGGTGATGAATTCTGTGATTACTCCACTTGAGGAATCTATTAACGGAGTGGAGAATATGACCTACATGACATCTACTGCTACTAATCAGGGGTCTGCTTCTATAACCGTGTTATTTAAGCATGGAACCAATCCTGATATGGCCGCTGTAAATGTCCAGAACCGTGTTCAGCAGGCCCAGGCTTTGCTTCCTGCAGAAGTTACTCGCGTGGGCGTCCAGGTCATTAAGCGTCAGACTTCTCAAGTCATCATGTATACTTTGACTAGTAAGGGAGGAAAATATGATGATCAATTCCTGACTAACTATAATGATATCAATGTCATTCCGGCTATTAAGCGTATCTCTGGTGTAGGAGATGTCCAGAGCCCGGGTATGAAGACTTATTCTATAAGAATCTGGTTGAAACCGGAGAAAATGAAACAATATGGACTGATGCCTTCTGATATTACGAATGCACTGTCCGAACAAAATATTGAGGCTGCTCCGGGATCATTCGGCGAAAATAGTAATATGGCTTATGAATATACCATGCGATACAAGGGACGTCTGAAAACTCCTGAGGAGTATGGGAATATCATTATTTCATCTAATGCGAATGGACAAACCTTACATCTGCGTGATGTCGCCAGCATAGAACTCGGAAGTTTGATGTATTCTGTTTCCATGCAGAATAACGGCCAGCCGTCTTCTATGGGTATGGTACAGCAGTTAGCTGGGTCTAATGCTACCCAAATAGCTAAGAATGTAAAAGCCGAACTGAAAAGTCAGGCTAAATCGTTTCCTTCGGGGATGACTTACAAGATAGAGTATGATGTAACAGAGTACTTAAATGCTTCTATTCATGAGGTTGTAAAGACCCTTTTCATCACCTTGTTCCTGGTATTTCTTGTGGTGTATATCTTTCTTCAGGACTTCAGGTCGACGCTCATTCCTTTGATCGCCGTACCTGTAGCACTGGTAGGTACATTCTTCTTCCTGCTCTTGTTCGGATTCTCTCTCAACTTGTTGACGCTATCGGCGTTGCTTCTTGCTATCGCCATTGTGGTGGATGATGCCATTGTGGTGGTAGAGGCGGTCCATGCCAAACTGGATCAGGGATACAAGAGTTCTTTGACTGCGGCCATTGATGCCATGAATGAAATTTCAGGAGCTATTATCTCAATTACCCTGGTAATGGCTGCGGTGTTTATCCCGGTGTCATTCGTGGGTGGAATCTCCGGAACTTTCTATAAGGAGTTCGGAATCACGATGGCTATCAGTATCGTTATCTCTGCATTGAATGCCTTGACTCTATCACCTGCGCTTTGTGCGATATTCCTCAAACCTAAGTCGGATGATGATAAAGAGAAGAAATTGTCATGGATTGATCGTTTCCATGCCGGATTCAATGCTACCTACGATAAAGTGCTGGTGAAGTACAAGAGGGGTGTAGAGCGTGTTATCAATCATCAGGTTATTACGGGAATCATTGTCGTCGTCGGTATAGCTGCGCTGGCTATTCTGATGTCTGTCACGAAGACTGGACTTGTGCCTGATGAGGATACGGGTACTCTGTTTATTACGGCTGCTTTACCTCCAGGAACTTCTATGGAACGTACCAAACAAGTATCAGGCCAGATTGACAATATGCTGGCTGATAATCCGGCAATAGAAACGCGGGAAAAGATTGTAGGATACAGTTTTATAGCTGGTCAAGGTTCTAACCAGGCAACCTTTGTGGTTAAGTTAAAACCGTACAAGGATCGTCCGAGTGGTTTCTTCTATAATCTCGAAGGCCTTTGGCATGGAGATGGACTGATGCGCTTTTTTGTTAATCCGATGTCCAATACTTCTGTATTGGGGATGATCTATAAGCAGACAGCTAACATAAAGGGTGCGCAGATATTAGCGTTTGCTCCGCCTATGGTACCTGGTTTCAGTGCTACTAATGGTCTGACTTTCGTGGTGCAGGATAGAACTGGCGGGGATTTAAATAAATTCTTCAATATCACCCAACAGTACTTGGCTACTTTGAATAAGCGCCCGGAGATCAGTAATGCGATGACATCTTATAACCCTAACTATCCACAATATATGGTTAATGTGGATGTGGCAAAATGTAAGGAAGGTGGTACTTCGCCTGCTGCTGTCTTGGCTACTCTTCAGGGTTACTATGGGGGAATGTATGCGTCTAACTTCAATCTCTATGGTAAGTTGTATCGTGTGATGATCCAGGGAGAGGTGGCAAGCAGAATGCGCCCTGATGGACTCTCTAAGATCTATGTCCGGACAACCAACGGAATGGCTCCTATCAGTTCATTCATAACCTTGCAACGTGTGTATGGGCCTGCTAATATCGGCCGATTCAATATGTTTACCAGTATCAATATTAATGCTAGTCCTTCTACTGGTTATTCCTCAGGTCAGGCTTTGAAGGCAGTACAGGAAGTTGCTAAACAGACTTTGCCGGCAGGTTATACGATTGACTATTCGGGATTGACTCGGTCGGAGGCTCAGTCTTCTAATACGACGGGGCTCATCTTCCTCCTTTGTATTGTCTTTGTCTATCTGATTCTGAGTGCACAATATGAGAGTTATCTCTTGCCTTTGTCTGTGGTACTTTCTGTGCCGTTTGGACTTGCGGGGGCATTCTTGTTTACCAATATCTTCGGGCATTCTAATGATATCTATATGCAGATCTCGTTGATTATGCTGATTGGTTTGTTGTCCAAGAATGCTATTTTGATTGTGCAGTTTGCTCTTGAACGGCGTCGGACGGGTATGGCTATTAAGTACAGTGCTATTCTGGGTGCCGGAGCTCGACTTCGTCCAATCTTGATGACTTCTTTGGCTATGATCATCGGTCTGTTGCCTTTGATGTTTGCCAGTGGAGTAGGTAAAAATGGTAATGAAACTTTGGGTGCTGCTGCAGTAGGTGGTATGTTGATAGGTACTTCGATCCAGATTTTCATTGTTCCAGCTCTGTTCTCTGTTTTTGAATGGCTGCAAGAAAAAGTTAAACCGTTAAGGTTTGATGATGAGAATGTTTCTGAAGAAATAACTCAGGAGTTGAAACAGTATGCTAATTTCCCGACCCAGGGTAAAGTTAAATAAGAAAGATAAGTTATGAAGAAACCAAATATAATCGTTATAGGCTTTGCAGCTCTGGCTCTCACCGGTTGCAAAAGTCTTTACGGAACTTATGAACGCCCGGGCGTGAATGCAAAAGGACTTTTTCGTGATAGCGTCTCTGCTGTTGCAGACACTCTAGCGGTGAAAGATACCTCTAGCTTTGGTAATCTGCCGTGGCGTTCTGTCTTTACGGATCCGTTGTTGCAGAATCTGATAGAGAAAGGATTAAGCAACAATCTGAATTTACTTAATGCTGTAATCAATGTACAGATAGCAGAGACACAGTTTAAGGCTGCAAAGTTGGCTTTTCTGCCGGGATTTACTTTTACTCCTAAGGGTACGATCTCATCATGGGATGGAAACAGGGCTGGCAAGATTTATTCTTTGCCCGTAAATGCAAGTTGGGATGCTGATATCTTCGGAACACTTACAGCTTCTAAGCGTGGTGCACAGATGGCTCTGTTACAGAGAAAAGATTATCAGGTAGGGGTACAGACTCAACTGATTGACAATATCGCTAATTTGTATTATACTCTGGAGATGCTTGATAAGCAGGTGAAGATGGTTGATGATATGGCGGGACTGACTAAAAGTACCTGGGATATCATGAAGTCGGAAAAAGAATTGGGACGTGTCCGCTCTACTGGTGTAGAGAGTGCGGAAGCTAATTATTATTCAGTATTAACTCAGAAGACTGATTTGCTGCGGCAGATTAGGGAGACAGAAAATTCTCTTTCGATCCTGCTGGGCGAACCTGCACATTCTATTCCTCGTGGACAATTGGATCAGGAGAGTCTGCCATCTGATTTCTCCACAGGCGTAAGTATTCAGTTACTGCGCAACCGTGCTGATGTACATGCAAATGAGATGGCGCTTGCCGGATGTTTCTATAATATAGAAGAGGCTCGGAGTCGTTTCTATCCTGCGTTGAATATCTCTGCCAGTGGGGCTTTTACCAATAGTGGAGGATTGGGGATTATGAATCCTGGAAAATGGCTGCTCTCTGCCGTTGGATCATTGACTCAACCTATTTTTATGAAAGGGCAACTGGTTGCTGGACTGAAGGTTGCAAAGGATCAGTATCAGATAGCTTATAACAACTGGCAAAACTCGATTCTTACGGCTGGAAATGAAGTGAGCAATGCTCTCGTCTTGTATAATTCTTCTGCAGAGAAGAGTGTAATCGAAGCTAAGCAGATTGATGTGCTGAAGAAAAATGTTGAGGATACCCGGGCTCTGATGGGGCAGTCCAATACGACATATCTTGAAGTGATTCAGGCACAATCGAGCCTTCTCAATGTCGAACTTTCTAAAGTGGCTGATGATTTCTATAAGATGCAGGCAGTGGTGAACCTCTATTCTGCTTTAGGCGGAGGATCCAATGGACTGTATGCTGCCAATGAACAGGCTGAGGCTCAGAGTGCAGCAGCAGCTAAAACTGCAAAGTCTGTCCATTCTTCCAATGTAAAACATTAAGATTTCGTTCAATATGGCAAATAAAATAAGTGATCGGGCGGTTATCGGACCTGATGTGAAAATGGGTGATCATGTGTCCATTGGCCCTTTTGTCTTCATTTCCGGAGATGTCGTCATAGGTGATAATGTGACTATCTACTCTAATGTGAGTATGGCTGGTAAGGTGTTTATTGGTAATCACTGTACACTTTTCCCGAATGTAAGTGTTATGAGTGGCACCCGACTGGGGAATGATAATATGGTATGTCAGAATACCGTCCTGGGAGCCATTCCTCAGGACTTTAGTTTCCGGGGTGAGGAAACGGAGTTGATTATTGGTAATCAGAATATCATCCGGGAAAATACCGTGATCAACCGTGCTTCACATACAGGTGGCAAGACGGTTATCGGTAATAATAATTTTCTGATGGAAGGTACTCATATCTCTCATGATACGAAGGTAGGAGATGGTTGCGTGTTTGGATATGGTACCAAGATTGCTGGCAGCTGTGAGATTGCTGACCGGGTGATATTCTCGTCCAGTGTCATTGAAAATAGTGGCACACGGGTTGGTGAAGGTGCTATGATCCAGGCGGGGACAACCTTCTCGAAGGATATCCCTCCTTATATCGTTGCCGGTGGTAATCCCGTGAAATTTAATGGAATCAATTCTGTGATGATGACCTCATACGGCGTGGAACAGAAAGTCCAGAATCATGTTGCTAATGCTTATCGACTGTTGTTCCATGGTCAGAATAGTGTTCTTGATGCTGTGTTTCAGATTAAAGACCAGGTACCGGATGGACCTGAAATTCGAAATATCGTTAATTTTATCAATGCTTCTCAACTGGGTATCATTGGGAAAATATGGTGATGGAAATTTCTATTGTCCCCTTCTCGCTTGAAATATAATACTATACTCCTCATGTCTGCTATAGATGTGAGGAGTATTCATAAATAAATATCTTGTCAATAGGAGGCTGTACAGATCAACCCTTCCAACTTCACCAGGTCTCGGATGGTATTCAGTTCATCGGGAGTGGCTTTCCGGAGGTCTTGATCCGGCGTCTCACGGTCAATGGTATAGATCATAACTTCCTTGGGAGAGATATCTACAAGTGCCTTTATCCATGGCTTGACGTATTCATCGCCGGTATTGTCAACACTCTTTCCGTTGATGGTACCCTTCATAAACATGGTTTGGATGATAAGACGACTATGAAAACTCTTCAGTCCATCAATGATCCTTTTTACATTATAGTTGGGGTTAGTCGGACGATTGACTAATTGAATATATTCTGGATTGACGGTATCCAACTTGAGGATATTGTTGTCTACTTTCATCAGTGCTCCATGCACGTCTCCTCGAAAGATCCGGGTGGAGTTGCTCAGTACGGATATTTTTGCTTTTGGACAGAACTGGTCACGCAAAGCGATCGTATCATCTATGATTCCTGCAAAATCCGGATGCCCGGTGGGTTCTCCATTACCTGCAAAAGTAAGGACGTCAGGATGCTCATCGCCTTGATGCATCTCTTTTAATTTTGTCTCCAAAGCGATGCTGACTTCTTCTCGAGTTGGCCGCCGGGTTGTTGTCCTGCGGTCTTTGTTAAATCCGCATTCGCAATAAATACAATCGAAGTTGCAGATTTTTCCATCTGCCGGCATCAAATTAATGCCGAGGGAAAGTCCAAGTCTGCGACTGTGTATGGGACCATATATGGGTGAAGAATAAATAGTGGTACTCATTATTGTTCTGGAATTAATATTGCCTATGGCAGTATGTGTTGTAATTCTGCAAAGGTAGAAAATTAATTTGAACAGAACTTCCTGATTTAGAATTTCCATGTTAATACTCGTTAAACGGTTGCGTTTTAGAAGCTTTTATAGTATATTTGCAAATCAAATAGGTAAATGTTGCTCTTTTTTAAAGTTGTCTTTTATTAGAGAATAGAGTGAGTGACATACAGAAGATATTTCTAAAATACCCTTGATAAGGATGGGAAAGAATCGTCAGAACTCCCGTAATCGTCATGGATTACAGGTTGTTACTCTATGCATAAGTACTGCAATGGTACTCGTTTTGTTAGGATTGGTCGTCTGTTCTACACTGTTAGCGCGGAACCTGTCAACGTACGTGAAGGAAAACTTTGTGGTTCAGATGATGCTTGACCAGGATATGACTGTTCCTGAAGCTCAACAGATTTGCAACAAATTGAAGACGCGTCCTTATGTTAATAGTTTTCATTATATCAGTAAGGAAGAGGCTTTGAAAGAGGGAACTAAAGATTTAGGTGCTGACCCGAGTGAATTTGCAGGGATGAATCCTTTTCTTTCTTCTATTGAAATTACGATGAAGGGTAATTATGCTAATGATGATTCTCTCAGATGGATATCCAGGGAACTTAAGGCTTATCCAAAGGTCAGTGAAATAGATTATCAGAAAGATTTGATTAATGAAGTCAATCAGAATATAGCTAAAATTAGTGTTATCTTGCTTGTCATCGCGGTATTACTTACTTTTGTGTCTTTCTCTTTGATCAGCAATACGGTTCGATTGGGGATTTATTCCCGCAGGTTTTCTATTCATACGATGAAACTCGTAGGTGCTTCCTGGGGATTTATCCGCAAACCTTTTATTACTGATGCTGTTCTTGTTGGGCTCATAGCAGCGTTACTGTCTTGTGTTATCTTGGGTTGTGGACTTTATGCTCTCTATTGGTATGAACCTGCAGTCCTTACTATTTTATCGTGGCGTGAAATGGTGATTACTGGGGCATCTGTGTTCCTTTTCGGGATGGTTATCACTGCTATCTGTGCAAGTATCTCAGTGAATAAATTCTTGAAGATGAAGGCTGGGGAGTTGTACAAGATCTGATGCTGCTTCTGTTTCTATATAAAATTAAAGGGAAATCATTTAAAGACTTATGGATAAAAGAAATTATGCATTCGATAAAGTCAACTTCATTTTGTTGGCTGTCGGCATGTTGATTGTGCTCATTGGTTTTATACTAATGGCCGGACCTGGTTCCAATGAAACGCATTTCGAACCTTCGATTTTCAGTGTCAGGAGAATCAGAGTTGCTCCTGTGGTGTGCCTTATTGGCTTTTTGTCTATGATTTATGCTGTTGCCAGAAAACCTCATGACCAGAAAAGTTCAGACAAAGTGTCGGATTTAAAACATTCTCAGGTGCTTGAGGAGTCTTCTGAAGACAAACATTAATTCATTATCGGAATTTTTCTTATGACTTTATTGCAGACTATTATCATTTCTATCGTAGAGGGCTTGACCGAGTTTCTTCCGGTTTCTTCTACGGGGCACATGATTATTGCTCAGAATCTATTGGGTGTACATCAGGGCGATCCGTTCGTACATGCTTTTACTTTTATTATACAATTTGGTGCAATCCTTTCTGTCGTTTGTTTGTACTGGAAGCATTTCTTTCAGATGCGCAATCGAGAAGAATTTTTGCAGAAGATGAAGTTTTATGGATTACTTATTATCGGCGTCATTCCTGCTGTTATTATCGGTCTTCTCGCTAAGGAAAGTGGATTGCTGGATTTTCTTCTTGACAGTGTGGGCGTTGTGGCAGCCATGTTGGTGGTCGGTGGCATATTCATGTTGTTCGTAGACCGAATCTTCAATAAAGGAACGGATCAGAATAAGGTGACGTCAAAACGTGCTTTTATGATTGGACTCTTTCAGTGTATCTCCGTTATCCCGGGTGTCAGCAGGAGTATGGCAACGATCGTGGGAGGTATGGCACAGAAATTGACACGTAAACGTGCTGCGGAGTTCTCCTTCTTTCTAGCTGTACCGACTATGGCTGGAGCGACTCTCCTGGACCTCCTTGATATGTTGAAGTCGGGCACTACATGGGCTACACCTCATAATGCCTTTCTCTTGATATTGGGTTGTGTGATCGCTTTTGTGGTAGCTATGCTGGCTATGAAATGGTTTGTGGGTTTTCTTACTAAACACGGTTTCAGACTTTTTGGATGGTATCGGATTGTCGTTGGCGCTATCATCCTGATTCTTTTGGCTGCTGGACATTCTCTCGTTATTGCTGGTTGACCTTGGGAATTTGATGGAAAAGGCAACCGAGAACAGAAAAATGGATTTCTTGAAGGGGGAAATCTTTGCTGTAGATAAACCTTATAGGATATCAAGCTTTGGTGCCTTGGCTCATGTCCGATATTTGCTTAAAAGGTACTTGCACCATAAAGTGAAAATAGGTCATGCAGGTACACTGGATCCTTTGGCTACGGGTGTGCTGGTTCTCTGTACGGGTGAAAAGACCAAACAGATAGAGCAACTGCAACAGGGGACGAAAGAATATGTTGCAACGCTTCAACTTGGGGCTACTACTCCGAGTCATGACCGTGAGCAGACAGTAGATCATACTTTCCCGACGTGCCAGATCTCAAGGGATAAAATTCTTATGGCTTTGCAATCATTTACTGGTGATATTTTGCAGACTCCTCCTTCTTATAGTGCTGTAAAAATCAATGGTGACCGGGCTTATGAATTGCGGAGGGCAGGAAAAAAAGTGGAGTTGAAACCGAAGTTGGTTCATGTTGATAGAATCGAACTTACTGACTTTAAACCTGAAATCATGCAGATAACGATTCGTGTGGTTTGCGGAAAGGGAACTTATATACGGGCTTTAGCTCGTGATCTTGGGAGAAAACTTGATAGTGGTGCTTTTCTTACTTCACTTTGCAGAACGAAATCAAGTGGATTTTCTTTGGCTGATTGTGTTGATTTTAATCATATTGATGGTTGGCTGAAAAGTAGGATAGCTCCTGAAGATTATGAGTCGAAAAACCTTTTATGTGAAAAGAAAGGAGAATAGGAAGTGATATGAAATTATCTCAGTTTAAATTTAAATTGCCGGAGGAGCTTGTGGCACTATACCCACATCAGTCACAACATACTATTACTAAAAAGGATGGTATGAAAGAAACTTTTACAGTGACGCGTGCTGATGAATGCCGGTTAATGGTGGTCCATAAGAAATCTGATAAGATAGAAATGTTTAAAAAGGGTGTTAAGGGTAAACCTGCAAAGGGTAAATTTCTCTCTTTTTGGAACATTCTTGACTATTTTAAAGAGGGGGATGCCTTTGTCTTTAATGATACAAAAGTCTTCCCGGCTCGTCTCTATGGTACTAAAGAAAAAACAGATGCGAAGATCGAGGTGTTTCTTTTACGTGAACTTAACCAGGAAATGCGCTTGTGGGATGTCTTGGTAGAGCCGGCTCGAAAGATTCGTATTGGTAATAAACTTTTCTTTGATGATACGGGTACGATGGTTGCAGAGGTTATCGACAACACGACAAGCCGTGGGCGTACACTTCGCTTCCTCTATGATAGCCCTCATGAAGAGTTTAAGCGGAATCTTTTTGCTTTGGGTGAGGCTCCGTTGCCGAAATATGTTATTGACAGACGGGATGATCACCACGCTACATCAGATGACTTGGTTAATTTCCAATGCGTGTTTGCTAAAAATGAAGGGGCTGTGACTGCTCCGGCAACGGGACTTCACTTCAGTCGTGAATTAATGAAAATGATGGAGATTAAAGGTATCCATTCTGCTTTTGTTACTTTACATTGTGGACTGGGTAACTTTCATGAGATTGAGGTAGAAGATCTGACGAAGCATAAGATGGATTCTGAAGATATGATTGTCGACAAAGAGGCGTGTGATCTGGTCAATCATTCTAAGAGAGATGGTCATCATATTTGTATCGTAGGGGCAAGTGTGGCGAAAGCAACTGAGACAGCAGTGGGAACAGATGGACTTTTAAAGGAGTACAATGGATGGACGAACAAGTTTATCTTTCCTCCATATAAATTTGGCTTGGCTGACAGTATGGTGGTTAATTTCTATCATCCTGAATCCCCATTGCTGATGAGTACTACTGCTTTTGGCGGCTATGACCTCATTATGAAGGCTTATAGTCTGGCCATTAAAAACGGTTATAAGTTTGGTTGCTTCGGGGATGCTCTCCTCATCGTTAATGACTGATGTGATTTGTTTGGCTATAGGATAACATAGTGGCTGACATTTGTAGCAGAACGATTGGAATCCGTTTTTCTAAAAATCATTGAAATGCATCAGATATATATCGGACTGGGCTCTAATATGGGTAACCGTAAACAGAATATTGATGAGGCAATCGCTCGTATCGGTGAACGCGTGGGAACCGTTGACCGGTGCTCTTCTCTGATTGAAACAAAACCTTGGGGGTTTATTTCTTCCCATGATTTTATGAATTGTTGTATAGGGGTGTTGACACGGCTTACTCCAAGGGGAGTGCTGAATACTACTCAATATATTGAAAGGGAACTCGGACGGTGTGAGAAAAGTAAGAATGGGGTTTATCATGATCGTATCATTGATATTGATATTTTACTTTACGATCACTTGAAAGTTGATGAACCTGATTTGAAGATTCCTCATCCACTGATGCTTGAACGTGATTTTGTGATGAAACCGTTGATGGAGATATTTCCGGAAAGGATAAAAATCTGATTCTTACAGGATAGTAATGAGGTTTGAATTTCTGGATTAAGGAAAGATAAAATAAAAAGGTCCGGCATATTTTGATGCCGGACCTTTCCTTTTTTCTCGTACAGTATTATTTGCGGAGACCAAGAGCCTTGATGATGGTACGATAGCGATCAATATTGCGATCATGCAAATAATCAAGCAAAGCACGGCGCTTTCCTACCAGTTGGGTCAGGGAACGAGTAGTAACATAGTCCTTGTGATTTTTCTTGACATGTTCGGTCAAATGATTGATACGATAAGAGAACAATGCAATCTGGGCCTCTGAAGAACCAGTGTCTTTTTCGTCTTTACCATACTTCTTGAAGATCTCTGCTTTTTTTTCTTTCTGTAAATACATGATTAAAAGGATTAATTTGTTAATGCTATCACATCCTTCGAGCGCTCTCTGTCTTAATCCCAACAGAACGCTGTCGAATGCACCGGAAAATCCGGAATGCGTGCAAAGTTACAAATTATATTTGAAAATATTGTGCTCTTTAATCATGAATTTTACCCTAATCTGCGTTTTTAACATTTCGTTTCATGATATTCTTATCTTCTGATAGTCCTTTGTCAAACTTTTTTTGTAATTTTGCAGTCGAAATTTTAAGGTAAAGTAAGAAATGCAAGACATTAGAAATGTTGCAGTTATTGCACACGTTGACCACGGAAAAACTACTTTGGTTGACAAGATGTTGCTCGCTGGTAAACTGTTCCGTGACGGCCAGGATGAAAGCGGTGAAGTATTGGACTCCAATGATCTGGAGCGTGAACGAGGAATTACGATTCTCTCGAAAAACGTCTCAATGAAGTGGAAAGATGTAAAAATCAATATATTAGATACCCCGGGGCATTCTGACTTTGGCGGTGAGGTTGAGCGCGTGCTCAACATGGCTGACGGTTGCTTGCTCTTGGTTGACGCTTTTGAAGGTCCTATGCCACAGACTCGTTTCGTGCTGCAGAAAGCGCTGAAACTCGGGTTGAAACCGATCGTGGTTGTTAATAAGGTTGATAAACCAAACTGTCGTCCTGAAAAGGTCGGAGAAATGGTCTTTGACTTGATGTGTGACCTGAATGCGACAGAAGAGCAACTTGAGTTTCCTGTGGTTTATGGTTCTGCAAAACAGGGATGGATGGGCGCAGACTGGAAGAAACCTACTGGCAATATAGATTATCTTCTCGACAAGATCGTGGAAGTGATTCCGGCTCCGAAGCGCCTTGAGGGCACTCCGCAACTCTTGATTACTTCTCTCGATTATAGTACTTATACGGGTCGTATTGCTGTGGGTCGTATCCACCGTGGTGTGTTGAAAGATGGTATGAATGTAACGGTTTGCCACCGTGATGGTTCTCAGGAGAAATGTAAGATCGGAGAACTGCATACCTTTGAAGGTATTACCCATAAGCGAACTGATGAGGTGACCAGTGGTGATATCTGTGCCGTAATCGGTATCCCTAACTTTGAGATTGGAGATACAATTACAGATTATGAGCATCCGGAAGCTTTGCCTCCTATTGCGGTGGATGAGCCTACCATGAGTATGCTCTTTACCATCAATGATTCTCCCTTCTTTGGTAGAGAGGGCAAATTCTGTACTTCCCGTCAGATCGGAGATCGTTTGCATCATGAATTGGAACGTAATCTGGCTTTACGTGTAGAGGATGTGGAAGGATCGAGAGACAAATGGATCGTCAGTGGCCGTGGTGTGCTGCATCTTTCTGTGTTGATAGAGACGATGCGCCGTGAAGGTTATGAACTCCAGGTGGGACAGCCTCAGGTTATTTATAAAGAAATTGATGGTAAGAAGTGTGAGCCGGTCGAGGAGTTGACAATCAATGTTCCGCAGGATTATTCTTCTAAGATGGTGGATATGGTGACCCGCAGAAAAGGTGAGTTGATCAGTATGGTTACGGAAGGTAATCGTGTGAATATTACTTTTAATATTCCTGCACGTGGCATTATCGGACTTCGTACGAATGTGCTGACTGCTTCCCAGGGTGAGGCTATCATGGCTCACCGTTATAAGGAATACCAGCCCTACAAGGGTGAGATCGTACGTCGTACAAATGGCTCCATGATTGCTATGGAGACAGGTACTGCCTTTGCGTATGCTCTTGATAAACTCCGGGATCGTGGCAAGTTCTTCATTGATCCGGGTGAGGAGGTCTATGCTGGCGAGGTCGTCGGTGAGCATGTTCATGAAAAGGACTTGGTGGTAAACGTTACGAAGGCTAAACAGATGACTAATGTGCGTGCCAGTGGTTCTGATGATAAGGCCCGGGTGATTCCGAAGACTGTGATGAGCCTTGAGGAATGCCTCGAATATATCAAGGAAAACGAATACGTTGAGGTTACCCCGAAGAGTATGCGTATGCGTAAGATGCTCTTGGATCATCTGGAGCGTAAGCGCGCAAATAAGAATTCTGAAGAATAAGAGGATGCTCTGAGAAGAGTTTCTATATAGGGATAAGGGAGAATTTAAATCATTTTCTGTGATAGGATATAAGTGGTTTCAGTTCTCCCTTTGCTTTTAGATAAGGCTGGTTTTGTGGCTTGGATTCTCACATTCTGATGGATTTTATAAGTGTCCTCCTGTCGCTTTGAGATTTACGGTATTTAATAACTATAGCTTATGAAACGTCTTTTATTCATGTTGACAATTCTGGTTTCGGCCTTGACTATCAAAGCTCAACCGGAAGCCGGGACTTTTTCTGTTATCCCTCGTGTAGGTGTAAGCATCACTAATGTAGGCAGCAAGACTCTGAAACTTGATTTCTCGGAAGATACTAGAGACTCCCAGTTTCAACCTGGGTATATGGCGGGGGTTGATTTCCAGTACCAGATTATAAAAAGCATTGCTGCTTCAGCCGGGGCTTTTTATGCTCTCCAGGGTTGTAAATACAAAGATATAGAAAGTGTTAAGGAAGAGCAGGGGAGTACTTCTTTCCGTGGGGCCTCTGACTGCCATGTCAATCTGGGATATGTCAACGTCCCGCTGATGGTACACTGTTATGTGTATCAGGGATTGGCTCTTCAGACTGGACTGCAGATGGGCTTTCTGGTAAATGCCAAGTCTCATCGTACGTATACGGAATATACGGAAACGAAGGATGGGACCGGAAAGATTGAACGTACATATCTGAAGGATGCGGACGGCAATCTCCTGAAGGATCACGAGTATACTTCTGACTTGAAGGATGAACTGAGGTCTATGGACTTTTCTGTTCCTGTAGGCCTGTCTTATGAATATATGAATGTCGTTCTTGATGCCAGGTATAATATCGGATTGAGGAAGATCTATAAATCCGGCGGTCATCATCGCAACGAGGTTTTCCTCTTCTCTGCAGGTTATAAGTTTAACCTGTAGAAATCAAAAGTATTCTACTTGGACTTTTATTCCGGATAATTCAGATTTTCCGGGTGGATGTCTTCCAGAATTTCAGTCAGGAATTTTCTTGACTCCCATTTTGCCATGGGAAGGTCATGAAGCAGGTAGTTACCGCAATCTTCTGGCCGGGCTCCCGGAATCTCACCGTCGAAATCGGCTATAAACTGGAAGGTTCTTTTTATTAAATCTATAATGTCCTTGCTTTCCAGATTACCTTTCAGGATACAGTAGAAACCGGTAAGGCAACCCATTGGGCCCCAATAGAGGACGCGGTCTTTCCATTCTGGATCGTTGCGCAGAAAGGTTGCACCGAGGTGCTCTATGGTGTGGCTCGCTCCTGCATGAAGGACAGGCTCTCTGTTCGGCTCTTTCATGCGGATGTCAAATGTCGTAACGGTGTTGGAACCGACAGCATCTTTTCTGCTGACATAGATACCTCTGAGGAGTTGGTTGTGGTTAATGGTAAAACTGGTTATCTTTTTCATATTTTTCTTGTTTTGAGGACGCTTGTCCATAGGCAAGTATCCGTGTTTCTTTCTATCCTTTAGCAGGATGGAGATTATAATAATTCCAGAAAGGTCTTGGTAACCTGGAAACTCCCGTTTGCCATCTTGTTCCAGAAATCAAAATACTGTGTAGCCTTTTCGTCTTTCAGGGGAACATCACTGATGATCCGGAAGGAGAGAAAAGGAACTTGATAGATATGACAGGTTTGTGCAATGCTGCAACTCTCCATGTCTACTGCCAGAGCTTGTGGAAATCTTCTGAGGATAGACTGCATTTTTTCTTTTGTGTCCACAAACCATTCTCCACTGACGGTCAGTCCGGCTCTGACATGAAGTTTCTCCTCATGCTCGTCTGTAGAATCATTCAGGGACAAGGCTTTCTGAACCAGTTCTACAGGTGCTTTGTATCTGACCGGCATACCCATGATCTGTCCGTATTCTGCATCTTTGCCGCAATAGGCATCATGATAGGTACATTCTGAGGCTACGACGATGTCCAGGGGATCCAGTTGGATGTCTGCTCCTCCTGCACATCCGGTAGAGAGGATCAGGTCCGGGTGGTAATGGTCTATCATTTCCACAGTGCCAATAGCAGAATTGACCTTGCCGATGCCGCATTGCTGGAGGATGATCTCTTTGTCGCCGATGGTCCCTGTTACAAAATCCTTATGGTTATACTGCTCGATGGACTTATTATCCAGCAAAGTTTCCAGTTGCGTGAATTCCTTGTTCATCGCTACGATGATGCCTGTTTTCATTGTACGTTTCATTTAAAAGAGAGTCTTTGCCTTCTATGGGAAGAGGAATGTTCAACCTTTTCGGCAATCCGGCTGTTGCTTTCTGTAAATTTGAAGCAAAGTTACGAAAAAATCGCTAATCCCTAAACATTAAACGACAAACTTTTATTAACTTTGCATATTGGAATTGGTGTCCTCAAAGAACCTGTTTCTCTGACTTGAAGAACGTAAACCTATTATAGAATGAAAGCTTATTTGAAGAGATGTCTGCCGGAGATTCTGGTAGTTGTCGTTTTTGCTTTAATCTCCTTCGTCTACTTTATGCCTGCCGATATGGATGGCCGCATCCTCTATCGTGAAGATTCACAGGCTGGAAGGGGCGCAGGTATGGAAATTAACCATTATCGGGACACGACGGGAAAGACTACCCGTTGGACCAATTCGATTTTCGGGGGAATGCCTACCTACCAGATGGCTCCGTCCTATCAATCGGATGGTGTCTTGAATCAGGTGATGCAACTTTATCATCTGTGGCTGCCTGAAAATGTGTGGTATGTGTTTGCTTATCTCTTGGGCTTTTATATCCTGTTACGGGCTTTCGGCTTTCGAAGGTCTCTCTCCGCTTTAGGTGGGATAATATGGGCCTTCTCCAGTTATTTCTTTATCATTATTGCCGCGGGGCATCTGTGGAAGGTGATGGCTTTGGCTTATCTGCCGCCGATGATTGCGGGTATCGTGCTTTCTTATAGGGGGAAGTATCTGTGGGGATTGATCCTGACGGCTGTCTTTGCAGCTTTCGAGATCAAGGCTAACCATGTACAGATGACTTATTATTATCTCTTCATCATCTTCTTCATGATCATCGCTTATCTGGTTAAGGCAATCAGGGAGAAGAAGGTCCCTCAATTCCTGAAGGCTACGGGAATCTGCATTATTGGTGCTGTGATAGCGGTCTGTATTAATCTTCCGAATCTTTATCACACTTATCAGTATGGCCAACTGAGTATGAGAGGGAAGTGTGAACTGGTGAAGAAAAACGCGGCCAATCAGACCAAGAGTGGTCTGGACCGGGATTATATCACTCAGTGGAGTTATGGTATCGGTGAGACCTGGACATTTCTGATTCCGAACGCAAAAGGTGGGGCGTCTGTACCGTTGGCTCAGAATCAGAAGGCTATGGAGAAGGCTGACCCTCAGTTTATGCAGATCTATCAGCAGATGGGTCAGTATTGGGGGGATCAACCGGGGACTTCCGGACCGGTGTATGTCGGTGCATTTGTGCTGATGCTCTTTATCCTGGGACTGTTTATTGTCAAGGGGCCGATGAAGTGGGCATTGTTTGCGGCGACGGTCCTTTCCGTCCTTTTGTCGTGGGGGCATAACTTTATGCCGTTTACCAATTTCTTCCTCGATTATATCCCGATGTATTCCAAGTTCCGGACTGTGGCATCCATCTTGGTCATCGCGGAGTTCACGATTCCGTTACTGGCGATGATGGCCTTGAAGGAGATCGTGGATCATCCGGAGATCCTGAAAACGAAAATCAAATTCGTCTATGCCAGTTTTGGACTGACTGCGGGCTTCTGCGTGTTATTCGCTTTGTTGCCCGGGACATTCTTCAATTTCATATCGGATCAGGAGATGCAGTCTTTACAGCAGATTCCGCAGCAATATCTTGGTCCGTTGCTCAGCAACTTGGCCGATATTCGTAAATCGATTTTTACTTCGGATTGCTGGCGTTCTTTCTGGATCATTGTGATAGGCATGGTTATCCTCATGCTTTTCAGAGCAAAGAAACTGAAAACAGAGTATATGATTGCTGCCATTGCTGTGCTTTGCCTGGGTGACATGTGGCTGGTCAATAAGCGTTATCTGAATGATAATATGTTTGTTGAGAAATCGCAGCGTGATCTGCCTCAGCCTATGACGGCAACGGATAAGCAGATCCTCCAGGACAAGAGTCTGGATTACCGGGTACTCAATTTGGCTTCCAATACATTCAATGAGAATGAGACTTCTTACTATCATGAGAGTATCGGAGGTTATCATGCTGCCAAACTTCGCCGCTATCAGGATCTGATAGATGCTTATATCGCTCCGGAGATGCAGAAAGGCATGAAGGCTATTGCTGCTGCAAATGGTGATATGACTAAGGTCGCCGGAGATTCTGTCTTCCCGATTCTCAATATGTTGAATGCAAAATATTTTATCCTTCCGTTACAGAACAATCAGACTGTTCCTGTTCAGAACCCTTATGTCTATGGCAATGCTTGGTTCGTGGACCATATCGGTTATGTGAATGATGCGAACCAGGAGATCGACCGGTTGGATAAGATGGACCTTCGTCATCAGGCGGTTGCTGACGAGCAGTTTAAAACCCAACTAGGAGAGAGTAAGGTGCAGGATACGCTTTCTGTTGCCAGAATTACTTCGTATGAACCGAACCATCTGATCTATGATGTCCATTCTGACAAGGGTGGTGTTCTGGTCTTCTCTGAAATTTATTATCCGGGGTGGACGGCTACTGTCGATGGGCAACCTGTCAAATTGGGCCGTGTTGACTATGTCCTCCGTGCACTGAACGTCGGTGCGGGGCATCATCAGATCGTGCTCGATTTCCATCCGTCTTCAGTTACTGAGACGGAAACGGTGGCTTATGTGGGCTATGCCTTTCTCTTGCTTTTCATTGCTCTTGGCTGCTTCCTGGAGTATCGGAAAAAGAAAGAGGGCAAGGAGGCTCTTGCTCCGACGGATAAAGATTCGAAATGATGTATACTTACCGTCATCCTCATCCTTCAATTACCGCTGACTGCCTGGTGTTTGCCGGGACCGGCGAGGAGGAGAAGATTCTTCTCATACAGCGCAAAGAACCTCCTTATCAGGGGTGCTGGGCCTTCCCCGGGGGATTCATGAATATGGATGAAACGGCGGAGGCTGCTGCCTGTAGGGAACTGCGCGAAGAGACGGGCCTGCTGGTCACGGAAGGTGACTTTCATCAGGTGGGGGCTTTCTCTCGGGTAGACCGTGACCCTCGTGAACGGGTGGTGACGATTGCTTATTATACGCTTCTTGACTCGATCCGGAAAGTTCAGGGGGCTGATGATGCTCGAAAAGCGGAGTGGTTCAATTTGAATGCTCTTCCTGATCTGGCCTTTGATCATGCGGCAATCCTTCATGCAGCGCTTCAGCGCAGGAAAGAAAGTTGCAGCGGTTCATGTCGGTAGTTCCTGAAGAGCTGATAATTGTCGGTTGTAAATAGGATGGACAATGGATTTTAGAACGATTGTTGAAGTCGATAAGGCTGATTTTGAAATACCGCCTTGCGAGTCGATGCTTTTTGTGGGTTCCTGTTTTGCGGATCATCTCGGTAAACGTTTTCAGGAGGAAAAGTTCCGTGCTGTGGTGAATCCTTTCGGGGTAATGTACAATCCTGCCAGTATCTTCCATACTGTTGAGCAGTGGTCGGAGAAAGTCCGTGATAGCGTAATTGCTGGAGATTCTGACAGGAAGGAAGTGAAGGCTGAAGATCAGCAAGTGGCTGTGGCGGTTCCTCATGTGGCTGTGTTTACATTGGGTACCAATCATGTTTATATCCTGAAGAAGACAGGCGAGATTGTTGATAATTGCAGAAAACGTCCACAGAGTTGGTTTGATGAACAAGAATTGACCATTGATCAATGTGTGGAATATCTGGGTAAGGCTGTTGACCGGTTGAGATCGGACTATCCCGGCGTGAAGGTGATCATAACGGTCAGTCCGATCCGGTATGCGAAATATGGTTATCATGGCAGTGCCCTCTCCAAGGCGGTCTTGCTTTTGGCAGCGGAAGAGTTGAAAGTCCAATATCCGGACACGGTCAGTTACTTTCCTGCTTATGAGATTTTAAATGATGAACTGCGTGATTATCGCTTTTACGATAGTGACATGTTGCATCCTACAACCCAGGCAGTTGACTATATTTGGGAGAGATTCTGTGACCGATACTTTGGAAAAACAACACGCGAATTCCTGGCTGAATGGAAACCGGTCAGACAGGCTTTAGGACATCGGCCTTTTCACCCGGAGTCTGAAGAATATCGGGAATTCATGCACAAAACAAGGTTAAAAGTAAACGAACTTTCAAAAAAATACCCTAACTTTGCCGCAAAGTTGTAAAACCTTTGAATAATAATTTATTGTTACAATGACATATACTATTGAAAAAGTAACTACTCTCATTGGTGCACGCCGTTATGGGGAAAAAGACGCGAATGTTGGATTTATCCTGACGGACAGCCGTTCACTGTGTTTCCCGGAAGAAACACTTTTCTTTGCACTGAAATCCGGTCGTAATGACGGACATCGCTATATTCCTGAACTTTATCGCCGTGGAGTGCAGAACTTCGTGGTGACGGATGTACCTAAGAATTATGTTCAGGTATATCCGGATGCTAATTTCTTAAAGGTGCTGTCCCCGCTTGAAGCTTTGCAGCGTCTGGCTGAGCGCCATCGTGATGAGTTTGATATTCCTATTGTCGGAATAACGGGCTCCAATGGGAAAACGATGGCCAAGGAGTGGCTTTATCAGTTGATGTCTCCTGACTTGTTTGTCACACGCAGCCCGAGGAGCTATAACTCCCAGATTGGTGTACCGCTTTCGGTATGGCTGATGAATGAAGATACCCAACTCGGGATCTTTGAGGCTGGTATCAGTAAACCGGGGGAGATGCTTGCTCTCCGGGATATGATCCAACCTTCAATTGCGGTTTTGACCAATCTTGGTGCGGCTCATCAGGAGAATTTCTCTTCCATGGAGGAGAAATGCCGGGAGAAGATGATCCTTTTCCATGATGTTCCGACGGTTGTCTATGATGGGGATGATGAGATCATTAACCGGACGGTCAGCCAACTGGCTGATTTCAAGGGTGAGAAGATTTACTGGTCTTTCAAAGATAAGAAAGCTCCGATGTATGTCAAGACGGTCCATAAGGATGCCAATTCGGCTGCTGTGGTCTGCTATTACATGGGACGGAAAATAGAGTATGTCCTGCCTTTCACCGATGATGCTTCTATTGCCAATTCGATTATCTGTGCTGCGGTGGCCTCTAAACTTGGCCTGAAGACTGAGATACTCGAGAAACGTATGGCAAAGTTGGAACCGGTGGCCATGCGTATGGAGGTTGTCGAGGGACAACAGGGCTGTACGCTGATCAATGACAGTTACAATTCTGATATCAACTCTCTGGGTATTGCACTGGACTTTATGCGGCGTCGGCCTGATCAGAAAGATCGTCGCCGTACGTTGATCTTAAGTGATATCTATCAGAGTGGCATGTCTCCTGAGGAACTTTACCATCAAGTTTCAGAGATGTCTGTGGAGCGTGGCGTCCAGAAGTTTATCGGAATCGGACCGGATCTGTGCCAGCAGGCAGACGAGATTCGCGTACCGGAGAAATTCTTCTTTACTACGGTTGCCCAGTTTCTCCATAGTGAGGTGTTTGCTTCTCTTCGCGATGAGGTGATCCTGATCAAGGGTGCCCGGAAATTTGGCTTTGACCAACTCACGGAACTTCTGGCTAAGAAGGTGCATGAGACGGTGCTGGAGGTCAATCTGGATGCTGTGGTGAAGAACCTCAACTATTATCGCTCGCTCATGAAGCCCGAGACCAAGTTGGCGTGCATGATCAAGGCGGATGCTTACGGTGCAGGAGCTGTGGAGATCGCCAAGACGTTGGAGGACCATCGTGTTGATTATCTGGCAGTGGCAGTGGCTGATGAAGGAGTCATCCTTCGTAAGAACGGCATTACTTCCAATATCATGATCATGAATCCGGAGATGTCCGCGTTCAAGACCATGTTCGATTATGACCTGGAACCCGAAGTCTATTCGTTCCGCTTGCTTGAGGCTCTGGTAAAGGCAGCCGAGAAGGAGGGAATCACGGATTTCCCTGTACATATCAAGATAGATACGGGAATGCATCGTCTGGGTTTTGACCCGGAGAAAGATATGGATGAACTGATTGATCGTCTGAAGCATCAGAATGCGGTTATTCCCCGTTCTGTGTTCTCTCACTTTGTGGGTTCGGACAGTGATGACTTCGATGCCTTCAGTGCCATGCAGTTTGAACTCTTCGATACGGCCAGTAAAAAATTGCAATCGGCTTTCAGTCATAAGATCATCCGGCATATTGATAATTCTGCCGGTATCGAACACTTCCCCGAACGGCAGTTGGATATGTGCCGTCTGGGATTGGGACTCTATGGCATTGATCCTCGTACGAACAAGATGATCTATAATGTCTCTACCCTGAAGACGACGATCCTTCAGATGCGGAAAGTTCCGAAGGGTGAGAGTGTAGGTTATAGCCGTAAGACCATCCTGGAGAAGGATAGTGTCATCGCTGCCATTCCTATCGGGTATGCAGACGGACTGAACCGTCATCTGGGTAACCGCCACTGCTATTGTCTGGTCAACGGACATAAGGCTTTGTATGTGGGGAACATCTGTATGGATGTGGCGATGATTGATGTCACCGGCATTCCCTGCAAGGAAGGAGATAGTGTTGAAATCTTCGGCGACCATCTGCCTGTGACCGTACTGAGTGATGCCTTGGATACCATTCCATACGAGGTGATGACCACTATCAGCAATCGGGTCAAGAGGGTTTATTTCCATGACTGATCTTTCAGAACAGATGTAAAGATTGATGGATTAGATATAGAGGCGGAAGGGCAAAATGAATTTGTTTCTTCCGCCTTTTTGTTTTTTGTACCCTTGTCTTATTGGACAGATAGAGATCGATTTTATTCAGGTTGAGTAGCTTCCGGCTATATAAAAAAGGGCTGAATAAGAAGGAATTGCCTTCTGATCTTGATGTAATCCTTTGCGTAAAAGTTTAAAGCGAAACGTATTGATTTTTATGAAAAAAAGTGTATCTTTGCATACGATGTACTTAAAAACCTGCTAAATTAACAAACTAGAACTTAAACAGTATTTATGGAACAAGTATTTAGCTATATCATTAGTCTCGGTGCGAGCGTAATGATGCCTGTTATTTTTACGATCATCGGACTATGTATTGGCATGAAATTCGGCAAGGCTCTGTTGTCAGGTCTCTATGTCGGCGTTGGATTCGTAGGATTGGGTATTGTGACAGCTCTCTTGACGAAAAACTTCAGTGATCCGCTGACCTTGATGTCTCAGATCTATCATCTTAAACTGAAGGTTTTTGATATGGGATGGCCTGCTGCTGCTTCGGTTGCTTACAGTACGGCTGTTGGGGCTTTGATCATTCCGATATGCCTGGGAATTAATTTCTTGATGCTGGTTACCAAAACTACACGAACGGTCAATATTGACCTGTGGAACTATTGGCATTTTGCTTTTATCGGTGCTGTGGCTTATTTCTGCATGGGACAGAGCCTGGCCTGGGGATATTTCGCAGCCATTGTCTGCTATATCATCACTTTGGTTATGGCGGATCTGACAGCTGACAAGTTTCAGAAATACTATCATCTTGACGGGATTTCCATCCCGCAGCCTTTCTGTCAGAGTTTTCTGCCTTTTACATTGGTTATCGACTGGCTGTTGGATAAAATCCCCGGATTCGATAAACTTGATATTGATGCGGAAGGTCTGAAGAAGAAGTTTGGTGTATTGGGCGAACCGCTGGTACTCGGTGTGATCGTAGGTGCACTTATCGGTGTCGTTGCACACATGGATGTCAAGAAGATCCTTTTCTTGGGAATTACGATGGGTGCTGTGATGGAATTGATTCCACGTATTACCAAACTCTTTATCGATGGTCTGATGCCTATTTCTGATAAGACAAAGGAAGTGGTTGCCAAGCGTTTCCACGGAAAGAAAATCCATATCGGCATGAGTCCGGCATTGGTCATCGGCCATCCTACGGCATTGGTCTGTACCTTACTGTTGATTCCTACCTATTTGATTATCTCGGTTATTCTGCCCGGTAATCAATTCCTGCCACTGGCTTCTCTGGCAGGTCTGTTTTATCTTTTCCCTATCATGCTTCCTTATACGAAGGGTAATGTACTGAAAAGCTATATTGTAGGAGTTGTTGCTTTGCTTGTCGGACTTTGGTTCGTTACGGACATGGCACCGGATTTTACGATGGCAGCTGATTCCGTGTTCAAGGCAACACAGGACCCTGCAACAAGTGTTCCGAAGGGCTTCTATGCCGGAAGTATGGACTTTGCTTCTTCTCTGATCGGATGGGTGATCTACAAACTCACTTGTTATGTCAAGGTTGTCGGACCTGCTGTCCTGGTCATTCTGGCCATCGCCATGATGCTGTACAACCGTCATCAGATTCTCAAGGATGAGAAAGTTGCAGCTGCAGCCGTAGATGCAGGAGTAGAATCAGGAATGGATCATCCTGCTCATATAGAATAATCGAGAATATTAAATATCACGGAATAATGAAGAAATCGATTTTAACATTATTGTTGTGCCTGATCGCCGGTTGGGGAATGGCACAGAATGCTTACACACATTATGAAGTCCGTTGGGCCAGTAACCCTCGGGATGCGAAGCATTATGATACAAAACGCCTGCGCAAGGAATTTCTGATTGAGAAAGTTTTTGTGCCGGGAGAAGTAAACTGGACTTATTCGCTTTATGACCGTTTCCTCATAGGTGGTGCTGAACCTGTAGGTACACCACTGGAATTAGCGTCCATTGCGCCTCTGGATACCAAAAACTTATTGGATAACCGTGAACTGGGTATCATCAATATAGGTGGTGACGGTGTGGTGACCGTAGACGGTAAGAATTATCCTCTTAATTTTCAAGAGGCTCTTTATATCGGCCGTGGCTCTTATCAGATTACCGTTTCCAGTAAGGATCCTGCTCATCCGGCCAAGTTTTATCTGAACAGTGCTTGTGCACAGAAGGCTTATCCGATCAAGAAAGTTACGTTGAAACAGGCTCATAATATCAAGGCTGGTTCTTTGGCTGGCAGCAATGACCGGGTGATCCACCAGATGATCATTGACGGTGTAGCCGGTGTACATACGTGCCAGTTGCAGATGGGAATCACGGAGTTGAAGGAGGGTTCTGTCTGGAACACCATGCCGGCACATACACACCTTCGCCGTATGGAGACCTATTTATATTATAAGATTCCTGAAGGACAGCAGGTTCTGCATGTGATGGGTGAACCACAGGAGACTCGTCCTATCTGGGTGAAAAATGAGCAGGCTGTCATTGCTCCTCAATGGAGTATCCATTGTGGGGCTGGTACGTCCAATTATACCTTTATCTGGGGGATGGCCGGAGAAAACCTTGTCTATACCGATATGCAGGTCATCAAGATTCCTGACCTTAAATAAAATTGATGATCATAATTGAATACTAACTAAAAACAAACTTTAAACTATGAGTTCTGTTCAAACTACTAAGATGACAAATTACCGGTGGGTAATCTGTTCTATGCTCTTCTTCGCCACGACGGTCAACTATATGGACCGTCAGGTGTTGTCGTTGACATGGAAAGATTTCATCGCTCCGGAATTTCACTGGACGGATGCTGACTATGGCATGGTCACTGGAATATTCTCTATTCTGTATGCTTTCTTCTGCCTCTTTGCAGGTAAGTTTATTGATAAACTGGGCACCAGAAAGGGGTATTTTGTAGCTATAGGTATCTGGTCAGTGGGCGCTTGCATGCATGCTGCCTGTGGATGGGCGACCATGCATATTGTGGGTGTTCCTTCATTGACAGCCCTGCGTGCCGTAAAGGCAGGCTCAGAGTTGGCACTGTCCATCTCTACGGTTTCTGTTTATCTCTTTCTTTTCTGCAGGGCAGTGCTTGCCATGGGTGAGGCTGGTAACTTCCCTTCGGCCATCAAAGTGACTGCTGAATATTTTCCGAAGAAAGACCGAGCGTTTGCCACAGCTATTTTTAATAGTGGAGCGTCTATCGGAGCCCTGGCTGCACCGGTTACGATTCCTGTCCTGGCTGAGCATCTCGGTTGGGAGATGGCCTTCATCATCATCGGTGGACTGGGTTTCATCTGGATGGCACTCTGGGTATTCGTTTATGATCGTCCAAAGACCAGTAAGCATGTGAATGAGGCCGAACTGACCTATATTAACCAGGATCAGGAGAATGCCGGTCAGGTGACGGCTGATAAGGGGGCAAAGAAAGAGGAAAAGACGATTCCTTTCCTCAGATGTTTCCGCTATCGTCAGACCTGGTCTTTCATTGCCGGCAAATTCATGACAGATGGTGTATGGTGGTTTTATCTATTCTGGGCACCGGCTTATTTCTCCGACCAGTTCAATTATGGATCTAACACTACGATGGGCAAGATGCTGATTTTTGTACTCTATCTCATCGTAACGGTGATTTCGATCTTCGGTGGCTATCTGCCGAAATTCTTCGTAGAGAAGAAAGGGATGGGAGCCTATCGCGGACGTATGCTTGCCATGCTGATCTTTGCCTTCTTCCCATTGCTGGCTCTTTTCGCACAACCTTTGGCTTCCTGGAAAGCCAGTCCTATTGACCCGGCATGGTGGCCGGCAATCATCATCGGTCTGGCCGGTGCAGGACACCAGGCATGGTCTGCTAACCTCTTTTCCACTATCGGAGATATGTTCCCTACCAGTACGGTAGCCACGATTACCGGTATCGGCACTATGGCCGGAGGTATCGGCTCCTGGCTGATCAATACAGGGTCAGGCGAACTCTTTACCTATGCGGGGAATGCCGGATCGGCTTTTACTTTTCTCGGATTCTCTGGCAAGCCTGCCGGGTATATGATTATCTTCTGTATCTGTGCCGTAGCCTATCTGATAGGCTGGGCAATCATGAAGACCCTCGTACCGAAATACAAGCCTGTTGTTACGGACAAATAATTTATCCGTTCCCATTTTGATCTATACTTGTACGCCAGTTGGTTTCTGATTAATTTCTTTTCTGAAGGATAGCAAAAACTATTGTAATTCTTCGGAAAAGAATTTTTTTCCTTTTAACTTATATCTTCATTACCTCTGAAAAATCCTGATCATTTGTTCCTGTATATTGTTATTGACGAGAAAAAGTCCTGTTCGTGTCAAGATAGAAGAAGATTTTCCTTATATTTGTACCTAAAGGCAGATTTTTATGAAAAATTACTTCAGTACATTGGAACAGGCCAGAATCAAGCATTTCTTTGAAATCGGTATATGGAGGGTTCAGGCTGAAAAATTACCCATGCGCAAGAGGATACTCCTTTACGTGACACGGCGTCTCTATCTCTCCATCCGGTTCTTTATCGTACGTGGACATATTGACTATGCTACGCAGTTGGCGTTCAGTACTTTGCTGGCACTGGTACCGATCTCCGCTGCTATCTTTGCCATAGGTAAAGGTTTCGGTTTCAATGTGTTCATCGAGCAGTGGTGTCGTAACGTTCTGTCCAGTCAGCCGCAGGTAGCGGATTCCATCATTCATCTGGCCACTTCCTATATTGCTTATACAAATACCGGAATCTTTATTGGTGTGGGCTTGGTGCTGATGCTTTACAGTGTGCTTTCCCTGATTTACAATGTTGAGCATGTCTTCGATTCCATCTGGCAAGTGAAGAAAAGGCGCAGTTGGTCGGAAATACTGATTGACTATACCGGACTGCTTTTTCTGGTTCCTGTCATTATCATCATCGTCTCAGGACTAAGTGTGGCACTTTATGCTAATGTGGATAAGTTGCAGCATATCATTCTCTTAGGAACGGTGGCGCAATTTTTTGTGCAAAAGGTGGTACCTTGGCTTTTGATGACAGTTATCTTCACGGTATTGTTTGTTTACATGCCCAATACTAAAGTCCAGGTCAGTAAAACGATAGGTCCGGGAATGTTGGCTTCCGCTTCCATGCTTATTCTGCAATATATTTATGTTCATTATCAGACTCTTTTGACGAGCTACAATATCATATACGGTTCTCTTGCCGCTCTGCCACTCTTCCTGATCTGGCTTCAGATTAGCTGGTATATCTGTCTTTTCTGTACAGAACTGTGTTATATCAATCAGAATGTGAGCATGTATGAGTTTTTGCTCGAAACGCGGGATGTCAGCCATGATAAGCGTATACTCATGAGTTTGGTTCTCATGAGTCTGATCTGTCGCAGACAAAAGGATGATGAGGATGCCTTGACAGCCAGACAACTGAAAGAGGGTACGGGATTTCCGTTACGGATCGTGACTGATATCTTGAAAAACTTATGTGAAACTGGTCTGGTGGTGGAGAGCTATAATGCTGATCAGACAAAGGTAACCTATCTCCCTCATGGAGATTCCGGACAAGTTACAGTAGGACGGATAATTGAAAAACTGGAATCCTTTCCTCATGATAAATACCATAATATCCATTTTGATATTGAAAGCGGGAAGAATGAGGAAATTCTGCATCGTATCTTTGAGATGCGTCGGAATTATCTTCAGCAACTGCATGATATTCCCGTGAATGAGGTCATGCTATAACTTATACTTGATTTCCACTTTCCTGTATTATCTTCGTACCTGTCAGGGAACAACAAGTCCTCAAAGGAAATCGGCTGTTCGTATCGTGCTTTCCATATTCTCATGGAAAAACTTGTTCGGTGTTATTCTTTTTATTATATTTGTCGTAAATTTTATGGCCATAAAATTTACGACGATAAAATTTACTGAATGATAAAGTCTTTAGGAGAGAGATCGTTTTCTGATAGAGATTGGCAACTTCAAGATGCTTGGTACAATCATCAAGAACGATTATCCTGTCTTTTCCGTTTTTGCCTTGGAACGCTGGTTCCGTCAGAAGTTCATGGAGAGTCAGAACTATGTCGATATCGGTGGCTGGTGTTCGTGATATACGAATCGGTTGTCTTTCTCTGGAAGAGATGTAGAAAGGAGATAAGAATACCAGAAAGGAAAGTCGATAGTTGAATAGCATGTTTTTTCGGACATTCATACGAAAAAACATGCTATTTCTGATTTTTGTTATTGCTTTTTTCTTATCTTTGTAGTGCGTTTTTCGAAAAGCTTGAGCTTAAAGCTGAGACTAAAAGGATGTCTGGTGTCATAATGAATGGTATTTGGTAATTTACGATACAGTCTTAGCGTACGAAGCAAAAAGTAATAGCGTCATCGTTTAAAATAGAATGGCAAGACTATCAGATATAATAGCACATCTCGATTGTGACATTAAGAAGATGTCATATTATGAAGTATGCTCTGTTATCAACTCGTGCGATAAAGAAGATCAAACGTCTTTTGAAGCAAGAGCAGAAATTATTGGTATGTCGTTTGTGGAAGATACTGGTTATAAGGAATGGGGATGCTATTATGGACCAGAAACTACATGGGCAAAGAAAGATACGGGTGATATAGTTTATATGCCGGATATTGCAGACATCATTCCAAAACAGATAAAATATTGGACAAAGCGAGCTGCTGAAACTAATAATCCTCTTCTCAAAATGAGATATTGTGGATTGGTGTGGGAGTTTGGAAAGAAGATAACTGGCCAAGAACCTTCATTCAAAGATATAAAATTGCAGTTTATCATTTCAAGCATTGAGACTGTTGAACAGGATTTAGCAGGATATTCTGTTAGTGGGATTACCTACTCTAAACGTGCCATTGAGAAATCAATCAGCATCAAGAACCAAGAGTTGACAGAAAAAGCAATAAGTGCAATGATAGCTTATTCTGAAAAGTATGCTAAGGATAATCTTTCTGGGATTTGGGGAAGACCTTTCAAAATCATGGTAGACCACCTGAAAGAGTTTTCTTCGTTTGAGAATCAGATGGTTCAATCAATGGTTGATAGATTTGACCGATTGGAAGCTCTTTGTATAGCAGAAGGACGCAAAGCTGATGCTTATGTCTATACTCTTAAGGATGCTGCTGAATTATTGTCGGATTATTACAAGAAGAAGCAACAAGCGGATAAGATTGTGGAGTATTTGAAAAGATATCATTCTTGTCTAGCTTTGTTATTCAATATCAAAGGTGCAATGTGGTCGCAAGGTATGATTCTGAATTTACAAGCAATATTCAGGAAATATAATCTGAATAAGTTTGCGAATTGGCTGTATTTGGAAATACAGGCGTTTGGTAGTAAGATCTTAAATGAGATGTCTCCTACACAAATCTCTGTTTCTATTAAAAATGAACAGATAGATGAGTATTTTGCACCGTTATTAGAGGGTACAGATGAAGAGATAATTGATAAATATGTGGTGGAATACATACCAGTATTAGAGATAGAGAAAAAGGAACAGCAGATGGAAGCTCAAAAAAGTCCACTGTTAAATATGGTACGAACGGTAGCTTACGATTATACTGGTATGCCTATCTCGAATATTGGAGTTGGAAAAAATGCGGAAACTCAAAAACTGTATTATGGTATGTATAGACGAATGATTATTTCATCAGCATTTATTCAAATGCACATTAAGAGGATGGAAGATAAAGGCACATACACATATGATAAGGTCTTGGATTTATTCAATGACTCTTTCTTTATACTTGAACCTCAAAGACCAATTTTTGAAAAAGGACTGAAGGCATATTTTGATAAGGATTATATTATTGCTTGTCATTTACTTATCCCTCTATTTGAGTCAGCCATTAGAACATTGGCTGCTTTAACAGGTCATGAGGTGTTAAGGCCTAATGCTAATCCTGAAGAAGGCAACGAATATGTTTCTCTTGAGGGATTGTTGACATCCTTAACAGATGTGGATAATATGCCAGAGGATTTGATAGTGTATTTTAAGAGCCTTTTTACGGATAAGTATGGTTGGAATACGAGAAACCTGATGTGTCATGGTTTGCTAAATGCAAACGTATTTAACAATACTCTCGCAGATAGAATAGTACATGCATTCTTGTTGTTGTCACAAATAAGATTAATTCCTATAACAAATGATAGCACCGAATCAACTGAAGAAGCCAAGTAATTGGCAGGATTTTGAGAAACTCTGCAAACTCTTGTGGGGGGAGATATGGAATTGTTCTGATTCCATCAAACGACATGGTCGCCAAGGACAGAATCAGCATGGAGTAGATGTATATGCTTATGTCGATAAGTATGGTGGTTATTGTGGCATTCAGTGCAAAGGAAAAGATGAGTATACAAATGCCCAACTGACGGTAGGAGAAATTGATAATGAAATAAAAAAGGCTAAAACATTCGATCCTGCTTTGTCTTTGCTTGTCTTTGCTACTACCGCAAACAAGGATGCTAAGATAGAGGAGTATATTCGAAAGAAGGATGTTGAGAATCGGAATCAAGGACTGTTTAAGGTTGATGTTGCTTCATGGGAAGATATTGTAGATCATTTGGAGCAATACAGATATACCACCCGTTGGCAGAATTAATTTAGAGCATACTTGATTTTCCCAATGGGCTTTCCGTTGACATAATTGATGTATTGCAGGAAAGTCTGTGCACTGATTTTTCCGATGATTCTTGTAAACAATCCATCTGTTTCCTTGGCATAGTTCCTGATAATCATAAACTGGTCAGTAAGTTGCGAAAATATAGTTTCGATTCGTTTTCTGGCCTTGGCAAACGGAACAAATATCGGTTTTCTGTCCTTCTGGTTTTTGCGATAGGGACATTCCAGCCTAATGTGTGCCGTCTCGAAGAGGTCAAGCTGTATATCTGCAGAAAGATACCCCTTGTCACCTATAATATTACAATCGTGATAGACCTGTCTGACATCCTGGAGATAGTTGATGTCATGGACGCTGGCTTTCGAAAGGTCGTAGGAGTGAATAACACCGCTCAGTCCACACAAGGCATGGAGCTTATATCCATAATAATAAACTTTCTGAGAGGCACAGTAGCCGAAGTCAGAGCTTTTTCAAAGCTGGCCCTTCCCATTTTACAGCGTCTGCCACGTGCCGGCCGACAAACTTCAACAGGTCTGGAGTCTATACAGAAATAATCCTCTCCTCCATCTATTCTGCCGGCTATCAGTTTGCGGATTTCCTCACACAGACTGCCGGTTGTCTTCCTTCGGTCATTGAACTGACGACGGGAGATCAAATTCGGTATTTCTGACTTGCAGTCCTTCAGTTTATGGGAAAAAAGCCAGCTCTCACTGTCTATTCCTTCCGATTCTGCCGCAAGGCTCAGAGCAATAACTTCCAGATCTGAGAATCGGGGTAACGGTCCCGGGCGGCGGATATTTCCTCTCTCATTTACAAGATTTCCTGAGAATTGTTTGCATATCTCGAGAAATTTGACGAACTTTACATACAGGTTGCACATACAATGATTAAATAGCTTAAAGATTTTTGAACACTCTAAGTTACTAAAAATCAGCGATATGTGCAACTTTTTAGACATGTTTATTCTTGAAATTTAATTCCGCCTACGGGTAGATATACCTATAATTGGTATGTCAATAATTGTCAGTTTAAGGATACTACAGATGTAAGTGTTACATTTGATGGTGAAGAGGAAATAACGATTTATCCTGAATATTTTCGTACGACTACACATTATGAGTTTAAGCAGCTCTCTCAAGAAGCGAAAGATTTTCCAAAACTGTTGAGTGAAGTTCGTCCAATATCTGCTTTTTTGAATAGGCCGCAAAAGGTTGACAAAAGATGGTGCAAGTTACATATCTATATTGAGAATACAGGACGTACGGTTATAAAGTCTCCTAAGCTTATTGTTTTTTTTAGACCTGATGATATAGAGAAATTGGATGATAGATTTTACTATTGCAACACGTTTGGAATTGATGATGCCGCTAAAGCCCAGATTAATGCAAGCAAGGATGCAAAAAGAGAAGTCTTTCAGACTTATAGGAACGAAATAGAATATAAGCCTAAAGAATCAGTTTTTGTACAAAAAGATAATTGTGATTTCACCATTGACATTATTGTCTCAAATGATATAACGGAATTATTATTATTCTGGAGGTTCCTTTGCGAAGATTACCTAAAAGAGGGAACCCTGACTATAAATGTAAAACCTGTTATTGAGGATAAAGTTAAGATAATTAAGGTTGATAATGAATCGGATGTAAAGCCTGATAAGGTCACGATAGAGCCAAAGGTTATTGGGAGTTAATTTGTTATTTGTAAATTAATGAGGATGAGTCATGATATTATTAAATTATGGACAAAATATAGTAACAGAAATCAAGAGAAAGTTTCTTCTTTAAGTGTTTAAACAATGGGTCCGAACGAAATATCCTGTAGCATTTAATAGAGATGCTATCGTCATTATTTCATTTAAAATTCTCTATATGGAGAATCTGATGAGATGACGTTAACATTATTAATCCCTATGGTTCCCAAAAATAACGAAATGCCAGTAGGCATGGAGTAATTTTTAGGTCCTAATATAATTTCTTTTATAGGATTAATCTGATTATTTTTTGTAAAATCATAATCTTGATATGTAATTGGACAATAATTATCAAACCTAAAATTAATATCTTGACCTTTAACCTCTTTTCCCATAGAAAATCCTCCAGAATCAACAAGTTTCATGTCTTTAGAGGTTACTTGAAGATTTAATAAATGTATAATTCGTATTTCCCTTTCATCCATGAAAGATGAATGTTTTATTGAAGCTAAATTGGCAGTTAAATATACACATAAAGGTATAAATTCTTTGTACTTTATGTCTCCTTTTGTCACTTTAAAGATAAATCTAACGGTCTTTTCAATCATGTTATATTGATCTTTACTTCTATAAAAAACTTTTATGGGGTAAACTGGAAGTTGTAGCAAATCTCTTGCTCTAAAACCTATACAATATCCTTTACCATTAGAAGCGTATGCTCTCCATTGACTTAATGAGTCTCTTCTTCTTGAAAAAGAAGCTGAGAGTATAACAATAGTTCCACTATAATTATGAATAATCTTATCAATTCCATCAATAAAATTAAAGCTTAATTCTTTTATTAAATTGCCTGCAACTTTTTCCCAAATAGAATATCCTAATTGAAATTCAAGTGAATCGTTCATAGTATTGAGATCACTTAATCTAATTGTCCTATTTTGACAAATGGATTGAAAAGAAGAAGGACTACAATAATGATATATTAACTCGTTCTTTCCAGGTTTATATGTATTAAAGATCATTTCATCCATTATCCAATTATAAGTTTATTTAAAAAGTTGATATCTTGATATTTCCGAACAAAATCTAGGACTAATACAGCTTTTTTATTTGGCATTAAGAATATGCTAGAGCTTTTTCATTCTGTACTAAGCCGGCCATCTTTAAATAAGATTTTGCCCAACCCATTCTATCTTTAAGGATGGGATAATTGCCATTTGACAGCAGTTGATTTTGTTGTTTTTATGTAAGCTTAAAATACTTGGCAATGGCATTTGCACACTCGTTGATTTGATGTTCTTTTCTATCGCTAAGGTACTGCAATAATGGCAGCATCATAGTTTGATAATCGGGTATCTCCATAGAATTTTATTTGGTTGATTTATCTGAAATACAAATATAGTTATTTTTAGGGAGATAGACTAATCCGTGGAAAGAGAAAAGGAATTTATATTACACTACTGGTGCTATTATAGATAATATTCAAATACATATTCCGGTGGAATTTCATTCACTTATTCCTGTGATAGATTATATGTGGATGACACTTACGTGTTGCAAAGAAAAGGATTGGGACGTCATTTTATAGTGTCAATAACACATTATTAATGATATGAGGCCTTTATTAGTAATAATGAAACAAAAAACCTTAATTTTTGTAACAGAACACGAAATGTTGACTATATTTGTACATGGTAATAGTTAGCAGGAAAAGAAAATAACCTTTCATAAGTCAGATTATTTATGAATACAGATGCAAAATCAAAGAATTTACAAGATACTAAGGTTAAAATAAATCCTTTAGTAGAACCAACGCAACCTCAATTATTGCCAATTTGGCCATTTACCACAAATGATAATCATAAGCGTTTTTTCTTGAGCTATTCACATGATGATGAAGAACATCAGAGGTGGGTCTTTAGATTCTGTGATGATTTACGTAAATTAGGTATAGATGCTATTGCTGATAATGTTTTGAGAAAGGGAGGAGATTGGATTGATTTTATGGATAAAGGTATTGCTAATGCACATAAAGTTTTAATTATTGGTACGCCAAAATATAAGTTGAAATCTGAAAGAGAAAGTGGTGGTGTAAAATACGAGAATAGCATCATTAAATCTTCACTTCTTTATGGACTCTGTAAAGAAAAATATATACCTGTATTAAGGACTGGAGAATTTGTGATTTCTTTTCCTTCTAATATTTCTAATATTAATGGATATGATATGAGAGATGACTCTTCATATCCTAAAGTACTTCAGGATATTAAACATGAGATATATGATAAATCATATCATCAGCTTTCAGCATTAGCAGATGTGCCAGACTTTACGTTTTCATCATATAATGAAAATGAGTGGAAAGATAAAAGAAATCAATCTGTCGATAAGCCTGTCTTTATAAAGGAAGGAAACACAGAAACAGCATCCAAAGAGAAATCTCAAAATCAGCTGAATGCTAATAAAAAAGAATTGGTAAATAATCTGTTTAAGGATGAAGGATCTATAAAATCTTTTATTGATGATATGCGCCAATATTTATTTCAATTTGAAAAAGGTCAACTGAAAATAGAGGCTATACGATTAGGTACTTCTAATAATGAACGAATTACACCAACGTCTCTTACTATTAGGAATATCTGGGCTGATGGATATAAAATCATTCATAATATAAATAATTTAATTTCGCATTTACAAAAATCTGTTACCGAAGAATATTTAGCTGAAGCAAGAGCAATTGAGGCATTTGTTTATTATAATATGGCGATGTTGTGGGGTAACATGCCTGTTGTGAAGTCTATTCAACTTAGTGGGATTATGAGAGTTTCCCAATCTAGAGCTGAAGATGTGTATCGTTATTGTTTAGAGCTTTTAAAGAAATGTCCTTCCATACAAAGTTTAGATAACGGTCATGTTACAGATTCATTTGTGAATATCCTGTATACAGAATTATACCTGTCATTAGGTCAGAAGGATCTGGCATATTCTCATTTAAAAAAGGTCTCATCATTTAATAATAGCATATTCACATTGAATGTTGTGGATAAAAACGAAACAAAATCACCGATAGATATCTATACAAAAGAATATGTAGAATTGCTGAAGGAGGAAGTAGAAGGAAAAGATAATTCAGATGTCTGGTTTGACAGAGGTGCCATTTATGGAACTTGGGCTGCTTTGAAGAGATTGGACAAGGCTCAGGCACTGACAGGCATAAAGGATTATGAATTATTGCTACCAATACCACAATCTGAAGTATATCTTGATCCACATATAAGGCAAAATCCGGAATATTAATAGTGGAAAGTTGTATTTAATAGGGCTGTAAAATAAGTTTGCTAATTCTATTTATAATATCGGAAAAATGATAAAAACAACATTGAAATGTAATAAGATCGGTCCCTTGGATGATCTGAATTCTAGCGAGAATTCTAGTTCTTTGAAGTTTGGGGTGTTTGCTAATAATGGAAGTGGAAAAACTTTTATAAGTCGGATGTTCCGACTTGCTGAGAATCCCCAAAGTCTTTCTGCAGATACAGGGGGGAATATTCCTACGGACTATCTTATTCGTTTTAAAAATAATAATGCATCGTTTACTTTCAAAGTAAGTAAAGAAAGTACTGATATAGAAGATCTCGAAATAGAATTAAAGAAGGGTATTGTTTCTACAGTTCCCAATCCTTATTACTTGTACCATGTGTTTAATCAGGATTATGTGGATGAAAATATTAAAAATCAGGGATATGTAAAAGATGGATCAGATGTAAGCTTGCAGACCTATATTTTAGGAAAAGCTAACATAGATCTGTCTGATGATAAAAAGGCATTGGCTAATCTTGGTAATCAAATAAAAGAAACGCAATCTAAAATAGAAAATTGTATCGCAAATAATCTAAAAGAGATTTCTCAGATTCCTAATATTAGAAGACTTAGTGAATATCATAACATTAACATTGATATGGTAATACAGGCTAATGGCAATATAGATTGTGAGACAAAGACTATAAAAGAATATCTTTCAGATTATGATAAGATAAAATCTGTACCGGAGAATATACAATATGTATCTGAAGTTCAGGAGATTAGCGATAATCATCAGACAAATCTCTCTCAGCTTTTAAGTGATTTATCTCAGGAATATTCATTAAGTTCTTTTGCTGATAGTTTTAAACAAGAAGTTAAATCAAAAGAAGATTTCCTTAGGATTGGTGTAAATAATTACACTGCAGATAAAGATAAAAAATATTGTCCATTTTGTAAACAAGAGTTACAACAACCCGCATTAAAGCTTATTGATGAATATGTTGCCTATTTCAAGGATAGGGAAGCTCTTACAATTCAAAAATTCAGAAATGAAGTTAAATCAATAGATGAAGAAAAGAATTCATTAAGAGATTTGAAGAATAAGTCAATTATACAATCTAACGTTTTTAATGATTATAAAACTAAATATTTCGTTTCACAAGCTGATGTGTCTTTAGTGGATTTAGATTTATCCACTCTTATGAATACTCTTGAAAATTTGAGAAACTTGGTGTTGAATAAAATAAATGATATTTCTAAGTCTATAGTCATAGACAGTGATACTTTGCAAAATGTTCTTCAAGAATATGAAAAGTTGAATAACATTATTAGAGATAATGCTGCAAAAGTAGATAAAATGAATAATATTATATCCAATGTAAGTCAGGAAAATCGCAATATTCGTCGTGATATTTGCTTAGCAGCTTTTAATCAGGTAGTAAAAGATAGTAAAGCAGATATACAGAATAGGGAAACTTTGTTGAAGACTTACCGTGATTTATCATCCTCTATAGAAAAAAAAGAACGTGCTGCAAAGACAATAAAACGTTCTGCTGTAGCCAAGACAATTAAGGAGGTCCTAAATTGTTTTTTCTCGGGGGAAAAGTATACTTTAGATGAAGAAACTTTTCATTTGCAGTTATATAATAAGACATTGGAAAATGGAGAAGTTAAGCATGTGCTTAGTGAAGGTGAGAAGAATATTATTGCTTTTGCTTATTATCTGGGAGATACACATTTAATAGTTTCTAAGGAAGAGGATTATAAAAAGTTATTTTTTGTTATTGATGATCCGATTTCTAGTATGGATTATAATTATGTTTATACTGTTAGTGGCGTAATAAGGAACATCGCAAAAATACTTCCAGAATTAGGTCAAGCACGGTATATTATTCTTACGCATAATAATGATTTTATGCGTATAATAGTAAACAATAAAATTGTAGATAAAACTTTTTTTCTTAATGATGGAAAATTAAAGCATTTCAGTGAAAACTTTACAGTGCCTTATATTAATCATTTAATTGATATTTATAAAATAGCCAATGGATATAACCCTTGCTCTTATACAACAGCTAATTCTATTCGTCATATCCTTGAAACATTGATTAAATTTGAAAATATAAGTTTGTCTGAAAATAGTATTAATAATTATATTGAAGCTAATTTTAAGGATGATGAGACGGCGTTTACTCTCATTAATGATTTATCACATGGAGGATGGAGAGATGATCAGCAGCCAATAGATGGTAAGCAATATGAAAGAATATGTGGAGAAATAGTTGAATTGATAAATACAAAATATAAGGGACAAATTGAATTCTGTAAGCGCTATTGTGAAGAAGAAACAAGCTCTCGGGCATCTCATCTCTAATAATTCGAGATTTAGTATAGAAGTCTCCAACTTTTTTGTAGACGCCTTAAATGAGTCCCTTTGCCTTGAAAGGAGTTGGCTGAAGTTTCGTTAGGTGGCAGTGTCGGCGCATTAATGCCATAGCGCACTAATCGGTACCATAACCCATCTCGTCTTGAGCTCGCCGCAAGCATTTTTTTTGAACTAACTGTTTGAGAGGAGGCCTGAATATTGAGGGGATGATTATTTCTTTTTGTTCTCGCCTTTGTTATTCTTGTTTCCAAAAGCCTTTTTCTCCTCACTTGCCAGCCGCCTTTCGACCTTCTTGACATCTTCAGCAGGGGGCAGGTTCTCTGGTACAATACCTCGGTCAATCATCATTTTCCGGACAGCCTAACGAGTGAGAAGGATGTCTTCTATATTTTTAATGACGCCTTGCTCCAGATCCCAGTTTGACCATTTTCCTGACGTCAGGAAAATGGTCATCAATCGGATGGCCGGCATTACGGCAGGCTTCTTTGGTCTTATCTATAACTTCGTTTTCTATAAATTATGCCTATTTAAGATAATCCATATCGACTATATTTTGTGTTAAATATAGCTAAATGTTTAGCTCTTGTAGCCATATATATAAGATATTCTCTATATCTTTGCATATTCCGGCGGAATCCCGTTCACCTATTCCGGTGATATCCGTTCACTCAATTGTTGCTAATTCTTACCAGCTGTAAAATTAATATTTTTTTCTTAAACTTTCCCCTTTCAAGTCAAATCTTATCGATTTGTGTGTCATCCTATCCAGGCAAGCCTCTGCAATCAGCTCACTCTGGAACACATTATACCAGTCTGATACAGGCAACTGGCTGCACAGGATCAAGGATTTGAAGTTGTACCTGTCATCAATGATCTGCTCGAAGTCATTTTGTATATCACCGTCAACTTTCTGCATACCCCAGTCATCAATGATCAGAAGGTCCTGACTGCCGAGCTTGCGGAAGAAGTTGTTAAGACGGTTCTCCAGCCTGAGCATCCTCATGGTACTGACAAGCATGTTTATGGTAAAGTACATGACCTTGAATCCCTGCCTGCAAGCCCTGTCACCGAGAGCACTGGCAAGGTAGGTCTTCCCTGTTCCTGCAGAGCCCGTTATGATGATGGTCATGCCATTCCTGAGGTATTCACAGGTGCCCAGCTCTGCTACGGTTGCGGAGCTGACACCTCTTGTGGTATCCGTCTCCAGGTTTTCAATTGAAGCCTGCATTCTAAAATGTGCACTCTTGACCAGCCTTTTAATGCCATTGTCACGTCTGGTATCCCTTTCTGTCTGTATCATCAGCTGCATGCCGTCCCTGAGGGACGTGCCGTCCAGCTTGTGCGTCTCCTCCAGGGAAGTCCAGCATTGTGCCATTCCGGGCAACTTGAGCAAGTGCAGTGCCCTTTCCGTTTCATCTGTCATAATATAAAATTTTATAAGTTATTTATAATAGCCCGCACCTCTCATATTCTCATGATTGGAAGGTACCGGGGCATTGTTTGGAACATCTTCGGGGAGAAGCATGGAGTTTTCCAGGATGGCTTCAAAACGTTTCCCGCTGTAGATGCCATTGGTAAGGCAAAGCCGGCAGGTCTTGTCAAAACGATCCCGCTCACAGGTGCTGCTCAGTCTGAGAAGCATGTCACAGGTCCTGTAATAGACCTCCGGGGGATTGGACGAGCGTGTCGAAGAGAAAATCTCCTTGATATAGACGCCGAAGGTGTCCGACACCCTGCAGGCACGGCCGATATAGTATTCCGGGGACCTGTCCGTTACAGCACGGTTGTTTGATGCGAGATGCTCTTTGACGGTGGTGTATCCCCAGCCGTATATCCGGGGATGGGCTGCAACGCATTGCCCGTCTATATAGACTTTCACGATTGACCTGGTGAAGATAATACGGGCTTTTTTATGGAGATAGATGTAGGGTACCGAGTAATACCGGTGATCCTTAGATATTTCCACATAACCATTCTGCTGTACATGCACGTCTGCATAATACCTGATCTCATAAACACCGGCCGGCAACGGCTGCAGTTTGTCCTTCTCGACGGCATTGAAGCGCTCTTCCCTGCTGTATGGACGTTTCTGCATGCGGGTCCGGTTATGGTCTTCAAGAAGGGCCAGGACAGCCTTGTTTAAATCCTGCAGGGAATAGAACAGGCTGTTACGGAGCTTTGCATAGATACGGCGGTAGACAAGACGGACCTCATCTTCTACCAGTGCTTTCTGCGTCGGTGATTTCGGCTGGCATGGCACGACGGCAAAATGATAGAAGTTACCCATGTCTTCGAGCCCCTTGTTCAGCTTCGGCTCGTAGCGGTCTGCTTTTACTACGGCTGCTTTCAGGTTATCCGTAACCAGTATAAGCGGCACTCCTCCTATATATTCCAGACACATGCGTATGGCATGGACAAAGTCCTCAAGTTTCTGTGACGGAACGCATACGGCATAGGCATAGTCACTATAGGGCAACGTTGCCACGAAGACCTCTACTTTAATGATTTCTCCGGTCTCCGGATCAATATATTCCAATTTGTCTCCGGCAAAGTCCACATACAGTTTCTCTCCGGGCAGGTAAGTATCAGTAAGGACTGCAGAAGGGCCCTTTGCCGCTATAAGATTCTGCTTCAGATGATAGAAGAACTGTGACTTGCCGTATCCGTCAGGATGGCGCCCTATATATTCCTGCCATACCAGAAAGCGGGTAACATGTTTCTGGGACAGTGAGGTCTTCATCACCGGAAGTTCTTCCAGGAACGTTTTCATCCGGCTGTCGGCATAGGCAGGATTGCCCGCATGGAACCTCCGCTCAAGTTCGGGATCGTCCATCTTTAGAAGCTGCCGGATATTCAGCCTGCCGTTCCTGACCAGTTGCATATAATTATTCACGGTTTCTTTGTTTATACCCAGTTCTCCGGCTATCTTTCGGTTAGATTGTCCTGCTTCGGAGAGTTGAAGCATCTGTTTAATTTTACTCATATCTACTATTATACCAGCCATATCTTTGCTTTTCAAGTTGTTTTCAAGGCAAAGATAGTGAGAATCGGTAACGTGAACGGATATGCTCCGGAAAAGATTATGTGTCAGTCGGTTGCGAACATAATATGAACGGCATTGCTCCGGAAAAAACATAAAATTCCATACGCCATTATCAAGTGAACGGATATGCTCCGGAAAAAGGCAATTCCGTTTCAAGGTGTATACTGAACCTGCCAAAAAAGCGGTGTATTTCGCTTCATATCGTATCATTTCCATCCTATTTTACACTTAAATCGGATGAACTGGATACCAGAATAGGAATAATGTAAAGTTTTAAGAAGCTACATTAAACCCGGATAAGTGGGTGGGTATAGTCCGGAATATGTATATCTTTGCAATACCGACTGGTCGGTCTATAATATAACATGTATGAATGAACTTAAGGATAAGATTTTGAGAAGGGCAATGATTCTCTTTCTCTCACAAAATTATGATGATGTTTCCATTCTGGATATTCAAGAAGCCGTTGGATGTTCTCGTGGGGGACTGTACCACTATTTTAGTAGTAAAGAAAAGATATTTGAAGAAGTGGTTAACAAATATTTCCTTCCTGCATTATCAAATTTTTCATTGTCAACTAAAAAGAAACCTTCTTCATTATTGGATGCAATAATCGATTCGGTTTCGTTTAAGAAAAACTATATAGGATTATTCAAGAAAGCTACTTCAAATAAATTGGCTGACTATCATTTCTTTAAATTTATGTTCCAGGTAGGTGATCATTATCCGGGATTCAGGAAAATCGCGGATAAAATCATTGCTCAGGAAATCCTTGCTTGGAAGGAAATCATTGTGAAAGCTATTCAGTCGGGTGAGCTTCGAACTGATTTGGATGTTGATTTTATGGCTGAATATTTTGTGATGTTGCCTTTTGGAAAAGGTTTGTACAAGTCCTTTAATGATAGTTTGTCCAGTAGTGATATTAAGATCTCATATATGAACTTTTATAATCTGATAAAAAAGTAGGATGAAAAAGAATGCTTGTTGTATACTATTAACAACTAGTTTTTTTACTTTATATAGAGACCGAACAGTCGGTCTTTATATAAGACAGAAGTATTGAGTAAATGATCCTGATTTTCCAAATATGATGAAGAATATAATATTAGAAATACGGTTAATAGGTTTCTTGTTAGTAATCTTGATACTTGGAGGTTGTACGGTCAGAACCAACCGGGAGAATCAAGAAAAGACTACATCTGTAAAGGAAATAAAGGTTATGAGAAATACTTATGGATACTCTGACAACTATGTGGGAACTGTGGAAGAAACGGGCAGTATATCACTTAGTTTTCAAGTAAACGGCCACATTGAGAGAATCAATGTTGATCAAGACGAATATGTCAAGAGGGGACAACTACTTGCAGCTATTAATTCTGAGGATATTGGCAACTTGTATTCTTCTGCTCTCGCTTCCTCGCAGCAGGCAGGAGATGCTTACACAAGATATAAAAAACTTTATGAGGAGGGAAGTTTACCTGAGATCAAATGGGTGGAGATACAAAGCAAATATAAACAAGCGGTCTCCGCTACAGCTATTGCCAGAAATAATTTGGGGAAAAGTCAGTTGAGAGCTCCAAAAAATGGATTTATTATTTCGAAGAATGTAGAAAGTGGCATGAATGTCATTGCCGGTGAGCCTGTTCTGAAATTGGTGGATATAAATAATGTGAATATCAAGTTTTCTGTTCCTGAGGATGTCATTGCTTTTCTGAAGGTTGGTCAGAAGGTTGTCGTCAATGTAGCTGCCTTGGACGGACGCAGATATGTTTGCAGGATTACTGAAAAAGGAATCATGGCAAACCCCGTCTCACATACTTATGAAGTGAAATGCAGGATGCCTAATAATGATCACAAACTTTTACCCGGAATGGTTTGCTCTTTAAAGGTACAAAGGAGTTTGTCTCCCGAAGAAATTATCGTACCGGTAAATGCGGTCTTACTGGATACGAATGGGAAGAATTTTGTCTGGATAGATAAAAACGGTATAGCCATACGACGTTATGTAAACTTGAAAACGTTTCTTGGCAAGGGAATTGTTATCGGAAAAGGACTATGTGATGGTGACAGAGTTATTGTCGAGGGTATACAAAAGATCAGTCAGGGAATGAGCGTGCAATCAAGATGAAGAAAAAGGATATTATAGAACTGGCTTTTGATTATCACCGGATCGTTTTGCTTGTAGTAGGGGTCTTGGTAGTTATTGGACTTTATGGACTGTATGTCATGCCGAAACAAGAATTTCCTACATTTGTCGTTCGCCAGGGTGCTGTGATTGCTGTTTACCCGGGAGCTACATCTGCACAGGTAGAGAGTAGGGTAACTAAACCTTTGGAACGCTTTATCTTTTCTTATCAGGAAGTCAATAAGAAGCAGACGTATTCAATGTCTCAGGATGGGATGGCTATAGCCGTGATAGAATTGAATGATAATGTCAGGGATAAGGATGCATTCTGGGCTAAATTCAAGCAGGGACTATCTCAATTCAGGGCTCAGTTGCCTAGAGAAGTCGTTACCTTACAGGCGAAAGATGATATTGGCGAAACTTCATCCATCCTCTTGGCTCTTGATAGTAATCAGAAAACATACAGGGAACTGCAAGGTTACCTTGATAATCTGGAAGATCGACTACGTAGGGTTGATGACGTTTCTAAACTCCAGCAATATGGAGTCCAGAAGGAGCAGATCGGGATTTATCTTGATTATGATAAGATGTCTCAGT
>CAVYLQ010000013.1:0-23146 GCA_963769405.1 uncultured Prevotellaceae bacterium | reverse complement strand
GCCGACACACGTTTGATATTGCCATCATCATCGGCATATATTAATGGCTCGTTCCGCGAGGCTTTATCTTCGGAGCATTTGTCGCTCGGCTTCTGCCAGTCCTTCATCTAAAGTCTTGATGAATGATTCAGCTTCTTCATTTGACATAGCTTTTGACTTCATTATATTGTGTTTTGTTGTTGATTCGTGTGCGGATATATCTTCCTCCAAAAGCAATCCGCTTACGTTGATAGTCACTATTATCATAGATAGTCCAAATGTCTACTTCTTTCATAAACAGCTTGAAAAGATTTTTTATTCCTTTAAAGTATCTTCTTTGAATAACATTATATGGAATATTATGTCCGCCTTTATTCACTCTTTCTGTCACACGATCAACAGCTAACTGTTGTATATAAAAAAGCCTCCGATGCTTCGCACACCAGAGGCTTCTGCTTCCTATTTAATGAAACGCTTCATTAGAAATATGCAGCCTGTAATTCTCTTTTTATATCATTAATACATTCAGAAAGACGTTCATACGTCTTTTCGCCTGCATTCTTGAATCCTCCTTTATATTGTCTCATCAAAGACGGATTAACACCTGCACGACGTGCTATTTCGTTGATATTTAAGAAAGAGAAGTAATTAAAGAACGATTGCAAATCATACTTATATTCAAATTCCACTTTCTTAAACTCCTTTCCTTCCTCTTCTGCGTCCAGTCTTGCTTCTTCATAGCAATCAAGAAGATCCTTCTTGGCCTCTTCTACAGTAGCACCTTCTGAAGTCAAGAAGGTGTTGTTAATCTCCTCTTCCGTCCGACACCAGAAGTTGCCGTCCGATGCTTTTTCTACTGTAACTCTAACCTTTTTCATATCTTACGTTTTTGTTTCTTATAAAAAAGAGTTCTCAATCCATTCCACTTGTGAACTTGGTTCTAAAGCGAGTTAGGGATTATTTCACCCCAACTCAATCTTTAGGCTGACAAATTTTTCAGAATACTTAAAGCTGTTCCTGTTGGAACTTCTTTGGCATGTCTGGGAATCCAATCAGATTTACCTGTCTTTGGATTCTTCCATTTGTCATGCTTAGAGCCATTCCGAGATAGGACGCATCCCGCGTCTCTCAGTCTCTTTTCTAATTCACTACGCTTCATTAATTGAAAGAACTCTTTTGTCTTAATGACAATGCAAAGGTAACGAAAAAGTTATACGAAAACAAACTAATGGTAACTTTTTTGTTATACTTGTAAGTATTTAACAGATATTTGATCATATTAAGTATGGTATAACCGTTTTGATGATCACGGCTGACTCTTTTTCCTAAAATCCTCTGTCGAGCATCCTGCATTCTCTGTGATCATTTACATTACAGTCTGCATATTCCGGCGGAATCCGGAATATGTAACAGTCTGCTTTTCTCTTCATTTCCGGCTTCTGTACCTTTGTATTTGCTCTTGGCAGAGTTGAACTTATATCTTACAGTCAGCAATAACCGGCGGCTGTCAGACCGGTTCCATTTATAGATGTCACGATTTCCATAATGTAACTGGTTGGAGTTTCTGTAAGAGTTGAAGATATCGTCTATCTGTATTACAACAACTTTTCAATGATTTTTATTACCTACAACAAATCATAATCTTCTAATACATATGTAGCAAATTGTTGGGAACGATGATTCCCTTTTATACGAAAAAGCCCCGAGATTTTCGTCCCGGGGCATATCAAATTTCAAGTAATGAATTAGAGTTTGTCTGCAGTTTGTAGTATACGCGCTGATATATCATGCAGTGCAGCCTTCAACTTCTCACGGTCTATATCACTGAAATCATCAACTGCGCCATTATTCAAACCAGCAAATTTATGGTAAATCCATGAACGTGATTTACCAAAATAATTTTTGGCAAGATACGCCCAGTTTACTTCTTCATATACGTCAGCCAATACCTGTCGTACTGTCTCGTTTTGTTGTTTTACACGTAATTCCATAGAATTTTGTATTTATATATGTAATTAATCTATATTATCTCCCACTGAAGAAAAATAGCAATAATTATTCATCTTCCATTAGTTCATAAACCAGATCCATAATGTAAAGTTCTAACGTTTTGGCCCCATTAGGATAAGCCTTTCTGTAATTTCTCAAAGCTTGTATCAACTCATTTTCTTTTTCTGTATATTCCATCCTCTCTTCTTTTGATTGATGCAAATATAATCATCTTTTGTGTATTACGCAAAGAAGATCACCATAAGATGATAGATTTAACATTTCGACACAAAAAATGTAACAGAAAAAACAATATCAAAACTAGCCACTATCATGTAGTAATATTGATGTATCGGTACCGCGCAGATAGTACCGATTCGTCGATACTATCACTTGATGCACATAAAATGATCGGTTTTGCTGCTGCCTTATGAGGTGCAAAAACATGCAAAAAAGAATTTTGGGCTGTAGATAAATACAGAAAAAGAACACATAACAATGACAAGTTCAATATTAATGTTCGTATTTATTTCTGTGCTAAAAGCACATTTACTATCAAATAACTCATTGCATTTTAGATACTTTAAAAAAATAGTGCAGGCAGATACCCTTCACGGATTCATATCAAGCCCTTATTTTAAAAAATCTTTAGATGTATTAAAGATAGGATTTAAGCTGACAGGCTGTGTAGTAGGTTATCGTATAGTTTTAATCATTTTAGTAATATACGATTGCTATCGTATCATAAAGTGGTTAGAAATTACTTTCAATAAATTTCATCATCATAAATAGCACTGAAGGGTAGCTGTTAGAAATCAAAAGAAGGCTCTATACATGTCTGCCTTGAAGGAATGAATATGCCAATAATAAGGTAAGGGTCAAGAGCATTCTTTTTTTGTTATTCATATAATGTTCTAAGAAATAGACAGAGGTCTTTTTTTGCAAAATTCATATATGAGTCTTTTATTTCTTGAAAAGCCATAGATCTATCCCCCTTATGGCTTTTAAGGCATTTCATAAAGTCGATATATTTCCCAATCAGATGTCTTATTTGAAATGTAAGTCCCATTAACTCTGCAAAATTAATACTGTAAGAAGAATAATTTTCCTCATTACTGTACTTCTGCTGATACTTCTTTATTTGTGGTATACATTACTGTACTTCTGCTGATACTTCTTTATTTGTGGTATAGAGCGTATTTATCACACAGTTTCTTGAATTCTTGGGAATGTTCCGTACGACTATAGCAAGAGCATTTCCATTAGTTCCTCTATGTCCTGATAGTTTTTTGTATTTTTCCAGTTTTTCCTTTTGCTCCGGATTGATCTCTATTGACATTCCGGGATCAAAGTCGAAGATTTCAGCTCTGTAGTTCTTGTCTTTTGATGTGATGACGAGAGATACTCTGGGATTCTGGCTACTGCTGTTGCTGATATTGAGAATATATGAAGTGATGGTGCTACCACTGGTAAACTTTGCCACATAGTTGTTTCTCGACTGGACATATTCTATAGCATTATCACTGCTTTCCTTGAAAGCGCGGATGAGTTTCTCTGCATAGTTCCCGTTCTTGCTGACAAAGTTATAGCAACGGGTCTTGCTGATGAACTTTTTGGTTGTGGGGTTACGCTTTATGATAACCGTGCCGTCAACTCCTTTGCTCTCAATCTCAGAAACTACCTTTTCAATGCTGGTTTGAGCCATGAGAGGCAATACGAGCAAAAAACTGAAAATCATCGTTAGTATTCGTTTCATGTTTTTATCCTCCTGTTTTGATTAGATGACGGGGAGCTCTTCCTCGTCGGTTTTTTCTGTGATTTGTTGATGAACTTCCTGCTTCAGTATCTTAACCTGGCTTTCCGTAGCCTGAAGGCGAGGAAGGATTTCCCGGATATCGGTAATCTTTTTTCCGTTATGAAGAATATAACTGCCCTCATAACTTTCGTAGACCTTTTGCTGCTCGATATGTTTTTGGATACCGAATCCGACACCGGCTAACAACAGAACAGAGGCTGCGATGGACAAGCCCGTTATGATCTTGTGTCTTGTCTTCGCCCGGTGTGGCAGTTCTCCTTGCATCTTTCCTGCATACCAGGCAAACATTTTCTTGTATTTTCTGAGATCCTTCGGCACCTCATCAGAAGCGAAGAACGTATAGAGTGCTTCTTCTTCTTCATTGGATGTCATTCCGTCGAGAAACTTTTTCAGCCATTGTCTGGCCTGGTCTTGATGGATCGTTGTCATTTTTCTTTTTCCTTTCCTTTATTCCGTGAGGCGTCAGACTTTTATCTGGTACAGTTTGCCTTCCGGATGTATTTCATTTGTATCTTAAATAAAGGGCAGCCTGAAAGAGGCGGCCCCGGTGACCGCTTGTCACCTGTTATAGAGAGAGATAATTTTTTTTCGTGCCCGTGAGAGGTTCTGCCTGACGGCTTCTTCGGTCATCCCCGTGGTCTGTGCGATTTCAGAAACTTCCATGCCGTCAATATGCTTCATGCGGAGAATGGTCTGCTGCTTGTCTGGGAGGGTGCGGATCATCTCCATCACCTTTTCTTCTTCCTCTGTATCAATCATCCGGTCTTCCGGTGAGTCGGCTATCGGGATTTCCTGTCGGATTCTCTCATGGCTTCGGTTCCTTATAGCATTGAGAGACAATCGGCGTGTGATGACCCTGGCCAGCGCATCGGCTGACCGGTATCTGTCGAGTTGTTCTCTCATGGACCAGAGTTTTAGCACCGTGTCCTGTACCACATCTTCTGCTTCATCCTTATCGCCCAGGATTCGGACGGAGAGGAGGAGTAGTTGCGGGCGCAGCCCTGTGATCCATATTTCAAATGCTTTTGGACTCATGTTCATTAGATAGACACTTCTGGTATGTATTTTGTGACATCGAAAAGGAAGTTTCTTTCGAAAAACTCTGATTAACCTCTATTCTATAGGAACAAAAGTACTCATAAATTTGCAAATCGAATTAGGATGAGTTATCTTTACAGTGCGTTTAATAGTTGATGTGTGAGTCATTGGTGTTGCCAGTCTAACTACCCTGTGACCATAATGCACCATTTTGGTATACCATAATGCACTATTTCGCTACCCCATAATGCACCATTTCGGTATGCCATAATGCACCATTTTGGTCAATAGCCATGTAGACAGACCTGTCAATCAGTGAATAGAGTGGAGAGAAAAGAATTGAAGCGGATTTAATTTTATAAGTGATGAGTGTAAAATATAAATTGAGTCAGATTGTTGACCACAGTCACCCTTCCCGAAATGGGAAGTGGTTTGCAAAAGCCTGTGTTAGTGGGGTAGTTCATACTCCTGAATTGGCAGATATGATTACCAGAAGGTGTACGGTTACGGAAGCAGACACCCTTGCGGTGCTTTCTGCGTTGAAGGATGTAATGAAGGATCAACTCCTGGAAGGACGAAAGGTTGTCCTTGATGGTTTTGGCTATTTTCATACGGGTATCAAATCTGTAGCGGTAGATCATCCCGCCGACTTTAAACCTGAAGAACACATTAAGCGGGTGTATACTCATTTTATTCCAGCCGGTTCTTATGATTTGACTACACATCGTGTATGCCGGTCTTTCAATGTTGGTATCAAATTTGAGGAATTACAAGATTATTCCAGTCCTAAGAGGATATCTGAATCGGATGCGAAAAAGTCTTAGGTCAGCGTCTTTCTTAAAATGACAGGTGTCTGTTCTTCCGTAACATTATCGGTGGGAGAATAGACATCGTAATCATTAATGACGAGTGGAATAGCGCAAACTTTCATAAGTCAAGCGACCGTTTAAAGGCATCCATGCTGGAAACATCAGCCTTCCCTACATATTTTCCAGAGCGGCTTTCCTTGATAGCCGAGATAGTTGTATCATTAGGCTCATTTGTATACAGCATCCAAAAGAATGCTTTCAACATAGTTATTCAAACTTCTGTTACAAGCCTTTGCTCTCTTTTTCAACAGTAAGTATCTGCCCCAGGAGATCATAATAGTCAATATTGGCATTCCATTTGTATACTTGTTTCGCTACTGTGGTATGCGAGAGCTGAAATTCGTCTGACAGATAGTGTTTGTGTGGTTTTATTATTATTTGAGTGTCAGAATCGTTGAGACGAGTGCTGCCTATGCTCTTGTTAAAGTCTATATACTCCCGCAGATTATTGTCTAGAAAAGTCCTGTTGCCATTGAAAATATTTGTAACAGTTCAGGCTGCTTGGTCGCTGATCGTGGAGGCCATAACATTCTTTCTCTATTTTATTCTGTCGGTATTCTGTTTACGTCATCAATGACTATATTTCTGTTTTTCTTTGCATGTTTATTCTTTGAAAACATATATTGAATGGAGAAGCTTACATATCGTTTATCGAAAGAATTATTATGATAGGCACTGATATCATTATATGTATTGGTATATCTTGCATTGTCTTGGTTGAAAAGGTCATTCAGCTTTAACTTCATGATAAGTTTGTTTCTGATTACATTATAATTCATACCTAAGGCAAAACAAGCTCTGTTTTTCCAGTTGGAACCATTTTCTTTCTGTGGAAATAATGCCCAATAACTGATATCCGAGTCAAGTTTTCCTTCTCGGTCCCATTTGAAAGCGAGGCTTCCATCAAAGTAGTTGTTCCAGCTTTTAAAATGTTGGCTTTTATCCAGGCGAGAATAGTCATAATAAGATGATAATGACAGGTTCAGCAACATAAAAGTAGAGATTTGTTTATTATAACTTATGTTGACTCCAATCTGATTTTCAAAAGAATAATTTCTATAGGTAGAAACATTATTCTTATCATTATCAATATAAGAATAAGAGAATATACCTTTGTCAATATAAGTGTTAAATAGTTTAATGTCAAGATTCCCACTGCTCAGGCCAAAATCAGCATTATGCGTCTTGGTCGGTTTCAGAAGAGGATTGCCTTTTATATAACTGTCGGGCATAAAATATGCCGGTGACAGGGATAGGTTATCGAATGGGACACGTTCAATAGACTTTGAATAGTCCAGGTACAATGTCTTATCACCTATATCAGCAGATAGGTTTAAATAAGGATATAGTCCTTTGTAGATTTTTTTATTATCGTAATAGCATTGTGAAGTAAATTCATATCTCAATCCTGCATTGATTGCCAGTATTCCTGACTGTTTTTGGATTGCCAGATAAGCTCCTCCTGTTTTTTCTCTATATTTAGATTGGTTATTAATCTGATCATAGCCATATACGGTGTTAACTCTTAACAGATGACCTGATAATCCGTATGAAAAGGTTAAGGTACTGTCAACATGTGTGTTAAGGTCCACTCTCGCATTATTAAGAATATATTTGCTGTTGTCATCCTGAAATATTGAATTCGAGCCATCAACAAAATCATTGTTTTCTTTATTATTTCTATAATAGAAATTATAAAGTATGCTGGCACTGGTAGAGGAGAGATGAATGTCATCAGACAGCTGAAATATATGATTGTTATTATATTGCTTCGAGATCTTGTCCATCAGGCTGGCTTCATTTTCTGATTGCAGAGCCTTGCTATATACTTTTAGTTTTTCAAAACTATAAATAAATTCCAGATCATTATTCCCTGTGTTCAGATTAAGACTTAAAGACGTAGACAACGGTTTGCCAGTCTGATGAAAGTTGGAGCTTTCAGAAATTGAATTATAGTCCGGATAGGTGTAAAAGGTATCTGAATAGCGTGACTTCTTAGCATGGGATCCATTAATAAACAGGTTCAGGTTAAGTATCCCGTTTCTATATGCAAATAATCCATTGGCTGATTCACCCCATTCTTTCCCTTTTGATATGCTTGTGTTCAAAACAGTCAGGAATCCATCAGCTTTCTTTCTTGACATGATGATATTTATTATTCCGGACTTATTATCTGCATCATATTTCGCTGAGGAGTTTGGTATGATCTCAATATGATCTACATCATTGGATTTTAATGATGACAGATAATCATAAAGATCCTTACTTTCAAGAGTCGAAGGCTTTCCGTTGATATAGATCAGTGTGGAAACTTTTCCAAGGATATTGAATGAATCATCCGTATGTGTTATCAGAGGGCATCTGCCGAGAGCTTCCGTGACAGTCTTATCTTTATAAAAGGAAGTATTTTTAAAACAGATAGTATACATATTGCCCTTTCTTTTGAAATAACCATAATGTCCCTTTACTATGACACTATCAAGATTGACTGTTGATATTATAGAATCACGGTTTATCTCATTTTTTCCGAATGCTGATGCTGTTATACTATATAGAAACAACGTAAAAAGAATCCTTTCGGAGATTACACTAAATATCCTTTTTCTGGATATTTTCATGAATGTAAGAATAAACAACCAATCTCTTTGCTTCATATCTGATCTTATTATATCTTATTTTGATATAACAAAATTATCCAGAAATAATGAGAACTCCAAATATTCATATATCTTTCTGTTTCCTAGTGTTTCTGCGTGAAAACAGCGCAAATATTTGTGCTCTAATGCGTTATCTTGTTTTTGAGTATAAAATTAACCTCAAAATGCAACATTTTGATAGTCAAATCATTCCGAATTTTCTCTATTAGATTAGGAATAATGACGCGAGAATAGAGAAGAAGAAAGAATTATCAAATGATTTATATCGTATTTTTGTATGGTCAGTTGATGTCGAAACTCCATTTTGCAATAAATTCCCTTGGGCGTAGGCGATTGACTGAATAAGTTTTCAATGTATCGCTCAAACTGATGCGTTCTATTTTGCTTTTCCCGATGATATTATTGACCGCGATAGAGAACTCCGAATGTTTACCTTTGTAATCCACGGCTATGTCACTGAAGTAGTTGGTGCCCAGTATCTTTTTGTTCGTATGCAACAACTCATTATTCCAACTCATCATTATTTTCTGGGTGAAGAAAAAGTATATTCCTAAATTGTGCTTCCAGTTCAAAGTATTACCGGCAGAGAACTGTCTGTTGGTCAGGTTTTTCTGCTGTATCCATGATACAGAGGATTTTCCTTCCAGGGAAACCGTTTTCCATGGGCGTAGTGAGTAATCTACGTTGAAGGTTGTATAATAGATTCTGGCATCATTCAAGTCATCTGATACCATGACCCGATAGTCCGTTTGCTTGCTTGTTACACCTGCTGCGATATATGTTTTTGCCCATGAAAAAGATTTGCTGACTCGTGCTGTTATTCCCAAAGTAGATGAAGTATAGCAGCTGTCTGTTGCCATTGCCGTATAGATGGACTTGTTCAGACTGTATTTGTAGAGGATGTTGTCAGTGGTCCGGCTGCAAACAGGTTGAAGATAGAAGAAAAGTCCGGAAATTGGATTGGTATATTGATAAGATGCATTTAAAGTTATGGTCTGTTCTGCCGATGTCTTCCCCCTGTTGATTTCTTGTGTGCGATAATCTGTAAAGATTGGTGTGTCAAAGAGATTTTCTGCCGTCAGTGGGGTGTGAATGCCAGTCAAGGAAGCTGATAGAGTAGACATACCAGAGATCTCCCAATGGTAGGAAATTCTCGGGTCTATCCATAGGTCGTGGGAATTCGACTGCCTGTAAGACTGATGTACCAGTTGTGCCTTTGCAGAAAAATCCATACGTTGGCTACCAAAATTGAGATTCAGAGACGGAGTCCAATACAAGGTCTCCCTATGATAGGAACAAGCTCTCTTTGGTGAGAGCCCCATCCCTACGTTGATGTCCTGTTTGCTGTATTCTTCTCCAAATGTATTGTCAATGTCGTGCTTACCAATGGGAATCACGTAATCCAATGCGGTCCTGACATTCAGGAATCGAAGTGCGAGTCTTTCGGTCTCTTTTTCAACAGTAAGTATCTGCCCCGGGAGATCATAATAATCAATATTGGCATTCCATTTGTACACTTGTTTCGCTGCTGTGGTATGCGAGAGCTGAAATCCGTCTGACAGATAGCGTTTGTGTGGTTTTACCATTATTTGAGTGTCAGAACCGTTGAGACGAGTGCTGCCTATGCTCTTGTTAAAGTCTATATACCCCCGCAAATTATTGTCTACAAAAGTTCTGTTGCCATTATACTGGTAGTTGACCTCTCCTTTCCATTCGCTCTGTGTGTTTTTGATATCCTCATCCTCTAAAATAACAGGCATTCCGTCAAGGGTGAGGTAAGTAGTGGCATCTTCGCTCCAGAAGTCACTTTTATCAAGGAAGGCATTCCCCTGAAGGCGTAATACTGAATTTCCCCCGGTTTTCCACAACCAGTTTCCTGCCAGGAGATGACTGTGATTGAAAGTATATCGTTCCTGTTTCATATTAGGTACGGAGATGCTGTTCAGTGACAGAAGCCCGTCTTCGTCTTCCGACTGACTGTTGTCCTGTATCGCCATATCTCTGACTTCTGTGCTGATGTCCTTTCCCGTGTTATTGTTTTTATACATCATCAGGGTCTGAAAATTCTTATTGAAATTCAGTCCCAGCCCCCGGTTGTCATAAAGCATGTTCTTACCATATCCCAGTCCTAAGTCGGCTGTACCACTCCACATGTCTTTGGCATTTTTCTTCAATACCAGGTTTAGAGCTGCCTGGTCGCTAAACTGTATGCCACGCAGTGATTTTATGGGCTGATGGTTTTGCAACACCTGCACGTTCAAGATCTTGTCTGCAGGAATATTCTTGTTGGCTACTCCATACTGCCTGCCCATTAAATCAAGTCCCTCAATGTAAAACTTGTTGATAACTTTTCCCTGGTATTTGATGGCTCCGTCATTTGTCACCTCCATTCCCGGCATCTTTGCAATGACATCACCGATACTGCGATCCTGTTCTTGGCGGAACCCGGCAACGGAGTAGGTAAGGGTATCGCCGCTGCTTTGGATACGCCGTGCCCTTACCTTGACCTCTTTCAGCATGTATTTGTCCCTGCTGAGCAGGATAATTATGCCGTCTTTCATTTTCGTACAGGGAATCTCTTTGGAACGGTATCCTAAAGAACTTACCTTTATAGTGAGGGTGGAATCGGTTACTGAAAGTGTAAAATGTCCCTCTTGGTCTGTGATAGCATAGCACTGTATCTGTCCACCGGCATTCAATCCAACCACATTGACCTGAGGCAGGGAAAGACCATTGGTTTCTTTTACTGTTCCTGAGAATTTCTGGGCACTGACAGTTGAACTTACCAGACAGAGGAGCGCTATGATGAAGTTAGTTTTCAAGGAATATAGGAATTCTTTTCTTATAGATAAGGGGCCTTCCATCGCTGCCATAAGCTTTTCCAGGGAGTCCGAATCGCCGTTTTTCAAATCCCAGAGGATCGGCGGCACTTTCTTCTTTCATACTCTTAAGCTCTTGTCTGGTACTCTTGATGTATTTAGTTAGTGAAGGTACATGGAATATAGTATTGCCGTTCTTGATTTCGATACACTCGAACGAGAATATACCCGAATCATCACGGGCATAGAGAATTAGTCCTGGCAGGCCTTGCAGCTTCCACGGACCGGCTTGCACCGGAATGGAGCTGGCAAAACAGGCTGTCCATTTTCGATTGCCGTAGATACAGGTGGCGAAACGGCACGGTATGTCCAGAATGGTCGTGTCACGCGGCAGGATTGTCCAGGAGATCGGAGTGATATTCTCTTCATAATAGAAACTTTTAAAGATCTTGTCTGTAATGGTTCTCTTGCCTTGGATAGGGTAATTATTATAAACGGCATAAAGAGACCGTGGAGTAGGGTATTTGCTGATTAATCTTAGCATCTCCTGGATGCTGCCATTAGCTTTATCCAAGCTGTCAACAATTTCTTCCCTTCTCCTTTGCCATCTCCCATAGAATGCGGTATGGTGATTTCCTATTTCAAGGACTCTTTCTTCTGTGATCGGATTGGTCTGGTCGGTATAGTTCTTAAAGGCAGCAATATAGTAGGCCGTAATCCTTATAGAATCGGCATTCTGTCCATGAGTGTTCATGATAAAGACTGAGAGAAACAATAAAAGTAGAAATTTTCTATTCATTGTTAAATGACTTAATAAATAGCTTCAAGAAAAATCCTGATAAGATGAGGAATCATTCTGATAAGGCATAGAAATGAAATTCTCTATGCCTTATATTTGAATGGATAATTAGCAATCTTCTGCAGAATATTCGTCGATTGCATCAAGTATTTCAGCATTGGTGGCATTAGTAGCTATCTGATGCACTGTTCCGCAGTCTGTAATAATATATTGTGCGACAATAGGGGTTTCTTTTTCAGCTGATGCAGTCAATGAAAAAGCACATAAAAATAAGAATGAAAATAAAATCTTTTTCATAATAATTTATTTTAAACTTTTAAAATAGTTAACTATCTTTGATTTTAACGTTTCTAAGAAGTTACGTCTTTTTACCAGTAAGGTCTGGATATAACGTGCTAGCAAGATTATATGTCAAATTATTTTATATCCAATTCGGTACTATACACTGTCTTTCCCTTCTGACAGAATATCTATTTCATGCAAGCCGGGTCCATTAAAAGTAAGTGTTTCCATATACCCGGCTGGAATGGTAGCATAAGTGTAAGAATCAAAGAATATACCATCTTTGTAAACAAGTATTTTACAGTTCGTGTAGGCCTGATAGAAAGTAATAGTTGCTTCTGTTCCGTCATTAATAAGAGTAATTGGTGATGTACGATATACAGATCGTCTTATTGGTTCTTGATGTGTAGGAATGTAATCTTCATTCTCATTATACATAGGAGATGTCAATTCTTTGTTGGCAAAAAGAGTCTGAGAATAAATAGTCAGACCACAGCATAAAATTAAAATTAAGGTTTTCTGTTTCATACTTAACTTAAGTAGATATCATTTTGCTGTATCAAAGTTATTCTGAAAAAATGAGAACTCCAAACATAACTGTGTTTTTTTCTTTCGGGTGTCACACTGCTAAAATGGTGCAAAAGTCTGATGTATAATAAGTTGTCCTATTTTGTTATATAAAATTAACCCAAAAATGTGACGCTTTGAGAGCCGAGTCACTCCGATTTTCCTGTTATTTTGCCCAAATTCTCTGCCAGACCGTTTTGTCACTGACCGTGCTTACCCAGTGCTTTGAGAACTCCTCCCGGCTGTACTTGATCAGTCCCTTCCCCGGATCAGCAACATAGAACTTTTTGTTATGCCCGACCTTGTAGAGGACAACGAAGTGGTTCTGGTTCCAGTGGAGGATTCAGGGCAGGGGCGACCGGGACAACTTGTCCACGGGCATTTTTCCAGCTATGGTCTCGAATCCCAGTTCCGTGGCAGCCTCGCTGATACCAAGAAGTGACACGCCCTCTGCCGTGGCAAAGCAGAGTTGGCTTAGCCTGGCTTCTGAAATTTTCCTGCCATGGAAGTCACAGACCATCTGAAGGCAGGCTATGCCGCACTTCATACTGTCACGCTGGAGATAGAGAGGAAAACGTCTGCCCATACTCTATGATCGTTTATAATCTGTTCTTATCCTCTTCAGCAGCACCAGTTCCCTTATATTTACTTTCTGTCGCATTAAATCTATAACGAATTGTGACAGAAAAATTTCTTGTGTCAATATTCTTTGTAAGATGAATTTGTCTGATATCATTTGTCAATGTAACTTGAGATTTTGCGGTCTTGCAAATATCATTACATTGTACTTTTATACTCCATCGATCTTTATTAAAGGATTTGTAGAATCCTAAATTTAGTTGCCACGAACCATATAAGTACATGTTCTCGGTATGCCCATTTGTACGCCATGACATATCAACATTAAGCCATGAATCAAATGGTGTATTTATGACATTGTTAAACCTGAATACACCTATTGGCTTATCCATGTTAGTTGGTTTGCCTAGAAATGTGATGTTGAAAAATTGCTTGTTTATTGCTGCCATCAAAGATGGATGATATATGCCAAACGATGGAGCAACATTAACCATTGTGCTTAATTCATTAAAAGACTTAGCATTTTGCTTTTGCAGAAGCGAAATTTCCGGATTATTAAGATATTGGGTATACACAGACATTATATATCCTGATGTGTGGGTATAGTCTGACATCAGTGTAAACCACTTATAAGAGGCGGTAAACTCTACATAATTGAAGGTTTGGGTTCCCTGACTGGTAAGTATAACGATTGATATATTGCACGTTACTGCTCAACTGGCTGAATGCTGGACGTGTAACCTTTTTCGAGTACGACAAGCGAATACGCGTGTTGTCAATGGGCATTAGCAACATTGCAGAAGGGAAGATGTTATTGTAGGTACGGCACTGCTCTTCTTTCTTTTTGCCTTGGCTGTAATATCTGCTAGAGGTGTGTTCGTAACGCAATCCAAGGGAAGCCATTATCTTCCCCCAATGTTGAGTTAGTTCGACAAATCCAGCTTTGTTATCTTCCTTCTGTTTTGTATCGCTATTAGCGATGTAAGATGCCCCACTATCATATACATCTGAACGGCGAATGAAGCTCCACTCTGAACCAAAGGAAATATCGCCTTTCCACAAAGGGTGCCCCACCTCAAGTTTAGCTGCATACAGCTTACTGCTAACCCGGTTTCCGGTAGCGAATGCTCTGGCCGTATCTGCCGATGCTGTTTCGCTAATGCGTTGTGTGCGATGCTCGTTAGTCCACAACGCATCCGTATTCAGATTGACCGACCAGTCCTTCAGCTGCCCTGTATAATAGGTGCCTGTTGCTGCGGTTATTGCTCAGGTTTTCGTCATTTACATTGTCCGCCAAGACATTGTCCTTCAACATTTCGGTAAAAGCCTTGTCGCTAACCTTTACGGGCTTGTATGAAAAATCGTATATCGCGCCCAGGGAATGGTGTTCGTTAAAGGTGAAATTTGCCCCGATCTTGGTTGTATACACTTGGTTTCTTTGTAACCTATTGTCGATATTGTTTTGGTGGAAAAGATAATTGGAAGTATATACGTCTTGTGTTGTATTAATCGTTTGCCGTTCTTTATCCTTATCGTATTCCATCATTCCGAAGACATCCAGTCCGTTCTTCCGATAATTCAGGTTCAGCTCTTCTATCCCATACAGGTAATGTTTCAATCCAGCCATGGTCCGGCTGTCGACAGCTAAACCTTCACCAGCTGGCTTCACGGTCTTAATACGTATAATGGCGTTGGCAGTAGCGTCATATTTCGCCCCGGGAGTTCCGATTACTTCAACGTCCTGAACCTGTGAAGAGGCTAGCTGGTCTAGCTCTGAAGGGTTGCGCATCAAGCGTCCGTTAATATAAATGAGCGGTGTTCCCTTACCTATCACTTCTATCTCGCCCGTGTTTTTGGCTACACCCGGTATCTGGTCGAGCAGGTCATACGCCGTACCAACCTTGGCTAAATAGGTTCCTTGAACCGAAGTTACCAGCGCATCATCCTTCATCCTGACCAGCGGACGTGAGCCTTTTACCACCACTTCTGACAGAGCATTCTCAGATGGGTACATAATAATAGTTCCTGTCAATGCTTCTCCTGATTGCACATACAAAGGCTTATATCCCATGCACGTAATATGCAAGACTCCATTCTTGCTGGAAGGAAGCGTGAACTTGCCTGCTGCATCGGAAACCGTCCCTGTAATGTACGTAGAGTCTTTCTGGGAAAGCAGCACCATATTGGCAAAGGCTACAGGACTACTATTCCTGTCTGTCACCCTGCCCTTTATCGATTGGGAATAACAACTGCAAGAAAAAAATATGAATAGTATAAATAATATCAATAATATCAAATATTTATTCATACCCGTTGGTTGAATTAATTTTTAAAATATTTACATTGAAAAAGTTGCGCATGTCATTGATTTTTAGTAACTTAGTGGTACCAAAAACATTAAGTACTATTATCATATCTATGCACAACTTCATTGCAAAGTTCCGTGAAATTCTTGACATCTGCAAACATTTTGCAGGAAATCACGTAAATGATTGTGGAAATATTCCCCGTCGTAGTGTCATTCCTAAATTCTCCGACATAGAGATGATCGCACTTTCCATAAAAGCGGAGGCCTTCAGCATTGATAGTGAAAACTATCTTTTCCAGCGGCTTAACAGTGAATGTCCAGGTGCCATCCACTCTTTTGACATGACTGCCGCTAAAGTTGCTACCTTCACCATGCTGCAGTATTTCAATCTTCTCAATCATAGACCGATAGGCCAAGTCAAATATGCTTTATTTTAATTCAACCAACAGGTTCGTGTTAGAGTTTCCTTTTACTTCTGTTAGCATGTTACTTTCGCAACTGCATAAGCATGTCAGAGTTGCTAATGAAATTAAAGTTTTCTCATTTTTTTTAAAATTATAAGTTATAATTGAAGTTAATGAAAATATCTAAGTCCGTACTTCGTTTCTTAAAGTTAATTTTCCGTCCTTGAATGGTAAGATGCCGTGCACTGCCGTAGATATCAAAATTGGAAAGGCGATAACCAAGGGATACGCTCCAGCGGTCGTTGGCAACGGCAGCTGCAACATCGCCGAAAGAATACCAGTTGTTGCCATGCTTGCTGTTTTCTACTAGTTGTGTGCTAGTAACGGTATGGACGCCGGATTGGTTAGGCATGAGGTCGATGTAGCCTTTGGCCTTGCTCGTGAGGGGTTTGATGACACCTCCTCCGATAGAAAAATACAGAAGGTCATCAACCTCATCGAGCTTGATGGTAGGCGTATAGAGCCTAGCTTCCGGCTGAAAACTGACATGATAGATGAAATCTAATGGATCATCGAGGGTCCTGTAGCTGGCCCCCGTCTGGGGTATGGCCACTAGCACCGTAATTTCTGGAGCTGAAAAAATCGGAGAAACGTAGTCCTGCGGAAAGGCTGAAGTAAGTTATCGGACAGTATTCCAATTGCGGGATGAGCGACCATGTGTCGTAGGCATCAATAGCAGCTTCCAGCCTGATATGAAAAGGATGATCCGACATCAACTTGTTATTATGGGCTTCTACACTAGAAAACATATAAAGCAGTAGTGCTGCTAAAAAACATGCTTTTTCATTTTATATATTGAGGGTAACTCTTCAACAATATCATGATGCTCTCTTTCTGTTCCTTCTGTTCATATAGATTTTGTCCGCTTCCACTTTCACGGGAAGACAGCCGAACCTTTTCTTATAAGCTCTCAGCTGAAACATGAGGTCGTCACATTTATTATAGGCATCCCAATTGTGGTGGTCGATAAAGGTGTATACCCTTACTATACTTACGCCTATTTTGGCCCCGAACTCAACCCTTTCTTTGCCTTGCCTCTGACGATCAGCCTTACGAAGGGCAGAAAAAGGCTGATGATTCGTTCCTTGTATATCTCGAAGAATTTTACGAAATTTGAATATAAGTTGTGCATACGTTGAACTCTACGTAGAAGTTTTTCCACTATTAAGTTACTAAAGATCAACGATATGTGCAACTTCTTGGATATAAATCTTTTAGTTATCTAATTCCGCCAACGGGTATATAATAAGTTATTTCCTTATACCAGAAAGTTGTTTCAATTTATATTGGTAATAATTATCGGTTCCTGAAATAGTTGTATTCTCTGTCTCTTCTGCAGCAGCTCTTGTTTGCTCCTTAAAAGCAGGTCCCTTATTAACATCGAAAGAATAGCTTAGATAATATCCATCACAACTACCTTCCCAACCAAAATTACATAAAACATACCAATTAGTCTCTGTATGCTCATACTTGATATTTCCATCTTTATCAAGCATCTGGTTGTTACGAGTTTGCTTTAGCAATCCATTTAATAACCATGCATGTCCGGTATAAGATGTTTCTGTCTTTACAGTAATGCCGAGTATTCTCTTTCGTTTTACGGTCTTTATATCAGAACCTGTTACTATAACAGGATATTTGTTTTGCAGCTCATTGACGACATCAGATGTTACATAATCTTTGCAAATTCCCCCATTCTGATATCCCATATTCAGTAAGGTTTGTGGTATATCTTCTATATGTGCATTACTTCCATTACTTTCATATTGCATATTCAAATTTTCTTTCACACCAAGCAACTGCATTAATCTGGCAATTTGATTGATAGTAGTTGTATCATTTTCTGAGTAAAAATTATAAATAGACGACTTTTTCGTCATCTTATCCCAGTTGAATGTGTAATTTCTGAAATTTGTGGGATACTTATAGATAGACATCAATTGAGCTGTTGCTGTTGCAATACAACCAGTATAAGCATGTTTACTGGTATCGTCTCGTATTATATATGGACAATACTTAGAATAGTTCCCATCCTGCCCCCATTTGACTTTACAGCTAATTTCTGGTATATCATACATAGTTGTTGTCCAATTGCCTGTTACAAGATGATCTCCATCCTCATATTTTTTATTAGGTATTCCGACTCCACTTGCCAAAACAGAATTTACATAGTTAGATGTGTTTGTCAAAAAAATAAGTTGATCAGGATTCTCTATTATAGAATTTGGCTTTAATTCTCCACTGTCAACCAAAGCAAGAAGAGATGGAAGACGTCTATCGCTAGACATAATTGCATATCCATTTTTATCACCGATATTAAGCACATACACAAAAGGTGCATCATTTTTACCTCCTCTAGAAACTAATCCTTTGGTACTAAATCGGCTAGTCACTTTTGGCACAATCGACCTTGAATTTGCTCGTGTATTACTTGTTAAAGTTGCCAAAATTCCCTCTAGGTTTTCTTGAGCTTCATCGATAGAAACCTCATCTTTCTCAACAGTACCACTAGGAATAACAGTACTTATTTCATCTTGATTAGAACAACTTACTGTCCATAAAGTCAATAAAATAAGAAATAAATAATTTTGAATTTTCATAATAATTTATTTTAAACTTATAATATGTTAATTATCTTGGATTTTAACGTTTCTAAGAAGGTCCGCCTTTTTGCCAGTCTGGTCTGGATATATAATGTGCTAGCATGATTATATGTCAAATTATTCTATACTCAATTCGGTACTATATACTGTTTTTCCTTCTGACAGAATATCTATTTCATACGAGCCAGGTCCATTAAAAGTAAGTGTTTCCATATATCCGGCTGGAATGGTAGCATAAGTGGAAGAACTAAAACATGTACCATCTTTATATACAAGAATCTTACAATTGGTGTAGGCTTGATAGAAGGTAATAGTTGCTTCTGTTCCGTCATTAATAAGGGTAATTGGTGATGTATGATATGCAAACCGTCTTACAGATCCGGCACTTGTTGTTGGGTCATTAGTGTTGTTGCCGCTAAAGTTGGTCGTGAATTCCTTGTTGGCAAAAAGAGGTTGAAAACAAGTGGTCATACCACAGCATAAAATTAAAATTAAGGTTCTCTGTTTCATCTTATTATATCTTATTTTGATATAACAAAATTATTCAGAAATGGTGAGAACTCCAAATCTTTATGTGCTTTTCTGCTTGAGGGTGTCACACTGCTAAAATGATGCAAGAGTCTGATATGTAATCAGTTATCATATTTTGTTATACAAAATTAATCCGAAAATGTGACGCTTCGAGAGCCGAGTCTCTCCGATTTTTCTGTTATCTTGCCAAAATCTTCTGCCAGAGTGTCTGGTCCCTGACCGTACTTACCCAGTGTCTTGAGAACTCCTCCCGGCTGTACTTGATCAGTCCCTTCCCTGGATCAGCAACAAAGTGTTTGATAGTGGCGAACATAAATATGAGATTTTGTTTTCTGGTATCAAACATTTTCTTATCTTTGCATCATAATAATAACAGATAGGCTTCAATATTATGGCAGTAACAAAAGACACATTCCGCACGCTGATCAGGGAAGGACAAGAAGAGATTCTTGATGTAGAGCTTTATGATCGCCCGTTTGACTTTGAGGAAAACGGCAGATATGTCCTTGCCGGAGTCCGACAGGGAGGTCAAAGCCTTGCAACAGCTTGATCGTTTCTTCCCTTTGCAGCGCATGGTCATTGTTACCTTCGACGAGGAGGGCATTATCGAAATAGCAGAAGGCAAGCAGATAGAGGTCATTCCTGCGTGGAAATGGTTGCTGGAGACTGTACCTCTTTAGAGCTGTCATTATAGAAAGATATTCAATCATGGAATAGAAGTCTTGATCGGGATACTGTAATGGAGTCTTGTTGCAAGCTCCATAACAAGAGCCAAATAAGCCACAATTCTCGCCAAAACATAACTGTGCCTCTTTTCTTTCGGGTATTACAGTTATAAAATTATTCAAATGATTGATATATAATAAGTTATCCTGTTTTTGAATACGAAATTTACCCGAAAATGTGACGTTTTGAGGATCATATCACTCCGATTCTTCCCTTTTTTCTTTCATTTTTATTCTATGATTTATCATTCTTATAGCACCTGCGCTAATGCCCATGATCTTCATGATCCGATCATTGCTTATGTTTTCATCCTGTAAGATCAGAAAAAAGGTGTTCTTAGAAGATAAATTATCATAACGAGCTTCGATACTATTGATTAACTCCAGATGATCGAGCCTGTAGTATTCTATAAATCTGGCAAAATTATCTTTGTCCCAAGACACTGTCGTGCCGCCATTCCGCAGATCATCATAGAGTTGTTTCCCCTGATGATAAACAGCAGTCTGATCTTTCGCCAACTGATTGATCTTTAAATGTAATTCTGCTATCTTCTTTTTAGTATTTTCTCCATTTTTAGTTAATTTGGCTATCTGACCTTGGTAAAGGTTGATCAGGGCCTGTTTCTCCATTACGGAACGTCTCTCTTCAACGAAATTGTATTTCCGGTAAAAGATGATTAGCAGTACAATTAGAAATCCAATCAGAACAATAACTATCAGTGCAATAATCATGTAACTGAGGGTCTGCCTGGCATGGAGAGCGCGTATCTGATAGGCATAATCTATCTGCAATTTACTCAGGTCTTTCTCTCTAGTAATGGAATAAATAGAATCCTGAAGGTCATACGCTTTCCGATACAGGATTCCAGCTTTCTCGTATTTCCCTTCCTTGTCATCAATCCCTGCCTTTCTTTTCAATATCCAGGGGCGGTGATCGAGTGGGGCTATGGGATAGGCCTTGTCCAGTATGGCCATAGTCTGAACATATTCCTTGCGCCTTTCATACAAGTTAGAAAGGGCCAGATAGGTGGTACTGTTCAAAACGATTTTCTCAGCTTTACGGATATATTCTTTCGAGAGAGTAGTGTCATTGGAAAAGACAGAAGCCAGATTAGAATAATAATCTGCCTGCGAGGTGGGTGATGTATATTTGATCAGGTTCTTCGCCTGATCAAAATAAGTCAGGGCACTGTCGTTTTTGCCTAGATTGTTGTAATCGACGGCTATGTATTGAAGGGCATTGGCTGTCCAATTGGCATTATGAGCTTTCCGGGACAGGGCCAAGGCTTTCTTTGCATAATGCAAGGAAACCGCATATTCGTTATGATTTTCATTAACAGATGCTAAAAATTCATCTATCTTATGAATGATATTCAGGTCTTTCAGTCCTTTTGCCAGGTATTCACCCTTTTTCAGATAATCAATAGCCTCTTTTGTGTTGCCACGGTCCTCACAGATTCCACCTTTATAATAATAACACTCCGCAAGTCTGGCGGCATTCCCTGATTTCCGGTAATAACTGATACTGAAATCGATCAGACTATCGTTTCGTATTGGTTTATCTTCCCGATAAAGAAGACGGGTGGCAAGCAGGTTATAGTAAGCTCTCGTCTCATCGTCGTGAATGGCAGATCGAGAAATGCAATTCATTTGTCTTTGGGCAGAGTCCTGCAACTCTTTGTTAAGCAGTGAATCCATATAAGTCAGTTGCTGCCGTGTCGGGTTTCCACAACTGCATAGATAAAAAGTGATGGATACTATCAGGAAGAAAAAGACTTTATTTGTTCGCAAATTGTATAGTCGTTTTTATAAATGATTACACAAAGATATGAAATTAATTTTAAATAAGATAAGAGAATCGAACTAATATGGAAATCTGTTACTAAATAATAATTATGTAAAGTTACACGATATCCTGATATTCTGAGTCCGTTTCCGGATACGAAAAAAGGAGTTACGAATACTGTAACTCCCTTGTATTGCGCTTCAAGATGGACTCGAACCAACGACCCTCTGATTAACAGTCAGATGCTCTAACCAACTGAGCTATTGAAGCATTTTGGCCACCTCTTTTGAGATTGCGACTGCAAAGGTAAGTCGTTTTTCCTTTATTACCAAATTTTTTGAAAAGAATTTTTAATTTTCTATTAAAATAAGCAATTTTTTCTAACATTCTTCGTGCTTTCCCACTTTAAAATCGTAATTTTGCAAGCACCCTCAGAACTCCTGAGAAGAGAAGAATTTAATAGATATTGAATCAGAATCTAAAAATAAGCTTCATGAAGAAACTGATCTTAGCGATTTTTATGGCAGCGGTTCTACCTGTAGCCGCACAGACGGGATCATCGGAAGATAATCATGCTTTCGATGTTTCCAAGAATATGGAGGTCTTTACGGATATCTATAAGTATCTTGACCTGATGTATGTGGATACCCTGAATGCTAATGAAGTCATTGGCAATGGTATTAATGCCATGCTAAGGAGCCTGGACCCTTATACGGAATATTATCCCGAAGACAAAGTGAAGGACTTGAAACAGATGCTGACAGGGAAATATGCGGGTGTCGGGGCAATCGTCCGCCTGAATAATCAGAATCATCGCATTATCATTGACGAACCTTATGAAGGGATGCCTGCAGCCTTGGCAGGGCTGAAAAAAGGGGATGAGATTCTGGCCATTGATGATTCTTCTATGCTGGACAGGGATGTGCAGTATGTCAGCAATCACCTCCGTGGTGATGCCGGTACTTCCTTCCTCCTTAAAATCAAGCGTCCGAGTACCGGGAAGACTATGAAATTCAAGATTGTGCGCAAGTCAGTGCAGTTACCCTTTCTTCCTTATTGCGGAATGCAGGCAAACCATATTGCATATATGAACCTGAGTTCTTTTACAGACCAGTGTTCAAAAGACGTGCGCCGGACTTTTATCGATTTTCGGAAACAGGGAGCGAAAGGTCTGATTCTTGATTTGAGAAATAATGGGGGCGGCTCTCTCGAGGAAGCTGTCAATATCGTGAACATGTTTGTCCCTAAAGGCATTACTTTGGTAAAAACCATTGGAAAACTGAAACAGGCAAATCATGAATATAAGACTACTGTAGAACCTATTGACACGGTGAT
>CAVYLQ010000012.1:0-129500 GCA_963769405.1 uncultured Prevotellaceae bacterium | reverse complement strand
TTCCGGACTATACCCACCCACTTATCCGGGTTTAATGTAGCTTCTTAAAACTTTACATTATTCCTATTCTGGTATCCAGTTCATCCGATTTAAGTGTAAAATAGGATGGAAATGATACGATATGAAGCGAAATACACCGCTTTTTTGGCAGGTTCAGTATACACCTTGAAACGGAATTGCCTTTTTCCGGAGCATATCCGTTCACTTGATAATGGCGTATGGAATTTTATGTTTTTTCCGGAGCAATGCCGTTCATATTATGTTCGCAACCGACTGACACATAATCTTTTCCGGAGCATATCCGTTCACGTTACCGATTCTCACTATCTTTGCCTTGAAAACAACTTGAAAAGCAAAGATATGGCTGGTATAATAGTAGATATGATTAAAATTAAACAGATGCTTCAACTCTCCGAAGCAGGACAATCTAACCGAAAGATAGCCGGAGAACTGGGTATAAACAAAGAAACTGTGAATAATTATATGCAACTGGTCAGGAACGGCAGGCTGAATATCCGGCAGCTTCTAAAGATGGACGATCCCGAACTTGAGCGGAGGTTCCATGCGGGCAATCCTGCCTATGCCGACAGCCGGATGAAAACGTTCCTGGAAGAACTTCCGGTGATGAAGACCTCACTGTCCCAGAAACATGTTACCCGCTTTCTGGTATGGCAGGAATATATAGGGCGCCATCCTGACGGATACGGCAAGTCACAGTTCTTCTATCATCTGAAGCAGAATCTTATAGCGGCAAAGGGCCCTTCTGCAGTCCTTACTGATACTTACCTGCCCGGAGAGAAACTGTATGTGGACTTTGCCGGAGACAAATTGGAATATATTGATCCGGAGACCGGAGAAATCATTAAAGTAGAGGTCTTCGTGGCAACGTTGCCCTATAGTGACTATGCCTATGCCGTATGCGTTCCGTCACAGAAACTTGAGGACTTTGTCCATGCCATACGCATGTGTCTGGAATATATAGGAGGAGTGCCGCTTATACTTGGTTACGGATAACCTGAAAGCAGCCGTAGTAAAAGCAGACCGCTACGAGCCGAAGCTGAACAAGGGGCTCGAAGACATGGGTAACTTCTATCATTTGCCGTCGTGCCATGCCAGCCGAAATCACCGACGCAGAAAGCACTGGTAGAAGATGAGGTCCGTCTTGTCTACCGCCGTATCTATGCAAAGCTCCGTAACAGCCTGTTCTATTCCCTGCAGGATTTAAACAAGGCTGTCCTGGCCCTTCTTGAAGACCATAACCGGACCCGCATGCAGAAACGTCCATACAGCAGGGAAGAGCGCTTCAATGCCGTCGAGAAGGACAAACTGCAGCCGTTGCCGGCCGGTGTTTATGAGATCAGGTATTATGCAGACGTGCATGTACAGCAGAATGGTTATGTGGAAATATCTAAGGATCACCGGTATTACTCGGTACCCTACATCTATCTCCATAAAAAAGCCCGTATTATCTTCACCAGGTCAATCGTGAAAGTCTATATAGACGGGCAATGCGTTGCAGCCCATCCCCGGATATACGGCTGGGGATACACCACCGTCAAAGAGCATCTCGCATCAAACAACCGTGCTGTAACGGACAGGTCCCCGGAATACTATATCGGCCGTGCCTGCAGGGTGTCGGACACCTTCGGCGTCTATATCAAGGAGATTTTCTCTTCGACACGCTCGTCCAATCCCCCGGAGGTCTATTACAGGACCTGTGACATGCTTCTCAGACTGAGCAGCACCTGTGAGCGGGATCGTTTTGACAAGACCTGCCGGCTTTGCCTTACCAATGGCATCTACAGCGGGAAACGTTTTGAAGCCATCCTGGAAAACTCCATGCTTCTCCCCGAAGATGTTCCAAACAATGCCCCGGTACCTTCCAATCATGAGAATATGAGAGGTGCGGGCTATTATAAATAACTTATAAAATTTTATATTATGACAGATGAAACGGAAAGGGCACTGCACTTGCTCAAGTTGCCCGGAATGGCACAATGCTGGACTTCCCTGGAGGAGACGCACAAGCTGGACGGCACGTCCCTCAGGGACGGCATGCAGCTGATGATACAGACAGAAAGGGATACCAGACGTGACAATGGCATTAAAAGGCTGGTCAAGAGTGCACATTTTAGAATGCAGGCTTCAATTGAAAACCTGGAGACGGATACCACAAGAGGTGTCAGCTCCGCAACCGTAGCAGAGCTGGGCACCTGTGAATACCTCAGGAATGGCATGACCATCATCATAACGGGCTCTGCAGGAACAGGGAAGACCTACCTTGCCAGTGCTCTCGGTGACAGGGCTTGCAGGCAGGGATTCAAGGTCATGTACTTTACCATAAACATGCTTGTCAGTACCATGAGGATGCTCAGGCTGGAGAACCGTCTTAACAACTTCTTCCGCAAGCTCGGCAGTCAGGACCTTCTGATCATTGATGACTGGGGTATGCAGAAAGTTGACGGTGATATACAAAATGACTTCGAGCAGATCATTGATGACAGGTACAACTTCAAATCCTTGATCCTGTGCAGCCAGTTGCCTGTATCAGACTGGTATAATGTGTTCCAGAGTGAGCTGATTGCAGAGGCTTGCCTGGATAGGATGACACACAAATCGATAAGATTTGACTTGAAAGGGGAAAGTTTAAGAAAAAAATATTAATTTTACAGCTGGTAAGAATTAGCAACAATTGAGTGAACGGATATCACCGGAATAGGTGAACGGGATTCCGCCGGAATATGCAGTGAACGTCCGCGTTCGCTGTTTATCATGATGAAGAATGGCTGCGAGGTGGTGTACAAGATGACGGCTGTGCAGGGAAATAACATGACTTTTACCTTATTGTAAAGGTACGATATTGAGGAAAAACACGAACGTTTTTAAATTTTTATAATTGATGTCATCTCAAGTAAATGAAATGAGCAACCGGAACGGCAGTCTGCTAAAAGGCTTGGTAATCGTGTCGGATCTGTTGCTCCTGAATGTTTATACGTGGGTTTTTACGGAGGTCATCGGCTCTCCGTTTACAAAGATTAAGAGTTTCTGGCTGGCGATTTGTTTTGCTTATTTGATCAGCATTCATTTCTTTCCACCGGTTTTCCATTTGCGCCAGTCTACAAGATTATTCGTGATCGGCAGAGTGATCAAAACCTGGACCTTCTTCTTGATCATGTCACTGTGCTTTTTGTTCTTTCTGCACTGCGTAGTTCTTCTAAAGTGGCGATACTGGTTGGTATATTATGGTTTGTTTTTCATCCTGCTCTGTACTGGCCATCTGTTGGGTCGGAAGTTGCTGTTGGACTACCGTAAGCGGAAAGGACTGTGGCATGAGGTGCTGTTTGTAGGTCAAAGCTCTAATCTTGAGGACCTGTATGCGGCGATGCGAGATGATGTATCATACGGTTATCGCCTGAAGGGCTATTTCGCCGATACTCCGAAGGAGGACTTTCTGGAAGGGATTCCTTATCTCGGAATGGTATCAGAGGTGAATTCCTGGATGGATGATTATCCCGGCAGGATCTCTGCGGTGTACTGTAGTCTGTCTTCGATGAGGGCGGAAGATATTTGGCAATTGATAGCGTGCTGTACGCGCCATGTGACACTGTTCTACAGTGTACCGAATGTGCGCAATTATCTGAAACGGAAGATGAACATGGCACTCTATGGTGATGTACCGGTGCTGTATATCAGTGAGATTCCGCTGAACCGTCCGGATAATAAACTTTTTAAGCGTGTGTTTGATGTAGTGGTGTCGGGGATATTCTTAGTGTTCTTTTTTCCGTGGATCTATCTGATTGTAGGTGCAATTATCAAATTGACAATGCCGGGCCCGGTGTTTTTCAAGCAGAAGCGGACTGGTCTGGACGGTCGGAACTTTTGGTGTTATAAGTTTCGTAGTATGAAGGTGAATGATGAGGCGGATAGTGTTCAGGCTACAAAGGATGATCCGAGAAAGACGAAATTCGGTAATTTCATGCGGCATACGAATATCGATGAACTGCCGCAGTTCTGGAATGTTCTTATGGGTACGATGTCAATCGTAGGACCTCGACCGCACATGCTCAAGCATACGGAAGTTTACTCTCAACTTATTTCCAAATATATGGTGCGCCATTTCGTGAAACCTGGAATCACTGGCTGGGCGCAGGTGACGGGATGTCGGGGTGAGACGTGTGAACTGATTCAAATGGAGGAAAGGGTGAAGAAGGATATTTGGTATATCGAAAACTGGTCGTTCCTCCTGGACTTGAAGATCATTTGGCTGACAATCTGGGATGTGATCTCTGGAAAGAATGATGAAGCCTACTAAAAGGATGGGATGTCTAGCCTTGGCATTACTGGCTTTCTGTAAGCGTCCCAAACAGGCATCTTGCATGAACCCTTAGCAAATGTTGCCTTTATGCTCACATCAAAGATCAAGGAATGATATTGAGTACAACAGATTCTGAAAAACTGTTCTGGGAAATACCGCGTTTCAAGTTTTGCTGTATCTGCTGATAAAGCATGAACGATTTGCCGGCACGACGGACACCAATCAGTACATAATTGGCAAAGTCTTCCATCTGAAAATGACGTTGTACTATTTTATGACGAGCCACTTCCTTTTGATTGTCAAGAAGAACTTCCTTTATGGTTTCTTTTTTAATCATAAATCGCATATTGTTTAATTGGTTTTACAAATAAACGTCAATCCCGTTTAACTTACTAGACAAAATTGACTATTTAATATATATTTGTGCAATATTAGAGGTACAGCAAGATTTAAGGTGCTTTTCGCTCATCTTTTTTCAGATTAAGCCATGTTGTCTTTTTCATTTCTTTAATTCAACAAAGATTTTCTTTATCCATCGGGGAGGCAGCGTCAGGTCATAATTAATCGTGTCCGGTTCAGGATATTGCCTCAACAATTTCCTGATCATTTCTTTATGCTCTTCTGTTACATGTTCTTTCCCAAGCGCCTTCAATGCCTGCACAAGCATGGGAATAAGTTTGCCCTTATAGGCAAAATTCCGGGGTGATACATGGCGGAACACTACGGACTGTGGTCCAATCTTAACGGTACGCGCCATGCCCGATGTCAAATACACCAATTTCATCGGCATTTGGGTAGACATACCCAGTTGATTAAGAGCTGTAAAGCCCGTGGGAAGGACTTCTGCCTTATCTCTTCGAGCTATGGCTTCCACCACTTGCCGCATCGAAGGTTTCAATGGTCCAAAACGCGTCATTTTTGGTTTGTAATAAATGCCCCGGCTTAATTTCTGCAGGATACCTCTGGCCACCATATCTTTAGACAAGACACGACTGATATAGGCATCATTTCCGCCAACGGCAAAATCTGACACAAAGAATACCGTGTCATACGGCCGGTTGTCTATTTTTGCTTCTATTTCCTTGGTCTGCATCATATATGTGGGTGAGTTTCTGCAAAGATAGTTTTAAATATCTAATTAACAAAATTTAGGTTGATAAAATCGACTATTTTTTAACTTTTTAGCCTCAGGGAGGGAATATCCTTTCTATAAATAGAGTTGTTCTAAATGAATATAACCCTTGTAAATATTGCCATTTTCTTTCTGATCAGCAAGGATCCCATTGATTTTTTGCCGGCCATGTCTGAAATCCCTGAGTTGTTAATGCTATGATGAAAGGTATCCGGCTTTACGATTATCAACTGGACATGAAGGGGCGGATTGAGGAGGCTTTCAGGTCTCATCAGTCTGTCATGGTACAGATGCCGACAGGTACGGGTAAGACGTACCTGTTGGCTGCCGTCGTCTCTGAATGTATTGCTCGGAACCAGGGGAGGGTATGGATCGTGGCTCACCGTCGCGAGTTGGTCTGTCAGATCTCTGATACGATTAAACGATATATACGGCAGGAGAACCTGCCCATGGTGTCTGTTATGTCTATTCAGTGGCTGTCCCTGCATTATCGTGAGATAAAGGTGAGGCCGGTACTGATTGTGATCGATGAGGCTCATCATGCTTTGGCCCAGACTTACTCGTCAATAATGAATGCGTTTCCTGAGGCAAAAAAATTAGGAGTAACGGCAACTCCGTGTCGGCTCAACGGTAAAGGGTTTACTGGCTTGTTTGAACTGTTGTTGACTTCGTGGAGCATGAACCATTTTATTGTCGAGGGGTACTTGAGTCTTTATGATTATTACTCTATCCGACTGGGCTGTGAGGAACAATGGAAAATCGATTCACTGAGGAAGCGTAGTGTTGATGGGGATTATCAGCAAAAGGAGATGGGCGAAGTGCTGGACAAACGCCCGAGCATTGAAAGGTTGTGCCGGACGGTCAGGGAGTATGCCCCGGGAAAGAAAGGTATTGTCTATGCCATCAATATCGCTCATGCTGAGCATATCGCAACCTATTATCGGAAGTGTGGAATCCATGCGGTTGCCATCAGCAGTAAGACACCACAGGAAAGGAGGGATGAAATGATCAGAAGATTCAGGTCTTCTGCCGCAACGGCTGGACATTCTTGTATTGACGTACTGGTCAATGTGGACTTGTTCAGTGAGGGATTTGACTGTCCTGATGTAGAATTTATCCAACTGGCCCGTCCTACGCTTTCGTTGTCCAAGTATCTTCAGATGGTGGGTCGGGGACTGCGGGTGGCGAAAGGGAAGGAATACTGTGTCATTCTGGATAATGTAGGACTGTACAAACAGTTCGGATTGCCTTCTGCTGACAGGGACTGGCAACAGTGGTTTGAGGGAAACCAACCTGAAAGAAAAGATGCTTTATCAGTAGGATTGAATATTATCGATGGGTTTTATCAAGATTCTATCAGTGAGCACGGAGATGAGGATATGATACGTATCTTTGATCATGAGGGGCTCAAGAAGGCCATCGGAAGAAATTTCGGTTTCAGAGCAATTACCAATAAAGATGGACTGTCCGGTGTGGTAAACGGGGAGGGCAGGCTGGTGGTTGCTCTTCAATATAAGCATATCCAACTGACGGAGGATGGATTTGCTTTTTGTTATAATTCTCGTCCTGGACGGAGACCATGGACGGACTTGAAGAATGGGATTTGGTTTCACAAGCGTCCGAAATGTATCGAACTGGGCGGAATAGAGTTCAGCGGTGAGGATGAACGGAGGCTCTATCCAAGAATTTGTTCCAAGTGGATTGATGAAACGGCGTGGTTGAACAGAAAGATTATTGAACTTCAAGTGGGTTGCGGAGTGAGTTGGAAGGGTCTGTTCATTCTGTGGTATAAGCAGGACAGGGTTTACCGGCTGGTGAGTGCACAGGTCAGTGGCATGAGGGTTTATCATGATGAAAATGGTAAAACCTATATTCAGAATAATCTGGATCAGCCGTTGGTAGAAGTGGATCACATCGAAAATGTTGATGCTTACTGCAAAAAATGTGCGGAACAGCAGGACTGGATCCATGATAATCTGATGTTGTTCAGAAAGGAGAGGAGGTTGAGGGTGAATGACGTGAATCGTATTCTTAAAGGATTGGTAGATGGATATTCTGTCTTATCAGACCGGGACGGTATTTTAGATGTACGGACAAAGAATGGTGAGGAATATTGGATCGATACTCAAACTAATACGAAACATCTGAGCAGGCCGGTCTTGAGGAAACGTGGCTATGTGGAACTGTTGGTAGAGGGTAATATGACGTTTGTCAGAAACATCAGGAAGGTAGTCGGCATACCCTTCCAGAACTGGTGTATTAAGGCTGATGATAATATTTGTACCATCTACAACAACCTGTACTTGAAAGACAAGCCTTATTACTCATTTAAAATTAAGCAGCGAAGTGATGATTTCAGTTATTTCCTGGTGAAAATTGACTTTAGTTTAAAAGGAAAGAGAGAGTTTTGGAATATGAAAATCACGCAATATCCCGGGGAAGGACTGAAATGCACGTATGTGAAGAGCCGTGAGGACATGATCAATCATAGTGAAATCAAAGGATAAAAGACCTATAGAGTTAAGCCTTAAGTCCTTATCAAAAGTGCACTCTTAGATGAATATTTTCTCATTATGCTTTTCTGTAAAACATATATTTGGCTATTTATACATCGTATTGCTTTTATTAGAATGAATTATTTCGTTAAATATTTTTCTTATTTATTGTATAATTCAACTAAAAAGTTTATTTTTGCAGAATGAATAGCAAAGCCTATGGTTTCAATTATATAAAGTATGAAAAGTCCATTCACAGGTGGTAAGGCGACTTTAAAGTCAGAAGAATCTGAACTGATGTATCGTAAAGAAGCATTCAAGTTCGTGCACCTGTTTTATGAGTGTGACGATACTCTGAAACGCTTTACTACAACAAAACTGGATGAAATAAATATTGGTCAGGTATATAATCAATATCGGGCAAAATATGGTATTCCGTTTCCTGATGAAATAGCTCAGATACGTAAGCAATATGATTTGCCGGCTATTAAAATGTCAAGGGTACTTGGATTTGGTGATAATCAGTATCGTCTTTATGAAAATGGAGACATGCCGAGTGAAACCAATGGTAAGATTCTGATGTCGATTAAAAATCCTCTTATTTTTAAGACATTCTTATTGAATTCCCGGAATCAATTTTCTCAGGAAGAATTTGAAAAGATGATGAAGAAAGTGAATTCTGTAGAGCCGAAATTAGAAGATTTGAATATTAAGGCCCATACTTATGTGTTCCACGATATCAGACGTGACATTTTCAATGGATATGCTACGCAGTCGTTGGGGAAATTGCAGAATATCTTGCTATATTATATCAACCGCTTCGGCGGTGTGTACTGCACGATGATGAATAAACTTCTTTTTTATACTGATTTCTATAGTTATAAGATAAGGGGTGAAGCCATGACAGGACTTTGTTATAAAGCAATTCAGAGAGGTCCTGTTCCTGTAAGATGGGATCGTGTATATAGTTACTTTGATAATATTGAGCAGAATATCGTTCATATAAAGGATGGGATAGAAGGAACGAAATTAGAGTCAAAGGACCATTTTGATCAAGCTATGTTTTCAGATGAAGATTTATCTGTTATGGAAACAGTCTTCAATTGTTTCTATAATATGACGGCTACTCAAATATCAGAGATTAGCCATTGCGAAGATGTATGGCAGCAATATAAGGATTCAAAAGAACTGATGAGGTTTGATTCTGCCTTTTCTTTGAAAGCAATATAGTATTGTAATAGTAAGGGGAGTGACATCATTCTTTCTTTCGGCTTCAATATTCTGGGGCAGAATCGACGAAGGGAAGTCTGAAACCTTCCCCTTGCCGATTTACTCTGAATTTAACTATACCTTATGATAGAATTCCGTTAAAGGCAGGCGATAGCGATCGCCTCTTACTCCTTCCGGCATGCGGATACCACAAGTGATAACCATATTGATACCACAATCATGAGGAAGGTGAAGGGTTTTCTTGACCAGATAACTGTCAAAGCCTTCCATCGGACAAGTATCATATCCCTGTTCGCTCATTGCCAGCATAAAAGTCTGGGCGGCAAGGGCACAACTCTTATGAACCACCGTGCGTATGTCTCCTTCCGTAACCTGACGTGGAACAGGGCGGGAAAGGCTGATAAGCTGCACCATTACCTTGCGGAAGAGCCCCAGCAACCCATAGAACCTGCTATATGAAAAAGGCATCAATTTAGTGTAATATTTTTTCTGTAAACGGATGCGATGTGGCTTGCGCTTCTCGGGACTGTTTTGGTTGACCTCTTCTATATTTGCAGCAAGTACAGCCCGGGCATGCTCACGCCAGTGATCCTGGCGGGTAACAAAGACAACCATTTCCTGTGCCGTTTGTGCTGACTGCTGATTCAGACAAGCTACCACCAACTTCCTTTTAACCTCAGGATCAGTGACATGATAGCATTCCCATAACTGCATATTGGAACTTGTCGGCGCTAAAGTGGCCAGACGGATACATTCTTTCACGCGCTCATCATCAAGCGGTTTATTCGGATCATATTTTCTTACAGCACGTCTGTGCTCTAGAATTTCTTGTAATGTCATCATATTTTTTATTTTTAATCATACTTTTTACTACTCCCCCCTGTCAGATAGAGGCTTAATGGTTCAAAGTTACATAAACTAATGTTTATTACCAAATATTATTACATACATTTTAATTAAGTAATGTTTTCAGATGAAGATTTATCTGTTATGGAAACAGTTTTCAATTGTTTCCATAATATGACGGCGACTCAAATATCAGAAGAAAATCCGTAAATGTTATCAAGATAAATTATATGGTCAATAATAATAAATCGGACGAACTGGTCGCAATTTGCGACTGGTTCAAGAGCCTAAAGCATTCAACTGCCAATCCATACGCTTTCACAGAGCAGGGTGTAGCTATGCTTTCCTCTGTGTTAAGAAGCGATACGGCCATTAAGATTTCCATACAGATTATGGATGTGTTAGTAATCATGCTTCACTTCCTATCTATGTATACAGGACTTTTAATCGATTGAGTTAGAATATTTTCTAAATAAGGAATACGGGACTACTACTGTTATATTGAAGTTTTCCATAACTGTTTTTTTTGATCAACTTATATTGTAGGATTTAACAAATAATCCCCGTAATTGAATTTCAATTACGGGGATTATCGTTAGGTTTTCACCTGAAGTGCGCCCTTAGGGATTCGAACCCTAGACCCACTGATTAAGAGTCAGTTGCTCTACCAACTGAGCTAAGGGCGCTCATAGTACAATTTAAATGCTTTGTGCGCCCTTAGGGATTCGAACCCTAGACCCACTGATTAAGAGTCAGTTGCTCTACCAACTGAGCTAAGGGCGCAAATGGTTCCTTTGAGTTGTATCAAAGGCTGCCAGCCTTAAATTGCGAGTGCAAAGGTAGTGAGATTTTCAGAGACTACCAAACTTTTGTCATACTTTTTTCTTTGTTATAGGGTTCTTTCGTTTCTCCAAACTATGATGAACAGCAATAGGTGTAGCTAATCAGAATGGGCTTCTCTTAATGATGAAAGTTCCTAAACGATGAGTTATTCCTCTGCTGTTCAGAGAATAAAGGGTATATATTCCATTTGCAATATCACTTACGTTGATTGCTTTTCCTTGATAAGGTCTGGAAGTCAGAATCTGGCCTTGTAGCGTTTTGATGATGAGCGCGTCAGCATCAATGATACTCCCTTTAGGTATTTGGAGTTGGTTACCATCACAATCTAATAGGGGAGTGCTCAGGAAAGTTTCTTTGACGGTATTGTTCGAATTCTGAAGTTCCCGTCCATACCGGTCCATGGGGATGATCCTGTAATTAGAGTTCCCGAGTTCTTTGCGATAGATTTCCATCTGAGATTTGGGTAAGCGAATAGCTATGAGGTTGCGGGCGTCATTAGTATTAACCGGATAGCTTGTGCTGGCATAAATGTTATATGTCGTATCAGTAGGGACTATTTTCCCCCATGTCATCGGGGGTACGAGAGCCGGATAACTATCGAATTCCTTAGCCGTAAAGTAATAGATATCCTGTGTATTATCAGTCAGGAATTTACTTCTGAAGAATGCCTGTCCCATCTTGAAATATCGGGTCTGGAACATCTCTCGGGTTACATCTCCCAAATTCCAGTTACCTTCCTTGGAATCGAGAAAATAGATGCCGAATCCGGGAGCAATAATCTTTTTATCGCTTTGCTCTTCCCAGTCGATGGCAAAGGGGAAGAATTGATTGTCCCGGAAATACATCATCGGGAATAACTCGTCCATAAGTCCTTCATGAAGCCAGTTCTGTGCATCCTGACAAACTTTCGTATAGGCATTCCATCCATTACTCTGGTAGCGAGAAAGATCATTGAACTTTCCGATAGGAGAGCAACTCATCTTTACCCACGGCTTTTCAGTTTTTACGGCATCGTGAATCTTTCTGACGATTGAAGTAATATAATTTCTGGCTTGATCCCGGCTGACACGAATATTCCAAGTCTCCGGGTATCGGATGTAATCGAGGTCAATCCCATCAATATCATAGTTGCGTGTGATTTCTCCGCATATTTCCGCAAGATAGTTTCCTGTACGTGGATCTTCCGGATTCATGTACCCTTCTGTTCCGATGCGTCGTATAAGTCCCGGAAAATGTCTGCGGAGCATTCTGCATCCGAGTTGGTCCCATTTCCCTACAGGCATGGTGACGATCCAAGCATGGACTTCCATCCCCCTTTTATGACATTCATTGATGGCAAAAGCTAAGGCATCATATCCCGGGGTCTTACCCGGGAACCCCGAAAGGCATCCGTCCCAAGGCTCATATCTGGAAGGATAGATCACTGTGCCACGGATACGGGTTTGGATAATTACGGTATTGATATTAGCCTTCTTCAGTTGGTCTAGGATGTTTTTTAACTCCTCTTGCTGTTTCTGCATCGAACGGACGGATTGAGAATATGAGTGAGGCCAGTCCAGTCCCCCCATGGTGGTGAGCCAAACAGCCCTGACTTCATATTTAGGTGTTCCGAAGGAAAGGATAGAATCCCATGGTGTCCCTTCTTTTCCGAAATCCATTGTGTTCTTTGCTGAAATCGTGATAGTAAAAGGTAACAGCATGAGGAATAGATAGAATCGACGCATTTCTTTTAATTTGCTCACAAAGATACTGATAATTTTCCTTTTTCCAAATTAATTTTTTAATTTTGCAAGGCGATATTGGTACTTGATTTGACTGGAACTAATTCCTTTTGCTTTGAATTACAGAATTTTTATTGGGGATATGTGTTCTGGAGGGCTTTTATTGAGCATGCGTCAAGTCTTGTCGTAATGGTGGGAGAATATATATGAGAAAATAAGTCATGGAGCAACAATATCCTTCAAAACTTTTAGAAAAAGCTGTCTCTGAATTTGCCAAGTTGCCCGGAATAGGACGAAAGACGGCTCTACGTCTGGTTTTACATCTGCTTCGGCAGAGTAATGAGACTGTAGACCAGTTTGTCAATGCTATATCTTCTTTGAAGAAAAATGTAAAATACTGTAAGATCTGTCACAACATCAGTGATACTGATATTTGTCCGATCTGTTCAGACCCTCATCGAGATGCTTCAACAGTTTGCATTGTCGAGAATGTCCAGGATGTGATGGCTATTGAGAATACGATGCAGTATCATGGACTTTATCATGTTTTGGGCGGTATAATATCTCCTGTAGATGGTATTGGACCGAGTGATATCGAAATTGATTCTTTGATCAAGCGTGTAGCCGATGGAGGGATTAATGAAGTGATTTTTGCCTTGAGCAGTACTATGGAAGGGGATACTACGAATTTCTATATCTCTCGTAAGTTAGCTCCTTATCATGTTCGGATGAGTGAGATCGCCAGAGGAATTTCAGTAGGAAATGAAATCGAATATACAGATGAAGTAACCCTTGGCCGTTCTATATTGAGTCGTACGCCTTTTGAAAAATAATATGAAAAAAGTTCAGAAACAATTGATGATTAGTTTTATCAGCCTGATTTTATTGTCAGTATTACTGGTTGTAGCGGGTGAATCAGGAATACAGTTTTTTACATTCAGTTTCCGTGGTACAGGACATTCCGGTCAGGCCCAGTTTATCTGTCAGACTCTTCTGGAAATTCTGACTATTGGCGCAATACCACTAGCCCTGAGGCTATTCAAATTAAAGAAAATTCATCAAGAGTTGATTTCAAAGAAGGAAAAGGCTTTACTCAAATGGGGACAACTGAGAATCTGGATTCTCTTTCTTCCCCTTCTTTTCAATATTATCTTTTATTATGCATCTATGGCACCCGGATTCGGCTATATGGGAATTATTCTGTTTCTCTGTTTGTTCTTTGTTGTGCCTACAAAAGAGCGTTGCTCGGAAGAAATAATGGATAATCTGAAGAAAAAATAAAGATATCTGCTATCAGTTAGTGTCACCATAGCCGAAAGACTTGGTCTTTCCCTTTTCACCTCATCCTATCTAAAACAAAAAACCTTCAAGAATCATCTTGAAGGCTTGGCGGTACGTATGAGACTCGAACTCATGACCTCCTGCGTGACAGGCAGGCATTCTAACCAACTGAACTAACGTACCTTTTTGCAATGATTGTGAGTGGTTGGCGGTACGTATGAGACTCGGACTCATGACCTCCTGCGTGACAGGCAGGCATTCTAACCAACTGAACTAACGTACCCTTTTCGACGCTCATTTATCAATTGCGAGTGCAAAGGTAAAGATTTTATTCTAAATCTCCAAATATATCCTTGGTTTTTTGTGGAAATAATGTGAAAAGTTATTTGGAAATATCAAAGGGCTGTCGTTATAGAGCGGCAACCCTTTGGGGATGAAAGATTTATATTTTGTGTATACAAATAGGGGATTAGATGCCTTGTGCCATCATGGCGCGGGCTACTTTCAGGAATCCCGCAACATTTGCACCTTTGACATAGTTGACATAACCATCTGGTTCAGTACCATATTTGACACAGTTCTCATGAATGTTGTTCATGATCTCTTGCAGTTTGTTGTCAACCTCTTCACGAGTCCACTTTAGCCGTTCTGAGTTTTGTGTCATCTCAAGCCCTGATGTGGCTACACCACCAGCATTACTTGCCTTTCCCGGGCTGTAAAGTATGTGAGCGTCTTGAAATACGCTGATGGCTGCAGGAACAACGGGCATATTTGCTCCTTCACTGACAGCGGTTATACCATTCTTTACTAATGTTTTTGCTGCTTCTTCGCTGATTTCATTTTGGGTGGCGCAAGGTGTTGCAATATCAGCTTTTTCAAACCATGGCTTCTCTCCGTTTACATATTTCACCTGATATTTATCGGCATATTCACTGATTCGCCCACGTTTTACATTCTTCAGTTCCATGATGAACTTGAGTTTCTCCTCATTGATTCCATTTGGATCATAGATGTATCCATCTGAGTCGGAGCATGTAATCGGTTTTGCACCTTTTTGAATCAACTTCTCCAGAGTGTATTGAGCTACATTTCCTGATCCGGAAACTAATACGGTCTTTCCCTCGAGACTTTCACCACGTGTTTTGAGCATATTTTCCAAGAAATAGACATTACCATAACCTGTAGCTTCAGGTCGGATGAGTGAGCCTCCATATTCGAGCCCCTTTCCTGTTAGAATACCTACGTATTGATGGGTTAGTTTTTTATATTGGCCGAACAGGTAGCCTACTTCACGGCCACCTACGCCAATGTCACCAGCCGGAACATCCTGGTCTGGTCCGATATAGTGGTAGAGCTCATTCATGAAAGCCTGGCAAAAGCGCATGACTTCTGCATCACTTTTCCCTCGTGGTGAGAAATCAGACCCACCTTTGGCTCCGCCCATCGGCAGTGTCGTGAGTGAATTTTTGAAAGTTTGTTCGAAAGCCAGGAATTTCAAAATGCTCAGGTTGACAGACTTGTGGAACCTGAGGCCTCCTTTGTATGGTCCGATGGCATTGTTGTGTTGGACACGATATCCCATATTGGTTTGTATGTGTCCATTATCATCGACCCAGTTTATGCGGAACTGTATAATACGGTCCGGAATACACAAGCGTTCAATAAGGTTTGCCTTCTCAAATTCTGGATGTTTGTTATATTCTTCTTGTATGGTTTTCAAAACTTGGCTGACCGCTTCTATATATTCTGGTTCTCCAGGAAATCTCTTCTCTAATTTCTCTACAATTCTTTTTTCTTCCATAAGTTCTTTTATCTTTAGATTGTTAAAATAATTTAGTTTGCTCTTGCAAAGATAAAGATTTTATTTAAAAAAAAGACAATAAGAAAGATAAAATGGAGTAATTGTTTGAATTAGTAAGATTATGGAGTTATTATGTTTCCCTCTTTTTAAATTGAGATTATCAATTAAGTTTCATAAGGGTAAGGAACAAAAAGGGCATGTCATTTTTGACACACCCTTGTAGAAGATATTATGGTTATTTTTTACCAAAAAGTTTTTTAAAGAACTTTTTGATACCACCGGCTTTTTCTTGCGGTTTTGGTGCCACAGGACGAGGTTGCGGCCTGTTCTGATGTGGATTCGTATGATAATTATGCGGTTCCTTATTACTGCCGTTATTTTTTCTGTATGGTTTTGGTCTGTATGATTTTTTTTCGGGATCATCAGTACTTGATGGCCTTGTATTTCTTTTGAAATCATCAGTTCGTTCAGGACGATGTTGTGAGGTATACTGCGGATTGCGTCTATGTTGTTTGGATGCATATTGTCCGTCTTCTCCTTGAGGATTGGGCTTCCTGTAATTCTTCTTCTCCCTTTGTACCGGTTCTCTTGTACCCTGCTCATCCTTTCTGTTGAAAGATGCACCCTCTCTGCGCGGAGCATGTTTCTGATCTCTGTGCGAAGTCTCGTCACGATCTTTTCGTCTGTGGTCGTTAGCTGTGCTTTTAGTTCTTCTTGGCGGATAACCTGTGACTTTGTATTCCGGTCCTTTCAATTCTCCAGGAAGAGAATTCCTCGTGATTTCCTTACCTAGGAATTTCTCAATCTGTGAGAAATAATACATATCATCTTCATTGACCAAAGTGACAGCAATACCCTCCTTTTCTGCTCGGGCTGTACGGCCGATTCTGTGTACATAGTCTTCTGCATCGTGTGGTACATCGTAGTTGATGACCATAGCGATATCATCAATGTCAATACCTCTTGCCAAAATATCTGTAGCTACGAGTACATCATACTGTCCACTCTTAAATTTGAACATCATGTTATCCCGTTCAGCCTGATCCAGGTCAGAGTGCATCTCACCACAATTAACATGTTTTCTTTGAAGAGCCCCTGCTACCTGTTTTACTTTTACTTTGCTGCCGCAGAAGACCAGGACCCGCTTGAGATCATCAGTTTTGAAAATATCCTTGATGATTTCCATCTTCTGAGTTTCGTAACAGATATAGGCACTTTGCTTGATCTTCTCTGCTGGTTTGCTGACGGCTAATTTCACTTCTACAGGATCTTTCAATAGTGTTTTGGCCAAGCTCTCGATTTTATCTGGCATTGTAGCGGAGAACATGATGGTCTGGGAGTTTTTGGGCAGGTATTTAGCAATTTTCTCAATGTCCTCTGAAAATCCCATATCCAGCATTCTATCAGCTTCATCCAGAACAAAAAAGCTGACTTTACTTAAGTCAACGTTTCCGAGAGATATGTGAGAGATTAAGCGTCCGGGGGTAGCAATGATTACATCAGCTCCCATACGAAGGCTTTTCACTTCCTGGTCATAGCGGTTTCCGTCATTTCCCCCATAGATGGCAACACTGCTTACGCTGTTCAGATAATAACCGAAGCCTTGCATGGCCTGGTCGATCTGCTGTGCCAGTTCTCGTGTAGGGCTCATGATGAGACAATTAATAGCTTTATCCGGATAACCTCCATCATCCAGTTTGCTTAGTATCGGAAGAAGATAAGCGGCAGTTTTTCCTGTTCCAGTTTGGGCTACGCCTAAAACATCTTTTCCTTTTAATATTTCTGGAATGCACTTTTCCTGAATTGGGGTGCAGGCATCAAAGTGCATGTCATAGAGTGCATCAAGCACATGTTCATTTAAATTTAATTCTTCGAATTTCATAAAGTTTCTTATTCAATATTTTTATAAGACTGTAATTTAATTTGGCGCTTTCTTGTAGCAGAAATAGGCTACAACGGCAAAGAGTATATTCGGAACCCATGCTGCGAGCATAGGTGGCGCTCCTGCATTGATGGCAAATGTCGCGGAGATCGTTTCGAGCATGATATAGATAAAACTCAGTGCCATACCGATACCTAAATATAACCCCATGCCTCCTTTTCGCTTTTTTGCAGATAGGGATGCGCCGATAATGGTGAGAATAAAAGATGCGAAAGAAGCAGATATACGTTTGTGGTATTCCACTTCATACTGTACAACATTCTGAGAACCCCGGTTGACCTGTTTGGAAATATAGTCTTTCAACTGAGGACTCGTCAAGGTTTCCTGTTGTCCTTTTGAGTAAACCAGATCAGTTGGTTCTATCTGGATAACAGTATCCTTTTCTGCTCCGCTGGTAATATGTTCCCTAAGCCCTTGTAACTTGCGGATTTTCCAATTACTGATCTTCCAGTGATATTTGGTATCAGAGATGGTATCGTATTGGATTTCCATTGCTGTCAGGTGGCTGATGAGTTTTTTATCTTCAAATTTATCCAGACAGAATCCATATCCTTTTTTGAGGTTGTCATCATAATGTTGCATATAAGCGATAACTCCCTTGTCAACCTGCAATTGGACATTATCTGCAGACGTGTTCTTTTCCTTGTTTTTATACATAGCCTCAAAGTTCTGGCGGATGATAGTACCATGAGGAATGACATACGCTGAAAGATAAAAAGACAGAATCGTAATCAGTGCACAGGTAATCATATAGGGACGCAATAGTCGTTTGAAGGAGACCCCGGAAGCGAGTATCGCTATGATTTCACTGTTACCAGCCATCTTTGAGGTGAAGTAGATGACGGCAATAAAAACAAAGAGGGCACTGAACAGATTGGCAAAATAAGGGATGAAATTGGCGTAATAATCAAATATGATGGCTTTCAGAGGAGCATGATACTGCGTAAACTTTGCCAGATTCTCATTAATGTCGAAGACGATGGAAATGGAGATAATAAGCAGAATAGAGAAGATATACGTCCCAATGAACTTCTTGATAATATACCAGTCGAGATGTTTGATATACCGTCCTGGATTGAGCCAGCCCAGAAAATGAAACAGGTGAGTGAGCCATCTCCAGACTTTGATTAGTCCGGAACAGTGCTTGTTCAGAATCCTACTCATCCTGTAGAAATAGTGATATTTTCTGATGTAATGATATTTATTCATTTCTTACAAAGAGTGAAGGGCTATTATCCGAGATCCTTCGGAATTTATATCCTCTTTTGCATCTGGTCAATAATAGAAGATTTCCATTGTACGAAGTCGTTCTGTTCAATATGGTGGCGCGCATCGGTGACCAGACGAAGGTAGAAAGCAAGGTTGTGGATGCTTCCGATTTGCATTGCCAGGATTTCTTTTGCCTTGAAGAGATGATGGAGATAAGCTTTTGAGGTAACTTGGTCTATCTCACATCCTTGCGGGTCAATAGGAGAGAAGTCCATTTCCCATTTTTTGTTTCGCATATTCATGGTTCCGTTGTAGGTGAACAGGAGTGCATTGCGGCCGTCCCGTGAGGGCATCACTGAATCAAACATATCAACACCTCTCTCTATTGCTTCGAGAATATTCCATGGAGTTCCTACACCCATAAGATATCTGGGGCGATCTTTGGGAAGGATGTCATTGACAGTTTCAATCATTCCGTACATCACTTCTGCCGGTTCACCAACAGCCAGCCCACCTATTGCGTATCCATCTGCGCCCTTATCTGCACAGTAATGAGCAGACTCCTGCCGGAGGTCTTTATAAGTACATCCTTGGACAATAGGAAAAAGACTCTGTGTAAAACCATATAAAGGCTGAGTTTCCTGAAAATGCCGGATGCCACGGTCCAGCCAACGGTGTGTAAGTCCCAGACTTTCTTTCGCATAGGTATAATCGCTTAATCCTGACGGACATTCATCCAATGCCATCATGATATCTGCTCCGAGTATCCGCTCTTTGTCAATAACGTTCTCCGGTGTAAAAAAGTGTCTGGAACCATCAATGTTTGATTGAAACTGACAACCTTCTTCTGTTAACTTCCGGATCCCGGAAAGAGAAAAGACCTGAAATCCACCACTGTCTGTCAACATAGGACGATCCCATCCGATAAACTTGTGGAGTCCACCGGCAGCCTTGAGAATTTCCAGACCCGGGCGTAGATAGAGATGATAGGTGTTTCCCAGAATAATCTGGGCTTTAATCTGTTCACGAAGTTCTCTGAAGTGAACGGCTTTGACGCTGCCATCAGTGCCCACAGGCATATATATAGGAGTCCTGATATCTCCGTGACCTGTTTGGATAAGTCCGGTACGGGCATCAGATGCCGTGTCTGTATGTTGCAGTTCAAAGGTCATTACTTATCGATTTTTGTGAAATAGAAATTTGATTCTTGTTTTTGTCTCCTTTCTCTATATTCTCATCTTCTTTATCTTCTTCAGGAATGGTATAGTCAACCGGATGATCTACGGTTTCTTCCGTGAGAGCAAAGTTCCAGACTTCCTGAATGTTTTCAACATAATGGAAAGTCACTCCTTTTCTATATTTCTCTGGTATTTCTTCAATATCTTTCCGGTTTTCCTTACACATGACAATATCAGTGATACCAGCCCGTTTGGCAGCAAGGATCTTCTCCTTAATACCTCCTACTGGCAGTACCTTTCCCCGAAGAGTAATCTCACCTGTCATAGCGGTGTTTTTACGAACTTTGCGCTGTGTAATTGCTGAAGCGATAGAAGTGGCTATCGTAATGCCGGCAGATGGTCCGTCTTTAGGTGTAGCTCCTTCTGGTACATGAATATGAACGTTCCAGTAATCAAAGATGCGGTAGTTTATATTCAATTGATCGATATGGGCTTTTACGTATTCAAGTGCAATGATGGCTGATTCCTTCATCACATCACCCAGGTTACCTGTAAGCGTGAGTTTGCTGCCTTTCCCTCGATATAGAGAGGTTTCTATAAATAGTATTTCGCCTCCCACACTGGTCCACGCTAGTCCTGTAACGACACCAGCATAATTGTTGCCATGATAAATATCGCGGTAGAACGGTGGATTCCCTATGAGTCTCTCAATATCTACAGGGGTGATATTCGGTTTTTTGATAGACTCATCTTTAGCTTCTTCAAAGGCTAATTTCCGAAGTACCTTGTTGATTTGTTTTTCCAACTGGCGAACTCCACTTTCACGTGTATAGGATTCGATGATTTTCTCCAGTGCCGGTCTTGTAAATTTGATAGTAGGCTTGTAATTTTTCAGGCCAGTATTATCCAGTTCCTTCGGCACAAGATGTCTTTTGGCAATTTCTATTTTTTCTTCGGTGATATAACCACTCAACTCAATCACTTCCATTCTGTCCAGCAGAGGGCGGGGGATGGTGTCCAAGTCATTGGCAGTTGCGATAAAGAACACTTTCGAGAGATCATAGTCCACATCCAGATAATTATCATGGAAGGCACTATTTTGTTCAGGATCCAGTACTTCAAGCAGTGCTGAGGCTGGATCACCGTTGATGGAATCTTGAGTTACTTTATCAATCTCATCAAGGATGAACACAGGATTACTTGAACCTGCCTTTTGAATACCCTTAATTATCCGTCCAGGCATGGCACCGATATAAGTTCGGCGGTGACCTCTGATTTCAGCTTCGTCATGTACACCACCCAGACTGATCCTGACATATTTCCGTTTCATGGCCTCGGCAATACTTTTACCCAAGGAAGTCTTACCTACTCCGGGAGGGCCATAGAGACAGAGAATAGGGCTCTTTAAGTCTCCGCGAAGTTTGAGTACAGCCATATATTCCAGAATACGTTGCTTGACCTTCTCCATACCGTAATGGTCCCGGTCAAGTACTTTTTCGGCTCTTTTCAAGTCAAGGTCATCCTTCGTGTATTTTCCCCAGGGAAGATCAACAAGCGTCTGAAGATAGGTCAACTGTACACTGTATTCGGGATTCTGAGGATTCAAGGATTCAAGTTTGTCGACTTCTTTTGTAAAGGTCGTCTGCATCTCCTTGGACCATTTTTTTACACCAGCCTTTTTTACCAGGTCATCCCATTCCGGGTTTCCATTGCTGCCCAGTTCATCTTTAATATTTTTGAGTTGTTGCTGTAGAAAGTATTCTTTTTGTTGCTCATCAATATCCTGATGGGTTTTTTGATTAATTTTAGACTTGATGTTTAACAGTTGCTTGTCACGATCTTCAGTCTTCAATATGGCATAGATTCTGTCTTCAAGGGAAGTTACAGAGAGCATCTCTATTTTGTCCTTTATACTGAAAGGCATATTGACGCAGATGAAGTTGACCAGCATTACTGGATTGCTGATATTTCCTAAAGCCACTTCACCTTCACGTGGGATATCATCATCGGCTTCAATGTACTGTTTCGTAGCATTACGCAAAGTTTCGATAAGAGTCTTGAAGTTCTTGTCTTTTGTATCTGGAACCTTTTCGGTCAAAGGTTCAACTTCACCAGTACAGTAAGGCTTTTTCTTCTTGATTGATTTTAACTGGCATTTTCCAAGGGCCTGGACAATGACGGTAAGATTATTTTCCTGACCGGGCATTTCCATAACTCGAATGACCTTGGCAAAAACCCCTATATGGTAAAGATCATTCAGAGAAGGATCATCAATATCCTGATTCTTCTGGCAGAAAATACAGATCACGTCCTTTTCGTGTTTCTGCATGTGCTTGACTACATTAATGCTCTGTTCACGACCGACAAGGATAGGCGTGACTACGGTGGGGAAAAGTACCAGATTACGGGTACAAAGGAGTGGATAAACACCCTCTTTATGCTCTCCGTAAAGACATGAGGCATCACCATCAAAGTCTGCTATCATCTGAAATTGTGTATTTGAAATTTTACTCATAAGTTCTCTAATCCATTTTGATGTGCAAATTTACTAAAAAGATTGGAGATAGGAGAAAGGTATTTGTAGATTTTTACTAAATAGGGTAGAGAGATTGTAATTTTATTAAATTTGAAGAAATAAATGTTGATTTCAAGCGTTTAATACGTATTATGAAAGATGAGTTTGCATTTCAGCATTTTAGTATCCGTCAGGATCATTGTGCCATGAAAGTAGGTACGGATGGTGTCCTTTTGGGGAGTTGGACTGCTATGCTTTTTTCTGATGCAAGGCTTTTGCCATTTTATCGAATTCTAGATATCGGGACGGGTACAGGTTTGATTGCCCTGATGATGGCACAGAGTTTTCCTTCCTCAAATGTGGATGCTTTAGAGATTGATCAGGATGCTTGTTCCCAAGCAGCTGATAATGTGAACCACAGCCCTTTTTCCTCTCGAATTAAGATAATAGGAGAGAGTCTCCAGTCTTTTAGTCTATCAAAGACATCCTTCTCTTATGACCTGATTGTCAGTAATCCTCCTTTTTTTATTTATGACCATTCGTTGAAAAGTTCTGATATTAAACGTGATAAAGCTCGTCATACAAGTACTCTTTCATACAAAGAACTCTTTACGGGAGTGAAACGTCTTTTAGCTCCTCATGGCCTGTTTTGTACAATAATTCCATTTGAAGTATCAGAAAATTTTATTGCTGAAGGATATTTCGCAGGTCTTGTGATGAATCGCAGGTGTATGGTCAAAACCATGGAAGGGAAAACTCCAAAGCGTTGCCTATTAGCCTTTTCCGGACAACGAACATCTCTTCCCGAAAATGTTACAGAAGTAATGATGACACGTGACGGACATCCTACAGAATGGTGGTCAAGACTAACACGCGATTTTTACATAGATCCGAGTATGAAAAGATAGGATCTGAGTTTTTCAAAGTGCGTTTTTCCTTGCAACTTCGGGATTTATAATGATTTTGATTCCCTTTTCGTGGATGGCAATGTCGATGTCTGATCCGGCTTTTGTTGGATCTCCATCATAATGGACAAAATTTGGTTGTGTGCGGTGAATATGAAGATGCTTACAAGAAAAGGTCTCAACATGGGGATTTAAATCCAAAGTCTTTCTCAGTAATTGGAAAGCCATTCTGGGTGCAGCAGAAAACTTGAATGGCTTGATAATAGTCACATCCAGAAGACCATCACAAAGGGATGCTTTTGGACAGATGTAGGCCCTATTACCATATTCTGATGCATTTCCGATGGTAATGAGGAATGCTTTGATACGGCGGGTTCCTTTTTCGTCAGTGATTTCGTAAGTTTCGGGTTGGTATCCGAACCAGTCTAACAAGATTTTTTTTACGTAGGTGAAGGGGCCTCGTTTGCCTGCTTGTGCAAATTCTTCGGCAATGAAAGCATCGAATCCCATACCACAAGTACAAAAGAAAGGATGGTCGTTGATGGTGCCGAAGTCTAAATCACGAATGTCACATTGGTTGATAATATTGATACTTTTCTTTATGTTTATAGGCAATAAAAGATGTCGAGCCAGTCCGTTCCCAGATCCACAGGGAATGATTCCCATCGCTGTATTTGAATTGATAAGACCACGAGCTACTTCATTAATAGTTCCATCTCCCCCTACGGCTACAACAATATCAAAATCATTTTGAGCTGCTTTAGCCATATCTGTTGCATGGCCGGGATATTCTGTCAGTTTGACTTCGTAGTCAAATTTTGATAGATCTAAGTTTGAACTGATTATTTCAGGAAGAGAAGTCTTATCTGATGTACCTGAAATAGGATTAACGATAAATAGTAATTTCTTTTTCATAAGCATGACAAAAGTAAGCATTTCTAGCGGATTGTGGATTTTTATGTTTGTTAAAATTTTCAAAAAGGGATGAAACAGATGCTATTGGTACTGAAAATATATTTATAAATGCCTATGACAGAATAGGATAAACGATTCCTGATTTTGTGGTGATTCATTCTTGAATAGGTGAAAAGAGTTATAAATGTTCGCTAAAAAGCATATTTTTTGAGAAAAACATGTTTTATAACTTCTTTTTTTGTATCTTTGTAGCGTTCAAAATGAAAAAAATTTAGTTCACCTATTTATTTATAATGGGACAATTACAGGAAAGATATAAGAGTTATCGTGTACCACAAAAGTACATAAAAAAAGGTGTGTATCCTTATTTTCGCGTGATTACGAGTAAACAGGGTACAGAAGTTGAGATGGGCGGACACAAGGTTTTGATGTTCGGTTCCAATGCATATACCGGTTTAACTGGTGACCAAAGAATTATTGATGCTGCTAAAAAGGCTTTGGACAAATATGGCTCAGGATGTGCCGGAAGCCGTTTTCTGAACGGAACATTGGATATTCATGTCCAATTGGAAAACGAGCTGGCAGAATTTGAGCATAAGGATGCAGCATTGAGTTTTTCAACGGGATTTTCGGTTAATCAGGGTGTCCTCGCTGTTGTAGTAGGAAAGGATGATTATATCATCTGCGATGAGCGTGATCATGCGAGTATCGTAGATGGACGTCGCCTTTCTTTTGCCAAACAACTCCACTACAAGCATAATGACATGGAAGATTTGGAGCGTGTGCTTAAGAATCTTCCTTATGATGCTGTGAAGTTGATTGTGGTTGACGGAGTATTTTCTATGGAAGGTGATTTAGCCAATTTACCAGCCATTGTTGCATTAAAGAAGAAGTATAATTGCTCTATCATGGTCGATGAGGCACATGGTATTGGCGTTTTCGGCAAAGAAGGGCGAGGCGTTTGTGACTATTTCGGAGTTACAGATGATATCGATCTGATTATGGGTACTTTTTCAAAGAGTCTGGCTTCTATTGGAGGATTTATCGCTTCTGATAAAGATACGATCAACTTCCTTCGTCACAATGTACGTACTTATATTTTCAGTGCAAGTAATACTCCTGCTGCAACGGCTGCTGCCATAGAAGCTCTTCATATTATTCGTACTGAGCCTGAACGCCAGGAACGTCTTTGGAAAGTGACAAAGTATGCTTTGAAACGTTTCCGTGAAGAAGGATTTGAAATAGGTGATACTCATAGTCCTATTATTCCTCTGTATGTGCGTGATGATTATAAAACATTCCTGGTTACAAAACTTGCTTTTGATAATGGTGTGTTTATTAATCCTGTTGTCCCACCGGCTTGTGCGCGGCAGGATACGCTTGTCAGATTTGCATTGATGGCTACTCATACTGAAGAGCAGGTAGAAAAGGGTGTGCAGATTTTGAAGAAGATCTTTGTTGAACAGGGATTGATTAAATAGAAATGATCGCCTAGTCCTGTTTCGGGAGGGCGAACAATAAAAAGTAAAAGAGGTTATGTCAAATGTGACATAACCTCTTTATTTTAATAGAGAATATTGGTCAGGGATATAATTCCTTTTCGGTTTCAAAAACAATCGAATATTTTGCCAGTATAAAGGTATATCAAATAGTAGAGAAACCGTCCTATATTATATATGTGGGAAAGTTTGGGCTTGTCAAACTCAAAAACTGGTGGCAAGTCCAATGATTCCTACTGCTATTTTTCCATATTTGCATCTACAAAAGAAAAGGGGAGAAGATCTTTTACGCTATTGAAAATAAGAATCCCGTCTGTGCCATAAAGAAGGATGCGGACAGGAGCTTGGTATCGGTCTTCCACTTCCATGATTACTTGTCTGCATTGCCCGCAAGGGGTAACAGGTTTCTTTATGAGCCCTTGAGTATTCTTTGCAGCAATAGCCAATGCTACGATTCTCTGTTCTGGATATTGTGCCTGTGCAGCGAAGATTGCTGTACGTTCACCGCATAATCCGGATGGGAAAGCTGCATTTTCCTGATTTGCGCCTATAATTTCTTTGCCGTTGCCAAGTCTTACTGCTGCTCCTACGTGAAAGTGGCTATAATGTGCATAGCTATTAGCAGTGGCTTGTATAGCTGCATGAACCAAATGTTGATCTTCCGGACTCAACTCCGATAGTTGGGCCAGTTGGTATGAAATGGAAAGTGTTAAGTTCTTCATAGACTTTAATCTTGATTTATTCTGTTTGTTATCTGCCTGTGTGAATATGCTACTTTTGTTATGTTGTGGTACATTAATAATTCAGTAAGGATATCAATCCATTGATGCTCGAGTTCTAATTTGTCCTTTCTGGTAATACTACGTAATTCACAATATAAGAAATCTTACATTTATCTTCTGTATTATATTAACAAGAAGAGAGACGAAAAGAGAGATAACTTAATACTAAGTTATCTCTCTCAAAAGTAGTCGGGGCGACAGGATTCGAACCTGCGACCACCTGGTCCCAAACCAGGAGCGCTACCGGGCTGCGCTACACCCCGTTTGCTCTTTTCGTCGGATAAATCTCCTTTTCAAAAGCATGTGCAAAGGTAGTATAATTATTTTGTTCTGCCAAATTTTTGTCTGATTTTTTTAGTCTGGAAATTTTGAGAGTCTTCCTTACCGACGAGAAGAGATCTGAAAAGCATTTGAAAGAGGTTGGTTTCTTTCATTCTTTGTATGCTATTTGGTATAAAAGTCAATGAGACGTGTGATAGCCTGTTGGCATATCGGGCAGAATTCAGGAAAGGTGTTTGTGCGCATTCTGCAATCTGGATAGCCCCGGTATACATCTTTTAAAGAATAACCTGCTCCTTCATAGAAACCAATTTTCTTATCTTTCTTGCCGATAAGATTTTCCCATTTGCCATGAAAATCAACTTTTGTAGTGATGTTTGGCTCCCATGGTTCCACATCATGAGGATACATGGGAATCTGTTCTTCTTCGTAAGCATACTCATCAGCAAGTCCTGCAAAGGAATGCCCGAATTCATGAACAACAACAGGTTTGAACCATTTGTTATGAGTCATACTGAGATTGTAGGAATTGAGAATCCCACCTCCACCATATTTTTCTGTATTTACTAAGATGATTATATGTTCATAAGGTGTTCCAGCCAGCCAGTTATGTAGATCTTTCAGGTGAAGGGTCGTGAGATAACGATCACTATAAAAGGTATCGAAATTAGAGTGAAGGACCGTGTTTTTCCAGATTCCTTTATCCGGTTCACTGGTGCCGCTATCCTTGGATGGGGCTTCGACTGCAATGATATTGAATCGGTTGCGTAATCCTTTGAAAGGTTCATGTTCGAAGAGTGCTTCCATCGCCGTTTTTGCATCCGCAATGAAGGTTGGCATTTCTTCCGGTCGATAACCTTCTGATAGATATGCAATATGGATACAGTGGGTTGTGTCACTGGCTTTTTGTAAAGTGATATATGGAGTAACCTCTTTTTCACCAATGTGCCGAATCAGAATGTCCTTTGGATCAATGGTTGTTGTTAAGGAAGCTATGATTTGTCTGCGGTTGTTCATCAATTCGAGCGTTACATCTACTGTGTCTTTTGGGAAAGGCATCAGAAATACGTTTTCGAAACTTCTGGTCTGTGTTTTTGACATATCGTATGATAACCATTCCTGAAACAGTGTAGAGAACGAATTATGGTAGATAACCTGTCCGGTTTGATGTGAACGAGCAATTAGCTGCCCATTTCCTTCTACAGGTATTTCTGCCAGTCGTTTCCTTTTTCCGTACCATCCCGGCTCAGACAGGAGTTCATCGATAGCAATATCCTGATGTTGTTGGTTGCCCGAGAATATATAATCAATCCTCAAGGTGCGGTTTTCAAAATAGTCGTCAAATTTCTGCGCCTTTATAGACAAGGTTATCAGAAAAACAATAAATAGAACAATGATCTTTTTCTTATTCATTTTTTCTTTTAAAAACAAGAATTAAGTTTATCTTACTCTGAGTTTTGCCCCTGGGTAAATCTGGAATGTTGGAGGCAGAGAATTCATCTTGTACAGACTCTTCAAGCGAATGCCGTATTCCTGCGAGATACTATACATGCTTTCGCCAGGTTTGACGATATGTGGACGGTTCTTAAACTGTTTCGGAGCTTTCTTCTGTTTTTTCTTCAAGAATATAATATCTCCTTTTTGTAAAATATCTTCTTTGTCACGCTCATTATACCGGGCCAGTTTCTTCCAGGATATTCCAACTTCTCTGCCTATCCCCTTGAAGGTATCACCATTTCTGGCTAACAGGTAATAGTTGTCATTGAAAATATAGATGGGATGCAGCTGTTTCTCATATTTTACAGGTTGGTCTTTTCCACTATGTTGCGCCATAAAATGATCATAGTGATGGTCATTATCATATTGGTCGAGTTTATAGAGATCTATGATCTGAATCAGCAGATTTGCATAATTGGGATTTGTTGCATAGCCACAATTTTTCAGCCCATAGGCCCAATCATGATAGTCTGTGATATTAAGTCTGAAAAGGCATGCATATCTTGATTGCTCGCAGAGAAATTTAGAGTGGTCTTCATAGCTTTCCCGTGCATTTGAATACACCCGGAAGCATTCACCTTTGGCATCGTCATCATGGTATTGTGTAGGACCAGTCCAGTCATGACATTTGATGCCAAAATGATTGTTGCCTTGCATGACCAGATCACTGAAACCTGCACGACTTTCAAGAACTCCTTGAGCGAGAGTGATGCTGGCTGGAATATGATAACGCAGCATCTGTTCAATGGCTAGATCTTTATATTGATTAATGTAAGTCTGATATTGGGAGTTCCATCTTAGTTGTGCCCTCGTTGGAAGGACAAGAACTATCATGAGCGATAATAAAAGTATTTTCTTCATGTCGTTATAGCTGCTTTTCATTTGCAAAATTAATAAAAATATCACAGATGCAGGCTTTTACTGTGAGAATTTCATTATATTTGCATTGTCTCATAAAGATCTTGATTAAGAATGGTAACATTAATTCCTGTAATCATTGCTTTAGGTTCCAACTCTGATGCTGAAAGGAGAATCGATCGGGCTCGAATTAGTCTTGAACAGCTTTTCAGAAACAGGATCAGTTTTACTCGTGTCTTATGGACTGATCCGATTGATTTTGGTAAAAAGAAGTTTTTGAACGTTTTGTCCTTGGCCTTTACTTCCTTGTCTTTTATTGAACTTCAGACTGCCTTGAAAGATATTGAAATACGATGTGGCCGAACAGCAGGGGGAGAAAAAAGGTATGAGATAGGTATGGATATCGATATTTTAAAGTACGGTATTCAGAAATTTCATTTATCTGACTGGAATCGGACCTATGTGAAAGAGTTGATGGTTGAATTACCATTGCCTTCCCTTTGAAAATTCATTTGACGGAAGACTGTTTTTGGTTCTTTCTTCTTGTTGATATCTTTATTGAAGTTATCCTTCTCTTGTCAGATAGATTCTGAAAATACCCGTTGGCGGAATTAATTTAGTTCATTACCACAGTCCGGTAACCTCATTTTGACTATGGCTGGAACCAATTACTTCAATATGATGTTGTTCCGGGATATGGTGGAACACTACAACCTGTCAAATCCTATGTTGATAAGATATTTTCTTAAGTGTGTAATGCTTAACTTGTCCAATCCAACATCCGTACGCCATATATAACGGCATCAAGTCAGGGACTAGGAGTAAGTAAAGAATCACAATCTGACGGTGACCGAAATGCACCATTTTGGTATGGTGAAATGCACCATTTTGGGGTACCGAAATGCACTATTTTGGTATAGCGAAATGCACCATTTTGGTCACTATGGATTATGATTGAGAAAATCAAGTGATTATGACTGTGACATAATTCCGCCAACTGGTTGAAAATATATATTTTTAATTGAAGAGGTGGTCGATGTTTTCTGTCAACAGGATTGGTTAGCGTTTTCTAACCGAAGAGAGCTTTGAGGGCTTCCTCCACTTTTCTGACTGGAGTAATCGCAATCTTGTATTTCTTATCAGGTAGTCCTTTCAAGTTATATTTTGGTATAATAATATGGGTGAAACCTAATTTTTCTGCTTCTTCGATTCGTTGATTAATACGACTTACCGGTCTGACCTCGCCGCTGAGTCCTACCTCTCCAGCCATACACCATCCTGTTTCTATCGCAATATCCAGATTACTTGACAGCACAGCCGCAATTACACTTAGATCAATAGCCAGATCTGTGACATGCAGTCCTCCGGCAATATTCAGGAATACATCTTTCTGCATCAGTTTAAATCCAACTCTTTTTTCTAACACTGCCAATAGCATGTTTAGTCGTCTTTGATCAAATCCTGTAGCACTGCGTTGTGGCGTACCATAAGCAGCGCTGGAGACCAGAGCCTGAGTTTCAACTAAAAAAGGCCTTATTCCCTCAATAGTTGCTGATATGGCCACTCCAGAAAGTCCATCATGGTTTTCTGAGAGCAGAAGTTCTGAAGGATTGCTTACTGGTTTCAGGCCATCTTGTTCCATTTCATATATACCAAGTTCGGAAGTACTGCCGAATCGGTTTTTTGTACTTCTCAGAATTCGGTACATATAATGGGTATCACCTTCAAATTGGATAACGGTGTCTACGATATGTTCTAATATTTTAGGTCCTGCCAAAGTTCCTTCTTTATTAATATGTCCGATAAGAATGATCGGAATACCACTGGTTTTAGCCAGACGAAAGAATGTAGAGGCACATTCTCTGACCTGAGAGATGCTTCCAGGACTGCTTCCTATCTTCTCGGTAGATATGGTCTGGATGGAATCAATGATGATTAGTCCAGGCTGATAGGACTTGACATAACCTAAAATCTTTTCAATTGAAGTTTCACAAAGAATAGAAATATTAGAACCAACAGTTTCTTTTTCTGGTTTTTCCATGTTGGATGCCAGTCGATCTGCTCTGAGTTTGATCTGATGGGTACTTTCTTCTCCACTGACATAAAGGATAGGGTGTTCATGCATGTGCAGGATTGTTTGTAGAGTGAGAGTACTCTTGCCGATTCCTGGTTCTCCTCCGAGGAGTATGATACTTCCCGGAACCATTCCACCGCCAAGTACTCGGTTGAATTCTGTATCGTGCATATCTATACGAGGTTCATCGTTGGCTGAGATATCCTGTAATTTGACAGGTTTCCCTATACCTGTAGGCAGACCGTCATAGAATAAAGATGTACTGTGTGATTCGGAATCCCAACTTTGTGTCTCACTTTCTATACCGGCAGGAATTCGTATCTGTTTGAACGTGTTCCATTCTCCGCAGTTAGGACATCTTCCCATCCATTTCGCGGATTCTTGTCCACAATTGCTGCATACGTACGCGATCTTGTCTTTAGCCATATTGATGCTTGTTCAATATGGCAAAGTTACAAATATTTTCTGTATTATGGCATATTTAGGTTGGATCTATTTCTTTCTTTTTAGAATTAGACGACTTCAAGAATGGTATGGAATACGTGAAGTTAATAAATATGATATTCAGAATTTGATGTTTTGTTTCATCTTTATGAAGTTGGAATATTCTTTCTTTGCTCTCTTCAAGTCAGGTTTGCAAACTCTGTTTAAAGCCCGTTGACAAGCCATTCTTGTGGCCTTTAAATTTTACGAATAAATTTGACAGAACCAAAATAAATACGTATTTTTGCAAGTAATGAAAAGAATAGTACCGGTTTTAGCGATTGGGATGGTTTTTGTAATGGCTGCCTGTGGCAACTCTTATAATGAAAATCGGCGGATATCGAAGGCTGAGAAAGCTCGATTGGACAGTATTGATCGAGTAGCTTTTAAGGTCGGCGTGTTGCCGACTTTAGACTGTCTGCCACTCTATGTTGCTTACGATGATAGTTTATTTAAATCTACTGGCGTGAGGGTTCATTTGAAATTTTTTACAGCCCAGATGGATTGCGATACAGCGCTGGTGGGCGGCAGTGTGCAAGGCTCGATTACAGATCTGGTCAGAGCTGAACGGCTGCAGCAGCGTGTTGGCTTAACCTATCCCATTGCGACAAATACCTATTGGCAATTGGTGACGAACCGATTGGCACGTATTCATAAACTTCATCAGTTGAGTGATAAGATGATAGCGGCTACTCGTTTCTCAGCTACAGATTTGCTAACGGATATTGCGATTAAAATGGGCCGTCCGAAATACAATGTATACCGGATACAGATTAATGATATTAAAATACGTCTGAGAATGCTGGAGAACAATGAGATGGATGCGATGTTTCTGACAGAGCCTCAAGCTACAAAGGCCAGGTTGCTGGGTAGTCCGGTGCTGTTGGATAGCCGGGATTTGAACTTACACTTAGGCGTTTTTGCCTTTCGAAAAGCAGATCTGGCTGATCGGAAACAGCAGATGCGTCTTTTTATCAAAGCTTATAATCAAGCTGTGGACAGCATTAACAAACATGGACTTCAATTTTATGGTCCATTGATTAGTAAATATTGTGGCAGTGATCCTCAGACGATCAAGGCTTTACCTTCATTGATGTTTACTCATGCTCTGTCTCCAAGGTTGCGTGATATAGAAAGGGCTAAATAATGGATAATTCATCACTAAAAGAACTATTGAGTAACGAAATCGGACATGATCGGAATCTCGGTAGGGCGATAAGAAAATTTGAGACCTATCTTTCAAGTCATCCAGATGCACTTTTGGGCAGGAGGCTGGATGAAATCAAAAGTGATTATGCCCTGATGCTGGATTACATGCGTAAAGGCTATCATGACCCACAGCAGGAAAAAATTTATGGAGAACTTTTGGATCGTCTCTTCGTCTTGATTCAGGATGTGGAACTGCATGAAAAAATCAATGCTGTGGTTACCTACCGGGAAGCTTATCATCGTGTAATTCATATTCATTTCTCACAGGATTCAATCCGTAAGGCACTTGAAGGATATGTAGCTGAAATGGCTATGACTAGTCTGGCCCCTGAGAATAAAAGACAGGATAAAGTGCTTGAGATTCAAAATAAGCATTATCATCAAATGAGCCTTCTTTTTGATGCTATTCTGGTCAGTGAACAATGGCATGAAGGAGATATAGAGTTCTATGCCCAACTTATCTTGTCTCCGACAACGGATAGCATTGATGCCCAACTTCTGCTAAGTGCCATCATTCTGGCATGTATCAATATCTTTGATATTCGAAAATGGGAAACCCTTGCCAGAATCCTGAGAGGTGCTAAAGATGAGCACTTACGACAAAGAGCTCTTGTGGGATGGGTTTTGGCTATGAATGGTACTTCCGATTTGTTCCCTCGTCAACAGCAATTAGCGGACGATCTGACTAATGACGATGGGTTGTGCCGTGAATTACTGGAACTTCAGGAACAATATTTCTATTGTATCAGTACTGATCGGGACAGTCAGAAAATTCAGGATGATATTATGCCTAATCTGATGAAAGGGAATCATCTTAATATTACGCGTTTTGGAATTACTGAAAAAGAGGATGATCCCATGGATGATATCCTTCATCCGAAAGATGAGGATAAAACAGCTGAAGATGTAGAAAAGAGCATTCAGCAAATTTCGGATATGGAGAAACAGGGCTCAGATATTTACTTCGGCGGTTTCTCGCAGATGAAACGCTTTCCTTTCTTTTATATGCTTAGTAACTGGTTTGTACCATTCTATCTTGGGCATCCTGCTTTAGAACCAATTCGAGAGAAATTAGGTGAAAACAAATTCTTGCATGTTCTTTTTGATGAGGGACCGTTTTGTGATAGTGACAAGTATAGTTTTGCATTAGCTATGGGTAGTGTCATAGATAAGATACCCGATAATGTGAAGGAAATGCTAAATTCTGGTGAAGCCGTTATGGGGCCGATGGCGTCGAATCTCAACAAGGGGAGTAAAACCTTTATCAGACGAAGTTATTTACAGGATCTTTATCGGTTCTTCCGACTTTATCCTTACAGAACAGACTTTAAAAATCCCTTTGAGGATTTCAATTCAGCTAATGGTGGGCCGGGGTTCTTTTTCGTTACCCCATTTTTCTTGCATACTCCGTTGAAGAAATATGTACCCAGTTTGGCTCGTTTTCTTGATAAGCAAGGTTATCCGGGGGTAGAGCGCACACTTCTCAATGCATATTCAAACAGTAGTGAGGGAACTACGGAGCCTTATATTGTACTTCGGGGGTGTAATGCCTTGCATTTGGGCAATTATTCTCAAGCCTGTGAATATTTTGGAAAGGCACTCAGCATGAATCCGGATGATTTGTCTGCATTGAAGGGAATGGCAAAAGCGTGTCTGATGGCTGACCGGATGGATGAGGCAGAGAAGGTTTATCATAAATTGGTTACAGTTTTTCCTAATAAGCAAATTTATCAGATTAATCTTTGCATTGCATGGATCAGCAATGGTAAATATGAAGAAGCCATTAATGAGTTGTATAAACTTGATTTAGGACATCCTGAAGACCGTAATATTCGCCGCGTGCTGGCATGGGCCCTTCTCTGTCAGGGCAAGGTGGAGCAAGCGGATAAGGAATATCATAAATTGCTTGAGATGAAATCTCCTGATCCGGATGATTACTTGAATGCAGGCTATTGTAAATGGATGCAGCGTCAAATCGATAGTGCGATTGAATTGTTCAGAACTTTTATGACAGTAGCTGATTTTAATCCTTCTGCAGATAAGAGCATGGAGTTGGAGAAGCAGATGAAAGAGGATCAGAAATTTCTGAATGATCATGGTTTTACAGATACTGACATCAAACTGATGTGTGATCTGTGCGCATGAGATCTGATAGACTGAATGATTTCGCTATAAGCATATACTGATGGGAATCGGATGATCTAGATGCTAATAGTTAAAGTGGCAATTATAAATATCTTACTCTATTCTCTATCTCATACGAATGTGTCCGGGATAGTAACGATATCCTGAAGATATGCTTATACGTTTTCAATAATAGTAGTTGTTTTCTGTTAATTTTTTGTTTTTTCTATAAAAAACATGATAATCCTTTATGCTTATTGATATTTTTTATTATCTTTAAGGCGTAAATATTACCGAAGTCCTGTTGTTGTAATATTTTATCCTATACAGTTGCTTCGGATTCTCTCTTTCGGCAGCCTTTCATTTAATCAGTGCTGTTGCTATTTCAAAGAATCATGAAAACACGGAATAACAAAATTCATGAGAGCAAGACGAATTGTAAAAACTTTAGTAGAGTTTCCTGAAAATGGTATTAGGAAAAGTAGCAAAATAACTATCTGTTATTGCTCTTGAAAATGACATACTCTCTTTTAAGGGGCGAGTTGTAAAGGGAATTTGATCAGATAGACTCCTGTCCTTTTGAAAGGAGAGTATCATAATGTAAGTTTTCCCTTTCTTCCTTAAACCATTTTAAATATTTTGAGGTTTTTCTTAAAATGAGGTAAGCATACCAAAAGGGTATCTTGTCTGAAAATTTAAGCATCTTATTTTTGTGTTCAATTATTCATGGATTGAGATTCAATCATAATGGCCTTCTACAGGTTCTTTTGTATTAACTAAATCATTAAGAAAAATGGACAAAAATTATTTGATCAAACTCCTGCAAGATCAGGAAATTTCTGCAAAACTGCGGAAGAGTAAAAGTCCCCAACAGGCATACGAAGTGCTTAAAGGGAAAGTTGACATGTCATTTGACGACTTTAAAAAGATGATGACAGACATCAAAGACAGCTATTCTGATCAGGAAGACAGCCTTTTAAAAAGAGAGGATGTGCAATCCGTATTGAATTGCTGTGATAATGATTCGACGGTGACAACAGTAACTACGGTGACAACAATCACAGCAAGTGCTTCTGCTGCTGATTACTAAAAACAAGTAATGGTGTCTGTCCTATCAGAAAGTTTGATATGGACAGACACTTTTTTATTTATTGAAATGATGAATGAATATGAAAAACGATTTGCTGACTTTACATTATAAGGAGACGGATCCTGTAAGTACTGTGATAAAAATACGTAAGATACTGTCTAGGCTTCATGTCACTCTGGATGAAATATGTGAGTCGAGAGATTTTGATTGCCATTCGGTCCGGATCGTGCTATCGGGGAGCAATATTGGGACTAATGGAAAAGGCGTTTCTCTTCAATATGCCAGAGCGAGTGCCTATGCAGAGTTTATGGAACGTTTGGAAAACCATATTCTTACTAATTCCATGTTAAGCGCGAAGACGAACTGGAAGTATACAGATGAGAGAACCTTATCTTGGGAGGCTCTGGTCAGAGAAAACAACAGTTTCATCCAAAACCTTCTGAAAGGGTGTGAGAAAAGTAAGGGTGCAGATAAAGAAAAGGTGTCTTTTTTATCCTCGATCTCTCAAAGCAAAGGAGTTGCATGCAGGAAATATTATAGTATCAAGGAGAAGATTAAGGTAGCAGTGTAGTCTTGTTATGAACTAAGGGGGGGAAGAAAATATTTTATTTTCTTCCCCCCCTAGTATTGGCAATTATAAGTTCTCTATGTATTCATTGATAACAGGAATTCTTCATTGTCACGTGTATGAAGCATGCGATTCCGAATGGTATTCATCGCCTCAATCGGATTCATATCACTGATATATTTACGAAGGATCCACATCCTGTCGAGTGTCGTCTTATCCTGTAGTAAATCATCCCTGCGCGTGCTGGAAGCTACGAGGTTTACGGCTGGGAATATACGTTTATTAGAAAGCGAACGATCAAGTTGTAATTCCATATTACCTGTACCCTTAAATTCCTCAAAGATAACTTCATCCATTTTGCTGCCTGTATCAATCAATGCCGTAGCGATGATAGTCAGGGAGCCTCCGCCTTCAATGTTACGTGCTGCTCCGAAGAATCGTTTAGGTTTCTGCAGGGCATTAGCATCTACACCACCTGTAAGCACTTTTCCAGATGCAGGGGCTACAGTGTTGTAAGCACGGGCCAAGCGTGTGATAGAGTCGAGGAAAATGACTACATCATGGCCACATTCGACCATTCGTTTTGCTTTTTCGAGGACAATACCAGCTATTTTAACATGTCTCTCTGCCGGTTCATCAAAAGTAGAAGCAATTACTTCAGCATTGACAGTACGAGCCATATCAGTCACTTCCTCTGGGCGCTCATCGATCAGTAACATCATCAGATAAGCTTCCGGATGATTTGCAGCTATAGCGTTGGCGATATTCTTCATGAGAATAGTCTTACCAGTTTTTGGTTGAGCTACAATCAAAGCGCGTTGGCCTTTACCGATAGGAGAGAAGAGATCTACCACGCGAGTGCTGAGATCAGTTGTCGCTTTATCCCCACAAAGGCTGAATTTTTCATCCGGGAACAAAGGCGTGAGGTGCTCAAAAGGAATCCTATCACGGATTTCGCTGGGTTGCCGTCCGTCAATCTCATCTATTGAAGTTAGAGGGAAGTATTTTTCTCCATCATGTGGAGGACGTACATGACAGTTGATGACATCACCGGTTTTTAAACCGTAGCGTCTAATAAAATTCTGTGATACGTAAACATCATCTGGTGAAGAAAGATAATTATAGTCACTGGAACGAAGAAATCCATAACCATCAGGCATTACTTCCAATACTCCTGTTGAAGTAATCAGGTCTGCAAAGTCATAGGTTGCGGCTGGAGCCGGTTGCTTGGCAACTACTGGTTGATAAGCACGGGGTTGTGGTGTCGTAGGACGGTCAAAAATATCAAATGAAGGCACAGCTCCCTGATCTTCTATTGGAAGATCAATAACTGTGATAAAGTCAGTTCCGTCATTCGGATCACCCTCCCAGATTTCTTCATCGCCGGTATTGTGACTCGGCTCGCTTTCAACATTCTCATTATGAGTATTCATTTTTGCTTGGAGTTGGGCGATGAGTTGACTATCCTTGTGATCTTCTTCGTTATTGTTCTGTGTTTCTGGAGTGAAAGCAGCTTCCGGAATCACATCAGAATTATGATCCTGATTTTCTTCTTTTAATATGTTAGTTGCATTATTAAGTGCATTTTCTATTTTTGAGTCAGATAGTGATGCCTTTTCTTTTATTGTATTATTCATACTGTTAGTTCTGATAGGAACATTAGAATTCTCTGTAGGCAACTGATCATTTGTTTGGTCCATAACCGCTTTTGCAGCTGCGATAGCTTCAAGCTCAGCTTTACTTTTGCGCCCTCTGTGTTTGGGGATGTTAGCCAGAAAATCAGCAGCTGCCTTCACATCATCAGAAGTCTGGGGCGTACTGTCATCTTCATCTTCATCTTCGAGAAAAAGAGTTTGGCCTTCTGGTCCTTTTCCTTTATTTTTCATGACATCAAAGTTTTCACCTTTTTTCCCTTTTACTGAATAGACATGATCATCATGTTTAGTGAGATGGATGCGCTTGCGCCTTATACCGAGAGGATTTTTTTTACCTTCTTCAGCTGCTTGTTGGTCAAGAATCGCATAAATAATTTGTTCCGGACTATCTCCGGCCGTATAATCGGCGCCAATTTCTTGGGCAATATCTTCAAGTTCTGAGATATTTTTCGATAATAACTCGTCTTTACTATACATTTTATAATAGATATGTATAAAAATTCTGTTGAAAAAGCGTTTCACGAATGGAAACACTGTGTTCTTTTGAAATCGAGTGCAAATATAGATAAAAATATCTTCTTAGCCAAATTTTATATGCGTTTTTTTGTGTTCTCCTTTATTTCTACTACCTTTGCCTGCAAATTTATAAGTCATGGCAAAAGAAAGACCTTATCTTGATGTGCAGAATCTGACAAAGCGTTTTGGGGCACGACTTCTCTTTGAAAATATATCTTTTTCTATTGCTGAAAATCAGAAAATAGGACTGATAGCAAAGAATGGAACTGGTAAATCGACGTTGATGTCCATGATTACCGGAAAAGAAGGCATAGATAGTGGCGAAATCATTTTTCGGAATGATTTAAATGTGGGCTATTTGGAACAGTCTCCGAAATTTGATTCTGATGAAACTGTTTTGGATGCTTGTTTCAATCACCATGGTGACCCGGCTAAAATCTTGAAGGCAAAACAAATCCTGACTCAGTTGAAGATTAGTGATATGCAACAGCCGATGAGGGAGTTGAGTGGTGGTCAACAGAAACGGGTAGCACTGGCGAATGTCTTGATCACAGAACCTGACCTTTTTCTTCTAGATGAACCAACGAACCATTTGGATTTGGATATGATTGTATGGCTGGAAGATTTTTTCAAGAGGGGAAATAAGACTCTGTTGATGGTTACTCATGATCGTTATTTCTTAGATCGGGTTTGTAATTCCATCATTGAACTTGATGATCATCAACTTTATATCTATCGTGGCAACTACAGTTATTATCTCGAAAAGCGTCAGGAGCGAATGGATCAGACACAGGCAGAGATACAACATGCGAAGAACTTATATCGTAAAGAACTGGAATGGATGCGTCGGATGCCTCAGGCAAGGGGGCATAAAGCGCGTTACCGTGAAGAGGCATTCTATGATTTACAGCGTACAGCTAGGAAAAGAATTGAGGATCGTCAGATGCGTCTGAAGGCTTCCCACGTCTATATCGGAAGTAAGATCTTTGAATGCCAGTATGTCTCGAAAAGGTGGGGAGATAAAGTTATTCTTGAAAATTTTTATTATAATTTTTCTCGGTTTGAGAAGATGGGCATTGTGGGCGATAACGGAACAGGAAAATCTACATTTATTAAAATGTTGATGGGATTTGTCCCTCCAGATAGTGGTAACTTTGATATTGGCTCGACGGTACGTTTCGGTTATTTTGCGCAGGAAGGAATGAAATTTGATGATCAGCAGAAAGTCATTGATGTCATTTCTGATATTGCTGATGACATTGATATAGGAGGTGGTCGCCACATGACCGCTACACAGTTCTTGGAGTATTTCCTTTTCACCCCTCAAGAGCAACATGATTATGTGTGTAAACTTTCGGGAGGACAAAGACGCAAACTGTATCTTTGTTCGGTTCTGATGAAGAATCCAAATTTCCTCGTGTTGGACGAACCGACAAATGATCTGGATATTCAGACTCTTCAGGTGTTGGAGGAATATCTTCAGGACTTTCCCGGATGTGTTATCATCGTGAGTCATGACCGTTATTTTATGGATAAGGTAGTCGATCATCTCTTAGTTTTCAAGGGAGATGGTATAATCAAGGACTTTCCTGGTAATTATACTCAATATAGAGACTGGAGTTTACTCCAATCTGAAAAAAAGGAAGAGATTAAACCTAAAGAACCTGCTAAACGAAAGGTAAATTATCATCACGGTACTGATAAGAAGATGACTTATAAAGAGCAACGTGAATTTGAAAAACTTTCTGAGGATATCAAAGCTCTGGAAATAGAACAAAAACAATTGGAAACAGATTTGTGCAGTGGAACTCTTTCCGTGAAGGATTTAACCGAAAAAAGCAAGAGGCTTCCTCTTTTAAAGCAAGAACTGGATGATAAAAGTATGCGTTGGCTGGAATTAAGTGAACTTAAAGCTTGATAGGAACAGGATAGATTCCATTCATAGAATAAAAGAAGAAAGAATAATTTCTTAAGGAGTAGGGAGACAATTAGTGTACAGGCTTTATGCCAGTTGAAGGGTGGACTGTACTTTTTTTCTTCTTTTTCCCTTTGATTCCAAAAAGATCACGTATTCCATTAAAGTCTTTTTTTAAGATAAAACCGATACCTTGAGTATTCAGACTGTTACGAGTAAAGTAACGGTCATTGGTCTGATTATAAATTCGGAGTGCGATGTTTCCGTTCGGGATTAAGAGATAGCGGATGTCAAAGTCACCAATGAAACTTGTAGTTGTATTGGCTTTGTCGCGATATCCGAATTGTCCGTTGAACTGGAGTCGGTTATTGAACATTCGTCCACTGAGAAGTCCTTCATATTCAGCATTGTAAAATCCTTCATTACCGGTAGAGATATTAGCTCCGAAATTCCAATTTGAATTATTGATAACCGTGGAAAGAACCTGATTCAACTGTTGGCTGATAGTACCACTGAGCAAGCTTTGCATGGCCAGTGAGGTCTGTTTCTGCTGTTCAGTGCTTTCTATAGCCGCGTTATTGTTTCCTTCATTATAGAAGCGTCCTACTGCAAGAAGATAAAGTACTTGCTGGTTCATGTTCTCTTCACTGTTTAGAAGGGAATAGACCATTTGCTTGGCTTCGCTGTTAAGGGTTGGCATATCCAATGAGAAAGTGGCTTTCGGTTCCTGGGGAGTTCCAGTAATGTTCATCAGACAATTGACACGGATATTATTTGAGGAGAAACTCTTGCCGATATTCAGGTCTGATAGACTTACCCCATTAACTACGTAGATAGCCTGTAAATCTATGGCAGATCTGGATGGGTCACCATTGAAAACAATTGTTCCGCCTTGTTGGAGCTGGAAATCTTTTTTAATGATATTTTGGATGGTGAGTTTATAGATACCGTGATTAACAATATAGTTGCCGAACATCTGTAGATTACCTTTGTTGAAATAGTTGGCTCTAATCAAGCCATCTCCGTTGAGTGTGATATAGTTATCTCCTGGATTGTCTAATAACAATTTGACCGTCAAGTCCTGATTTGCATTAATGACAAAATTAAAATGGAGATCTGTAGGTATATCCGATGCCTTGCCCTTTGAAACATCCACGTGATGGATTAGGGGATTCATGGTTAAAGTGTCCTTTGATGCATCGTGCCAATGGATAAAGGATTCATTATTTACTGCGTCCGGACTCGCTGCATTGTATACTATCTGAGATCCTTTTTCCGGTTTTAGATTTAGATCGAAAGTAACCTCTCCATTTCTTCCATGAATTCCGCAATTTCCGGTTGTATAGATTGTTCCATAGAAGGAATTGCCTTCGAATCTGTGGGTATCATAAGCAAGAAGTTTCTTGCCTTGTATGCCTAAGTCAAAACTCAAGTTGGTCAGATGTTTATGATGTATCGCTCCTGATAGAATACCTAAGTTTCGAGCAGGGTCGTTCACTGTATCATTTGGAAACTGAATTTCATCAGGTATAGCGTGGATAAGCAGATGATTAAATGAATAGTCCACGTTGGTAGGAATAATATGGGCTTTACCATGACCGATAAGGTCTCCAGTCAAGTTGATGTTGTCAAGTGTACCGCCTACTTGCAGCTCTCCATTTCCCCATGCATCAATATGATTCATGAATGAACCGCATAAACTCTTAAAGAACTCTAATTTTGTATTCTCTGCTTTAATATCCAGATTTAGACGGTTATGTTTTGGTGAGATATAACCATTGATATAGGTGTTTATTCCGGGTCCGTCCTTGGCCGTTGAATGAATGTCAATTTCTTCTTTGACTGGATTATAATTGACATGTGCATATAAAGTCCCCATCTCTCCATCTTGAAATTTAAACTTTGATATGTTCAAGTCTGATGAAAAACTGGGTTGTTTACTGAAGAGGGAAGAAAAACTCATTTTTCCAGAAGCTCTTCCGGAAAATTCAACGGTATGGAAATGGATGAGATTAAGGATATAACTGACATCTATATCTTTCAAATCTACGACTAAGGAGTCATTTTGTGATGGTGTAGCGGTGCCATTGATAATTACATGCTGAGTTTGGTGCCCGACAGAGAAGTGACCGATATCCAGGCGTTTTAAGCTATAGTAAACATCTCCTGACTGGACTTTCCAGATCGAGTCACCGATGATGAAATCACTAGGCATGATTTCAATGTGTGCCGTATTTCGACCAGCGAGATTTTTGTAGAATTGAGTCCGTGAAAGGAGGCTGCCATGGATATGGAGCTTTTGGGAATGGTTGTCAAAAGAAAAGGCAGTTGACAGATGATTTTGGGAAGCTGAGGCTTGAATACCAAAACAATTGCCGTTTTCTGCACATAAATCAGCTAATACCTTCAGGGTGTCGTTTGGGGTCGTAAGATGAAGGTTGCCTTGACTATATCCAATTCCGTCATACGTAAATCCTGGCAGGTTGACATCTATATTGGCAGTTTTTCCATAGTTGCTTATTTTTCCTTCAATATGAGCTGGAGCATGTAGACTAAGGGGTATATTGAATAGTCCTTTGACCATATCAGTACCCTTGATGTTTACATTGAAAGCAAAATCGTTATTGGTTTTTACGCCAGCTTCTTTCAATCCAGGTAAGGTAGGTAGTTTATCAGCCAGTAGCTGTTTCATACTTTGCAGTAGTGTTGCATAGTCATAGTTTCCGTTTAAATGAGCTTGGATCTCTGGAGCAATCACGTCTAACTGTGAATGTTGACTCTGCTTTTTTGCTTTAATGCAGATATTCTTGAAAGTGTAGTTCCCCTTGATTCCCGTCCATTTATTGAGTATAAATGGCGAGAGATGATGAATGTTGACTAAAATATCGTATTGATTCTTATCAATTGCATAGTTTCCTTTCAGGTCAATGTTAATATTCGCATCCTTGATTTTTCCTGTCCCAGAGAGGTTGGAATGAAGTATCTTTCCATCGATAAGAATATTCCGATAGGAGTAGCCTTTATAGTCAAAACGTGTAATGGTTCCTTTAGTAGTGAGATCAGGAAGCCCTTTTGACGGGATATGACCATCTATGTCTAGGTTGGCAGTTATCAAGCCAAATTGTCTGTTAGCCAGAATACGTCCCAAATCAACTCGTTGAATATTGATTTTGGTGGTGAAGTTTTTCCGATGTTTCCCTAAAGCGACAACGGCATTTCCGGCATCACAATTGATAGTCCCCTTCAATGCAATGTTCTGATTATATCCACCTATATCTCCTCTAAAACGGATCGTACCTAATCGATTGATGAATTGAGGTATATGGAATCTGGTACCCAGATTATCCAGAAGAAATTGTATACCATCTCTCCTCAGAAACAGATGACTGACATGAGTCAGCCAATGATACTGGTTATTCCAATAGCTTAAAGTAGCTGATGCTTGCAGATTGATACTTCCTGTTGCAGCTTTAAGGTCGAGTTTGTTAATCTGGATGCGGGATGACGTTCCTCTAAATGAGGTGTTTAAAAAAACAGGATTAACGAATTTATGGAGTTGCGGTATCAAACATGAAAAATCAGAAAGTGTTATTTTAGATTGAAGAATACTTCCGGTAAATTCTAATGATGGTATGTCGATCTTTTTTGCAGTCATTGAATAAGTTACCTTAAAAGAGCCGAGACTTATGCTCGTACCGGGAAGGTCCATTTCAAAGTTTTTCAGATTCGCTTCACTACGATTGGCAACCAACTTAAATCGGAGTTTCTTCAAATTCAGTCCACTGGCTTCCTGAAAGACCAGTTTCTTAACATTCAAATCAATACTATGGTCAGTGAGATGATTGATAATAATGTGACTGCTCACATCGGTAAGGTGGAGATGATAAAGATTGAGCGTAGCAGAGGGAGCAATATCTCTTTGATCATATTTGATTTCTCCATGCCTGATTATAAGACTGTTCAAGCGGAGGTTGAGCGGCGTTCGCTTATTGCTCGGATGAGAGGCCAAAGAATCTAAGACAAACTGGTAGTTAGGCTTTGTGCTGGCATTCTGTTTGTATAATATGGCTTTCAACCCAAATATCTGGGCTGAAGAGATGATAGTTTTACCTTTTGCAAGTGACAAAAGATCTACTTTCGCTGCCATTCTGGAAGCAGCGAACATAGAGTCACCTTTTTGGTCCAATATGGATACGTCATCAAGGATTATGCGGTTGAAGAATCCTATATCTACTCGCCCTACGCTAGCCTTTGTGCCAAATTTTTCTTCTATTGCATTGGCCACCCTTGCTCCTAAGAATCCTTGAACGGATGGAAGATGAAGTAGGATAATCAGAATGACAAATAGTCCGATAATGGTCCAGATGACCGTATTAATGATATGCTTGAGTCGTTTCAGTTTTTAACGCCTTAATTATAAGGCACAAAATTATCAAAAAAAAGTGTGTCTTGAAAATAATTCACTATAAAAAATGTCATTTTACACGAATTCTGTGTATATTTGCAATTAGCAACTATTCGAATGTTTAATAAAGCCAAATAATAATGTAGTTATGGTAAATGTAATCAAGTTGCGAAGAGGCTTGAATGTTAATCTGATAGGAAAAGCAACGAGGGAAAAGATTAAATTATCAGAGGATAATGGATTATTCGGACTTGTACCTGATGATTTTGTAGGTGTTATACCTAAAGTTGTTGTCCATATTGGTGATCAAGTTAAAGCCGGAGACGCATTGTTTGTTAATAAATTTTTTACGGAGGTAAAATTTGCCTCTCCTGTCAGCGGGACTGTGATGGATATCGTCAGGGGGAAGCGGAGAAAGGTTCTTTGTGTAACGGTAAAAGCTGATAAAGAACAGACTTTTAGAGATTATGGTCAGGAAAAGGTCGCGGACATTGATGGCGAAGCTGTCAAGGAAATGCTCCTGAAAGCTGGCCTGTTTGGTTTCATCAATCAATTGCCCTATGCTGTATCCACTACTCCCGATGTACAGCCTAAGGCAATTTTCGTATCTGCACTTCGGGATATGCCTTTGGCTTGTGATTTTGAGATGGAATTGCAGGGTAATGAGGATGCCTTTCAAACGGGCTTGACAGCTTTGAGCAAGATCGCTCCCACCCATTTGGGTATCGGTGCTCATCAAATGGCTCCAGCGCTGGTTTCAGCACAAGACGTAAAGGTAACGGTCTTTCAAGGACCTTGTCCTGCCGGGAATGTAGGAGTTCAAGTAAATCATCTGGATCCGGTCAACAAAGGAGAAGTAGTCTGGACGGTAGATCCTTCAGCTGTGATTTTTTTCGGACGACTTTTCCTGACAGGAAAAGTTGATTTGACACGGACCATTGCAGTGGCCGGAAGTGAGGTTAAGGATCCGTCTTACATGGATGTACTTGTCGGGACTCCACTGCGGACTATTTTAAAATCTCGTCTGAGGGTGTCAGATCATATCCGGATTATTAATGGTAATCCACTTACGGGGAAACATGCAGGACTTAATGACTTTTTAGGTGCTCACACTAGTGAAATAACGGTAATTCCAGAAGGGGATACTGCTGACGAATTCTTGGGTTGGATTCGTCCAAGGACGAAGTCGTTTTCTGTAAGTCGTAGTTATTTCTCTTGGTTATTTAGAAGAAAAAGAGGGTATGATCTGGATGCCAGAATCAAAGGCGGAGAACGTCACATGATTATGAGTGGCGAGTATGATAAGGTCTTACCGATGGATATTTTCGGAGGATATCTCATCAAAGCCATTCTGTCTGGAAATATCGATCGTCAAGAGCAGTTGGGTATCTATGAAGTCAGTCCGGAGGACTTTGCTCTGGCTGAATTTGTTGACAGCTCCAAGTTGCCGTTACAGAAGATTGTCCGTGACGGATTAAATCAATTACGTAAAGAAAATGCTTGAATATAATGAGTCTGAAAAAATATCTGAATCGAATAAAACCCCATTTTGAAGAGGGTGGGAATTTACATGCATTTGAGAGTGTTTACGATGGATTCGAGGCCTTCTTGTATGTACCGAACACAACGTCGACGAGCGGGACTAATATACACGACTCCATTGATTCCAAACGAATTATGGTTCTTGTGGTTATAGCTTTGATGCCTGCTTTATTATTTGGTATGTATAATGTGGGGTATCAGAACTATATGCTGGCCGCCAGCAGATTTGACCATTTAGTTTGCCCGGGATTTTGGGCCTTGTTTGGATACGGTTTTCTTGCTGTGTTTCCCAAGATTCTCGTCAGTTATATAGTAGGTTTGGGAATCGAGTTTGCCTGGGCTCAGTGGAAGCATGAGGAAATTCAGGAGGGCTATCTCGTTACGGGTATCCTTCTTCCTATGATTCTTCCGGTCAGTTGCCCATTGTGGATACTGGCAGTAGCTGCAGCTTTTGCTGTGATTTTTGCTAAAGAGATATTCGGGGGTACAGGTATGAATATCTTTAACGTTGCCTTAGTTGCTCGTGCCTTTATGTTTTTTTCCTATCCATCTAAGATGAGTGGCACCAGTGTATGGGTGGCTACGGACAAGATATGTGGATTGGGTTTCTCGTTGCCTGATGGGATTACTGCTGCAACGCCATTAGGACAGATCAGCCAGGATATCCATGTGCCTTATAGCCTATGGGATATGTTTGACGGACTTATCCCGGGATCAATAGGTGAGACTAGTGTGATCGCTATTGCGATTGGTGCTTTCTTTCTGCTTTTCACCGGTATTGCCAGTTGGAAGACAATGTTAAGTGTCTTTGTAGGTGGCGGTATAACAGCAGCCCTTTTCTATGCTACTGGTTCTACTCCGATTCCTTGGTATGAACAACTTTGTCTTGGAGGTTTTGCCTTTGGAGCTGTGTTTATGGCTACCGATCCGGTCACCTCTGCCCGTACGGAAACAGGTAAGTATATTTACGGACTGCTTATTGGCTTTCTGGCCATGGTGATTCGGATTAAAAATCCAGGGTACGCTGAGGGTATGATGCTGGCTATCCTTGTGATGAATATGTTTGCTCCATTGATTGACCATTGTGTAGTACAATGCAATATCTCCCGGAGAATGAAACGTGTAACCTCCAAAAATAAATGATGATGTCAGGAAAAAAGAAAAATAGTTTGAATACAAATTCAAATGCCTATACGATCGTTTATGCAAGTATACTGGTTATTATCGTGGCCTTTATACTGGCTTTTGCCTTCAAGGCTCTGGCTCCTCGTCAAAATATAAATGTAGCCCTTGACCAGAAAAAATGGGTACTGGCTGCACTGAATATCCGTAATTTAACGAATAAAGATGCGGCCGCAACTTATGATCGGGTAGTGAAAACAGATGAGATTATCAACGAGTCTGGCAAGGTCGTGAACCCAGGATCACCTGGGGCTGATAAGGCTGGTTTTAAATTGAACAGTGCAGATTATAAAGCAGGCCGGCTGGCTCTTTATGTGTGCCAACTCAATGGCCAGCGAAAGTATGTTATACCGGTGTATGGTATGGGACTTTGGGGACCGATTTGGGGTTATATAGCCATAGATGCTGATAAGTCTACGGTTTTTGGAGCTTACTTTAATCATGAGAGTGAGACTGCCGGTTTGGGTGCTGAGATTAAGGACAATGCGAAGTGGCAGGAACAATTCTGCCAGAAAAAGATATTCAAGCCGGGGAGCAATGCTATTGCTTTGTCGGTAGTGAAGAAGGCAGATGTTACAGATCCTTCCACTCAATGTGATGCGGTAACGGGTGCTACACTGACCTCAAAAGGTGTCAGTGCAATGTTGCAAGAAGGTCTGGGAAAATATAAAGCATTTTTAATTCAGAAATAGAAGAGGAGAATAGGATATGAATAATTTGTTTTCAAAGGAGAATACTCGAGCTTTCACCCAACCACTGAATACCGATAATCCGATTATGGTACAGGTGTTGGGTATTTGTTCTGCTCTTGCTGTAACTTCCCAACTGAAACCGGCTGTTGTGATGGGATTAGCCGTGACTGTCATTACGGCATTTTCCAATGTGATCATCTCTCTGATTCGTAAAACGATTCCTAATCGTATTCGTATTATCGTCCAGTTGGTAGTCGTTGCAGCTCTGGTCACTGTGGTAAGCCAGATGTTAAAGGCTTTTGCCTATGATGTGAGTGTACAACTTTCTGTATATGTAGGACTGATTATTACTAACTGTATTCTGATGGGGCGTCTTGAGGCATTTGCAATGCATAACCAACCATGGCCAAGTTTTCTGGACGGATTGGGTAATGGATTAGGATATGCTTTGATTCTGGTTATTGTTGGTGCTGTGCGGGAATTCTTCGGTAGAGGTTCTCTTTTGGGTTTCCAAATCCTTACACCGAGTACTTCTGGCAATGGCTATCTCAATAATGGGATGATGACGATGCCTGCTATGGCCTTGATTATTCTGGGTTGCATCATCTGGGTACATCGTGCTTTTTTTTATAAGGAAGATAAAAAGTAATTGAATAGAAATTATGGAACATCTGTTTGGCTTATTCTTTAGATCGATTTTTATCGATAATATGATCTTTGCCTATTTCCTGGGTATGTGCTCTTTTTTGGCCGTATCCAAGAATGTGAAGACCTCTCTGGGGCTTGGACTAGCTGTCACTTTCGTTTTGGTGGTTACCGTCCCTGTTAACTATCTGTTGCAGGTTCATGTCCTCGGCCCTGACTGTTTGATCAAAGGCATGGATCTGAGTTACTTGAGTTTTATTCTATTTATTGCTATTATAGCCGGGATCACTCAGTTGGTAGAAATGGCCGTGGAACGTTACAGTCCTTCCCTATATTCGGCGTTAGGTATCTTTTTGCCTTTGATTGCCGTTAACTGTGCTATTATGGGTGCTTCTTTGTTTATGCAACAGCGTATCAACCTTGATCCTGCCAATCCACAGTTTATCGGGAGTGTGTGGGATAGCATTGTCTATGCTCTTGGCAGTGGTTTAGGCTGGACACTTTCGATAGTCTCTATGGGTGCCATCCGTGAAAAGATGGAATATTGTGATGTACCTAAGCCTCTTCAGGGATTGGGGATTACATTTATCACGGTAGGACTCATGGCGATGGCTATGATGTGTTTTTCTGGACTTAAATTTTAATGGAAGAGATTGAACAGACATGGAACAATTTATTTGCATAAGCATAGGTGTATTTTTAATGGCAATTCTTTTACTTGTTATCCTTTTACTGGTTGCAAAAAAATACCTTTCGCCTAGTGGAAATGTGACGATAACGATTAATGGTGATAAGACACTTTTAGTGGCGCAGGGTGACTCTCTGATGTCCACGTTGAACCAGAAAGGTATCTTTCTGCCATCAGCTTGTGGCGGGAAAGCCAGTTGTGGACAGTGTAAGGTTCAGGTGGTATCAGGAGGTGGTGAAATACTGGATTCTGAAATTACCCATTTTACCCGCAGGCAGATTAAGGATCACTGGCGTTTGGGGTGTCAGACGAAAGTGAAAAGTAATTTATCCGTTCTGATTCCTCAGAGTATTCTCGGTGTCAAGTCGTATGACTGTAAGGTTATCTCAAATAAAAATGTGAGTAGTTTTATCAAGGAGTTAAAGGTCGCTCTTCCTGCAGGACAGCACATGGATTTCGTGCCGGGTTCGTATATACAGATCTATATCCCCGCATACGATACAATAGATTATGACAAGGACTTTGACAAGGAAGCTATCGGCCCGGATTATCTTCCGGTATGGGAAAAATTTAATATTTTATCATTGAAAGCTCATAACTCAGAACCGACGGTTCGCGCCTATTCTATGGCTAACTATCCGGATGAAGGTGATATCATTATGCTGACGGTTCGGATTGCTTCCACTCCGTTCAAACCTCGTCCGCAAGTTGGTTTTCAGGATGTTCCTACGGGTATAGGATCTTCTTATATCTTTTCACTACGGCCGGGAGACAAAGTGAAGATGAGCGGTCCTTTCGGGGATTTTCATCCGAGAATCCATTCTGGGAAAGAGATGATCTGGGTAGGTGGCGGTGCCGGTATGGCTCCTTTACGTGCACAGATTATGTATATGACGAAGACCTTGCATTGCCGTGATCGGCAGATGCATTTCTTTTATGGTGCCCGTTCACTCAGTGAGGCTTTCTTCCTTGAAGATTTTTGGGATTTGGAAAAGGAATATCCTAACTTTCATTTTCATCTTGCTCTGGACCGTGCTGACCCGAAGGCAGATGATGCTGGTGTAAAGTACACGACAGGATTTGTGCATAAAGTCATGTATAATACTTATTTGAAAAATCATGAGGCTCCTGAGGATATTGAGTATTATCTGTGTGGACCAGGTCCGATGACTAAGTCAGTACAGCAGTTGCTATATGATCTGGGCGTAGATGAAGGGGATATCATGTTTGATGATTTTTCCTGATCATTTGCTATCATAAAAGAAAGGCAGATTCGAAGGAGTCTGCCTTTTTTATTTATTGTATGGTAGGAGGGTAGAACAATTGTCTTATATCTTCCAGCTTCTATTTTTTTATTTCCGATTTCATATCTGACTCAAATTTCTTTTTGAGAAAGGTACCTGTTATGCTGTTTTTGCAAGTTGCTATTTCTTCGGGAGTACCGGAAATGACGAGGTTACCTCCCTTATTGCCACCGTCCGGACCAAGATCTATGACATAGTCAGCACATTTAATGACGTCTAAGTTGTGTTCGATAACTATGATGGTATGTCCTCTGGATATCAAGGCATCAAAAGCGGAGAGAAGACGCTTGATGTCATGGAAATGCAAACCTGTAGTGGGTTCGTCAAAAATAAACAGAGTCGGTTCTGCCTGTTCCTGCCCGATGAAGTAGGCCAGTTTAACACGTTGGTTCTCTCCACCGGAAAGAGTTGACGAATTCTGGCCGAGTTTAATGTATCCCAGTCCTACGTCTTGAAGGGGTTTCAACCGGTCAGTAATTGTCTTTTCCTTATATTTGCCGAAAAAGGTAATTGCTTCATTTACGGTCATGTTGAGGATATCGTTAATGTTCTTTTCGTGGAATCTGACTTCGAGAATGTCATGCTTGAAACGTTGACCATGACAGGCTTCACATTCAAGAGTCAGATCAGCCATGAATTGCATTTCTACGGTAATAACTCCGGCACCCTTACAAACTTCACACCGTCCTCCATCTGTATTGAAACTGAAAAACTGTGAGGTGAATCCCATTTGTTTAGATAGAGGCTGTTCTGCGAATAACTCTCGAATGGCATCGTATGCTTTGACATAGGTAGCTGGATTACTTCTCGTGCTTTTCCCAATTGGATTCTGATCAACAAACTCTACATGTTTGATTTGCTGCCAGTCGCCGTCCATCGACAAATATTCGCCCGGTGCATCGCAGACTTCGTCAAGATGTCGTTTCATAGCCGGATAAAGGATACCTTTTACGAGTGAACTCTTTCCAGAACCGGATACACCGGTAATGACAGTCAGTACATTAAGAGGGAACTGAACGTCGATGCCTTTCAGGTTGTTCATCCTGCAACCTTTTAGTGTAATCTTTCGGTTCCAACTCCTTCTGGAAGTGGGGACGGGGATGGTCTCAGTGCCTGTCAGATATTTAATGGTATAGCTTCTTGGATATTCTGCAAGTAGTTTCTGGCTTAATTCCTGATTTCCTTGAGCTTGGTTGATTTCCTCCATTTTTCCTTGATATACAACTTCTCCTCCAAGTCGGCCGGCATCAGGGCCAATATCTATCAGTTCATCTGCAGCTCGCATGATTTCTTCATCATGCTCTACTACGATAACAGTATTCCCCAGACTTTGCAGTTCTTTTAAGACATGTATCAACTGATCCGTATCCCGTGGATGCAGGCCGATGCTTGGTTCGTCCAAAATATACAGACTGCCCACCAGTGAACTGCCCAGAGAGGTGGTCAGGTTGATGCGCTGGCTTTCTCCTCCGGATAACGTGTTGGACCGGCGGTTAAGAGTGAGATATCCAAGACCTACCTCAACTAAAAATTGTAGGCGTTTTTTGATTTCTATAAGTAATCGTTTAGCTACTTCTGCATCATGATGGGCTAATTCAAGGTGATCGAACCATTCTTTCAAGTCCCATATAGACATCTCTACCAGATCAGTAATGCTTCTCCCACCAATCTTTACATAAGTAGCCTCTTTCTTTAGTCTAGTCCCATGGCAAGTCGGGCAAATCGTTTTTCCACGGTACCGACTCATCATGACGCGGTATTGGATCTTATACTGGTTTTCCTTGACCATCTGGAAGAAGGTGTCGATGCTGACCTGGTCATGGATTTCCAATCCTTTTTCTGATGGGAGACCGTGCCATAGCATATCTTTTTCTTTCCGAGATAACTGGTAATAAGGCTTGAATATCGGAAACTGATCCTTTGCTGCTCTACGGACAAATTCTTTTTGCCAGATGTTCATCTTATCGCCATGCCAGCACTGCACGCATCCATCGTAGACACTCAAAGCAGAGTTGGGAATAACAAGTCGTTCATCGATACCCAGTATACTTCCGAAACCTTCACATGTAGGACATGCTCCAAGAGGAGAGTTGAAAGAAAAGAGATTTTCCGTAGGCTCTTCAAATTGGATTCCGTCGGCTTCGAAACGAGTGGAGAATTTGAATATCTGCTGAGAAGGAAGAATCATAATCTGCATATAACCATCACCTTCATAGAAGGCAGTCTCGGAAGAGTCCGTCAATCTGCTGATAGCATCCTTTTCTTGGGATACAGACATCCGGTCGATGACCAGAAATATTTCTTCTGACTTTAACAGATCTTGGGGATGAGCTTCGAGAAAATTGTCTATTCTGACAAAATCACCTTTAGTAAAGATGCGTGAATAACCTTCCTGTACATACATCTCTAGTTGTTTCTGGATAGTCCGTCCCTTGACGATATGCAAAGGTGACATAACAACGAATTTTGTTCCTTCACCGAATTGTTTTATCTGTTCGATGACATCTTCTGCTGTATGTTTCTTTACCTCTTGTCCACTGGTTGGCGAATAAGTTCTGCCGATGCGGGCATAGAGAAGGCGAAGGTATTCATAAATTTCCGTAGAGGTGCCCACGGTGCTCCTCGGATTTTTTGATATGACTTTCTGCTCGATGGCTATTGCCGGAGGGAGTCCCTTAATGAAGTCACATTCCGGTTTTTTCATTCTGCCTAAAAACTGGCGTGCGTAACTGGAAAGACTTTCCACATAACGGCGTTGCCCTTCAGCATATAAAGTATCGAAAGCAAGGGAAGATTTTCCTGAACCTGAGACTCCTGTAACGACAATGAATTGATTACGTGGAATTTTCAGGTTGATATTCTTTAAATTATTGACCTTAGCTCCTTTAATTTCTATATATTTTTCTTCAGACATAAATTTCTCTTCTTGATCAGTAATATCATTATTTGTTTTATGGAAGCAGTAATGAGAAGATTGAAATTTCTTCATTCATGATGGTATGGCTCTCCCTTGATGATCGTGCAGGCCCTGTAAAGTTGCTCCGTGAAGATTAACCTGATCATCTGATGTGAAAAAGTCATTCTCGATAGTGAGATGAGTTCATCGGCCCTGTCATAGACTTCTTTTGAGAAACCATAAGGGCCACCAATGATAAAGATAAGCCGTTTTGCTATATTCATCTTTTTCTGCAGCCATCTGGCATATTCGATACTTCTATATTCTGTTCCGTGTTCATCCAGCAGGACAACCGTATCGGAGACTTGAAGTTGTTTCAGGATCAACTTGCCTTCGCATGTTTTCTGTTGATCTTCAGAAAGATGCTTGGTATCCTTGATTTCCGGGATGGTCATGATTTCAAAAGGCAGGTAATGTGCTATCCGCTCTTTATAATTTTTGATTCCGGCAATGAAATGTTTGTCAGTGGTCTTTCCAACGACAATCAGTTCTGTTTTCATTTCTTGTTTTCAGAATTTTTATGTTCGGCTGAACAGCCTGTCTCACTTTTGCAGATTGGACGATATTTGTCCTTCCTTTTAGGGTTCATAGGGAACCACCCTTTCTCCACTCTTTTCTTTTGACTGAAAAGTTCGCCGATGGACCATAAAAGAGTAGCACCGAGTATTCCTAAAAGTGATGAGAGAATCACATTGCCAGCAAGAAGCGATGCACCTATACAAATAATTCCGAAAATCAAAAAGATGATCCACGGATTAGTCCCCCAATGATATTCGGCCTTGATAACGATGGGGTGAAAAATACCTATGATAAAAAATGTCAATAGGGCAATGATGATACCTGTGAAATGCATTTTTAATCTTTGTCGTTTGATTTCTTGTTTTGCAAATGTAAGAAAAATAATCTGATAAATGTATTTTATGATAAAATTTAATCTCATAAAAACATCTCAAGACAATTTTTATTATTATCTTTGCGCAAGAAGTAGAATAAAGAAATTATAAATAATATATTATGGCAAATAACTCAGAATTAATCGCTCAATGCGAAGCAAAGGCTATGAAATGGCTGTCTCCTGATTTTGATGAAAAGACCCGTAAGGAGGTTCAAGCCAAACTTGATGCCGAAGATAAGACTGAACTAGTGGAGAGTTTTTATAAGGATTTGGAATTTGGCACAGGTGGCCTTCGGGGCATTATGGGCGCTGGAACGAACCGTATGAATATCTATACGGTGGGAATGGCGACACAAGGCTTTGCCAACTATTTGAAGAAATGCTTTACTGATAAAAAGCAGATCTCTGCTGTTGTTTGCTTTGATTGTCGTAATAATAGCGATTTGTTTTCCCATACGGTGGCTGATATTTTCTCTGCAAATGGTATCAAAGTTTATCTGTTTAAAGAGATGAGGCCGACTCCGGAATGCTCTTTTGCTATCCGCTATTTCAAGGCTCAGGCTGGTGTTAATATCACAGCCAGTCATAATCCTCGTGAATATAATGGTTACAAGGCTTATTGGGAGGATGGAGCCCAGGTATTGACTCCTCATGATGCAGGTATCATAGATGAAGTGAACAAGGTCAATGTCGAAGATGTGAAATTTAAGGGCAATACGGACTTGATTCAGATGATCGGGGAGGATGTGGACCAGCCTTATTTAAAGGAAATCAAAACGCTTTCCATAGATTCTGATGTCATTAAGAAACAACACGATTTGAAGATTGTTTATACGCCTCTTCATGGAGCAGGTATGACGATGATTCCTCGTTCTCTGAAATTCTGGGGGTTTGACAATATTCATTGTGTTAAAGAACAGATGGTCAAAGATGGTAATTTCCCGACGGTTGTACGTCCTAATCCTGAGTTTGCTGAGGCTTTGACCTTAGGCCTTCGTGATGCAAAAGCATTGGATGCAGATATCTTGATGGCCAGTGACCCGGATGCGGACCGTGTCGGTATGGCTTGCAAGAATGATAAAGGTAAATGGGTGTTGATTAATGGTAATCAGACTACTCTGATCTTTCTCTGGTATATTATTACAAACCGCAAGGCTAAAGGATTGATGCAACCTACTGATTTTATCGTCAAGACGATTGTAACTACTGAGGTGATCCGTAAGATTGCGAAAAAGAACCATATTGAGATGCGTGATGTCTATACCGGTTTTAAATGGATTGCACGTGAGATTCGTAATTCAGAAGGAATGCAGCATTATATCGGCGGTGGCGAAGAAAGTTATGGTTTCCTGGCTGAAGACTTTGTCCGTGATAAAGATGCCGTAAGTGCTTGCTCACTGTTAGCTGAAATTTGTGCTTATGCAAAGGATAAAGGGGAATCTCTCTATGATATTTTAATGGATATCTATATGGAGTATGGTTTCTCTAAGGAATTTACAGTTAATGTAGAACGTCCCGGTAAGGCTGGAGCGGATGAAATCAAACAAATGATGACGGATTTTCGTAATAATCCTCCGAGGGAACTTGGTGGTTCTAAGGTGGTAATGGCCAAAGATTATGAGACTTTGTTGGCTACAAGCGCAGATGGTAGTCAGACACATATTTGTATGCCAGCTACCAGTAATGTTCTACAGTGGTTTTGTGATGATGAGACCAGAGTAAGTGTCCGTCCTTCCGGTACGGAACCCAAAATTAAATTTTATATTGAAGTGAAGGGTGTTATGCATTCTCCAAGTGACTATGAAACTTTAGACCATCAGGGGATGCAGAAGATTGAAGCAATAAAAAAGAGTTTGAATCTGAATTAAAGATGAGTGTTTCCTTGTTGATTTTGTCTTTTTCCTTGATAAGTATTTGTTTTTTACTGATGCTGACAGATAAAGAGGATTAGATAGGGGAAAATTCTAAAGAATAGATGCTCCGGAAACAAGAATGGTTTCCGGAGCTTTTTGCATTTATAGGTCTTTCTCTTTTTGCTGTTAGAAAAAAAAATTGTTGTTTTCAATTGGCCTTGTATGCTTGGTATTCAGTACCATCTGGTATTGTTAAAAAAATCTTAGAGAAAAGTTTGGCAGGATAAAAACTTTGTTGTACCTTTGCAGACGCATTTGAGAGACGATGTCTGGCAATCAGAAACAAACCTTGAGGAAGGATGGGTGAGTGGCTGAAACCAGCAGTTTGCTAAACTGCCGTGCGGGTTTCCGTACCGGGGGTTCGAATCCCCCTCCTTCCGCACTGATTCAAGGCAAGTTTCGAAAATGCTTCTAACGGTCGGTTCATCTAATGGTTAGGATACAAGATTCTCAATCTTGGCATATGAGTTCAATTCTCGTACCGACTACTTTAAAGTTCTATAACACAATGGGTTATAGGACTTTCTTGTTTCAGAATTCCTTTCTCAAGTTTTCAATTGTCAAAACAAATCAGTTCGGTTTAGATTGAGCAAAAGGATTGAATATGATGATTAGTTTTGGGACTTGATGTCCTCACGTTCTACCAGTTTTATTGCCTGATGTGGGCAGATAGAAACACAGTCTCCGCACCCGGTACATTTGTCTGCATTTCGAACGGCATGTTTGCCAGATTTGTCTATAATAATGCTTAAAGCACCATGCCTGCAACTGATCAGGCACTGCTGGCAACCGATGCAACGTCCAAGATCAATATGAGCGATTTTACGCCTTGTATTATTCCTTTTCTTGAAAGGAGAGAGAAATAAAAGTAGGATAATGATACTTATAATAATTAATAAAATATTCATTTTGTCTCATTATTAAATTTTGGTTTAAAGTATTAAAAATCGATGATATCGTTGTAAAGATTTTCTAAACGAGTTCTGAGTAAAGTAATAGCATAATGCTTACGTGATAAAAGTGTGTTTACGGGTACTTTTTCCTGTTGGGCAGCTTCCTTAACGGATAAGCCTTCCAATTCTGTCAATTCAAAAGCTTTTCTTTGTTCTGTTGGTAGTTCATTTCAGAGTCGCTTCCAGTTCCTGCCAGAAAAGAGATCGTAAATATTCTGTTTCTGGTGTTTGGTGGTCAGAATTGAATAGTGTTTCTGACAGATTTTCCAGGAAATCTCCTTCTTCCTCTTCTTCCTCTTCATAAGCAACAGGCAACTCTTCTTCATGTTTTTTCTTACTCTTATTGATAATCATATTTCTCGCAACATGATAGAGCCATGCGGTTACCTGTCCTATAGGATTTGTAGTGTTCTCGAACGTTTTCAATAGCTGATAAAAAACATCTTGTAAAATATCTTCAGCATCTTCTTTGTTGGGAACTCTCCGTTCAATAAAGGATCTGAGTCGAGGCTGATTATCTTTAATAAGTTTCCCAACATTTTCTGTATCGCCTTGTTTACTCATTTTATTGTTTTTGAGGGTTCTCCATGTCTGAGAAATCTCTTCTGAAAAATCTATCGGAGTGTCGACCAAAGCCATATTGATGTCTTTTTCTGATAAATTCCAAGCGTTGTTCTTCTGTCATTCCCATCCATTTTTTAAATACTTCTTGTTTCTTTCTTCTGTGCATTTTTCGACGAATGATATCAGATCTGCCAAATCCAAAACTTCCAAATAGAATACGTGAAAGTGCCAATAGCCCTGCTGCCTGCCAAAAATCAATAGTTGCCAGTTTAAATATTACTGGCATAAGCCAGTTCCATAATACCATAATGATAGCACTGAAACCTGCTGCAATAAGAAGAAAGCTAAAGGGTATGAAAAATTTCCAATATTTCATAGTATATGATCTATAATCTGAATTTTTGTGATGACTTTATATTTTTTATTAGAAAATCAATTGTTACGATATCGTAACAATTGATTTTCCTGTTTTTAGTCTTTATCTTGGGTTGTGCCCTCTTCTTTATTTTCAGTAGTACAACCACCTTGTCCTTCAAAATTAAAATTTCTATGAAAGGAATGTCTGCCAAACAAGTTTCCTATCATATCTTTTCGTTTTTTGAGGAATGAATCCTTTTCTTCAGACGTCATTTCCATCCATTTTTTACAACGAGCATTTATGGCTTCTACAGAAAGGGGATCTTTGCACATACCTTCAACTTTTTTATTCATTAATTTTAATTTTTCTGCATCAGTCATTTTAGACCATTCTTCCTGGAACTGTTTCCTTGCATTCATGCTGAAAAACTTCCTGCCGAAAAATCTTGTTTCCAAATCTATTGTTTTCATTGTCTTAAAAATTTATATTTTACGAATTATGGTTTAAAGAGCTCTCTATTAAGGTAGACAATTGAAATAGAAAAATATTTTATTAAAAACGAAAAAATATGGTATTAGGTATAATTTAAAGATTTTTTTTGATAAAAATGGGTGTAGAATATGGAATAGCCAATTTTTATATAAATCATTGTTGGTTCAGAAATAAATTTTACCTTTGTAAAATATGATATTTTATATTGACTTTTTACAATTAAAATAAAAACAGATATTTATAATTATGGACAAAGCTTTGACCTTAAGAAATGAGAGATTAGCAGAGAAGTTGGTATCAGCACTCAAGAGAAGGCATTATGATGCTTGTTTTTGTAAGGATACCGCTTCTTTGTTGAATCATGTAAAAGAGTTGATTCCTGAGAGTAGCAGTATTACCTGGGGTGGATCTATGAGTATTCGGTCTACGGGAGTGACGAAAATGCTGAAGGATGGCAATTATAAGGTTTATGACCGGGATGATGCAACGGATTCTGAAGATAAAATAAAAATCTATCGTAAGGCTTTCGAATGCGATTATTATCTATCAAGTGTCAATGCCATGACGGAAGATGGTGTCATTGTAAATATTGATGGGAATGGAAATCGGGTGGCAGCTTTGGCATGGGGCCCATCTCATGTCATTTTTGTAGTAGGGCTAAATAAAGTGTGTCGTGATTTGGATTCAGCCATTAAACGGGCCCGATGCGTAGCTGCACCTATCAATATGGCCCGTTTTGATCTTCATACACCTTGTCAGAAAGATGGGATCTGCCATGACTGTCTGTCTGAAGATAGTATTTGCAATTATATCTCTATCCAGCGTCTGTCATATCCAGCGGGGAGACATATTGTATTGTTGGTTGGGGAACCTCTAGGCTATTGAATTTCTTAATTATGGCGTGCAAAGGTGACTTGGGAAAATAATAGGATTCATATAGATGAAAAATAATATATATGGATCATATTCGTAAGATAAGTGAAAGGTGAAAGTATTACTTTATAAATGATGATCAGTCAGAAGGAAATTATATTAAACGAATACGGTAGGGGATTCCATTTGATTACACAAGAGATTACCAGCCAGCTCCAGTCGTTGCCAGAGACAGGACTTTTGAATTTATTTGTCAAACATACAAGTTGTGCGTTGTCAATTAGCGAAAACTGGGATCCGGCAGTGAGAGCAGATCTGGAACAGATTTTTGACCATCTTGTGAAAGAACGACAGTCTTTTTATCAGCATACTCTGGAAGGGGATGATGATATGCCTGCCCATGCCAAGTCCGTATTGACTGGTGTGAGCATAAATGTGCCGATTACCCATGGTCATTTAAATCTTGGTACATGGCAGGGAATCTATCTCTGTGAATTTCGAAATAATGGTGGTCGAAGACATATTGTGGCTACGATTATCGAGTAAACCGATTTGCTTAATATACAGGAAATCGATAGAAATGTAAAGAAATACTTGTAGACTCTGACGGCAAAGAGGGTTAAAAGAAATGTATATAACATAAAAAAAGCGATGACCTTCACAGGTGACCGCTCCAAATCTTCAATAGGTATTAGTTTTTTTAAGGTAAAAAGATTGTTTTCAGGATAACTTTAGCAAAGATAATGTTTTTTTTAATTACTGCCAAATTTTTACTCTATAATTTTTAAAAAATATCAAATTATTTTTCTAAAGATTAATAGTTTAAATCGGTCTTGGCAGGTATATAACTATTCGAAAAGTCAGATTATCAGATTCTGAACACTGACAGTACATGACAGAACATTTTGTCATGGATTGTGAATCTATAGTCTTGGGAGTTGTTAACCTGTTGTGTTTCTTTAGGTTAGGTTTGTTGATACAGGAAGGGACATAAAAAAAGCGATGACCTTCACAGGTGACCGCTCCAAATCTTCAATAGGTATTAGTTCTTTTAAGGTAAAAAGATTGTTTTCAGGATAACGGGACAAAGATAAGATATTTTTTATTTCTATCAAAATTTTTAAATGATTTTTTTTAAAGAAATTTTATGTGTGCCTACACAAAACAATTCATTAACTTTTAAGGAGGATCAGTCTTGGATTTTCTTCGAAAAAGTCCTTTAGAAGTTCTTGTGTTGATACTTATAAGATCAATTCCATAGCATAATGGTCAAATTTCCTTGATGGTTAGCTTGAGATAATAAGATGTTTTCTTTCAGTGATATGTGAATAAACCTAAAAAGGTTTCCCTATTGAAATTAGGGAAACCTTTTTTATTGAGATAGAATAATTCTTTGTCTTTCAGATTTATTTTTATTATTGCTGCTGTTTTATTTTTTCGACATAAGCATCAATGACAGCTAAGGCAGTTATGTTTACAACATCGCTTACGGAAGCCTCAAAGTCTGTAAAGTGGATAGGTTTGTTCAACCCCATTTGGATAGGACCTATAATCTCTGTATCCGGATCAAGTCCCTGAAGCAGTTTGTAACTGCAGTTGGCACTACTCAAATTCGGGAATACAAGAGTGTTGACGGTCTTTCCTTTTAATTTTGAGAAAGGAAATTTCTCGTCTCTTAATTTGTTATTAAGAGCAAAGTTGAGTTGCATTTCACCATCAATAGGTAAATCCGGATTTTCGGTCTGCATTTCCTTTACTGCAGAGTGAACTTTGACTGGTGATCCAGTACTGTCAGTTCCAAAATTGGAATAGCTCAACATCGCAATAACCGGCTGATCATTGAAAAATTGGACAGTATGAGCACTCAATCTTGCAATATCTGCCAGAATATTTTCATCTGGGTGTCTATTAATCAGTGTGTCAGCGATGTAGAATTTCCCCTTTTTTGTACTTAGGATATGCATGGTACCAAAAGTCTTGTAAGGCTTTCGTACTCCGATTACTTCCTTCGCTACTTTAATGGTATTACTATATTTAGTATACAGGCCGGTAATAAAGGCATCCGCATCACCCTGTTCTACCATGGACATACCGAAGTAGTTACGCTCATACATCTTGTCATAAGCTTCTTCAAAAGTATATCCTTGACGAGCCCGTTTTTCAGCCAGATGCTTAGCATAAGTAGCGCGGCGTCCCTGTTCCTTATCTGCTCTCATGTCTACAACTTCAATTCCGGTCAGATCCAATTTCAAGCGGTTGGCAACACGTTTCAGGCGATCAGGGTTACCTAATAAGATCGGCTGACAGAAACCTTCTTGCTTGGCTTGTACGGCTGCTTTCATTGTTGTAGGGTGTCCGCCTTCTGCAAATACAACGCGTTGTGGATGCAGGCGAGCTGTGGCATGAAGAGTCTGTGTAAGTTTGGTCTCCTGGCCTACTAATTGCTTTAGTTTTTCCTTATAAGCATCCCAGTCGGTTATGGTCTTACGTGCTACACCACTTTCTATAGCTGCTTTGGCAACGGCTGCACTGACATCGGTAATCAGTCGGGGATCGATTGGTTTCGGAATGAAATATTTTGGGCCGAAAGTTAGGTTGACTACATGATAAACGTCGTTGACAATGTCAGGAACAGGCTGTTTTGCCAAGCCGGCAATGGCATTGACAGCAGCCAGTTTCATCTGTTCGTTGATTGCGGTGGCATGAACATCAAGAGCCCCGCGGAAGATGTATGGAAAACCTATGACATTATTGATTTGATTAGGATAGTCACTGCGTCCTGTAGACATCAGTACATCAGGACGGGAAGCTATGGCATCCTCATAAGAAATTTCCGGAACTGGATTAGCAAGTGCAAATACAATCGGATTCTTTGCCATTGAACGGACCATGTCCTGAGTAAGCACATTTCCTTTACTTAATCCTACAAAGACATCTGCTCCTTGGATTGCCTCTGCCAAGGTATGAATACCCCGGCGGTCAGTAGCAAAAAGTTTCTTCTGTTCTGTCAAGTTGTTTCGGTCAGAGGTGATTACACCTTTAGAATCAAGCATGACAATATTTTCCTTCTTAGCTCCTAATGCAACGTATAATTTCGTGCAACTGATTGCTGCAGCACCGGCACCATTGACGACGATTTTGACTTTTTCGATCTCTTTCCCGGCTACTTCAAGCGCATTTTTCAGTCCGGCAGCAGAAATAATGGCTGTACCGTGCTGATCATCATGCATGACTGGAATATCCAGTGTTTTCTTTAGGCGTTCTTCTATGTAAAAGCACTGGGGTGCCTTAATATCTTCAAGGTTGATTCCTCCAAAAGTAGGAGCAATACGTTCTACAGTTTCACAAAACTTTTCAGGATCCTTTTCATTGATTTCAATGTCAAAGACATCAATTCCACCATAAATCTTAAAAAGCAGACCTTTACCTTCCATAACAGGTTTACCACTCATGGCTCCAATATCTCCGAGGCCCAAGACGGCAGTACCATTAGTAATGACAGCTACAAGATTTCCTTTATCCGTATATTTATATACGTCTTCCGGATTCTTTTGAATCTCAAGACAAGGATAAGCTACCCCCGGCGAGTAAGCAAGACTCAAGTCGTTTTGTGTGCGGTAAGGTTTAGTTGGCTTTACTTCTATTTTCCCAGGACGACCTTCAGCATGATAAGCCAAGGCTGCCTCTTTAGAAATTTTTACCATAATTAATATGTTGGTTGATTAGTAATTTATTATCTATTTTATATATGAAAGTAAGTTGATGTTACATCAATCTTAATTGCAAAGATAAGAAAAAACTTGCTAATATATATAAGTTTTTGATTTTTTTTTATATCTTTGTCGCGAAATGTTAAACTTACTTCTAAAATGAATGCGGGATCTTCTTATAGACTTGATTTAAAGGACAAAATTTTGAAAGTAGCCATGCAGGCATTTTTCTCAAAAGGAATTCGTGCGGTGAAGATGGATGACATTGCTAAAATGATGTCAATATCTAAGCGTACTCTTTATGAGATTTATGCTGATAAGGAAACTCTCCTTTATTCGGGTGTTAAAAGAAGAGAAGAGGAGTTCTCTGATCACATGGATCATTTTTCAGAGTCAGAAGGGTATAGTGTGATTGATACTCTTGTTGAATTTGCTCGTTGTCTCTTAGAGTATTCTGGAAATATTAATCCTGTTTTCTATGCTGACCTTCATAAGTATGAGAAGGTCTTGAATTATTTGAAGCAAAAGCATCAGACGAGTCAGTCGCATGCGTATTGTTTCTTTCAAAAGGGCGTCAGTGAAGGTTATTTCAGACCAGATATTGACTATAATTTGGTCATTCTGATTTCGAATACTTCCAGGCAGGCAATCAAAGAGCAAAGGCTTTTCAAGAAATTTGGCATGAAAGAGATTTTCCGGAGTTGTGTCTTTGTTTTTATACGCGGTGTATGTACACCGTTGGGACAGACCGTTTTGGAAAAAGCATTGGAGAATGAATTATTTATTAACGATTGACTCTTTTAAGGGATGTCTGACTTCTTCAGAAGTGGAGAAAGCGGCAGAAAATGGAATCAAACGGGCCGATCCGGAAGCGGAAATTACGAGTGTTCCTGTAAGTGATGGGGGAGAAGGAATGTTAGATTCTTATCTCTCAGCTTTGGGTGGCCGGAAGGTAAAGGTTCGGGTATTTGATTCTATGATGAGAAGAACTGATGCTGAATATGGAATCTGTGGGAAGACAGCAATCATAGAAGTTGCTCAAGTTATTGGTTTGTCTGCTGTTTCTCGGGAGAAGCGAAATCCTCTTGTTGCTACCAGTTATGGAGTAGGTCAGATTCTTTCCCATGCTATCGACAAGGGCTGTAGTACATTTATTATTGGTCTGGGTGGAAGTGCTACCAGTGATTGTGGGCTTGGTATGCTTAAAGCTTTGATAGATCATTTTGCACCAGGGAAATGTTTTGATGATATTCATTTGGAGCATCTGAGATTCATATTGGCTTGTGATGTCAACAATCCTTTGTATGGAGAGCAAGGTGCAGCGGTCGTTTTCGGTCCTCAGAAAGGAGCCACAAAAAGGATGATAACTCTGTTGGATCGTCGGGCAAGGTCTTTTGCGACCATGTCTGCGCATCATTACGGATATGATGATTCGGACAGACCCGGAGCAGGTGCAGCAGGAGGGCTAGGGTATGCCTTTATGCAATATTTAGGTGCAGAAAGGAAAAATGGGACTGATCTGTTGCTTCATATTCTGGATTTCGATCACCTTCTTCATCATATAGATGTGATAATTACCGGAGAAGGGAAAGCTGACGGTCAGACTCTGATGGGAAAGTTACCAATTGGTATTCTCCACCATGCACAAATTCAAAAGATACCTGTGATATTGATTTCCGGACAGGTGAACAACTATGAAGAATTACTTCATGCAGGTTTTTCTCAAGTTATATGCATTAATCCGTCTGGTAGTTCTTTAGTTGATGCAATGAAACCGGACGTGGCCAAGCGCCGTATCTCAGATACGATATTCCGGTTTTTTGCCTCAAAATGAAAAAGGGACAATCCGTTTTGATCATGGTATTTCAAATTATTCCTTGAACAACCATCCGAGAAGTCGATTTATCCAGGAGATATAAAAGCGAAACCATCGATAGCGGGCTACAGGTTTCCCTCCGAATTTAAGAATAAAATCCATAAAAGGATTTTTTTTGAAAGGTAAACCTACATCCATAAAGAAAATATGGGAATAATGGTGCACATAGGCATATTTGATAGCATACCATATTGTAATCGTGTTAGGATGAAGAGTGGAATAGGATTTACGTTTGGAGGCCAGATACCATAGGTAGGCATTTCCTTCAGAATAGACACAGGCACTGCCTCCGATAATTTTACCGTGATAGAGCGTAATAAGTATTTGTGCCTTTTCGTAACGACTAAGTTCCATGAATTGTTTTTCTGGTGGAATCAGCCTTCGGAACTTTATCCGGTAAAAACCCTTGAGAAGTTTATAAAAGGCATGTACTTCTTCAAGAGATTTGACAGCGCGGGTTTCTATTCCTTGAGCGCGAGCTTTTTCAATGCGTTGTCGTGTCTTTTTCGAAAGACGTTCTTTGGGATTTCTGGAGTGTAGGGAGTTATGTACTTCCTGCCAGTGGACAGGGAAATAATGACATTGGCGGAATATTCGGTAGCCAAACATCTTTGGACGCACTTCGGAGACCTCAACATAGAAACACAAGTGTCGTCTGAATTTCAGAGTGATGGCATTCAGCATCATTTTGAATATTTCTTCAGGGTGCTCTACGGAGTCATCATATTCACCTTGTCCATAAATACGGCCATTGGCATACAGAAATGGTGGAAATAATGAGCCTCGCCGGCGAATCATTGCCAATAAATGAGCTATACAATGCTCCTGTTCATCTTCTGCAATGACCATATATGGAGTTGCTCCCGGCGTCTGTTCCGTAATGTGGAATAATTCGGGACTATGAAAGAAGTTGTCTGCTTTCATTTCCGGCAACTCATTACTTTTCTGGATGATTCTGATATGGATTCTTTCCATTTCTGTACTTCCTGATGCAAAGATATAAAAAAAATGAGAATCAATATAAGAATCAACTAAAAATATATCTTGTAGAATTTGTTTGTCAAGGACGGTTGTTTTTTGCTTATATGTTCTTTTGAGTATTCAGAAGATAAGAGAAGCCTTCGTTTCAAAATAAGCTAAATATTGATAAAAATAAGTTTTTTGACAATATTTTTTGCTTGAAATCAGTATCTTTGCAGGTAATATGAAGATTATATTTATTGGTGCTGGCAATCTCGCTACGCAGTTAGCCAAGGCCTTGTTAAATGCAGGGCATGATATTATACAAGTTTATAGTAGGACAATGGCCTCTGCCTCAGAACTGGCTACAATAGCCGGTGGGGCACCGACAACAGATTTGAATGAGGTACGAAAGGACGCTGATCTCTACATTTTAGCAGTTAAAGACAGTGTGTTAGGTGATCTCATACCTCAGGTTTGTAAAGGTCGGGAAGACCGGGTGTTTGCGCATACAGCCGGTTCGATGCCTATGAATATCTTTCAGGGAATGGCTCTGCATTATGGTGTGTTTTATCCGATGCAGACCTTTTCAAAAAGCAGAGATGTAGAATTTGCTGAAATTCCGATTTTTATTGAAGGTAATGATCACTTAGCACTTCAGACCTTTCAGAAGATTGGAAAATCTATCTCAACCCAGGTTTACGAGCTTTCCACAGAGGATCGTAAATACTTACATCTGGCTGCTGTCTTTGCCTGTAATTTCGTAAATCACTGCTATACGTTGTCATCAAATATTCTTTCTGCACACCATATTCCTTTTGATGTCATGTTACCCTTGATAGATGAAACAGCAAGGAAAGTGCATTATCTGACTCCTCTCGAAGCTCAGACCGGTCCTGCTGTGCGTTTTGATGAAAATGTTATCCGGGCGCAAGCTGCTTTGTTAAAGAATAATCCCCTTACTAAGGATATTTATGAACGGATGTCTATGAGTATACATCGTATGAATATGAAAAACCAGCATCCATGATAAATTATGATTTGAAGAAAATAAAGATGGTAATATTCGATGTGGACGGTGTCCTGTCGAAACAAACTATCGTATTGGCGAGTGATGGTGAACCTTTGAGAACGGTGAATATCAAAGATGGTTATGCTATCCAGCTCGCTGTAAAAATGGGTCTGCAAGAGGCTATACTTACAGGTGGAAACACGAAAGCTGTTCGGATTCGGTATGAGCGTCTTGGTGTCCAGGACGTGATTATGAATGCTGCTGTAAAGATCGAAATCTATAAGGATTTATTAAAGAAGTATCATCTCAAAGATGAAGAGGTACTTTATATGGGTGATGATATTCCTGACTATGAGGTGATGCGCTGTTGTGGTTGTGCTTGTTGTCCTCATGATGCTGCAACGGAAATCAAAGAAATTTCTGGCTATATTTGTTCTTTTAATGGTGGAGATGGTTGCGTCAGAGAAGTTTTGGAGCAGGTGCTACGTGCTCAGGGCAAGTGGCTTGCCGATAAGAAAGCTTTCGGTTGGTAATGTGCTTTACGGTCTGTTTTTAAAAGTTGAATCCATTAATGGAATTTATGCAATCATTTAAGTATCGTCTTATTTTAGCGAGTGGTTCTCCTCGGAGAAAGGAACTTCTTGCGGGTTTAGATATTCCTTTTGAAGTACGGGTGATTCCTGGTGTAAAAGAGGTTTATCCGAGTGACCTTGCAGTCGTTGATGTTCCGGAATATATTGCAGTGGAGAAAGCTGCTGCATACCGGAAGACAATGGGTACACAGGACTTGATTCTTACGGCTGATACCGTTGTAATCTGTGACGGGGCAGTCATGGGTAAACCGAAAAATGAAGAAGAAGCGCGGATGATGCTGCATCGGTTAAGTGGCAAAAAACATCTCGTAGTGACAGGTGTATGTCTGACAACTCAAAACAAACAGCGCCATTACTCGGTGACGACGGAAGTTGGTTTTAGGATTTTGACTGACGCAGAAATTACTTATTATATTTCTCATTATCATCCTTATGACAAAGCAGGGGCTTATGGCATTCAGGAATGGATAGGATATATAGGTTGTACTGGATTGAAAGGCAGTTATTATAATGTTATGGGGTTGCCAGTGCAGAGTATTTATGAAGAACTTCAGAAATTTCAGGAAGAATAAGTTCCTTCCTTTTTAACTAAGTTCTTAATTCTCTTTTTACTTGCTATCTTTATTTTGAGGCTCTGAAATTCTCCAGATGTTCATATTTCCGGTTCATCATTTTCCTGTAAATTTTTTGAATCCACCATTTGTGGCTTAAGAGAAAAGGAATGCTGAATAGGATAAGTGCCCAATAGGCGATAGAAGGATTGAAAAGGGCTTTAAAAATGGATATGATTATCACGGGTAACAGAATAGCTCCGAATTGAATCAGCATATTTACATAGTTGTAACTGTTGTTTGTTCGGCTGATCAGTTTCGTGTCCAGAGGGGTAGTCTGATCATTGATGATAGCTGTATGTAAAATCATAATGTTATTTGGTCCTGCGGTATAAAGAGTATAGGCTGTGATCATCAGCAGACTCCATTTACCCATGATCAAGGCAATGACAGAAACAAAAATGGATACGGGTAACAGACAGAGATAGCAATAGTATTTCGTGAGTAGCAATTGGTATAAGTTGTTCTTGTGGATCATGTAAAAGTCGATGTAATTCCCTTCATAACTCATCAACCGTGATGAAAGTATGCCTCCTGGTATAAGAAAGCATATAAAACACCAGAAATCTGCTTTCCAACTGGATAATTCATTACCTCCTTTTATGCCAGTACATAAGTATAATACAAAATTGAAGAGAATATAAAAGATGACGAGTAATAGGGTTTTCCTTGGATTCTTGTTCCGGAAGACCAATTTGAATTCCAGTTTGATGTACTCTCCGATCATGCCGAAACGGTCAAAAAGCCGGTACTGTCTGATATGCTGAAGAGTGGTTGTACTCTGTTTGGATAACTCTTTGATGACATGATCCTCTTGTTCCTTGCGGTTGAACAAAAACAGGATTATCATTATTCCGATCAGTCCTAACCAGTATATCCAGTTTATTCTGGCAATATGTTTGCCTATTGTTGAATAAAAATCAAAATACTGGTCCCATCCTGCATTTTTACCTGCATATACAGGTAATATCAGGATAGCAAGCAATGCCACGGGGAGAATCAACCAAAAGATGGAATCAGTTATTCGTGTCCTGACTAGAAGGTAAAACAGACTGGACAACCAGATGATGAACTGATAGGCGATGATGGAGCCTAAAGCCATGATTATACCTTCGCGTGGCATGATAGCCATGATAGAATAGGGTATAATCATCACTTGCCAGGTAAAGTTGCCTATACTAAGCAGATTTGAAATCAGAAAACTTTCTATACATGCATGTCGAGGTAATGGAAGCAGACTATAAGGCTTGATCATTTGTGCCGGAGTCTGTTGGACAATAAAGCGTAAAAGAAAATCGATGATAAAAAGAAAGGGTGCAAGACTAAATAGTATTCCCGTAGGAGAAGTGCTCTGGTCTTTTGATACCATCAAAGCTAATGTAATAGCCAGTACTAAAAGGTATATCAGAACAAATATTCCTGTTATACCGAATATGATTTTTGCTGTCTGGTTTTTCCCATGAAACAAACTTCGTCTTTCCGCCAGTCTGCGATGGTGGAGAAGTTCGGAATAGATCGAAAATCTTCTATAAAGAGTGGTCTTTTGCATTCTGAATTTAAGCCATTCGTATGTTTGACTGATACGAAATGAAGTCTGTTAAGATTTTAGTAAAACTATCCGATAATACTTCTCTGTCCGTATTAGTGTCACCGTAGATCAATCACTTCTGCTTGAGGATAGTCCTTGGAATTAAAAGAAAATAATGAGTTGGGGAGGTCTTTACTTCTGAAGTTATTCACTGTAATTGTGCTCCAGACTGTCCCCTGTCTCATCCGTATCTGCCTGGGTATATAACTGTTTCGATTAATGGCCAGATAGAGTTCCTGAACGGTCCTTTTCTGGTTGACAGCGATAAGATGAACAATATAATCAGCACCATATTTCTTAAGAGATGCTCGATAACCTGTTTTGTAGATATGAATGAAAGTATATGGATTCATTGACATTTGCTGTGCCTCGGTAGGATTACTGATATTTACCTCACGAGTTTTCTTCATATAACTCCATTGTGTCTTGCCATTATACCATACAATAACTTGTGGGGTGGTTGCACGGAACTTGTCGCCTTTTATAGCAATGGTGCCACTTGTAGAACCATATTTTTTCGATGATATTCCGAAGGATGCACTGGCACCACTTCTATGTCCGATGACCGAAGCGCATCGGTCCAGCACTTGGCTAGCTGTCTGAGCCTGTATAGTGCAACTTAACAATAAGGAAAAAAATAAAAAAGCAAACTTTTTCATATTCATAAAATAATTTGATTTCTTTATAATATTTATCAGAGATATCTGTAAGTTAATTCGTGTCTCGCATATAACCACTTATTCCCTGATTTGGGTAAGAATTGTATTTAGTTGATTTTCATCCTGTACGAGTACTTCCCGTGGTTTGCTCCCTTGGGCAGTCCCTACGATTCCGGCAGCCTCAAGTTGATCCATCAGGCGCCCAGCCCGGTTATAGCCGATAGAAAACCGCCGTTGAATCATGCTTGTACTTCCTGTCTGGGAAAGGACAATGGTATGTGCTGCTTCTTCGAAATAGGGGTCTAGAGAGCGAGTTTTGAGACTACTGCTGTCGGTTTCTTCTTTGTCGTCAGGCTCAGGTAGTTCCATAGGTTCTACAGGCCCTGGCTGAGCAGTAATATAATCATTGATTTGTTCTATTTCAGGAGTGTCTACAAATGCGCATTGTACACGTACTGGCTCATTGCCATTAACGTATAGCATATCTCCACGGCCAATCAACTGGTTTGCCCCACTGCGGTCCAAAATAGTTTTTGAATCAACTGCAGCAGCAACTTTGAAGGCGATTCTTCCTGGGAAGTTAGCTTTGATGTTACCGGTGATGATATTCGTAGTTGGTCTCTGAGTCGCGATAATCATGTGGATTCCCACTGCTCTTGCCAACTGTGCGATTCGGGCAATAGGAAGTTCTATCTCTTTACCTGCTGTCATAATCAAGTCACCGAACTCATCAATGATGACTACAATATAAGGCATATACTGATGGCCTTTTGTCAGGTCCAGTCTATGGTTGACAAACTTTGCGTTGTATTCCTTGATATTCCGAGCTCCGGCCATTTTTAGCATGTCATAACGATGATCCATCAATTTGCATAGTGAATTTAATGTACGGACTACTTTCGTTACATCAGTGATAATCGGCTCTTCATCCTCATCTACAACAGCCATAAAGTGCTTGGCAATCTTGGTATAAACAGAGAATTCAACTTTCTTCGGGTCTACGAGGACAAATTTCAATTCGTTCGGGTGTTTCTTGTAAAGCAAGGAAGTGATCATTGCATTCAGGCCGACTGACTTTCCTTGTCCCGTCGCACCGGCTACAAGAAGATGCGGGATTTTTGTCAGGTCGACCATAAATACATCATTTGTAATCGTTTTGCCCAAAGCCAGGGGAAGTTCCATTTTTGTCTCTTGAAACTTCCTGGAATTCAGAATGCTCTCCATTGAGACAATATTCGGATTCGCGTTAGGAACTTCTATACCAATAGTTCCTTTACCCGGGATTGGCGCAATGATGCGGATGCCCAGGGCTGAAAGGCTCAAGGCAATATCATCTTCCAGATTCTTGATTTTGGAGATGCGTACCCCTTCTGCCGGTTGTATTTCATAAAGGGTAATCGTAGGACCAACTGTAGCACGAATAGATCGGATTTCTACACCAAAGTTATGAAGTACCTCAGAGATTCGATTTTTATTGGCTAGTTGTTCTTGTTCATCAATATAAGGCTTCCCTTCATTGCTATATTTCTTGAGTAAGTCAAGGGTTGGAAATTTGTAATTTGTAAAAGGCTCGCGAGGATTAATAGGAGTCTTGAGCATATTTTCATTGTTGACCGTTCTCTTTGTGGCTCGGTCACCTTCTTCTGCTATCTGGATTTCCATGCCCACATTCTTACTTAGCTCTTCTTCGGTTTTCATACGGGCTATTCGCTGGGAAGCAAGCAAAGATGGTGAGTCTTGAGCAGGCGTGGAGGAAGGGGGAACGGGACTTGCCATGCCTTTTGATGATGATATTGAATCTGTTGCCTGGCCTGCAACAGATTCTTCTTCCCGATCTTTTTCATTTAGGTCGATTACTCCGTTTTTCAACGTTGTTTCTTTTGACTGATCCGGTGATGCCGTTTCTTCATCATCCACATTCTTGCCATAGAGATTCTGGTCGGAGAGTTCTTCACCATCAGTCGGATTATCTTTTACACCAGTACTAATGGAAAAAGGTATTTTCAGATACTTTGAAGGATGGAGTATCTTTACAACCACGGTAATGGTCTCTGTTGTCAAATAAGTAAGAAAGGCTATGGCTGTAACGATTAAGATTACAGTAAGTCCTGGAGGGCCTACCATTCCTTCCAACTTCTGCACACAGTATAGGCCATGCTCTCCGCCGGGATTGAAAAAAAGACCTCCCAGAATAGGAGTGAGAAACTTTGAGAAAGCGATAGAACACCAGATCAAGACAAAGGCCATCCCGAAAAACCATTGCCAGAGGCGGAGATGATAGGCTTTAATCAACTGGAATCCTCCTAATATCAGGAATAAGGGAATGAGAAAAGCCGGAAATCCGAAATTTTCGGTAATCAAAAAATAGGAAAGTATAGCTCCGATGGAACCGCAATAATTGACAAATTCACGATTGGGGTTCAACCATTCACCAGGCTGCATATTTTCCAAGATGCTCTGATCTTCTGCTCCTGTAATGAGATATGATACCATCGCGATAATGACATATACAGCAAAGCAAAAGAGGATGAGACCCAAGAAAAAGTCTACTTTATAGTGATCTGAGTATTTATTTTGTTTTCTGACCTTTTTTCCTGTTTTCCCGGATTTAGGTTCAGCCTTTTTTTGTGCCATTTTAAAATGCTTCTCTATTTAGTTGCAAAAATAAAGAAAATCTTCTAAAGGCAGTTACAAATTCATAACTTTTTTCTAAATTTGCAGATTGTAAGATTCGAAGATGAAGAAAATAATATATAGTAAATTTGACAAACATGCGATAGGTACCTTGCCGAAAGTTAGTTTTCCGGGACGGATTATTACTGTTTTTACGAAGGATGATGTAGATACTGCTGTCGATTATTTGTTAGACAGTGATATTTTGGGTGTAGATACTGAAACCAGACCCATCTTTAAGCGCGGGCAAAATTATAAAGTTTCTCTTTTGCAAGTTTCAACCCATAATATCTGCTTCCTTTTTCGCTTGAACTTGACTGGTATGGTTCCTGCTATTATCAAATTTCTGGAAGATACTAAAGTTCCGAAGATTGGCCTTTCGTGGCATGATGATATTCTGGGTCTGCAACGTCGGGTGAAGTTTAAACCTGGGAATTTCATTGATCTGCAGAATCTGGCGCCAAAATTGGGAATTGAGGATAAAAGTCTTCAAAAACTTTATGCTAATATCTTTCACGAGAAAATTAGCAAGTCACAGCGACTCACAAACTGGGCTGCCGATCAGTTGAAGGAAGCTCAGAAAATGTATGCTGCTACTGATGCCTGGACCTGTATCAATCTTTATGAAGAGATTCAAAGGTTGCTCAAGACACATGATTACCAATTGATAAAGGTGCCGGATCCCGTAGTTGTTCCTGTTTCATCTGCATCGGATAATGACCGATCAGATTTATCTATGACCGATGAAACCGCCAGTTCAGGACAGATAGTTAAAGAAGTTTGATATGGAAAAGTATAAGCAAGTATTTTTAAAGAAAGGTAAGGAAGAAAGTCTGAAGCGGTTTCATCCTTGGATATTCTCGGGGGCTATCAGTCATATCGATTCAGGTGTCGAAGATGGAGATCTGGTACGGGTGATTACAAAAGACGGTACCTTTATAGCTCTTGGGCATTATCAGACAGGTAGCATTGCTGTCCGTGTTCTCAGTTTCGAAGATCGTCTGATAGATGATGACTTCTGGAGATCAAGACTTGAATCTGCCCTGAGGATGCGAATAGCTATTGGTATTGCGGATAGTATTCACGGTAATATCTACCGGCTCGTTCATGGTGAAGGGGATAATCTGCCGGGACTGATTATTGACTGCTATGGGAAGACAGCAGTGATGCAGGCTCATTCAGTAGGAATGCATCGCTGCCGGAAAATAATTAGTAAGATTTTACTTGAAGTGATGGGTTCTCGTATCGAAAATGTCTTTTACAAGAGTGAAACTACTTTACCGTTATATGATGAGTTGGGAGAAGAGAATGGATTCATGTATGGTGGAAATGCCGATGATGTCGCTGTAGAGAATGGATTGCAATTTCATATTGACTGGTTGAAAGGTCAGAAAACGGGATTTTTTATTGATCAGAGAGAAAATCGGTCCTTGTTGGAGAAGTATGCAAGCGGACGGTCTGTTCTGAATATGTTTTGCTACACCGGTGGATTTTCTGTTTATGCGATGCGCGGCGGTGCAAAGTTAGTTCATTCCGTAGACAGTTCTGCCAAGGCTATCGAATTAGCAAGGTCCAATGTAGAGATGAATTTTCCGGGAGATAAGCGACATGAGGCTTTTGATGAGGATGCTTTTAAGTTTTTGGATGAGCATGATGAAAAGTACGATTTGATCGTCCTTGATCCACCGGCCTTTGCCAAGCATCGTTCAGCATTACATAATGCTTTAAAAGGTTATATCCGATTAAATCTCAAAGGTCTTCAGCGCATTCAGCCGGGAGGAATTTTATTCACATTCAGTTGCTCACAGGCTGTGAATAAGGATCAGTTTCGGACTGCTGTATTTACAGCGGCTGCGCAGGCACATCGCCGGGTACGTATTCTGCACCAGTTGCACCAGCCTGCAGATCATCCGATTAATATCTATCACCCTGAGGGTGAATATCTTAAGGGGCTTGTTCTTTATGTGGAATAGTTGTCATGTATGTCGATGACCTCTTTTCTGAGAATTCCAAGAACAATTAGAAATCGAAAATAGTTGATTTGATGAAAAATTTTATAGGAATTATTCCTGCACGATATGCTTCCACCCGTTTTCCCGGTAAACCTCTGGCTATGTTAGGTGGCAAACCTGTTATTCAACGGGTCTATGAACAGGCTTCGGAGGCTTTACCCTGTGTCTATGTCGCTACTGATGACGTCCGGATTTATGAGACTGTCAATTCTTTTGGAGGTAGAGCCGTTATGACACGGGCAAATCATAAAAATGGTACGGACCGTGTGGAAGAGGCAATGGAAAAAATCGGAGGTGACTGGGATGTCGTTGTGAATATTCAGGGAGATGAACCTTTTATTCAGCAAAGCCAGATTGAAACGCTCTGCCATTGCTTTGATGATCCGGATACAGAGATAGCTACACTGGGGAAGCGTTTTACTTCGATGGAAGCGGTGGAAAATCCGAATTCACCGAAAATTGTTCTTGACCACAAAGGTTTTGCCTTATATTTCTCGCGCAGTATCATCCCTTTTGTCAGAGGTGTAGAGAAGGCGGATTGGCTGAAGTGTTACCCTTTCTTAAAGCATTTGGGAATTTACGCCTATCGAAAGCAGGTCTTGAAGGAGATTACACGATTGCCGCAGGGACAATTGGAAAAGGCTGAAAGTTTGGAACAACTCCGATGGCTGGAAAATGGATACCGCATTAAGGTGGGTATTTCGGATGTTGAGACTGTCGGTATTGATACGATTGATGATCTGAAGCGAGCCGAAGTGTTCTTGAAGAAGTAGTAAAGAAAAAAGGATAAATTCATGCAGAATTATAAGAAATTTGAGAATATTATTGCCCATTTCATCGAAGATCATAGGCTGATGAAAAGGGAACTGTGCTATCTGGTGGCTTTATCCGGTGGGCCTGATAGTGTTTCTTTATTACGAATTTTGCTTGACTTAGGTTATCAGATTGAGGCAGTGCACTGTAATTTTCATCTTCGTGGTGAAGAGTCCGATAGAGATGAGCAGTTTTGCAGCCAACTTTGTCATCGTCTCAATGTTCATCTGCATCTGGTACATTTTGATACTCGGACTTATGCGGCATTACATCAGGTGAGTATTGAGATGGCAGCTCGTGAACTCCGTTATCAGTATTTTGAGAAATTGAGACAATCCATTGGGGCAGCCGGTATCTGTGTAGCTCATCATCAGGATGATTCTGTGGAGACTGTCTTGATGAATCTTCTGAGAGGAACGGGATTGAAAGGCTTGGAAGGCATTCTTCCGCTGCAAGGTCATATTATCCGTCCACTTCTTTGTATAAGCCGTTCTGATATTGAGCAATATCTCCGTTCGATCCATCAGGATTTTGTCATTGACAGTACTAATCTCATTGATGATGTGATGCGTAACCGGATACGTCTGGATGTCATACCGCTTTTCGAAAAACTAAATCCGGCCTTTCGGAAAAATGTAGCTCGGACTACTGCATACGTCGAAATGGCGGTACATGCGTTAGAACATTATGTGAATAACTATATTTCTCTAAAATCCGGTATAGAACTTTATTTGCCACAGGAAGCGGGTGATACTACGATTGCAGAAGCATCTGCAACGATTACCGTACAGAGTATCATGGCTTTTCCTTCTCCTGAATTGCTGCTTTACACGATCATTAATCTGTATGGCTTCAGTGGTTTCCAGGCAGAAGAAATCTATGCATCAATGAGTAAATCTGGAAAGGTATGGCATTCTAAAACTCATGAGCTCCTGGTTGATAGAGGAAAAATATTTATACAACCTTTATCGGACCATACCCCGAATGCCATACATATTCCTGAGTTAGGAACTTATGTATTTACAAAGGAACTGAAGTTGCGGATAAGTTATGGGCAACCTGTTGTCTCCAAGGAAGATGATACGGCTACTCTGGATGCTGGGAAAGTGAAATTCCCGTTGACTCTCCGTTATAGTCAGGAAGGGGACCGCTTCATTCCTTTTGGAATGCAGGATAGTAGGCTGGTCAGCGATTTCCTGACAGATCTAAAATGCAATCTCTTCGAAAAGAAACAGCAGTTGGTGCTGACAGATGCAACCGGAATAATTATCTGGGTAGTCGGGAAACGTACGGATAACCGTTTCCGGATAGACACCCATACGGTGAAAGCTCTTGTATTGAAAGTGTTAGATCCGGTATCTGTATAAAATATCCGGTGAGATATGGGATAAGATTCTACGAAATATTAAACCATTTGACAAGGTCGGATCACTTTATGAAAAAGAAGTACGATTTTGTCGATCCCAAATTCTGATAAAATTTCCTTCATTTGATGGAAATTCTCTTCCTTAAATTCTTTCAAATAATTTGGTGGTTATGTGGGAATTCGCTATCTTTGTAGATGTTATCAAAGCATTTCCCATGAATTTTAAAACTCAAATACTGACTTTATTATTAGTATTATCACCTTTAGCTATCACTGCACAGAAGATTACTTTAGGTTCTTGCACCACGCGTGATGGCGGAATGTATAAAGGTGAAATGTCTGGCGGAAAGCCTTATGGTAAAGGGAATACGCTTTATAAAAACGGTGATTCCTATGATGGTGAATATGTGAGGGGCAGGCGTCAGGGATATGGAATCTATACTTTTAGCAATGGTGAAAAGTATGCGGGAGAATGGTTTCAGGATCAGCAACATGGTAAAGGAACTTTTTATTTTGCAAATAATAATAAATATGTTGGTCTGTGGTATCGGAATTACCGGCAGGATCATGGCGAAATGTACTATTACAATGGTGATCGTTATGATGGTGACTGGTATCAGAACAAGCGTCAGGGAAGAGGAACCTACACTTTCTCAAATGGTGCCTTTTACCGCGGTCAATGGAAGAATGACGAAAAAGAAGGAAAAGGCTTTTTCAGTTGGAGCGATGGCTCAACCTATAATGGAATGTGGGCTGATAATATGCGTAATGGAAAAGGAATCTATAAATACTCAGGTGGTGACTTTTATATAGGTGACTGGAAAAATGATATCCAGAATGGTAAGGGTATCTATAAATTTCAGAACGGCGACCGCTATGAGGGAGACTATGTCCAGGGAGAGCGGACGGGACAGGGTGTTTTTACATACGCTAACGGTGATAAATATTCCGGTGAGTTTAAGGAAGGAATGAAAGAGGGCCAGGGTACGATGGAATGGGATAATGGTGATACGTACACCGGTCAGTGGAAGAATGACTTACAGAATGGTACCGGTAAACTTATCAAGAAGAATAATGATGTTTTTGAAGGGCAGTTTCGTAATGGTAAGGTAGATGGTGAGATTTTTATCCATTATGCAAATGGCAATACATTCAAAGGGGTTTATCATGACGGACGCCGTAACGGGCCTGCCATTGAGGTATCTAAAGATGGTACTCGCTTTGAAGGAAATTATGTCAATGACCAGCGGGATGGTAAATACGTGGAAAAAGATCGTAACGGGCGGATAACAGCCCAGGGAACTTATCGTCATGGATATCTGGAAAAATAATATCTTAATTAATCAATAATCATGACAAATAAAATGGTGAAATCTGCAATCGGAATTGTGAGGGACGATCCATATCTTGAACCTTATACCGATGCAATATGTGGACGACACGACCATGCCGTATGGAAAATCAATCAATTGACCCATAATGGCAAGATGACACTTGGTGATTTTGCTGATGGGTATAACTACTATGGACTTCATCAAGTGAAAGAGGGCTGGGTGTTCCGTGAATGGGCACCAAATGCTACTGATATTTATCTTGTCGGTGATTTTAACGATTGGAAAGAGGTTGAAGATTATCGGTGCAAGCGCCTTGACGGTACGGGAAATTGGGAACTTCAACTTCCTACAAAGGCTGTCAGGCACGGTCAGTTGTATAAAATGCATGTGCATTGGAATGGTGGTGATGGAGAACGGATACCTGCATGGGCACAGCGTGTGGTTCAGAATGACCAGACCAAGATATTTTCCGCTCAGGTATGGTCTCCGGATCCTTATGTATGGAAGAAAAAGACATTTGTGCCTACAACTTCTCCGTTGTTGATTTATGAGTGTCATGTAGGGATGTCTCAGGATGCCGAAAAGGTGGGCACTTATACGGAATTTAAGAATAATGTTCTTCCAAGAATTATCAAGGACGGTTATAATTGTCTTCAAATCATGGCTGTTCAGGAGCATCCCTATTATGGGAGTTTTGGCTATCATGTAAGTAGTTTCTTTGCTCCAAGTTCCCGTTTTGGTACTCCGGAAGAGTTGAAATCTCTTATCGATACGGCTCATCAGTCAGGAGTTGCCGTAATCATGGATATTATACACTCTCATGCTGTGAAGAATGAGGTAGAGGGTTTAGGCAATCTTGCCGGTGATCCGAATCAGTATTTTTATCCGGGTGAACGTCATGAACATCCGGCGTGGGGTAGTTTGTGTTTTGATTATGGAAAGGATGATGTTATTCACTTCTTGTTGAGTAACTGCAAGTATTGGTTGAAGGAATTTCATTTTGACGGTTTTCGTTTTGATGGGGTTACTTCCATGTTGTATTATAATCATGGGCTTGGAGAATCCTTTACTAATTATGGTGACTATTTTAATGGCCATGAAGATGATAATGCTATCTGCTATTTGATGATAGCTAACCAACTCATTCATGAGATTAATCCTCATGCTATTTCGGTTGCAGAGGAAGTTAGTGGAATGCCGGGACTTGCTGCAAAATTTGAAAATGGAGGTTATGGCTTCGATTATCGTTTGGCCATGAATATCCCTGATTTCTGGATTAAAATAATCAAAGAGAAGAGAGATGAAGAGTGGAAAACCAGTAGTATTTTCTGGGAGGTGAAAAATCGTCGTTCTGATGAACGGACCATCTCTTATTGTGAATCTCATGATCAGGCTCTTGTTGGAGATAAGACGATCATCTTCCGTCTGATAGATGCGGATATGTATTGGCATTTCCGGATTGGGGATGAAAATGATACTGTGTATCGGGGTATTGCACTTCATAAAATGATTCGGCTGGTGACCCTTTCTGCCATAAATGGAGGTTATCTGAATTTTATGGGTAATGAATTCGGGCATCCGGAGTGGATTGATTTTCCCCGTGAAGGGAATGGCTGGAGCTATAAATATGCCCGTAGGCAATGGCATCTTGTTGATGATCAGAGTTTATGCTATCATTATTTAGGCGATTTTGACCGGAAGATGCTTGAGGTAATAAAAAGTGAACCAGGTTTTATCAAGACACCGATAAAGGAGATCTGGCATCAGGATGAGGATCAGATTCTGGCCTTTATGAGAGGAGATATGCTCTTTGTCTTTAACTTTTCTCCAACTCGTTCCTTTGTTGATTATGGCTTTCTTGTTCCGAAGGGTTCTTACTCGGTTGTGCTTGATTCTGATAATCGGGCTTTTGGCGGAAATGGATTTAATGATGATTCAATGAAGCACCTGACTAATTATGATTCGCTTTATGCAAGTCAGAATAAGGAATGGCTAAAATTGTACATTCCTTCCCGTTCTGCTCTGGTACTTAAGAAATGTAATCTATAGTAATAAAATTTTAGATAATGAGAAGAACTAAAAATAGCACAGTTACAATGCGTGTAATCTGTACTATTGTCTTTATGGTCTTTACTTTCTGCTATCTGTATTTTTATCAGAATGATGTTCTGGCTGTTGAACAGCATGTGCTTTCCTGTGGGAAAACACATTATAATCGCACATTGGGAGCCATTCTCATTACTGCTATCTTGTATATTATCCAAGTGGGCGTTTTTGCTGTCACCGGATTAAAGAAGCGGACTCATGCACTGACCTATCTGCCATCATTCCTTCTGTTGATATTTATTACGGATGTCAGTCCTCGTATTGATAGAGGATTTTCTTTCGGAGCCTGGTTATGGGTCTTTCCTCTGGTATTGATTCTTTATGTTCTGTGTGTTATGTTTGCCAGGGGATTTCAAACGATAGAACCGGATATGAATTCTTCGGGGATTTTTTCACAGTTGACTTGGACCAATCTTCTGGAAATGGTGGCCATGATACTTTGTACGGGCTTATTTAGTAATAATAATGAAGTGTTTCATCGTCGGACACGTGCTGAATCTTGTTTGATTAAAGGGGACTGGAATGGAGCTGTAAAAGCCAGTGATGGCTTGGATAAAGCTGATAGCAGTCTGACTTTTCTCAGAGCCATTGCTCTTTCTCATGAAGGGAAACTGGGTGAAAAGATGTTTGAAGTGCCTGTAACGGGTGGAAGTATGGCAATGCTGCCTAATGGGAAAAGTGTGAATTGTATGATGTATTCCAAAGATTCCATCTACTTTTGGCTTGGGAAACGTTACATCCAGTATATGTCACCGTTGCATTATCTACATTTCTCCTTTAAGCATCATGTAGCCACGAAGGCAGCTGGTGATTATCTGCTGACTTCCTATCTGATGGATAAGAATTTAGATGCTTTTGTAGCTACTATCGGAAAATTCTATCATCTGGATAGTGTGATACCGAAGCATTACCGTGAAGCTTTGATTCTCTACACACATCATCGTGCAAAACCTAGAATTGTTTATCATTCGAGTGTGATGGACGCAGATTTTCAAGATTATCAGGCTTTAGAGCATCAGATTAGAAATCCTTACCAGCGGCAGGCTGCGATTCGTGATACGTATGGGAATACTTACTGGTATTACTGGCAGTATGGAGGAAAATGATCTCAGGATTGGCAGGAAGAGAGTTTTTGGGTTTCAGCATATTTTCGGAGTGCAGCCAGAAGCTCTTGGTTTTCGCCTTTCTTTCCGATAGTTATCCTCAGGCAGTTGCCACAGAGATGTACTTTTGTACGGTTCCTTACAATAATACCCTGACAGACCAGATAATCATAGATTGATTGTGCATCCGTCATACGAGCTAGAAAGAAATTTGCATTTGTGGGGTAGACTTGTTTGCAAATAGGAAGTTCTTTGACTGCCATCATCACCTTTCCTCGTTCCAGAAGGATGATCTTGATCCATTTTTCTACCCTGAAAGGTTCCTTTAAGGCCTCCAACGCCTGTTCCTGAGTCAGTTGGTTAACATTATACGGATATTTCACCTTATTGAAAAGTCCGATAATATCTTGTGAGGCAAAGGCCATGCCAAGTCGGATAGCTGCACATCCCCACGCCTTGCTCATGGTATTAAGGACTATGAGGTTAGGATGTTGCCCAAGTTCTTTACGCATAGGTCTTTCCCCTGAAAAATCACTGTAGGCTTCATCGATGATCACTATGCCTTGAAACTTCTTCAGTACTCCTTCAATGGTATCCCGGTGGATCAGATTTCCACTTGGATTATTCGGAGAACAGATCCACATCAACTTTGTATTTTCATCACAGGCCTTCAGGAGTTTGTCGGCTGTAATCTGGAATTCCTCGTCAAGCAAGACCGGGCGGTATTCTATATCATTGATATCTGCACAGACCTTATACATCCCGTATGTGGGTTCGATAGCCACAACATTGTCTTTACCCGGTCTGCAGAAGATGCGGTAAGGCAAGTCTATCGCCTCATCACTTCCATTGCCGAGGAAAATGTTTTCTGGTGGTACCCCTTTTACCTTGCTCAGTGCTTCCTTAACAGTTCGTTGGAGAGGATCCGGATAGCGGTTGAAAGGCATATTATACGGATTCTCGTTCGCATCCAGAAAAACATGAGCCTCATGTCCTGCATATTCATTGCGAGCACTGGAGTAAGGTGCAAGATTCCATATATTCTCCCGGCAAAGTTCTTTCAAATTCTTCATCGTTGCCTCCTTATTTGTTTTTGAGAGAGTGAATCCTCAGTCTCATGGCGTTAGCATGTGCCTCAAGTTGTTCATTCTCAGCCATACACACCACAGCATTTCCGATACTTTCTATGCCCTGTTCGTTAAGGTGCTGAAAAGTGATTTTGCGATTATAACTGTCCAGGTTGACGCCATTATATGCTAAGGCATAACGGTGGGTGGGTAAGGTATGATTGGTTCCACTGGCATAATCACCTGCACTTTCACAAGCATATTTCCCCAGGAAGACCGATCCGGCATTGACTACTTTTTGAGCAAGTCTGGTATAGTCCTTGACCGCTAGAATGAGATGCTCCGGAGCGTAGCAGTTGCTTAGGTCTATAGCCTCATCAAGATCATGGACAAGGATGAAATGGGAATTATCGAGAGCCTGTGAAGCAATTTCTTTTCTCGGCAGGCGAACGAGCTGAGTGGATACTTGTTTTTGAATTTCATCCAGGATAGTTTCTGAATCCGTTATGAGCATGACCTGTGAGTCAATACCATGTTCTGCTTGTGACAAGAGGTCAGCAGCCACGAAGACAGGATCACTGTCCTTGTCAGCAATGACACATACTTCACTTGGTCCGGCAGGCATGTCGATTGCTACATCATGCAAACTTACTTGTTGTTTGGCAGCCATTACATATTGGTTACCTGGTCCAAAGAGTTTGTAGACTTTCGGAATGCTATCCGTTCCGTATGCCATGGCACCGATAGCTTGGACGCCACCGGCTTTATAGATATGGCTTACACCCGCAATCTGGGCAGCTGCCAGAATGGCTGGATTTACCTTTCCTTCACGATTTGGCGGAGTGCATAATATGATCTTTTTACAACCGGCGATGACAGCGGGGGTAGCCAGCATGAGTACAGTGGAGAAAAGAGGAGCCGTCCCTCCGGGGATATAGAGTCCTACTTTTTCAATAGGCACACTTTTCTGCCAACAGATAACCCCTTTGGCGGTTTCTATTTTCTTGCCGGTAAATTGCTGGACTTCATGGAATCTGGCGATGTTGTGATGTGCGAGTTTTAAGGAATCGATTAATTCTTTCGAACAGTATTTTATGGCTTCTTCCTTTTCCTCCTCGGTAACCGCCAGTTGATCAAGATGGGCATGGTCGAATTTCAGCTCATAGCGTTTTACAGCTTCATCACCATTTTCTTTTACATCTTTCAGAACCTCACAGACCGTTGCATTCAGTTGTGAAACATCTAAATGGGGTCGTTTGACAATCTCTTCCCATGAATCCCGGACAGGATATTTTATAATGTTCATTGTGCTTAAAGTATCATCTTTTCAATCGGAGTAACCAATATGCCCTGAGCTCCCAATTCTTTTAATTTACCGATGATTTCCCAGAATCTTTCTTCATCAAGGACAGTGTGTATAGAGCACCAGCCTTCATCTGCAAGCGGAATGATTGTAGGACTTTTGATGCCGGGAAGGACCTTCGTGACTGCTGCCACCTTCTCTTTCGGACAGTTCATCATTACGTATTTCTTTCCTTGGGCAGATCTGACGGCAGCGAAGCGAAATAGCATTTCATCCAGAATCTTGTGTTTACCTTCATCCATGTTCTGGTTGCCAATCAGGATCGCTTCACTTTTCATTACCGTTTCTACCTCCTTAAGGTTGTTGCTCATCAAGGTAGAACCGGAACTGACAATATCAAAGATGCCGTCCGTCAGACCAATACCCGGACTGATTTCTACAGAACCTGTAATCACGTGGATGTCAGCACTGATATTGTTTTTCTTCAAGAAAGAACGAAGGATGTTCGGATAGGATGTAGCGATCTTGCGACCGTTAAACCATTGTGGTCCTGTGTAATGAACCTCTTTAGGAATGGCAAGACTCAGGCGACATTTGCTGAATCCCAGACGTGATATGATCTGGGCACCTTCTTTGCGTTCCACAAACTCATTTTCTCCAACAATGCCAATGTCAGCCACTCCATCTGCTACACTTTCCGGAATATCATCATCTCTTAAATAGAGTACTTCTAATGGAAAATTGTTTGCTTGGACAAGAAGAATCCGCTTTGATGCGGTAATCCTGATATCTGCTTCTTTGAGCAGATTCATGGTGTCGTCATACAAACGACCTTTTGACTGAACAGCTATTCGTAACATGTCTAATTTCCTGATATAATTTATGCAAATGTACTTTTTTTTGTTCATATTTGCAACAATATTTGTACTTTTGTACCGAATTAGAGCTATGAAAGAATTTTTATTGATTATATTTTCACTATTGTTGTTGGCAGCTTGTTCTTCCAAACAGGCTCCAGAAACAACTCCATGGGGGACGATTGTGGGAGGCGACAAGACCGATTCTACTTCTTCACAGGGGAGGTTTTCTTTGGATGATATTATGAATAACGGTGAAATGATCATGCTCACTCTTTCTGGTCCGGAATCTTATTATGATTATCATGGTCATGGTATGGGACTTCAGTATCTGCTATGCGATAAATTCGCACAGAATCTCGGTGTTTCCCTTCGTGTAGAGGTCTGTAAGGATACCATGGACATGATTCACCAATTGAATAAGGGTAATGGGGATATCATCGCTTTTCCATTGCCTGAAAATTTACCGGAGAAGTTTAAGAAAAATCTTCTTTATTGTGGAGTCAGTATGAACTCTTCTAAAGCACAATGGGCTGTTAACAAGAATAACAAGGAACTTGCTGACTCTTTGAATCATTGGTTCAGACCTGAGATGATTGAAGAGATGAAACGTGAGGAGAATTTTCTGCTTAGTACACAGAGTATTGTACGTCATGTTTATTCTCCAATGCTAAACCGCTCTGCAGGAATCATCTCCCGATATGATCATCTCTTTCAGATGTTTGCTCCGATGGCTCGGATGGACTGGCGTCTGATGGCAGCACAATGCTATCAGGAAAGTTGCTTTGACCCGAATGCGCATTCTTGGGCTGGGGCTGAAGGCTTGATGCAGATCATGCCTTCTACAGCTTCTTATTTGGGCTTGAATATGGGTATGTTACATGATCCGGAAGCTAATGTGGCTGCTGCCGCAAAATATATGGCTGATCTGGGTGGGCGCTTCAATGATATTCCTGATCCTGCTCAGCGCTGGTATTATGTGCTGGCTAGTTATAATGGTGGATATCAACATGTACGTGATGCTATGGCTTTGGCATCCAAATTCGGGCGTAATCGATATCAGTGGGGTGATGTAGCTGAATTTGTCCTGAATTTGAGTGTTCCTCAATTCTATAATGATCCAGTTGTCAAACATGGATATATGAGAGGTGCTGAAACGGTAGATTATGTGAATCGTATACGCAACCGATGGGCAGAATACCGTAGTGTTGCTCATGGAGGAGGATTCAACTCCGGGAGTTTTAATAACAGTATTCCTCGTCGATCCCGGCACAAAAATAGATTCCGTTGAGTTTCCGGAACTTATTTCTGACCGATGTATTCCGTGTATCTTAACTCGTCTGATAGATTTCCATAGTAAGGCCGATTCCTTTCTTGATGCCTATCTGACTCTCTCTATGGTGCATAGAAAAATGCTCTATGCGCATACAGCATGGCTCTATGCACCATAGTGACTTTACCTGAATCTGATAGACACTTTTTCTCTTCATAAGCGAGACCAGTAGACGCTTTCTTTCTATCCATGCAGAATCGATAGACACAACAGAAGAAGCCCTACTGATTTCATTGACAGGCGCATGTTTTGGTCTTTTTTCTATTTGGGCAAAGATACATCATTCAGGGACGGAAACGGATATAGGCACGGTCATCAAAACTCTGATTACCTGATTTCAATCCTTTTGTAGCAAAAAAAGTTCTTATATTTTGCGGATCATCTTTTAGTTGAACAGCCAACCGTTGTTCGCTTTCTTGCAGGGTAGGTCGGAGAAAAGGATAACCGTCACTGGCCAGGACAATCTCTATATCTGTAGAATGTGGGCACTGAATTCTGATGATACCCTTTTTGTAAATCGGAAAGCCATCTATGACTGCATAAGTCTTGTTCTGACCCTCTTTCATCGCCTGGATCAAATCAGGTACGATTGCACTTCTGGCTTGGTCTGGTGAAAGTCCGTTTCGAATCAGATTTACACGTTTTTCTGCTATCTTTTTCTCATCAGGTTTTCCATTTTCCAGAAGTTTTCCATTGATTAGTCCTTGACAATCTCCGATCATCCATATTTCATTTCTGTAATGACTGTAGATGATAGCACTGGCAGTCATCCGGTTTTCCGGATGAGTGGCGAGGCTGCTCAGAAGATCTTCCGGATAATGCCGGTATATTTCCCGGGTTACTCCGTTACAGAATTCGTCCAGCGTGGTCAGGCAAGAGAGATGACGGAGATAATCGGTGACAAGAAGCATGCAGTAGCGACCATTCTTTTCGTTTTCGGAAATTTGTGTACAGGTTTTGCTTGTACTTCCATCAACGACAGCGATGAAGTTATCTGTGATAACGATTCCGTCCTCGCAGGTCTCCTGGCTTCTTTTTCCTATTATCTTGCTTTCCAGAATATTCATGATTACCTTCTCCTCTAGTTTGATTCCAACCCTTATGATTTCTATGATTTGAATCGTTTTCCGGCAGGTAGTTATCATCTCGAAAAGAATAACTGTTGTGCCGGCTGCCAGACTTTTCATTTCTTCGTTTATCCTCTGATTTCGCTGTTTGCTGAGAAAAGTGGGCAGAATGAGAATGACTATGTTCCGTTTTTAATGACTCTTTCTTCCATTCGAATCCACCTCCGACAGGGCGGTCATCAAAGTGTACATGACGGTTTTGCTGAGATTGGTTTTGTTGCAGATGTTCTCCTTTTGAATAGAGACGTTCGATGAGGTCTGACCGGCCGATACGGCGCAATTCATGTTCGATGTTCCGGCGCTCTTCCGGCAAATACCAGAAGAAGAACTGGCGTTGGGCCTTCTTTTCATTCGGTGTCTTTGCAGAGTATACGGGTTCAAGGGTGTAAGGATTATACCCCGTGTACCACATTTCTGTAGAGATTGTCATGGGAGTCGGGGTAAAGTCCTGTACTTGTTCCAGATGAAAGTTCAAGTCTTTCGTAATCACGGCCAGTTCTGCCATATCTGCTTCGTGGCATCCGGGATGCGAACTGATAAAGTAAGGGATCAATTGTTCCTTGAGTCCTTCTTCCTTGTTGATTTGATCAAAAATTCGCTTAAAGTCATAGAACTCACTGAAATCTGGTTTCCGCATGAGTTTCAAGACTTGCGGTGAAGTATGTTCAGGTGCTATTTTCAGTCGGCCACTGACATGCTTGGCAATCAGTTCCCGTGTATACTGTCTGGTAGACTTATTGCTCTCTTCATCCTTGCTCTGATGGAGCAGCAGATCATATCGAATACCACTGCTGACAAAACTCTTTTTGACTTCCGGCAGGGCATCGACAGCATGGTAGATCTCCAGGAGTTTTGAATGATCTGTGATCAGATTCGGACAGATTTGGGGATTGATGCAGGATGGACGTTTGCACACTTCACATGCTTTCTCATTCCGGCCATGCATCCCATACATATTAGCAGAAGGACCTCCCAAATCGGATATATACCCCTTGAATCCTGGCATGTGTACCACCTGCTCAGCCTCCTTCATGATACTCTTTTTGCTTCTGCAAGTCACAAATTTTCCCTGATGGGCGGATATGGTACAGAAAGCACATCCTCCGAAGCAACCTTGATGGATATTGATGGAAAACTTGATCATCTCGTATGCCGGAATGACCTTGCCTCGATATTTTGGATGAGGCTGCCGGGTATAGGGGAGGTCGAAGCATGCATCAAGTTCCGGTGTCGTCAATGTAGGATAGGGTGGATTGACCACTGCATAGATTCCGTCAACACCCTGAAGCAACCTGTGCGCATGTTTCATGTTAGCTGCTTCTTCTATATATCTGTAGTTCTCTGCCTCTGCCTTTTTGGATTGCAGGCATTCTTCATGAGAGTGGAGCACGATATCATTATCCGTGATTCCTCCGTCAATATTATCTTTCTGGGCCAGGTAAACCGTCTGAGGAATATTATGTATGGTCTTTACAGACCGTCCTTCTTCGAGTTGATGACAGAGTTCAATAATAGACTTTGATCCCATACCGTAAAGGATGAGGTCGGCACCGGAATCACAAAGGATACATTTCCGAAGCCGGTCCTGCCAGTAATCGTAGTGGGTGAGCCTTCGCATACTGGCTTCGACTCCACCGAGTACTACAGGAACATCCGGGAACAGTTGTTTGAGAATCTGAGTATAGACGATAGTAGGGTACTCAGGTCTGCAATCATGGCGGCCGTCAGGACTATATTCGTCCTGAGAGCGTAGTCGTTTGCCGGCTGTATACTTGTTGACCATAGAATCCATTACACCCGGTGATATGGCGAAGCACAACCTTGGGCGTCCTAGTTTCTTAAAGTCCCGATAGTCTCCATGCCAGTCAGGTTGGGGTACTATGGCTACTTTATAGCCGGCTGCTTCCAGACAACGACCGATGACAGCCTGTCCGAATGAAGGATGATCGACATAAGCATCCCCTGAGAAGATAATCACATCAAGTTGATCCCATCCTCTTAATTCACATTCCTTCTTTGTTGTCGGAAGGAAATCTGTCAATTGATATGCCAATTTGTCTTTTTATCCTTTTTAATCAGTTACGTTCAATGGATCCTCACAGGTACTGGGTTGCTTTATTTTCCAGTTTTTATACAGGTCAGCCAGTTTCTGGAGTCCGAAAGCCTTCATATTACTGTTATAGATGACATCAAGGCAGAGATCAAGCAAATTCCTGTCTTTGCCTGCTTCTGATTCGAGCAGTGAACGGACATTATATCTCAATTTATCCAGAACATCTTCATTGACAATACCGTTACTGTCCACAAGATTCCGTAATAGTTGATACTTCTCTATCGTCTTCAAGTGGATATCGCTTATTTCAATACTGCGAGTCCCTGATGGATTGGCTTGAATTTTATACATGATTATTGGTTTTAATAATTATTGATATTATTCTATCGTTTTGAATGCTTTATTTGCTTTTCAATGTCTTTTAGTTGTTTGATTTAAAGCACTCGGAATATAGTGTGAATGGAGCGGTTTCAAGTAGTTCAGGATACCTTGCATGATGCGTTTGCGGTCACTGGTATTCTTGATACACTCAAAAGGGAATCCCATGGTAAAGCATTTGTAGTCATTTCCCTGATAAGCAACGGCTGCCGGGTTTTTGTCACTGTATTGCATTGCACAGATGGCATTTCCAAGAGGAGAGATGATGTCCGGATGGGTAGCAGCATAATGTTTTTCATTCAGTTGATGCCAGAAGCTGAATTCCATTCCCAATCCGGTGACGGTTTCCTGGATATCAGTTGCACTGTCCGGCTGATAAGTTAATTTCAGGTTATCACGTAACCATGCTTTCTCATCAGTTCCTGTCATGTCTGATCCGATGTAAGAACCACTGACTAAAAGACTGCCTCCCTGTGAGAGATAATGATGTAGAAGTGTCCGTATAGAATAGGACAATGACTTATAAAATTCCGGGGTATAACCGTCAAATCTCTCCAAACCGAGGATCAGATCAATGACAGGATAATCTTCTAGTTTTATTTTTCCATTCTGAATAGCCTCTTCCGAGCAACTGACTACCTGATATTTGTCGTTTCCTGCAATGGCTTCTGTGTGGCAGAAGGGATAATCAAAATCATTTCCGGCAACAAAATGGCCTGCCATCTCATCCCCGCCATAGCCAAGTCCTCCAGGGCCTTCCTTACCGATTCGTGAACGGTTGAAGCATTTTTGGAATCCGTTCCAACCGGCAGTAAGTCCATAACTTACTCCGGGGTCGACTGTCATATCGAATCCTTGAAGGGAATCATTGTCAATCACTTGTGGTGAAGCTAACCGGTTGAATCCATTAACGATGAGTATGGTATACTCTGCATTAGGCTGATATAAGGCTGATAAGATCTCTGAAGGGAAACTTTCTCCGCCTGCGTTGCAAGCTGTAATTTTAAACCGGTAAGGAATACCCGGCTGTAATTGGATTTCACAAGATTTAGTCCGAATGGCCGTTCCGTTATCGAATCCTCCCTGGCCTTTGGCAATATAAACATTATAAAAAGTTGGGGTAGCCGTGGGTTCTTGCGGATCAGGCTGCGCGCTCCAAGAAAGTTGAGCTTTACCCTTTTTATCCAGTGTAACCGAGAAATTTACGGGGTTCAAGGGCTCAACAACATAGTCCTGTCCGTGGTTAGTGTTGATGAAACGAAGAATGGTCTTATAGATGGAACGGGCTAATGTAAATTTGAACATCGGATCCTGTGCGAGTTTTACATCCGGGAAATTCTGATGTGAAAGGGTTTCCAGGATAGCTGACGGAACTTCCGGAATCCGTGTTTCTGAATAGTTGCGGTCCCATAAATAGCGTTTGTTCCACTGGTGGTATTTTGCGGTTATATCTGTTGTGACATTATCCAGAAGTGCCTTGGCAAAATCTTTAGAGGTCTGTCTGGATAGACCCGAACTCAGCATTCCATCATTAAAGTCGGTTGTACAGATTGCCAGACTGCCTTCCAGATCCTTTCCGTTGGGTGCAAATCCTGCATCACTGTGTACGGCAAGAGATAATTCGATAGGCACATTTTTACCTTCCAGTGTTGGCATATAGATGCTGCCACCACCTAACCAGTTGGTCATGAGTGACCTTGTGTTGATATCATCCGCGTAGTCATCCGTTCCTTTTCGCGTACTATAGACTGAATAGGGTGCACCGCTCCACTGTGCCGAGTAGCGTGCTCCTTCCAGACAACGGGGGAGACCGGATACCATTCCGCCCCGTGCGATATTTCCCATGCCTCCTCCGAAGCGGACAGCATCAGCGGTGACGATGCCCTTTTGGGAAGACTGGTTCGTTAGGACTACCCGATTTTGCGGTGAACAACCCTGATTGAAGTTGAATGTACCCAGATAGACCCATGTTCCTCCTCCCATCTCTTGATTAACCGTGAATTCTGTAGCTTGTCCTTTATGATAAACGATATAATGTGCATCTTTTACACTATTGGGGAGGGTCTGATAACTGATATAGACAGCATATTTACCTGTTTCGGGAATGTTGGGCTGATAGTCCACTTCACTGAAATGCTTCCGCTTGGTCGTTTTGATTTGCCGCAGTGTCCCCATCCGGAAAGGATTATCACCATCATGGAGAATCGTTCCGTGGTAGGCAAAACCCACGGAGTCACACCTTTTCCAGTTTTTTCCGTTATTGATTTCCCGATAATAGGGAAGAGTGATGGAATCGTCATTATCTACGATAACCTCATGAGTTTGCCAGTCTCGCTCTCTTGGTGAGAATACAGTTGCACCGGCATTTTCGAGCATAGGGATGAGAAAAGGAATCACAATGGTCTGAGTGAACAGATCTTCGGTTGTACAGAAAAGGTTTGGACGTTGCCATGTCCATTTGCTTCTGTTGTTATCATAATATCTGCCATGTGAAGCCCAGAGGGAAATATGCCGGTCGAGTAATCCTTTTGTAATCAGATTGGGACGGGAGACGTTGAACACCCACGGATCATCATTATAACTGGTATTTCCCCACGCACGTGTATTCCCGTCTTGATATTGTGCAAAGACCGTCTGGACAACTGCCGACAGACAGAATAGCAACATGATTTTCTTCAGAATTGATATATGCTTCACCCTATGCCTCAATAAAAAAAACTTATTTTTTCAGATGTGTTTATCCGAATAGTTCCTTTATAGTTTGCCAATTGAAAATTTTTCTGGCTTTTTACCCTTAAAGTCTTTAAAATATAGTTTGATACGCTTGATGTCTGCATCAATATCTCCACACGGATATATGGTTTCTGTACACTGGATGAGTTTTTGCTCATAATCACAGCCGTATAGCAGAATGGGCAAGTGTGCATTAAGTGCGATATAGTAAAATCCCTTTTTCCAGTCAGAATTCAGGCTTCTGGTCCCTTCCGGTGTGATACAGAGTATAAAATGATCCTTCTGTAAGGCCAGTTGTGCCAAGGTGTCTGTCATACGGGTATGCTTCTCACGGTGGACAGGTATGCCTCCTAATTGATGGAATAATGATCCCAATGGCCAGAAGAACCACTCTTTCTTCATCAGGAAATTGGCTTTGATACCTTCTGCGTGGGCATATAACTGTCCGATAAGCATATCCCAGTTACTCGTATGGGGAGCTAAACAGAGGATATATTTTTCCGGATGATGCTGAGTGATATTTTTCTTCCATCCCATCTTCCGGTATAGCAGCCATTTGCAGATTCTTTGTAGCATGAATGAGTTTTTTAATTTCCTAAGTTGGAAATCTGATCGGTGATTTCAGAAATCTGTTTGTTGAAATCTTCAATTAAATCCCGAAAATATATTTGGGGTTTCATTCCTGGTTCCGGATGGGATATCCGGCTGACAAAATTGGAATGTACTGTCAATATGGATGTGAGCAAGGCTTGTACATCTTCCTTTTCGGTTTTTCGTCCTCCATAGAGATCTGCTGCAATACATTCTGCAAAAAGATCACTACAGATATAGTTAATCCTGCGCTTTAAAAAACGTTTATTCTTCATTTCATTAATAATATTAAATGATTTATTTTTTTTGTTTGTCAGTTCAAAGATAGACAAATTTCGGTAAACACAAAAACTTCTTTGTGAAAAAACTTATAAAAGTTGGAATTTAATAATCATTCTTTCGTATTATCAGAGAAAAGTCTTAAATTTGCATAAGAATTTATAGTTCAACGATTATAAAATTAATAAACGATGGAAAAAAGTGTTTTACAGTTAGAGAGAGCTGTTTATCAGCCTAAACTGCCTAAGGCCCTTCAAGGGGGTGTAACGGCCAAGGAAGGAGCTCCTACTCAGAGCGTAGCCGATCGGGAAAAGATTAAAAAACTGTTTCCGAATACTTACGGCATGCCCCTTGTAGAGTTTGTACCGGGAAAAGAGACAAGTGCATCCCGAAAATTGAATGTGGGTGTCATCCTCTCCGGAGGCCAGGCTCCCGGAGGTCATAATGTGATTTGCGGAATCTTTGACGAACTTAAAAAACTCGACCCGTCAAATCGCCTCTACGGTTTCTTGATGGGACCTGGTGGCTTGGTGGATCATAAATATATTGAGATCACTGAAGACTTTCTCAAAGATTATCGGAATACCGGCGGCTTCGATATGATCGGTTCCGGTCGTACCAAACTAGAGGAGGTGGACCAATTTGAAAAGGGACTTCAGATTATTCGTAAATTGAGCATTAATGCCGTTGTGATTATCGGTGGAGATGATTCGAATACAAATGCTGCCGTCCTTGCGGAGTACTACAAGGCCAAGCAGTGTGGTGTACAGGTAATCGGATGTCCTAAGACCATTGACGGAGACCTGAAAAACGATCAGATTGAGACCTCTTTCGGTTTTGATACTGCTACGAAAACGTATAGTGAACTGATCGGCAATATAGAGCGTGATTGCAACTCAGCCCGCAAATACTGGCATTTCATTAAATTGATGGGACGTTCTGCTTCTCATATTGCTCTGGAATGTGCTTTGCAGACTCAGCCTAATGTTTGTCTGATTTCTGAGGAGATTCAGAAAAAGGATATGACACTGAATCAGATTGTGGAGTATATTGCTAAAGTAGTGGCTTACCGTGCAGAAAAGGGACATAACTTCGGTGTCGTTCTGGTTCCGGAAGGTTTAATTGAGTTTGTTCCTGCTATTGGCCGGCTGATTGCCGAATTGAATGATCTGTTGGCAGCCCATGGTGCTGACTATAAGGATATGGAAAAAGAGGTTCAGCGGCAATATATTATGTCTCATCTTTCTAAGGAAAATGCCGAAACTTTTGCAACGTTGCCGGAAGGTGTTGCACGTCAGTTGTCTCTGGACCGTGATCCTCATGGAAATGTTCAGGTGTCTCTGATTGAGACCGAAAAACTGCTTTCCGAAATGGTAGGAGATCTGCTTATGAAATGGAAAAAGGAAGGAAAATATAATGGCAAGTTTGCTGCTCAGCATCATTTCTTCGGCTACGAAGGTCGTTGTGCAGCTCCTTCTAATTTTGATGCAGATTATTGCTATTCCCTTGGTACGAGTGCCGTCCAGTTGATTGTTTACGGTAAGACCGGTTATATGGCTATTGTAAAGAATCTGACAGCCGGTACCGACAATTGGAAAGCTGGTGGTGTGCCTATTACCATGATGATGAATATGGAGAAGCGTAATGGGGAAATGAAACCAGTGATCCGTAAGGCCTTGGTTGATCTTGATGATAAACCGTTCAAGACTTTTGCAGCCTGTCGTGACGAGTGGGCTAAGGGAACAGAATATGTTTATCCCGGACCTATCCAGTACTGGGGTCCTTCTGATGTATGTGACCGTACGACAAAGACTCTGAAGCTCGAACATAAATAATTTCTGGCTTTTAAGGAGCCACAGAGTAAACGGCTTTCGCATCTGCAAGGAGCGAAAGGTGGAGAATTGCTTAGATGATCCTTCATTTTGTCCGTTTCTTCTGTGGCTTTTATTGATACGATAATGACGAAACGAATAGTACACCATATTAAAACTGTTTCTGCCCGTACTGCTAATAAGAAGAATAGTAGTAAGAGGAAGAAATCAACTTCGACGACTCGTCGAAGGTATAATCGTCATATTCATCATCCGTCATTATTTTCTCCATATAATTTCCTGCACTTTCCTTCCATAAGAAAGAATAAGTATGCGTGGCTTATTGGAGCAATAGGAATTATAGCCCTTTATGTGTGGGCTTTCTATCATTTCTTCGTAGGTCCTACAGGATTTCGCTGGAGAGCCCTTTACAGTGATGCGGATTATCCTCAGGGATATGAAATTGAAGGTATCGATATCTCACATTACCAGGGGGATATTGACTGGGAAGAACTTCGTAATGCAATGATTAACGGATGCCCTGTACGTTTCATTATCGTCAAATCCACAGAGGGTGCTTCACAAATAGATAGTAAATTTTATTCCAACTTCCGTAATGCCCGTGAATATGGTTTTATTCGTGGTGCTTATCATTACTGGAGCAATAAGAGCAGTGCCCGTCAACAGGCATATTACTTCCTTGAAAAAGTTCGTCTTACGGATGGTGATCTGCCTCCGGTATTGGATGTGGAGCATAAACCTCCGCACCAGTCTACTGAAGATTTTCAGAGAGATGTGTTGACATGGCTGCATATTGTAGAGGACCGTTACCATGTGAAGCCGATTATCTATACCTATTATAAATTTAAAGATCGTTACCTGAATGCTCCTGTCTTTGATGATTATCCTTATTGGATTGCTCATTATTATGTCAAGAAAGTAGAATATAAAGGAGGATGGAAATTCTGGCAGCATACTGATGCTGGAAAACTTTCCGGTATCAGAGGGTATATTGACTTTAATATTTATAATGGTTCTTACTACGATCTTCGAAAATTGACGATCGGTTCTCAACAGGATGTTTTCGACGAGGACAATTGATTAATAGTCAGTAATGTGATTATGAAAGTTGAAGGGTCAGGCAGGCCCATTCTCCGTCATTCTGTTGCTGTTTCTTTTCAAATCCCAGTGTTCCGGCTTTCTCTAGAAGTACGGGAATATCGCTGAGATAGAATCCACTGATAGCCAGCAGTCCTCTTTGCTTCATGACTGATTTGAAAGCAGGCATATCCTGTAAGATAATGTTACGATGGATATTAGCGAGTACAATATCAAATTTTCCTTTGGTTTTCTTAAGCACTGCGGAATCTCCCTGTAAAATCTTCAGATTTTTGATGCCGTTGATTTCTGCATTGTGTTTTGTGTTTCTTACACTCCAGTCATCGATATCATAGCCAACGGTTTCTTTTGCACCCATTTTGGATGCAGCGATTCCCAAAATACCAGTTCCACAGCCACAATCCAGAACCCGTTTTCCATTTAAGTCCATTTGCAGTAAGTTTGAGATCATCATACGGGTAGTAGCATGAGTTCCTGTTCCGAATGCCTGTACAGCATCAATGCCGATTTCTATATGATCAGATGAAATACCGGGATGCGGATTCTTGGTATGCCTGGCATCATAGATGAGTACTGTATCGTCGATGGCTATCGGTTCAAAGCCCTGGTCTTCCCAGTCTTTATTCCAGTCTTTATCTTCCACAGGATTGGTCTGGTAACTGATCTTGACGTCTTTTATCGGTAAGGCATTGATGTCATCGATCATTTCCGTTTCATCGTATTGTTGTTCCTGGACATATCCGTCAATGCCCTCCGGGGTGTTGACAAAAGATTCGAAACCTGCCTGTGTCACACCTGCAGCAAGAAGATCTCTGGCGGTTTGGAAAAGAGCTTCCGAACTTTGTATACTAAAGTGAGTTACTAAATATTTCATATCAATGTTTAATTCTTATTGCAAATATATAAAAAATAGGGAAAAACCTACTTTCGTTTAGGGTTTTTCTGTACTTTTGTAGCAAAGAAAGTTTTATATTTGTAATAAAATAAAGTAAAAATTATTCATCAAAATAGGAGCAAATATGAAAAGGATAGTGTTTATAGCTTTTCTAACAGGTTTAATACCGATGTCCATGATGGCTCAGGACGACCTTTATTTTTCTCCTTCACAAGAGGAAAAGCAAGAGAAAGCCATTCGTCCACAGAATACTGATCCTACGGCTAATAATTATTGGGTGGGGTCCAGAAGAAATCTGGATGAATATAATCGCGCAGGGCATTTTAGAAGTAGTTACCAGAATATTGGCAAGGATTCCCTTGGCAATGATATTGTTATGTTTGATCGGGGTATGCGTCCGGACACAACTTATACTGATACCCTTTTTTCAGATGAATATGGACCGGATGAAAAGGATTACAGATATACCAGGGATATGAGCCGGTGGGACGGATATTATGATCCTTGGCTGTATGATGAATACGGTTGGGGACCTTATTATTGGCGTGCTCCTTACTGGGCTTGGAATGACCCTTGGTTCGGTGATTATTACGGGGGTGATCCTTGGTTTTATGGAAGCTATTGGGGCGGTTGGTATAATCCCTGGTATTACGGTTATGGCTGGGGCAGCTGGTATAATCCTTGGTATTACAGTTACTGGGGCGGACCAACTTATGTTTATGATAACAGAGACTACGGTCACATGGGTGGTTTAACCGGTGGACGAAACTGGAGTCGTGCTGATGACCGAAGAGGATATAGCAACTATGACCGGTCAGGTAGTAATTATTCGAACTATCGGACGAACTATCAGACTTATACTTCCGGGCGTTCTCATTCTTTCGGAGGCAGGAATTATGATAACAATACTTCCGGGCGTTCTTATGACTCCAGCCGGAGTATGCCATCCAATTCTTTTGGCAGTGGCAGTTTCGGTGGCGGTCGCTCAGGTGGTAGTTTTAGTGGAGGTGGCTTCGGAGGAGGTCATTCCGGTAGCGGCGGTTTCGGTGGCGGTCACTTTGGTAGTGGTAGAAGATAATTGATATTTTCGTAAATTATTTATGATGAAGACAAAATATATTTTAGCGGCTTTGGCGCTGGGAGCGATGCCAGCCGCTGCTCAGGAGACTTATCAGGATGCTAAACTGATGGAAACTGATCTGAATGGAACTGCCCGCTATATAGGAATGGGTGGTGCCATGGAGGCATTAGGAGCGGATCTTTCTACGATTACTTCCAACCCTGCCGGTATCGGTTTGTTCCGTAAAAGTGTTATAAATGTTACCGGTGGAATGGTCATGCAAACCGATGCTAAAACCAGTCTCAATGCGAATGGTATCAATTTTCATTTCACAGGCCATTCCAATCTCCCAAGTTTTGATCAGGGTGGTTTTGTATGGTCTTCACGGACAGGACGGAATTCCTATTTGAACTTAGCTTTTAATTATCATAAAAGTCGCAATTTTGATCAGATCCTGAGTGCTGCAAATACGATGAGTTATGCTTCCCAGAACAAACTTTCTGCCATAAAGGATCGTACGCTTCCCCCAAATGCAGAATGGGCATGGAATGGGGTAGACCATAATTATAGCCAGGTCATGGGTAAGACCGATCCGGATGCCAATAGAAAATCTTATATGGAGTATCTGGATGGTTCGGCTTTCGCTTTCGGACAGTATGCTCATGGTTATATCGGTGAGTATGACTTCAACGTCAGCGGGAATCTTCATAATCGAGTCTTCCTGGGATTGACTTTTGGTATTCATGATGTTCATTTTAATAGTCAGAGCTATTATACTGAGAATTTGGACAAGGGTGCTATTTCTGATGTGTGGGAGCACCTTCGGATTACCGGAACCGGCTATGACGCAAAGTTGGGTGCAATCTTCTGTCCTATAGAAAATTCTCCGTTTCGTATCGGTCTCTATATCAGTACTCCGACATATTATGACTTGACGATGAATGGATGGAATGATATGACGATGACTGGCCCTGATGGGACAGGAAAAGTAGTTAGTCGAAGTCCGTCGGATCCGGCTTATGCCAATTATGATTTCAAGATCTATTCTCCATGGAAATTCGGTGTATCCCTTGGACACACCATAGGCAATTACCTTGCATTAGGTGCTACTTACGAATATGCTGATTATGGAAGTATAGATAATCGTATCAATGATGGCAGTTATGAAGATGGGTATGGAAATACTTATGATGATTCCCATAGTGATGGCAGGATGAACGATAATACGGAAAATGTGCTCAAGGGAGTCAGTACGGTCAAACTCGGTATTGAGTACAAACCTATTCCGGAGGTTGCCTTCCGTATCGGATACAACTATTTGTCTCCGATGTTTAATAAGAGTGGTTTCAGGGATGGTTCCCTTGAATCTCCGGGTGTGGCTACGGCTATGTCTACAGACTATACAAACTGGAAAAGTACGAATCGTTTCACTTGTGGTGTAGGTTATCTGTTGAACCAGTTTTCTATTGATTTTGCTTATCAGTACAGTCAGACCAATGGGGATTTCTTCCCGTTCATGAGCGATTATGAGAGTGATGCTGCTCATAGTAATGTGGTAAATGCTTCCAAGGTAAACCTGAAGCGTAATCAACTGGCTCTTACTGTTGGCTATAGATTTTGATAGGATTGATTAATAGAGCAAGTTATGTATGAAATCTAAGGTCAAATTTTCCTGCAAACTTGATGATTAAGAATATATTCCCGATGTTGACATTGAAGTCGGCATCGGGTTTTTTATGTTGATGAGGATAGGATATCCTAAGATATAATCTCCAGGATAGGTTCTTAATTGCTGGATATTTGATTTTTCAGATACGGATAAGATCAACTTGCTGAACTGAAAATTTTTACTTACCTTTGCCCCCAACAAAATGTTCATCATGAAAAAAATAGCTCTCTTCGTTTTATTGTGTTTAACCAGTCTGTCCCTTTTTTCTCAAAATAAGAGAGAATTTCGAGGTGCCTGGATCCAGTGTGTCAATGGTCAGTTTATTGGCATGTCTACGGAGCAAATCCAAAGAATGCTTTCACTTCAATTGGATTCGTTGCAGAAAGATGGTGTCAATGCCATATTCTTTCAGGTACGTCCTGAATGTGATGCGCTTTATGACTCAAAGTTGGAACCCTGGAGTCGTTTTCTTACAGGAAAACAGGGCCAGGCTCCGTCACCATATTGGGATCCGCTGCAATGGATGATAGAACAGTGCCATAAAAGAGGAATGGAACTTCATGCCTGGCTCAATCCTTTCAGAGCCAAGACGGTAACAACCAACGAATTATCCAATCGTCATATCGTTATCAGACGCCCCGACCTGGTCTTCAGTTATGCGGGTCAGTTTATTTTGAATCCCGGTATACCGGAGGTAAGAGATTATATCTGTAAGGTTATTGATGATATTGTCAGTCGTTATGATGTAGATGGCATTCATATAGATGATTATTTCTATCCTTATCCAGCAGCCGGCCAGACTATTCCCGATCAGGAGCAGTTTGAGAAGGATCCCCGTGGATTTGCGAATATCGGTGATTGGAGAAGAGACAATGTCAATCTGTTTATCAAACAGTTGTCTGCAACGATTCATTATCGTAAGCCATGGGTGAAGTTTGGCGTAAGTCCATTCGGTATTTATAGGAATAAGAAGAACAGTCCGACAGGTTCGGCTACTAATGGGCTTCAAGATTATGATGACCTTTATGCAGATGTCCTGTTATGGGTCAATAACGGGTGGATCGATTACTGTGCTCCTCAACTCTACTGGCAGATTGGTCATCCTTTAGCAGATTATTCCGTTTTGATTAAGTGGTGGAATCAGAATGCCGGGAACCGTCCTTTGTATATAGGTGAAGATGTGATCAGAACAACTCAATATGCGGATCCTGAGAATCCTGCATCTAACCAGATGCCGGCTAAATTCCGGTTACATGCGCAGAATAAAAATGTCAAAGGAACAGTACTTTGGTATGCCAAGGCTGTAGCAGATAATGTAGGTAATTATGGGCATACCCTTCGTCAACATTATTGGAAATATCCTGCTTTACCTCCGAAGATGCCTTTCCTGGATGACAAAGATCCGAAGCATCCCAAGAGAGTGAAGATGACGTGGACTGCCAAGGGACCGTTCCTTACCTGGAGAAGTCCGAAAGCGAAAAAATGGGGTGATGTCGTAGACCGATATGTCATTTATCAATTTGACAAAGGCGAGAAGATCAACCTTGATGATCCTTCAAAAATCAAGATGATTACGTATGGCACAAATTATCCATTGCCCTATGTGATGGGGAAGAATAAAGTGACTTATGTCGTGACTGCTCTGGACCGTGTAGGTAATGAGAGTAAAGGTGCCAAGAAAAAGTTAAAACTATGAATCTTTCTGGGTTTTAGATAAAAAGGGGGGGTGTGTCAAAATTTTGACACACCCCCCTTGATATTTATAATAAATTCGTTACAGTTGCTTCACGGTGAACGATATGTTTATTTAAAGGTACCAATGAAATAAATACCGCCTGACGTATTCTCTGTAATGATGTAGATAAAGGGACGGTTGGCATGGAACTCAGCATTGGGAACTACATTGGCTGTTAGTTCATCGGAGCTTACGGTTACTGTTGTGGCCTCTGTGCCCTTCTCATTTACATCAATGGTACATTTCTGCCGGAAAATTCCAAGGAAAGTTTTGCTGTCACTAATTCGGGAGAAATCGGCCTTGTCTTGATCAAACATATCTTTCATGCCCAAAGCCTTAAGCACTGGTGGCATGTCGATACTGTATTCAGTGGTAAACTTCGGTAGCTGAACATCCACTTCATAATCACGCATTGACGTCATCATTTCCTCCCAGTCAGCACTTTTAAGAGATTGGAGGACTTTTTCTACCGTTACGCCCACCTTGGGCAATAGCACTTCCATGCTGTATCCGTCATTGCCATAATCTAGATGAAGCATATCGAATTTGGGGAATGAACGGTAGAGATAAAGCTCCTTGATCTTCATCATGTCGATCTTCTCCTTCTCACCATTGGCATGGGTGAACGATTCTTTTGACGTCTTCTTGCTGTCAAATTCTTTATTCCATATTCCTTTGAAATAAATAGCATTGAGTGCCATCAGTTTTGTGTTGGGATCGATGTTGTCTATGATACGGGATATCTTGCCCTTTGTCTTATCGTTAGCCCAGCCATTGACCTCATTAAGTGCAGACTGTTGGTTGCTGAAGTCAAGATTCTTTACTTCTGCTCCGAAGACTTTTTCCATAGACTTTACATATTCATCCTTAACAGGATATGTCTTGTCCGGGAAGAGACCATTGGCAATGCTGACTTCTGTACTTGCATCAACCTTTTGGGCTCCGTTGATAAGTTTGCTGCAAATGGTATTCATGTTTGTCTCGTTGTCATAATGAAGAGCACCCAGAATCTGCTGTTGGGTCCCGTTGGCACTTCCATTCTCAAGCATGGCAAGCACATAGGTGGCGCTCAGGGGTGATATCAGAACGTTTTCTTTTTGATTCTGCTGAAGCACTTCACGTGACAGATCAAAAGCGAAGTCGTTATTTGCCTGTACTTGCTGGTGTTCAGCTTCCGTGAGGTTTATCCTTATCAGGTCTGGCAATGGTCTGTCAGTAACAGTGTGACCGTTGTCAGAACAGGAAGCAAAAGCAAACAGCGCAAATGCTGCAATACAAATAATAGTTAGTTGCTTCATGATTTTTTGTTATTAGTATATGTTAATAATGTCTTTTCTTTTTTTTGAAAAATTTGTGTCGCCGGTCGTTATGTTGTCATCAGAGAACCATCCATTCTGATCTCCATCCCACCCCCAATTCATGTGAAAAAAATCGACGGTAAGTAATTGATGGCCTGGAGTTGGCTCTGTATACTTTGAATAGCTGTAGGGTGAATTTCCGCTTAATATCATTAAGTATATCTGATTATCATATTCGCTTTCTCTGACTCCATCACATACCCACGCGTGCCCGCTATTAATATTTTTATCATATCCTTCCATGAGTACAGGATGTTTATAATAACTGATCCGGCTTGCCACATCGTTAGGAATGTGATCAACGACTTCCACTTTACCATAACCAAACTTTCTGAATGTTCTTAACGCTTTGTCATTATCTGATGACGTTCCACCTTTTTCTGGTATCCCATATTTTTTATGAACATCTTCTGCTATATCAAACATCAATTTAGCAATTGATTGACCATTAGAAGAATTATATGCTCTATCAGGCATATTATTCCAGTCATAGTTGGCTGGCTTTTTATAGTATCTCATTATCTGAGCCATTGCAGTAGTTACGCAACCAGTTGAATATTCTTGATTATATTTCTCAAATATTAATAAATTATATGGATCATCTTGTCCCCATTCTGATGTAAGTAAAGGACCATCAGTTGTTGTAACTGAACTTGGTCGTCTAATCACAAATGAAGTAGTCGTATAATCATCCCTTTGTTTATAGGCATAGGCATCTCTAAGTATCATCTGACGATATTCTTCCGGAAGTCCGAATTTATCTTGATTTAGGTCGGAAACATCATAGCCCTCATTCATCCACTTCACTTTGCTCTGGTTCATGAAACTGTTTAAATCATTATCAGAAGTATTTATAGTTGAAGCTGATGTTATTGAATGGTCTATCGCAGCCCACTCCTCACGATATTTATGTACTTTGTCAAGAGGTGAGGTTCGTAACTTGGAAATATTGTGGGCATAATTATCCAGATATAAGTTTTCGCCTTCAGGCAGTGCGCTTCTAGAGCTGAAAGAGCCTTTCTCTACAATCGCCAGAACAGGATGATAGTTTCGTGTCGCGCTGATAACAGCATATCCCTGTGCGCCTGAATAGTTAACAATATACATCAATGTGTCGCCTACATTATCACGCAATGCTACTACGCTGGATACATACTTCTGCTGTCCTGCTCTTGTAGTAGTGGAATATCCCTCCGCTATTCTCAATGCCTGGTTCTTTGTTACGAAAGACGAGTCAATAGTAGAAGTAATGCTGTTAACCTGTGACAAGTCCTGCTCATCCACTAATAAACGATCGCCACATGATGTGAGTAACGATATGAACAGGACCATAAAATAACATAGTTGTTTTTTCATTAGCTATTAGAATTAATATTATGAATAGATTTATTATAATTAATAGCAAAGATAGCTAAACTAATGATAACTACCAAATAAATTCTAATAAACATTTCCGGCTGTTTGTCCACCGGCCGTTTCTTTTTCTGTGGTACTTTTTTGTTTCTTTGTCTGGAATCCTTGTAAACATCTTCAAGATAACGGTAATAATCATAAAAAGGGGTACCGGAACCCTTGAATCCTATGTCGTGCAAATCCTTGAGGATTGCATAAAGGCTTTTACCACTGGCATACTGCCTTTCAACATATGTGTCATATTGTTTTCACAGTTTACTGTTTCTGGGAGGTAATGAATCCAGACAGCAGAATTTTGTTGGAGTCAGTCACACTTGACACTCCCTCTTTTTTGCCTTTTTTATAGAGTATGTTTATTCTTTATTCCTTCATCAAGTGTTTGAAAAAGTTATCCAGATCCTTGTCCAGTCCCGGCATGATGTCACCTCCTATGATTACAGTATCATCATCAGCGACATAAAGCTCGGCAATTGTTTCTTTGTCTTCATTTTCAAGTACGAAACTATAAGGCTTCATAATGCTGAGATGGTCTATGACACATGCATGTTTCTTGAGCTCAACACGGAGTAACTCGGTGACTTCTTCGTAAAAATTTTCATCGCTGTTGTCGATCCATTGCTCAACCACGCAACGTGTGATTTCATTTTCATCATCATCAAAAGCTCGGAGTTCCCCACTTTCCTGATCAACTCGTACATGAATGTCTGTTAAAAGAGAAGCCTTTTCCGAAGCCGGAAATTTTTGAACCATTTTATTGATAAAACGTTCGACTTGCAGAATAGTTTGTTCCGTTGATTTCATCTTATTTGACTTTGATAAATTCGTACAAAGATAAATGATTTTCGTGAGAAAGGCAATGTTTCGGAGTTATTTTTTGCAAAAAAAAATCTTTTTCTTTCTTTTTCATAGAATTTATGTTACCTTTGTAAGACAAACTATTATTTTCAAATTACTTAAGGCGATCAATAAATAAAATGGCTGACAAAGTCACTCATACAGGAATTGTAGATTCCATTGACGGGGATTGCATACACGTACGTATCCTGCAGGCTTCAGCTTGTGGAGGTTGTAGTATTGCGGGTCATTGTAATGCTTCTAATGCTCTTGAAAAATATATTGATGTGAAGGATCCTTATGCCAGTAAGCATCATGTGGGAGAATCCGTTGTGATCAGTACTGATGGACATACTGCCAGGCGGGCCACAGTGATTGCCTATGTAATCCCATTGGTTCTGATGGTCCTTACCTTAATTCTGGTTCTGAAATTTTCTCATAATGAGGGAATGGCCGCATTATCGGGAATAGGTATTCTGATTCCTTATTATTTTATTGTTTTTCTTTTGAGAAAAAAGATTTCTTCAGAAGTAAAATTTCAGCTTGAAACGGATTCCTGAGAAGTGTAAAAAGATAATTGATGATATGATGAACATGATTTTAAGTGCCGTTCTGGTTCTGGGGGCTATTGCTTTGATCGCGTCTGTGGTCTTGTATTTTGTTTCCAGAAAATTTGCAGTTAAGGAAGATCCACGAACTGAAAGAGTTACTGACTTATTGCCGGGAGCCAATTGTGGTGGCTGTGGCCATACAGGTTGTTCGGCGATGGCAAAAGCACTTGTTGAGGGTGCTGACAAAGGTTCAATTGATGGAATGTATTGTCCCGTAGGAGGTGAGCAGGTGATGTCTCAAATAGCGGATTCCCTGGGGATGGTAGTATCTGAAAAGAATCCGAAGGTAGCTGTCGTTCGCTGTAACGGAACTTGCGAGCACAGACCACGGCTGGCTGTATATGACGGTTTGCGCACTTGTGCTGCCATGAATACTTGTGGTCGGGGTGAAACAGGATGCAGTTATGGCTGTTTAGGCTGTGGTGATTGTGTTGCAGCATGTCAGTTTGATGCGATTCATATCAATCCTGAAACCGGTCTTCCCGAAGTGGATGAACAACGCTGTACAAGTTGTGGAGCATGCGTAAAGGCTTGTCCTAGAAATATTATCGAACTTCGTAAGAAAGGTCCCAAAGGCCGTCGTATTTATGTACAATGTGTCAATAAAGATCCGGGCAAACTGGCCCGCGCAGTATGCTCAGCCGCTTGTATCGGTTGTGGCAAATGCCAGAAAGTCTGTCAGTTTGATGCGATTACCATCATAGATCATTTGAGTTATATTGATCCTGATAAATGTCGGTTATGCACGAAATGTGTCGACGAATGTCCTACGGGAGCTATCGTGAAAACCAATTTTCCAATTCTTCATCAGCATTTAAAAGTAAAAAGAGTTGAAGTTTCTAAGCAACCTGAAAAGCAAGAAGAAGTAAAAGCATGAAATTACATACATTTAAGATTGGCGGTGTTCATCCCCAGGAATACAAACTCACTGCCGAAAGTCCTGTAAAAAAGGCCGAGTTGCCTCAAAAAGCCATATTCCCATTGAACCAACATATCGGTGCCTTGGCCAAACCTGTCGTTAAGAAAGGTGATCAAGTCAAGGTCGGCAGTTTACTTGCTGAGGCCGGTGGTTTTGTCAGTGCTCCCGTTTACAGTTCCGTTTCCGGTACTGTTATCGAAATCGGTAAGTCCATTGATGCTACCGGTTATTTACAACCTTCCATTGTTGTTCAGGTAGAAGGTGATGAATGGGATCCGGATATTGACCGTAGTGAACAATTGGAAAAACTTTCTGACCATCCTGAATATACTGCTGAGGTGATTGCGAGTCGTATTCGTAAGGCCGGTGTGACGGGTATGGGAGGCGCAAGTTTCCCGACAACGGTCAAATTGAGTCCACCTCCCGGGACAAAGGCAGAATGTATCATTCTCAATGGAGTGGAGTGTGAACCGTACATCACTTCAGATTATCGTCTGATGATGGAACACCCGGATGAACTACTTGTCGGTCTTGATTTATTGATGAAGGCTGCAAAAGTTGAGAAGGGATATATTGGGATTGAAGAAAACAAGCCTGAAGCAATTCGACTGTTAACGGAGAAGACGGCTGGAGATCCTCGTGTGGAGATTGTTCCGCTCGCCATGAAATATCCTCAAGGTGGTGAGAAGCAATTGGTCGATGCTGTGATCAACCGGCAGATACCAGCTCCCCCTGCACTTCCTGTACATGTCGGAGCCATAGTCCAGAATGTCGGTACAGCTGTGGCGGTCTATCAGGCAGTGATGAAAAACAAACCCCTTATCGAACGACTGGTGACCGTTAGTGGAAAAAGGATATCTCATCCAGGTAATTTCCAGGTCAGGTTGGGAACTCCATTCAGCCAATTGATCAGTGCATGCGGAGGATTGCCTGACGGAGACAATAAAGTCCTTGCCGGTGGTCCAATGATGGGCAAAGCCGTCGTATCTTTGGATGTTCCAGTTTGCAAGGGCACTAATGCTATTACAGTCCTTAGTGGATCTGATGCCTGCAGGAAAACACCTCAGCCTTGTATTCGGTGTGGCAAATGTGTTTCGGTTTGTCCTATGGGACTGGAGCCTTATCTACTGGCCACCCTTTCCGCGTTTAAGCAGTATGACCGTCTGGAAGCAGAAGAAGTAACCAGTTGTATTTCTTGTGGTTCCTGTCAATATACTTGTCCGGCACATCGCCCTATACTTGATAATATCCTGCAAGGCAAGTCGGTTGTCATGGGAAAGATCAAAGCCCGTGCCAAAGCAAAAAAGGCGGCAACTAAAACAGCCGGTCCGTCATCTGTTATTTCTTAGTTTTTTATACAAATGGGAAAATTAATAATATCACTTTCACCCCATGCTCACGGCAGTGATAGCGTAGAGAAGAATATGTACGGGGTTGTTATCGCACTGATTCCAGCGATAATCGTGTCATTAGTCTATTTTGGGGTAGGCTCTGCAGTCGTTTTATCTACGAGTGTGGCATCATGCGTGTTTTTTGAATGGGCGATCTCAAAATATATTCTGAAGGTAAAACCTTCCCTGTCTGACGGTTCTGCGATTGTGACAGGACTTCTTCTGGCCATGAACTTGCCAAGTAACCTTCCTGTCTGGATCATAATGATTGGAGCGCTGGTAGCCATTGGCATTGGGAAAATGACCTTTGGAGGATTGGGGAATAATCCATTTAACCCCGCTTTGGTAGGCCGCTGTTTCCTCTCTGGTGAGTTTTCCGGTGCAGATGACCGTATGGCCAGTAGCCGGACAATTGACTTCTTACCTTGATGCAAAGACAGGCGCGACGCCTCTTTCTCTTATGAAACATGCCATCAAGGCCGGTGACCCATCGATTCTCCATCAGTTGCCTTCTGCCACTCAGATGCTACTGGGTACCAATCCGAACTTGGGACTAGGTTCAATAGGTGAGGTTTGCGCTGCAGCGCTGCTCCTTGGATTAATCTATATGCTATGGAAGAAAATCATCACCTGGCATATCCCTATAACGATCATTGCTACTGTTTTTGTATTCTCAGGTTTGCTTCATCTGGCTAATCCCGTCTATGCCGATCCATTGTCAGTGATTTTAAGTGGCGGGTTGATGCTTGGAGCCATTTTTATGGCGACCGATTATGTTACTTCTCCGATGACTTATAAAGGACAGATTATCTATGGTGTTGCTATCGGTTTTCTCACAGTCGTCATCCGTGACTGGGGAAGTTATCCGGAGGGAATGTCTTTTGCAATCCTGATTATGAATGCTTTTACTCCGCTTATTAATCACTATGTCAAACCCAGACGTTATGGAGAGCAATTGAACAGTTAAAGGAAAGAAGAAAAACTATGAAAAAAATAGATTCATCATTAAAGAACATGGTGCTGATTCTGGTTGGCTTTTGCCTTGTGATTGGTTGCCTGCTAGCTCTCGCCAATCAGGTCACGAAAGGCCCGATAGCCCAGAAATCCCGGAAACTTCTTGAGTCTGGTATCACCATGGTTATGAATGGAACTTGTCAGATGGCTTCCATTGATACGGTCAAACAGAATATAGACGGTAAAGAACATATCTTTGTCATTCATAATACTACCCGTAATGGAAAACCTAATGGAGCTGCGGTGGAGACATCATCCAATAGTTTTGGCGGCCCATTGGAGATGTTGGTTGGGTTTGACAAGAGTGGAACGATCCTCGGTTATACGATCCTGAAAACTTCAGATACTCCGGGACTTGGGGCTAAGGCTGGTCAATGGTTCCAGAAAGGACAAAAAGGGGATATCATCGGTAAGGTTCCCGGAAATAACGGTTTATCTGTCAGCAAGGATGGAGGCACTGTCGATGCAATCACGGCTTCAACGATTACCAGCCGGGCTTTCCTGAAAGCGGTCAATGAAGCATACGGTGCCTATATGAGCAGAAAGTGTGATGCACATACCGGTGCTTCTCCCAAAAATGAGGAAGTAAAGTCTAAAGAGGTTGATTCGGCAACGGGGGCAACTCAACATATAAAAAAGGAAAAGTAATATGAGCAATGGGAAAATATTTCTGAATGGACTGATCAAGGAAAATCCGACCTTTGTCCTTTTTCTGGGAATGTGTCCGACTTTGGCTACTACGACGAGTGCTATCAATGGTCTTTCTATGGGACTTTGCACTATGGCAGTCTTGGTCTGTACTAATTTTGTGATATCCTGTATCAAGAACATTACTCCAGACAAGGTGCACATCCCTGTATTTATTGTGGTCATTGCAGCTTTTGTATCCATACTTCAGATGTTCATGTCTGCATACGCGCCGGATTCAATCAACAAGGCTCTTGGAATCTATGTCCCTTTGATCGTAGTCAATTGCATCATTCTGGGACGTGCAGAAAGTTTTGCTTGTAAGCATACTCCGATAGCCAGTATCCTTGATGGTCTGGGCATCGGACTGGGTTTCACCATTGCCTTGACTATCTTGGGATGCATCCGGGAACTGCTTGGAGCGGGTTCGCTGTTTGGCGTTCACCTTCTGCCTGATGTGATGAACATTATTCTTTTTGTTTTACCTCCGGGAGCCTTTCTTTCGTTGGGTTATCTGGTGGCAATTATTAATAAAGTGAAGTCAGACAAGGACTGAGACTATAAATAAACGATTATGGAGTATTTATTGATATTTATTTCCGCGATATTCGTCAACAATATCGTTCTGTCACAATTTCTGGGTATCTGTCCTTTTTTGGGTGTCTCCAAGAAAATTGATACAGCAATAGGTATGGGAGCTGCTCTTGCCTTTGTTTTGACTTTGAGTACGATTATCACCTGGCTGCTTCAAACTTATATTCTGAATCCGATGGGTCTGCAGTATCTTCAGACATTGGCCTTTATCCTGGTTATTGCGGCATTGGTACAGATGGTTGAGATCATGCTGAAGAAGGTCAGTCCGTCTCTCTATCAGGCTCTGGGTATCTATCTGCCTTTGATTACAACCAACTGTTGTGTTCTTGGTGTAGCTATCTTGGTGATTCAGAAAGACTATAGTCTTCTGGAGAGTGTCGTTTATGCCTTTTCTACGGCATTGGGCTTTGCATTGGCCCTGATTGTCTTTGCCGGTATTCGGGAACAATTGTCACTGGTGAAAATACCCAAAGGGATGAGGGGTATGAGCATTGTCTTGGTTACAGCAGGGTTACTGGCTTTATCTTTTATGGGATTCAGCGGTCTTGAAGGGGGATTGCGTTCCTTGTTCGGGCTTAACTGATTTTTCATGGTTTTTGGGCAGAAGTACATTAGAAATCAGATAAATTGTGTATCTTTGCTATTTAAATTAATGTGATCAAAGAGATGAAACAGACGATTTTAGTAACAGGTGGAACGGGCTTTATCGGATCCCATACTACCGTGGAATTGCAGGAAGCTGGTTATCAGGTGGTCATTGTCGACGACCTTTCCAACTCCAAGTTGGAAGTACTCGATGGAATCGAGAAGATTACGGGTATTCGCCCTGCTTTTGAGAAAGTGGACCTTCGCGATAAGGCAGCTACAGAAGGCGTTTTCAAGAAATATCCTGATATTTCAGGTGTTATCCACTTTGCTGCTTCGAAAGCGGTAGGAGAGAGTGTACAGAAACCGTTGTTGTACTATCGTAACAACATCGTTTCGCTCATCAATATCCTGGAGCTCATGCCGAAATATCAGGTCAAGGGTATTATTTTCTCTTCCAGTTGTACCGTTTATGGCCAGCCTAAGCCTGAGAATCTTCCGGTTACTGAAAACGCTCCTCATCAGAAGGCAACTTCTCCTTATGGGAATACAAAAGAAATCAATGAGCAGATCATTTCTGATTATATTCATAGCGGTGCACCAATCAAAAGTATCATCTTGCGTTATTTTAACCCGATAGGTGCACATCCTTCTGCTCTGATCGGTGAACTTCCCAATGGTGTCCCGGCTAACTTGATTCCATACGTGACACAGACTGCGATGGGAATCCGGAAAGAGTTGACTATTTTCGGCAATGACTATGATACGCCTGATGGTACATGTATTCGTGATTATATCTATGTAGTAGACCTGGCTAAGGCTCATGTGGCTGCTATGGCTCGTGTGTTGGATAAAGAGACTGTTCCAGTGGAATATTTTAATATTGGCACGGGCAAGGGCGTTTCTACATTGGAAATCATAAAGGCCTTTGAAAAGGCAACAGGTGTCAAACTGAATTGGAAGTTTGGTCCTCGCCGTGAAGGTGATATCGAGAAGATCTGGGGCGATTGTGCGAAAGCCAATACCGTCTTGGGATGGAAGGCTGAAACTTCTTTGGAGGATGTAATGGCAAGTGCCTGGAAATGGCAGAAGAAGTTGCGTGAAGACGGAATCATGTGATTCCTGTCAGGAGGGGAAGAGTCTTCCCTGAAAATAGAAAAAATCACTCTGTAAGCAACATCATTATCTTGTTTACAGAGTGTTTTTTATGGAGTGCGAAATAGGTAGGAATTAACCCGTTGGCGAAATCAAACATGAAGAAGAAAACACGTTAAGGAGTTGTACATAGTAGTCTTCATAAAAAGCAATGATAACCCATTGTGACCATAATGCACCATTTCGGTATACCATAATGCACCATTTCGCTACCCCAAAATACACCATTTTGGTACCCCATAATGCACCATTTTGGTAAGAGTTGACTAGGACCGATTAAATTCATTCCGCCAACAGGTAGAAATTAGTATTTGGACCAGTCGATTTGCCGGATCAATTCCAAAGTTTTAACCCAATTGCAGTTGAGTGCAAACTGAAGTGGATAATCATCACGGTTATAATAGGAGTTGTTCAGTTCTTCATCTTCCTCCTGAAATAAAGGAATATCCTTTGTAGCCTGTTTGAAGATTTCTTTTACCTTATCCCTGTTTTTCTTTTTGCATTCAGCTTCCCTTTTCAGGTACAGATCGCAGTATATCTTCATCGCCAGACTTTGTTCATTGAGCATCTTAATCTGTTCGTTGAAGAATTTCATATCCTTTGATTTTGCCAGAATATCCGGTGCAACTTTGCCTTTCATATAGTTGAGTTCATCAACTTTGAAAACGGCAATTTTCCGGTCATTGATGTTCTTTGTTGTATCGTTAGCTATAGCAGTAGAGGTCTTTAGAATATCTTTTAAGACATCCTGTGCATTTGCCGGTATAGCTAATAGAAACATTAGAGTTATTGCTAAGATGGATTTTTTCATAAAAATCTTTTTAATAAATATTTGTGACATACGTTTCCTCCTTTAATAAAATGTTGTGTCAGTTTTTCTGTGTCTGCCGACTCATTACTGGAAATGATTGTCCTGGCAGATCCTTTCTGACAAAATCAATCATTGATTCTATCTTTATTCTTGACAAGAAAGTCTTTCCAAGTATTGTAGTGACGTGTACCCGTCTTAGGTGTACCCATCTGAAGAAAATGGCAGTAGGCTGCCCCAAGAGCATCAGTGGCATCCATGAATTTTGGCATTTCCTCGTCCTTGATATTCAACAAATGTTGGAGCATTCCGGCTACCTGTTCCTTGCTGGCCCGTCCTTGTCCGGTGATCGCCATCTTGATTTTCAATGGTGCATATTCATGGATTTGTATTCCATAATGGATGCCGGCAGCAATGGCTACACCCTGAGCGCGTCCGAGTTTGAGCATAGACTGCACATTCTTTCCGAAGAAGGGGGCCTCGATAGCCATCACATCCGGATGGTATTCATTGAGGACCCCTGTTACCCTTTCCAGTATCTTGCCCAATCTGGTATACGGATCCCTTTCCTTTTTCATGTTAATGACACCCATCACCACCAGATGAGCATGATTGCCAGATGTTTCCAGAACGCCGTATCCCATTACGTTAGTACCGGGGTCAATCCCTAGAATTGTTTTTGTGGGCTTTTCTAAAGAAGTTGTTTTCTCGTGCATATTGTCTTGGTCCATCTTCATCGGTCCATGTAGGGATTAACAGAGACCTCTTCTCCGATTGTGGTCTGGTCATCATGTCCGGGCAAGACAATTGTTTCGTCAGGTAATTGGGCAAGTTTTCTCAGACTCTGGATCATAAGAAACTTTGATCCACCGGGGAAGTCTGTTCTCCCGATAGAATGCTTGAAGAGTGTATCACCAGTGAAAGCGATGTGCTCTGTCTTGCAGTAAAAAGTGACTGATCCTTTGGTGTGACCTGGTGTTTCGATAATCGAGAGTTCATGATTCCCGAATCGGATTTTCTCATCCTCTTCGAAGAAGTGATCTACAGGAGGAAAATCATAGTTCAGGTCGATCTGATAATATTTACTGGCCTGTTGGTTCAACGTCTGCATCAGTTGGGCATCATCTTCAGACACTTCCGGCTTGAGTCCGAATGTTTGAAAGATGGTGTTATTACCGAAGTTGTGATCCAGATGACCATGAGTTAAGATGAGGTGTTTGGGGATCAACTTATTATCCTTGATATAGTTGACGACGGCCAGACGTTCTTCCTCATAATAAGCACCGCAGTCAATGATGATACATTCTTTACTCTCATCGCTCACTACGTAGCAATTTTCCTGGAGCATATTGCATTGGAATCTCTGTATGTTCATCATCTTCTAGTCTTTTTTATGTGAATCTTTTCTGCCTGACTAATTTCTTGCGACTTATAGGAATATGATGTACCTTATATCTTTTCAGATGGGGAGGTAGATAAGTTTCTTTTCCTCTTTGAACCAGTCTTCTTGAAAAATATCACTGAGATCAGTGATTTTTGCTTTTCCTTTGAAAGGCCTTAATTGATCAGACAGGTCTCCGCCTTTCAGACAGAACAGTCCGTTGGGCAGTGAGTTGTTCTGATGGCGTATGATGTTTTTTCTGATTATATGTGCCAAGTCAGGAAGGGACATGACCGCTCTGCTGACCACGAAATCATATTTGCCTTTTTCATCTTCGCCACGAAGATGCTCGGTCCTTATGTTTTTTAATCCTATGGCTTGTGCGATTGCCTCAACAACTTTGAGTTTTTTCCCAGTAGCGTCAATCAACTTGAATGAAACATCAGGGAAGAGAATGGCCAGGGGTATTCCCGGGAAGCCACCGCCTGTCCCGATGTCAAGGATTTTAGTACCGGGTTTGAAGGAGATAACTTTGGCAATGGCTAGAGAATGGAGCACATGGTGCTCGTATAGGTTGTCAATGTCCTTACGGGAGATGACATTTATTTTAGTATTCCAGTCTGTGTATAGAGCACCGAGTTGCTGAAACTGTTGTTTCTGGTTCTCGTTGAGTTCTGGAAAATAGTGGAAAATAAGATCGGCATTTGAATTCATCTTAACCAATGTTTTAGTTTACTTTTACTGATTGTCAGTTGGATTTCTCCTTCAGCATGTGGAGCGATTTCGTCCTCGCAATAGATAAATGTGATTTTGTGGTCACTGAGAATGAAATTATCCGGTGCATACACTTTTCCTCCAGCGAAGAAATACCGTTTGGCAAGTTGCTGCCAGTCATCTACCTTGTATTTCTTGAGGAAGGCTTTTTTGATTACATCAGTTAGTCCATCCTGATAACCGGGAACGAAGAGGCTGTTTAAAGTAATCAGCCGTCCCGTCTTCGTATCGAAGTTTCTGACTAAGGTTTGATTAATGGGATGCAATCCTCCGCCATAATAGTGGATATTTGCAAAATAGTTGAGGATATGATCAGCCCGACTTTCTACATGAGTATGCAACTCATAGATATTATTGAGAGAGGAAACATGTGTAGGATCCTGTTTGAATATAGCGGAATAATCATTCTTGTAGCCACGTGAGTAGATGTTAACGAAAGAATCCACTGAAGCCTTGATGTCCATCCGATGATGTGATAAAGAGAGATAATCCGGAGGAAGGATACCTGATTGCAATAGGGTAGGATTGATTTTATCTGCATTCTTTCCCTTTATGTAAGTCAGGTGTATTTTCAATTTCAGATTCGGCGAACTGGCTTTTGAGGAAAGGGGAATGATCGTATCCACGGCGATACTGTCGAAATGCATCCCGTCAAGTTGGGTGATTTTTCTATCTTTCCGGTTTCCGCAAGAAGTTATAGCCAGTACAGCCAGAGCTATAATCAGAATTTTTTTTTTCATACCGACAAAGGTACTAATAAAATTTTGTAACTTTGCAAAACTAAAACATAAATAAGGTAAAAATGATTAAAGCTGCACTTTTCGATTTGGATGGCGTTGTCCTTGATACAGAGTCTCAGTATAGTGTCTTTTGGGGAAAGGAACTTCGGCATTATTTTCCAAATCATCCGGGTTTGGAAAATGAGATTAAAGGGCAGACTCTCGTACAGATCTTTGAAAGTTTTTTCCCGGACCAGCATGAAAAGCAGCAAGCGATTACCAGACGCCTCAACGAGTTTGAAGAGCACATGGAATATAATTATATTTCCGGATTTCCAGGATTTTATTGTAGATTTACGGAATCATCATGTCAAGACTGCACTTGTAACCAGCAGTAACCAAAAGAAGATGAAGAGCGTCTGTGTTCAGAGGCCTGAACTTCCAGATTATTTTGACTGTATGCTTACATCCGATGATTTTTGCAAGAGCAAGCCGGATCCGGAGTGTTATCTGAAAGGTGCGCAGAAATTCAATGCCAGGCCATGCGAATGTATCGGGCTGGAGGACAGTTTCAATGGATTGAAAGCTGTTCGTGCAGCCGGAGAATTTGTCGTAGGCCTTGCTACAACGAATTCGGAAGAGGCAATCAGACCGTATTCAGATTGTGTCATAAAGGATTTTAAGGGCCTGACTTATCTGAAATTAAGTATGGACTTTCCGTCTTCTCAAGAATAAGTTGTATTTTTGCTTTAAAATTGAAATTAGTAGAATATAATATAGATTGGAGGATTCACAAAATTTATTTATAAAGATATCATGGGATTGATTACAGACAAGAAGAAAATCACAGTAAAGACATTCGTAGAGATGAAACAGCGTGGTGAGAAAATCACGATGCTTACTTCTTATGATTTTACGACTGCTGGTATTCTTGATGAAGCGGGTATAGACGGAATTCTCATTGGAGATTCAGCTTCTAATGTCATGGCAGGGAATGCGAATACACTTCCTGTTACCGTAGATGAGATGATCTATTATGCACGGGCCGTTGCCCGGGCATGTAAGCATTGTCTGGTGGTTTGTGATATGCCTTTCGGCAGCTATCAGATAAGTCGTGAGGATGGCATTCGTAATGCTATTCGTATCGTAAAGGAAACAGGTGTAGATGCTGTCAAGATGGAAGGTGGTGCTGAAATTGCGGATACCGTTAAAGGGATTGTTGATGCCGGTGTTCCTGTAATGGGACATTTAGGACTGACTCCTCAGCATATTAATGAGTTTGGCGGCTATGGACTTCGTGCGAAAGAAGAGCGTGAGGCCCATCAGTTACTCTCTGATGCGAAAGCCCTGGAAAAAGCCGGCGTATTCGGAATTACCTTTGAGAAGATACCAGCCCAACTGGCATCAAGGGTAACCGAAGAATTGCATGTTGCTACCATTGGTATAGGTGCCGGTAATGGAACTGACGGTCAGATTCTGGTCTATGCAGATGCTTTAGGAATGACACGTGGGTTCAAACCGAAATTCCTGCGTCATTTTGCAGATGTCAGAACTTGTATGCAGGATGGCATCAAGGAATACATCAAGGATGTAAAGGATTCGTCTTTCCCTAATGCTGAAGAAAGCTATTAGTCGGCAGGAAGCCAGAAGGTTACAAAAGAGTTGACATTCTGTCTTTCTGGCATAAAGCAATAGAATGGAGAAATGAGCTAACTGCCATATTTTTAGAATCTTATATCCTAATATGGTATTTATAATTGTCAGAAGAGTTTAGTAAAGAATGAATTTATCAACGATTCCAATGAGACAATCCTGTATTTGCCCGATACATCGGAAGAGGTGGATGGATATGGTCCTGATTACGCTGGCTATGATGATGGGCAGTGTAGGACTTGGCATTTTCCTGCTTCCCCATCATATTACGATGGGTGGCATCGGTGGTATTTCCTCTATTCTGTATTGGGGATTTGGAATTTCTCCGAGTGTCAGTTATCTGGTTCTCAATATTCTACTCTTAACTATAGCTTTGAAGGTCCTGGGCTGGCACTTCTGCCTGAAAACTATCTATGCAGTATTTGTGTTCAGTGTTTGCCTTTTCTGTGTGCAGCATTTTATGCAGGGTAGTGTCTTGCTTCAGAACCAACCTTTCATGGCTACAGTCATAGGGGCTTTCTTCATGGGAAGCAGTTCCGGGCTCAGCCTGTCCTGCAATGCGAGTACAGGCGGTTCAGATACGATAGCTGCAATGATCAATAAGTACTATGACATCTCCTTAGGACATATTATCTTCTGCTGTGATCTGGTCATTGTCACTTCGAGTTATCTGGTGCTGCGTGACTGGAATCAGGTTATCTATGGTTATGTCTTCCTCTTTATTACCGCCTTGTTTGTTGACCAGGTTGTCAATATGCGCCGTCGGTCAGTCCAGTTTATGATTATCACTGATCGGTATGAAGAATTGGGTGAGGCTATCAATAAAGAAGTGCCGAGAGGATGCACGCTGATTGACGGAAAAGGTTTTTATTCCGGCAGGGAGGTGAAGATGCTCTTTGTCATTGCACGACAGCGGGAATCTTCTAAAATATTTAAACTTATTCATGATATTGATCCACATGCCTTTGTGTCGCAAAGTGCGGTCGTCGGTGTGTATGGCTTAGGTTTTGATCATATCAAACTTAAAAAATAATTAAAAGTGTGGGTATATGAAATGGAGATTTAGTGTAGTAATTGCCCTTGTTGCAGTAGCGCTGGCTTCTCTCATTCATCCACCATTCCTGCAAGACCAACTTCTGCAACATTTAGGAACGGTGGTGCTTTTGGTTCCTTTGATCATTGATATCCCAAAAGCAAAACTTCCGAAAATTGCCTTTTTGGGGGTAGCAATCTTTATTCTCCTCCATATTCTCGGAGCCCGGTATATCTATTCATACGTACCCTATGAAAGTTGTATGAAGTCCTGGCTCCATATTGATGTGAATGGCATTCTTCATACGACGCGTAATGATTATGACCGGTTCGTGCATCTCGGTTTTGGCATTCTTTTCTTCCCCTTCTTCTATGTCATGTCCTTAAGATATGTCACCCAAAAACGGTTGGCTGCTCTTTTTTCTGCCTGGATGATGGTCCAGACAGGAAGTATGCTGTATGAACTTTTTGAAGGACTGATTACCTGGGTCATGTCTCCTCAGGCCGCTGCAGACTATAACGGACAACAGGGAGATATGTGGGACTCTCAGAAAGATATGGCTATGGCTCTTGTGGGGTCAACCTTCATGTACATCGTTTACCGGATTCGTTGGGCCTGCAGAAAGCGGAAGAAACGTGCCTCCTGATCGAACCGGTTTTACATTTAAATCCTGATATGAATGATTAAGTCCATTTTGATCCTGCGGTATCAATCGATGACAAACTTCTTTAGAGAATTGGGGATCATTATGTCCATTCTTGTCATATCGTTGGTCGTTGGATCTGTGGTCCTGTTTACAAGGTTCCCAGAGAATATCATGTCACTCCTTCTGGCAGCAATACTTATAGGAATACACTTTACCCGAGGCGATGTATCACTGTTGAGAGTGCTGTTTGGCAATCAACATCGCAAAGTCTTTCTGGTTGACTATTATGGCATCGCATTGATATTTATTGTTGAGACACTTTTGCTTGGACATTTCAAGGACTGCATAGGCTGTTGCCTGATACCATTTCTTGCCGCCTTCATTCCTTCCGTTCATTTAGAGTGGAGGATTCCGACCAATCCGTTCTTCTCAAAAGGGAGTATACTCTATCAGAGTAGTTTCAGGATATTGATCTTTCTGTATCCCTTTTTCTTACTTGCTTCTTTGATGGGGGCAGTTTATCACAATGCCAATATCATCTATGTCTGTATGTTGTTATTGGTATTTCTGTTAGGATGTTTAATCTCTCAGACCGTTCAGCCTACCTATCTTTTTCATTACAACAGTATATCATGGCTTATCGGATTGAATGCCAGGTTTGCTTTCCTCAACTCCTTGATTTTGCTGGTTCCGTTTGCCATCTTAAGTTTGATAGAGGGACAGGACTGGGCTAGCGTTCTTACCTGTCTCAAACTCCTGGTAGGTGCAGACTTATTTCTGCTGCAAGTCTATTTCCTCAGGTTTATGTTGAACAATATATCCATCTTACAGGCATTTCTCATCTTTTTCTTCTTCGCAATATACGGTATGACGATGATATACGGTTATATGATTGCTGTTCAGATAGCCATTGCCGCGATTATGGTTTATCAATTAATCAATCATCTTAATGGCATTCTTAAATTTTAGATAATGGAAATTTCTCATCTTACAAAAAGTTATGGAAAGTTAGAGGTTCTATCCGACATCAATATGAACTGTAAGCCGGGGCATATCTATGGCATTATGGGTGAGAATGGTGCCGGCAAGAGTACGCTCTTCCGATGCATAATGGGACTTGAATCATTCAAAGGTGAAGTCAAGAAAGAAGAGGTGTCCCAAATAGGCTATTTGCCTGACATCCCATATTACTATCCCTTGGTTACGGCAGGCGAATTCATAGAGTTCTGTCTTCGGGCAAGGCGGATGGCGATAGACAAGGATGAAATAGAAAAACTGAACCAAAGTTTTCGTCTGCCATTGGGTAAATATCCCAGTCAGTATTCGTTAGGAATGAAGAAGAGATTGATGCTGTTAGTGCTGATGCTCCAACATAACGATGTATACGTGATGGATGAACCTTTCAACGGATTGGACCTGGCGGGTGGCATTATACTGAAACGATGGATGATGAAGATGAAAGGAGAAGGGAAACTATTGATAGTATCCTCTCACATCATCGCCTCATTGGCAGATATATGTGATAAAATCTTTTATATTCATCAAGGTAAATTGGCTGATATTTTTGTCGGATGCAGTGTAAGTGAAATAGAGGATGCCATTTCAAAGAAATATCTACATCTGTGAAATAAAATATTGAACAAAAGTGCAAAGACATTGCTTTTTCTTTTTATCATGATTTCGACGGTCTGATTCTTTTATTGAACAAGGTATACTTTATATAGGGCTTTTGGACGATACCTTTTTTGATAATTTCTTGCCTGATCAATAAAATATTCGTATCTTTACAACACTATTTGAAAAGGTAACTCGGAATAATGATTATAACATCTGTAAAAAGAAAATACTTGATTACTCTGTTTTTTGCAGTCATTACTGTTTTTTTGTGTAGTTGTGGGGGAACTGTTCATAAGAAACTTGTTGGAGTTGATTCTCTATTAGATCAGAACTTGACGGATTCAGCCGCGTTGAAATTGGACATGATTCTTCCTTCAGATATAGACCGAAAAGAAGACAGGGCCCTGTATGATCTGCTCTTGTATCGAACCAAATATCTCACGGACAAACCGATCAAGAATGATAGTCTTATTAATTTCAGCATTAATTACTTTAAAAATACCGGTGATTTGGAAAAACTTGCCGATTCCTATTATTATAAGGGAGCCGTCAATATCTTAAGACGGAACTTTGAAGTTGCTATAGTTAATCTGAAACACGCCGAAGCCAAAGCTTCACATACCACCAATGATAAAATAAAACACAAAATTATGGAGAGTCTGTGGTATGTCAATAATATAAGTAACAACACGAAGATTTCGTTGTCCTATGCCAAGAAAAACTCTGGGGATATCACGTGATGACCATAATATAAATTGGATTACATACGCCCTGATAGACCTTTCTTCTTCGTATCATAATATAGGCGAACAAGATAGTAGTCTGTTATGCCTTCAGAAATGTCAGCCGCTGTTGAGATCAATTCCTCGGAGTGACCGTGCTTATTTCTATTCAAATTTAGGTATATTCTATATAAACGAGAATCCTTCGAAGGCGGAAAGTTGTTTTCAGAGGGCTGTAAAATTGAATCCGATATCCAGTGCCTGCCTTGGCCTTGCAGACATCTATTTTAAAAGACATCAACCACAGAAAGCTAAAACTGTTCTGGCAGAGGCTTTAAGGTATAAAGACCCTCTTAATGAAAGAAGTATCTTCCAACAACTTTCTGAGTACTATGTTGACTATAACAGCCCGACACGGGCTTTAGCATACAAAGACAGTATCATAAATCTTCAGGATTCTATATTGAAAGAGGATCATCAGAAGAATATAACTAAGATACAGGCGGCTTTCGACTTCAGAATGCAGCAGGCCAGGCAAAGACAGAACCTGATCATTTTTCTGTTTCTTCTTCTTGTGTTCATCATGTTGACTATTATGGTCTATATCTATTTAAGGTTCAGGGATAAAAAATTGCAGGGTATGATCATGCAGAATCAATTGCTTATCAATGAATATCAGGAGAAGATCACTCAACTTCAGACAACTGGTTCTCATGAAGAGGTTGAGAAACTTAAGAAGCAGATTGAAATCGTTAAGAAATCCCAGTCGCGGATTTTGTATGAAGGCAAGGGACTTCATGATAGAATTGAGAAGGGGGAGACGGTAGTCAAATGGAGTAAGAGCGAATTCGTCAAATACATAGCTTACTATAAACTGATGGATTTACCTTTCATCATGCACTTAGAATCGGACTATGATCATCTGTCTCCAAAGAATATTTTCTTTGCAGTCCTTTGCCATGAAGGAAAAACGGATTCAGAGATTCAACACATTATGGGAATCAGTGCAGTTACGGTCAGGTCTGATAAATCAAGGATCAAGGCAAGGTTAAAGCAGAAGAAATGAGCTGAAATTGACCTTATAATCTGATAAAAATGTTGCATTTTGGACTATACAGAATGAGTGTATTATAATCTATTGGTCTTATAATCAATGGATTATCCTGTTTTTGATTTGCAACATTAAATTTTAATAATGCATCTGAAATTTTTCATTCATATAATAAATGATTAAGTTTGTGGTAGAAATAAAATATATAAAACCACAAAATAATGAAAAATGAATGTATTTTATCAGTAGTAGGTTTTCTGTTTTTTTTCGGTGTTAATACATTTGCCCAACCTTCAAATGTAAATGATTCTGATCAGCCAGATATAGGAGAAACTGGTCCAATCGTAAGAAGAATAATGAGTCAATTACGAACAAATCCTGCTGTTACGATGCAATATGATCAGGTATCCGGGCTTGCTACGTTGACATTTAATAAGAATTACAGTCAGATCCACATTATTATAACAGAAAACGGCTTGCCGATAGAAAATCTTAGTATTAATTCTGTTCATGCCAACTATCAGGAACAATTTATTTTGGATCCAAAATCTGAATACCATATTATAATTTTAAGTGAGGAACAAATTATATCTGATATTGAACTGTAAAAGGAGGAGAGCCATAGAAATGTTTATCTTGGCCCCCTTTCTATTATACAAAATATTAATAATAACCCATGTGTGATGTAATGATTTGAAGCGAATGAAATTTTCAGTGAACTCTCAACGGAATTCACTGGTAATACTCTCAAGTTGTCCATAATGGACAAAATACAGGAACTTATGTTAGAATTATTTGTTTGGTAATAAAGATCAATAGATTTCTTTAAAAAATGAATATTAGTGTCTTAATTTTAAATTTATAATTTATGCATTTAAACTTGATTTTAAAAAAATTATTATTCGTATCTTTAATCTTATCTTGTGCTTCTTGTTCTCAAGAGAACGATGGAACAATGTTAACAAATTCTTCAAAAGAGAATTCCACAATTCAAGTTGTGAATCTTTCAGATTACTTGCCATTTTCTCGTGGAGGAAATTCACAAAACAGCTCTGAAAAAGTTTTGAAGTTTAAAAATGAAAATGCTTTATCATCATGTGTTAGAAAGTTGGCTAAGATGGATGAAAATTCCAGGTTAGCTTTTTTCGATTCTTTAAATTTTAATGGTGCATTTACTTGTTTGCAAAAAGCAAACTATCAATTAGATTCAATATTTGAAATAAACGATCAAATGTCTTTTTTAAAGGCCTATAGTGATTTTAAAAATCAATATGGAAATATATTTGCTATAACGATAGTGATAAGTATGATTTAACAGCCTATTTGCCAAATAGAGTGAATTTACCGTCAGGCAAAATTATGATCATCATCAGAAGTTTTACGATAAGAGGAAAATTGAAGATGATGTAATGTCTGTCTATTCGGAAGAACGGTATCTATATGATTCAGATTCCCGTATTTGTATTGCCCGTAATCGTAAGCATGAAATTCTTGGTTGTATCCGTTGATTTGACTCAATTAAATTATTAAAATGAAAAAGTTATTGTTAAGTTTATTTCTTTTGTGCTGTGGATTGTATGTAAATGCACAGGGAATGAAGTATGGCGTTAATGCAGGAATCAATTTAAGTAAACCTGCTGGTAATATTGATGCTGATGGTGTCAAGATGGGAGCAAAAGTCGGATTCAGAGGTGAGTATGACTTCAAGTTGTCTGAGGATGGTTTTTATCTTTCTTCTGGACTATATTGGTCTCAGAAAGGGTATAAGAGCTATCCTTTTTATGGATACAATGGTAATGCTAATAGCGAAGTTACTTCTTCGGTCAACCTCAATTACCTGGAACTACCGGTTCATGTAGGCTATAAGTTGCATTGCTGTAAGAATTTTAGCCTTTTCGTAGAGACCGGTCCTTATGTGGGTTATGCAGCATGGGGTAAGTCGACGGTCAAAGTGGATGGCAAGAAAGTAAGTTCTTCCTCTAAAATCTTTGGAAATAACGGATTCAGACGTTTCGACACCGGCATGGGAGTTCAGATAGGTGTCCAGTTCTTTGGACATTATCAGTTGATTGCTGGTTATGAAAGAGGGTTCATCCAACTGAGCAAGGATTCCAATAATGGTTTACCGATAGAGAAAGATAAATATCGGAATAACAGTTTTGATATTACTCTTGCTTATGAATTTTAATTTTTTTGACAAGCCTAGAGACTGATTTGTCAGGGAATTGTTTCTATTTGATTCCTAAGGAACCATAAACAAGATTTAGATCGAATAAAGCTGATGAATTCTTAATTGAATCCACTGGTAATGCTCTTAAGTTGTCCACAATGGACAAAATACAAGAACTTATACCACACACTATTCTGGATCTACAGAAGTTTGTAGTTGCCGATGCAGGTAATCCAGTTAGTGCTGTGGGTGAAAGTAACCATAAGTTCCATTATTTGTATTTGAATTTAATAAATCTTATTATTTATATTGTATTATGCCAACAAAATCGTTATTAAATCTATCGCTCGTGGTAGTAATGTTGACAGGCTTTAGTGCTTGTCAGCGTTCAGATGATGAAGAACCTACTAGTTCAACTTCAGAAACTTTAGTTAATTCACATGCCATTTCTGCTGAGGAAGCACTGTCATCCCTTGATAATTTTCTGAAGGACAGTCCTACAAGAGCTGCTGGTTCACTTCCTAAAGTTACAGATGTAATACCTATGAAATTGGAACAAACTACTACACGTGCTATGATGGCAAAAAATGCAGATAATTTAATATACGTAGCTAATTTCTCTAATGATAATGGCTTTGCTATCTTGGCTGCAGATGACAGAATCAAAGAAAAAGTCATAGCCGTAACAGACAAAAGTAATCTGACACAAGCGGATGTAGATGCTGTTGCATCCTTTTTTAAAAACAATGAAACTTATACAGATCCAGATTATCCAACGACTGGAAATGGTCTATTTACGGTAAAGGATTATCCTGATGAGGTGTTCCTCAATCCAAATACATTTTCTACCTATGATGAAAAAGAAGAGGACTATTGGGTTGGAAATTTCTCAGATGATGATAGTACCTTAAATACAAGAGCTCTAAGACATCCTACACACTTTGCATATGCTAGAAGAATGGCCTTGGCATATTGTACGCGTTATGCAGAAAGAGAATTAGATGGCGATGGTGGTGGTAGTTGTAGTGATATTTACACAACTAATACTACATATTCAGATTGGACGGATGTTCAACGTACGAATAATCTGTTAAGTGCGTATGTTGGTTGGAATCAGTACTCACCATTTAATGACTTGTATCCTCACAGAAGGGAATGCATTCTTTTTGGTCACAAGAGAAAAGCATATGCAGGATGCTTCCCTTTATCTTTGGCTAAGATATTGACTAATTTCAAGAAACCCCAAACATTTTCATATAATGGAACTACCGTTGACTGGAATGCTTTAAATAACGTATATTCAAATCAAGGTAAAATTGCAGCCGCAACATTACTCAGAGGGATTGCAGAATGGTGTGGTTCTATGTATTTCTATAAAGGCACCTTCACTTTTCCATCAAAGGCTTCTTCTTTCTTAAAAGATATGGGATTTAACGATGTGAAGCGATTCAACTATACTTATAATAGAGTAACTTGCATGATAAATAATAGTTGTCCTGTAATTATTTATGCAGTTCCTGGCATAAAAGTATGGAATAGTCATGCCTGGATTATCGATGGTTATAAAATAAAAGTAAGACAGAAAATCACAAGACAATACAGAAACGGCAATTTAATCAGTACAAGTACTGAACCTGAGACATGCAGAATGGTGCATTGTGATTTTGGATGGGGTGGAAGTTGTAATGGATACTATGTTGATGGCGTTTTCAAACTCAATAGTAGTGATAACGATTACGATGAGATTAATGAAGAAACAAAAAATACAAAGTATAACCATCATGTGCGTATAATAACATACGCAAAACCGGTGTAATAAAGATAAAGATTATGAAAAGGAAAATATTAATTGCGTTTTTATTTATTCCGGTCCTGCTGGCCTCTTGTGATACAGATAATAATTACGGTTATCCTTCCAAAATAACATTTGAAAAAGAGGGAGGAACCAGATTTTGTTCAGGAGCAAAGAGTTGTTATCTTATAGAAATCGATAACTACAATGGTAACGGTGCAGGTTCTGGAATAAGAGATACGGACTCAATAAGAGTTACTTATGATTGGTTGACGGTAAAATGTAAAAGATATGATAAACAATTGAAAATGACAGCAGCTCCCAATCCTTCCAGAAAGAAGCGTACGCTTTATGTGTATCCGGCGATTTTTGACACTCCTGCAGAGATTAAAGTTGTGCAATATTAAAAGGGTATTTCTATAACGAAATTATCCTGATTTCAATAGGACTTAATTTCAATCTTACCGATGTGATAAAGGTATACGAGGATTTTATTCAAAATATGAAAACCTATGCTGGATCATAATAGGTGAGGGTTTCATCATCTTTCTGAATAGTCTGGTGATGTTACTGACATTAATATAATAATAGCCCATGTATGGATGTAGTGATTTGAAGCGAATATTTTTAAAAATTCACATTAAAAAAATGTTTTGTTTTTTTTAATAAATATGAAAAAGTTTTTAATTATTTTACTTAATTTTATTGTATTGAGTGTGTATGGACGGGATTTGCCGGTGAAAACATTTGAGTTTGAACCTTTTTTAGGTGCTACTTATGGTCTGTCGTCCCAAGCTGGACATCGTGATATTGGTCAAGCTATTGGAATGGAAGGAAGATGGAATATTCGAAAATATCCCTTTGATATGGGAATACAACTTTATTTGGGTTCGGCTGAAACATATTATAAAAGAGTTGAGTATATTAGTTGCAGAACTTTATCTTTCACGGTAATTGGAGATTATAATTGGAAACGTGGTTCGAGTTTTTCTCCTTTTTTAGGTTTGGGATTAGGACTTAATTATTATGATATGATTGGTTCTGAATTGTATCAACATTATAATGATACTGATGTGTTGGGATTGGGTCTTGTTCCAAGAGTAGGTATAGAATTCTTTCGGCATATAAGAATTACTTTGACTGGACATTTGGGCAAGAAAACTTATAATACAGTGGGACTTACTCTAGGTTATGCCTTTGGAGGAGGAAAAAGAAAATGAAGATTAATTCGTTCAAGTACAGTAAAATATTATTCCTCAAAATTTGATAGTTGCATAATTTTTTAGTATTTAGGTATAGATATCGCAGATAAATTATAAATAATATCACTAGTGTTCACTAAAAGGTAATTGCTGATTTTAAGTGGACAGCAGTGATCTTTTATATATCAGTACTTCATAAATTTAATTACCCTAACGGGTTTACATTGAGAAAAAATAATATGACAAAGACCTCCTTCTTTAAAAAAGCGATTCTTGATTTTTCCCTATATCTATTATTTGGCGGTATAGTTATTCCTCTCATAATACTCATCATAACAGGTCTTCCAGCTTTACTTCTTTATCATTATTCGCTAATTAATTTTATAAGGTTTTATGAAGACACTATTGGGCCAATCTCTTTGTTTGTCATCAATTTGGTAATTCTAAAATATATTTGGTGGAAATATAAATTACATTTATCAGTAAACAAATTCATACCAAATATGGATCTAACGGTAATTGCTTATGTCATCTTGATTACGATGTCTTATTTCCTTATTGATTCTTATATCGGAGATATTATTATTCTACCAGATTTGAATGTTA
>CAVYLQ010000011.1:0-302800 GCA_963769405.1 uncultured Prevotellaceae bacterium | reverse complement strand
GGGTACCAAAATGGTGCATTATGGTGTACCAAAATGGTGCATAATGGTATACCGAAATGGTGCATAATGGTGTACCGAAATGGTGCATAATGCAAATCTTTGATTATTTCGTTTCTTTTAAATCCTTATAAATCGCATCAAAAACGCAATTAATGAATTGGCTGTTTCCAATATGTTCGTCAAATACAATATCCGATATCGATAGCATCGGCTTTGCTCCGCCGTACGGCTTTTCCTCTGGTGCATCAGGTAATAATCTCATGCTTGAAGGTGTGCGCTTAACTAAAAAACGGTCATCATAGATGTCTGCTACTACAAGTTCTCGGTAATAGATAAAATACTCACCCATCATTTTGTGAGTTCTGATGGCTTTGATACTTGACATCTGGTTAAGTATAAAATCCAAAGTTTCCTTCTTGGATGACATTGTTATTCTATATTTATATCACATTATAGGGCTTGACAATCTTGGCAATAATATACGCTACCACCTAAATACGCCTCTTTTATGATTTTACCTCCGCATCTTGGGCACGGTTCGAGACAAGTATTCTTTGATAATATACAATGGTATCCCCCCGGATTACCCAATAAGTTTTTTTCCGTATCTCTTCCACCTTGTGAAACCATATCCTCGAGAGTCTTTTTAATAGATGAGAACAATATCTTTTCTTCTTGATCAGACAAAGTGTTTATTTTGCGTTTGGGATTGAGACCTGCATTAAACAGAATATCTTGCAGCACACCATTGCCCAATCCCGGTATCCGTTGTTCAGTTGCCAGTAATGCCTTTACAGAAAGATTCTTTCCTGAATCGGTTATCATCTTATGGAAAAAATGGTTATCAAATTTCTTATCCAAAGGTGATAATTTCTCTTTGCTGCCACAATAATAGGGATTATCAAATTTGCCATGGAAGGCATAAATCCCTCCATACATGGCTACTGTAAAAACAATAAAACTATTGTCTTCAAAAGCTACAAGCAACTGAAATTTTTTGGACACTTATCTGTCTTTTCGTAATACCTCATGTTCGTTCCATCACAGAAAACGAGATGTGTATCATTATCAAAACAGATGTCGATATAACTGCCATATCCCTTGATGCTTTCAACTTTCCTTCCGGCTAATATAGAAGAATATAGAGAAGGGTCTCCTTGGTACCATGTAAAGCGGTGGGGATAAGTAGCATTGATAACATCGGCTACAACTTTTCCACGTAATATGTTTTCTGCATGTAAAGCAAATACTATAGACTCCGGTATTTCAATCATGTTATCACCTCTTTATTATCAGATTGTTTTTTCCATATTATAGATTTCTATATCGGCAAAGATATAAAATTTATCAATAGGTCTCACTAATATAAAATATTTTCTCTCGGATCACTCTTCTTGTTTTATGGAATAAACTATCCCTTTTTCACAATTCATTCTTTATATAATAAATCTTTCTTTGAATCTTTTTCTGTTATTTTTCTTATAGCTTTGCATGGAACCCCGAAAGCTACATAACCGGCAGGTATATCTCTGGTAACTATACTTCCTGCACCTATAACAGTACCATCACCGATATGCACACCCCCTAAGATTACAACATTCGCTGCAATCCATACGTTGTTTCCTATATGGATTTCATCTGCATATTCAGAAACAGAAACGTGCTTGTCGGGGTATTTCATCGCAATGCGTTCCTGGGCAATAAGAGGATGATTGGTGGCCATCAAAGAGACATTCGGGCCGAACATGACATTGTTACCGATGTAAATACGGCCATCATCCATCACTATAAGATTGAAGTTGGAAAAGAAATTCTCACCGATAAAGGTATGTGTACCATAATTAAACTGTATCGGTCCTTGAAAATAGAAGTTTGTTCCGATAGTCCCAATAAACTCTTTTATAAGAGATGAGCGTCCTTTATCGTATTCATCCATTTGATTGTATTTACGGCAAAGTTCATGAGTTTTGTGCTTGATGTCACGAAGTTCTTTGGTGCGGGCATCGAATAAGTGACCTGCAAAAATCTTTTCTTCTTCTGTCATTTCAACTTATTTGAAATCTATTGTATCAGAGAAATAATCAGTCAAAATCCTGTTTTTAATATGATTATCGAATTCTGGCTCCGAGTCTTTTTCCTTTGTCTAATATCCTTTGTGGAATGTTTTTCTTACCCTTCGTACCTGGATAAATCAATTTGCCAATGACTTTAAATCCAGAATAATGAAGGATTTCTTTCATGGCATGATTGGTATTTGACGTCTCACGGAAAATCCAACTGAACGGCCATATTGTAGTGCAAGCAGTTACGATAACAGCCTTTTTCCCTTTATGCAAAGGGATTGGAATACCCCTTTTTGATTCTCCCATCATAGAAGGTACGATACGGTCGAACATGACTTTCATCTGACCACTCATATTCCCCCAATAGACCGGAGTACCAAGAACAAGAGCATCACATTGCCTTATTTCTTCAGCCATACGATGACCATCATCCTCGGGTAAGATGCAGGTACCAGAGGTCCTGCATTTCATGCAACCTGTACATGGACGGATATTCAAGTCGTTTACATCTATCCAATGAATATCGGCAGAGTCAATAGAATCTACCACGGAGTGAAGCATGGTTGCTATATTCCCCTTCTTTCGGGGACTACCATTAATAACCAGAATTCTCATTTTTATTTAATAGTGAATAACATTCTACATCTAAGATTTTTCCATCATATCTTTTCCTCCATGTTATAGATTCAGAAAAGTTTACTGCAAAGGTACAAATTTATTATTAGTGTGTTATTAAGAAAAGACGGTTTTAATCTGTTATATTTAATTAGTCATGCTTTAATGTTTTGTAAGTCCTTTCTTGCTTCGTCGTTTTCTATATGGCATAAAGATATTGATTTATTCAATTTAAATCTGAACGTTTTGTAAATTTATTATTATTTTTGTAAAGGGTAAAAATTAAACTTTCTATAAATATGAAGTACTATAAGATACAGGATTTTCCTGATTCAAGGATAGCAAGTATAGATGTTTGCGAAATGGGGAAGCAGAAACATCATATAGTAGCATTACTGGAATTGGATGTAACTGAAAGTAGAAGGAAAATCAGAGCTTATAACAAAGTTCATCGAAAGAAGGTTTCTTTTACAGCGTGGCTGATTAGCGTTATAGGAAAAACAATCAAGAAACACGAGATGGTGAGTTCCTATCTGATGGGGAAGAAAAGATTGATGGTTTTTGATGATATTAATATTTCTATTATCGTGGAAAAAGAACTCAATGGGGTAAAAGTTCCTTTCCCTCTTATTATAGAAAGGGCTAATGAGGTGAGCATTGAATCAATAGCAGAAAGAATTTCTGATGCAAAGAACCAAAAGCTTACTGAAAATAATATTATACTTCAAAAGAAAACTAAAAAAACAGAACGTATTTACTATTTACTTCCCAAATATCTTAGATTACTTTTTTGGAAATATCTGTTGAAACATCCGAAATTTGCTTTTAAAGAAATGGGTAATGTGGCATTTACATCTGTTGGAATGGTGGGTAACATCAATGGTTGGTTCATTCCGATATCAGTACACCCAATATGCTTCGGAATAGGCTCTATCATCAAAAAACCGGCTGTAGTAGATGACAAGATCGCTATTAGAGAGATATTAAATGTATCTATTCTTATAGACCATGATGTGATTGATGGTGCTCCGATGGTTCGATTTGTCAATGAGTTGAAAAAAAATATAGAAATTGGATCAGGTTTACAGGATGAGGAAAATTAATCCGTTGTAACATTCTGGTTGTTTTCTTATAGGTACGATAAAAAAAAGATAATAATAGTTCTGGCTCAGAGTTTCGATTTAATTTTCAGAAATATTTTTCAGATATAAACGCTTATTTTTCACAAAGTCATGTAATTTATTTTACGACCTTGCGTCTAAGGAGGTATATTGATCAAGAATAAGATGGAGACATTACAAAAAGAATTTGCGCAAATTGTAAGAGAGAATAAAAGCACGATATATACGGTGTGTTATATGTTCTCAAAAGATTCCGATGATGTGAACGACTTGTTCCAAGAGGTATTAGTGAACTTATGGAAGGGCTTTGACACCTTCATGGGTCGCAGCAATATCCGTACATGGATTTATCGTATAGCTTTGAATACGTGTATATCCTTAAACAGGAAGAAAAAATTAAAGACGGTTCCATTAAGTTTGGATGTAAATCTTTTCGAAGATAAGGATGAAGAGACCATTCAGGTAAAACTTTTACATGACCGTATTAACAAACTTGAACCCTTTGATAAAGCTATTGTATTGCTCTGGCTGGAGAATATAAGCTATGACGAGATTGGTGCTGTCGTCGGAATTTCTACTCATAATGTCGCTTCTCGCTTATTCCGAATCAAGGAAAAACTGAAAAATATGTAGAACATTTAAAAAGAGAAGGATTAAAATGGAAAAAGATAATGAAAATGTTGGATTTGAGCAAATGAAGGAACAACTCGTTTTACTCAAGAGGAAATTGGATAATGAGAGTATCGTGAACGACAAGTTGATGAGGAAGATTATGAGCGATAAGGTGAAGTCCATTAATCGTGATGAGATTGCTGTCTGTATATTGATATTCATAGCTATACCTTATTGTACATGGGTGTTTGTAGGCATGCTGAATTTTTCATGGTGGTTTTGTGGAGTAACAGATTTGTTCTTCATCATTGCTTTGATCTATACTTATATCTCTCATAAGGATGTCAAATCAAAAGAATTGGTGGAAGGGAATTTATTGCAAGTAAGTTATAAAATAGCGAAAATGAAGAAGATGAATGCAAACTGGCTAAAGATAGGTATACCTTTTTTTGTGATATGGTTTACCTGGTTTTTACTCGAAGTCTTGCGTGATAAAAGTGAAGCTTCTTATGGTGTTTTTGTTGGAGGAATCATCGGCTTGATCGTTGGTGGAGCAATCGGTACATGGGAATATCGCAAAAAGCAACGAAAGGCAGATGAAGTAATCAATCAGATAAAAGAGCAATGTAAAGAAGAATAAAACTGAAGTTATTATGCCTAAAATGATATGGAAAGGGATAACCAGTTCTGACTTTGAATTTAAAACAGAGGACTTACCGGATAATTCCCAAATCATTCATATTCCGGAAAATCCCATGAGCAGATCAGTTCTGTTTGCTATCCCCTTTATCTTATTATGCTTTTTTGCCCTTTGGGAGAGATTCTATTTTGATAAAAATTTCTCTTTGGATAAACCTTATTTGCTTATAGGAATAATCTTGGGTATTCTGTTATGTACTGTCCACGAACTCTTGCATGCAATTGTTTATCCAAAGAAATGTAATGCATATATAGGCATAATTCCTAAGGAATTCATATTCTATATGAGTTGTTCTGCTCCACTTAGAAAAAGGAAATTCATACTTATGAGTTTGTTGCCGATGATTTTAGGTATTATACCTTTAGTTGTTTTTGTGTGTATGCCTTCTGATTTTAAAATCTTGAATACAATCTTATGGCCGATGGCAATGATGGGACTGGTTTCTCCAAGTCCGGACTATATGAATGTCTATTATGTCTTGAAAGAAGTTCCTCAAAATGCATATATCCAAGACGGAGAAGATGGACTATATTGGTTTATGGAATAGTTGATGCCTTTTTTTGAAGATTTTAGATAAATGTCATCCGCGTAATAACTACCGTGAATGGCATTTAAATTTTTATAGATTCAACTTCTCCCGAAGTAGCTTATAACCAGTTGCACTGACACGTATGGATGTGCCGTCAGAGAGTTGTAATAATTGTTTTTGCCCATACCGCTCGATTTTTGAAATCTTAGTAATATTGACGATATATGAACGGTGGACTCTGGCAAACATATCCTGAGGCAAGCATGCTTCATACTTTTTCATCGTTTCACTTTTAAGCCAGTGCCCCTCTTCTGTATGTATTGAAACATAATCATCTTCTGCTTTCAAAAACACGATATTTTCTATAGCAATAACTTTAATCTTTTGTCCGACCTTAACGGTTATGCGTTCTACTTGCTTATGATCGTCTGGTTCAGAACAGTCATTGTTACTGTCATCAGGAAGAGTTTCTGCCATTTCTTCTGGTTGATTACTTAAATAGTACCAACGAAAAGCTATATATATTATTATCTGGCAAAAGATGCGGGGAATAAGTTGTGAAATAAATGCACCAATGTATTCCGGATATGCTATATCTGCTATTAATAGTTCTAAGCCTGAAAATAAGATCAGACTAATGACGCAATATCCTATATTTACAGCTAAATGGATAGATGAATTCAATGATTCAAAATGACTGAAAGTATATACGCTCCATATTGCAACAGCTCCGGTATAAAATAAAAATGAACAGAGGATGGCATCTGTAAGAATGGCATAAGCCGGCATCTTCGATGAATATCCGAAAGCTAAGGCATAGGCGGAACCGGTTATTGTACTCAATAATATATGATTCCGCCTGACGTAGTAGTCATATAATATCGGATTTTTCAGCATCGTATACTGCCTCCACCTAAAATCATATTTGCCTTAATTACTAATTTCCGGTCAATATAAGTTCCGTTTCTCATTCTTTTGTCTTCAAATGCTCCTAAGAATGAGTCAGTAACCACTTCTATATGCCAGTCTTCGGGGACGATGATATCTGCACCACCACAAATAGCATTAATTTCAAGTGTTGTTTCTCCTTCAGGAAGAGTGGTCTTACGGAGATCAAGTTTTATTCCTCCCATCACGGTCTGGATTTCTCCTCCACGGAAGACTGGTTCGAGAAATATCTCATCGATACCATTCATAATCAAATGATAATCGATCCTGCCATCCCCCTTATCTTTATGGGAGTGACTCATGCTGGATCCGTGACATCCACTCATATATTGCCTGTGAGTGCATTTATGGCAATTATGGTGGGTAATCATTAATAATCCGACAAAAATGATTACGACTGGCCAGAATACATTGTGGAAGGTAGCAGCAGAATAGGGAAGACCAACAAGTGGTGCGAATTTGGGGAATAGAAAGAATACTCCAAATAGGAAAGTGGCGATTCCTAAACTATAATGATGGTAATAGAATTGTGTGATACCTATTACTATTAATAGCATTTGCCATGATAGTATGACGGTTTTCCACTCTATTGGCAACACACCAAAGTTGAACAGAAGATAGATGACTCCGATTAATATAACAAGAATGCCCCAAAAGAGACCTTTCAAACCATTTTTTCTCATTTTATTTATTTGTTAATTAAAAAAACAATCACAGTAAGTTGTATCTGTGTTTTATAAATTCTGTACAAAGTTAGTGATTCAAAATCAATTCTACAACCCTATTTCGGTAAACCTATCTTTTATTATCGGTGAAGTGAATAAATAATTTGATAAAATAATGGAAACAATAAAGAGTATGGGGCTAATTATGTGATAATCAATCTCGTTTTTAAGAATATGCTGCATAATTGGGATGATATTCATGATTTTATTAATACGAATAGTCGAATTGGTGAAACCTGAAACGGGTAAGGTCTGATAAGAAAGCATTTATTTTAGTTTTTTGCCTCTACAGGTTTTATCATCTCAGAAATTTTATTTAAATTTGTACCACGCTTTATTAGGGAAAGGATGTTAGTATGCCATTAAGATTACCGGATAAATTACCAGCTATAGAGATTCTGAAGAAAGAAAACATTTTTGTTATGGATGAAACTCGGGCTCATAGTCAGGAGATTCGTCCTTTGAAGATTGTTATTCTTAATTTGATGCCTTTAAAGATTACGACTGAGACGGACTTGATCCGGCTACTGTCCAATACACCTCTTCAGTTGGAAATTTATTTTATGAAATTGAAGAGTCATACGCCCAAAAACACGCCGATTGAACACATGATTATGTTTTACAAGGATTTTGAAGAACTCCGGAAACATAAATTTGACGGGATGATCGTGACAGGGGCACCAGTTGAGACTTTGAATTTCGAGGATGTAGAGTATTGGAAGGAAGTGGAAGGTATTTTTGACTGGGCACGCACCCATGTTACTTCCACATTATATATCTGTTGGGCTGCTCAGGCTGCCTTATACCATTTTTATGGGATTCCTAAATATGCGTTATCCAAAAAAATGTTTGGTATTTTTCATTCCCGTATTCTGGACCCTTTACTGCCTATTTTCCGTGGTTTTGATGATGTATTCTGTATGCCTCAGAGCCGACATACAGAAGTGCATCGGGAAGATATAGAAAAGATCTCCGACTTACATATTATAGCTGAATCACATGATAGTGGGGTGACGGTTGTGATGTCACGTAATGGCAGGGAATTTTATTTGACCGGACACTTGGAATATGCTCCCTATACTCTTGATAAGGAATATAAGCGTGATTTTGGTAAACGTGATGATGTGGATATCCCCCAAAATTATTATATTAATAATGATCCGCATAATAAGCCACTTGTAACATGGCGGTCTTCTGCTAATCTTTTTTACAGCAATTGGATTAATTATTATGTTTATCAGGAGACTCCATATAATATAGAAGAAATCAAATAGTCTGGAATTGAAGGTTCCGGCAAGTAACTAATCATATTGATGGACGCGAGATGAGACAGTTAGAACTTTTGGCACCTGCAAAGAATTTGCAAATTGGTATCGCTGCAATTGATCATGGAGCGGATGCTGTATATATCGGTGCCACCGGATTTGGTGCCCGTCAGGCTGCAGGAAATTCTGTTGATGATATCCGCCGGTTGTGCGAATATGCTCATCACTTTGAAGTAAAGGTTTATGTCACAGTCAATACGATTGTATATGACAAGGAATTAGATGCGGCCAATGAGTTACTTATACAACTGTCTTCCATCCACGTTGATGGTATTCTCATCCAGGACATGGGACTTCTTGAATTGGGTGGGCAGCGTAATATTCCTTTTCATGCCAGCACTCAATGTGATGTCAGGACGATAGAAAAGGTCCGTTGGCTAAAGTCATTGGGTTTTCGCCGTGCTGTTCTGGCTCGCGAGCTTTCTTTGGATGAAATCCGGAAAATTCATGCAGCTGTTCCCGATATAGAACTTGAAGTTTTTGTTCATGGTGCTCTTTGCGTGAGTTATTCCGGGATATGCTATGCTTCCCAGTATGCTTTTAACCGTTCTGCCAATCGTGGAACTTGTGCCCAATTCTGCCGTTTGAAATTCAATCTGGAAGATAGTGAAGGTAAAATCATTGAAAAGCAGCGGTATATGTTATCTTTGAAAGATCTTTGCCTGGCAAATCACCTTGAGGATTTAGCTGATGCCGGTGCATGCTCTTTTAAGATAGAAGGACGGCTGAAAGATATTGATTATGTGAAGAATGTGGTATCTGTATATTCTCAAGAACTAGATAGACTTGTTGCACGCAGGCCGGAAGATTTTTGCCGCTCATCCCGTGGAAAGGTCTCTTACACTTTTAATCCTGATTTGAAGAAGACCTTTAATCGTGGTTTTACAACTTATTTTCTCAATGGCCGACAGTCTGAGATCAATGCTATGGATACCCCTAAAGTTATGGGGGAATATGTAGGGACAGTGAAGGAAATCCAGCAAGATAATTTTAATGTCGCCGGTACAGCCAGTTTCGCGAATGGTGACGGTCTCTGCTTCTTCAATGATGACCATGAACTGGAAGGATGTCGGATAAACAGAGCTGTAAGTAACCGGCTTTTTCCACAATATATGCCGGCAAGTCTCCGCAAAGGAATGAGACTTTATCGGAATCATGATGAGGCTTTCAGAAAAGTCCTTGAAGGTAAAACGGCTGAGAGGAAAATTCCTGTACGTATGAGGTTATCTGCTGTTGACAATGGTATTCTACTTGAAGCTACGGATGGTCGTTTTTCTGTCAATGCGCATTCTGACCTGGACTTGCAAAAGGCCAAAAAGCCCCAGATGGAAAATATAAACCGTCAATTGACTAAATTGGGAAATACTCTTTATGACTGTGTGCAGGTGGATATTACGGATGGGACTGATACTTGTTTTATTCCGAACAGTATGCTGTCAACTCTGAAACGCAAAGTGATAAGTGAACTTGAGAGAACCGAGCTTGCGGAAGTTGCTTCACAATCGGATAATAAATTATCTGGTTCTTCTTTGAATAAAGAAAAAACTCCCGAAGTTCCTCCTTCCTATTGGCAACCGGAATATGCAAGTTATACGTATCTTTATAATATCAGTAATCGATTGGCAGCAGATTTCTATTCACGAAAGGGATTGAAAGTTGATAGAAATGCTTTTGAACTTTTGGATCATTCTGATCTGATTGGTTCTGAACTGTTGATCATGCAGTGCCGCTATTGTATTCGTTATGCGTTAGGGTATTGTGTGAAGAGGGGTGGGGTGGTTCCTACTTGGAAAGAGCCTCTGTTTTTAGTATTACCTGATAGGAGAAAATTTCGTCTTGAATTTAATTGTAAAGTGTGCCAAATGAATATTTATGCGGAGAAGTAAATTTATAGTCTTGATGCTGCTGATGGCGTCATTACTGACTGGTTGTTATCACCGGCCAGCTATGAAGTCTCGTGCTCTTCTCGCTCAATATAGTGAAAAGCAACTTGATTCTATTTACTTCTCTTCCACCCACCATTATACTTACAGATATAACTTTCTGGTAAAGAGTGATTCTCTTGTCCTTTATGAACAACAGCCTGTTGAGATTGTCAATAAGATGAATACGGATTCCTTTACCGTCAAGCATCATACCTTATTGGTTGTTTCTGATATTCATATTGTTCCGCAGGACTCTATTGACTCGGTATGGATTCAACTTGGAACAGAAAATGCGCGGTTTGGTTGGATTCATGAGTCGAGGCTTTTGCCGAATGCAGTTCCTGATGATCCGATCTCTGAGTGTATTTCCACTTTTTCAGATACTCATCTGCTCATTTTTCTCATCATTATAGTGATTATAGGATTTGCTTATCTTTTAAGGACAATCCTTCAGAAGAATGCCAAGATCGTACACTTTAACGATATTGATTCGTTTTATCCCACATTACTTTGTTTGATTGTAGCCTTGGCTGCTGCACTCTATGCGAGTATTCAGATTTTTGTTCCAGATGTCTGGCAGGATTTCTACTATCATCCTACACTGGATCCATTCCGTGTCCAGACGTTGCTTTCAATCTTTTTGATATTAGTCTGGGCTATGTTGATTGTTGGACTTGCAGCTTTGGATGACATTAGGAAACAGTTGCCGTTTGGCGATGCTATACTTTATACTTTTGGGTTGGCTGGAGTATGTGCCATTGATTATATTCTATTCAGTATCAGTACCTTGTATTTTGTGGGTTATGTGCTATTGGCTTTCTATTATTATTTTGCTATCAGGCAATATCTGAAACATGATCATGTGAAATATGTTTGTGGAAATTGCGGGGCGGAGTTGAAGCATAAAGGTCGTTGTCCGCACTGTGGAGCTATGAATGACTAAAAATCAGACAGGCGGATGTCTTTCGGTTTTCATTTTAAGGATTTATTGATAAATTAGTCTTGCAGGAGTGCTTGCAAGTGCTACGGGAGTTTGTGCGTTGCTCTTTTCAAATATTATTTTAAATTTCCTCATAAATGAGGATTTGACAGACCAATAGAAGTTCGTATCTTTGCACCCGAATAACAATATCAACTTTATGAATAATCAATTGATCATGGCTGTTGTCCTGTTGGGAGCAATGGCGCTGCCTATACAGGCATCAGAGAAGAGAAGTCCTGTAACTGACCTTTCAGATTCTTCACGTGTACATGACTTGGATGAAGTCGTTGTCATACGTCAGCCTAAGGAATTTCTTCGTATGCGTCAACAACCTTTAAGCAGTACGATTCTTACCTCGAAGGAGATGTCGAATCTCGGCGTACGAGATCTTCATGATATTTCTTCATACGTTCCTTCTTTTGTAATGCCAGATTATGGGTCACGTTATACCTCTTCCATTTATATAAGAGGCATCGGAAGTCGTATCAATAGTCCTGCTATTGCACTCTATATGGACGGTATGCCTATTATCAGCAAGGCCGCTTTTAATTTTCATACCTATCAGTTGGAGCGTGTAGATGTTCTTCGTGGTCCTCAAGGAACCCTCTATGGACAGAATTCTGAAGGAGGGGTAGTAAGAATGTATTCCCGTAACCCTTTGTATTACCAAGGTACAGATATTAGTTTGGGTATAGGATCCAGACTTTACAGAAATACTGAATTTGCTCATTACCAGAAATTGAGTAACCAAGTTGGTATATCGGTTGCCGGTTTCTATGACGGACAGAATGGATTTTTCAGAAATCAGACAACGGGTAAGAGGGCTGACCTATTTAATGAGGCCGGTGGCAAGTTTCGCTTAGTGTTCCAGCCTACAGACCGACTGAATATAGACTATACAGCTGATTATCAGTATGTGAACCAGGACGGATTTCCTTATGGACTTCTAGACCTTAATAGTGGGAAGACAGCTTCACCAAGTGCAAATCGTCAATCTACTTATCGCCGGAATATGCTCAATACAGGTCTGACTATAGGTTATCAGGCTAAGAACTTTGATTTTAACAGTGTTTCAAGTTATCAATATCTGAGAGATGATATGCTCATGGATCAGGACTTCCTGCCTCAGGATTTGTTACATCTGAGACAAAAGCAGTTGCAAAATGCTTTTACTCAGGAGTTTGACTTTAAAGGTAATCATGCTGTAGGTGGTTTCTGGCACTGGACAGTTGGAACATTCTTCTCTTCTGAATGGTCGCGGACAGATGGTCCTGTGTATTTTGATAAGGGTATGACAACTCCTATGGCAGAAGGTATACAGCATCAAATGTATTCTGGAATCGTTTCAGCAATGGCTGGAAAGATGATGCAACAGGGGATGCCACAAGCTGCTGCTTTAGCTGCTGCAGAGCAGGCCGTTGCAGCTGCCGGTGGAGTAAGTCTGAATGTAGAAATGGGTGCTCCCGGTGTCTATCATACTCCACAATATAATTTTGCGCTCTTTCATGAGAGCAGCTTTGACATTACAGACCATCTGACTGGTACCATCGGACTTCGTTACGATTTCACACATACGAATATTCACTACGAAACTTCTGCTTATATGTCCATGGCTGCTTCAGTAATGGGCATGAAAGCTACAAATGTACTTTCTACAGTTCTTAATGGAAGAACTCATGATAATTATAATCAACTCCTTCCTAAATTGGGACTGAGCTATCGGATTGATAATCAGGGAAGTAACGTTTATGCTACTGTGAGTAAAGGTTATCGTGCAGGAGGTTATAATTTTCAGATGTTTTCCGATATTCTGTCTTCTGAACTGAATGCCAATGCAGATCAGGCAATGAGAGGAAGTTATGCAGTTCCTCATACGGATGAGGACTATAAAAAAATTGCCAAAACCATTTCCTATCGTCCGGAAACAAGTTGGAATTATGAAGCGGGTACCCACGTAAACCTTTTCAATCATTCCGTTCAGTTTGATTTTTCCGCTTTTTTCATGCAGATTCGTCATCAGCAACTTTCAGTTATGGCCAGCAACTATGGTTATGGTCGTATGATGGTCAATGCCGGACAGAGTTACAGTTGTGGAGTAGAGGCGTCTCTTCGTGGTCAGTCTTTTAATAATCATCTTGACTGGGCCTTTACATACGGTTTTACACATGCTGCTTTTAAAGACTACAAAGACAGTGTAAAGGTGAATGGGATTTACCAACCTATAGACTATAATAAGAAGAAAGTACCTTATGTACCGATGAATACTTTCTCTGTGCGGGCTGACTATCATTTCGACTTGTCGGCCGGCAAACTTCAAGCTATCATCATAGGAGCTAATGTTTGTGGTCAGGGTAAAACCTATTGGGACGAAAGCAATACTTATTCACAGAAATTCTATGCGGTATTAGGGGCGCATGCCGATGCTGATTTCGGCTTTATGAAACTGAGTTTCTGGGGACGCAATCTGACTGACACCAAGTTTAATACTTTCTCTTTTCAAAGTGCTGCTTCCGGCCAGAACCTGACTTTTGCCCAGCGTGGAAATGGTCTCCAGTATGGGGTTGATTTGAAATTCCATTTTTAGTCCTTTGAAGTTCTCAATCGGCACTGTTAATGAACGCTGATTGATTTATATATTTACTGTTTGATCAGAAGCCGTATGCAATATTTGCATACGGCTTTTTGGTATATATATATTTTTCAGATCCAGTTGTCAACTTGTATATGAAGCAGATATATTAGAATCCTTTTGATATCTCAAAAGACATAAATATACAATAATATATTAATTTTTACAGGAAAACAGTATTAATTTGCAAAATAATGAATGTCAAATGTGACACTTTTGAATTATTTGTGTATCTTTGTCAAAGATAATAACTAAAAAAGCAGATATGGTATTGGATATTGAAATGATCAGAAATTTCTATGTGTCGTATGCCGATAGAGTGGGTAAAGCCAGAACTGTATTACAGCATCCGTTAACGTATGCAGAGAAAGTGTTATATTCCCATCTTTATAATTTCGATCAGTTGAAGCCTTTTAAACGTGGAGAAGAGTATGTGGATTTTCGTCCTGATCGTGTAGCCATGCAGGATGCCACTGCACAGATGGCTATTCTTCAGTTTATGAATGCTGGCAAGAAAGAGGTTGCTGTCCCAACATCGGTCCATTGTGATCATTTGATCCGTGCCGACGTCGGTGCAACTCAGGATTTATCTGTAGCCCGTATTACGAATAAAGAAGTATATGATTTTCTGGCTTCAGCTGCTCAAAAATATCATATTGGCTTTTGGGCACCTGGTGCTGGTATTATCCATCAAGTAGTGCTTGAAAACTATGCTTTTCCTGGAGGTTTGATGTTGGGTACCGATTCTCATACTCCAAATGCTGGTGGTCTGGGAATGGTTGCTATTGGTGTTGGTGGTGCTGATGCGGTAGATGTTCTGACGGGTCAACCTTGGGAATTGAAGATGCCGCGTCTTATCGGAGTACATCTTACAGGCCGACTATCAGGATGGGCAGCCCCAAAAGATGTGATATTGAAAATCTTAGGTATTCTGACCGTTAAGGGAGGGACTAATGCTATTCTTGAATATTTTGGAGAGGGCGTGAAGACTCTGTCAACTACAGGTAAGGCTACTATCTGTAATATGGGTGCTGAATTGGGGGCTACCTGTAGTATCTTCCCATTTGATGAGAATGCTGATGAATATCTCTGTCAAACAGGTCGGTGTGACCTTTCTAAACTGGCTCGACAAAATGCAGCAGAACTATGTGCTGATAAGGAAGTGGAAGAACATCCGGAAAAGTGGTATGACCAAGTTCTGGAGATTGATCTCAATCAGATAGAACCCTATTTGAACGGTCCATTCACACCGGATGCAGCCACACCGATCAGTCAGATGAATGTCAAAGGTCCTGCTCATGGTTATCCGATGAAAGTAGAAGTAGGATTAGTCGGGAGTTGTACGAATTCAAGTTATCAGGACCTTGTACGTGCAGCAAGTGTGGCTCGTCAAGCCGTCGAAAAAAATATTCCAGTAAAAGCCCAGTTGATTATCAATCCGGGTTCCGAGCAGATCAGATGCACGGCTGAAAGGGATGGCATTCTTGAAGACTTCCGAAAGATTGGAGCTGTAATTATGACGAATGCGTGTGGTCCTTGCATCGGACAGTGGAAACGTCATACGGATGATCCTGTGCGAAAGAATACAATCGTTACATCTTTTAATCGGAACTTTCGCAGGCGCGCTGACCAGAATCCGAATACCTTTGCGTTTATCGGCAGTCCGGAAATGGCTATAGCATTATCTATTGCCGGGAGACTGGATTTTAATCCGATGACAGATACTTTGCAGGATAAGAATGGAAATAACGTAAAACTGGACGAACCGTATGGTCCCGATTTTCCTCCAAAAGGGTTTATCTCACAACTTTGTCCTGAAAGAAGGGGACTTGAGGTGTTGGAAGAGAAGGGCTTATTTATTCCTCCTCTAAAAGGTAATGAGAATGTGGAAGTGGCTATTTCTCCGTCTTCTCAACGTCTGCAAAAACTTGAACCTTTTGCTCCATGGGATGGAAATGATTATAACAATATGCCGTTACTGATTAAGACGAAAGGAAAATGTACGACGGATCATATTTCTATGGCGGGTCCGTGGTTGAAGTATCGTGGGCACTTGGAGAATATCTCGAAAAATCTTCTTATGGGTGCTGTAAATGCGTTCAATGGTGAGAATAACAAGGTAAAGGATCAGTTGGATGGCCAGTATAAGGAGGTCTCTGCTGCTGCTCTGGACTATAAGCGGCAAGGACTGGATTCAATTGTTGTTGCTGAAGATAATTATGGTGAAGGATCCAGTCGTGAACATGCTGCTATGGAACCCAGATATCTGAATGTGAAGGTGATTCTTGCCAAGAGTTTTGCCCGGATTCATGAAACTAATTTGAAGAAACAGGGAATGCTGGCACTGACATTCGTTGATAAAAATGATTATGACAAGGTCATGGAGAATGATCGTATCTCGATAAAAGGATTAAAGGATTTTGCTCCTGGGCATCAACTTATGGTGACCCTGAAACATAAAGATGGCTCTGAAGAAAGTTTTCCGGTTGAGCATACTTATAACGAGACTCAGATCGAATGGTTTAAGGCAGGAAGTGCCCTGAATGATGCAAAGAGCAAAGAGTGACAAAAATTAATGTAAATTCTTATGATGGAAGATGATCAGTTTTCTATAGATTGTTTGGATGGAGAAGAGAAAATTGATTTTTTATAAAAAGGACATTAAATGTATTGAGAACAACAAAATTCTGGATTAAGAAAGGAAGAAAAAAATATGAGTAATATGAAGAAGGAATATTTGATCTATAAACTCTCTGATGAGGTTAGAAATTCTTGTAAGATTCCGAAAGAAGCTTTCCAAAAATATGGTGTAAAGAGGGGACTTCGTAATGAGGATGGTACCGGGGTGCTCGTTGGGTTGACAAACATTGGTAATGTAGTAGGGTATACTCGCGATGCGGATGGTAAACTTTGCCCTTGTGACGGGAAGTTGTATTACCGGGGATATGAATTAGATGACTTGGTGAGTCCGTTATTGAAGGAAAAGCGCTTTGGCTTTGAGGAGATAGCCTATCTCATCCTTTCAGGAAAACTTCCGAACAAAGAGGAATTAGAAGCTTTTAGAGAGTTGCTGAATGATAATATGCCTTTAGATCACCGTACGATTGTTCATATCATTGACTTGGAAGGTTCTAATATTATGAATATTCTTGCTCGTTGTGTACTTGAGATGTATACTTTCGATCCGAATCCAGATGATATTTCCCGTGATAATCTTATGCGGCAAAGTATTGAACTCATTGCAAGGTTTCCTACCATTGTCGCTTATGCCTATAATATTTATCGTCATACGGTACAAGGACAAAGTCTGAATATCCGCCATCCGAAGGATAATCTGTGTATAGCCGAGAACTTCCTCTATATGCTTCACGGGGGTGATTATTCAAATTTGGATGCAAGGATACTTGACTTGCTCCTGATCCTGCAAGCTGAACATGGTGGAGGTAATAACTCAACATTTACGGTTCGTGTTACTTCCTCTACCCGTACTGATACTTATTCTTCTATTGCTGCAGGTATCGGAAGTTTGAAGGGACCTTTGCATGGTGGCGCTAACATTAAAGTCATTAATATGTTACATCACTTGAAGGAACATATTAAAGATTGGACTAATGTGGATGAAATAGATACCTATCTGAACCGAATGCTGAACAAGGAGGCATACGACAAGAGCGGTCTGATTTATGGTATTGGCCATGCAGTATATACAAAGAGTGATCCTCGTGCCGTAGAATTGAAGAAACTTGGTGGAGAATTGGCAAAAGAAAAAGGCATGGAAGAAGAATATAAGTTTCTTACTCTGCTCGAACAGGAAGGAATAAAATGCCTGATGAATCATCGTGGAGGTTCCAAACCTGCCTGTGCAAACCTTGACTTTTATAGTGGTTTTATTTATGAGATGCTTGGATTGCCACAGGAAATTTATACACCTATCTTTGCAATGGCCCGTATTGTAGGATGGACAGCTCATCGTATAGAGGAACTTAACTTTGAGGGTCGTCGTATTATCCGTCCAGCATATAATAATCTCCTGAAACAAAAGAAGTATGTTGCTATTAATGAACGGTGATATCAGTTGAAAAAGATAGAAAAAAGGACTATAGACATTTGTTTACAGTCCTTTTTTATTTGATTCCTGCAGAGGAAAGTGTCTTGATAATCTTATCGTCTACCCATGTGCCATTTTTCTTGGCCAGGCAGATCTGCCGGTATTTATCCAGTTTTTCCTTTGCTTTTTCAGAAGCAGATTGGGCATAAGGATTAGTAGGAGCATCTTCGGGTGTGATACGCATGGTATGAGCTTCATTGACAAGATCCTTTACTACTTCTCCACCGACAATAAGACCTGCTGCAGCGGGGACAAAGGCATTACTGGCCGGAATATCGCGGCGTTCTGTGCATTTTCGCATATCTTTATTTGGGCAAATGCAGTGAAAGCGGCAACTGATGGATGGATCGTCTATTTGTTTTAAAGGCTCCTCTTCACTATATACTACCTTCAAATGCGGAATATGCAATTTCCGAAGTTTCTTTCGGACTACTTTGGCCAGAGGGTCCATTTTTGTCTTATTGATATCGGCTACACGGAAAGCTGTAGGATCAAGTTTGTCAGCCGCACCCATGCAAGAGATGATAGGGATGTGAAGTGTATAGCAGCGCTTAATCAATTCGAGTTTGGCAGTGACGGTATCAACACAGTCAACTACATAGTCGAAAAGAGAAAGGTCGATGTCATCAGCATTGGCTGGCATATAAAACATCTGGTATTTATGCACGATGCACCTCTTGTTAATGTCATGAATGCGTTCTTCAGCGACATCAACTTTATGTTTGCCGACAGTGGAGAGTAAGGCGTATATCTGTCGGTTGACATTGGTCAGACAAATGCGGTCGTCATCAAAAAGATCCAGTTCTCCTATGCCACTACGAGCGAGAACTTCAGTCACGTAGCCACCGACACCACCAATGCCGAATACGGCTACCCGTGAGCCGTTGAGGGTATCAATAGCCGGTTTCCCAAATAATAATTGTGTTCTTGAAAATTGATTTTGCATATACCCATTATCTTGAGAATGCAAAGTTAATGAAAAAAAATTGGTTGAGAAAGTAAAAAATGCTAATCCATAAAAAACGTGCCTCCCAATTAGGAGGCACGAACTTTTGATTTTACTGATTCAATATAAATTTTCGGGTGTTGTCACTCGTATCAGCTTTGAGTTGACAAATTCATAGATTCCGGCGAGAGACTGTTCACGGCCATAGCCGGAATTTTTCGTGCCGCCGAAAGGCAGTTCTGGTGCGATACCTGTAGTATGGTTAATATAGACCATACCTGAATCTATTTCCCGTGCTACAGCCTTAGCGTTCTTTATGTCAGTTCCGAAGACCGTTCCTCCTAATCCGAAATTTGTTGCGTTGGCTAAATGAATAGCATCGTTAATAGTTTTATAGGTATAAACTACCAGTACTGGACCAAATATTTCTTCAGAATAGGCATCCATACTCGGAGTAACGTGGGTTATGATGGTTGGATTGACAAATGCACCCTTGCTATCAGGTCGTCCTCCACCAAATTCCAGTTTTGCCCCTTGTTCTACAGCCCGTTCTATTTGATCAATTACTTTTCTAGCTGCTTCTTCGCTGCACAGTGGAGCAATATCTGTTTGTGGATCCATCGGATCTCCCAACTTCAGTTTTGCAACCAATACATTCATTTTGTTCAGGATATTTGGATATTTCGATTCCGGAACGATAATCCGCTTAGGAGATATACATACCTGACCGGCATTCCCCATCCGCCCATAAACTGCTGTTTCTACGGCTTTGTCCATATCGGCATCTTCCAATATGATGAAAGGATCACTTCCGCCCAGTTCCAGTGTGGATTTCTTAACATATTTACCTGCTTCAGAAGCAATATTAGCTCCGGCTGGTTCACTACCTGTCAATGTCACGCCTTTGATCAGTGGGTTAGCTACCAGTTTGTCTATGCTGCCTCCCGGAATAAAAAGGTTCTGATACACTCCGTCAGGCAGACCGGCCTCTTTGAAGAGATCCTCCATGAGTTGTGCGCATTGTGGCACATTTGAAGCATGTTTGAGTACCATGGTATTACCTGCCATAAGATTTGGAGCCGCTGACCGGGTAATCTGATAGAAAGGAAAGTTCCACGGTTGAACGCTAAGTAGTACACCTATTGGTTCATAAGTGACGAAAGCTTCGCCTTGAGGTGTAGGCAATTTCTGGTCGGCAAGAAATTCTTCAGCGTGATCGGCATAATAATCAAAGATATCTGCGCTGAGTTCCACTTCATAAATACTTTCCCGTAGGAGTTTCCCCATTTCAGTCGTGACCAAACGCCCAAGTTCCTCTTTTCGTTCACGCATAAGAGAAGCTACTTTGTGAATGATTTTTGAACGAAAAGGGAAGTTGGTCTTACGCCAGGACTTAAAGGCTGTGTCGGCTTTTTTTATTTTCTTTTCTACTTCGTCGTCACTAGTTATGTTAAATTCTTTTTCAATTCTGTTAGTAAAAGGATTTATTGTCTTAATTGGAGAATGTAATTTCTTTTGTTCCATAATTATAACATTAAAAGTTAAAAATTTATTACTCTGCGTCCTAATGGATTTGAGTCTTAATGAAAATCCGGTTAAATCTATCGGATATAGTTCAATAGCAAAGATAAGCATAAATTTGATATGATGCTATCAAATTATTGGAATTTTTACATATTTCTTTTGAGAGGGGACAAATAACGAACTTTGTTATCTGCTGTTTTATGAATGATACCCGTTGGCAGAATTAAACATGAAGGAATAAACATACCTAATAAGTTGTATATGTATCTGATGTTTAGTTACTTATATCATTTCATCTTTTAAGTTATACAGAATTAGTAATTACCAAATCGTGGCAATGAATATAATCTGATGATAGTTATGATACTAAATTAATTCCGCCAACGGATTAATGATATCTTTTTGTACTATGGAGCGGCATAAGATAGATGAAAATCATGCAGTAAGGTGCAACAACCGGATATAAAAAAGACCTTTCAAAATAGATTTCTTCTATAATGAAAGGTCTGATAGTATGGATATTGAACCATCAACTTTATAGATTCATACTAAAGATATTTTTTATTGAGACTTTCTTCCAGAATTTGGGTCAATTCATGCTGAGTGAGTTTATGATAACCAGCATCCATGATAATTGTACCTTTGGCAATACCGTTCAACATAGCCTCAGATGCGCCCAAATCCTTGATTGACAAGGGCAGGCCTATTTCTAGCATCCAGTTCTTCAAAGCTTCAAGTCCTTCTTCAGCTACTTGCTGGTCTGTCTTGTGTGCCGGATTGATACGCCATACATTTTCTGCAAAACGCTTGAATTTCGGTAATCCATATTTCATGACCAGATGATAGTACGGTAAGGATATTGCAGCAAGAGTGAATCCATGTGGAGCATGTGTCTGGGCTCCGACAGAATGGCCAATCATGTGAACTTCCCAATCTTGTTTCTTTGCACATCCAATCAGTGAGTTCAATGCCCAGGTGGCTGTCCACATGATGTTGGAACGTGCCTCGTAGTCTTTAGGATTTTTGACCGCAATTCTTGAAGCATGAATCAATCCTTGCATAAGGCCTTCAGCGATATAGTCAGAAGTATTGTCATCGTCTCCAGAGAAATATTGCTCCATGATGTGAGACATGATATCAAAGATACCTGCTTTCATCTGGCTCTCCGGAACGGTGAAGGTAAATTTCGGATTCAGAATGGAGAACACTGGCATCAGCCGGTTATCAAATACATGTCCAACCTTAAATTTGTTTTTGGCATCAGTAATTACACTACCAGCGTTCATTTCAGAACCTGTTCCGGCCATAGTAAGGACTACTCCTACTGGAATCACTTTTTGGTCCGGTGCTGGGTTTTGTTGGTCAAGAAAGAAATCCTTCCAGGGATCGCCGTCATAATATACTGATGCAGCAACAGCCTTAGAGTAGTCGCTGACGGAGCCCCCTCCAACTGAAAGGATAAAATCCACCTTGTTTTTTCGTGCAATCTGAATGCCGTCAAGCAGTTTGTCGAGGTCTGGATTGGACATGATACCAGGGTTCTCGACTACTTTCTTTCCTGCTTGATGCAAGATGTCTATAACCTGATCGTAAATCCCATTGCGCTTGATACTTCCACCTCCGTAATTGAACATTACGGTGCGCCCAAAGCATTTAAGTTCTTCACCTAAATTCTTCAGAGAATCTTCTCCGAAGAATAGCTTTGTAGAATTTTGATAATTAAAATTTCCTAACATAATTTTAGTTTTTTAGTGAAACATTCTACGATGATCAGAAAAGAGTATCCTTTGTAAAGGATATCTTTCATACATCCATCAGGTCACTCATAATATCGTCTGAGATGAAGAGTCCTTTACGGGTCAGAGAAAGTTGATGATCCACGATTTTCATATTCTTATTTTCAATATGCTGTCTGGCATTCCGGAGAAGAAAGTCATATAGGTGACTGCCATATTCTTCTTTCATCTTTCTCAGATTTATGCCTTCACGGGTTCTTAGAGCGGTCGTGATGAGATCATTATAACGTGTATTTAAGTTCAGAATTTCTCTTTTATATGGAATAGTACCGGATTGTATGGCCTGAATGTATTGGCGTAGGTCCGCAATATTCCATTGTCTTGATTTTAGGTCGTATGAATGAGCAGCTGCGCCAATACCAATATAAGGTGTTTCGTGCCAGTATGAAGAATTATGACGACTCCGGTAAGGTGAAAGCATTTCAGGTCTGTTATCCCACATAAGGTTGTCAGAGGTGAGTTGACTTTTATCCTGTGTCAATGGATTCTTTCCTGAAGATCCGTAAGTGTCCGCATCCGATTTTGCAAAATTACTGATTTCGTATTGTTCATACCCGTTTTCATTGAGGGTATCAATGAGCGTTTTATACATATTTAAGCTCAGTTCATCATCGATCTCATGAACTTCCCCTTTCTTGAGCAGTTGGAAGAGGGGTGTACCCTTTTCATACATCAGAGAATAGGCAGAAATGTGTTCCACTTGCAGAGCAAGTGCGTTACGAAGATCATTTTCCCAGTCCGCTAAAGTCTCTCCTGGGAAGCCGAACATCAGATCAATGCTTATATTTTGTATGCCCATAGTACGCAGACGATGGACAGCCAGTGGAATCTGTTCAGCCGTGTGCCGTCGATGAATGAATTTCAATTGTCTTGATGAAAAGGTCTGAGCCCCAATGCTCACTCGATTCACACCAAGGGAAACCAATATGCTGGCAAACTCTTCTGAAACATCGTCAGGATTACATTCAATGGTAATTTCTTCAAATGGTTCTTTTTCAGGAGTAGTTTTCCTTTCTGATTCATGACCGTAAACAGCATATATATTAGTAAATAATTTCTTCAGATTATATTCTGAAAGAAGGCTTGGTGTTCCACCACCAAGATAAATAGTCCGAACAGGTTCAATCGGCTTTCGCATTTTCATCTCTTTACAAAGTGCATCCACATAAGCATTCTGCAGAGCAAGAAGTGTAGTACTGTAGAAACCGCAATAAATACAGCGGCTGGCACAAAATGGAATATGAATATAAAGTCCAGACATCTATAAGTGGATTAAGTGATGTAAAGATACATATTTTTTATGGTTTATCCATATTTAAACAGAATGTTTTTTTAATTAGCTAATCCTTTCGATCGTTTTCTGGATAGAAATATATATCTGACTATTCCAGATACGAAGGTCACTAAGAATAAGGGGGTATTTCCCAATCACATTACCACAGTTTGATAATTGCGGATCATGTATATAGCTAAAGGCTAAACGATATAAGTCGCTTAAAATTAGATATATGTACAATTCCTTAGATGTGTTTTTCCCTTCATGTTTAATTCCGCCAACGGGTATCTGAAAGTGCAATTATGATTGATATTCTATTTTTTATAAAATTATTGTAGAAGGGAACCTTCTCTGTTTCTTTAGAGAATTTTGTTTTCAATCTGTATTAAACTCTACTTTTATAACTTAAATTAGGAATTTTATTACATCAGATCGGCAGGTTAATATGTTTTAAAAGTCAGATAGTTTTACTTGATTTCTTTTGAAGTTTGTCAAAAAATAACTAACTTAGAGCCCAGAAAGGGGGAACGTGATTTCCTAATGATACTATGCTTAATCTGTCATTTTAAATCTATAACGTTATGAGAATATATCACACTAACGAAATCAAAAACATTGCGCTGATTGGCGCGTCAGGTAGCGGCAAGACCACACTTGCCGAGAGTATGTTATATGAAGCTGGTGTTATCAAGCGCCGTGGTTCTGTAGAGAATAAAAATACGACCAGTGATTATTTTCCTGTTGAATTAGAATATGGCTATTCTGTATTTTCAACAGTTTTCCATGTAGAATGGAATAATAAGAAGCTCAATATCATTGACTGTCCTGGGAGTGACGATTTTGTTGGAGGAACTATTACTTCTCTGAATGTGACCGACGAGGCTTTGATCCTTATTAATGGTCAATGTGGCCTGGAGGTAGGTACACAAAATAACTTTCACTATGCAGAAGTGTTGAAGAAACCAGTCATCTTTTTGATTAATCAGTTAGACTCTGAAAAATGTGATTTTAATGACATTATCTCTAACATGAAGGAGATTTACGGTCCCAAATGTGTCGTTATCCAATATCCAATCCATACTGGTCCTGATTTTAATTCGTTGATAGATGTACTCTTAATGAAGAAATACTCTTGGAAGCCAGAGGGTGGGGAACCGATAGTTGAAGATATTCCTGCAGATGAAATGGATAAGGCAATGGAATTGCATAAGGCTCTTGTTGAAGCAGCAGCAGAAAACGACGACACCTTAATGGAGAAATTTTTTGAGAGTGAGACTCTTAGCGAAGACGAGATGCGTATGGGAATCAGAAAAGGGCTGGTAACTAATTCCATTTATCCTGTTTTTTGTGTCAGTGCCAAAAAGGATATGGGAGTGCGTCGCTTGATGGAGTTCTTGGGTAACGTGGTGCCTTTTGTAAGTGAAATGCCATTGCAGTACAATACGCGTGGGGAAGAAGTGAAACCAGACAGTGACAATCGTGAGAGTTTGTATTTCTTTAAGACAGGTATGGAACCTCATATAGGGGAAGTAAGTTATTTTAAAGTAATGAGTGGTACGGTAAGTCCGGGAGATGATTTGACAAATGCTGATCGTGGAAGTAAAGAACGTTTAGGACAGATATTTGCTTGTGCAGGTGCCAATCGTATTTGTGTTGATAAAATGGAGGCTGGTGATATCGGTTGTACGGTTAAATTGAAGGATGTCAAGACCGGTAATACGCTTGATGGAAAAGATTGTGACTGGCGCTTTAACTTTATCAAATATCCGAATTCAAAATATTCCCGTGCGATTCGTTCGGTTAATGAGCAGGAAACGGAAAAGATGATGGCTGCACTGACGAAAATGTCCCAAGAAGATCAGACCTGGGTTGTGGAAAATAGTAAGGAATTGCGCCAGACAATTATCCATGGTCAGGGAGAATTCCATCTGAGAACATTAAAATGGCGTTTGGAAAATAATGAAAAAATACAAGTGAAGTTTGATGAACCGAAGATCCCGTATCGTGAAACGATTACGAAACCGGCTAAGGCGGTGTATCGGCATAAAAAGCAAAGTGGCGGTGCAGGTCAGTTCGGTGAGGTTCATCTGATTGTTGAACCTTATGCAGAAGGGATGTCTGATCCTGTTTCTTATCATTTTGGAGAACAGGAATACAAGGTGACCATGAAAGGGAAGCAGGTTATCAATCTGGACTGGGGTGGGCAGCTCGTATTTATTAACTCTGTCGTTGGCGGAGCTATCGATACCCGCTTCATGCCAGCTATCCTTAAAGGAATTATGGATTGCATGGAACACGGACCGTTGACTGGAAGCTATGCTCGTGATGTCAGAGTAGTGGTTTATGATGGCAAGATGCATCCTGTAGACTCTAATGAATTGTCCTTTATGCTGGCTGCGAGACATGCTTTTTCTGATGCATTTAAAAATGCAGGACCGAAGATACTTGAACCTGTTTATGATCTTGAAGTGGATGTCCCTCCTGTTTTTATGGGTGATGTGATGAGTGATTTACAGGGGCGTCGCGCCATGATTATGGGGATGGATAGTGAGGCTGTTTACCAGAAGCTTCAGGCTAAGATTCCTGCAAAGGAATTGTCTGATTATAGCATTGCTTTAAGTAGTATAACGGGTGGCCGGGCAAGTTTTACAACAAAGTTCGCAAGCTATGAGTTGGTGCCGAATGATGTTCAGAAAACGCTTATGGCAGAACATGAGTCAGAATTGTCAAAGGATAAAAACATATAATTTTTTAAATATTCCAATCCTGAAAAAAGGGCAGGAGGTGAAACCCTGCTCTTTTTTGTGGGTTGATTTTTATAATGACTTTAACGGAAAGGTTAGACAGGTTATATTGATTTTTTGTTTTGTGATTATATGATTACTTATATTTAACTAAAATATTCTAATATTGTTAATAACAGCTAATATGTTGGAAATTGTTAACAAAGCAATGTTAACGATTTAAGAAAAATTCATATCTTTGTCAATATGAAGAAGAGGACCATTTGGACAATAGCCGTTATCATGGGCATTTCATTTCTTGCCTTGCTGTTTTTGCAATTAAATTATATTGAGGAGATGGCAGAAATGAAGAAGGAACAGTTTGATGAATCTGTCAACCGTGCCCTCTACCATGCATCCCGTAACTTGGAACTGAATGAGACTCTTCAATATCTGGAGAAAGACGTGAATGCCACAGAACTTGCTGCTCGCAAGCGTGATTCACTTAAGATACATAATGGGAAAGCAAATGGTTCTGTACAGCAACAGACCCACCAACTTTCTGTAAATGAAAATGGTACCATGTATCCTTCTTTTGAACTTAAGACTCTTTCTCGCAAACCTTCTCGGATTCCTAAGGCAATGATTCTGAGAAATGATCAGAATACAATATCGGAAGCTCAAAAGTCTTTACAGGAAATCGTTAAGAACCGCTATGTATATCAAAAATCTTTACTGGATGAAGTTGTTTATTCTTTACTGTATTCTGCATCAGATAAACCTTTGAAGGAACGAATCAACTTTAAACTTCTTGATCAGGATCTGAAAGCAGAGTTGATGAATAACGGCATTAATATTCCTTATCATTTTGTTATTACAACTGCTGACGGACGAGAGGTTTACCGATGTCCTGATTATACTCCTAAAGGCGAGGAATACTCTTATTCCCAGCCACTTTTCAGAAATGATCCACAATCCAGTATGGGTGTGGGTGTGATCAGAGTTCATTTCCCTACAATGAACAGTTATATCTTTTCTAGCGTCAGATTTATGATTCCGAGTATTATCTTTACTCTTATTCTACTAATTACATTTATTTTTACTATTGGAATCATCTTTCGTTCCAAGCGATATTCCGAGATTAAAAATGATTTCGTGAATAATATGACTCATGAGTTGAAAACTCCGATTGCCAGTATTTCTCTTGCAGCACAGATGATGAATGATAAGAGTGTGGTGAAGAGTCCTCAGATGATGTCTCATCTTTCCGGTATTGTGGATGACGAGTCAAAACGTCTTCGGTTTCTTGTAGAGAAAGTCCTTCAGATGTCTATGTATGATCGGAAGAAGGCTGTATTGAAAAAGCGAAAGATTGACTTGAATGAGATGGTAGAGCAAATAGGGAACTCATTTACGTTGAGAGTAGAACATACCGGAGGAAAGGTGTATACTGACATTGAGGCTGTGGATTCTACGATTTATGTGGATGAAATGCACTTCCAGAATGTGATTTTCAATTTGCTTGATAATGCTGTAAAATACCGTAAGCCGGAAGAACCGCTCAGTGTCTATCTCAAAACATGGGACGAGGGAACTAAAGTCTGCCTGTCAGTCAGAGATACAGGGTTAGGCATAAAGAAAGATAATCTGAAGAAAATATTTGAAAAGTTTTACAGGGTTCATACGGGCAATTTACATGACGTGAAAGGTTTTGGATTGGGACTGGCTTATGTGAAAAGGATGGTAGACCTTCATGAGGGAGAAATCCATGTAGACAGTCAGTATGGAAAAGGAACGATTTTTACTATTAAATTGCCGTTTATTGCTGATGAATAAGAACAGTATGTGAACAAAAGAATGGAATGAATGAAAATATAAATACAAAACGATGGAGGGTAATGAACCTTTTTTCAAAGATTAAGAAAGACCAGTTGCCTGAAAATTGATATGAATATTAATATTTACAATAAAAAAATTAGACTATGGACGAAAAAATCAAGATTTTGCTATGCGAGGACGATGAGAACCTCGGTATGCTGCTTCGTGAATATTTACAAGCAAAAGGTTATCAGGCTACACTGTGTCCTGATGGAGAAATTGGTTACAGAGAATTTTTGAAAGACAAGTATGATATTTGTGTGCTGGATGTAATGATGCCTAAGAAGGATGGTTTTACTCTTGCACAAGAAATACGTCAGGCTAATTCTGAAATTCCTATTATCTTCTTGACTGCAAAAACTCTGAAAGAGGATATTCTGGAAGGCTTTAAGATCGGCGCTGATGACTATATTACAAAACCTTTTTCGATGGAAGAACTGGTCCTTCGTATAGAAGCTATTCTTCGTCGTGTACGCGGAAAGAAGAATAAGGAGTCAACTCTTTATCATATTGGTAAATTTACTTTTGATACCCAGAAACAGTTACTGACAATTGGTGACAAGCAGACGAAGTTAACAACGAAGGAGAATGAACTTCTGGCCCTTCTTTGCTCTCATGAGAATGAAATATTACAGCGAGACTTTGCTTTGAAAACGATTTGGATTGATGATAATTATTTCAATGCTAGATCCATGGATGTGTATATTACTAAATTGCGTAAACATCTGAAAGATGATGATCAAATAGAAATTATTAATATTCATGGTAAAGGATATAAACTAATTGTTCCAGAAGCTGAATAATAAATTCAATTTCGAAACTTCATTTTCAGCTTATAGTTGTTCGATTACGAGCAACAAAAGGTGTTGGACGAATGAAATGTAGAAAGATTAGAGAATAAAGGGTAGAAAAAATTTGGTCAGTACTGAAAAAAAACGTACTTTTGCACTGCATTTGGCTATTCGGCTTAAACCGGGGGTCAGATGCAGTGTAATGTTATATTATTAATCAATTTTTAAGTAGTATGAATCAATACGAAACCGTTTTCATTTTAACTCCCGTTTTGTCTGATGCACAGATGAAGGAAGCGGTCGCCAAATTCAGAAAATTGCTCACCGATGAAGGTGCTGAGATTTTGAACGAAGAGACCTGGGGACTGAAAAAAATGGCTTATGCTATTCAGAAGAAATCCACAGGTTTCTATTGCCTGTTGGAATTCAAAGCAGAGCCATCAGTTGTTGCAACTCTTGAGACTGGCTTCCGTCGTGACGAAAAGGTAATTCGTTTTCTCACGGTGAAACTAGACAAGTATGCTGCACAGTATGCAGAAAAGAGAAGGAACAAATTAGGTAAGGGTAATAAGGAGGCTTAACTATGGCAGAAAACAAATCTGAAATCCGTTATTTGACTGCTCCTTCTATTGACACAAGAAAGAAGAAGTATTGTCGTTTCAAGAAGAGTGGTATTAAGTATATTGACTATAAGGATCCTAAGTTCTTGAAGAAATTCTTGAATGAACAAGGAAAGATCCTTCCACGTCGTATCACCGGAACATCGTTGAAATATCAGCGTCGTCTGGCTAGAGCAATTAAGCGTGCTCGTCAGATAGCTTTGCTTCCTTATGTAACCGATTTGATGAAATAATAAGAGGAGGAAACTGAATGGAAGTTATATTGAAAGAAAATATTATCGGACTTGGATATAAGAACGATATTATTAATGTAAAGAATGGTTATGGCCGTAACTATCTGATTCCTAAGAGCAAGGCTGTCATTGCTACAAAAATTGCAAGGAAGCAGTTAGCTGAAGATATGAAGCAACAAGCTGACAAGTTTGCTGCTCAAAAAGCTGAGGCTGACAAAAAGGCTGATGCATTAAAGGATGTATCTCTCGTTATTACTGCGAAAGTTGGCTCTACCGGAGTTACTTACGGTAGTGTAAATGTAGCTACTATAGCCGAGGAACTTTCGAAGAAAGGCTTCGATATTGATCGCAAGATTATTACGATGCATGATATAAAGAAGGTTGGTAGTTTTGAAGCTACTATTCATTTCTTTAAGGATGTAGAGGTAAGGATTCCTGTAGAAGTTGTAGCAGAACAGGATGCGGCTGCTGTCAAAGAGTCCTCTAAGAAAAAGGTTGCTGAATCCCCTAAAGCAGAAAAGGCAAAGCCTTCAAAGGCAAAGGAAAAAGAAGCACCTGAGGTAACAGAAGAATCTTCAGTATCTGAAGAGGAAGCTCCTGCAGCTGAATAGGACTCTACCGGAGTGATTATACTGTAAATCAATTGATAGGAAATCCCAGTTACCTTTGATGGTAGTTGGGATTTTTTTATATCTTTGTAAATAAAAAAAATACAATTTAATTCTTAAGAATATGAAAGCGTATGTTTTCCCTGGACAGGGCTCACAGTTTGTGGGAATGGGTAAAGACCTGTATGATAAATATCCCTTGGCAAAAGAGTTGTTTGACCAAGCAAATGATATCCTTGGATTCAAAATAACAGATGTGATGTTTGCCGGTACAGATGAGCAGTTGAAGGCTACTAAAGTTACTCAACCAGCTGTTTTTTTGCATAGTGTAATTTCTGCTATGTGTCTCTGCGAAGGCGCAAAACCTGCCATGACAGCTGGTCATTCACTGGGTGAATTTTCAGCTCTTGTTTATTCCAAAGCACTTTCTTTTGAGGATGGTCTTCGACTCGTTGCTGCTCGTGCCAATGCAATGCAGAAAGCTTGTGATGCTAATCCTGGTACTATGGCTGCAATCATAGCTCTTCCTGATGAGAAGATTGAGGAAATTTGCAAGAAAATATCTGGTAATGGGAATATTGTTGTGCCTGCAAATTATAATTGTCCTGGTCAACTTGTAATTTCCGGTAATTTAGATGCTGTGAGAATGGCTTGTGATGAATTGAAGGCTGCTGGTGCTAAACGTGCATTGGTTCTTAAAGTGGGTGGAGCCTTCCATTCTCCATTGATGCAACTGGCAAAAGATGAACTTCAGGCTGCTATCGAAAAAACACGTTTTGCCATTCCTGAATGTCCTGTCTATCAAAATGTAGATGCTCAACCTCATACGGATCCTGAAGAAATTGAAGCTAATCTCATCGCGCAATTGACAAGTCCAGTTCGTTGGACCGCAAGTGTTCAAAATATGATAGCTGCAGGTGCGGATGAATTTGTAGAATATGGTCCAGGAAAAGCCCTCCGTGGTATGATTGGACGAATCAATAGAAATGTAAATGCCCACGGAGTCGAGGCTAAATGAGTAAAATAATCCTTTATCAAGTTTTTCCGAGACTCTTTGACAATCATAATACGACAAGGAAAGTATCCGGTACCTTACTGGAAAATGGCTGCGGTAAATTCAGTTCATTTTCTGATGAGGTACTGGCTCGTATTCATCGTATGGGTTTTACTCATATTTGGTATACAGGTGTCATTCGCCACGCTATGGTTACAGATTATTCTGCTTATGGCATTCCTTGTCAGCATCCTGAAGTTGTAAAAGGTAAGGCTGGTTCGCCTTATGCAATTGTGGACTATTATGATGTAGATCCAGATCTTGCCGATAACCCGGATAAACGGATGGAGGAGTGGAAAGCTCTTATAGGCCGTACTCATCGTGTGGGTATGAAGGTGATTATAGATTTTGTTCCTAATCATGTCGCGCGAGAATACCATTCTATCTGCAAACCAGCCGGGGTGAGAGATTTGGGCGAGGGTGATGATACTTCCAGAAATTTTTCTCCACAGAATAATTTTTATTATTGCTGGGGACAACCGTTAGATCTTAGTCAGGTACTCGGTGTCTATCCGGTTGACTCTTCAGTTAAACCATATATTGAAACTCCGGCAAAAGCAACCGGGAACAATTGTTTTAGTGCTTGTCCTTCCGAGAAGGATTGGTATGATACCATAAAACTTAATTACGGTATTGACTATTGTGATCCTGCTGGGCGCAGTATCCATTTTAATCCTATTCCTGATACTTGGGAGAAGATGACTCAGATTTTACTCTTTTGGGCAAGTATGGGTATTGATGGTTTCCGATGTGATATGGCGGAAATGGTTCCTGATTCTTTTTGGTCTTATGCTACTAAGATCGTTAAGACTCGTTATCCTAATCTTGTTTTTATAGGGGAGGTTTACGATCCTAACCGGTATCGTACTTATATTGCTGCTGGTTTCGATTACCTTTATGATAAAGTGGGGATGTATGATACAATGCGTGCGATTATCAGAAACGAACGTCCTGCATCTGACATCACTGTTCAATGGCAGAACCGAAATGATATTTTGGGAAATATGTTGTATTTTCTTGAAAATCATGATGAGCAACGTATTGCTTCTGACTTTTTCTGTGGGGATGCAGAAAAAGCTGTTCCGGCTGTTATCTCAGGTGCCTTGTTACAGCGTAATCCGTTTATGGTTTATAGTGGACAGGAATTCGGAGAGAAAGGGATGGATGCTGAAGGCTATAGTAGCCGTGATGGCCGAACGACTATTTTTGACTACTGGTCCCCGTCTGCTTTGACTTATGCGTATGAAAGTCAGTGCAATTTGACAGCTCAGCATAAGCAGTTGTCAATCACTTACTGCAACATATTTCATACTGCAACTCAAGAGAAAGCAATTTCAGATGGAGATATGTTCGATTTGATGTATATGAATCCAACCTCTGATCATTTCGATAGTCGAAGACAATTTGCATTTCTTCGTAAATATAAGGATGAGGTATTGTTTATTGTTGTCAATTTCTCCTCAAGCAGAGTGAATATCAGCGTAAAGATACCTGGACATGCCTTTGATTATTTACACCTTCCTCAAAAACGGATTACAGCAACAGATCTTCTTTCTGGAGATATTTATGTTATAAACCTGTTGAAAGATAGGGATTATCCGATGATGATAGAACCTTATAATGGACGTATCTATAAATTCAATTTAAAGATGGATGACAGAGGATTTGCTTTGAATGAGCATCATAAGGATGAGTTTCCGCCAGCTCATACAGCAGAACATCTGCTGAATCAATTAATGATGCGAAAATATGGGTGTGAGCGGAGTAACAATGCGCATATTGAGCGAAAGAAAAGTAAGATCAGCTATATTCTTGATCATGAACCTTCTCGAAAAGAGGTGAAGGACATAGAGATTGAGATGAATAACCTGATTCAAGCGGATATGATTGTCAGTTATGAACTTGTGGATAGGGACCATATTCCTGCAGAAGTGAAGTTAGATCGTCTTCCTAAGGAAGCCCATGAAATGATTCGTTTGGTTCGTATCGGTAATTATGACGTTTGTCCGTGCGTAGGCAAACATGTACGTTCTACATCTCAAATAGGTCGTTTTGTTTTACTGGGTACGAATTGGGATGCAATGAAACATTCATTTAGGATTCGGTTTAAGGTAATTCCTTGATTTGTTTTCTGTTGTTTTGAATGGTTGTGGTACTTTTCTAATATATGATAAGAACAAGTACCAGGCTATCAAAAAAGTCCCTGATAATTTTCTTATCAGGGACTTTTTTGATAGCCTGGAAACTGTTTTACTTTGTTTCCTGTTCTTCCTTCATATCTACAAACTGACCTTTCTTGTCGAAAAATTCATATTGTAGGAAAGCCAATTTTTGAGAAGGAATGATATGTACGCCAAATCCATATTTAAGTTGCCATTTTAACTTCAAGGAGAACATTCCCCTGTCAATAAAAGCTGCAACGTAAGGATGTACGTGCAAATAAAATTTCTTAATGCCAATCTTGTTGACTAGTTGGTCAATTTTACGTTCGAGTTGATCTGTAAATAAGAAACTAGCTTTAATTTTCCCTGTTCCATTGCAAGTAGGACAAGTTTCTTCTACATTTACTTCCATAACTGGACGAACTCTTTGGCGAGTGATTTGCATAAGTCCGAATTTGCTTAGCGGGAGGATATTATGCCTTGCGCGATCTTTCTGCATGTCTTTGCACATGCGTTCATAAAGCATTTGTCGGTCTTCTGCTAGATTCATGTCGATGAAGTCAACCACAATAATTCCTCCCATATCTCGGAGTCTCAACTGTCTGGCTAACTCATCTGCAGCACCTAAATTCACGTCTAAAGCATTTGCTTCCTGATCTTTTTCACGGGTACGGGTTCCACTGTTTACGTCCACCACATGCAGAGCTTCAGCATGATCTATAATCAAATAGGCACCGTGCTTGTAATTCACTACTCTACCGAAGCTTGATTTTATCTGTTTGGTGACATTGAAATTGTCAAAAATAGGAACCTTACCATTGTAAACTTTTACAATATCTGTTCTTTCAGGGGCTATTAACGAGATATAGTGCTTTACCTCTTGCTCGACATCTTCATCATTAATGTAAATGCTTTTGTAAGTAGGATTAAAGAGGTCACGTAACATCGCAACAGCTCTGTCAGTTTCTTCATAAATCAGTTGGGGACGCTTTTGAGTTTTTTGGGCTTTGACAATAGCTTCGTCCCAGCGTTTCTTTAAAACTTTCAGCTCTGTATCTAATTCTGCAACTCGCTTGCCTTCTGCCACGGTCCTTACAATGATGCCGCAATTATCAGGCTTTATGCTGTTTACGAGTTGTTTGAGCCGAGCTCTTTCTGCACCGCTTTTGATTTTTGATGATACGGAGACTTTGGTTCCGAATGGGATAAGTACTAAGAAGCGTCCTGCAAAGGATAATTCAGCTGTAAGCCTGGGGCCCTTAGTAGAAATGGGTTCTTTAACGATTTGCACCATGACCTCTTGACCTACGGACAGTACTTGTGGAATACTTCCTGACTTGTCAAGGTCTGGTTGATGTGATGCTTTAGAAAAAGGATAAAGTCTCTTGCGATCACTTTGTACCTGCTTTAGATACTTTTGATAAGAGTTAAATTGACTTCCTAAATCAAGATAATGGAGAAAGGCATCGCGTTCATAACCTACATCTACGAAACAGGCGTTTAGCCCTGGCATCAGTTTTTTAACTTTTGCTATGTAGATATTTCCAACACAAAAAGAAGCTTCTCTCGTTTGTTCCTGGTATTCGACTAATTGTTGATCTTCCAGTAGTGCGATAGATATCTTTTTCTGCTGTACATCAATTATAACTTCGCTGGTCATTTCTTTCCGTTGAACTAATTTAATCATTTGAGTTTACTTGTCTATGTTCATGTTCAACAAATTTCTATATTTGTTACCTGTTATAGATTAGTTTGTATATAGCATACAAAAAATTGTCTGCTATTTGTTCTTCAAATGGCTCTTAATTTAGAATAAGTAATTAAAAAGGGTGAGCCTATAAGAGTTCATTCTGCTCTATGGCACACCCTCAGCCTTAATAGACTGATGGAGCTATTTGCTCTTATGTCTATTCTTGCGTAATCTCTTCTTACGCTTGTGTGTGGCCATTTTATGACCCTTCTTTTTCTTTCCGTTTGGCATAATACTAAAAAATTTAAATATTGATATTTTAATCCAAATCCACAGATGTTGATTAAAGAATTTATTCGTTTTTCATCTCTTGAATAAAACTCTTGGCCGGTTTAAAACTGGGCAGGTCATGTGCAGCAATGGTCATTGTTGTATTCTTAGAGATATTACGAGCGGTTTTTTCTGCTCTGTGCTTAATAATGAAGCTTCCAAATCCTCGGAGATAGATGTTCTCCTTTTTTAAAAGATTCTTTTTGATGCTACTCATGAAAGCCTCAATTACTGCCGTTACCTCTTTTTTTGACATTCCTGTGGCCAATGCAACTTCTGCTATGATTTTTGCTTTAGTCATTGTATTACAATATCTTTTTGTTATTTATTGATTTGCAAAGATACTGTTTTTTATCGGAATATGGAAATCTATTTGCTTTTTTGTGTGATTATATTTCTAACTGTCTGAAAATCTTGCCTTTAAAATCAGATTATAGACTTCTTTATTTTATTTTTTCTTTTACATCCTTCCGATTAAGAGAAATTTGTTAACTTTGCAAATAAATACAATAAGTCTTTTAAATATGAAACAAACTAAAATTGTAGCTACTATAAGTGATCTGCGTTGTGATAAAGATTTTATAAGAAAACTCTTTCTTGCAGGTATGAATATCGTACGTATGAATACCGCTCATGCTACTGAACAAGGTATTCGTAAAATTGTGGCTAACGTTCGAGCCGTTTCTCCTCATATCGGTATTATGATTGATACGAAAGGGCCAGAAGTGCGTTCTACGAATGTAAAGGAACCTTTACAATATAAAACAGGAGATGTTGTCAAGATTTTTGGTCGTCCGGAAATGGATAGTTCTCATGATATAATCAATGTTACCTATTCTAATATTACAGATGATGTAAAAGTAGGTGATGATCTGTTGTTTGACGATGGAGCAATTGACATGAAAGTGATTGAGAATACCGGTCCTATGTTGGTAGCTCAAGTGCAGAATGATGGTGTACTAGGTGCTCATAAGAGTCTGAATGTGCCAGGTGAGCATATTGATTTACCCGCTTTGACTGAAAAGGACGTACGGAATATCTTGTTGGCCATAGATATGAACATTGACTTTATTGCTCATTCTTTTGTTCGTTCTGCAGCTGATGTCAGTGCTGTTCAAAAGATACTGGATGATCATCATAGTGATATCAAGATTATTTCCAAGATAGAGAATCAGGAGGGTGTGGATAATATTGATGAGATTATTGATGCGAGTTATGGCGTAATGGTCGCTCGTGGTGATTTGGGAATCGAAGTGCCGATAGAACGGATACCGGGCATTGAACGTCGTATTATCCGGAAATGTGTTATGAAATGCAAACCGGTTATTGTTGCTACCCAAATGCTTCATACGATGATTAGTAATCCTCGTCCTACACGTGCGGAGGTGACGGATATTGCCAATGCTATTTTCTATCGTACGGATGCTTTGATGCTGAGTGGTGAAACGGCAATGGGGAAATATCCTCTTGAGGCAGTACAGACGATGGCTCGTATAGCTGAACAGGCGGAAAAGGATCGTGATCCTGAGAATGATATTGACCCTACAGCGGGGAGATCGTTGTTTAGTCAGCGACTCTTCTTAGCTCACGCTGCTATAGAGTCTACCCGTAAACTTGGTGTCAAAGGAATTATTACGGACAGTGAGACCGGTCAAACGGCACGTTATCTGGCTTCATTCCGTGGGCCTACTCCGATTTTTGCTATTTGTTATAATGAGAAGACACAGCGCTGGCTGAACCTGAGTTACGGCGTTGCAGCTGTATATCAGAAGGGACAAATTTCTAATCAAGAGATGTTCAAAGCTGCAGTAAGAATGCTTAGGTTAAAAGGCTATCTTGGAATGGATGATAAAATAGCCTATCTGAGTGGTAGCTTTGGAGAAGGTGGAGGTACTACTTTCGTTGAAATTAATGATGTCCGAAAAGTATTTGATAAAAGTTATCAGTTTAGGTTGCCACGGGGTAATGAGAAAAAAGGTGTACAGAAGAAGTAAAGTGTTGATATAAAACGGATAGGTTATGGCTTTCACGTGATGATAGAGTCTTCAAAGACGATGAATGATCTTGATTTGATCATTGATTTCTTTAGAGAAAACGAAATATCCTATAACTGAAGAATCCCGGAAGTTTAAACTTCCGGGATTCTTCAGTTACGTACTAAAAGATCGTAATAAGTCCTTTCGACAGGGCCTGTCAAAAGGTTGAATCCTGTTCTCAACAGCCGTCAGGAATTGGTATTTTCTCAATTCTCCTTTCATGACGTCCGCCATCAAAAGAGACAGAGAGGAATGTATCCAGTATCTTTTCTGCTGTCATGAGAGAGATGAAACGACCTGGTAATACAAGTATGTTTGCATCATTATGCTGCCGAACTAAGTGTGCAATATCTTCATTCCATGCTAATCCGGCCCGGATATCAGGGTACTTGTTCAATGTAATGGCCATTCCTTCTCCTGTACCACAAATGGCGATTCCTGGATAGACCTCATGCTTCTCAATGGCTTGGCCGAGTTTATGAGCAAAGTCCGGATAATCAACACTTTCAATACTGTTTGTGCCGAAATCCTTAACTTTATATCCCTTCTTAGCCAAATATTGAAGGACAAACTGTTTCATAGGAAATCCCGCATGATCGCAGGCGATTCCTATTGTCTTTATTTCCATAATTTCTTATCTGATTAGAAATGAAAGAAGAACGGGGAGGTTTCAATCATTCCCGTTCTGTTTTAAAAGAAAGAACTATTCTGCTAAGAATTCCTTTACTTGTTTGTAAACATTCTCACCCGTAAACCCTAATTTTTCATCCAGAATCTGATAGGGTGCCGAGAAGCCGAAACTGTTCATTCCGAAAATTTTACCGTTGGTTCCAACAAGGCCAAGAAGAGTGCTTGGAAGTCCGGCTGTCATACCGAAGATCTTTGAGTTTTTCGGCAAGACACTTTCTTGATATGCTTTAGACTGCTTGCGGAATAATCCTTCTGACGGTGCACTGACGACACGTACTCTGATGCCATCCTTGCGGAGTAGTATGCCTCCTGCTTCGAGTGTGGAAACTTCAGAGCCGGAAGCTACGAGAATAACATCAGGATTTTCATCAGAACCGGCTACAATATAGGCTCCTTTTCGAGCCATTTGATAATCATTTCCTTCAGGCAGTTTTGCTATTCCTTGTCTGGATAGGATAAAGGCCGTAGGAGATTCGGTGTTCTCCATTGCCATCTGCCAGCAAACGGTCGTTTCATCTGCATCTGCAGGACGGAAAACACGAAGACTATCTATTCCATTATGTCTTTTAAGTTGTTCCATTAGGCGGAGAGTTGCTTCCTGTTCTACAGGTTGATGGGTAGGACCATCTTCTCCAACTCTGAAAGCATCATGGGTAAAGATAAACTTAAGGGGTACTCCCATAAGAGCTGCCAGACGAATGGCACCTTTCATATAGTCAGAAAAAACGAAAAATGTACCCAAGGCAGCAATTACACCTCCATGAAGCATCATTCCCATACACATATCTGCCATAGCAAACTCGCTCACTCCTGCCTGGAAGAAAGCGCCACTGAAATCACCTCGCTTTAAACTATGGGTTTCTTTGAGAAATCCATCTGTCTTGTCTGAATTAGACAGATCTGCTGATGAGCAGACCATATTTGGAACTTCATGAGCCAATAGTTTCAAACAAGCGGCTGAAGCAGCACGTGTAGCACTTCCAGATTTTTGTTCTACCTTACTCCAGTCAATTTTTGGAGCTTTTCCACTGAACCATTCGTCCATCAAAGCTTTTTTATTTGGGTTCTCTTTAGCCCATTGAGCTTCTTCTTGATGGCGCTTTGCTACAATCTTTCTGAGTTTGGCTTGACGGTCAGCGTAGAGTTCCTTGACATCACTGAAAATAATGAAAGGATTTTCAGGATCACCACCTAAATGTTTGATGGTATTGGTGTATGCACCATCTCCCAATGGTGAACCATGAGTCTTTACATTATGTTCATAGCTTGTTCCATCTGCTTTCAGAGCGCCTTTTCCCATAACGGTATTACCGACAATGAGGGTAGGCCGATTCTTCTCTGCGAGGCCGGTATTCAGGGCTTTCCTGATCTCTTCTACATCATTACCATTTATTTCGATTACATTCCAGTTCCATGCCCGATATTTCATAGCTGTATTTTCAGCCATGACAATATTTGTTTCGGTAGAGAGTTGGATTCCATTACAGTCGTAGAACATAATCAGATTATTCAATCCTAAGGTTCCGGCTAAACGGCCTATTTCCTGAGATATACCTTCCTCAATAGCACCATCAGAGATATAAGTATAGATGGTGTGCTGCATGACCGTTCTTCCAAGACGAGCTTCGAGAAACTTTTCTGCAACAGCAGCTCCTGCGGCAAGAGCATGTCCCTGACCTAATGGTCCGGATGTATTTTCTATACCTCTTTTTACATTGCGTTCCGGATGTCCATGACAAGGAGATCCCCATTGTCTGAAGGTCTGAATTTCTTCCATGGTAAATTTCCCGGAAAGGAGTAATGCTGAATACAGCATTGGACTCATGTGGCCTGGATCCAGGAAAAAACGGTCTCGTCCGGGCCATTCTGGTTGGTCGGGATCATAAGTTAAATATTCAGAGAACAGGACATTGATGAAGTCTGCACCGCCCATAGCACCACCTGGGTGACCGGACTTAGCTTTTTCTACCATAGACGCAGCCAGTATACGAATGTTGTTGGCTGCACGATTCATGAGTTTAATATCGTTCATTTTTAACTTAAGGTTTTATGCAAAATTACGAATTTAAATTTAAAACGATGATTGATTTTGCCGGAATTTTAATATTAAGGACGTTTTTCTTTATTTTAGCATCCTTGAATACTTCTTCTTTTACTTTATCCGGATGGTTGAAATCATTATAGTCATTAATCTTGCCAGAAGTGAGAATATCACCATTTACCGTTTTAATTTTTGTATCGTCTAATATAATCTTTGTCGCCTGGGCTTTGTCAAGACTAGTATTGGCGAGAGAAATAATGAAACTTCCATCTTTTTTTCTGGCTGCTGATACTGAAACATCTGGTATCTTGCCGTTTACCATCTTAAACATATGTCCACCTTCAACATTCATAGAGTCTGTAGTGACATCTATTGGAAGATAAGTTGCATCCTGGAAACCGCGGTACATCTTGAAGACATAATATGTTGGGGTCATGACCATGTGTCCTGTTCCGATAGTATCAGTAAGGATCATAGATTGCAGGACATTTACAACCTGAGCGATGTTGGCCATACGGATACGGTCTGTATGGCGCTGGAAAATGTTCAGAGTCAGAGCTGCAACCATGGCATCGCGCATGGAATTCTGCTGGTAGAGATGTCCTTTGATAGTTCCCGGTTCTTCATCCCACCATGTGCCCCATTCATCAACAAGCAGACCGATTTTTTTCTGAGGGTCAGTCTGGTCCATGATGGCACAATGTTTTTTGATAACATCTTCTATCTGAAGACATTTCCCGATAGTCCAGTAATATTCCTGATTGTCGAAATGAGTTGCCGATCCTTTATGGTCGCTCCAGTCTTTTACTGTATAGTAATGCAGGGAAAGACCGTTCATGCGATTTCCTACATTTCTCATCAGAACTTTAGTCCAGTTATAATCATAGTCACTGGCTCCGGAAGCTATTTTGTAGAGTCTGTGCTTGTCATAATTGCGGCAATAAGTAGAGTAGCGGCGGAAAAGGTCACTATAGTATTCCGGGCGCATGTTGCCACCACAGCCCCAGCTTTCATTGCCGACACCAAGGAATTTGACATTCCATGATTTTTCTCTTCCATATTTTCTTCGGAGATTGGCCATCGGGGTGTCTCCGTCACTAGTCATATATTCAACCCATTTGGCCAGTTCTTCAACGCTTCCACTGCCAACATTTCCACTTATATAAGGTTCTGCGCCAAGTATTTCGCAGAGATTGAGAAATTCATTAGTGCCAAAGGAATTATCTTCGATAGTGCCTCCCCAGTTGTTATTCTGCATTTTCGGACGCTTGTTTCTGGGGCCTATGCCGTCCATCCAGTGATATTCATCGGCAAAACAGCCTCCTGGCCATCTCAGAACAGGTACTTTCAGCTCTTTCAGTGCCTGAAGGACATCATTGCGATAGCCATTAGTATTTGGGATGTTGGAGTAGGGACCTACCCACAGTCCACCATAGATGCAACTACCGAGGTGTTCGGCAAACTGCCCGTATAACTCTTTATAAATTTTATTGGAGCCTTGACGAGTATGAATAGTAATACTTGTCTCCTGGGCTTTTACAGAACAGGTAAAGGCGGCAACAAGTAAGGCTAGGCTAATAAATTTTTTCATATTGCATTTTAATAGGAATAATAAACAGAATAAATAAATGGAGAAGATTTTCTCCATTTATTTGTATAGACTATATCTGAATAATCATGCTTCTCCTTTAAATCGGACAGCTGTTTTCTCTATTTCAAGTCCCTGCTGATAATTTTTGATGTATGTATTGAATCCTTCCACTTCTTCTTTAGTAGGAGAGATTTCTGTACCCGAATTACCGGCAAAGACATTGGTATCTAGAAATTCAGCCAGCGATTGTTTCCGGGTGTTGTTGACAAGGTAAGAAGCCAGAAGAGCAATGCCCCAGGCACCACCTTCACCTGCTGTTTCCATGACATAGATGGGTGAGTTGAGGGCGGCAGCCAGAATACGTTGTCCTACACCCTTAGTTTTGAAGAGACCGCCGTGACCTGTAATCTTGTCTACGTTGACCTTCTCTTTGTTGAAAAGGATATCATTGCCGATTTTCAGTACTGCTACGGATCCATAGAGGTGTGCACGCATGAAGTTGGCAAGATTGAACTTGTCGTTGGCAGAACGGACGAAGAGTGGTCGTCCTGCTTCAAGTCCTGTTACAGGTTCTCCTGAAAAATAATTATAGGAAAGAAGTCCGCCGCAGTCTGTATCACCTTCAAGAGCATGATTGTAGAGTTTGCTGAAAATTTCATCCATGTCAACAGGTACACCGAGCAGTTGCTGGTATTCTTTGAAGAGATCAACCCATGCATTCAGATCAGACGTACAGTTGTTACAATGTACCATGGCAACGGGACTGCCGTCAGGTGTCGTCACCATATCAATAACCTGATAAGGCTGGGAAAGATTTTTTTCCAAAACGATCATGGAGAAAGAAGATGTTCCGGCAGATACATTTCCTGTACGTTGCTTAACGGCATTCGTCGCTGCCATTCCTGTTCCCGCATCACCTTCAGGAGGACAGACAGGAATGCCGGCTTTCAGATGGCCTGACACATCAAGTCTTTTTGCGCCATCTTCTGTCAGTGTACCAGCGTCTTCTCCTGCCAGCAAGACCTTTGGGAGAAGGTCTTTGATTTTCCATTGGAATCCTTCCGGTGCAATGAGCTTGTCAAACTTTTCAACCATTGCGGCATCATAGTTCTTTGTAACGGGGTCTATAGGCAGCATACCCGATGCATCACCAATACCTAGTACTTTTTTTCCTGTGATTTGCCAGTGGATATATCCGGCAAGAGTGGTCAGAAATTTAATATTTTTGACATGCTCCTCACCATTAAGGATAGCCTGGTAAAGGTGAGAAATACTCCAACGGAGAGGAATATTGAAATTGAAGAGGGCTGAGAGTTCTGCTGCCGCCTTACCGGTGTTCGTGTTACGCCATGTGCGGAATGGCACCAGGATACGTTCGTTCTTGTCAAAAGGCATATAACCATGCATCATCGCACTGATGCCGATGGCTGCCAGGTTCTCAATCTCTATATCGTATTCCTTTCTGACATTGGCACGCAGATTGGCATAGCAATCCTGCAAACCGTACCAGATAGCTTCAATACTATACGTCCAGAGGCCGTCAACGAGTTGGTTCTCCCACTCGTGACTGCCCTGGGCCAGAGGTTTATTATTCCGGTCGATCAGGACGGCTTTGATTCTGGTAGAACCAAACTCTATACCCAGAATAGCCTTACCTGACTCGATCGTAGATTTTGAGTCTGCATTCATATTATCTCAAAGCCTTGTTCAACAGGTAATACATTTCATTCCAGCGTAGTTCTTTCTTGAACTGTTCCGGATTAGTATCCTTATTGATAATACAACCTTCGATGTCTGCTATGACAGCATAGTCTCGCCAGTATTCGTCAGTGAGGCCGAAAGAGAAACAGGAGTGATGGGCACCACCGGCTTCCATCCAGCAACCTACTCCCTTTTCAAATGTTGGTTCAGGGATCCAGAGAGCAGATGCTACAGGCAGTTTTGGCAGTGGCTTGCTCTTGATTAAGTTGACATCATCGGCGATGAGGCGGAAGCGGTTACCGAGATCAACGATAGTAGCCGTAATACCATGTCCCTGTTTAGTAGTGAATACCAGGCGAGCTGTCTGACTCTTGCGGATGCCAATGCCCAGGAAGTGTACTTCCAGACGTGGCTTTGATTCTTCTGAGATATCCGGATTGACTTCCAGCATGTGAGATTCCAAGATGGCTGTTTTATCACCATCAAAATCCAAGGTGTAATCTTCAAGGAATGATGTACCCCCTTTAAGTTCCTGGCTCATAAACCAAGTTGTACGGTAGAGTGCAGCACTCTTCCAGTCGCCTTCTGCTCCAAATCCGAAACCATCATGCATCATACGTTGAGATGCAAGTCCCGGGATCTGGTCAAAACCTCTGCCTGTCTGTTCTACATTATAGTCTCCCAGATCATCGAAATTGGTTGTGAATCCTTTTGCTCCAAAATCCTTCAACACAGAACGGAGAGTCAACTCAGCCTTAGCGGAGTTCCATATTTTCTGGTATCCTTCAGATTTCTCGTCTTTTAGATTGTTTGCGACTGTGTATTCCTTAAAGTATACATTATGGACGAGATCATCCACATCCTTATCCTTGATTTTATCAAAGTATTGCATGACTGTTGAGAATGGACAATAGTCTACATGATAGCCGAGGACCTGTTCTGCAGATACTTTATCTCCATCCGTCACGGCTACATTGTTCATTTGGTCACCGAAGCGAAGAATCAGACAGTCATGAGCGTCAGCCCAACCGGCACATACGCGTTCCCAGACAGCGATGTGATCTTGAGTCTTAGAATCTTTCCAATAGCCAATGACAGTTTTGCAAGGCTTACGCAGACGTGCAATAATATGAGCATATTCGCGGTCACCATGAGCACTTTGATTCAAATTCATGAAGTCCATGTCCATCGTGTCGTAAGGAATGTGCTGATTATATTGGGTGTGGAGGTGCAGAAGGGGCTTTTGCAGGATCTGCAGGCCGTGGATCCACATTTTAGCTGGAGAGAATGTATGCATCCAGGTGATGACACCAATACATTTTTTATCTGTGTTGGCAGCAGACATCACGGAAGCTACCTCATTTGTGTTATTTGCGGTGCCCTTGTAAACTACTTTGATGGGCAGACGTCCTGATTTGTTCAATCCGTCTACCATTTCTTTAGAATGTCCATCTACTTGTTTGACAGCGTCACCACCATAGAGGAGTTGGGCTCCTGTAACAAACCATACTTCAAAGTTTTCAAATGTTTTTACCATAGTAATGTTTTTGTTTTTAGTTTTTGATATTTCATTTCTTTAAATCTGTATTTCAATAGAGATGAGCAGGCAATGAGGAATCTATCCTTTTCTTTTTCTTTGTCCATAATAAGCATTTGGACCGTGTTTACGATTGAAATGCTTTTCTACCAGTAGAGGATTCATGGTCGTTTGGGGATTGACAGAAAATGAGATAAAAGCCATTTTTGCTACCTGTTCTGCCACTACAGCATGGTAGACTGCTTCATCAGGATCCTTTCCCCAAGTGAAGGGCCCATGGTTTTTGACCAGAACGCCGGGAGTGTATATGTAGTTGATTTTACCCTTTTTAAAATGATTAACAATCACTACTCCGGTGTTGTATTCATATTCATCCATCTGATCTTTTGTCATGTCCTCTGTACAGGGTATAGCATCATGGAAGTAATCCGCATGTGTGGTACCGATATTTGGAATGTCTTTTCCTGCCTGAGCCCAGGCTGTGGCGTAGGTAGAATGGGTATGTACTATGCCCCCGATTTCTGGAAAACTGCGATAGAGTACTAGATGGGTAGGCGTATCTGAAGAAGGATTAAGATCTCCTTCTACAACTTTGCCTGTTTTCAAGTCAACTACAACCATGTCTGATGCTTTCATCATATCATAGTTTACTCCTGACGGTTTAATGACTACAAGACCTTTTTCCCGGTCTATACCAGAAACATTTCCCCAAGTAAATAGCACAAGATTGTGTTTTACCAGATCTAAGTTTGCCTTAAAGACCTTTTCCTTTAATTCTTCCAGCATATATTTAGTTAAATATTTGTTTACAGTTTAAATGTGGGATCTTCTAAATAGATTCGTTTATTAAAACGATACAGTGCAGCGCCACGTTTGGAGGTTAACTTATCTATGAGTCCTGTTTTTTCCACAAAGTCAAATTGCTTGATCCGATTGCGGAAATTGCGCTTGTCAATCTTTTCATCGAGGACAGCTTCATACACAGTTTGCAATTGAGTAAGTGTAAAAAGATTTGGCAGGAGATTAAAAATCAATGGCTCAGTATTGATATGTCGCCTTAACATCAAGATTGTATCTTTTACCATTTGGTTATGGTCTGAATAAAGTTGAGGTAAGTTTTCCAGATTGACCCATTCCAATCCATATTGTTTCAGTAGTTTGTCATCATAGTCTTTAACATTGATCAGTGCACAATAAGCAACAGAGATGACCCGTTCTCCCGGATCACGATTGATAGCGCCGTATGCACCGACTTGCCGCATATAGATCTTGTTCAGTCCTGTCAGTTCCAGAAGGTCTTTATTGGCCGCGTCTTCCAGACTTTCGTTACTGCCGACAAACCTTCCATAAAGAGACCATTGGCCTCTTCCTGGATCCATCTGACGTTTTCCGATAAGGAGTTTGAGTTGTTTAGTCTCAAAACCTAAGACAATACAGTCGACAGAAACTAATACTTTAGAATGCTCTTTATAAAAACTTTTCATGACACTTTTGTATTAAGAGATGACAGTTCGTTCAGGTTATATTTTACCTGAATGAACTGTATGATAGGATTACCAGAAAAGAACATAGAATATGGTAATGAGTGCAACAACACCTAATGATGCGATAACATCCCATTTATTCCAACTGCGCCGTGTTTCCCGACGTTCTTCTTTACTCTGTGTAAGATAAGTGATGCCTTTAAGTTTTTCTTCACTGGCCTGCTTTGTAAAGAAACTGACTAGGATCATAACAATAATAGTCAGGATCAGTAGACAAATCTCAAAGATGAGCCAGTTGGAGTCCCAGAACCATCCAAGAGAATTATGGAGTAGGGATGTATCTAAGGCATTTTTTACAGGAGCAATCTGAGTTATAAAACGTACCATACCGATGAGAAATCCAGTTACGATACCGACTTCACCAGCTTTAGGAGTGATTTTCTTTGTGAAGACGCCCATAGCGAATACAGCTACAATAGCAGGTGCAAGAATAGACTGGACATCCTGAAGGTATTCATAAAGTCCTTTTCCTGCCATGAGAGGAATCATGCAGAGGCCAATAATAACCACACTGATGGTTGCTATACGGCCCACCCATACCAATTTTTTCTCACTCGCATTTTTATGATGCGGTTTATAGAAGTCAACTGTATAAAGTGTGGCGCAGGAATTGAAAAATGCACTCAGAGAGGTGACCAATGCACAGATGAAACCGGTAGTAACCAGTCCTTTTACTCCTGCAGGCAAAACAAATTTTACCAAAAGTCCGAAAGCTTCATCAGTATTATTCATGGTAAATCCGTTGACATGGTTCTTTGCCAATGCCATTGCGACCATACCAGGAATCAAAAACATAAATACCGGCAGGCATTTAAGATATCCGGCAGCAATGGTACCACGGCGGGCGCGGCGCATGACGGCTTCGTCATTCTCGTGATCACCTTGGCCCAAGACTCTCTGTACAATATGTTGGTCTGTACAAAAATACCAAAAGCCGATGATGGCAGAACCGATAATAACACCGATTCCTGGGAATTGACCGTAAAGCGGATCATGAGGATCCATGTGTACCAGATGGTTTGTTCCATAACCATTATCCAAAGAACTGGCAGCTGCCATCATAGAATGCCAGCCATTAGTTATACTCCCTCCGCCAAGAACAGCTAAAGATAGGAAAAGTACGAGAAATGAACCGACAATCAGAATTGGTGTCTGTATTTTACTCATGGTCATTACACCTTTCATACCACCTATGACGGTTACAATACCTGTAATGATGATTAGTCCTATAGCTCCTACCCAGAAGTTCAGGCCCATCAGACTTTCCAAGAATATGCCTCCTGTAAAGGCGGTTACACTTACTTTTGTAAGGATATAGGAAACCAGAGTTATCACACTCAGCCAACTACTCGTAGTACGAGTATAACGTCGACTCAAAAATTCAGGCATGGTGAAGACTTTGGCGTGCTGATAGATAGGTACGAAAAGCCATCCCAGAAGCAGGATGCACCATCCTTGCATTTCCCAATGGGCCATACCAAAACCAGTTTTAGCACCGGCACCTGCCAGTCCTACAAGATGTTCTGAACCGATATTGGCTGCGAAGATAGCTGCTCCGATAACCCACCAAGGTTCTCCTTTTCCTAAGAAATAACCACCAGAAGTTTCACTTCCCTCTTTTTTCTTTTCTTTTGCTATGGCTCTCATGACTGCCCATCCGATTAGGATAACACCCAAGAATAGGACTACCCAGTCCAGCCAGATAAATTCGTGTATTGACCAATTCATTGTCCTTAGTTTCAGTTAAGATTTTTATTATTTTTAATTTGTTATTTCTTTACACTAAATTTAAAAGCAAGATGAGAATAATATTTCTGTCCTGGTTTCAGATAAGGATTAGATATTTCCCATCCCTTAACTTTTTCTGTAATTTTGGTGGGGGAGTCTGGGTATTTTTGACTTTCCAGACATACACTTACATGTTTAGGATACTTTATACCATGTTTGCAAGGTATCCCTGTACCTTGAAAATTGCCTGTATATACCTGAAGTCCTGGTTCATTGGTATATACCTGAAGAAAAATTCCAGTTTTAGGAGAATAGAGGCTGGCAGCAACTTTTTTGTCATTGCCCTTACCATTCCTAAAAGTGTTCAGACACCAGTTATGGTCATAACCTGTCGCATTTCTAATTTGATCATAGGTTATATCCGTGATTGTCTTTTGAATCGCATGAGGTTTCCTGAAATCCATCGGTGTTCCGGTAACACTTTTGATCTCTCCGGTAGGGATGTAAAACCTGTCAGATGGGGTAAACCTATCTGCATTAATATATAAAATCTGATTAGTACCTACTTTTGAAGGATCACCATTAAGGTTAAAATAAGAGTGGTTGGTCATATTGATAACCGTTTCTTTATCAGTCGTGGCTTGGAAAACTATATCCAGAGTATTGTTATTCTTTACAGTATAGGTTGCTGTTGCTTTAACGGTACCCGGGAAACCATTATCTTTGTCTGGCGAAGTGATAGCAAAAACGACAGATGAATCTGTCTGAGCTTTAATATCATAAATTTTATTTGCCCATCCTGTATTTCCACCTCCATGAAGACAGTTGACAAAATCGTTTGGACGCAGTTTATACGTCTTGTCTCCTACAGCGAGTTTGGCGTTTTTGATACGGTTGGCATAACGGCCTACAGAAGCGCCGAAATCTGATGGGCAGTTTAAAGTATCTGCATATTGACGAATGTTGTCATAGCCTAATACGACATCAGTAGGCTTGTTGTTTCTGTCAGGAACAGAAACAGATACGACACGACCTCCATAATTTGTCAGACACACTTCCATTCCTTTATGGTTCTTGAGTGTTATCAACTCGGTCTTTTTTCCATTGATAACAGACTCAAAATCTGCTGGATGAAGACCCGATAGTGTTGTCTGTGCATTTAGGTTTGCACCATAGGACGCAAGTAATACTGTTGCCATCCCTGTTCCCAAAAATAGACTTTTTAAGTTTCTCATTACAGAGTGATTATTAAGAAATTTGACTTATTGCGTGTAAAATTAGTATTTTTCTTTTAGGTTTTTTCTTTTCAATATCTTTTTCTTTAAATAATAGTGTAAATATAACACTTTTTAAGAATTTAGCAAGAATCCAAGAGGTATATCTGTCTGAATCAGACAGGATTATGGAATTTGATCCATTCCATGTTATTCTATTTATGCTTAAGAATGGTTCTTCCATTCTTTTTGGTTTTTATGTTCCTTCATATACTCTCTTGGGGACATGCCGTAAAAATTTCTAAAACTTGTAGAAAATGAAGTTAGATTATTAAATCCACAGGCATACATAACTTCGGAAATGTTCTGATGTCCTTTGGATAGCAGAAAAGCTGCTTGTTTCAGTCGTACATTCCTGATGAAATCATGTGGAGTTTGATTTGTAAGTTCCTTCATTTTTCTGTAAAGATGTACGCGGCTTATGCCCACTTCGTTGGCTATCATTTCAACATTTAGGTCTTGATTGTTAAGATTTTTGTTGATTACGTCCATGATGCGTTTAAGAAGTTTGTCATCAGGTGTTTCTATATATATATCATTCACGTTATTGTCCGGTGTTTCATTGCCAACAAACTTGTTTCTGAGAATTTCTCTTTGTTTCAGCAGATTTGTGATGGTACTTTTTAAGATATCCATATTGAATGGTTTTACGATGTACGCATCAGCCCCTGTCTCCAAACCTTCCAGTCGATCTTCGTCACGGTTCTTTGCAGTGAGAAGAATGACGGGGATATGGTTAGTATTGATATTAGATTTAATCTTTGCACATAAGGTGTTTCCGTCCATTATGGGCATCATAATGTCACTGATGACAAGGGCTGGAATTTCTTTACAGATTATTGACAGAGCTTCTTTTCCATTTCCAGAGACTAGAATCTTAAAATCTTTTTCGAGTTGATTTTTCAAATAATTACGGATTTCCTCATCATCCTCAACAATAACAATAGTTTGTCGCTTTCGAGTCGATAGTTTATTGTAAAGCTCATTTTTGGTGATTTCTAGTTCTTTAGGCATTTCATCATCAATTCCATTTTCAAGAGAGGGTGTTTCACTGTCGTTTTCATCCTCAACAGCCATTTCTTCAGATGACAGATGATCACATCCCAAAGGAATCGTAACGACAAATTCACAACCTTTTTCTCCTTTATTGTTCCTGGCTATGATTGTGCCATGATGAAGTTCCACAAGAGATCTTGTAAGGTCGAGTCCGATACCTGTTCCCGGCATGGTATCATTGGTTTTTGATGGAGTTTGATAGAAACGATGGAAAATAGTCTCTAATTTATCATCTGGAATTTTCTCCCCGTTGTCCTTAATGGAAATACAGGCTTTCTTTTCATCGTGAGTGAGGCTGATATTTATTTTACCTCCAGCTGTGGTGAATTTAAAAGCATTGGATAATAAATTCATTAAGATTTTGTCAAAGTTACCATGATCAATATAGACATACATTGGTTTCTCATCAGAAGTAAAAGAAAATTCTATGTTTCTTGTATTTGCTTCTTGTTGAAATAACTGGTAGATATCATAGGTAAAGGATACAAGGTCAGTTTTCTTCATGTGCATGTTCATGAGCCCTTTATCAATTTTTCTTAAATCCATCATCTGATTAATAAGATGCAGGATACGTTCGGCATTACGCTTGATCAGTTCATAGATACTTTTCCGATAAGGATTTTTATCTTCTTTCATTAGTGAAATCAAAGGTGTGATAATGAGCGTCATTGGGGTGCGTATTTCGTGGCTGATGTTCATAAAGGCTTTGATTTTTTCTTCACCCAATTGTTCTGCGTGAATATGTTCCTGCATACGCAGTCTGTTCTGTTCTTTATGTTTGCGATTGCGTATTAACCAGTAGACGAGTCCTGTGATGAAAAGAAGATAAATGAAGCGTGCCCAGAGAGAAGCAAACCATACAGGATGGACGACAACTTCAAATGATTTGACTGAGGATTCGAGATTATTGTTTATGGCTTTGACCTGAAAGTGATAGGTTCCGGATGAAAGATGGCTGAAAGTAATTTCATTGACCCCTGGTTGCAACCGTTTCCATTTTTCTCCGTTTATACTATATAAATAGATGATATGGTCAGGATTGTCAAAGGTCAGGGTAGAGAGTTGTATAGAGAAGGAGTTGTCTGCCCAGGCGAGGTTGAATTTGTTGGTATTGATAACGGGTCTGTCTGTAATCTGATAGACCCCGGATTTCATACCTGCAATAACATGCTCATTGCCAACGATAAATCCTGTGATTTTTACAGAAGCGTGCCATTGGGGCTGGTGGATATTTTCCGGATTGAACCAAGTGATGCCCCCTGTCCCTCCGAAAACCATTAATTTCCCATCGGCTGTTTGGCAAGAGGCCCCATCCGAGAATTCATTACTCTGCAAACCATTGTCAACATAAAAATTCATTGTCCTTTTCTTATCTGGGCTTAACTTGCAAAGGCCATGATTAGTTCCGATCCACAAATTGTTGGATCGATCTATTTCTATAGAGGCTACTCCATTGTCGGGAAGACCGTCGTTGATAGTATATACATGGAAGGAATGCCGTTTTAAGTTATAACAGTAGAGGCCGTCATTCGTACCCATCCAAACTTGTCCGTGATTATCTTCACAGATAATTCTAGAAAAAGTGCCGTAGTCAGGACAGTTGCAGCCGAATGTATTTATCCAACTATTATGAATAAGGTCTAAGCAACAGATACCTACGGAAGAGGCAATATATAGGCGCCGTCCATCATGAGAAAGTTGAAGTTTGGAAAGATAATTATTGGGAATGCTGTTTTGGTGTCGGTTTCGGTCTGCCCCATTTGTAATGCGGTAGTTTCTGATACTATGATTTTTTCTGTCCAGTCGGATTAATCCTCTTCCCATGGTGGCAAACCACAGATTCCCTTGTTTGTCTGAAATGATGTCGAAGACACTTAATCCACTGCCTTGCTGCAAGTTTTCTGGATGCCATGTTCCGGATGCAGGGTCAATGTAGCCACAGCCTTCGTGCCATGAACCTATCCATATATGTCCTTCTGTATCTTCGGCTAGCGTGAGGATGGAGAGTGGAATGTTGGTATAGTGTCTAATCAATTGAAAATGTCTGTCCAATTCATAGAGACCGTCCTTGTCAGTTCCTACCCATATACGTTTTGTTTTGTCAATAAGAATACTGATGACGCAATTATTTCCGATGACGTTTTCCTGTCCTATGCGATAGCCTTTATAGCCGAATTGAACACGCTCGTCAGGTTGCATGAATACACCTTTTTGGAGCATGCCTAGCCAAACATTTCCATAATGGTCTTCTAGAACGGAGTATACTTTGGTTCTGGACAAATCAATCTCCCTGCTGTAATAAGGATTTTTAGAGAGTTTGTGATTTTTAGGGTTGTAAATGTATAAACCTTTTCCGTCAGAGCCCAGTATGAGATTACCTTTATGGGAGAGAGTAAGACAGATTAAAGGGAGGTTTCCTGCCTGGCTGATCTTTATGAATGTATTTTTTCCTACAGGTTTACAGTATAGTCCGAAGTTGAATAAGACTACATAGATATTCCCTTGTCTGTCTTCACAAATGTCTCTGACAGAACTGCTTCTGGAATTATCATTGAAAAACCTCACAATATGCCTGCCATCAAAGACTACAAGTCCATTGTCTTCCGTGATTACCCAAAGTTTGCCCGCATGGTCTTCCATCGTCTTAGTTATATAGTGAAATTTCCGGAAAGCTCCGCCAATACTCCTGGCGTAGTGTCCTTGGACCCTCATCAGACCGTAACCGGAAGAACTGGCGATGATTTCACCATTGTGGCGTTGTATGATGTTGGTAATATAAGCTTTTGCCTTTCTTCCATCTGGTCCGATCATTTTAACATGATGAAACCGGTTACCGTCATAAGTTTCAATGTCACTATTGGTCCCTATATAGATGGTGCCATGATGATCCTGAGAGATACAGTTTACATAATTGTTTCCCAATCCGTAATTTTCCGGAGCTTCTTTAGAGATAGTACGGAACTGATAGCCATCATAGATGTCCAGTCCATTACGTGTAGTAATCCAAATGAAACCATTGTGATCCTGGAATACTTGTGTAACGAAGTTGCTGACAAGTTGGTTGTCTGTACTGTAGAGGTTTCCGGTTTGAGACATTACATGCTGGCACAAAAAAAGAATGCAGGTAAGTATAAAAAGGAATTTGTTCTTCATGATCTTATTTTTAATGAGGCAAAAATAATCATTTTTTTTTAAGAAATGAAATTAGATTAATTTTTTTGTATCATATAGTTGGAGTATGTAACATGTAGAAAAGTTTATGATACTTGTTAGTAACGGTAAAGTATATGTATGATTTTGACTAATTATTTTAGGGATAAATTGTTATCTTTGTCCGTGAAATTACAAAGATAAAGATGATATGAAGAAAAGAAAGTTAGTATTATTCTTTGTTGCAACCTTTCTGGTTTCAGGGTTAGCAGCTCAGACAAAGTTTAAGTTAAATCTCAACCGGGCCTCAAATGAGGTAAGTCCGATGCTTTATGGTCTGATGACCGAAGAGATTAATTTTTCATACGAGGGGGGACTTTATGCCCAGTTGGTTCGTAATCCTTCTTTTAAAGATGATCGAAATGGCATGCGGCCGAATCCTTGGACTCCTTGGAAGTCTGGCGGTCCTTCTTACTGGAGTTTGAATGACACGTTAAATGCTTCCATGCGAATAGATCCAATGGGAGGTTTTAACCGTGCTAATCCAGCTGCTCTGTGTCTTCATGTTAAGAAGATAGGAAATGTGGCTATTTCCAATGATGGATATTGGGGATTTCCAGTTCGCTCAGGAGCACATTTCAGGGGATCACTCTATGTGCGTAAACTGGGTGATGGCGCTGAGTCTATGACAGTAAGTCTGGTAAGTACTGATGGTAAGAAAGTTTATGCTTCAACAAAAGTGAGTGGGCTAACGCGTAGTTGGCAAAAAATTCCGTTTATACTTAATATCGGAGATCATGAAGAAGGGACGAAAGATGTGAAATTGATGATTTCTCCAGATGGAGTTGGATCGTATGCTCTGACACGTGTTACCCTGTTTCCGGATACTTATAATCATCGTGAAAACGGTTTGAGACCGGATTTGATGACTTTGTTAAAAGGAATGTGCCCAAAGTTTATCCGTTTCCCAGGCGGAAATTATGTTGAAGGCAATGACTTTTGTAATCGCTTTAACTGGAAGGAAACCATAGGTGATCCAGATAATCGTCCTGGACATTTTAGTCCGTGGGGATACCGTTCTTCTGATGGTATGGGACTACTTGAATTTCTTGAATGGGCTGAAGATTTAGGTGCAGAACCTTTGTTGGCAGTCTTTGCGGGATATACACTTAATGGAGATTATTTGACGAGTGACTATGTTGGTGGCTTTGTTCAGGATGCCCTTGATGAAATAGAATATATCATCGGAGGACCTGATACGAAATGGGGAGCGCAACGTGTCAGAGATGGCCATCCCGATCCCTTCCCACTTCATTATGTAGAGATTGGTAATGAAGATTTCTTTGATAAGAGTGAGAGTTATCCAGGTCGATACAAAAGATTTTATGATGCCATTAAAGCCCGTTATCCGCAGTTGCAGATTATTTCCACTATGGATGCAAAGATGATGGCTCAACAGGCTAAGGATACAGGAGTGGATAGTATAAAGGTAGATGTTGTCGATGAGCACTATTACCGGGATACGGAAGGGATGTTCCGTGCAGCGGGTCAATATGATTCTTATTCACGTAAGGGACCAAAAGTTTTTTGTGGGGAATGGGCTTCTCGGGAAGGTGAGCCGACTACGAATATGAATGCGGCACTTGGTGATGCTGCATGGATGACGGGTATGGAGCGTAATTCTGACCTTGTCATTGCTTCCTGCTATGCACCGCTCTTTGTAAATGTTAACCCTGGCGGTATGCAGTGGAAAAGTGATCTTATTGGTTATAATGCCCTGACAGCCTATGGATCTCCTTCTTATTATGCACAATGTATGTTTTCTCAGTATGTCGGTAATAGAATTGTACCTGTCGAAGTTTCTGGAATGCCTGTGCTGACCTATGGAAAAGAGCAACTTCCGCAGTTATATTATTCGGCTACAACGAATACCCATAATGGAAAAATTTATTTGAAAGTGGTCAATGGCGGAGCTACAGTACAGAATGCTGAAGTAATGGTGAATGGAGGAAAAATATCGAGAAAGGGTACAAAGATTGTCCTCAGAGCTGACCGGCCGGAGGAGACAAATCGTATAGATGATCCACGTCATATCGTTCCGGTATCTTCAAAAATTAAGGTCTCGAAGGATTTTCATTTGAAACTTTCACCTTATTCTATTACGGTCATAGAATTATGATGGAATGAAAATTTTAGAAACTTACGTTTATGCACGTATGATGAATAAAAAACGATATCTGTGTCTTCTTACAGTTTTAATGCTGTTATTTTCCAGTGACATGTGGTCACAAGAGGACAAACTTTGGTATGCTCGTCCCGCAACTGAATGGCTGGAAGCTCTGCCGATAGGAAATTCCAGAATGGGAGGAATGTATTTCGGCGGAATTGTAAAAGATGAACTCCAGTTGAACAATGAGACTTTTTGGTCAGGGTCTCCATACCAGAACAATGGAAAAGAAGCGTTTCGACACCTTAAAGCAGTGAGAGATTCGATTTTCTCGAATGATGAAATGGCCGCCTATAAGTTGATTAACCAATATTTTGTAGTTGGTCCTCATGGGATGAGATACCTTACCTTAGGGAGTATGTTTTTGAAGATGAAAGGACAGAATGCTGCTCAGGTGCGCCATTATTACCGTGACCTGGATCTGAAGAAAGCTGTCGCTCATGTTTCCTATTCTATAGGAAAGGTGAATTATACAAGGGAAATCTTTGCTTCTTTGGCTGATAAGGTTATTGTTATGAGACTGGAGACTAATCAGAAAGGGGCTCTTTCTTTCTCATTGGGACACCATTGTGTACTGGGAGGATTTCACCGTGTGGAGGGGCATACATTGATAACTACCATTAAAGGGGTAGCGCAAGAAGGTGTGCCAGCCGGGCTTACGGCTGAATGTCGCTTTCCATGTAGTTAGTGATGGACAGATTCATGATTGTGGGGACAGTATTGTTGTTATCGGTGCTCAAAGGGCAACAATCTATATCACTTCTTCAACCAACTTTATTAATTATCATGATATCAGTGGAAATCCGGTTAAGCAGAATGTGCAGATTTTGCGGCAAGCCTTGAGGTATGATTATGGGACGCTCTTGAAGCGACATCAGATGATCTATGGCCGGCAATATGACCGTGTAAGTCTTGTTCTAGATCGTTCAGAGAAATCTGGCGAAGAGACCGACCGTAGACTGGCCGACTTTGCTGGGGGGAAGGATATGGCTCTTGTGGCCTTGATGTTTCAGTATGGCCGCTATTTGTTAATCTCATCTTCTCAGCCTGGAGGGCAGCCTGCCAATTTACAAGGTGTTTGGAATGATAAACTTTATGCTCCGTGGGATAGCAAATATACGATTAATATCAATACGGAGATGAATTATTGGATAGCCGGTCCTGGAAATCTGCCTGAGGCAGAGATGCCCCTTTTCAGTATGTTACAGGACCTTAGTCATACTGGTGCTGTTACTGCACGGGTGATGTATGGCTGTAGAGGGTGGATGGCACATCACAATACGGATCTTTGGCGTATCTCAGGACCTGTTGATGGTGCTACATGGGGGATGTTTCCTACAGGTGGGGCCTGGTTGTCTACTCATATTTGGCAGCATTATCTCTTTTCAGGAGATCAGAGATTTCTTCGTAAAATGTATCCTGTTATGAAAGGCGCGGCAGATTTTCTTCTGGATTATATGCAGATAGACCCCCGTACAGGTTGGCTTGAGACTGTGCCTACTGTTTCACCGGAGCACGGACCAAGAGGAAAGGGAACTACGGTTACTGCGGGATCTACTATGGATAACCAGATTGCCTTTGATGTATTCTCTAATGTGCGAAAGGCCACACAACTCCTGTATCCTGATGATACGGTATATGTAGACTCTCTCAATCGTGCTTTGTCTATGCTGCCTCCTATGCAGATTGGTCAATATGGGCAATTGCAGGAATGGCTCTGGGATGCTGATGATCCTAACGACCATCATCGACATATTTCTCATCTCTATGGTCTTTATCCAAGTAACCAGATTTCCCCTTATTTTCATCCGGAACTTTTTTCTGCAGCTCGGACTACTCTTTTGGAACGTGGAGATATGGCAACGGGTTGGAGTTTAGGCTGGAAAGTAAATTTCTGGGCGCGTATGCTTGATGGTAACCATGCTTTCAAAATCATCAGCGATATGCTGCATCTGCTCCCAAATGAAGAGAAAGCCAGGGATTATCCGGAAGGAAGGACCTTTCCAAATCTTTTTGATGCACATCCTCCTTTTCAGATTGACGGTAATTTTGGAGTAGCTGCAGGAATAGCGGAAATGCTTCTCCAAAGTCAGGATGGAGCCGTACATGTTCTGCCAGCATTACCTGACGTCTGGCGTGACGGTGAGGTAAACGGGTTAAGAGCACGTGGTGGCTTTTTGGTTAGTATAGTATGGCAAAAGAATATGCTTCGCACTTTAAAGATCAGGTCTACTCTTGGTGGAGTGCTTCGCTTGCGTTCTTATGTGCCTTTAAAGGGAAAAGGATTGCATAAGGCAACTGGACCTTGCCCGAATCCATTTCTTGCACCTGCTAAAGTGAAATCACCATTAGTCTCGAAAGACTTCCATGGATCTTTGTTACCAGTTATCAGGAAAGTTTATGAGTATGATGTAAATACCCGAAAAGGGAATGACTACATTTTCCATCTGGAATAGACTGAAAATTTTTCTCATGTTACTAAAAGGAGTTACAAATCAATGTAATTCCTTTTTTTGTTACTTACAGGCAAGTCTCTGTTACGTACAGAATGGTTCCTGTCTCAAGGAATATCTATCTTTGCGACGTAAAATATATATTATTATAATGAAAATACTTTATTTAGCATTCTTCTTCTTGTTATGCTCGGGAGGGGCAGCCTATTCGGAAGGGGCAATGAAAAAAGAACTGGTTTCTAATGTGGAATTTCCCCAAGGTTATAAAGATTCGGTAACGGAAATGTTCAATCCCATATTGTGGGCTGATGTTCCAGATCCGGATGTTATCAGGGTAGGGGATGAATTTTATCTGGTGAGTACAACGATGCATCTGATGCCTGGTGGACCAATCATGCGTTCAAAAGATTTGGCAAGTTGGGAAACAGTGAGCTATATCTTTAATCGTCTTACGGATTCTCCTAAATATAATATGATAAATGGAACCGTTTATGGTCGAGGACAATGGGCTACTTCCTTACGTTACCATGATGGTAAGTTTTATGCCATGTTTGCTCCTAATGACAATCCGGGTGGAAATACTTATATTTATACTACCGAAGATCCTGTAAAAGGGTGGAAACTCCTTTCCCGAATGCGTCATTTTCATGATTCATCATTTCTTTTTGATGATGATGGCAGAGTTTATGTTTTTCATGATACAGGAAGTATAACAGAGTTGCGCCCGGATTTGAAGGGAGTACTACAGGGAGGATTAGATACCTGTGTCATCCGTCGTGATGCTGAGGAAACCGGATTGCTGGAAGGAAGCAGAGCCATCAAACATGATGGAAAATATTATTTATTGATGGTATCCTGGCCTATAAACAAGCCGCGTCGTCAAGTATGTTTCCGTGCAGATCGTCTTTGCGGTCCATGGGAGAAGAAGGTTATCCTTCAAGACAACTTCGCTGGTTTTCCGTATGCAGGACAGGGTACGATCGTCGATGACCAGAAAGGGAATTGGTATGGCGTGATCTTTCAGGATCGTGGTGCCGTGGGAAGAGTACTTACAGTAGAACCTTGTCATTGGATTGATGGCTGGCCGATGCTTGGTGATGTTAACGGGAAGATTCCTTTTGTAATGAAGAAGGTAGTATCTGGACAGCCTTACCATCCTTTTGTCGTAAGTGATGAATTCAACGAAGGAAAGGCAATCCATCCAGTGTTGGATATTCACTGGCAGTGGAATCATAATCCTGTGAATTCCGCATGGTCATTAACTGATCGTCCGGGTTATCTCCGGTTGAAGACCTGTCGTATCGTAAATAATCTCTTTGCCGCACCAAATACTCTTTCCCAACGGATGGAAGGACCAGGATGTTCAGCTGTGGTGAAAATGGATGTCATGCATCTCAAGGATGGAGATCATGCTGGTTTCTGTGCCTTTAATGGGGATGCTTCTCTGCTTACTGTAAGCAAGGAAGGTAAGCGATTGGTTCTCAGACGTACGGATGAAAGTGTTATGCTTTCTGACCAAGATAAGAAAATAGAAAATGTAGATTGTAAGGAGTTGGATTCGGTTAGTCTAAGTACTCCTGTGATCTATCTTAGAATTGATGCGGATTTCAGGTTGCATACCGACAAAGCCAGACTATTATACAGTTTGAATAACAAAAATTGGACACCGATCGGCGGTATCTTTCAGATGAAATATGATTACAAGCGACTATTTATGGGTACACGCTATGCTATTTTTTGCTATGCTACGAAAAATATTGGCGGATATGTTGATGTGGATTGGTTTCATTATTTCAGACAGAAGCCGTAGAGATATAGATTGAGTGCAGTTTTTATACTCAAATGTTGTATATGAATAACCGTTTGTTTCATAGAGTGGATTTTGAAATATCAGAAGAAATTTATGTTACAAAACTTTGAAAAATTTTACGGAATATTAAATAATTTTGCTACCAATATAATCTATGATACTTGGAGGTAATACAAAACCTAAAAAATGTTACATATTAATCTAATTCATATTAGTAATGAGAAAAATAAGTAGATTTTTTCAAATCACTTCTCTTGCCCTTATTCTATTTTTCATGTCGACAATGTCAGCAATGGGACAAGGAACTACTATTAAAGGAAACGTCATTGATTCAAATGGTGAACCGCTGATAGGAGCGACTGTCGCGATGAAGGGGGATTCAAAGGTGTTGACAGTTACCGATTTTGACGGAAATTTTGTTCTGCATGTTCCTCGTAAAAATGCGGTTTTAGTCATTTCTTATGTGGGTATGTTAACCAAAGAAGTTTACGCCTCTGGTACTTCTCCTGTAAAAATCGCGATGAAGGATGATACACACACCTTAAATGAAACGGTAGTTGTGGGTTATGGCCATCAAAAAAAGGTGAGTGTTGTTGGAGCTATAACACAGACAGATGGCAAGGTTCTTGAGCGTACGGGAGGAGTATCCTCTCTTGGTGCTGCCTTGACAGGTAATCTTCCAGGTGTCATAACAATGTCATCTTCTGGTATGCCGGGTGATGAGGATCCACAGATTGTTATCCGTGGGGTGAGTAGTTGGAATAATTCACAACCTTTAATACTTGTAGATGGTATTGAAAGGCCTATGGGATCAATTGATATTAGTTCGGTTCAAAGTATTACTGTTCTTAAGGATGCATCTGCTACGGCTGTATATGGTGTAAAGGGTGCCAATGGTGTGATCCTGATCACTACTAAACGTGGACAGGATGGTAAAGCAAGGATTGAAGTATCTATGGACATGACTACTAAGGTTGTATCAAAACTTCCAAAGAAATATGATTCGGCTAGTGCATTATATGTTCGTAATGAAGCTATTGAACATGAATTGGGACTTTCTCCTGATTCTTGGAATGATATAGCTCCTGCTACAACTATAGAAAAATATGCTCATCCGGCTAATTTAGCAGAATCAGAGCGTTATCCTGATGTTGACTGGCAGAAAGAGCTCTTTAAGAATGATGCGTTATCTTATAATCCGAACGTTAATATTTCTGGAGGTACAAAATTTGTGAAGTATTTTTCCAGTATTGATTTCCTTCACGAAGGTGATCTTTATAGAAAATGGAACAATAATCGTGGTTACCAGACTGGCTATGGATTTAATCGTATTAATGTACGTTCTAACCTTGATTTTCAGGTAACAAAAACTACAAAATTAAAGGTAAATCTTTTTGGAAGCAATGGAATCAAACAAGGGCCTTATGGTGTAGCTAGTAATTCTTTTGCAGAAAGTCAACTTTGGCAGGCTGCTTATTCTGCACCACCTGATGCTTTTATTCCTCGATATTCTGACGGTACGTGGGGATATTATCCCGCAGATACGCAGAGTGCTCCGAATTCAATAACTAATTTGGCTCTTTCAGGTGTGGATAAATATACGACTACCCGTATTAATACCGACTTTACTCTGGATCAGGATTTGAGTTTTATAACAAAAGGCTTGAATGCAAGTGCATTGGTTTCATGGGATAATGTCTTTGTAGAAGATAAAAGAGGTATCAATGACCTCTATCATGATGCTCAGTATAAATGGATTGATCCGAAGACGGGAGAAACTTCATGGGCAAAATCCGTTGATGGCAATACCAATTTTGATTTTCAGGAGGGAATCAAATGGACAATTGATAAGGGTACGGTTTTAGATTATGCTACACAGCGCAATCTTTACTATCAGTTTCAACTAAATTGGGCTCGTCAATTTGGAAAACATAATGTGACAGCCATGGGAGTCTTTAGCCGTCAGGAAAGAACTATGGGTAATGAATTTACTCATTATCGTGAAGACTGGGCTTTTCGTTCCACTTATAATTATGCTGACCGTTATTTCTTTGAATATAATGGCTGTTATAATGGTTCTGAACAGTTTGCTAAGAAAAACCGTTTTGCTTTTTTCAATTCGGGTGCAGCTGGATGGTTAGTCAGTGAAGAGAAATTCTTTCAACCTTTGAGAAAATGGGTGGATATGCTGAAGATTCGCTATTCTTATGGTGAGGTCGGTGATGACAACATCACGAGTAGTCGATGGTTATATGCTACGCAATGGGCTTATGGTACTCCACCAAACGCCCCAATTTATCAGGGGTTGTATGAAGATTCCAGCCCTTATACTTGGTATAGGGAGTCTTCTGTGGGGAATCCTGACGTTCATTGGGAGAAATCCGTCAAGCATAATCTGGGCATTGACTATAGTTTCCTTGGAGGTTTATTGGCCGGTAGCATGGAGTTTTTTCGTGATACACGTTCTGATATCCTTGTTGCGGGAAGCAATCGCTCTGTACCTTCCTATTTCGGAGCTACTCCTGCTACGGCCAACCTTGGTAAAGTACGTACGAAGGGATATGAACTAGAATTGAGGATCAACAAGACCTTGAGCAATCAAATGCATTTATGGGGTAATTTTAATATGACCCATGCAGAAAACAAAATTTTAGTTTATGATGATCCTGAACTCGAACCAGCCTATCAGAAGACAGCGGGATATGCTATTGGACAAAGTCGTACCTATTTAACGACGGGGTTTGCCAATACCTGGGATGAGATTTATGGTATGACTACGGAAAATACCAATGATAATCAGAAACTGCCGGGTACCTATACTGTTCTGGACTATAATGGAGATGGTGTAATTGATTCCAAAGATGCTGTGCCTTATGGCTATACGGGTACTCCACAAAATACTTATTCTGCTTCTTTAGGACTTGACTGGAAAGGATGGAGTGTTTATTTGCAGTTCTACGGAGTGAGCAATGTTACTCGTTATGTAGGTTTCAATTCCCTGAATAATAATCTCGATTGCGTTTATGACGAAGGTTCTTTCTGGACGGAAGATAAAACCAATGCTGATGCTCCAATGCCTCGCTGGAATTCTACTCCGAGTTATTATGATGGGACAAGATTCTATTATGACGGGTCATATATTCGTCTGAAAAATGCTGAAATTTCTTATACTTTTACCTCACCTTGGGTCAAGAAAATCGGATTGTCTAGCCTGAAGGTCTATCTGAATGGTAATAATCTCTGGGTCTGGAGTCGGATGCCGGATGACCGTGAAAGCAATTTCTCCGGTACAGGGTTGGCTTCGCAAGGAGCATATCCTACCGTCAGACGTTTTAATCTTGGCCTGAAAATCAATCTCTAATTTTTGACAACAATGAAACATTTGAAATCATATATTATATTAGGTGTGCTGTTCCTTTCTATTGGACTTTCCTCTTGTACAGATTATTTGGATAAGTCTCCTGAATCGGATATATCGGAAACGGATGCCTATAAGAACTTTACAAACTTTCAAGGCTTTGCGGAGGAACTATACAATTGTGTACCGGATTTCGCAAAAGGTTATTGGAATAACTCTTTCAATTGGGGAGAAGATGAGATAATGAACGTAGGCATTGACTATCACATGTGTTATAAGATTGATCAAGGGGATTTTTGGGGCTGGCAGTCTAAATATGATGGCTGGCAGTGCGGTTGGATGGACCGTTCCAGTAATTCTACTTCCGGTGACCGATTCAGCCATTCTCTTTGGCCTTTAGCATGGTATGGTATTCGTAAATGCAATCTTGGTATTGAAAATCTGGATAAAATGAGTGGGACAGATGAGGAAAAGAATCTTATTGCTGGCCAACTGTATTTCTTTCGTGGATGGTTTCATTTTGAACTTATGCAGTATGTTGGTGGACTTCCTTATATTAATAGGGTGTTGTCCTCCACTGAAAAGCTCACACTTCCTCGCTTGAGTTATCAGGCTTGTGCTGATAGTGCTGCCAAAGATTTCCAAAAGGCAGCGGATTTATTGCCTGTAAACTGGGATAATACGACAATAGGAAAACAAACATTAGGAAAGAATCAGTTGCGCGTCACTAAAATTACAGCATTGGCTTATTTAGGAAAGGATTTACTTTGGGCCGGTTCTCCATTGATGAACAAAGTGAGTAAAGGGATAGCTGATTATGATAAGGAGTATTGTAGACGTGCTGCAGATGCTTTCGGAAAATTGCTTAATATTGTTGATGGTGGAAAAACGCAGTATGGTTTGCTTCCATGGAGTCAGTATTCTGATAATTTTTATACGATTGACCAAAATCATAAGATGCCTGGAGAGTCTGTTGATAATACCATCACAGAAGCAATATTCCGGGGGCCTTCTTATGGATGGAACGATTCTAACTGGGGACAAAGCAAGTGTTATGGCGGCAAAATTCTGACACAAGGTGGTGTTTCCTTTTTCCCGACAGCCAATTATGTCAATTATTTCGGTATGGCAAACGGTTTGCCACTTTCTGATCCGGAATCAGGTTTTGATAAAACGCATCCCTTTAAGAACCGTGATCCGCGTTTCTATAATGATTTTATCTATGATGGATGTAAAGTCGTTAAAGGTACTCTGTCAGCAAGTAATGAGAAATATCGTTATGCTGATTTGCAGACTGGGGGTAATCTTCGGGATGTTAAGTATGACAGTCGAACGGGGTATCTGATGTATAAATTTATTGATAGGACATGTAACCAGTTTGATGATGGTTATGGCTATAGCCATGGTTTTCATCTCCATATTCCATGGATGCGTCTGGCAGATGTTTATCTGATGTATGCTGAAGCAGCAGCTGAGGCTACAGGTTCAGCAACAGGGAAAGTAACCAGTAACCTTACAGCCGTTGATGCAGTAAATAAGATCAGAAAGCGTGCGGGAGTTGCTGACGTGGCAGTTGAATATACGACGACACTGGATGGATTTATGGGTGAATTGCGTCGTGAGCGAGCTGTTGAACTGGCCTACGAAGGGCATCGGTTCAACGATCTCCGTCGTTGGCTCCTTTTGGATAAATATCCCTATAATATCAAAACGTCTCAGGAATTCCTCCGGGTTGGGGACATCAATAAGAGTGATCCCTCGCAAGATCAGGTAAGTGGATGGAGTGAATCTTTGATCTTGAAACGCAATTTCACAGAAAAGCATTACTGGTTCCCGATGAAAGAAAGTGATGTCCAGCAATATCAAGGCTTTTCACAGAATCCTGGTTGGTAACCTATAATCAATCTAAAAAAGAACAAATGATGAATCAAATCTATAAAACGATTGCAATTGGCGTTCTTGCATTTCCAATAACGTTATGTGCCGGCGCTCAGGATAAGGCCGACTATCCTGATTCAATTGCTAATATAGTAAATGTCGCTTTCCATAAGGTTAATAAAAAAGACTTAATGGGCGGTGTTTCTTCCCTCAATATGATCGAATTGACAGATAAAGACTATAGTACTTATTCGCTTGATAGTTTACAAGCAAATGTTGGAGGCTATAATGGCCAACTTTGGAATCAGGGTAAAGTCCTGGTTCTTGTTGATGGTGTGCCGAGGGATGCAAATAATGTACTTCCTACTGAAATTGAGCAGATCACATTTCTGAAGTCTGCTTCTGCAATAGCTCTTTATGGGAGTAAGGGTGCTAATGGTGTTGTCCTGATTACCACTAAACGGGGAAGAAATGACGGGCTAAAGGTCAGCGCGCGTGGGAATGCTACGCTTTTTGTACCAAAGTGTTATCCGAAATATCTGGGATCAGCAGAATATATGACTCTTTACGATGAGGCACTTGAAAATGATGGAAAATCTGCGGTATATTCAGATAAGGACATTTACAATTATGCTTCTGGTAAAGATCCATACCGTTATCCGAATATCAACTTTTTCTCAAATGATTATTTGAAGAAGACTTATCAACGTTATGATGGTAACGTGGAAATTTCGGGTGGTGGCACTTTTGCTCATTTTTATACAAATATAGATCTTTATCATCTCAATGACTTGATGGATTTCGGTGAGGGTAAGGACAATGGTACGACACGACTGAATGTCAGAGGAAATATTGACTTGAAGTTGAATAATTGGATTTCCGGTTGGATTGATGCTGATGCCACATTCTATTCCGTACGTAATGACAATGCTGATTATTGGAAAAGTTCTGCAACCTTGCGCCCGACGAGCCAGTATCCCCTTACGCCGTTGATTCCGATATCTATGGTCGAACCCAATGATGAATCATCTCAGATACTGATCAATAATAGTAATAATATAGTTGACGGGAAATATCTCCTTGGAGGTACACAGTCTATCCAGACAAATCCTTTTGCTTCAATGTATGCAGGCGGACACAATACTTATAATTCTCGTCAGTTTCAGTTTGACGGTGGTATTAATATGAATCTGGATAAGGTACTGAAAGGACTGAGTTTTAAAACGATGTTCGCTGTAGATTATTCTACCGGGTACACAACGACTATCAAGAACTCTTATGCTGTGTATGAGCCATCCTGGAATGATTATTCAGGTAAGGATTTAATCACATCACTTACAAAATATGGTAATGATAAGAAAACAGGAACACAGACTACCAGTGGTTCTTCTTCTAAGCAGATGATTCTTTTCAATGCACAATTTGATTATGATCGACAGTGGGGACCTCATGGGCTTTCTGCTATTTTGCTTTGTAACGGCTATCAGCAGACTATTTCCGGTACTTATCATCGTGTGTCTAATGCAAATTTAGGACTGGATATTAATTATAATTATTTAGGTAAATATTATGCTGATTTTTCCGGGGCAGCTATTCATTCAGCGAAATTAGCAGAAGGGCATCGTAATGCTTTCTCTCCAGTAGGAACCTTGGCATGGAAAATAAACAAAGAAAATTTTATGAAACGTGTTCCATGGATCAATAACTTGACTTTAAATCTATCCTATGGCTTGATTAATGAAGATATTGATATATCTGATTACTATATGTATGATGACGTTTTTACAGCGACAGGTACTTGGTGGGGATGGAGTGAGAGTGCCAATTCTATGCAAACTTCAGACTCTCAGAGAGGTGGAAATAAAGATCTGACCTTCGTAAAGCGAAAAGAATTCCGTATAGGTCTGGATGCTCAATTGTTTGATGGACTGCTGACATTGAATACGAACTTCTTTAATATTTGCAGAGATGGCTTGCTTACAACTCCGAACAGTATATATCCAAGTTATTTCTTTACTTACTGGCCTAAATCGTCTTTTCTGCCAAATGTCAATTATAACAATGATCGAAAAACAGGTATTGACTTTACGGTAGATCTGCATAAAAAACTGGGAGAAGTTGATTTGAATCTTGGAATGACGGGTATGACCTTTACATCTCGTTGGACAAAATATTCTGAAAACGTGCAGTATGATTGGCTGAAGAGTAAAGGAGCTTACACTGATGCTATCCGTGGTTATGAATGTCTAGGCTTTTTCCAGGACGATAAGGATGTGGCTAGTAGTGCTGTCATCAATAGTAATACCAAACCTGGTGATCTGAAGTACAAAGATCAGAATGGTGATGGAATTATTGATTCCAAAGATGCTGTTGTACTGGGGCATTGGAGTTCTGATTTCTATTTTGGGGTGAACTTTACTGCCAAATGGCGTAATTTTACTCTTTATCTGAATGGAACTGGTCAGTGTGGTGGTAAAGCAATCAAAAATAATTCTTATGAATGGGTATATGGTGATGGCAAATATTCTGATGTTGTCTTAGGACGTTGGACTAAGGAAACGGCATCAACAGCCGTTTATCCTCGTTTAACTACAGAAGGCAGTGAACTTAATTTTGTTACTTCCAGTTTCTGGATTTATAGTACTACTGCATTTCATATTAATAAACTACAGCTCACATACGATCTTCCCAAACATATATTTGATAATTCTTTCATCAAAGGGCTTTCTGTTTATGTAAGTGGTGCCGATTTGCTTACCATTGCTCATGAAAGAAAATATATGGAAATGAATGTTGGTTCTGCTCCGCAGACACGGTCCTATAATCTAGGCGTAAAGGTAAACTTATAATAATGCAATTAAAGAATAAAATCATGAAAAAGATAAATATCATTGGAGTAATGTTCCTTTCTTTGGTATGCACATCTTGCGGTGATCTCTTTGTGCCTGAGAAGGAGAATAATCTTGGCATTGATTATATGGATAAAAATGCTTCTTATGCTGAAGGTGTGTTGGGTAATGCTTATACAAGGATTCCATGTGGTTCCTTCTCTTTTAATGATGTGGCAACGGATGACGCTGTAAGTAATGATCCTACGGATAACTATAGAAAAATGGCAGCTGGAACTTGGACTTCTGATAATAATCCTGAGGAGAAATGGCAAAACTGTCGGGCTGCAATCATGTATATCAACTTATTCCTTTCACGTGCAGGAAATGTACAGTGGGCGACAGATACCATAGCTTCGCACATGTATAAAGATCGTGAAATGGGGGAGGCCTATGGGCTCCGAGCCATGTATATGTTCTATCTCCTTCAGGCTCATGCGGGTTATGCGACAGATGGTACTTTGTTAGGAGTACCTATTGTGACTGATCCTGAGACGACAAATGGTGATTTCAATATTCCACGCAATACCTTTAAGGAATGTATTCAGGCTATATATAATGATTGTAGTAAGGCGTTGTCTCTTCTGCCAGCAAAGTACGTTGACGGTGGGAATATTCCTGCAAAATATCAGAAGATTGGTGCTACACAGAATGAATATGATCGTGTCTATGGCGCTAAATTCAATGGACGTATGGATGGTGCTATCGTAGAAGCTTTTCGGTCTAAAGCCGCTTTGCTGGCTGCAAGTCCTGCTTATAATGCTAATTCAGGTGTTACTTGGGCAGATGCAGCGAATAATGCAGCTATAGTTCTAGACCGGATTGGTGGCGTAGGAGGCATGGATCCTAAAGGATGGACTTGGTATGCGAATACGACTGAAATTGATGGCTTGAAAAACGGGTCTTGTCCTGCTGAAGTGATGTGGCGTGGAGAGAAGTCCCAGGATACGACCTGGGAAGCAAAGAACTTTCCACCTTCTCTTTATGGGCGTGGGAGAATCGATCCGACACAGAATTTTGTCGATGCTTTTCCTATGGCTAATGGATATCCTATCACTGATCCGGAGAGTGGATACAATGCAAGTGATCCCTATAGTAACCGTGATCCCCGTTTGGCTGCATACGTTGTTCTTAACGGATCTGCGGAGGGTGTGGACAATACGGTTATTACGACAGCATCTGATGGTTCGACAAAGGATGCCTTGAATAAGGTGAATGGGAGCTCTACCCGAACAGGATATTATCTTCGGAAACTTCTTCGTCAGGATGTTAACTTGAATCCTACGTCTGTGTCAAAGCAATATCATTATACGCCTCGTATCCGATACACGGAAATATTCCTCGATTATGCTGAGGCAGCTAACGAAGCCTGGGGACCTACAGGAAATGGCGGACATGGTTATTCTGCATACGATGTGATGAAGGCTATTCGTTCGCGTGCCGGAGTAGGTAAGGATAATGGAGATGCTTACTTGGAATCTATCAAAAATGATAAGGATAAAATGCGTGAATTGATCCATAACGAGCGCCGTATAGAACTTTCATTTGAAGGATTTCGTTTTTGGGATCTCCGTCGCTGGAAATCCAACCTTAATGAAATGACTACGGGGATGGACATCAGTTCGGCTAATAACACGTACAAGAAGATTGATGTTGATACCCGAAACTATAAAGATTATCAGTATTATGGTCCGATTCCATATTCGGAAAAGTTGAAATATAATCAGCTACTTCAGAACAAGGGTTGGTAAAACATGCTCTATTCTATAAATATTCTGTTTTAATGGATGAGTAATACTTCTTTATAGACTATAATTAAATAATAATAATAATGAAAAAGATAATCTCAATATCATCGCTTGTTTCTGTTCTTGCAGTGCTCACAGTTTTTTCTTCCTGCAAGAATGATGATATCAGCTTTGGTAACTATGACTACCAGACCGTATATTTCGCTTATCAGAATCCGGTGCGTACCATTACTCTTGGTGATGATGTCTATAGTACCGAATTGGACAATGAACATAAATTCCAAATTTATGCAACACTTGGTGGCGTAGAGTCAAATTCAAAGAATCGTACGATAAAATTTATCGTCGACAATAACCTCGTAAAGAACCTTTATTATAGTGATGGTACAGCTGTTCAAGCTATGCCTGCAGATTATTATACTCTTGCAGGGAATACGATAACAATTCCTTCGGGGAAGATTATGGGGGCTGTGGATGTACAACTTAATGATGCATTTTTTAATGATCCTAAATCTTTAGGAGTTAACTATGTTGTACCAGTAAGAATGGTATTGGCTTCTGATTCTATTCTTAGCGGAAAAGTAAATGAGGGAGTGTCTAATCCTGTGCTGACAAATTCAAAAGATTGGTCTGTTGTCCCGAAAAATTATACCCTTTATGCTGTGAAGTTTAAAAACAAATGGCATGGCGCATGGCTGTCTCATGGTGTTGATAATATTGATGATAACGGAACCCTTAAAAAGGTCGTGAGGGATGCTGGAAATATTGAGCATGATGAGGTACGTTATCTTTCTACTATAGGATATAAAACTTGTAGTTATCCGATCTCAACTCTTGTTACTGTCATGGGGAGTGACAATAAAGAAACGACAAAGACACTATCATGCAATCTTATCCTTACTTTCGATGACAATGATAAATGTACAGTAACTACAAATACTGATAACTGTACAGCTTCAGGTTCGGGGACGTGGACCCATCAGGGAGCCAAGAAAGCCTGGGGGGATAAAGATCGAGATCTGTTGGTCCTTAATTATACAGTGAAGTATAATTATGATTATAGTCCTTCTGTGACGCGCTATAAGACTTATGAGTGTGTGGATTCACTCATCATGCGAGATAGGGAAAGTAAGTTTGAGACCTTTGATTATACATATAAAGAATAACTTTAACATTGTAAATGTCATGAATATCAAAGTTGTAAGATCCTTTTTCTATGTTATCACTGTGGGATGGTTAGCTGTTTCATGTGCTAATACGAATATGGATGATATTTCAGTTGATGAGCCGGGAAGTATGTCTGAATATGATTACCTTAAGGATTATTCGGCTCTGAAAACTTATATTGATCATGTAAAATATCCTAATTTCAAATTGGGTGCAGGTGCTTCTGCTTCTGATTTGTCTGCTTCTAATGTTATGGCTCGTCTTACCTATGCTAATTTTGATGAAGTAACGGCAGGAAATGCTTTTAAATATTCATCTTGTGTGGCATCAAATGGTACTATGGATTTTTCCAATGTTCAGAAGTTTATTGAGCAAGCTGATAAAAATGGGTTATCTGTGTATGGACACACTCTCGTATGGCATTCGCAACAGCAGGTTTCCTATCTGAAAGGACTGATTACAGATCCGAATGCGGCTAATTATATTTTACATGTCATAACTCCGGAAGCTCAGAAGAATGTCTGGAATTGGCAACTATTCGCCCATACTACCAAACCTTTGAAAGTAGGGAAAAACTATACCTTAAAGATGCGTGTCAAAACTTCAGAAGATTATACGGTCACTTGCTGGCCTTCAATAAATGGTGGTGATACGCAGTATTATCCCACACCTACGATAAACTCCACGACTGAGTGGACAACTATCAGTTCCAATTTTATAGCTAATATGGCTATTGATCAGTTGGGATTCCAGTTTGGGACTTTGCATGGAGATCTCTATATGGATGATGCGAGTCTTACAGAAGAGGGGAGTACGGAAAACCTTTTGTCTAATGGTGATTTTTCTAATGATGACTTGACTTATTGGACGCATCCAAGTTGGCTTGATGAAACTGTCAAACGGGAAAAAGAGGAATCAGGTGGCAGTTCTACTTTTTCAGATCAAACTGTCAAGGATACTTTAACTTGGGCAATGAATAATTGGATTAAAGGTATGATGGAAGCATGTGATGGCAAAGTCAAAGCATGGGATGTTGTCAATGAACCGATGTCTGATGTTCATCCTGATAGTTTAAAGAGTGGTGCAGTCGAAGGTGACACAAAGAAGAATTTCTATTGGCAGGATTATTTGGGAAAGGATTATGCGCGGATTGCTGTGAAACTAGCTCGTAAATACGGTCCGAGTTCCTTGAAATTGTTTGTTAATGATTATAACCTTGAAGCGGCTTACAATGACAATGCAAAATGCAAGGGACTAATTAATATGATTAAATATTGGGAGAGTGACGGTGTAACGAAAATAGATGGCATCGGTTCGCAAATGCATGTTTCCTATTCTATGAATTCAGCAACGCAGAAAAAAAATGAAGATGCATATATCAATATGTTGAAACTTCTAGCGGCTACAGGGAAACTTGTCCGTATTTCTGAATTGGATATGGGATGCATAGATTCAGTTGGCAATACGATTTTAACGGAAAATATTACAGATGCAGAGAAGAAAGGGATGGCTGGTTATTATAAATTTATCGTAGAGAAATATCTGGAAATTATCCCTCCTGCCCAACAGTATGGAATCTGTCAATGGAGTGTTGTTGATTCTCCATCAACCTCCGGTTGGCGTGCAGGGGAACCAGTTGGGTTATGGGATGCATCTTATAGCCGTAAACCTGCGTATGGAGGATTTGTAGATGGGTTGACTGGTAAATGAATTATCTTGTGAAGTCTTGCTCCGCATCGCTTTGTATAAGACCAGTCTCGCATAAATGTTATTCTGAAATTTTTGTTTAGGTATTATAATTTTGTTGATTCAATGAGAAAACGCTGTGCCATTATGTGACACAGCGTTTTACTTGGATATGTAACTCATTACAGAACAAGGTATCTTATAACCGTTTTGTGGAACTGGAAAAGTGAGCAGCCCTTCCGTTGGCTATATTTTTATAAAGGTTTTTCTTCTTAGTAAATGTTGGGGTATAGTATGGTAGACTGTACTCTGTTTCATGTATGCTATAATATGAGGATACAGATACATTAGGTTTCCAAGAGGACAACTGCAAAGGGAAAGTGTCCTAGAGGATATTAGTGAAGAAAAACGTTTTGAATATATGCCTTTCCTTCATTTATAGAAAAACTCCTGATCATAACTGACTTTGTCCTGGAGAATCATCGAGTTCATGTTAGTTAAATTATAAATTTAAAGTCTTGGCGAATGCTTTTGTGTGGATTCATCTCATTATTCTGTACAGAAGTTATAAATAAATTGAGGAGATGAACTGTATTTTTGTTCTCTTATGTTGTATAAAGATAATCATTCGTTTCATAATGGGAGTTTGTAATATCAGAGAAAGTTTATGTTACAAAACATTGAGAATGAGTAGAAGATATCAAATACATTTGTACAAACGTTAGTCCTGATAAAACTTAATATTTTTGAAATACCTTTAATTAATTTCTACTAATAATCAGTGAAAATTATACGTTGTTAAAATATTTTTAGATACTAATGCATCAGTGATGCAAGACTACCTTTTAATATATCCATGAAGTAACATATTATTAAAATTGAAGTACATGAAAAACAAATCTAAGCCTTTATTGTTGTTTTTGCATATAATCTTTCTTCCGCTGAAATTCTTTGCCAAAAAAGAAACTCAGGAGGTAGTGAATGATGGAATAAATAACTCTGTTATTGATGCCATAGTTGCAGAGAAAGGGACAAATAATTAAAACATATTATATCTCTGAAGGTATATTATGCGTCGTCATAAAAAATTCTTTCCGTAATGAAATTATATTAAAAATCTTTAGTTACCTTAATTGTTAATTTTTATGAAATTAGTTGTAACATTTTGCACTTTGTTATTCATGGGTTTTGCGATGTCTGGATATGCTCAGACTGGTCAACCGAGAAGATCTTCTCAACGCTTGAATCCTATGATGGCATTTCATCAGAAGCCGGATCCTAAGAATGTAAAGCATCCTGATCTGGCTGAGTATTTTTCTCCGGTTTCTAGTTCTGTGATGAAACCAGATGGTAATGGCTTTATCCGCCGCTGGTTGCTATTTGAACCTTTCAAGAAACCTAACCGTAGTAATGTGGTTTTTGTTGATTCTTATTTAAAAGCAAATCTTTCTCAATCTAGTTATCCGGAAGTCTGGGGATACCTACCTTCCGATGGACAGAAAGTGAATGTAAAAACGAATAATGGTAAGGAGACTTTGCGCTGGCATGCTTTTGATAGTAAGCTCTCTAATGTGAAACTTTTCCGTTTTGCTTCAGGATTAAACAAAAATAAATATGGTGTAGTTTTCTGGGGTTTTACTGTTATAAGTGCTCCTGAAGAAATGCATAATGTGCGTCTTTCTGCTGGTTCTAATGGCGCTTCCCGCTGGTGGCTCAATAATAGTGAAGTGTTGATGCTTTCAGGAGACCGTCGTATGGTGATGGATGATGGTATGTCTCATCGTATTACCCTGAAGAAAGGCAGAAATACCTTACGTTTTGCTGTTATTAATGGCCCAGGTATGAGTGATATTTGCGTGAGATTCCTTGACAACAATGGTGAACCAATCAAGAATTTAATAATTACAACGAAATGAAGAAGATTTATATGACTATATTACTATCTGTTTTCATTCTCAACATGAAAGCACAGGTTGGTACTCCATTCATCCATGATCCTTCTACGATAGCTTATTGTGATGGAAAATATTATACTTTTGGAACAGGTGAAGGTGGATTGATCTCTGATGATGGATGGCACTGGCATGGAGGTGCTATACGTCCTGGTGGGGGAGTTGCACCGGATGTGATGAAAATAGGAGACCGCTATCTGGTGGTTTACAGTGTTGGCGGAGGTGGTTTGGCAGGAGGCCATGCTAGTAATGTGATGACGATTTGGAATAAAACCCTTGATCCCGCTTCTCCGGATTTTAAATATACAGAGCCTGTAGAAGTTGCTAATTCTGACTATGATGAAGATTGTGATGCTATTGATCCTTCTCTTTTGATGGCTCCCGATGGAAGACTTTGGCTTAGTTATGGCACCTATTTCGGATTTATACGATTGGTAGAACTTGACCCGAAAACTGGAAAGCGAATGGAAGGTAACAAGCCTGTAAATATTGCAATTGATTGTGAAGCTACAGATCTGATTTATCGTAATGGATGGTATTATCTTCTCGGTACTCATGGAACCTGTTGTGATGGTCCGAATTCTACTTACAATATTGTAGTAGGACGATCAAGAAATGTTACAGGTCCTTATCTTGATAATGTTGGACGTGATATGTTGAAGGGAGGTGGAAGGATGGTTCTCTCTGCGAGAAAAAACAAGATTGGACCGGGACATTTTGGACGCTTTGTTGAAGAAGAAGGTGTTGAGAAGATGTCGTGTCATTACGAAGCTGACTTTCTGCAAGGAGGATATAGTGTTCTTGGCATTTTGCCTTTGCTTTGGAAAAATGACTGGCCCGTAGCCGGACAGCAATTTCAGGAAGGAACATACGAGATAGCTTCTGAACGGCGTGGTTATTCTCTGGAGTTAGCTGTAGATTTCGTACGCATGGAAGCTGGATTCCGTTTTTGGCGCAAAATAGATGAGAATACGATAAAACCTATTGAAAACCAACAGCTTGACGAAGTGGAAAATTCCTGGTCTAAAGGGAATATTAGTGTACGTACGAGTGATTATATGGATCGTCCCAATCAGCGGTGGACTATTACAGCCGTGAATGATAGCATAGGTACTCTGGGTGCACCTTATTATAAAATACAGATTGCTGGTACGCAGCGTACACTGACGGCTACTGCTGATAGAGAACTTACCACAGAACCATCTTTCTCAGGCAAATCTGAACAATTATGGCAGATAGACCAACTCACTGATGGTACTTATCGTGTTATGCCGAAAGCCATTCCTGGAACCAGAGAGCGCCTCGTACTTTATTCAGCTGGTGACAGTACACCTACATTGGCTCCTTTCGATATGAAAAGTGATAATTCTAAATGGGAATTTTTGGAAAAAGAATAATTCTGAAATTTTGAGTTTAGTTTCCCTCTATTTAACCTTTTAATCTATGTTAAGAAAATATACATTACTTATGGGCTGTCTGGCTGCTTCCCTGATGGTTGTAGGACAGAATCCGATTATTAAAGGACAGTATACTGCTGACCCGACAGCACGAGTCTTTGGGGATGAACTTTATCTTTATCCCTCTCACGATATTGTAAACCCGGTAAATCCTGACAGTAAATGGTTTGCTATGGAAGATTACCATGTTTATTCTTCAAAGAATCTTTCTGAGTGGACAGATCATGGTGTCATACTTGACCAGCGACAGGTAGAGTGGGGCAATCCCAAAGGTTATTCAATGTGGGCGCCAGACTGTGTGGAACATAAAGGAATGTATTATCTTTTTTTCCCTGATGCATTAAAGTCGGAAAGGGGCTTTGGCATTGGAGTTGCTACCGCACCTAGTCCTATAGGGCCTTTTACCCCTGAGAAGAAACCTTTAGAGGGTGTTATGGGCATTGATCCATGTGTACTTCAGACTTCAGCAGGTGTAAATTATCTTATATGGGCAGGGATGGGTATGAGAATGGCAAAACTAAGTGATGATCTCCTTTCACTGACCAGTAAACCGATAGAAATAAAAGGTCTTCCCGAAGGATTTAAGGAAGGTCCATTTGCTTTTGAACGTGATGGATGGTATTATCTTACTTTTCCTTGGGTGCGTCATAAGAATTCAACAGAGACGCTTGCCTATGCCATGAGCCGAAATCCAGAAGGACCATACGATTTTAAAGGTGTCATTATGGATGAGTGGCCGAATGGTTGTTGGACTAATCATCATTCTTTTGTGAAATATGAGGGGCAGTGGTATCTTTTCTATCACCATAATGATTATTCACCTAACTTTGACAAGAATCGGTCAGTATGCATAGATTCTGTTTTTTTTAATGCTGATGGGACTATCCGAAAAGTTATTCCTTCTCTTCGGGGTGTAGGGATCACGGATGCTCGGAAGCATGTTCAGATTGACCGATATAGTTCTCTCTCGAAAAAACATGCCTCTATTGATTATCTCGATTTGCAACATCCTTTTGAGGGGTGGTATCTGAGATTAAATGCTGGTGGCTGGGCTTCTTATGACAAAGTGAACTTTAAGTCTGGGCTTACTCAACTCTCTTTACGTGTGAAAAGTTCAATTCTTTCTAAGTTGAACGTCTTTGTGGGAAGAAAGATGGTCGCTCAACTGACAATCCCAGCCCAAAAAGAATACACTGTACAGACATTTGGCGTAAAGAATGTGCCTGTTGGAATCATGGGACTGAGAGTTCAACTTGTCAAAGGTGAGAATGTAGATATTGACTGGCTTTCCTTTGAAGAAGATAACCTCCATCCATGGACGGAAGGTGCTTTTCAAACTCATAAATACCGTAATTATTTTGCGGAACTTGGTCACAGTGAGGCAGAAGTGAAAGATCGTTTGAATAAAATTTTTCAAGAAGTGTTTTTCGGACCCAATAAGGTCTATTTTGAAGTGGGAGATTCACTCGGATATATTTCAGACCTGAAAAATCATGATGTTCGTACTGAAGGAATGTCGTATGGTATGATGACAGCTGTACAAATGAACCGGAAAGATATCTTTGATCGTATCTATCGTTGGGCAAGAAAATATATGCTTTATAAGAATGGTCCTTTAAAAGGTTATTTCGCGTGGAGTTGCAAGCCGGATGGAACTCGTAATGCTGAAGGACCGGCAAGTGATGGTGAACTATACTTCATCACTTCCCTTATCTTTGCTTCCAACCGTTGGGGTAATAATACGGGTATCAATTACTTGGCTGAAGCTCAATATATTCTAAATAACTCTTTCTCAAGAAAATCAGAAGGGCAAGGTGTAACTCCGCTTATTGATAAAATTCATCATATTATAACCTTTTCACCTACAGGATTTGGTGCTCATTTCTCTGATCCGAGTTATAACATTCCTTCTTTCTATGAAGTATGGGCTCGTTGGGCCAACGATGGCCGGGCTGATTTTTATAGGCAATGCGCGAAAGCTACTCGGAATTACCTTCATAAGAGTATGAATAGCGTGACAGGGCTGAATCCTGATATTAATAATCTTGATGGAAGTATACAGTCCTTTAATGGACCTCATGGGCATTTTGAAATTTCCGATTTCCGTTACGATTCTTGGCGAGTTCCTATGAATATAGCTCTTGACTACAGTTGGTCATGTGCCGATTCTGTTTGGCAGCAACAGTATGCTAATATCATTCAGGATTTCTTTTTTAACGAAGGCATAGATGCTTTCATCGATCAGTATCATATTGATGGCATGCCCGCAGTAATGCCTAACCAGGGTGGCGGCAAACCAGGACTTCGTCATTCTGTAGGACTTGTCGGCACGTTAGGTGCTATCTCACTTGCCGCAACGCATGCTAAAGCTCGTGATTTCATTAATCGGCTTTGGAACTCCTCAAACAGACCATTCTCTGATGGATATTTTGATGCTTATTATGACGGTTTTCTTCGGCTTTTTGCTTTTATGCATTTAAGTGGCGAATATCGTATCATCTTTCCAAATAACTAATACCGTAATAATTTGTTCTTTTCAGCCTAAATAATTGCTAAGGATTCGTGCATTTGTAGCCTTAATACAAATTCTATAAATAAATAACCATTGGAAAGGATTAGACATGCATTAAAGTTGTTCTGCTAATAGGAGTTTCGTAATCTAATCAATTCGTCCAATTTTATTAGTGTACTTATCAAAATTAAAGATTTAAAAATGTTTATTGCTAATGAAAAGTTTTAAAAATTTGGGCAAACATTGTTTATTTGTGATGATGTTGCTCTGTCTGTTTCCTCTTGGAATTCAGGCTCAAAATTATGTGAAAGGCACCATTCTTGATGAACATGGCGAACCGGTTATTGGTGCAACTATTAAAGTTCAGGGTTCGAGTGAAGGTGTAGTCAGTGACCTTGATGGACATTTTTCAATGAATGTTAAACCTGGAGTAAGACTTGCTATTTCTTATGTTGGTTATAAGACTCAAGAAGTAAAGGCAAGTAACAATATGAAAATCACGCTTCTTATAGATTCTAAATTTATTGACGAGGTCGTTGTTGTAGGTTATGGTGTACAGAAGAAGAGTGATCTTACTGGCTCTGTAGCAACGGTGGGGGCAAAAGATCTGGAGAATCGTTCTACTTCTGATGCAGCTGCCGCTTTGCAAGGCAAAGCTTCAGGTGTACAAGTCTTGAATTTTTCTGGCGCCCCAGGTGATGGTGCTTCAATTCGAGTTCGCGGTTATTCTTCTAATTCTGGTAACCTCGGCCCGTTGCTTATTGTTGATGGTTTGAAAGTTGACAATATTCAATATCTTGATCCGTCAATGATTGAGAGTATTGAAGTCTTGAAGGATGCAGCCTCTGCTGCTATTTATGGTGCTGAAGCCGGCAACGGCGTTGTCTTAATTACAACTACGAAAGGTGGAACTGGTCATGCCAGTGTCTCTTATAATTTAAAGCTTATCAATCAAAGTGTTGCTCATAAGGCGGAACTTTTTAATGCTAAGGACTTTATAGCTTATAAGGAGATGTCTGGTATTGATATGGATACAAAACTGAAAGCTAACAATTACAATGGTACTGATACCGATTGGCAGGATGTCGTTTTTGATCCATCTTGGTCTGTTCAACATTCTATAACCTTTCAGGGTGGAAATAGTAAAGGACATTTTTTAACGACCTTAAATATGTTAAAGAACGATGGTATTGTTGCTGGTAACAAAGATCAGTATAAACGTATGACTGCTCAGATCAATGCTGATTATAATCTATTCAGATGGATTTCTGTGGGCACCAATACCTCTATTGAAAAGTGGAGTACACGTTCTGTGCCACAGATGAATCTCTTTGGTTCTGTCTATACTTCTGCTCTAACACTTGATCCTCTTACTCCTGTTTATTTTGATGATCCTTCAGAATTTCCGTCAGATATGTTGCAAGCCTATAAAGCCGGCAAAAATATTCTGAAAGACCCATCTAATGGCAAATGGTATGCTGTTTCAAAATATCAGACTGATGATAATGGTAATCCTCTTTTACAGCGTGACCATGTTGATCAGAAGTCAAGTGGAATTAATGTTCGTGGGACAATGTATGCCAATATTACTCCATTCAAAGGATTAACCTTTACTTCTCGTTTTGGCTATCGCTTCTATTTTAATAATGTACATAGCTATTCTCCTGCTTATTATGCCAATAGTATGGTATACAGTGATAACTATGATATCTCTGCTACAGCTAATACCGGCTATTATTATCAATGGGAAAATTTTGCCAACTATGACTTTTCACTTGGCAAGAATAACGTTACTGTTATGGGCGGTATGTCTTATATAGAGAATAACTCAGACAATGTAAAGGGAGAAGCTAATGGCCCCGACATTCTTACTGGTTATGAGAATAATTTTCATTATCTCGACTATGTCAATAATAATGCCAAAACTACTAAGTCTATCAACAATGCCCCTGGCCGTATGGTCAGCATTTCTTATTTCGGTCGTTTAGTCTATAATTTTGATAATCGTTATGGATTTCAGGCTAACTTCCGTGCTGATGCTTTTGACTCTTCTAAACTTGCAAAGAATAATCGTTGGGGATATTTTCCTTCTTTTTCTGCAGGATGGACAGCCAGTAATGAAAAATTCTTCAAGAATGCATTTGATCCTAAGATCTGGAGTTTCCTGAAACTTCGTGCATCATGGGGACGTAATGGTAACATTAATGTATTGAGTGGCTATCCTTATGCAACAACGATTTCTTACAATAGTTACTGGTATCAGTATAGTGTCAGCGATCCAACAGTCAGTTATGGTTCTGCTCCTTCTGGACTTGTTAATTCTAAGTTGAAATGGGAAACTTCTGATCAGGTGGACCTTGGGCTTGATGCTCGTTTTCTAAATGATCGTTTAACTCTCGGAATCGACTATTTCAACAAGAAGACACGTGACTTGCTTGTCAGTGTGCCTGTAGCTAATGAGATAGGCGTAGATAATGAAATAATGAATGCAGGTAAAGTTCGTAATCGTGGTCTTGAAATCGAACTTAGCTGGAAAAATAATATCAACGACTTCCATTATGAGGTTTCAGGTAACTTTTCTTCTCTTTCCAATAGGGTTACTTATCTTGACCCTAGTGTTGGACGTATCGTTAAGACTGTTTCTGGATCAAATAACCCAATGAGTAAGGTGTTTGAGGCTGGATATCCTATTTGGTATTTTAGAGGATATCAGTATGATGGCGTAAATCATGAAACAGGTGCTCCCAAAATTCATGATTTCAATGGTGATAATGTCATCAATGAAGATGATATGACAGATATTGGTTCTCCAATACCTACTTATACCTATGGTATTACCATTAATATGGCTTATAAGGGTTTTGATTTTACACTTTTCGGTACAGGTCAGGGTGGAAATAAAATATTCAACCTCGCTTATCGTGCAGATACTCCACTACGTAATTCTCTGAGGTATTATTATAAAAATGCATGGACAACTGATCATCATAGTGGTTCAATGCCTGATCCTAAACAGGTAGTTAATGATTGGCATTTTTGGGGGTCTTCAGCTTCAGAGTTCAGTGGTGCTTTCTTCAAGTTTAAACAGATTCAACTTGGTTATACATTGCCAAAGAACTTAGTCAGAAAGGTGATGCTGAGTAATGTCCGCGTATATTTTTCTCTTGATGATTTCTTTACAATCACTAAATATCCTGGTCTCGATCCTGAGACTGCAACCATGAATAATGATAGTTGGTTGATGGGTTGTGATGTTGGTTCATTCCCAACTTCTAAAAAGTTTATCATGGGTCTTAATGTTACATTCTAAATGTTTCAAATTAAATAATCACGATTATGAAAAAATATATAATTTTCATTCTGTGCGGACTATTTCTACTCAGTTCGTGTTCAGAAGACAAACTCGAAATAGGACAGAAAGGGGTTATCACAGAAGAGAGTTTTTACAAAACAGATGCTGATGCAGAGTCAGCATTGACAGCTGCCTATCAGATGTTTATCACCAATGTGGGTGGATATAGCAGCATTGTCAATGCTCCTTATGTACTGTTCAATCTTTGTGGTGACGATATCTATGCTGCTGGTAATAACTATGGTGATAATGACTATTTAGCCGCAATCAATGAGTTTCGTTATGATACCCAGAATAGTGTGGTAAACGATTCTTATAAAGGATATTATCATGCTATCTATGGAGATAATCTGCTTATCGATAAATTCAAAGCGGGTACTACACCTGTCCAGAAACGTTGTGTGGCTGAAGCGCGTGTTATCCGTGCTTATTGTCACATGATGCTTGCTATTGGCTGGAAGAACCCTCCATTGATTGATCACGCTCTTGATGGTAGTGAGAAACCTGCTAATAGCGAAAGTCAGAAGGCCTTACTTGACTGGTGTGCGAAAGAATGCGAAGAGGCAGTTTCTGATCTTGATGAGCGTAAGAGTGTCGATGATAAAGATGGTGCCGTAAAGGTTACTAAAGGCTTTGCTTGGAGTGTTGCCGGTAAATGTCATCTTTTTGCAGGTGAATATAATGAGGCAAAAAGTGATCTGAAAAAAGTTATCGATTCCGGTAAATATGCACTTGTTCCTACAGACCGCTGGAAGGAACTTTGGCATGTTGAAGGTGACGGTGATGAGGAAAAGATATTCGAACTTAATACTGTCGAAAATTCTAATATTGGTACATGGAGTGGTAAAATTCAGCGTTCAACCTGGATGCTGCCAAATGCATGGAACTGGCGTAGTGACAAACTTGTAACATCACCTACAATGCAAGGTGTAGGAGGTTGGGGAGGCCTTGGTGTTAATGAGAAATTCGCGCAGGATTTTGAGAATAATGATGGTGACTCTCCACGTCGAAAAGCTTCTATTATCTCTTATGGTGAATTTATGACGGATCTGACTTATCCTGATGATGCCGATAAAACGATGACTAAGGATGAGAAACTTGCTGATCCTAACCGTGGTATTAATAGTCCGGAAGGTCTTTATGGACAATGTTTGTATTTGCCATTGAAACGAATTTATACTAAGGCAGATGTTTATCCTAATAGTTATAGCGTAAATAACTATCTGATTATGCGCTATGCAGAGGTGTTGTTGATGTATGCAGAGGCATGTGCCCAGACTAATGACCCTTCAGGACTACAGTATCTGAATGCTATTCAGGAGCGTGCAGGTTCGAAGCACATCAGTTCTACGTTGACATTGGATGAAGTAAAGAATGAAAAGAAGTATGAGATGTGGCTTGAGGATTGCCGCTGGCCAGATATGGTTCGATGGGGTGACCTTGATGGTATAAAGAATGCTGGAAAGAACATTCCTTCTCTTCATGATGAGTTCATCGCTCCGGATAAACCGAATTACAAGAAGATGCATGTGGGCTATCTTACTTACAGTAATCCTAATGAAGGAAAGACTTTCGGATTCGTCAAAGGAAAGCATGAATATTTTCCAATTCCGTATTCCGAAACATCTATTAATCCAAATATCAAACAGAATCCGGGATGGGGTACTGTGTCCCCAGCAACTTCTGGAAGCAAGTAGGGTATATTTGTTCTGTTGGTCTTAAATATATGTATTTGTTTTACCTAATATGATTTTTCTTTCATGCCCTCGTTATAGGTTGCTTTTCTTTCTTATTGTATAAAATGAAATAAAACAAGTGTGTTTTGAGACATTTCTTAAATGCTTTTTTAAGAAATAAATTGTAATTTTGTAGAATAAAAAGTAAAACGCCTTATATCGAGGGCTTATATAGAATAGAAGTAAGACATAAATAACTAATGACATGAATAAAAAGATAATCCTATTTTTCTTTACTTGCCTACTGACAATGTCAGCATCGGCAAAAGTAGATCCAAACTTTTATATTTTTCTCTGTTTCGGACAGTCAAATATGGAAGGTAATGCAAGAATTGAAGATCAGGATCGGCAGAACGTTGATCCTCGATTTCAGATGATGGCGGCCGTCGATGATAAGAATCTCGGACGTAAAATGGGAAATTGGTATACTGCCTTTCCTCCGCTTTGTCGCGCGAATACAGGATTGACTCCGGTTGACTATTTCGGCCGTACAATGGTGAAATACCTTCCTAAGAATGTTCGCGTGGGAGTTATAACGGTAGCTGTCGGGGGATGTCGTATCGAAACTTTCATGAAAGATTCAGTCAAAAACTATGTGGATCACCGTGCTCCACAGTGGATGAAAGGTATGCTGAAAGCCTATGATAATGATCCTTATAAGCGTCTTGTCATGCTGGCTAAGAAAGCACAGAAATCGGGTGTTATTAAAGGCATTTTGCTTCATCAAGGGGAATCGAATACAGGGGATCTGGCTTGGCCTTCAAAGGTGGCATACATTTATAATCAGCTTATTGCTGACCTTCATTTGAAAACCGAGGATGTTCCTTTGCTCGCAGGTGAGGTTGTTCGTGCTGATGGTAAAGGTCGTTGTGTTTCTATGAACAAGATTATAGATACACTGCCTCAGACCATTCATACTGCTCAGGTCATTTCTTCTGAAGGTTGCACAAATGGTCCTGACTTCTTGCATTTTGATGCAGCTGGCTACCGTGAGATAGGTCGTCGTTATGCATATAAGATGTTGTCATTACTTGGATGTCCTGTTTATCAGGAAGTGGAAGTACCTGCAGACGCCAAAACCTCTCTTTATGCAGAGCCGGGCAATGAGTTTCCAAAGGTAGATAGTAAGAATTGTGCATGGTTCCGAATCTTTGCTCCACAGGCTCAGGTTGTTAAGGTCGATATCTGTAGCAAGAGATATGATCTGCAACGTGATGCCAAAGGCTTCTGGACTGGTGGCACAGCTCCGTTGCCTGTTGGCTTTCATTATTATTTTTTGAACATTGATGGAGTGAACGTCAATGATCCGGCTTCAGATACTTTCTTCGGTTGTTGCCGTCAAAGTAGTGGAATCGAAATTCCTGAAGGTGATTCAGGTAATTATTATCGTCCACAGCAAGGTGTTGCGAAAGGTCAGGTCAGTTCATTCCAATATTATTCCAAGTCTAAGAATGAGTGGCGTCGTGCTATGGTTTATACTCCTGCTGAATATGAAATCTCAGGTAAGAAACGGTATCCTGTCCTTTACTTGCAACATGGTATGGGTGAGGATGAGACAGGCTGGAGCCATCAGGGCTTCATGCAGAATATCATGGACAATCTCATTGCTGAGAAAAGTGCCGTTCCGATGATTGTCGTTATGGAGAGTGGTGATGTAAAAATGCCTTATGATGCAAAGCACTTTACTATGGCTAATTACGGTACCAGTTTTTATGATGTGATGATCAACGATCTTATTCCTGCCATCGATTCCAATTTCCGTACCCTCTCTGATCGTGATCATCGTGCTATGGCAGGCCTTTCCTGGGGTGGACACCAGACTTTTGACATCGTACTGAATCATCTTGACAAGTTTTCCTATATGGGAGGCTTTAGTGGTGCTATTTTTGGACTTAATGATCAGACGATTAAGACCGTATATGATGGAATTCTCTCTCGTCCTGACGAGTTTAATAAGAAGATTCATTATCTTTTCCTAGGTTGTGGGTCTGAAGAAAATATGGGTACTCCCCAACTTATCACGACATTGCAGAACGCAGGCCTTAAGGTTGATTCCATCGTTTCACCGGGTACCGCTCATGAGTGGCTTACATGGAGACGCTGCTTAGAGCATTTCGCTCAGCATCTGTTTAAGTAAGACCAGTCTCTCATAATAATTGTTATGAAATTTTTGTATAGGTATTATAATTTTGTTGATTCAATTAAGAAATGCTGTGTCATCATGACACAGCATTTTAGTTGGATATTAAATTTCTAGTCATCAAACAAATAAATGAATAAAATAAATATCTTGTCAGCCGTTTTGTTTCTCTTTTCAGGAAGCCTGAAGGCTCAAACGGCTACTTTCCATTATTTTTGTTATCATGGTAATGATGCCAGATTTCAAGAAACAATCGATGAAAATCGAGAATATTTTAATCCTGTTATTGCGGGATATCATCCTGATCCTTCTTTCTGTAGAGCAGGTGATACCTATTATCTTGTAAATTCATCTTTTTCATATTTTCCGGGAGTTCCGATTTATCAGAGCAAGGATCTTATACATTGGAATCAAATCGGGCATGTGTTGGATCGTGCCTCACAGGATCCATTGGACCATCAGAATGTTTCGGGTGGTATTTTCGCTCCTGCTATTTCATATAATAGGTGTAATAAAACTTTCTATATGATTACCACTAATGTTGGAAAGGGCAGTTTCTTCGTTAAAACGAAAAATCCAGAGAAAGGTTGGAGTGATCCGATCTATCTTCCTCAAATAGATGGCATAGATCCTTCTTTTTTCTTTGACAGTGATGGGAAAGGCTATATCGTGCATAATGCTCCTGTAAATGGAAATGCAGCCTATGAAGGACAGAGAGCTATCCGTATTTTTCGTTTTGACGTCAATGGTGACAGTATTGTCGGAAAACCGAAAGAGATTGTTCGGGGAGGAAGTCATGTAGATAAGCGACCTATCTGGATTGAGGGGCCTCACCTTTATCGTATTGGCAAATACTACTATTTGATGTGTGCAGAAGGGGGTACTAGTACGAATCACAGTGAAGTCATTTTCCGTTCAAGAAATCCGATGGGTCCCTGGGAAGAAGATCCTGAAAATCCTATATTGACACAGAGAGAGGGCTTAGATCCTAATCGTCTTGATAGAGTGACCAGTACTGGACATGCAGATCTGTTACAAAGTAAATCAGGAGACTGGTGGGCAGTTTTTCTGGGTTGCCGCCCTTATAGAGATGATCTATATAATACTGGGAGGGAAACCTTCTTGCTACCTGTGACATGGGAAAAGGGGTGGCCGGTAATCTTGCAGAAAGGCAAAGCAATTCCTACAATAAGTGAAATGCATCCATGGCAATGGAAAACAAAAACTATAAAGACAACTCCTGTTACTGGTAATTTTACTTTCCGTGATGATTTTCAGGAACAGAAGCTTAATCCTTGTTGGACTTTCCTTCGCAATCCATCTTCTTTTTATATATTAGGTCAGGACGGATTGAAAATTTCCGCTTTACCAGTGACGATTGGACAGAAAGATTCACCTTCTGCCTTGTTTTACCGTCAGCAACATACAACGTTCAGTACAGAGACTGAGGTCGTTTTTTCTCCGGAAAATGACAAGCAATTTGCAGGTCTTTGTCTCTTCCAGAATGAGAAGTATAATTTTATATTTGGTAAGACTAAAATAAATAACCGGTTGGCTATTCTACTGACTCGTACGGAGTTGATGCCCGTAACGATTGCTACAGTTTTCATTGATGAGAAAGATTCCAATGCGCCGGTAAAACTGAAGATTCATGGTGATGGTCAATACTATGATTTCTATTATTCTATAGGTAATGGAGGATGGCAGGTTATGGCGCGTGGGGTAGATGCTTCTAATCTGTCCACCTATAAAAGCGGCGGTTTCGTAGGTACTATGATCGGCTTGTATGCTTCAAAATAAGAGAGGAGAGTACGTGTTTATCATATAATCTGAATGGTATTTTTGACTTTATAAGACTAAGGGACAATGGAAATTATTTAAAATAATATTGTCCCTTATGTTTTGTACGCTTACCATATTCTATAGCATGGTGAGGACAGTGGTGATAACAGTTGAAGCAATTTAGGCAAGAACCGTCATGCTTCCACTGTGGTTCTTTACCTTTTCCACCTGTCAAGTCTCCAGTGGGGCAAACCTGGGCACAGATACCACATCTTATACAACGGTCACTCAATACATGGAAAGGTTTGTCTGTTATAAGGACTTTCTCAAAGAATGCTCCGAGAAGCTGTGAATTGATCCATGGCCAACGGCCTTTATGTAAACGGAAAATGCCTTCTTTTTTATCAAATATTTCTTCGCAAATTACTTTTAGCATTTCGTTGGCCTCGGTCTTCTTTCTGATTTCATTTTCTTTCGAATCAATATCCATGAACGGTAACCCTACATAAGTCTCTGGCATAAGTATGGAGTAGGCAGAGTCTACATGATCAACTTCGATGTTTTTTAGTGATTTGTTGGCAGCCAGAGCCTTGTTTATATACCTGTCTATAGTTAGTCCTATATCATCGCCTGCTGTAACTACGGTGTATGTAAACGGTTTATCTTCATCTTCCAAAATAAGGTGAGCAATGAATTTTCTTACAATGGTTGGTGGTCTCCATCCATGTATTGGAAAGACAAAGCCTAAGCGTTCACCCCTTTTGAGGATGAAATGCTCTTCTTTGCCCCATACATCAGAAATAGAAATAAGGGTATCTTTTGTAGCCATTGCTAACTTCTGAGCTACCCACTTAGAATCACCTTCTGCAGAGAAATAGAATATCATAATTCCTGTTTATATGAAAAATGGATAGCATGCTTTCATACTATCCATTTATAAGTAGTAATTAAAATTTTCTTTTTTATTTTTCGGCTTCAGTCATATTTCCTTCGATATAGAGGCGGGTCATTTCAACAACACCGTTGGTACGGACCGTTACCGTTTTCTTGAAATGTCCAGGAAATTTGCCTTTACCATTATAAGTTACTGTAATCTCACCCTTTTCCTCTGGCATAATGGGTTTTTTCGTGTAACTGGGTATGGTGCAACCGCAACTGGCAACCGCCTGATTGATAATCAGTGGTTTATTCCCTTTGTTAACGAAAGTAAATGTCGTTTTCTGAATAGGTTGGGATTCAGAAAAAGTACCGAAATCATGAGATAGTTTATCAAATTTGATTTCTGCTTGTGCACTGGCACTTAAGGTGCAAACAAGCATTAACAGCATACTTAAAACTAACTTTTTCATATTATTATCACTTGATTTATAATTCGTATATTGCAAAGGTAAGTAGAATGTTCAGTATAAGTTTCATTTTTTACAAAAATTAATGCTTTTATTTGGCAATTATCTTGATTTATTGTATTTTTGCAAATCAGAATTGAAAACACTTAACTTAATATGTATAGAACAAATACGTGTGGGGAGCTGCGTCTCTCGGACGTGGGGAAAAATGTAACACTGGCCGGTTGGGTCCAGCGTTCAAGAAAATTAGGAGGAATGACTTTTGTTGACCTTCGTGATCGTTATGGAATTACCCAATTAGTTTTTAATGAAGCTAAAGATAGAACGTTATGTGATCGGGCTAATCAACTGGGCCGTGAATATTGCATTCAGGTTAAAGGGGTGGTCAATGAGCGTACCAACAAGAACTCGAAGATGGATACGGGTGATATTGAAATTATAGCCGAAGAACTGAATATTCTTTCACCGAGTTTGACTCCACCGTTTACTATAGAAGATAATACAGACGGAGGAGATGACCTTCGTATGAAATATCGTTACCTTGATCTTCGCCGTCCATGTATCAGAAAGAATTTGGAATTGCGTCACAGAATGACAATTTTAATTCGTAATTTTCTGGATACCAAAAGGTTTATTGAGGTCGAGACACCTGATCTGATTGGAAGTACTCCAGAAGGAGCACGTGATTTTGTTGTTCCTTCTCGTATGAATCCCGGGCAGTTTTATGCTTTGCCACAAAGCCCGCAACTCTTGAAACAGTTGTTGATGGTGGCTGGTTTTGATCGTTATTTCCAGATTGCTAAATGTTTCCGTGATGAAGATCTTCGGGCTGATCGCCAACCTGAATTTACACAAGTCGATTGCGAAATGAGTTTTGTTGACCAGGATGATATCATCAATCTTTTCGAAGAGATGTGTCGGATGCTGTTCAGGGAGATTCGTGGTGTGGAACTGCCCAAACTGCAGCAAATGACATGGCAGGAAGCTATGAAGCGTTTTGGTAGTGATAAGCCTGATATTCGCTTCGGAATGGAGTTTGTGGAACTTCAGGATATATTGAAGGATAAAGGTACTTTCAGTGTTTTCAATGAGGCTGCTTATATCGGAGGTATTTGTGCACCGGGTTGCGCTAATTATAGTCGCAAACAACTTGATGAGTTGACGGATTATGTGAAATCTCCTCAGGTTGGTGCCAAGGGACTTGTCTATATTAAATATAATGCTGATGGAACTGCCAAAAGTTCTGTAGATAAGTTCTATAGTCAAAATGTTCTTGCAGAAATCAAGGAAAAGATGGGCGCCAAAGATGGAGACTTGGTATTGATTCTCAGTGGGACTAATGCTAATAAAACTCGTATCCAACTTTGTTGTCTTCGTTTATTGATGGGGGAGCGTCTTGGACTGCGTGATAAGAATGTATTTAAATGCTTGTGGATCATTGATTTTCCTCTCTTCGAGTGGAGTGAAGAAGAGCAACGCCTGGTTTCTACGCACCATCCGTTCACAATGCCTAATCCTGATGACATTTCTTTATTGGATGAGCATCCAGAGAAAGTTCGTGCGAAAGCTTATGACTTTGTTTGTAATGGTGTAGAAGTAGGTGGTGGAAGCATTCGTATTCATGATACCAAACTTCAGGAAAAGATGTTCAATGTACTTGGTTTTACAAAGGAACGTGCTGAGGCTCAATTTGGTTTCTTGATGAATGCTTTCAAATATGGTGCACCACCTCATGCAGGTTTGGCATTTGGTCTGGATCGCTTCACAAGTATTCTTGCAGGCTTGGATAGTATTCGTGATACTATAGCTTTTCCTAAAAACAACAAGGGCCGTGATGTGATGCTGGATGCTCCTTCAGAATTGAGCAAAAAGCAACTCGATGAGTTGTCTATTTGTGTAGACATTCCTTCATAAAGGATATAAATTCTGTTCTTGTTGATAAAGAAAGAAGAGATGGATAGATAAATTTTTGTTTGATTTAAGTCAAGAATTTTGTTTTTTTTATTTCTAAAGTCTTTAAAGCGTAACATTTTTACCAAGAATAATGTAAATTTGAAAAAAAGAATTATCTTTGTAACGAACTTATAAAATAGGTGGGTTTTATTTACATTGGTAAACCCTGACTAATTTTAAAGATTGACAAAATGAGAGAAAAGAAGACGAAAACAAGTGCTGCTAAGACAGTATCTAATGCAGCGGAAACGAAGACCATTTTAGCACTTAATCCTGAAAATGCAGGTTTCAAAGCAGGTGATGTTTATCAAGCACTTGCAGCTGCAGGAAAGGCTTTGACAGTAGCTGAAATTGCTAAGCAAGCCAAAATCAGTGAAGAAGAAGCTCTTCTCGGTATTGGCTGGCTTTTCAAAGAGGGGAAAATCAAAGACGCAGACAACAAGATCGTTCTTGCGTAATATTTCATTTCAAAAAGAGCTGCAGATGTTTTAGCGTTTGTGGCTTTTTTGTACTATTTTCTTTTGATTGTGTCCTTTGTTCATCTTATGAGGATTTTACGTGTGAGGAATCTTACATGAAAAACAGATTATACTCAGTGTTTGCAACTCTATTTAGGTGATCAGGGACGGAGATGTGAATACTTTATATCCATAAAACATTCTCTCTTATTCTTTAATATGTTAATTTCAATTTTAGTATGAGGGATTGCAGTTTCTTTTTCCAAGTTAGGTGTTGTGAATTTCGAGTTGTCCTTGATAGGTGAGACTGATCTTGTTTCATTTTGTGACACTTTTGGTTCTTTTATAATTGTGCTGGCTTTAAAAGTTAATTTGTAACATGGATGAAAATTTATGTTACATAACTTCAGGGGAAACAGAAAAGATTTGGATACCTTTGCTCTGTCTGATCGCGTGACAGTCACCCTGAGATATGAAGCAGTCTGACGGATAGAAAGCCATTATGAAGATTATATAGGTTCAAATTGATTATTTAAAATAATCGAAGAGATCTCTTTGGAGAAGTTTAACCTTATTATTAATAAAAGAAAAATTAAACAAAGGGAATTTATGAATAGAAGATATTTATTGGGTTTTGATGTGGGCTCATCATCGGTAAAAGTCTCGTTAACGGATGTTGATAGCGGACAGATGATGTCTTCCGCTTTTTCCCCTGAAAGTGAAGCCCCAATGATAGCAGCAAAGCCTGGATGGGCGGAGCAGGAGCCTGAATCATGGTGGAAATATGCTAAAGAGGCATTATCCAAGGCTATGAGTGAAGCTGGGATTAAGGGAGAGAATATTGAAGCTATAGGCATTTCTTATCAGATGCATGGATTGGTGTGTGTTGATAAATTACAACGTGTTCTCCGTCCTTCGATTATTTGGTGCGATTCTCGAGCTGTTTCTTATGGAGATAAGGCTTTTGAAGAGTTAGGAAAGGAAAAATGTTTAGATCATCTGTTGAATTCTCCTGGAAATTTTACGGCATCCAAATTGGCATGGGTAAAAGCTAATGAACCTCAGATATTCGAGCAGATAGATAAGGTAATGTTACCTGGGGACTATCTGGCCATGAAACTTTCCGGTCATATTCAGACAACTATTGAGGGACTTTCTGAAGCGATTTTATGGGATTTTAAAAAGAAAGCGCCTGCTAAGTTTCTGATGGATTATTTTGGATTTTCCGAGTCTGTCCTGCCTGAAATCGTACCTACATTTTCCAAACAGTGCTTTGTAAGTCGACAGGCAGCCCAAGAAACCGGCTTGAAAGAAGGTACCCCTATCTCATATCGCGCAGGTGATCAGCCGAATAATGCCGTCAGTCTCAATGTGTTTAATCCAGGTGAAATTGCCTCAACAGCAGGTACATCTGGTGTTGTATATGGTGTATTGGGAACGGTCAACTATGATTCAAAAAGCCGTGTGAATACTTTTGCGCATGTTAATTATACGAAAGATGTAGATCGTCTTGGTGTACTTCTTTGTATTAATGGTACTGGTATTCTCAATGCGTGGGTACATCGGAATATTACATCTGATATGGGCTATGCTGAAATGAACAAACTGGCCTCTGGGATACCAATAGGTTCTGATGGTGTCATTGTGATTCCTTTTGGTAATGGCGCGGAACGTGTGTTGGAGAATCAGGAAATTGGTTGCAGTATTCATGGCCTGAATTTCAATGAGCATAATCGTGCCCATATTGTGCGTGCAGCGCAAGAAGGTATTGTGTTCAGTTTTTGTTATGGAATGGAGGTTATGGAGAAGATGGGAATGAAAATACAAAAGATTCATGCTGGCCATGCAAATATGTTCTTGAGCCCTGTTTTCTGTGATACTCTTGCAAGTGTCAGTGGAGATTGTATAGAACTTTATAAAACTGATGGCAGTGTTGGTGCTGCTAAGGGTGCAGGTATCGGAGCCGGCATTTATAAAGATCACAATGAAGCGTTTTCTACTTTAAAACAATTGGCTGTTATTGAACCGGATGAGCATCATCGTGATGCTTATCTTAATGCGTATGCGAACTGGAAGGAACAATTAAATAAGATTATATTGGATTAAACCAAGAACTATTAAATCAAAACAACTATGACAAAAAAGTATTTTCCACAAATTGGAAAAATCCCGTTTGAAGGGACAAAGAGTAAGAATCCTTTAGCTTTTCATTATTATGATCCAGAAAAGGTCATAATGGGGAAGAAAATGAATGACTGGTTGAGATTTGCTATGGCATGGTGGCATACACTGGGACCGGCTTCTTCCGATCAGTTTGGCGGACAGACCCGCTTGTATCCTTGGTATAAGGCTGATACAGCTATTCAAAGGGCTAAGGATAAGATGGACGCAGGTTTTGAGATTATGGAGAAGTTGGGTATTCATTACTTCTGCTTCCATGATGTTGACCTCTGTGATCCCGCTGATGATATTCATGAGTATGAGGATAATTTAAATGCTATCACAGATTATGCTCTTCAGAAAATGAAGACATACCCAGACATACACCTCCTTTGGGGAACAGCTAATGTGTTTGGGGACAAGTGCTATATGAATGGTGCTTCTACGAACCCTGACTTTGATGTTGTGGCACGGGCTTGTGTTCAGATCAAGAATGCCATTGATGCTACGATCAAACTTGGTGGATCTGATTATGTGTTCTGGGGTGGCCGTGAAGGCTATCAGAGTCTGCTCAATACAGATATGAAGCGTGAGAAAGATCATTATGCTACTATGCTGACTGCTGCAAGAGATTATGGTCGTTCTCATGGCTTTAAGGGAACCTTCCTGGTAGAGCCGAAACCGATGGAGCCAACTAAACATCAGTATGATACAGATGTGGAGACCGTTATTGGATTTCTTAAAGCTCATCATCTTGATAAAGATTTTAAGATTAACATTGAAGTAAATCATGCAACACTTGCTGGCCATACATTTACTCATGAATTAGCTTGCGCGATAGATGCAGGGATGCTTGGATCAGTTGATGCAAATCGTGGTGATTATCAGAATGGCTGGGATACAGACCAGTTCCCTATCGATAATTGGGAAATAACTCAGGCTTGGCTGCAGATCTTACGTAATGGTGGTCTTCATAATGGTGGATCTAATTTTGATGCTAAATTGCGTCGTAACTCTACAGATCCTGAGGATATCTTTATTGCTCACATCAGCGGTATGGATGCTTTTGCTCGTGGATTGGAGAATGCTGCAGCAATCTTAACCGAAAGTCCTCTGCCTCAGATGCTGAAAGAGCGCTATGCTAGTTTCGATAAAGGTATGGGCAAAAAATTCGAGAATGGTGAATTATCTTTTGAACAGATTGTTGATTATGCCAAAAAGAATGGCATGCCTAAATTGACTTCTGGCAAACAGGAATTGTATGAGACGATAGTTAACTTATACTGTAAATAACCTTAGTATTCTATCTGTTAACTCATTTGATAATGGGTTTACACTGCGGGGGTAAAGTCGTTCGACTTTTCCTCCGTTTCTTTATATAATAGATGATGCTCCTGAAGCCAATTGCTTGTATCTGATATCTTTATAAGTAAACTTTTGTTGATTATCAAGAACTAGTTTTGACTATGATTGGATTGATTTGTTTTAGCCTTAAGTTTGTATTAAGTTAAATCATTTTTAGCACCTTGTGGAAGTAATGATATTTGTATTCTTTTAAAAACAATGAGATTATTTTGCAAGTTGAAAAAAATCGTTTATCTTTGCATACCTAATAATATATACTTATGATTCGAAATCATAATCATTTGGTCATTATGGCTGGGGGTGTTGGAAGTAGATTCTGGCCAATGAGTACCAGTGAGCGACCTAAACAATTTATAGATGTTCTGGGAATAGGACGTTCTTTACTTCAATTGACTTTTGATCGTTTTGAGGGGATTTGTGATCCTCAAAACATTTGGATTGTCACAAACAAAAAGTATGTTTCTATTGTCAGGGAACAGCTACCGGAGATTCCTGTTGAAAATATTTTGAAGGAACCGTGTCGCCGTAATACAGCACCTTGTATCGCGTATGTGAGTTGGCGTATTAAGTCCATTGATCCCAAAGCAAATGTCGTGGTGACTCCTTCCGATCATATTGTCACAAACGATTCCGAGTTTCGTCGGAGCATTCTGTCATGTATGAAATTTACAAGTGAGACGGATGCTATCGTTACTTTGGGGATTAAACCGACCAGACCTGAAACAGGCTATGGTTATATCAAAGCTGATCTGGAATCCAGTAGCGCACGTAATAATGAAATATTTCGTGTGGATAATTTCAGAGAGAAACCTGATCAACAAACAGCTGAAAAATATCTTCAGGAAGGTGACTGTTTCTGGAATGCAGGAATTTTTATCTGGCGTGTAGAGACCATTGTGAATGCTTTTCGTGTTTATCAACCCACTTTATCTGCTGTTTTTGAGAGTATGAGAAGTGTTTATGGGACTGAACAGGAACAGGAACAGATTGATCTCCGTTATCCGGAGTGTGAGAATATCAGTGTGGACTATGCAATTATGGAAAAGGCGGAAGAGATATTTGTCTTTCCTTCTGACATCGGTTGGAGTGATTTGGGTACATGGGGAAATCTGCTTGCCCAGACTTCTCATGATATCTATGGAAATAGCTTGATCGGACCGAATATTCGGATTTATGATACGAAGAATTGCATTATTCATACGACTCAGGAGAAAAAAGTTGTTGTCCAAGGTTTGGATGGATATATCGTTGCAGAAAAAGATAACCAACTATTGATTTGCAAGCTCTCAGATGAACAGAGCATCAAGCAATACAATGGCGAGTCTTAAAAAAGATCTGATAGGCAATACCTTTCAGCGTTATATGAGATAAAATCTATTGAAATGGAAAGAAAAGTAGCCCTTATTACGGGTATTACAGGTCAGGACGGATCATACCTGGCAGAATTTTTGATTAAGAAAGGTTATGAAGTTCACGGAATACTCCGTCGTTCTTCATCATTCAATACGGGTAGGATAGAGCATCTTTATCTGGATGAGTGGGTGAGGGATTCGAAGAAGAAACGTCTGGTCAATCTCCACTGGGGAGACATGACGGATTCCTCTTCTTTGATCCGTATCATCTCAGAGGTCCAGCCTACAGAAATCTATAACCTTGCTGCCCAGAGCCATGTAAAGGTGAGTTTTGACGTGCCGGAGTATACGGCAGACGTTGTAGCGGTCGGAGTGCTCCGCCTGTTAGAAGCTGTCCGCATCTGCGGGCTGACTCATTCCTGCAAGATTTATCAGGCCAGTACCTCCGAACTTTTCGGAAAGGTTGCCGAGGTTCCGCAGAAGGAAACGACGCCATTCCATCCCCGTTCTCCTTATTCCGTAGCCAAACTTTACGGTTATTGGATTATGCAGAACTACCGGGAGAGCTATGACATGTTCTGCTGCAACGGTATCCTTTTTAACCATGAAAGCGAACGTCGTGGAGAGAACTTCGTCACGAGGAAGATTACGCTGGCAGCGTGCCGTATAGCGGAAGGCTATCAGGACAAACTCTATCTGGGTGATCTGAGTGCACGCCGTGACTGGGGATATGCAAAAGATTATGTAGAATGTATGTGGATGATTCTGCAACAGTCCGAACCGGATGATTTTGTTATTGCGACAGGAGAAATGCATACAGTACGTGAGTTCTGTACCCGGGCATTCCACGAAGCAGGTATAGAGCTCGTATGGAAAGGCGAGGGCCTGGAAGAGAAGGGCATTGATACGGCTACCGACCGGGTACTCGTGGAAGTGGATCCCCGTTATTTCCGTCCGGCAGAAGTAGACCAGTTGGAGGGGGATCCTTCTAAGGCCAAGCGGATCCTGGGCTGGAATCCTCGTCAGACGACCTTCGAACAATTGGTCAAACTGATGGTGGACCATGACCGTAAATATGTCAGAAAACTCTATCTGCGTGCACAGATGCCGGAATAAAGAATAAGAGGAGCGTGAATTAATGGGCTGAGAAAGATTAGGATACCTGTATCAGGTATAGCTCAAAGTTTTCAATACAGATTATGTCAGTATTAGATAAGAATAGTAAAATTTATATAGCAGGCCATCATGGTCTTGTAGGTTCCGCGATATGGAGGAATTTGGAGTCCAGAGGCTATCATAACTTAGTGGGTCGCACCCACCGGGAACTTGACCTGACGGATCAGAATGCAGTCAAGGCTTTCTTTGATCAGGAGCAGCCTGATGCAGTAGTCCTGGCAGCTGCCTTTGTGGGTGGTATCATGGCTAACTCGCTTTATCGTGCGGACTTCATCATGCAGAACATGAAGATGCAGTGCAATGTCATCTCCAATGCCTATAGTCACCACGTGAAGAAACTGTTGTTCCTGGGTTCCACGTGCATCTATCCCAAGGATGCTCCTCAGCCCATGAAGGAGGACGAACTCCTGACTTCTCCGCTGGAATATACCAATGAGGAATATGCTATTTCAAAGATAGCAGGCCTGAAGATGTGCGAGAGTTATAACCTTCAGTATGGTACGAATTATATTGCCGTAATGCCCACTAACCTATATGGGCCGAATGATAATTTCCATCTTGAGAATTCACATGTAATGCCGGCTATGATGCGTAAGATTTATCTGGCCAGACTGCTTCATGATGATGATTGGGACGCCATTCGTTTGGATATGAGTAAGCGCCCGATCAACCCTGATAGTAAGTTGAGTGCTGTGATAGGAGAAGGCAATGTAGACCGAAACAGCCCAAAAGAAAGGATACTTAAGGCACTTGCGTTCTATGGCATTGAAAACAATAAGGTGACCCTGTGGGGGACAGGAAAGCCCCTCCGTGAATTCCTGTGGAGCGAGGATATGGCAGACGCCAGCGTTTATATCCTGTTGAACGTTGATTTCAAGGATATTATAGGTATAGAGAAATATTCGAGCGTTTTCTATGGTGTGAAGACAGACGGTCCGGTAGATCGTAATAACAGTGAAGGACGTGGAGGCGCCATCCCTTCGTTAGGTGAGATCCGCAACTGTCATATCAATGTGGGAACAGGAAAGGAACTGACCATTAAAGCACTGAGTGAATTGGTTGCCAGAACGGTGGGCTTTGAAGGTCAGATCGTCTTTGATTCCTCTAAACCGGACGGTGTGATGCGCAAACTCATTGACGTAAGTAAGCTTCATCGTTTGGGCTGGCATCATCAAGTAGAGATTGATGATGGTGTCCAAAGACTTTATAAGTGGTATCAGAATAGTTTGTGTAAGAAGGATGTCAGATAAAGAATGATTCTGATATAAAATATTGTTCAATTCTGTTGTAAGCGGTCTGATTTTCTAGGCCGCTTATTTTTTTGTCAGTTGTGTTTAATAGATTATTTCATACCGGAGATGCGTTTATGCCGTTTGATCAACCATCTGATGATCAGGTACAGGCAACCTAAACCGACTAGAACAAAAATGATAGATTTTATACTTTCCATATAAAGTGCGATTTTATCATCTAATTGGTCTTCTGGAACAATAGAATGGAGATACCAGCCAAGAGCAGCAAGGACACAATTCCAGATTCCTGCACCAGTCATCGTATAAAGAATAAATTTCCAATATTTCATCTTGCTCATTCCTGCAGGAATTGAAATTAAATGTCTGATACCAGGAATAAGTCGTCCTGTTATAGTGGCTATCATTCCGTGTTTATTGAAATATCGTTCACTTTTTTCTAACTTTCCTTGATTGAGAAGGCAAAGATGACCAAACCGACTGTTGGCAAATCGATAGATGACGGGCCTGCCCAAGTAATAACCTGCTAAATAATTGATAGTAGACCCACATCCTGCTCCTAATATGCTAGAGAGAATGACCATAAATATATCAAGATTTCCACTGGCAGCATGATAAGCTGCCGGAGGGATGACAAATTCAGAAGGTATAGGGAGGACAGTACTTTCTAATAGCATCAGAAAGAAGATTGTCCCATAATTTAAGTCGTTCAGTAAAGAAGATAGAAAACCCATATTGAAGGTATAGAGTTAAAATTGAAAAAAGAAGAAAGTATTATGATATTCCTTAAAAAAAAATTCCGAATTGATTTCATAATGTATGAATTAGCGTAAAGTTTCCAGGTAATCTTCATACTGTGAAGGTTTCATATCATTAGGAAAATATTTGCCTAATATTCGTTTCGCCTCTTGAGGATTCTTCTTCACTGCGATTCTTAAATATTTAAGATATTCATCCTCTTTATGAAGTTCCCGTGCACAGGCTGCAAGATAGGAGAAGCCCTTATTCCAATTTTTATGTGGTGCAAACAGAATCGTTTGAAGCATTTCGTAAGCAGTTAAGAAAAGCCCATTTTCGTAGAATGAAACAGCGGAGTGGTAGAGGACTTGAGGAGAATTAGTGTGATCAATTGCTTCCTCATAACATTTTTGTCCCTCTTTGTACTTTTTGTTTTCCAGATAGATATGACCTTTGAGAACTTTTAATTCATCCTGATTGCTATTTGGCATGAGCATAGCCTTATCAATATAGCGAATAGCCTCATCTATATGTCCGAGTTTACTTTCAATAAAAGCTAATTGTTCATAAATTTCTTTCAAGTCAGGGTTATCTTCTCCTGCAAGTAGTTCTGCTTTTTTGATATGGGAAAATGCTGCTTTCGGTCTATTGAGTCGTGATAGCGTCATTCCTAAAAACAATTCGCCTGTTTCACTCTCGGGTATCAGTTGTATATATTTTCTGAAATACTTTTCAGCTTCTGTATAGTTTTCTAAAGAATATAATCCATTTGCCTTATTCAATATAGCTTCATCATCCTTCGTATTGATTGCAATAGCGTATTCACTACTTTGGATTGAGTTACTGAAGTCCCCTTGTAAAAATTGTGAGGATGCTAATTTGTTCCAGAAATTTTCAGCATAAGGATTATCATCCAGAATCTGCTGATAGATTTTGTTAGCTTTTTTATAATTGCCTAACCCGACAGCTATTCGGGCTTCCAGTTCTTTGTAGTCTGTTGTATCTGTCTCTCTGTCTTTTTCAAGCCATTTTTGGGCTATTTCACAAAGATTGTAGTCAGCAAATAAGTTAGCTACATCAAAATAGTAATCCTGAATAGATATTTCTTCTTCCTCTTCTTCTTCTTCGACGATAGTAATTTGTTCTTCAAGATAGTGGTCAGCTTCCTCTGGATGCTTTTCAACGATGAGGATTTCAGCAGTGAGATAGAAATAGTCTACATCGGTCTTGTCCAGAATTTGATTAGCATATTTTCGAGCCTTTTCTGGATTTTTCTTAACAAGAAGGAAATATCTGGATAAAAATGCCAGAGGCTCTACCGCCCCCGGAAAGAGTTTAAGAGCATAACGAACCCCTTCAACAGCCTTGGCATCTTCACCATTGGTCTGATAGTATTCGCAGATACGGATAAGGTCGTCGGAATCTATAAAAATATGTTCACCTTTGCTGCGGGCATCCTCATATTTTTTGAGTATTCGACGGAAATCCGGGGTATCGTAATAACTGTCTGTCATTTAATTTCTTTGTTCATCTTTGCCCAAGTATCTTTTAGGTTTACAGTCTTATTGTAAATCAGATGTTCAGGTGTAGAATCCAAATCAGTCATAAAGTAGCCAATACGCTGGAACTGGATATATTCTCCTGGTTTCTTGTTTGCAGCATAATTTTCTACATAACAATGTTGAAGGATATGCAGGCTGTTTGGATTTAGTAATTCACGAAAGTCTCGATCATCAGCTGATGGATTCTCAACATTGAAAAGTCTGTCATATTCCCGTATTTCAGCTTCTTTACAGTGATCTTGACTAACCCAGTGAAGCGTGCCTTTTACTTTACGGTTTGCTCCTGGCAGCCCACTCTTGCTTTCCGGATCATACGTTGCCTCAACTTCGATAATTTTCCCGTTTTCGTCTTTTTTACAACCTGTACATTTAATAATATAGGCATTTTTCAAGCGTACTTCTTTTCCTGGAGTCATGCGGAAAAATTTCTTCGGTGCATTTTCCATAAAGTCAGCACGTTCCATCCATAATCTCTTTGTGAACTGAATCGTATGACTGCCGCTTGTTTCATCTTCAGGATTATTAATGGCAGTCATGTCTTCCGTTTTGTCGTCGGGATAATTGGTAATGATCAAACTTACAGGATCAAGAACAGCACTGACACGAATTGCACGTTCATTGAGATCTTCCCGTACACTTGCTTCCAATAGTGCTATATCATTGAGGGCATCAAATTTTGTATATCCGATAGAATCTACGAATTTACGAATACTTTCGGGTGAGTAGCCTCTTCGGCGCATTCCACATAATGTCGGCATCCGTGGGTCATCCCAGCCATTAACACGTTTTTCATCCACTAAGGTATGGAGTTTACGCTTTGACATCACTGAGTAAGTCAGGTTTAATCTATTAAATTCAATCTGTCGTGGGCGATTATCATCCATCTGATCGTCTGTGCCATCCATTTCTTTGAGATAGTCGACAAAAAGATTATATAATGGACGGTGGGGAACAAATTCCAATGTGCAGATAGAGTGTGTGACACCTTCAAAATAATCACTTTGCCCATGGGCAAAATCGTACATTGGATAGCAATGCCATTTTGTGCCTGTACGATGGTGAGGAGTCTGGATGATCCTATAGATGATTGGATCGCGCAACAACATGTCTGCATTGGACATATCCAATTTTGCACGTAACACCATAGAACCCTCCACGGCTTCAGCAGTATTCATGTGCTGAAAAAGTCGTAAATTTTCTTCAATCGGACGATCTCTATAAGGGCTGGCTGTTCCAGAAGTAGTAGGAGTACCTTTCTGTTGTGCAATTTGCTCACTGGTCTGTTCGTCCACGTAGGCTTTTCCCTCTTTTATCATCCAGACAGCAAAGTTCCACAACTTATCAAAATAATCAGACGCATAATAAATGTGTCCCCACTTAAAGCCAAGCCATTTGATATCGTAGAGGATATTCTCTACATATTCGTTATTTTCCTTACTGGGGTTCGTATCATCAAAGCGGAGATTACAGATGCCTTGATATTTTTCAGCAATACCAAAATCCATACAGATGGCTTTGGCATGACCAATGTGTAGATATCCGTTAGGTTCTGGTGGAAAACGAGTTTGAATACGTCCTCCATTTTTGCCTTTTTCAAGATCTTCTTGAACGAGCCGTTCTACAAAACTGATGCTCTTTTTCTCCTCATGAGTTTCTTCCTTTATTGTCATAACAACAAAAACTATAGATATTTACTATTGCCTGCAAAGGTACTAAAAAGATTGTATAATGACCAAACCTCGGTTATAGTTTTTTTATTCGCATGTAAATGAATGTTTATAAATGGTAGAAAAACTATAGTGATATGTTATTAAACATATAAAAGAATTTGCAAAGAACAAAGAAATATTTTATCTTTGTAACATTATCCTGAATACAATCTTTTTACCTTAAAAAAACTAATACCTATTGAGATAAGCGTTTCCCTTTGTGAAAAGGGAAACGCTTAATGTTTATATTAAAACTTAGATTTTTTGCAACTATTTGTCTTATACTTTGGTTTAACATTGCAAAAGGCGTAAGAAGAATCTCTTACGCCCTCATATCTGTTGAATCTGATTCTGAATTTTAAATCTATTGGGAATCTCTCTTTAAGTTTTAAAAACAATGTCGAGATTATTTGATGCCTCTTTCATTTAATGCTTTAGAATATTTTGCGGCATTTTTCATATGTTCAGTGTATGTACGGGCAAAATTATGTGTGCCACTGAAGTCTTCTTTCGCGCACATATATAAATAATCGTGATGTACATAATTGAGTACTGCATCAATTCCTTCTACAGAAGGAATACAAATAGGTCCAGGCGGAAGCCCGGGATTCTTGTAGGTGTTATAGGGGCTATGAATATAGAGGAGATTATTATAGATGCGCTTTAAATCAAATTTTTTCCATGCAAACTTAATGGTTGGATCTGATTGCAATGGCATACCTTCTGGATATTTTGCACTTCGTAACTTAAGTCTATTATAGTATAAGCCGGCAACCATAGGTTTTTCCTCCTCATTATTGGTTTCTGAATCTACAATGCTGGCAAGTGTCATCACTTGGATGGGTGTCAAGCCCATGGCTTCTGCCTTCTTCGTACGTTCAAAGTTCCAGAACTTTTTACTTTCCTTTTGCATTCTGTTCAGAAACTTGGAGATGCTGACATCCCAGTAAATGTCATAAGTATTTGGAATGAATATACAGGCAATCGTTGTTGTATCATAGCCGTAGCGCTGGCACACCTGTTCATTTGTAAGAGAATCATAAAGTTGCTCTTCTTTCATCATTAATTTTTGACTTACATCGTATGACAGATCACCAATGGTTCTTACTGCTGAGGGGATAGTTAAATCTACAGGTGTCTGCTGTCCGTTTCTCAAATGACGGAAAAGAGTTAGGGCTCCTTCGCTCTTGGTTATGGCATAACGTCCCGTATGGATATGTTTGGCATAATCGAAATGACGGGCAAGTGTACGAAATGCAAAGAAACTGTGGGTATTGGCAATTGGCCTGAGTTTATTGTATACAGAGTCAATACTATCGTCTTTATCAATATAAAGATAAGACGTTTCTGATTTTACAGAAAAAGAAGAGAAGAAATAGTAGTAGACAATCCCCAAAATCACCACTAAGCATGCTGCTATAGCAATGATATACTTCTTGCAAGTCTGATGTTTCATTTTTTTTTTCATCTTTAAAAATCGGTGCAAAGATAGTAATAAATTAAGGAACTTGAATGAAGATTTGTTATTTATTTTTATACCTTTGCAGAAAAATCAGGGTGTATGGAAAATGTATTTTGTGGTTTACCAGTCGGAACTAATGACTTTAATATTCTTCATTCCTATGATACTTATGTCTTTGATTTAGATGGTACCTTACTGAATACGCTTCAAGATTTGGCAACAAGTTGTAATTTTGCTCTTCATTCAGCCGGAATGCCTGAGCGAACATTAGATGAAGTACGTTGGTTCGTAGGAAATGGTGTGAAAAAACTTATGGAACGAGCAATACCTGATGGCCTGGATAATCCAAAATTTGACTCCACCTATCAGATCTTTCGTAACCATTACCTTCACCATAGCCAGGATACGACTCAGCCTTATCCGGGGATATCTGAGATGTTGGAGCGGCTGACTGATAAAGGAAAGAGTATAGCTGTTGTAAGCAATAAGTTTTATGCTGCCACACAAGAACTTTGCCGGCATTTCTTTCCACAAGTGAAAGTAGCAATAGGTGAGCGGGAAAATATTCATAAGAAACCCGCTCCGGATACAGTTCTTGAAGCTTTGAGGCAACTCGGAACTAATCGCTCTCATGCCGTCTATATTGGTGACAGTGAAGTTGATCTTATGACTGCAAAAAATTGTAATATCCCCTGTATCAGTGTTCTTTGGGGATTTCGCGATAGGAAATTCCTTATTGAACACGGAGCAACTACCTTGGTTGAGTCACCAAAGGAAATTTTTTAAAGTAATCGCCTGACTAAATTTCTTATAGACTAAACTTCTCTGACAAGAAGAATGTTTCAGGCAGAGAATTTTGTACTTTGAAGACAATTTAATCTTAGAGCGAATGCAATTCAATGTAGTCTTGAACGGCTATCTTATAGGTATCAGAAATTGGAATATAAGTTTCATTGAATCTGATCCTGAACCGGTCTATCACGGGGATAAAAGGCATGTGTACAATATAGGAACGGTGTACACGCATGAATTCAGGACTAGGAAGGAAATCATCCAACCTCTTCATGTTCATCAGGCACACGATCGGTTTACGGTTGTCTTTTAGAAAGAATTTTACATAGTCTTTCTGTCCCATAATGTAAAGGATGTCGTCAAATTTGATCTGTACAGTTTTATACTCACTGTTGATAAAAAAGAAGCGATCCTTTTCAATTAGCCCTTTTTTCTTTTGCTCTTCCATATCTATAAATCTATATGTTTTATTGAAAATAGAGAAAGAGAAATATTCTTTTCCCCTAGATTTATTAATAATGTTTCTTATTTGACGAACTGTAATGATAAAAGTTTATTTCATCGCTTAAAAATTAACATTTGTTCGTTTTTCTACTTTTTATCAAAATGATATAATCTTGCAATGTACTTTCCAAGAATGTCAAATTCTATATTGACAATACTGCCGATTTGGATATTACAAAAATTGGTATGGTCATGTGTATAAGGTATAATGGCTACAGTGAAAGTGTTATCTGTAGGTTGGCATACTGTCAGTGATACCCCATTGACACTCACAGATCCTTTGTCTACCGTAAGGTAGCCCTTTTTAGCCATCTCCTTATTCAAAGGATACTGGAAGGTGTAGTAGGTAGAACCATCCGCATCTTTCATATCGATACAGCATGCGGTTTCGTCTACATGACCTTGAACAATATGGCCATCAAGTCGATTATTTAGAAGCATAGACCTTTCTACGTTTACTTTATCACCCACCTTGAGTAGTCCAAGGTTAGAACGGTCAAGAGTTTCTTTCATTGCAGTCACGGTATAAGTGTCATCCTGCGTTCTGACTACTGTAAGACATACACCGTTATGACTGATACTCTGGTCTATTTTCAATTCTTGTGCAAAAGGGTAGGTTAAGGTGAAATCTATATTCCCCTTTGTTTTCTTTATGGCAGTTACGGTAGCCATTCCTTCTATTATTCCACTAAACATATTTATCTTGCTAATTACGCATTCTGATAAAATAAAAAAGAGGAATCATATTGACTCCTCTTTTTATAAAAAGGGGCCGCTCGACGATGTGATGAAAACTCCGAGCTTTTAACTTTTGAGTGTACCTTTAGTTTTTGTAATCCACCGGATTCCGAAGAATTTCCTCGCCTGCGCGAATGTTATGGCCCGCCATTGACTAAAGAACGACTCGGTTTTCGTATTAATTTGATGAGTATCCCAATCGAATCGACACGGTCCCAAATATCTTTGTTCTTCTATTTACAAAATTACTCATTCTGTTTTAATTCACCAAATATTCTATCGAATATTTTTTTTAATTGTATAGGATCATCTATGAGATTACGGATAATTTTCAATTTTTCTTCATTCGGACTTCCTGAGATCCATAAGTGTATATAGCCGTTACGGGAATATTTTTCATTCATGTGCCTCTGGAAATTTAACCATTGTTCTTTTTCGTTTTTGTGGGGATTGTTCTCCAACCCGAATTCAATAGCTCGACGAAAAACGATTTCTGGTTCAAGATCACGGTCTGCTTCTGCTATAATTTTACCATAAAGGCTTCTGGGGCACCTGCTCATAGATGCTCTATGATCTTCAACAGCTTCTTTCATTACTTTTATCTGTTCTGCAGTAAACCATTTTTTCAGACGTGCATCGCTTGCAAGAATTTTTCCTCCAGTGACATGATGGATAGCTCGTGGTCCAATCATTCCAAGATCATGATAGGCAGCTATTGTATAGACCATATCAATGTTGGCCCCAGTTGTTCTTGATAAGACAAGGCTATTGTGAATGACACGGGTTACATGGTTTAATCCATGACTTTTCCCGAATTCGTTGTATCGAGGCAGTATTTGTGTTTCAATGAATTCCATGAGATCTAAACTGACTTGTTGCTGCATTGTGTTATTGGGCATTTGTTCAACAGTTATTAATAGCATGAGGTATGCCGGAATCGGACAGAATATGTGGATGAGAGATCATATCTGTCTTTTCAGATGAGGATAACACTGATAGCTACAATTAATCCGAAAAGGAACATGTTTCGGGCATTCATTCCAAGAACTCTGTTCAGTTCTTTACCATGGTTGACTTTTCTCATCATCAGATAGGCATAACAATGTAATGTGCCGTAGAGGATGAGAAGAGCTACAGAAAAAGCAATTTTCCATTCCTCTGAAAAATGCCATAATGTATAGTTTACTAAGATACTGATCATTATCAGTATGGCCAATAGCCCCTCAAGCAAATAAAGTCGTTCGGTGTTCCTTTCTCCAATTCTGACGACAAGTGTCTTTTTCCCGTCTTTTCTGTCATTGTCACGGTCACGATAGTTGTTTATAATTAGCAAGGTATCAATAACCAAACCGCAAGCAATGGAGGCTAATAAGACCTCGACTGTTACTCGGTGCATTGTAGCAGGTAACTCCAGATAGTAGGTCAAGCATACAGGAATGATCCCAAAGAACAGAAGGACCAGAATATCTCCAAGTCCCAGGTAAGATAGTTTTGTGGTATAGAGGAAACAGAAAAGAACGCATAATACGCCAATGGCTATCATCCAGAATCCACCATATATAATAAGAGGTAGACCCGTCATGCAGCCCAGAGCCGTAGTAATAACGATACCAGTTCTCATTCGTGGAAAGGTAATCCATCCTTCAGAGCATGCTCTTTTGGGGCCAAGCCGAGTAGTTTTGCAATCATTTCCCTTCAATCCGTCAAAATAATCATTAATGAAGTTGGCATCTATTTGCATGATGAATGCAAATAAAAAGCATAGTATTGCTGGAATTATCAGAAAATGGTCTGTAGCAGTATCTTTCAAAGCGAAGGCTGTACCAATCATTACAGGCACAGCTGCTCCTGAGAGTGTTTTTGGCCGTGCGGCTAAAAACCACGCTTTCCTTGAATTTGTTTTAATATCTAATTTACTCATATTACTATGTCTTTATCTGATTCTAAAGTCACAGAATCATATTTCCTGATTGTTTAATTCATCTGACATCATCAATTGAAGAAGTTCCAACTGACACCGAAACGGAAAACTTCTGGATTCAGAGGATAGTGAGGGGTGTAGAAATATTCCTTATTGCCGCTTTTACCATTCAAGTGACTATACATGACAAAGAAACGGGTATGTTTCAAGTGGAAATTGATATAAGCGTTAATCATAGGATAATTGCCGATTTTTATCCTCTGGCTGTTCTGACTGTCCTGGACGGTAAACACTCCCATACCGGGACTGTAATCCGGGGCATAGTAGGAGGTAAAGTATCTCATGTCAACACCAAGATCTGTGTCAAGTACCCGTGCAATTTTAAAACGAAGATAAAAATTGGTATATATATTCAAGGTTGGTACAGGCAGGACATTGTCATCTGATGACTTTTGGAAAGTGAATACATTATCCCAATGGAAGATCTGATATTGAAGATTTTGCAGGAGTTGAACTGTAAGGAGACTCATATTGCCACCATTTTGCTTTACGCTTACGGTATTTCCTGTCCGGCTATAGTTATCACCGGTATGAACAATATTGTAATCTTGTATAAAATAAGTGTAATTCTGAAGGTTGTCATAAGCAATCTGAAATTCTGTTCTGGTTTTTCGTATCGTAAAATCACCCATTATCCGACTATGTGTGATTCTATCAAGATTTGTGTTGTCCCACCAGAAATGACGGGAATGGTAATGACGATAATAAAAGGTGGGATTTGTACGATGTAAAAAAGCCTTAGCTGCCAATTGTACAGTGTCTCCCCATAGTTTAAAGTTTAAGTCTGCATTTCCGTCTAATAGAAGATTCTTTGCATCTTTTCCTACAATACCGATTTCGGCAGTTACTTTATAATGCAATAGACTTCCCTGAGTCTTACTTAACTGTCCGCCAATACTTAGCGTATGTTCATTATAGGTATTTCTGCCAGTCCCAATAGAGTCGGGAAGTTGAAAGTGCCTTAAATCATAACTGGCGAAAGCCTTTAGGCCGGCTTTTGCATATTTGTTAAATCCCTCAAGCAATGCAATGGCAAAAGTGTTTTTAAGTTCAAAGTGACGTGTGACGTCATATATTGAATCTCCTACATTGTATTTTTCATTGGCAGGATAGTCGTTGAGATAGTATTTGTCAGGTGTCTTGTAGGCTTGATAGATACGACGGTAGTTGTCAAACTTTATAGTATGTATAAAACTTGTTACAGGCACATATTCTTTTTTCATCCATAATGTATCTTCTGAAGCTTTCTTTTCTTTAGTCAGAAGGCTATCCGCAGCAGCTTTTCCGTTGATCGATATCCGGTTTGTCGAATTCTCTTTTTTCATAGATGTTGTCGGTTCATCTCCGGCAATTTTAGCATCCTCCGGTCTTCCCTTAGTCAGTTTCTCTTTATCTTTTTCATAAGTTTTTTTATCAAAGTTGCGGTCTTCTTTTTTAGCCTTTTCCCGTTCTTTTTCCTCTCCTTTTGCTGCGTCATTTTCTTTTTTTGAAGCGATAGCAAATTTTTTAGCCTTGATTTCTTCGGCTGTCATCGGGACTTTTCTACTGAATCCTAGGCTATAACGCTGAGTGAAAAAAAGGTGTTGATTATCATTCCTGTTCCAGTTCTGTTCTAACACTGTCGGGATTTCATCGGTTTGATAATTATCATTAAAGGTTTCTGGATGGGTAATATAGTTATCGTTCGTTATTCCTCCATTTTCTGCAACTTTTTCATGATTGAGAGAAACGAGGAGATGTGCCTGATACTGGTCGCCGATATAAGAGGCCCATGTGGTATAGCCAAAATGTGATGTACTTTGATCGTTGTAATATCCCCTTCCATACTTATAGTCAAAGCGGAATCCTATACCTATTTTTTTTCCTGCATTTACAGCAAATAGGGCTTTAAAATCATCTTCACCGTTTGTGCGGTTGCCACATTCGTTAAGGGTAACATTGGTGATAGGGGAGTATGTGTTGGTAAAAAGTTGTACACCAATAGGTCTTACAAAATAATCATAAGGCTGAGTGAATATAAATTGGGAAGATTCTGGCCGGTCTATATAAATACGGGCTATACGTGGCGAGCCTAAGTTGCCCAAAGTGTTGTATTCTCCTCTTAATCCTGTGGTAAATGTGGAATTCATGTACATATATGATAGGGTATCCACTTTGGCAGGTGTACGGTCTCCAAAACGTTCATCTATAGTCCAAGCATAGATACCTCTTGGGATTTCCTTCTCACTTCCCAAGGAATCTGTTCGGGTGCGGTTGCGCTTATTGATATTATTAATATCTCCATTCGCATTAATTCCCTGAATGGGATTATTATTAGAATCAATTTGTGCTGAAATGGGTATTGCAGCACAAATTAAGAAGAGCATCAAAAGAATATTTCTCATTTATGAAAGAGTCGAAGTAAGGCTTCTATAAATTTGATTACTACAGATGAAAGCATCAAGATAATGCTGAAAGTTTTGTATTCGCTGAAGAGGTAAAAACAAACTCCAACTACAGCAAGGACCATGAATATAATATTCAGAATATTTCGAAATTTGAACAGTGGGGTTCGCTTTTCCCGGATAGGTTTCAGGCGTTGTTGATGTTTGAATTTATTCAGTTCTTGATTTATATTATCCATTTTCTAATTTTTAGTCTTTAAAGTGACTGATCATTCGTTTTTTGTTCTCTGAACAAGTTGACGATTTGCTTGAAGATTATATCTTTTCGGTCTATGGTCCCCTTACGGAACTTTCCGTATATTTTGGTCAAATCATTCTTTTTCTTTGTCAGAGCATATTTATCCGAAATAATTTCCTCTGCCGGTGAGTTGAATCCACCTGTACGTCCTTCTTCATAAGCATAACTGATACGGCTGATGGTTACTTTTAAGTGATTGTCACTACATTGAGCAATAATCGTATATAGGAATTTTGTCCGATCAAGTGAAAGGAACGAACTTTTGAAGGTCATCCATTCTTTGACCACTGCTGCTATAATTCCTCTGCTTGTGCTCACTAATGCTATACGACTGTCTTTCAGTTCATTATTTCCCTTTGTCAGTAGGCTTAAGTATTGATACAGGGAATCATATATTTCATTCTTACTACGGCCGGGAACTTCCTCGTCCAGCGTGAAGATAATTTTCCCCTTCTTGTCTGTAGGGACAGCTCCTTCAAGATATTTCGGGTCTTCTTTTAATTTGATGGGTTGTTGAGGTTTCTTCTTCTGCTCACCGTTAACTTCAGTATTGGTCCCTGTTGTTTCAGCAGGAGTGTTCTGCTGGTCCGGAATAGCCCAATCGGCATTGTTCTTGGTATCCTGTGTTCTTATGGTATCTTTCTGAAAGTGAGTTTCAGTTCTTTCTTGCAACGGTTCACACCTTTTGACAGGTCTGCCTTCCATGAACAGGGGGAGGCATAGCATGATGATTGTGAATGCTTGCTTCATAATTTTAATATTTGTTGTTTTTAAATTACAAAAGTAACAAAATATATTCGATTCCTGTTTGATTAAGTAATATTTAACTTTTGTGATATTTGCTTCTTTTTTCTTTTTGATTTCCTATATCCGTAGAAGAGGCATTGCCGTGAAAATACAGTCTGATATTTGATACCATATTCTTTCTTTTGTTTGATGTCTTTAGTACTGAAAAAGTTTAATGAGCGGTGTATATGTTAAATATTTGTAATGGGAAATCATTTTTATTATTAATTCTTTCAGATATTTGGTTTATTATGTAGACTTATCTATATTTGTGCTATAAAACTTGTCTGGTGGTATATTGGAAAGAATAATAAATAATACGGAGATGGAAGAAAAAGAACTAACTGAAAAAGAAAGTTTAGAGTTGATTACTCAAATGATTCAATCGACAAAAGAAAACCTTGAAGTAGGGAGAGGAAACAAATTCTTGACGTATGGATACTTTACAGCAGCCTTGGGAATTGTAATCTTTCTGCTGTTATTTTTTACCCATAATGATCTGTACAGTTGGGGATGGTGTCTGATGTTTGCGTGTTGGGCATTTGTGTCCTGGAAATCGAAGAAGCCTGATGTAATCACCTATACTGATAAAGCAATTCAACGGGTATGGCAGATTATGGGATTGATGTTTGTCATTACATTTGCCTCTTTGCTGATATTTGCTATTACCTTTCATGTTCATTACGGAGTTATGGGCCTTATGATGCCGTTGTCTCTGATTTATGTCAATATAGGTACTTCTATTACCGGAATCATTTTGAAGGAGAAGTGGATGACTTTGTTGCCACTGACGAGCCAGTTGATTGCCTTTTATATGTTGGCGGTTATGAGGAGCGGTAGTCTAATGTATCTTTCGTGGAATCTTCTGATGAGTTTTGCTTTCTTGATTTCAATGGTTATCCCGGGGCATATCCTGAAACATAAAATGCATAACTAATGTTCAAAGATCTAAATCCATTATTGCATTCTCAACTCAGATTGGCTGTCATGTCAATTCTTCTTTCGGTAGATGAGGCTGATTTTGTATATCTAAAGAAGAAAACCAAGTCGACAGCTGGTAATTTGAGTGTACAGATTGATAAATTGTCTCAAGCTGATTATATTAATGTGAAAAAAGATTTTGTTGGAAAGAGACCACATACGACTTGTCGGATAACCGGAAAGGGACGAAAGGCCTTTTCTGATTATATCGATGCTTTGAAAAGCTACTTGCCTTGATTTTTATGACTTAGGCGGAACGAACAACGAAGCAATATTAATTTCCGGTATTTATCCATCAAGTCTGTATGGCTTCTTCTGTTGTGTCTATCGATTCTGCATGGATAGAAAGAAAGCGTCTACTGGTTTCGCTTATGAAGAATAAAAGTGTCTATCAGATTGGTTCTTCTTTAATTGAGTTGAAAAAAGTACTACTGACTTAAGTCACAATCATAAATGCTTGATTTTCAAGATAATAGTCCATTGTGACCATAATGCACCATTTTGGTCAGCATTGAGTACTTTCGCTTATCTATATGAACTATACAGCTCAACAATGATTATAATGCATACAAAGAGTATAGCGCTTAGTAATGTATGGAAAGTTATTAACTAACACATGCAGGCTTTTCATTTCATTTCCAGTTGTTTTTGCAACCGGATGATTTCGTCACGATATTGGGCTGCCTGAATGAAGTTGAGTTCCTTGGCCGCCTGTTGCATCTGAGACTTTGTGTCAGCAATACTCTTTTCCAATTGTGGACGTGTCATACGCTTAATGATCGGATCAGCTGCAAATGCAGCATCTGTCGGTTCTATATAGGCTTGCGTATTTGTGTCTTGATTCAGTGCTTTTTCAGAATGTCCGATAGGCAGATCCGTATTAATGGCCTTTACGATCTGTTGAGGCACAATATGATGCTCTTCGTTGTATTTCGTCTGAATGGTTCTGCGACGGTTTGTCTCATCTATCGTTTTCTGCATGCTTTCAGTAATCGTGTCGGCGTACATAATAACCTTTCCATTCACATTTCTGGCTGCACGGCCGGCAGTCTGTGTCAGACTCCGATGGCTGCGAAGAAATCCTTCCTTGTCAGCATCCAGGATGGCGACAAGAGAAACTTCCGGTAAATCAAGTCCTTCACGTAACAGATTTACACCCACCAATACATCATAGACGCCTGCCCGCAGATCATTCATAATCTTGACCCGATCCAATGTGGCTACATCACTATGAATATAGGCAGCCTTGATTTCATGTTCTAGCAGATATTCTGTAAGCTCTTCTGCCATTCGTTTTGTAAGAGTGGTGACGAGAATACGTTCGTTATGATGGCTTCGTGAAAGAATTTCATCCATCAGGTCATCTATTTGGTTTTCGGATGGATGGACCTCTATTTCAGGATCCAGTAATCCTGTAGGCCGGATAAGTTGTTCTACCACGACACCTTCTGCTTCATTCAATTCGTAGTCCGCCGGAGTGGCACTTACATAAATTACTTGATGGATTAGGGAATGGAATTCCTCAAATTTCAAGGGTCTGTTGTCGAAAGCGGCTGGTAACCGAAAACCAAATTCTACCAAATTCTTTTTTCTCGCACGATCACCACCATACATTGCATTGATTTGAGGAATGCTGACATGACTTTCATCAATGACCATCAGATAATCTTTCGGGAAAAAATCTAACAGGCAATAAGGTCGTTGGCCTGGTTGCCGTCCGTCAAAATACCTGCTGTAGTTTTCTATTCCCGAACAATGACCGAGTTCCTTTATCATTTCCATGTCGTATTCGACACGTTCCTTAATACGTTGAGCCTTAATGTTATCTCCGATTTCCTTAAAGTAATCTATTTGTTTTACGAGGTCATCCTGGATTCCTTTGATAGCTTTTACAGTCTGTTCCTTAGTCGTAATGAAAAGATTGGCAGGATAGATTTCATAGTTTTCAAAAGATTCAATACGGTGGAAAGATACAGCGTCTACTTCCTCTATGGAATCGATTTCATCGTCCCACCAGGTTACGCGTAACACATTATCCGAATAAGCCATCGAGATGTCGATAGTGTCTCCCTTAACACGAAAATTACCGCGTTTTAGATCAATATCATTCCTTACATAGAGAGCATCAACCAATTTGCGAAGAAAATCATTTCTATCCATTTTATCACCGCGTTTTAGTTTGATGATGCTTTGTTCCATGGCTACAGGCCCTCCCATGCCGTAGATACAGGAAACAGAAGATACAACGATGACATCTTTTCGTCCTGAAAGCAAGGCCGAAAGAGTACTCAGACGCAGTTTATCAATATCATCATTGATAGCCAAATCCTTTTCAATGTATGTATCTGTGGATGGAAGATAGGCTTCAGGTTGATAATAATCATAATAGGAGACATAGTATTCGACTGCATTGTCAGGGAAGAATCCCTTCATTTCCTGATAGAGTTGTGCCGCCAAAGTCTTATTATGGCTCAGGACGAGAGTTGGTCTGTTGATATTTGCTATGACATTAGCTACCGTAAACGTTTTACCTGAGCCAGTAACGCCCAAAAGAACTTGTGCAGGATCGCCTTCTTTAATTCCTTCTAAAAGATGTTTGATAGCTTGTGGCTGATCACCGGTAGGTTTATATTTTGCAGTGAGTTTGAAATCCATTTTTTCCCTGAAACTTTTTTATTTTTTTTTATGTATTCTTGCAAATTTACTAAAAAGATTGCTTTATGGGTTATTGATTCATAATAAAATGCTAAAAATTAAGTATTTACTTTGTGAATAGCAGAAAAGTAAGTAACTTTGCAGTTCAAAAAGCATAATATGAAGAAATTAATCTTTGCCGTCTTATCCTTCACTATGGTGATTCTGCTCTCCGGTTGTGCCCATGAGTTTAATCAGGTATACAAGACAAGTGACTATTCATATCAGTATGAATATGCGAAAGAGTGCTTTGCCAATGGCAAGTATTCACGTGCTGTGACCTTATTACAAGAATTGGTAACTATTGAAAAAGGTACGGATAATGCACAGGAAAGCCTCTACATGTTGGCAATGGCAGAATATTGCATGAAGGATTATGAGACTGCTTCAGATTACTTCAAGAAATACTATCAGTCTTATCCTAAAGGTTTCTATGCCGAAATGGCTGAATATTATGCAGGAGAGAGTCTCTATCAGAGTACACCTGAGCCTCGACTGGATCAGAGTAGGACAGTGATGGCAATTGCTGCTTTTCAGGAATATCTTGATTTGTTTCCAGATGCCAAACTGAAAAAGCAGGCTCAGAACCGTCTTTTTCTACTGCAAGATAAATTAGTGACGAAGGAGTATGATTCTGCTAAACTCTATTACGATCTTGGATCGTATTTTGGCAATTGTACCAATGGGGGAAATAACTATATGGCTTGTATTATTACAGCACAAAATGCCTTGAATGACTATCCCTATAGTAATAAGCGCAAGGAGTTTTCTGTTCTGATTATGAAGAGCAAGTATGAGTTGGCAAAGATGAGTGTGCCAAGCAAACAATATCAACGGTATGAGGATGCTGAGGATGAGTGTTATGGTTTCATCAATGAATACCCGGATAGTAAGTTGCGTACTACGGCTCAGGACTATATTGCGAAATGTAAGCAATTTCTTTCTACACATAAGAATATAAACCCTTTGTCAGATTAAAGGCGTAGAAAATTATTATAAATAATGGAGTGACGATAAGTCATTCTCTCAATTTTCATTTTAGATATGGATTATAAAAAGTCAAAAGCTCCGGTTACTACTGTAACACGAAATGTTGAAGATTTGTGGAAGGATACCGGTAACATTTATGAGAGTGTAGTAATCATCTCTAAGCGTAGTAACCAGATAGCTCAGGAAATCAAACAAGATTTGGATAAAAAACTGGCTGAGTTTGCTTCGTATAACGACTCTCTTGAAGAGGTGTTTGAGAATCGTGAGCAAATTGAGATTTCTCGTTATTATGAAAAGTTGCCTAAGTCTACGCTGTTAGCTACACAAGAATTCGTTGACGGAAAAGTGTATTGGCGGGATCCTGCTAAGGATAAAGACGAAAACCAAAAAGAGAGGATTTGATGTTACAGCGTAAGCAATCTCTGTATCTCTTATTGGCTTTGATGGCGACCGTTGCCTGTATGAGCCTTTCTATAGGCTCCATTGAGCCTAAAGGAATGGGAGTAGATTCGATTGTATATAATCTGGGTATTCATGGCTCTTTCAAGTCTTCTTATCCGGTATGGCCGTTATTTTGCATTTTACTGTTGACTTGTCCTCTGGATGTGGCTGCTATTTTTCTTTTTCATAAACGTGGCTTGCAGATCAAGTTGTGTGTGACTTCTATGGTGCTATGTGTGATATGGTATGCTTATTTCTTGCATATTGTATTTCATGAATTCAATGCTCATGGTACTTTTCATTTTAGTTGGACAGTATGTCTGCCTTTCGTAGCAATTATCTTTTATTTTCTGGCGCGGATTGGTATAAAGAATGATGATAAGCTTTTAAAGGCTGCTGATCGAATTCGTTAACAGTTGGCATATTCTCCTTTTTACAGGGAGTATGCTTGTCTTTTTACGAGAAAGAATTATTAAAATATTAAGGGCAGATCAATGTGAAGATTGGTCTGTCTGTTTTTTTATCATTAAAAAAGAGGATATGCCAGCGGCATATCCTCTTTCATTATAATAAAGGATGAGGAATTATTTATTTTCCTGCTCCAAACTATCGCTCCAGTCTTCCTTGCTTTTACGAACATAGCTTTGATAGCGAATCTTAGCCATGCGTTCGCAAGCAGTGTAGAGTTCTTCAGCTTCATTAGGATAGGCTTTCTTTACTGACAAGTAACGAACTTCTCCTAACAGGAAGTCACGGAACTTATCCCATTGAGGTTCTTTAGAATCGAGTTGGAATGGATTCTTGCCCTCTTTTGACAGCTCTGGATTGTAACGCCATAGATGCCAGTAACCGCAATCAACAGCGAGAGCCTCTTCAGCCTGACTCTTACCCATACCACCTTTACGCTTCAGGCCATGATTGATACATGGAGAATAGGCGATAATCAGTGATGGACCGTGATAAGCTTCTGCTTCGCGGATAGCCTTCAATGTCTGGTTATTGTTAGCACCCATAGCAATCTGAGCTACATAGATATAACCATAAGTGGTTTCCATCAGGCCCAGATCCTTTTTACGGACACGCTTGCCCTGTGCTGCAAATTGTGCAATAGCACCCAGAGGAGTAGCTTTTGAACTTTGTCCACCGGTGTTAGAATAAACCTCTGTATCCATAACGAGTACATTGACATCTTCACCTGTTGATAGTACGTGGTCAAGACCTCCATAGTCGATATCGTATGATGCACCGTCGCCACCAATGATCCATTGACTGCGCTTTACAAGATAGTGCTCGAGGGTCTTCAGTTCAGTACAAATCGGGCATCCTTCTTGAGCACCCTTTTCAATCAACGGTTTCAATTCTGCAGCAGCAGCTTTAGAACCGTCAGCATCTTCCTTATTTTCAATCCACTTCTGAGCAGCGGCTTTGAAATCGGCAGGTGTACTGTCTTTAGCCATCAGTTGGTTAAGCAGAATAGTAACACGTTCCTTCATCTTCTTGTTACCAAGAACCATGCCCAGACCGAATTCACTGAAGTCTTCAAACAGGGAATTGTCAAAAGCAGGACCCTGTCCTTTGGCGTTCGTGGTGTAAGGAGTAGCAGGAATAGATGCGGAATAGATGGAAGAACAACCCGTTGCATTGGCAACCATTTCACGGTCACCGAAGAGTTGGCTGACCAATTTTACATAAGGAGTTTCACCGCAACCAGAACAAGCACCTGAAAATTCAAATAGTGGAGTAGCAAACTGACTATTTCTCGGGTTTGATTTGATATCAATAAGATCCTGTTTGCTGGATACATTCTTTACCAGCCAATCCCAATTCTGAGCTTCCTCAACCATCTTGGGATCATCAGTTCTGAACGGAACCATCGATAAAGCCTTATTACCCTTCTTGCCCGGGCATATATCCACACAGTTACCGCATCCCATACAGTCCATTACGGAAACTTCCTGACGGAAGTGCATTCCTTTGATTGCTTGTGGAGCCAGAATAGATATTGTGTCACCCTTGCACCCTTTGACTTCTTCATCATCCATAACGAAAGGACGAATAGCTGCGTGAGGGCAAGAAAATGCACATTTGTTGCACTGGATACAATTTTCAGAATTCCAGACCGGAACGAATGCTTCAACACCGCGCTTTTCGTATGCAGCAGTGCCGTTTTTCCAAGTACCATCAGTAGTACCGTTTTTGGTGAAATCAGATACTTTCAGCAAGTCTCCTGCCTGTGCATTGATAGGACGGACAAGTTCTTTGATAAATGCAGGAGCATTATCCTCTTTCTCCTCTTCGTCCTTCAGATTAACCCATGCCGGATTTACTGTAAGTTCCTTATATTCATTACCACGATCAACGGCTTGGAAGTTCTTGTCAACGACATCCTGACCCTTACGAGAATAGGACTTGACGATGAAAGATTTCATTTGATCTACTGCAAGATCCAAAGGAATAACCTTTGCAATCCGGAAGAATGCACTTTGCAGAATCGTGTTGGTACGATTACCTAATCCGATTTCGTGAGCGATCTTGGTTGCGTTAATGTAGTAAACTTTGATATTGTTCTTTGCAAAATAACGTTTTACCTTATTAGGAATGAAATTGATCAGTTCCTTATCTTCAAAGATCGTATTCAACAAGAACGTTCCATTCTTACGAAGTCCACGAGTCACATCATACATATACAGGTAAGCCTGTACGTGGCATGCCACAAAATTAGGAGTATTGACCTGATATGTTGAATGGATCGGTTCATCACCAAAACGAAGGTGAGAACAGGTGAAGCCACCTGATTTCTTAGAGTCGTATGAGAAATAAGCCTGACAATATTTATTAGTGTTGTTACCAATAATCTGAACAGAGTTCTTATTGGCACCAACGGTACCATCTGCTCCTAAACCATAAAATTTGGCTTCGAAGAGTGAATCTCCACCCATCGGAATTTCCGGTACTTCAGGAAGAGAGGTAAAGGTAACATCATCTACGATACCTACAGTAAAGTGATTCTTAGGTTCCGGTAATTCCAGGTTGTTGAATACGGAGATAATCTTGGCAGGAGTGGTATCTGCAGAGCTCAATCCATAACGACCACCGACAATCAGCGGCTTACGAGGATCTTCATACATCGCACTCTTTACGTCCAGATATAATGGCTCACCTTCAGCTCCGGGTTCCTTAGTACGATCTAGTACAGCTATACGCTTTACAGTAGAAGGGATAACCTTTCTCAAGAAATCAACCGAGAATGGACGGAAGAGATGAACGGAGACCATGCCGACCTTTTTACCTTGCTTATTTAAATAGTCAATAGCCTCACGAGCAGCTTCCGTGGCTGAACCCATTAAAATGATAATGTTTTCTGCATCTTTAGCACCATAATAGTTGAAAAGATGGTATTCACGACCTGTTATCTTAGAGATTTCACTCAAATAATGTTCTACGACTTCCGGTACTTTGTCATAGTAGTTATTACTTGCCTCACGGTGTGCAAAGAAAGTTTCCGGATTTTCAGCTGTACCACGTGTAACAGGATGTTCCGGTGTAAGTGCGCGGTCACGGAAGTGTTTGATGTCAGCCGGATCAACCAACTTTTCCAAAGCATCCTGGTCAATCTCTTCAATCTTATGGTATTCATGAGAAGTTCGGAAACCATCGAAGAAGTTGATGAAAGGAACACTTGTCTTTAATGTTGCCAGATGAGGAACTGCTGTCAGATCCATTACTTCCTGTACAGAACCAGAGCAGAACATGGCAAAACCAGTCTGGCGGCAAGCCATGACATCAGAATGATCACCAAAGATACTCAGGGCGTGAGTAGCAACTGAGCGTGCTGCTACGTCAAATACAGTCGGAAGTAATTCTCCGGCAATCTTATACATATTTGGAATCATCAACAAAAGGCCTTGAGAAGCCGTAAATGTAGTGGTCAACGCACCTGCCTGTAAAGATCCGTGTACGGCACCAGCAGCACCACCTTCAGATTCCATTTCCTGAACTGTAACAGTCTGGCCAAACAGGTTTTTACGCCCCTTGGCAGCCCATTCATCTACATGCTCTGCCATAGGAGATGACGGAGTGATAGGATAAATGGCAGCTACTTCTGTAAACATATAGCTTACATGAGCAGCAGCTGTGTTACCATCACATGTGATAAACTTTTTTTCTTTAGCCATTTTTAATGATAAATTAATCTGTTTTTATATTTACTTATTGATTTTTAGGATTCTGTTTACTGATACCGATATGTTCTCCTTTCTTTTCTTTTGAAAGACTTTTGTCGTCTTTTTTAGTGTACCAGAACTTCTTGGAGTTTATTCTTATCTAGAAGTTGAAACTTATTCCTTTATTAATCGATTTGTTTTTAATTTTCTCTGTCTGTTATCCCCTCTAATATTGAAAACCTAATAACCAGAGAGGTATTTGATTTCCTCTTCCTACTTCTGTGTTATAACGAGAATAGATGATATCCGGATTTAATCTTAACTTTCTTGGAGCCTTTGCATCACAAACCTTGAATTTTAGTTTATTATCAACTAAGAAATAATGATTTTTCGGGCCGATATTAACAATATGATTTTTCCATAATGCATTGATGAAGAACGTTTCCATAAGTTTTTGCATTTCTACTTTGATAGGGTAGATGGCATACATCAAGTTAGAATTTTGCATCATCACCTTTGCCGGTTTCTTAGGGAATTCCTGTCCTTGGGGATAAATGATATTAATAAGCCGTGCATCTGCAAGATATTTGATGTAGTTCATGACAGTTGCGCGACTGGTTTTGATATCATGCGCAAGTTGACTGATATTTGGTGCCTTTGGTCCACCTACAGCCAGCAGATAAAAAAGTTTCTTGATTTTTGTAAGATATTTTAACTCAATCTGTTTAATAAGTAAGATATCTACTTCTGTCATCATATTCATGGTCTTTAATAGATTCTCGGAGAAGTCTCGATGCTCCAGAAAGAAGGGATAGAAACCATGGTGAATATAGTCTTGAAAGTATTTTATAGGGCTTACGTTAGGCAGTATATCCTTAATGATATGTTCGTGATTTTCTAGAATTTCCTCAAGTGAATAGGGATGGAAATGGTTCCCAGTCTGCAAATTGAGAAATTCCCTGAATGAAAATCCCCATAGATCATAGCTCTTGACAATTCCTTTAAGTTCAGGATAGTTCTCTTCAAGTCGCATGACACTGCTTCCAGTAAAGATAATTTGTAAATTTGGATAACGATCGTAGCATCTCCGTAGTTCTAAACTCCATTCCGGGTGCTTGAACACTTGATCGATAAGAAGCACTTTCCCCCCATCTTTGACGAAATCACCTGCAAAATCGACAATACTATGTCCTTGAAAATAGAAGTTGTTCATATTTACATACAAACATCTTGGATCAGTAATGCCAAATTTTTCTAAAGCATATTGTAAAAGGAAGGTTGTTTTTCCCACACCTCTTGTACCTACGATACCAATCAGCCTATAACTCCAGTCAATCTCATCCATTAATGTACGGCGTACTGGTGCATGAGTATGTTCCAGGAGATAGGTATGCGTGCGAAAGAAAGCATCTTCCATAATCAGAGTGCGTTTGTTAGATTTGTCTTTAAATCATTTGAGTTTCTCATGCAAAGATAATACATATTTTCTAATTTGCAACCCCAAGATAGCAAAATATTATAATTTTAGTTTTTTTTAGATTTAGATCTTCATCGATTTTTCGTATCTTTGCAATTACAATGTCAAAGTTGCATATATTTAATCCAGAGCATGACCTTGCATTAGCATGCAATCAGTGGCAATACACGCCGCCCAAAGCCGCCCGGCAGTTGCGGCATGACCTCAGTTGGATACCTGCGATATGGGCTGAAGCAGGTGATTTTGTACTTGTTGATGATATTTGTGAGGCTATGTCTTCTCTTTCCGTCTTACAGGAACAATTATCTGTTAAATTCCCTGCGGTTTACTTCATCAACAATCTGTCTTCTGAGTTTAAAGAACTGACCTCATTCAAGTCTGTTACTAGTCATCTCTGCGATACGATTAGGCTTAATCATGCAATATCTCCCTGGGGATGGGACAGGTCTCTAATTATGCAACTTTTTGGCTCTCAAATTGGAGAGGCTTATTTAGTTACTGACCAAAATGGAATAGAGAAAGAGCAGTTTCTTTTCAATGAACAGTGGGTTCGTATTTTATCATCCCGCCAATATTGGCGTACACTGCTTCAGGATCATGTAGATGAAGTGAAAGACCGAAAAGAATTAATTGACAGCATCAAGAATCATGGAGGGAAAGTTGTATTGAAAACTCCATGGAGCAGTTCCGGACGAGGAGTACGTTTTGTGGATTTGTCACAGTCTTCTTCTTTTCCTGGTATATCTTTTCCTTGTCTGGTAGAACCTTATTACAATAAAGTGCTGGATTTTGCGATGGAATTTGAGGTTAGTGTTGATGGTTCTGTTCATTATCTTGGACTTAACCTTTTTCAAACAAAAGGTTCTTCTTATATTGGAAATGTATTGGCAGACGAGAGAGATAAAGAACAGATTCTTTATGGAAGTATGCCTGATATAAATTTGAAATTCTGGCGCGTGAAAATAGAAAAGATCATAAAAGAATACGTCTGCGGTCGTTATGTTGGTCCTTTGGGTGTTGATCTTGTTCTGGCTAGAAATAATCTCCGCGAGGGGCTAGTGGAGAATAGAGTTCAGGTATGTGAACTTAATCTTCGTCGTACTATGGGACATGTGGCACTTGCCTTATCACACTATGTGAAGGGTTCGATGGCAGTGGAATTTGATGGCCATCATTATCATCTTTCTATAACAAATAAAAGATCTGAAAATCAATTATCAAAATTATAAATAGCAAAAATCTAAGATAACGACTAATCTATGAAACAAATTCTTTCTTTTATGCGAATAGCAGTTCTTTCTGCATTTGCTTTAATTTTTTCTTTTGCAGGTAAAGCCCAGACTCCTCAGCCTTATGTCAGTCAGGTCTGGAGCCCTGATCAGGGGGATGGGACTTTCATAAATCCTGTAATCAATGCTGATTATAGTGACCCTGATGTGATTGCTGTAGGGGATGATTACTACATGACGGCAAGTTCCTTTAACTGTATCCCTGGATTGCCGATTTTACATTCTAAAGATCTTGTAAACTGGGAGATTATTGGTCATGGTATCCGAAAGATAGAGCCTGATAGCGTTTTCTCAAAACCTTCTCATGGGAATGGTGTATGGGCTCCCAGCATCCGTTACCACAATGGCTTATTTTATATCTATTGGGGTGATCCTGATTTTGGCGTATTTATGGTGAAGGCTAAAAATCCAAAAGGACCATGGAGCATTCCTCGTTGTGTCATTCCCGGTAGAGGCATGATTGACACGACTCCGCTATGGGATGATGACGGGCGTTGTTACTTGGTTAATGCATGGGCTAATAGTCGTGCACATTTTGCCAGTATGCTGACTGTGCGTGAACTTAATACAAAAGGAACAAAACCAATTGGTAATCCAGTAATTGTATTTGATGGAAACGGAACGGAAAATCACACCTGTGAAGGTCCTAAGTTTTATAAGCGTCAGGGGTGGTACTGGATAATGTGTCCGGCAGGAGGAGTAACAACAGGTTTTCAGTTGGCGATGCGTTCAAAATCACCCTTTGGACCTTATGATGTTAAAAAGGTTCTTGCACAAGGTAAGACCAGAGTCAATGGCCCCCATCAGGGAGCGTGGGTACATACATCATTTGGGGAGGACTGGTTTATACATTTCCAGGATAAAGGAGTATATGGTCGTGTCATTTTCCTTGAGCCTGTACACTGGAAGGATAATTGGCCGGTCATTGGCAAAATTCCTGCTAAAGGGTATTGTGGCGAACCTCTTCTACGTTATAGAAAACCGAAAACGGCTGGGAATATTGACAGAGTGAATCCTCAGGAGTCTGATGAATTCAATACTCCTTATCTTGGACTTCAGTGGCAGTGGGAGGCTAATTATGACCAGACTTTTGGAATGCCTACATCTTTTGGCGTGTTCCGTCTTTATAATTACAATGCTGATGAAACAATCTGGCACACTCCGAATTTACTCTTACAGAAAACCCCTGCTGATCGTTTTACCGCAACTGCCAAAGTGAAATTAACGGCTAAAGAAGATCAGCAGTATGGTGGAATAATCATGATGGGGCTTGACTATAGTGCTCTCGTTTTTGTCAGGACTGGAGAGAAATTTCAACTCCGGCAGATTACTTGTTATAAGGCAGATCATGGTGGAAAGGAGATGATTAAAACCTTGTTGTCTCTGAATCCTACATCGAAAGATCATAATGGATATCAAGAAGGACTTCATGAAGTCGGTTATTTGAGGATGGTTGTCAGAGATGGCCAGGTACGTTTCTTCTGGAGTCCGGATGGAACAAATTTCAAAGCAGTAGGAGATTCTTTCCAGATGCGCCAAGGAAAATGGATTGGTGCAAAAATGGGATTTGTATCTGAAAATCCTGCAGAAAAGTCAAATCGAGGATGGATGGATATAGATTGGTTCAGAGTATCAAAATAATTTCTGTCAGTTTCCTGCATTGATTTTAATCAGAACCGTGGAGAGTATCTGATATTTACTCGGAATGTTGAATCAGGTTATCAGGAAGAGACTCCTGATTCAATGTTTTTTATAGAATTCTAAGACTTATAAAAACACATTTTCATGAGAACCAATACGGAACTTCAACTTTATCCTCTTTTACGGATTGCAATCATATTAGTTGCTGGTATCTTGACCGGAAGAACAACTTATCACCGAATTTCTTCCGGAGTCTGGCTCATTCTGGGTTTGGTGTTTTTGTTATTGTCAATTTTGCTTTTGTATATGCATTGCAAAAGCAATTGTTTTCATGAAAGAAATGCAATCCGTTTTGCCATTGTTCAGACTTGTTGTATTTTCGTTACTGTATTTTCTTTAGGAGCCTGGAATTGTACTATGACTTTAAGAGTTTATGATGTTATATCAACTACAGTGACGGCTAATTGTCATGCTATAGTCTTTTCTACACCTGTCAAACATGGAAAGGTTGAGCGATGTGATCTTCTTCTTGCTGATGGACCTTTTTCGGGCAAGAAGATTCGGGCAAGTTTTCTGGATACGCAATTTACGCGGAGAGAAGGTGCTGATGCTTCACTTCTGCGTGTTGGGGATGGGCTGGAAACTCGCTTGCAAATTAAATCTCCTAACGAGGAAAAATCATATAGTGATAATTTTGATTATTCTTTGTGGTTGAAGATTCATGATTTTATAGGAACGACATTTTTGACTCCGAATGATTGGAGAAATGTCAGTGTGGACCTTTCTCACCTTTCCTGTTACCAACGTACTGTTCTGGTTGCTCTCCAGTTACGTCAGCGATTGATACAAAAGTATGTTAGCTTAGGCATAAGCGGACAGGAGGAAGCCGTGATTGCAGCGATGACATTGGGAGATAAGTCAGGTATATCAAAGTCTACAGCAGATGCATATTCTACTTCCGGTGCATCCCATATCCTTTCTTTAAGTGGTTTGCATTTAGGGATCATCTACGGTATTCTTGTCTTCTTTTTCGGAGGGCGAGATTATTGGTGGAATCAGATCTTGATTTTGCTGGCTATCTGGAGTTTTGTTGTTTTAGTTGGTTCTGGTCCGAGTGTTGTCCGGTCGGCTGTGATGATCTCTATTTATGCACTGATAACCTTGCTGAATCGGGATAAATTTAGTTTGAATACATGGTCTCTGGCTTTGGTTATCATGCTGTTTTATAATCCTCTCTATCTCTTTGATATCGGATTTGAAATGTCATTTATGGCTGTCTTTGGTATTCTTCTGGGGATTAAATTATTTCCTGTTCCATTGAAAATGAGAACCGCTAAGACCTTTGTGAGGAAGTTAGAAAGGTGGAGCTGGGGTTTCCTGATAGTATCAGTTTCTGCCCAACTATGGACTTCTCCTTTAGTCGCTTATTATTTTGGACGATTTTCCTGTTATTTTCTATTGACCAATATCATTGTCATTCCGCTGGCTACCTGGTTACTTTATCTGGTGGCAGCAGGATTTGCACTTTCTCTATGGGTAACCGTTGCTGATTTTTTCTTTATGTTGGCAGATGCGGTTTCAGGATTTCTTAACCATATCGTGCTATGGATTTCTTCTTTACCCGGAGCTTCCATTGAAGGAATATGCCTTAATAATGAACAACTTCTGTTGATTTATATAGCTTTGCTAGGAATTTTTGCATTGTTTTTTGTAACTTTGCGGTCGCAATGAGGTACTTTATTACTTTTGCTTACGATGGTACTGGTTATCACGGGTGGCAGATTCAGCCAAATGGAATCTCTGTCCAGGAACGACTGAATCAGTGTCTGTCTGTTTTACTCAGAAAAAATGTCGAAACAGTGGGAGCAGGACGGACTGATGCAGGAGTGCATGCCCGTATGATGGTAGCACATTTTGACTGGCCAGAAGAACTTGATGTTGAAAGGCTGGTCTACAGGCTGAATAAAATACTTCCCAGGGATATTGCAGTAAGCAAGATTCAACAGGTTGATGAAAAGCTTCATGCTCGTTTTTCTGCAACGTCACGCTTATATCGATATTATATTCATCAGAGTAAAGATCCGTTTCTAAGCCATTATTCCTGGGAAGTACACTATCCTCTTGATTTCAAAATCATGAATGACGGAGCATCTCTGCTATTGGGAGAAAAAGACTTTGCCTGTTTTTGTAAGGCTGGTGGAAATCAGAATAATACACTTTGTCATGTCACGGAAGCTCATTGGAATCAGGAAGGCGATCAGTGGGTTTTTACTATTCGTGCTAATCGCTTTTTGAGAAATATGGTTAGAGCTATTGTGGGAACACTTATCAATTTAGGACGTCACCGAATTACACTTGATGATTTCAGCCGGATTCTGTTACATGGTTCGAGGTGTGACGCAGGAGAAAGTGTACCTGGAAATGCTTTGTTCCTGGAAGAAATTGATTATTGATTTTAGTTCCCTTTGGGGCAGACATGGTGAGTCAATGGTATCAAGTGTACAATGAATATAAAATATTTAGGATAATAAATTAATGTGGTTGGTATTAGCATTTATCTCAGCGACTTTGTTGGGATTCTATGATTCATTTAAAAAAGCGGCTTTAAGCGGAAATGCAGTTATCACAGTACTATTTCTCAATACATTCTTCTGTTCTGTAATTTTTATACCGTTTATCCTGTTATCTCATTATACGGCTGTGCTTGATGGAAGTGTCTTCCATGTAGCTGATGGCGGTTGGGAAGTACAGAAATATGTCTTTCTAAAGAGTTGCATTGTTCTGGCAAGCTGGATTTTCGGTTATTTTGGAATGAAGCATCTTCCATTGACTATTGTTGGTCCTATTAATGCCACTCGGCCAATTATGGTTCTTGTAGGAGCGATGCTCGTATTCGGTGAAGTTCTCAATCTTTATCAGTGGATTGGTGTAGCTTTGGCTGTTACGTCATTCTTTATGCTTTCCAAAAGTGGCAGGAAAGAAGGCATCGATTTTAAACATAACAGATGGATTTATTGCATTATATTTGCTGCAATATTAGGTGCAGTCAGTGGTCTGTATGATAAATATCTGATGGCAAAGCCTGAAAATGGAGGTTTGGGACTTGATCGTATGCTCGTACAAAGTTGGTATAACATCTACCAGATGTTTATGATGGCTATCATCTTATTGATTGCAGTATTCAAGCCATTCGCTCATCTTCGAGGAGGCAGAGCTTTGTTTCCTCAAACCAAATTTCATTGGAACTGGGCCATTCCCTGGATTTCTCTCTTCTTAAGTGCTGCCGATTTTGTGTACTTTTATGCCCTTTCTCTACCGGAAGCAATGATTTCTATTGTTTCTATGATACGAAGGGGAAGTGTTATAGTTAGTTTTCTGTTTGGTGCAGCTGTATTTCATGAGAAGAATTTAAAAGCAAAAATTCTTGATTTGGCCTTGGTCTTGCTTGGAATGGCATTCTTGTATATCGGGTCAAAATAAATCGAATGATCTGATTTTTGTAGTAAGACTTTAAAAGATTGTCGTCTTGTTTATTTGTTAGTTTTGTTGTTAGAAGAGGACAGTCTGTATCTTAAAGAATCATAGTTGGTGGATATAGGTTAAAAAATGATATAAAACTATTGTTTTTCTTTGCATTACGATTGAAATATTGTAATTTTGCAAAGACCTTATTCAATAGAATTGATTATGCAAAATATCTTTAAAGGCTTGGGTATTGCCTTAATTACTCCGTTTTATGATGATGGTAGCGTAGATTATCAGGCCTTGAAAAAACTTGTGGAATATCAACTTGACAATGGTGCTGATTTTCTTTGTATTCTTGCTACAACGGCTGAAACTCCTTGCTTGAGTCGTGAAGAAAAGGATAAGATTACGGAAATAGTTAAAGAAGTAAATCATGGTCGGGTAAGAATCTTGAAATATTGTGGTGGTAATCATACTGCTGCTGTCATTGATGAGATCAAGTCTACAGATTGGACGGGTATTGACGGTATATTGAGTATCTGCCCTTATTATAATAAACCTTCGCAGGAAGGTCTCTATCAACACTTTAAAGCTATTGCAAAAGTGAGCCCGCTGCCGGTCGTTATGTATAATGTTCCGGGACGTACAGGCGTGAATATGAATGCTGATACACAGGTGAGATTAGCTAATGACTGTCCTAATATCGTAGCTGTGAAGGAGGCCTCTGGCTCACTTGAACAGATTGATGAGATTATAAAAAAGAAGCCCGACCATTTTGATGTCATCAGTGGTGATGATGCTCTTACATTCTCAATGATTGCCAGTGGAGCTGTAGGCGTGATCAGTGTTATTGGCAATGCTTTACCAAAAGAGTTTTCCCGAATGGTCCGTTTGGAATTCAATGGAGAATATGAGGCAGCTCGTAAAATACATCATCAGTTTACGGAATTATATAAATTACTTTTCGTTGATGGTAATCCTGCTGGTGTGAAAGCATTGCTTAATGATATGGGCTTTATCAAAAACGTACTTCGTCTGCCTTTGGTTCCGACGACCATTAAGACGAAGGAAAGGATGGCAGAAATATTGAAGGAACTCAGAAGCTAATGACGACCGTCATTTTTTAAGAATCTCATTAATAAAATTAGCAATATGTCAGAAGAGACGAAAAAGGTTATCCATGAGGTTACCCCTCTTATGTTCAAGGATGTACTTTACATTGCTGATCGTCATAAGAAGGAATTTACATATCCTCTACATAATCATGATGCGTGTGAATTGAATTTTGTAGAAGGGGCTTCCGGTGTAAGGCGTATTGTCGGGGATTCTCAAGAAGTTATAGGTGACTATGATCTGGTTCTTATCACTTCCAGTCAACTTGAGCATGTGTGGGAGCAGTATCACTGTAAGAGTGAAGACATTCACGAGATTACCGTACAATTCGATTTTAGTTATGGAGAAGACACCATTTTCAGTAGAACGCCATTGGCTTCAATCGCTCGTATGCTGAGTGAAGCACGAAAGGGATTATGTTTCCCATTGAAGGCAATCATGAAAGTGTATCCAATGCTTACGAAATTAAGCCAGATAAGGGATGGTTTTTATGCAGTCCGAGAATTCTTTACTATACTGTATGAATTATCGATGACAGAGGGTGCAAGATCTTTGGCTACTACCAGTTATGCTAAGGTGATGGTTGAAGATGATTCACGGAGGGTATTTAAAGTGAAAGACTACATTTCAAATAATTATATGGATGATCTTCGCCTTCCGATGTTGGCAGATATTGCAGGAATGAGTCCAAGTGCTTTTAGTAGGTTTTTTAAGCTTCATACCGGTCGTAATCTGAGTGAATATATTATTGATATGAGGTTAGGGTATGCTACTCGGCAGTTATTGGATACCACAAAAAGTATCAGCGAAATCAGTTTTGATTGCGGATTTAATAATTTGAGCAATTTTAATCGAATTTTCAAACGGAAGAAAGGTTGTTCCCCAAGTGAATTCAGAGAATATTACCATAAAACGAGAATAATCGTTTAAATGCGATAATCTTCTCGTTTTAGCATTAACCTGTATTAATCCATTGGTCCTTTCTGTTGTAGAAGTATCAATGGCTTTTTGATTCTTTATTTCAGTATTCAGAAACAGAAATCAGATAAGGATCAGGCCGTTATTTCTCCAGCAATAGAGTGCGACATCATTATTCTCACCATGTGAGAATCCGTGTATCTTGCCTGTAAATACATGAGTTTTGTAATAGCAGCTTCTACAGTACTGTCGAACCCACTGATCACACCTGCATGCTGAAGTTGATAGCCTGTATCATAACGGCTCATTTCCACTCTTCCGCTGACACATTGGCTCACGTTGACGATGGTTACACCCCGCGATGAGGCTTCTTTGAGTAATCGTAAGATCCATTGCATGTGTGGTGCATTTCCACTTCCGAAACTTCGCATTACAATTCCCTTCAATTGCGGATGATCCAGAATATGACGCATCACGCTTTCTTCTATTCCGGGGAACAGACTGAATACAATCACATTGGCATCCATCTTGAAATGGGGGATCATAGGTTTTGAATAATCAGGGCATAAGATGTGATGCCGATGAAAAGAGAAGTTGACTCCAGCTTCACATAGATATGGATAATTAAATGAATTGAAGGCATTGAATCCGTCCGCGGCAATTTTTGTAGCTCTATTGCCACGAATAAGTCTTTGACTGAAATAAATACATACTTCGGGTACTTCCGGGGTTCCGTCAAGACGTCTGGCACTGGCTATTTCGATGCTTGTAAGTACATTTTCCTTTCCGTCAGTCCGGAGAAGTCCCATGGGAAGTTGGCTACCTGTCAGAATAACCGGTTTGGTTAGATTTTCCAGCATGAAACTTAATGCAGATGCGGTATAAGCCATAGTGTCGGTGCCATGAAGAATGACAAAGCCGTCATAGGCCGGATAATTAGATGAAATGATATGCACTAGTTGTGCCCAATTCTGAGGGTTCATATCAGAGGAATCGATAGGAGGGGTAAACTGGTAGATATCAATGTCTGCATCCACATCTTTTAATTCTGGCATTAATTCTCCTAAGTGGTTAAAATCAAGAGGTTCAAGAGCACCTGTCTGGGAACTTCTTCCCATTCCTATTGTTCCACCTGTATAAATGAGGAGTACTTTACTTTTTTTGCTGTTATTCATATCCGTTACCCATATCTCGCGAATTCGTTTTTAATCTATAATATTCATGTTGAAATATACACTCGCAATCGTTTGCGTTAGTTTATGTTGCAAATATAACGCAAAATTTTCGGAATACAAAAAGATTCGTTATATTTGCATAAGTATCTTAGAACTTAAAAACAAATATTCTATCATGAAACAATTTATGGATGAAGACTTTTTGCTGCAAACTGACATTGCCAAGGATCTTTTTCACAATCATGCGGCTAAGATGCCGATTATCGATTATCATTGTCATTTAATTCCTCAAATGGTGGCTGACGACTATCAGTTTAAGAATATCACCGAACTTTGGTTGGGAGGTGATCATTACAAATGGAGAGCAATGCGTACGAATGGTGTTCCGGAAAAGTATTGTACTGGAGATGCCACAGACTGGGAAAAGTTTGAGAAGTGGGCAGAAACCGTTCCTTATACTTTCCGGAATCCTCTGTATCACTGGACTCATTTGGAATTGAAGACTGCTTTTGGTATTACTAAATTGCTGAGTCCGAAGACAGCACGTGAGATCTATGATGAGTGCAATGAAAAATTGAAACTACCCGAATATAGTGCTCGCGGTTTGATGCGTCATTATCATGTGGAGTGCGTTTGCACGACAGATGACCCGGTTGATGATTTGCGTTATCACAAGAAGACTCGTGAGAGTGGTTTTGAAATCAAAATGTTGCCTGCTTGGCGTCCTGATAAGGCCATGAATATAGAGAAGCCCGATTATGCGGATTATATCAATAAACTTGCAGAAGTAAACGGCTCCAATATAACTACCTTTAAGGAAATGATAGATGCTCTGCAGAACCGTCATGATTTCTTTGCTGCTAATGGCTGTAAATTGAGTGATCACGGAGTGGAGGAATTTTATGATGATCCATATACAGATTCTCAAATAGAGATTATCTTTGAAAAGGCTATCCGCAAACAGCATCTTTCGATGGAAGAGATACGTCAGTATAAGCATGCTTTCTTGATGATTTGTGCTGAAATGGATGCTGATGCTGATTGGACTCAGCAATATCATTATGGGGCTATTCGTGATAATAACACTTTAATGTATAAACAACTAGGTCCTGATACTGGATTTGATTCTATTGGCGTATTTAATACGGCAAAAGCAATGAGCCATTTCCTTGATGATTTAAACACGGAGGGCAAGTTGACTCGTACAATTCTGTATTGCTTGAATCCTTGTGATAATGAGGTAATAGCTACTATGCTCGGTAATTTCCAAGGAGGTGAACCAGGGAAGATTCAGTTTGGTTCCGGTTGGTGGTTCAATGATCAACTGGATGGAATGGCCAAACAGATTAATGCTCTTTCTACACTAGGTTTACTAAGCCGATTCGTTGGGATGCTGACAGACAGTCGTTCTTTCTTAAGTTATCCTCGTCATGAATATTTTCGCCGCTTGCTTTGTAATATACTTGGCAATGATGTTGAGAACGGACTTTTGCCGGATGACCACGAAACGCTTGCGCGTATGGTAGAAGATATTTCATATAATAATGCACGGAAATATTTTAAATTCTATTAATCATCTGATTGATATTTGATTATACACTTTTTCAAAAGTAGATATTAGCAAAATGTTTCTTTTGCTAAAAAGGTAAGGGATGAGTTTAGCTGCTCATCCCTCTTTATTTGTTCTGTAAAGGCTTAAATTTTCAAGGGCAAGGAAGAAGGTTTATTTCTATTTTCTTTTTCTTTGATTTGTAAATTGGGATAAAAGATGAATGACTATACAGACTTATAATTAAGAGAAGTCTTGAAAGCAAGATGTGTTTTTAGATATAGCCTTAATGTGTGCATGCTATACAACTCTGTCGGATATTTTATTGTACTATTCAGAGTTGTTCAATGATGATATTTTCTTTTATTTTATAGGCTAAAAATTTGTTGTTTTAAAAAATAAGGCGTACTTTTGCAAGGATAAAAACGAAAATTTTCAAGCTAAAATGAAAAAGTTGATCCGTTTGGCACTTGTCGGTTTGGTTTTGGTAATAACATTGGCCTTAGACAGTTGTTCCACTTCAAAGGGTGTGGCTTATTTTCAAAACGCCGATTCTGTGAGTCTGGCAGCATCTAAGGTGTTATATGATGCTAAAATCATGCCAAAAGATCAGTTGACAATTACTGTAAATACGACTAATCCTGAGGCTGCTGCTCCTTTCAATCTTTCAGTTTCTGCCACAGTAGGTACAAGTGGGCAGCTGAACAGTGGTGGTGGAAGTAGTTTGCAAGGGTATCTGGTTGACAATGATGGAGATATAAATTTCCCGATTGTAGGTAAATTGCATGTTTCCGGTTTGACTAAGAACGAATGTGAGGGTATGATTCGGGGCAAGATCAAGCCTTATATGGCAAAGAATGAAAATCCGATTGTGACGGTTCGTATGGCCAGTTATCGTGTTACGGTCTTAGGTGAAGTCAAAAATCCAGGAGTTGTTCAAGTACCTACTGAAAAGATGAGTGTGCTTGAAGCAATTGCACAGGCTGGTGACTTGACTATCTATGGCATGCGCAACAATGTCATGCTGATCAGGGAAGCATCAGATGGAGAAAAATCAATTCATCGTCTGAATCTTAATGATGCTAATCTGATTAATTCTCCTTATTATTATTTACAGCAGAACGATATTCTCTATGTACAGCCTAATGGCGTACAGGCGAGAAATTCTTCGATAGGTAACTCTACTACAATCTGGTTCTCTCTTGTGGGCATTATGACTTCTGTAGCTTCATTGCTTGTCAATATATTGCGGAATTAATGGTTATCAAACGATATAGTACTCAATAATTGGTTTATGTGTGGCATTGTTGGTTATTTAGGGAAAAGACAGGCTTATCCAATTCTGATTAAAGGATTGAAAAGACTTGAATACCGGGGCTATGATTCTGCCGGAGTGGCATTGATTAATCCAAGAGGTGCTTTAAATGTCTATAAGACAAAAGGAAAAGTATCTGATTTGGAAAATCTGTGTAATGATAAGGATGTTCGTGGTTCCATCGGAATAGCTCATACCCGTTGGGCTACTCATGGAGAACCTTCTACAGTAAATGCACATCCTCAACTTTCAGAGTCAAAGAATTTAGCAATTATCCATAATGGTATCATCGAAAATTATGCCCAAATTAAGACTAACCTGCTGGCAGAAGGGATGCATTTCACGAGTGATACAGATACGGAAGTGCTCGTTAATTTAATAGAATATATTCAGATTAAGAAAAAAATTGATTTGTTAACAGCGGTTCAGATTGCTCTCCGTCAGGTAATTGGTGCTTATGCCATTGCTATTGTTGACAAGCATTCACCTGATCAGATTATTGCTGCGCGGAAGGCAAGTCCTCTTGTCGTGGGAATAGGAAAGGATAAAGATGAATTTTTCTTGGGTTCAGATGCCAGTCCGATTATAGAATTTACGGATAAAGTCGTTTATCTTAATGATGAGAATATTGCAGTCATGAAACTCGGACAGGATTTGAAGGTTGTGGATATCCATAACTTGAAACTCAATCCTGAGATACAAACAGTTGACCTTGATTTAGGACAAATTGGAAAGGGTGGTTTCCCTCATTTCATGCTGAAAGAAATTTTTGAACAGCCAGATTGTCTCAGAAATTGTATGCGTGGCCGTATTGTTAATAGAATCGTTGAGACAACGGCTGTCAGTGATGGAAAAAGTGGACCTACAAAGAAAGAAACAGAGATGGGCATTGTTTTAAGTGCCATTACAGACCATAAAGAACAATTGCTGAATGCTAAACGCATCATTATTGTGGCTTGTGGTACTTCCTGGCATGCAGGGCTTATCGGAAAACAACTACTGGAGGGTTTTTGCCGCATCCCTACAGAAATAGAATATGCAAGTGAATTCCGCTATCGTAATCCGGTGGTCACAAAGGACGATGTCGTCATCGCTCTCAGTCAAAGTGGTGAGACTGCAGATACTTTAGCAGCCATTAAACTTGCAAAGGAGAGGGGTGCATTTATCTTTGGTATTTGCAATGCAGTAGGGAGTAGTATCCCTCGAGTTACGGATACGGGTACTTATATCCATGTAGGACCAGAGATTGGTGTGGCTTCAACTAAAGCGTTTACTGGACAGATTACCGTTTTAGTAATGCTATCTCTATCTATCGGAAAGGAAAAAGGAACTATTTCAAATAAAGATTATCAAAGGGTCATTAAAGAACTTTGGAATATTCCTGACAAAATAAAGCAGGTTCTTCAACTCAACAATGAAATTGCTGATCTTAGCCGTACGTTTACATACGCTACAAATTTTCTGTATTTAGGACGTGGTTATAGTTATCCTGTAGCTTTGGAAGGGGCTTTGAAACTGAAAGAAATCAGTTATATTCATGCAGAGGGCTATTCTGCAGCAGAAATGAAGCATGGCCCGATCGCCTTGATTGATTCAGATATGCCGGTAGTCGTTATTGCTCCTCATGATGCCATGTATGCGAAAATTCTTTCGAATATTCAAGAGATCAAGGCTCGTAAGGGTAGAATTATCGCCATTGTCACGAAAGGTGATGAGACAATTTCCAAGATTGCAGATGAGGTAATCGAATTACCCTCTACTATCGAATGTCTTGAGCCGCTGCTTGCTACAATACCTTTGCAACTTTTAGCTTATCATGTGGCTGTATGTAAAGGTAAAAATGTAGACCAGCCCAGAAATCTGGCGAAGTCAGTTACTGTAGAGTAGAAATATAATATAAAATGGGATCTTGACCTATCGTGAGAGAATAGACTCAAAGATTCGGTCTTAAAAGAAAGATTACAGTTAGATGGAAAATGAAATTCATGAAGATTGTGGTGTGGCATTAATTCGTCTGCTTCAACCTTTGGAATATTATCAGAAGAAATATTCTTCGTGGATGTATGGGCTTAATAAACTCTACCTGATGATGGAGAAGCAGCATAATCGCGGTCAGGAAGGTGCGGGGATGGCTTGTGTAAATCTTGATTCAGAGCCCGGACATGAGTATATGTTTCGTGAACGGGCGGAAGGAAGTAATGCCATTACGGAAATTTTCAGTCATCTCACTCAGAAATTTCATGGCATACCACCTGAATTGCTTTCGGACGTGAGTTATGCAAAACAAAATCTGCCTTTTGCGGGGCAACTTTATATGGGCCACCTTCGGTATTCAACTACCGGGAAGAGTGGCCTTTCTTATGTTCATCCCTTTCTAAGGCGAAATAACTGGAAAGCAAAGAATCTTTGTATCTGCGGAAACTTTAATATGACCAACGTTGATGAGATTTTCCAGAAAATCACAGATCAGGGACAGTGTCCGCGCATATACAGTGATACTTATATCCTTTTGGAATTGATGGGACATCGTCTGGACCGGGAGGTAGAACGGAATTTTGTCAAAGCAAAAGCAGATGGACTTACGAATAGGGATATTACTCATTATATAGAGGATCATATAGAGATGGGTAACGTTCTTAAAAGTTCCATGAAAGATTTTGATGGCGGTTTTGTCATTTGTGGTCTTACTGGTTCTGGTGAGATGTTTTCAATGCGCGATCCATGGGGAATTCGTCCTGCATTCTATTATAAAAATGATGAGATCGTAGTTCTTGCTTCTGAACGTCCTGTCCTGCAGACAACATTTGATTTAGAGTATGATGATATCAAGGAACTTCGTCCTGGTGAGGCTTTAATTGTCAATAAGAACGGTCATTGTAACCTCAAACAGATTCTTGATCAGCAGGGGGATAATGCTTGTTCCTTTGAACGTATCTATTTTAGTCGTGGTTCAGATCGGGATATTTACAAAGAACGCAAGCAACTTGGAGAGCAGTTAGTCGGGCCTATTATCAAGGCTGTCGACGATGATATTGACCATACGGTATTCAGTTATATTCCTAATACGGCTGAGGTAGCTTATTATGGAATGCTTGATGGTTTCAAGCGTTATCTGAACAAACGAAAAATCAAGCAGATAGAGAATCTCGGTCATGTGCCTACACATGCAGAACTTGTAAAGATTCAGGACAACTATATCAGATCGGAGAAGGTGGCTTGGAAAGATATTAAATTGCGTACTTTTATTGCTCAGGGCAATACGCGTAATGATCTGGCTAGTCACGTCTATGATATTACTTACGGGAGTTTGACTCCATACGAGGATAATTTAGTTATTATTGATGATAGTATTGTCCGAGGAACTACTTTAAAGGAAAGTATCCTGAGAATCCTCGACCGGTTACATCCCAAAAAGATTGTAGTCGTTTCGAGTGCTCCTCAAATCCGTTATCCAGATTATTATGGCATTGACATGCCAAAACTGGAAGAGTTCTCTGCTTTCCGAGCTACTATTCAGTTGATCAGGAATAAAGGGATGGAGCAACTTATTACCAGTACTTATGAGTCCTGTAAAAGGGAACTTCTCAAGCCAAAAGCTGAGATGCGTAATGTCGTACGTGATATTTATAAGCCTTTTAGTGTAGATGAAATCAACAGGGAAATGGTTGAGATGCTTCGACCTGAGGGAATGAAAATACCTATCGAAATCGTATATCAGAGTATGGACGGACTGCATAAAGCGATCCCCGATCATAAGGGTGACTGGTATTTCTCTGGCAAGTATCCTACGCCTGGAGGGACGAAATGCTGTGTACAAGCTTTTATCAGTTATGTAGAAACTTCGCAGGGGGGGAAATGAATTTGATTTTGCATTTGATTGAAGATGATAATGTGTGAAAGAAAATTCTGATAATTGGGTAGGAATTGTGTTCTGCCTCAGAAAAGATGATAAGTCATAGCAATAGTTTATATAAATGAAGAACGTAACATTAGTCTTGTCAGATGGTACCAAATTTCACGGGAAGAGTTTCGGATATGATACTCCGGTAGGAGGTGAAGTCGTTTTCAACACAGCAATGATGGGTTATCCGGAGAGTCTTACAGACCCTTCCTATGCTGGTCAAATGCTTGTGATGACTTTTCCACTTGTAGGAAATTATGGTGTACCACCTTTTACTTTTGAAAAAAATGGGCTACCCACCTTTATGGAAGGTAGTAAAATTTATGTTTCTGCGTTGATCGTAAGTGATTATAGTGAACAATATAGTCACTGGAATGCGGTTGAGAGCCTTGCAGATTGGTTGAAACGTGAACATGTGCCTGGTATTACCGGCATAGATACACGTGAGTTGACAAAGATATTGCGATCTCATGGTGTAATGATGGGTAAGATTCTCTTTGATGATGAACCGAATCGTATTCCTGAAGCAAACTATGAAGGAATTAATTTTGTCGATCAGGTAAGTACAAAAAGTATTATCAAGTACAATGAAGGAGCAGGGAAAAAGGTTGTCCTTGTAGATTGTGGTGTAAAGGCTAATATCATTCGTTGTTTGATCGATCGGGGTATAGAAGTGATCCGTGTGCCTTGGAATTATGACTATACAGATATGGATTTTGATGGCCTTTTTTTGGCAAATGGCCCTGGAGATCCAGATACCTGCAATGCTGCGGTGGATATTATCCGTAAACAGATAAACCAGAGTTGCAAACCGATTTGTGGTATTTGTATGGGGAATCAATTATTAGGGAAAGCTGCTGGTGCTACAATTTATAAATTGAAATATGGACATCGTGGGCATAATCAGCCAGTTCGTCTCGTAGGGACTACTCATTGTTATATTACGAGTCAAAATCATGGTTTTGCTGTTGACGCAAGAACTCTTGGAAGTGATTGGGAACAACTCTTTGTCAATATGAATGATGGTTCAAATGAAGGTATTCGACATAAAACAAATCCTTGGTTTACTTCTCAGTTTCATCCTGAAGCAGATTCAGGACCATTGGATACGAGATTTATGTTTGATCAGTTTGTGGATTGCCTGAAAGGAAAGGTTCCATCATTATTAAACACCAAATAAAAGAGAATACAATGAAAGACGAAAATATTAAAAAGGTATTGGTTCTGGGCTCTGGGGCATTGAAGATCGGTGAAGCTGGTGAATTTGATTACTCAGGTTCACAGGCTTTGAAAGCCCTTCGGGAAGAGGGTATTGAAACCATTCTCATTAACCCGAATATTGCAACGGTACAGACTTCTGAAGGGGTAGCTGATCAGGTTTATTTTCTGCCTATTCAACCGTATTTTGTGGAACGGGTGATCAAAAAAGAACATCCAGACTGTATCTTCTTGAGTTTCGGGGGCCAGACTGCTTTGAATTGTGGAGTGCAACTTGATCGTAGTGGTATTCTGAAGAAATATGGTGTTCGTGTCTTGGGTACTCCTGTAAAGGCTATCATGGATACGGAAGATCGCGAACGCTTTGTAGAACGTCTGAATGAGATTGATGTAAAGACGATTAAGAGTGAGGCTTGTGAGAATATAGAAGAGGCTCGTCAGGCTGCGAAGGATGTAGGATATCCTGTAATCATCCGTGCTGCATACGCTCTGGGCGGATTAGGATCCGGCTTTGCCGATAATGAGGAAGAACTCAATAGAATCGTCGAGAAAGCTTTCTCTTTTTCTCCTCAGGTCTTAGTGGAAAAGAGTCTGAAAGGCTGGAAAGAAATAGAGTATGAAGTGGTTCGTGACCGCTATGACAATTGTATCACGGTATGCAATATGGAAAACTTTGATCCGCTGGGTATTCATACGGGTGAAAGTATTGTTATCGCTCCATCTCAGACATTGTCAAACAGCGAATATCATAAACTCCGGACACTGTCCATTAAGATTATCCGTCATATCGGTATCATTGGTGAATGTAATGTACAGTATGCTTTCGACCCGAATAGTGAAGACTACCGGGTCATTGAAGTTAATGCTCGTTTGAGCCGTTCTTCAGCTCTCGCTTCCAAGGCTACTGGATATCCCTTGGCTTTCGTAGCAGCAAAACTCGGTTTGGGATATGGACTCTTTGAACTTAAGAACTCGGTTACGAAGACGACTTCTGCTTTCTTTGAGCCCGCTCTGGATTATGTGGTTTGCAAGATTCCTCGTTGGGATTTGAGTAAGTTCAGAGGTGTAGACCGTGAGCTGGGGTCTAGCATGAAATCTGTAGGTGAGGTGATGGCTATAGGCAGAAATTTTGAGGAAGCTATCCAAAAGGGACTTCGTATGATCGGACAAGGGATGCATGGTTTCGTTGAAAACAAGGAACTGGTTATTCCTAATATTGATGAGTCATTGAGGGAACCTACCGATAAGCGGATTTTCGTAATCTCTAAAGCAATGCATAAGGACTATACCGTAGATCAGATTCATGACCTGACTAAGATTGACGAGTGGTTCCTTTATAAACTCAAGCATATCATAGATATTGATGAAAAATTGAAAAAGTGTAACATCAATACACTTGATAAAGAACTTCTACGTACAGCTAAAGTCTATGGCTTTACTGATTTCCAGATTGCTCGTGCTGTAGGGATGGAAGAGGAAATGGCTATGCAAAAAGCCTCTTTGGTCGTTCGTAATCTCCGAAAGAGCTATGGAATCCTTCCGGTGGTCAAACAGATTGATACTCTTGCTGCTGAATATCCGGCTCAGACCAACTATCTTTATTTGACTTATGGTGGGGTAAAGAGTGATATCACCTGGCTTCATGACAAAAGATCCATTATTGTCTTAGGATCTGGTGCTTACCGTATTGGAAGTTCTGTTGAATTTGACTGGTGTGGAGTACAAGCTCTGAATACAATTCGCAAGCAAGGATACCATTCCGTGATGATCAACTATAATCCGGAGACAGTTTCGACGGATTATGATATGTGTGACCGGCTATATTTCGATGAGTTAACTTTCGAGCGCGTTATGGATATCATAGATCTTGAATGTCCATACGGTGTGATTGTTTCTACAGGAGGTCAGATACCGAACAATTTGGCAATGCATCTTGATGCGGTTAATGTCCCTATTTTAGGTACGGCTGCCAAGGATATTGATCGGGCAGAAGATCGGGCTAAATTCTCAACCTTGATGAATGATCTTGGCATCAAGCAACCAGAATGGAATGCACTGACCAATATGGATGATGTTGATCATTTTATCAAGAGGGTTGGATTTCCCGTCTTGGTTCGTCCTTCTTATGTCCTTTCCGGTGCTGCTATGAACGTATGTTCTAATGAGGAAGAACTGAAACGATTCCTGAAATTAGCTGCAAATGTCAGTGAAGACCATCCTGTTGTGATCAGTAAATTTATAGAGCATGCTAAGGAAATAGATTTTGATGGTGTAGCCAGAAAGGGTGAAATCATGGCATACGCTATCGGTGAACATATAGAGTTTGCTGGTGTTCACTCTGGTGATGCGACCATTGTGTTTCCTCCGCAGAAACTCTATGTGGAGACCGTACGACGTATCAAACGTGTGAGTCGTCAGATAGCTGCTGCACTGCATATCAATGGACCTTTCAATGTTCAGTATATGGCTCGTGATAATCAGATTCTTGTCATTGAGTGTAATCTTCGGGCTTCCCGCTCATTCCCGTTCCATAGTAAAGTACTGAAGATCAATCTTATTGAATTGGCAACGAAAATCATGCTGGATGTTCCTGTTCAAAAACCAAACAAAAATCTCTTTGATCTTGATTATATTGGAATCAAGGCCAGTCAGTTCTCCTTTAATCGCTTGCAGAAAGCAGATCCTGTATTAGGTGTAGATATGAGTTCTACTGGTGAAGTTGGATGTCTTGGAGATGATTCCAGTACAGCCTTGTTGAAGAGTATGCTTTCTGTAGGCCAGCGTATTCCGGAGAAGAATATACTTCTATCTACAGGTGACGCTAAGCAGAAAGCAGATATGCTGGATGCTGCCAGACAATTGGTTAATCATGGCTATCAACTCTACGCTACTAAAGGAACAAGTAAGTACCTTTCTGAAAATGGTGTAAAGAATACGGTGGTGTATTGGCCTTCAGAGAAGGGAAGGGAACCACAGGCATTAACGATGCTTCATCAGAAGAAGATAGATATGGTAGTGAATATTCCGAAGGATCTTACTCCAAAAGAGTTAACAAATGGCTATATCATTCGTCGTGCAGCTATTGACTTGAATGTCCCTTTGATTACAAATTCGCGCTTGGCGTCTGCTTTTATCAACGCTTTTTGCAATATAAAACTTGATGATATTGATGTCAAAGCCTGGAGTGAATATAAATAAATTCTTCGATAAGATTCCTGACATTTCTGATTCTTTGCAGAAAGATATCTGTTCTTCTTGCCAATGAATGAATTCAATGATTGAAATAAATGGAAGTTTTGTTCCATAAAGGCTCTGATAAGTATTCAACTTGTTGGAGCCTTTTTTCTGAATAGAAAGAAGAGAGAATAATGGGCAACTTAATCCTGTCTTCATGCTAAAGATGATCAACCTATACCAATCTATCACATATACAAAATATTTAACTTTCGTTATAAGTTTATAAAATATTGATATTCAGTTTGTTATAAAAAAACATCGCATGAAGTTAAAAAAAATCACTTAAAATATGAACAACGTATTAAAAAAATACTTATCTTTGCAACGTTTTAATAAACAAATGTTGTTTTACAGATTTAAAAAGCAAAGAAAATGAAGAAATTACTTTTAATGTTCGTAGCTATTGCAGCTATCTCTTTCGCATCTTGTGGTCACAAAACAGCTAAGGCTCCCGCAAAGGATTCTGACACTGTAGCCGTTGATTCTTCTGCAGCTGACACAACTGCTGCTGATACAACTGCTGCTGATACAGCTGCTGCTGCTGCACAAGCTAAGTAATCAGATTACTTAACGAACTGAAAAAAATTTGAGAACTCCGCTGAAGGTAAAACCTTCAGCGGTTTTTTTGTCTTTATAAATTTGTATATTCTGACAACTTACTGTATCTTTGCACCTATGGATACGAGTTTTCTTCAGGGCAAAAAGGCCCTTTATTGTACTTTGGGGTGTAAACTCAACTTCTCCGAAACGTCAACTTTTTCTAAAATGCTTCGGCAAAATGGTGTAGAGCCAGTACGAAAAGGGGAGAAAGCTGACTTGTGCCTGATTAATACATGTTCGGTGACAGAGGTAGCTGATCATAAATGTCGGCAAACCATTCATAAACTGGTACGTGAAAATCCAGATGCCTTTGTGATCGTAACGGGATGTTATGCTCAATTGCAACCCTACGAAATAAGCCAAATTGAAGGAGTCGATTTAGTCTTGGGATCTAATGAGAAATCGAGTTTGTTGAGTAGATTACTTGATGCATGGAAGGACAGGGCTGCGTTGGATGCCAAAGATCAGAACCCCAAAGAGCATCTTCATGTTTTTCATAGTGAGAAAACAAAGGATATTAAAACTTTTCAGCCTTCCTGCAGTAGAGGAAATCGTACACGTTATTGGTTGAAGGTTCAGGATGGATGCAACTATTTTTGTACTTACTGTACTATCCCTTATGCCCGTGGCTTTTCCCGTAATCCTTCGATAGCCTCGCTTGTCAGGCAGTCAGAACAGGCTGCACGGGAAGGGGGAAAGGAAATAGTTCTTACAGGTTGTAATATTGGTGATTTTGGTGAAACTACTCATGAGTCATTTCTTGACCTTGTAAAAGCTCTTGACCAAATTGAGGGCATAAAACGCTATCGTATCAGCTCTCTGGAACCCGATCTATGTTCTGACGAGTTGATAAACTATTGTGCTACGAGCAGAGCCTTTATGCCACATTTCCATATACCTTTGCAAAGTGGTTCTGATCAAGTATTGAAACTTATGCATCGTCGTTATGATCGAGCTCTCTTTGCCCATAAAATCAATTTGATTAAGGAAAAAATACCTGATTCCTTCATTGGTGTTGATGTGATGGTGGGATGCAGAGGAGAGCGTCCTGAATATTTTGAGGAATGTTATCACTTTCTTGAAAATCTTCCTGTTACCAAACTTCATGTATTTCCTTATAGTGAGCGCCCTGGTACATCTGCCCTGTCTATTCCTTATAAAGTCAGTGAGAAAGATAAAAAAGAACGTTCAAAACGACTTTTGGAACTTAGTGATAGGAAAGAACAGGCTTTTTATGCCGCTCATATTGGCAAAAATGTCGAAGTGCTGTTTGAAAAATCTGGTAAGGGGAAACCGATGCATGGCTTTACGAAGAATTATATTCGCGTTGAGTTGCCGTATCAACAAGCCCGAAAAGAATATGACAATGAGTTAATTCAAGTTCATCTCGGTGATTTCAATCATGATAAAAGTGCTTTGATGGCAGAGGTATTGAGTCCCAAGGAATGAAGGATTAAAGAAGTTGTTTGGATGCCGTGAAAGAGAGGTCGTATAAGAGTACTTGATTAGAGAATATAAATATTAAGACCATAAAATGATGGATAAAGTAGCAATTGTTATCCTCAATTGGAATGGGAGCAAGATGTTAAGTAAGTACCTTCCGTCTGTTGTGGAGTATTCTCGGATGGATGCCTCCATTTGGATAGCCGACAATGCGTCTACTGATGACAGTCTGGATTTGCTGAAGACACAATTTCCTATGGTCAGGACACTGTTATTGGACCATAATTATGGCTTTGCGGAAGGTTATAACCGGGCTTTGAAGCAAATCAAAGCTCAGTACTATGTGCTATTGAATTCTGATGTGGAAGTATCGCATCATTGGCTGACTTCTCTAATGGAATATATGGATATTCATCCTGATGTAGCCGCTTGTCAACCAAAGGTATTATCAGAGCAGGATAAAGATTCTTTTGAATATGCTGGTGCTTGTGGAGGATTTCTCGATAAATATGGTTATCCTTTTTGCCGTGGCCGGATTTTCAGTACGGTGGAGAAAGATGATGGCCAGTATGACTATACGATGAACATTTTTTGGGCTACAGGAGCCTGTTTGATGGTTCGTTCTAATGATTATTGGCGTGTGGGCGGCCTTGATGGACGCTTTTTTGCCCATAATGAAGAGATTGATATGTGCTGGCAATTCCATGAGCTTGGTCTCAAAGTAGTTTGTATTCCGGAAAGTGAGGTCTATCATGTCGGTGGTGGAACTCTCCCTAAGGAAAATCCCAGGAAAACGTTCTTGAATTTTCGCAATAATTTGACAATGCTCTATAAGAATCTTCCTAATGACGAATTGAAAAAGGTAATGCGTATACGCTGTTTCTTGGATTACCTTGCTGCTTTTGCCACATTGATCCTTCATCATAATTTTGGAGATTTTAAGGCAATCATTCAGGCACGTATGGCTTATAGGAAATGGAGAAAGGATTTTGATGAGGATAGAATACGTATTGAAAGTTTCCGTGTAAAGAAACCTATTGAGGAGCGTGAAAATTTTTCCATTGTATGGCAATACTATTTTAGGAGGCACAAGATCTTTGACCAATTAAAGGATGTTATGCAGGTATAAGGGGTTGATATATATACCTTTATTTTTATTATAGGATCATCTGAGACTTTACAAATTACAATACAAAACTAATTATGCAAATAAAAAGAAATTTAATATTATGTGGCTTATTTGTTCTGCCAATAATGCCAGTTTTAGCTCAGAAAACGTTGACGGTCAAGGTCTCCAATCCTTCTGTACTAGAGAAAACAGATGAACCTGTTATTATTGACCTGCATAAGTATGGAGAAGTTGATTCTGCTACTGTTATTTTTGAAGGTCAAGAGCAACCTTATCAACTTGATGATTTGAATCATGACTGTAAGTATGATGAACTTTGTTTTCTGACAGATTTAAAAAAAGGTGAGGAGAAAACTTATAAAATCAACTTGTTTGACCATGGTACACCTGAGACTTTTAAGGCCCGTACGTATGCCGAACTTGTTGTACCGAGCAAAAACAAGAAACTGGCGAAAAATAAACAAGATATTTATTTAAGGTGTCTTTCCTTTGACAAGAAAACTAAGGATATCTATCATTTTGTACATTCTCATGGACTTTGCTTTGAAAGTGAACTCATTGCTCTTCGAGTGTATTTTGATAATCGTCAGACTGTTGATGTGTATGGGAAAAAACATAAGGCTTTGGAAATCTATGATACTCAGTTTTATCCTACAGCTGAGCAGTTGGCAAATAACTATGGTGATGATGATCTGTGGGTAGGAGACACTTTTGGACTTGGCGCCTTACGCGGTTGGGATGGTAAACAGGAACTTCTACTCAATCATGTTGGCTATCAGGAACAAAGAGTGGTATCAGAAGGACCTCTTCGTGCAGTTGTGGAAGTTGTTGACAATGGTTGGATTCCTGCTCCTGGTATGAAAAAAGTGAACGCGACTATACTCTATACGATTTATGCTGGGCACCGCGATGTGGATGTAGATGTTTCTTTTGACAGAAATGCAGAGGATGAATGTTTTGCTACAGGGCTGATAAATGTGAAGAATTCTTCTGAGTTTAGTGATCATGAAGGACTTCGTGGGTGTTATGGCACAGATTGGCCTACAGGCAAAGATGATGGTGTTCATCATTTGGAGACAGTAGGTTTGGGCATTTATATTCCTAAACAATATTTACTGGCAGAGCAGCCGACAAATCCGAAGGAGTATACGGATGTAGTGAGACCGGTAGGTGACCATTTGAGTTACAAGATCGCTTGTACAAGTAAAAAAGAAGATTTTGGATTCAAGGATGGGAAGAATTGGTTTAAATGGCTCAAGAACTGGAAAAAACAGATACTTAGTCCGATTACGGTAACAGTCAGATAACATCTTGTTCGTGATGATATTAGAAGGAATATAAAGTTTGTAATATGTCAGAATACTATCGTGATTTTGGTAGTTGGATACGCACAAAATTTCCTTACCGTGTTCAGAAAATTTCCGTTGATGCAGGTTTTACATGTCCTAATCGGGATGGTAAAATCTCTACAGGTGGTTGTCTGTATTGTGATAATCGAACTTTTAATCCTTCTTATTGTAATCGCCAGAAGAGTATTACCCAACAATTGGAAGAGGGCAAGATTTTCTTTTCACGGAAATACCCGGAAATGAAATACCTGGCTTATTTTCAAGCCTACACCAACACTTATGATACCCTTGATCACTTAAAGGCAAAATATGAAGAAGCTCTTGGAGTCAAAGATATTGTAGGTATTGTGATCGCTACACGTCCTGATTGTGTAAATACAGAATTACTTGATTACCTTGAAGAACTCAGCCATCATACATTTTTGATTGTCGAGTATGGTATTGAAACAACTAATGATGAAACTCTAAAGCGTATTAACCGTGGTCATGATTTTGCTTGTACAAGAAAGACGATACAAAAAACTCATGAACGAGGTATAATAACAGGTGGGCATATCATCCTGGGGCTTCCTGGTGAGGATAGACAAGAGAGTTTACACCAGGCATCTGTTATTTCTTCTTTGCCACTTGATATCCTGAAAATCCATCAACTTCAGATTATTAAAGGTACCCGTTTAGCAAAGGAATATGCAAAGCACCCTTTTCATGTCTATTCAGTAGCTGAATACATTGATCTTATAGTTGATTATATCCACCTTTTACCTAAGAACCTCATATTAGAACGATTCGTCAGTCAATCTCCCAAAGAGATGTTAATTGCACCGAACTGGGGACTGAAAAATGATGAGTTTACAAATCTCCTCAATAATGTCTTAAAAGAAAGAAGAAAATATCCTAAATGATTTATCTGTTTTCTGGTTCTCTTTGCGTTAGTTACTACACTTTGTTCAAGATTTAGTTCATCTATGCTTGCTCTTATACTTAATAGTTTCCGCTATCGTCATCGTCCGCAATATCTTCGGCTTCAATATTCAAATCTTCTGGATTTGAATCATAAGTTGTCCGATAACTTTCTTCTGTGAGTTTATCATCATCAAACTCATCTTCTTCATTATCCGGATCATTGTAATGATCTAAATTTTCAGGTGTTTCATCTGCGTCTTCCTTTTTTTCGTTGTCTACTTCATCCTTTTTTTCGGTTTCATCAGGTATCTCAAATTTCATGTGGATTTTTTCTGGTTCAGGTTTCTCTTTAGTGAATATAGCTTCTACCCATGTTCCTTTTGGAATTTCCAGAACTTGATAACCGTCATTGACCTTCTTTTCATATAAACCTCCTGGTTTATGAAGACGGTCCTTTGGAAGTGTAGTTGTGCTGACATCAAATCCACTTTCAATAATATCCTGTATACTTTGGGGTAAACTTTCCCATCCACCACCGAAGTTCCGGTTGAGTACTTCCATTAGTTTTGTGGCCGAAACATGATGAATGTTTTCATAAGTGAGATCTGTGACCCTCAGGATAGGACGTTTCTTGATAGCCCATTTGCTTTTTTTGTCCTCATTGATGCGCACAGTGCCGATTTTGTAACCACATCTTTCATACTTCTTCGTGATTTCAAGTTTGTCAAATTTTATCTCTTCAACATTGAAAGCACTTCGGATAATATCCAGATAACGGTGCATGTTGTCTTTTAAATCGGCATCTTTTCCAGCTGCTTCCCACATACGGAAAATGTCGTTTTCTTGCAAATCCCAAATATTGCTTTTGTTTAATGTTTTTAAAGTTAAAGTTTTCTCTTTCTTCATAACTTTATATTTTTGGGTGCAAAAGTAGTTACTTCACATTAAAATCCCAAATTTTTCCCTTAAATTTTTTTGCATATCCGCGATATATTTCTTATTTTTGTCTCTTGAATGACAGAACCTTTAGCTGAAAGAATGAGGCCATGCTCGCTTGATGACTTTGTCGGGCAGCAGCATTTGGTTGGACCAGGGGGTGTACTTCGCAATATGATAGATACTGGTCGTATTTCCTCTATGATCTTGTGGGGACCGCCTGGTGTAGGGAAAACTACTTTGGCTAGGATAATAGCTCATAGGATAAAAGCTCCCTTTTTTACGCTTAGTGCAGTATCCAGTGGTGTAAAAGATGTAAGAGATGTAATTAATAAGGCTAAAAATCGGACTATCTTCAGTGTGGGTTCTCCCGTTTTGTTTATTGATGAAATTCATCGTTTTTCCAAGAGCCAGCAAGATTCTTTGTTAGGTGCAGTAGAGGATGGGACTGTGACTTTGATTGGGGCAACTACTGAGAACCCGTCTTTTGAAGTAATTCGCCCTTTATTGTCGCGTTGTCAGCTCTATGTCCTGCATTCGCTGGATAAGGATGATTTGGAAAAACTTCTTCTTAGGGCGATTTCTCAAGATGTGGAACTTAAGAAAAAAAAGATTACCCTTCAACAAAGTGGCGCCATATTAAGATATAGTGGAGGAGATGCCAGAAAACTTCTCAACATTCTTGAACTCGTGGTAGATGTGGCAGGAAGTGACCATATCGTTATTACAGATAAACTCGTTGAGGAACGGTTGCAAAAGAGTCCGCTGGCTTATGATAAGCAAGGGGATATGCATTATGATATCATATCTGCATTTATCAAAAGTATCAGAGGTAGTGATCCTGATGCGGCATTGTATTGGTTAGCACGGATGATAGAAGGAGGAGAACAACCCGAATTTATAGCGCGTCGCCTTGTTATTAGTGCAGCAGAGGACATTGGCTTGGCTAATCCGAATGCACTTTTACTGGCTAATGCGGCTTTTGATGCAGTGATGAAGGTAGGATGGCCGGAAGGACGTATCCCTCTGGCTGAAGCAACAGTATACCTGGCTGCAAGTCCGAAGAGCAATTCTGCATATTTAGGTATTGATTCAGCTATTCAATTAGTGAAGGATACAGGTAATCTATCAGTGCCTTTACCTATACGTAATGCACCTACCAAACTAATGGCTGACTTGGGGTATCATGATGGCTATAAATATCCTCATGACTTTCCCGGACATTTCACGGAACAGCAGTATCTGCCTGATGATATCCAGAATACAAGAATCTGGCATGCCCAGCACAGTCCTTCTGAAGAACACTTATACCAATGGATGAAAACCTGCTGGGGCAAGCGTTTTGAAGATGACTAAACGGTATGTGATTGTTTGTATGAATGATAATATAGGTGGGTATCTAATATAAAATATTGATAATGAAAATAGTAGAATTAGATGGTTATACAGTTAATCCTGGTGATCTTTCCTGGGATGGGTTAAAAGGATTAGGCGATATCGTAGTCTATGATCGTTCAAATTCAGAACAGGTCATAGAGCGGGCTAAAGATGCAGATCTTATATTGACAAATAAAGTTGCGATTACTGATCATATCATGTCCCAATTACCCAAGTTGAAATATATTGGAGTATTGGCAACAGGCTTTAATGTGGTAGATATTGTTGCGGCTAAAAAATATGGAATCGTTGTCACAAATATACCTTCTTACAGCACTGACAGTGTGGCTCAGATGGTTTTTGCTCATATTCTGAATATTACTAATCAAGTGGATCATTATGCTAACTTAAATCGTAATGGACGTTGGAGTCACAATCAGGATTTTTGTTACTGGGACACCCCTCTTATGGAACTTGCCAACAAGACAATAGGAATTGTCGGTTTAGGGCATATTGGTACAAAAGTGGCCAAAATAGCTCGTGACTTTGGGATGGACGTCTTTGCTTTTACCAGTAAAAATGCTACAGATTTGCCAGCCGGAATACAAAAAACCTCTTTAACTGGTTTGTTTTCGGTAAGTGATATCCTTACTCTGCATTGTCCTCTTACACCAGATACGAAAGAGATGATCAATAAAGAGAGTTTGAAGAAGATGAAAAGGGGAACGATTCTTATCAATACAGGTCGTGGTCCGCTTATCAATGAACAGGATGTTGCAGATGCATTGGAGTGCGGACAACTGGGTGCTTATGGAGCTGATGTTATGGCGTCAGAACCTCCAGTAGCCGATAACCCTCTGCTCAAGCAACAGCATGCTTATCTGACACCACATATTGCATGGGCATCAAAAGAGGCTCGTATGAGGTTGATAGAGATCTGTATTGATAATGTTAAGGCTTTTCTTGATGGTCATCCTATTCATGTTGTAAATAAATAAAGTTTGATAGTCCTTTCCTGTCTATGTAGTAATATCAGTATTCTCAACCAACAAAATAATCATCGGTTTTGATGCTTAAACAACAGATATAGAACCGTTCATTTTAAGAAAATGCTTTATCCTGATCCTCAATTCGTTTCGACTCTCCAGAAGGTAATTGAATTTATTGGAACTTTTGCCTTTGCTATTTCTGGTATACGACTTGCTGCTACTAAACATTTTGATTGGTTCGGTGGCTTCGTGTGTGGTTTTGCAGTTGCTATAGGTGGAGGAACTATACGCGATGTGATGCTTGGTGTTACACCCTTTTGGATGACTTCCTCCATTTATATCCTTTGTACTTTCTTTGCCCAGGCTATCGTAATTGTTTTCCATAAATATTTGAAACGATTGGATAACACTTGGTTGATCTTTGATACGTTAGGTCTGGCGTTATTCAATATCGCAGGAATTCAAAAATCTCTGGCCATGGGTTTCCCCTTTTGGGTAGCTATAGTTATGGGATGTATTACAGGTGCTGCAGGAGGTGTCATTAGAGATGTTCTGCTCAATATTGAACCGGTAATTTTTCGTAAGGAAATCTATGCTTCTGCATGTCTTGCAGGAGGATTTTCTTATTGGGTATTATATTTGCTTAAAGTGAACATAGCCATTACAGCTGTAACTAGTTTCCTTGTAGTTTGCATTATCCGTTTTCTGGCAGTGAAATATCATATCTCATTGCCGATATTGCATGATGAAGGAGAGCATTAGAAGCAAGTACTAAGGAAGACTTGAACATCTTAAACAAAAAAGGTTGAGATATTACTTCTCAACCTTTTTCCATGTTATGCCTTAAAACTAAAATTTTATAAGAGCGGGGTACGGGAATCGAACCCGCCTCCCAGGCTTGGGAAGCCCGTACACTACCGATGTGCTAACCCCGCAATGACTTAAAACTTAATTCTGTTGAGCCGATACCCGGACTCGAACCGGGGACCTACGCATTACGAATGCGTTGCTCTACCAACTGAGCCATATCGGCGATTTGCGATTGCAAAGGTAATAAATTTTTATCTGAAAACAGAAAAGGAAAACCGACAAATTCCGACTTTAACGTCTATTAAGAATTGTTGGTCCTCCTTTTTATAAATCAGATTTTTATCAATCTTATCTTATTTGAGGTTCTTTCTGAACTTGAGGTTCCATCTTTGTTGGAGGGATTTCCTTAAAAGTAAGTTCTTCTTTATTCGGATTCTTGCCGATAGAGATCTGTGCACCTTGTTTGATATTTCCATTTAGGATCTTTTCGCATAACCCATCTTCTATGTACTGTTGAATGGCACGCTTCAATGGACGTGCTCCAAACTGTATATCATAACCTTTGGCTGCTACAAGTTCCTTGGCTTTATCCGTAATCTGAATATGGTATCCAAGGTCATTGATGCGTTTGGATAAACTCTTGAGTTCAATATCGATAATCTTCTTGATAGAATCTATATCCAACTGATCAAAGGTGATGATTTCGTCAAGTCGGTTGAGAAATTCAGGTGAAAATTGCCTGCTCAGACTTTTCTGGATGATTGAACGGGCATATTGCTTGTCATATTCATTTTTTGCGAGTCCCTGAACTCCGCCGGCATCAAACCCGATGCCATGTCCGAATTCCTTCAATTGCTTGGTTCCTGTGTTAGAAGTCATGATGATCACTGTATTACGGAAATCTATCAATCTTCCATTCCCGTCGGTGAGACGTCCTTCATCCAAAACTTGCAGAAGAAGATTGAACACATTGCCATGGGCTTTTTCAATCTCATCAAGCAGAACAATAGAATAAGGGTGGTGATGTACTTGCTCTGTAAGTTGACCACCTTCTTCGTAGCCTACATACCCCGGAGGAGCTCCGATGAGTCTGGAAACATTGAAACTTTCCGTGTATTCGCTCATGTCTATTCGAATGAGTGCATCAGAAGAACCAAACATTTGCTCGGCGAGTTTTTTGGCTGTGTAAGTCTTTCCTACACCTGTAGGTCCCAGAAACATAAATGCGCCGATAGGATGATTGGGATCTTTCAATCCCACTCGGTTACGCTGAATAGCTTTTACCAAAGTGCTAATAGCCGCATCTTGTCCTATTACTTGCTTTTTGAGTTCTGCGGACATATTACGGAGTCTGATTCCTTCTGCTTCTTCCATTCTCTGGACTGGAATTCCTGTCATCATGGAAACGACATTGGCAACTTGGGATTCATCTACAACAACCTTTTCACCTGTTTCACCTTTGGCCCATTTATCCTGAAAGTCCTGCAACTGTTGTTCAAGTTCCGTCTGACGATCCCGATAACTGGCAGCAAGTTCAAAATTCTGACTTTGAACGGCATTTTGCTTTTTTTGTTTGACTGCCTCAATTTCCTTTTCTTTTTTCGTGATCTCAGGTGGAATTTTGGCATGTTTAAGATGAACTCTTGATCCCACCTCATCCAGAACATCAATAGCCTTGTCAGGGAAAAAGCGGTCTGTTACATAACGGTCTGTCAGTTTGACACATGTCTGAATGGCTTCTTCTGTATAAGTCACATGGTGATGCTGTTCATAACGGTCTTTGATATTATCAAGAATCTGTGTAGTTTCCTCTGAAGTCGTCGGCTCGATAAGTACTTTCTGAAACCGACGTGCTAGAGCTCCATCTTTTTCTATTGTGTTCCGATATTCATCAAGTGTTGTTGCGCCAATGCATTGTACGGTACCTCTAGCCAAAGCAGGTTTTAGAATATTGGCTGCATCCATGCTTCCTGGTGTAGCTCCGGCACCAATAATAGTATGGATCTCATCAATGAATATGATGATATCTGGATTTTGTTCCAGTTCTTGAATAAGAGCTCGGATACGCTCTTCGAATTGTCCACGATATTTTGTTCCAGCAACAATTCCGGTTAAGTCAAGACTGACCAGACGTTTGTTGAACAGGATAGGAGAAGTGTGGTGCTTTGCGATCAACTGAGCTAATCCTTCAACAATAGCACTTTTTCCTACTCCTGGCTCACCTATTAATATAGGATTGTTCTTCTTGCGTCTACCGAGAATTTCAATGACGCGTTCAATTTCTTTTTGCCGACCTACAACAGGGTCAAGTTTATCGTCCAAGGCAGCTTGTGTCAGATCCGTGGAGAATTTATCAATAACTGGTGTTTTGCCATTACCTCTACGTGTAGTGACAGTCGGATTGACTTGAGACGAACTGCTTCCATTCTCATTTTGTTGAAAATTGAAAGATGAATTGTCGTCATCTTCATCCTCATCTTCATCAGGCAACTGCAACCCATCTTGTGCAGGTTTTGCCATTTGCCGAACGTAAGTGAGGGTATCCTGATAATTCATGTGATTATATTCCAAAATTTGTTTAGCCCCGTTGTCTACCTGATCATGCAATATAGCTAAAAGAACATGTTGCACATCCACCAGATTGGTATGCTGTACGCGGGCTTCGAGTACAGCGAGTTTCAAAATATTGCTGGCTTGTTCATTCAATACTAGTTCTGAAGTAATAAGCAGTTCTGACAATTCGTCTTCCCTAACTTTATCTTCAAGTTCCGCCTTAACGGCTTTCAAATTCAACTGGAAGCGCGTAAAAAGAGCTGGTACGATACCTTTTTTCTCTCGTAACATGGCGAGAAGAATATGTTCTGGTCCCACCGTTCTACTCTCCAGACGGCTAGCCTCTTCGCGGGAAAAGGCAAGAATTTCAGATACCTTTGGTGAAAATTGACTAGTCATATAGCTTTTCCTTTCTATTCATTAAATCTCCTAAATGATAATACAAATATAGAACTATTTTCTGAAATTGCAAACACTGTGCCAAGATTATTTTCAAAATATAAAATGGTGAAATCAAAATATCAGTTTTTTTATTCTATTCTTTTGAATTTTTCGTTAGAAGGTTTTTTCTTTCGGAATATTTTTTGTAAATTTGTCTCGCTTAATAAGTGCCTGAACCGATTACGATGAATTTAAATGGCCTCTATGGGGCTTTTTCTATAAAAATAGATATGTGTAATGCCAGGTATAAGCTTTATATAAATAATTAAATACAATAATGGACGATAATCAAACAATTGATCAAGACCGGATTCTAAAGATCAACATCGAAGAGGAAATGAAGACATCTTATATCGACTATTCTATGTCGGTAATTGTAGCTCGTGCTCTTCCTGATGTCCGTGATGGTTTTAAACCTGTGCATCGCCGTATTCTTTATGGGATGCTCGGAATTGGAAACACCAATGATAAACCATACAAGAAATGCGCTCGTATAGTAGGTGAGGTGTTAGGAAAATACCATCCTCATGGTGATTCTTCTGTCTATGGAGCCCTTGTACGTATGGGGCAAGACTGGAATATGCGCTATCCTCTGGTAGACGGGCAAGGAAACTTCGGTTCTGTAGACGGTGATTCTCCTGCAGCTATGCGTTATACAGAATGTAGACTTTCAAAGATCGGCGAACATGTCATGGACGATTTGGATAAAGAAACCGTCAACATGACCAATAACTTTGACGATACGTTGAAAGAACCTACTGTGATGCCGACCAGGATTCCAAACCTTTTGGTTAATGGCGCTAATGGTATTGCTGTAGGTATGGCAACCAATATTCCGACGCATAATCTCAATGAAGTAATTGATGGCTGCTGTGCATATATTGATAATCCTGATATTGACCTGAATGGTTTGATGAAGTATATTAAAGCTCCTGATTTTCCGACAGGTGCTTATATATATGGCATACAAGGTGTCCGTCAAGCCTATGAAACTGGCCGTGGAAGGATAATTATGCGCGCTAAGGCGGGTATCGAGAGTGATGAAAATCATGACAAAATTGTCATTACGGAAATTCCTTATGGTGTCAATAAGGCAGAACTAATCGAATATATAGCTGAGTTGGTTAAAGAAGGAAAGATCCAGGGTATTTCCAATGCCAACGATGAATCAGGCCGTCAGGGCATGCGCATTGTGATCGATATCAAAAGAGATGCCAATGCTAATGTCATTCTGAATAAACTCTTTAAGATGACGGCTCTGCAAAGTTCTTTCTCTGTAAACTGTATCGCTCTGGTTAAGGGACGTCCTCGTTTGCTTAGTTTAAGGGATTGCGTAAAGTATTTTGTGGAGCATCGTCATGAAGTGACTATCCGCAGAACGCAATACGATTTGAAGAAGGCTCAGGAACGTGCACATATTCTTGAAGGATTAATTATTGCCTGTGACAATATTGACGAGGTAGTCCATATTATCAGGGGAAGTAAGACTCCAGTGGATGCTCAGCATAATCTGGAACAACGGTTTGATCTGGATGAACTTCAAAGCAAGGCCATCGTTGATATGAGGCTCTCACAACTTACGGGCCTTCGTATGGATCAGTTGCATGCCGAATTTAGTGATTTGGAAAAGAAAATATCTTATTATCAGCAGATTCTTGATGATCCTGAACTCTGCAAAAAAGTAATGAAAGATGACCTTCTTGAGGTAAGAGGTAAATTTGGGGATGCTCGTCGTACGGAAATCAAGTATTCTTCAGAAGAATTTAATCCGGAAGATTTTTATCCGAATGATCCTGTAGTGATCACCGTAAGCCATTTAGGCTATATCAAGCGTACTCCATTGAATCAGTTTCGGGAGCAGGCTCGGGGTGGTGTTGGTGCTAAAGGAGCGCGTACCCGTGATAAAGACTTTACTGAGTTTATTTATCCAGCAACCATGCACGAAACCATGTTGCTTTTTACTAGAAAAGGCCGTGTATATTGGTTAAAATGTTATGAAATACCAGAAGGTGATAAAAATTCCAAGGGCCGTGCCATTCAGAATCTGCTGAATGTTAGTAAAGATGACCAAGTAAATGCGTTCCTCAGATTGAAGGGACTTCGTGATGAGAAGTTTACCAAGTCACACTATGTCGTTTTCTCTACTAAGAATGGTACTGTAAAAAAGACCTGTCTGGATCAGTATGCTCATCCTCGTGCTAATGGAGTCATCGCTATTAATATTATTGAGGGTGATGAAGTCGTGGATGTCCGCTTGACAAATGGCCATAATGAATTGATTATGGCTAATCGCAATGGCAGGGCTGTGCGGTTCAATGAAAATGCTATTCGCCCCATGGGTCGTACTGCAACAGGAGTACGTGGTATTCGTCTTGATTCTGAGGCTGACTACTGTATAGGCATGATTGTTATTAATGATCCTGAACAGGAAAATGTAATGGTGGTAAGTGAAGAGGGATATGGTAAGCGCTCTTCTGTAGAGGACTATCGTATTACTAACCGAGGAGGTAAAGGCGTAAAGACCTTGACGATTACGGAAAAAACCGGTAAACTTGTTGCCATTAAGAACGTTACGGACAAAAATGACTTGATGATTATCAATAAGAGCGGTATTGTTATCCGTTTGGCTGTAGCTGACGTCCGGATTATGGGTAGAGTTACCCAGGGTGTACGCTTAATTAATTTGGCAAAGAAGAACGATGTCATTGCTAGTGTCTGTAAGGTAATGAGCAGTGAACTTGAAGTGTCTGTGGAAGAAGAAAGTCGTGCATTATGGGCAAAGAAGAGTGAGGAAATCAAGCAGGATGGCATGGGTGATGCATCTGCAGAACAGACTGCTGAATCTGAAGTGAGTAGCACTACTTCCACTGAGGATACTGTGCAACCTGTTGCTCCCGATACTCCAACATTAGATAATGATGAAAATCCTGATGGGGAAGGGGATTCTCCAGACTCTATCCGCCCCGAAACGGATTTTGAATAAAATAACCTTTAAAGTAAAATAAGTATGAAAAGAAAGTTAATGATTTCGGCGATGATGTTATTCTGTGCATCAGCCGTTTTTGCTGGGGATAGTAATGGCCTAAAATCTATTATGAAGTCCAGTACTTATGATGATTGTAAACAACTCATCGAACAGAATTTGAGTTCTCTGGCCAATGACGAAGAAAAAGCAAAGGCCTATAACAAACTTTGTGATCTCGCTTTTGCCACTTATCAGAAAGAATCTTCTACTATGGCTACTAACCAAGCAATGAAGGCTTTGGGTAAAAGTGTCAGCCCTATTGATACCTTAGGCATGGCAGAAGCTGCTTATAACGCAGTCGAAGCTGGTTTGGAGTGCGATAAGTATGATGAAATGCCTAATGATAAAGGAAAGGTAAAACCTAAATTTAAGGAGGCTAACTCTTCTCGTCTTGGCAGTGCGCGTTTGAATTTGATCAACTATGGTGGGTTTTATATGCAGAAGGATCGGCCTAAAGCTTTGAAATACTGGTCTTTGTATTTCGACACACATGATAATCCGTTTTTTAAGGCTCTTCCACCTGCAACGGAGAAACCCTATATTGGTCAGGTGGCCTATTTTGCCTCTGTTTTTGCTTTGAATGATAAAGATTATGCTAAAGTCGAGAAATATACAGACTTTGCGAAAGAGGATTCTACCTATGCAAAACCTGCTTTTGATTTGAAACTCCGTGCTATGAGTTCTACTTTGAATAATAGGGCTGATTCTGTAACTTTTGCTCAGAAACTTCATGCAATTTATGCTCAAGATCCAACAAATAGTACGGTATTGGAGAATTTGATTCAGGTGGAGTCCAAACTTAATGGAAGAGATGCAGGTGAGAAAATTATAGATGAAGTTCTCGCTAAAGATCCTAAGAATTTTGTGGCGCTCTTTTATAAAGCAAATAACTTGATGATGGAGCAGAAATACAATGATGCCATTCCTATTTTGAAAAATATTCTGGACTCAAATCCTAAGGTAGTTCTCGGCTGGTATTCACTGGCTATCTGCTATTATAACAGAGCCGTCACTTCAAAGGCAACGACAAGTTCTTCTATCCTTCTTGATGAAGCGATTAAGGATTACGACATGTGTAAGGAATTGGATCCTGATCAGAAACAGGTAAACTGGGGCTATAACCGTTATTCAGCTTATTATGCTCGTTATGGTGAAGCTGATCCAAAAACAAAAGATGCTGAAAAAGATAAGTGATTTTTGAATGATTTAAGCATATAGTTGCGGAGCGATTTCTCAAAGAGGGGTAATCGCTCCGCTTTTTTATTTACCTGTTCTTTAATAAAGAAATAAATATAATGTACTCTTGTCCCTGTTTTGTCTTTATTCTTTTATCTGTTTCAATCTGATAACACGTTTTAAAAATTGTTTATGTTAGAATATAAATATAATGGATGTTTTGCAGTTTACTCATCCATTTATCCAACAAAACGGAAAAAATTTGTGGATTTCATGTTTTTTTATTAACTTTGTCGTCTAATTGGTAATAGACATGAAGAAGGCTTTAGTTCCTTTTTTGTTGATTTTCTGCATCTTGTCTCTCAGTGCCCAAGAAGAATCAAATGGTCAGGAGACGGCTCAAGAGGCTTTAAATGCATCACGGCAAGCTTATGAAAAAGGTGATTATGACCTTGCTCAGCACCATGCGAACCTTGCTATTAAGGATAGCCTGGAAGCTGAGCGAGCAGCTGAAATCAAAATCGGATGTATGGAGCATCTCATGAGAAATAATGCTGATTCTACCCAATTCATTATTACTGCACTTGAACTTCATAGGATGGATCCTAAAAATCTGGTTTTCTTAAGGTCTATAGTTGATTATTATTCATGTGCTGGTCATTTAAGAGGAATGGAAGAGTTTATTGGAGATGAACTTCGTGAAAATCCTACAGATAAAAATGTTTGGGCACTTAAAGGTGAGTTGTTGATGCGAAAGCACCGGTGGGAAGATGCGATCAAGTGCTATGAACAGACCGTAAAGTTGGATAACTCATTTGTCGAGGCTGTTTATAATCTGGGAATCTGCTATTCTTCAAGAGCCATGAAATTAAGGGATTCTCTGGAAAATGATCGTGGAAAGTTAAATGAAGATGATATGAAGAAGGTCTTGTCTGTCTTCAAAGACAGCAAGGTTTTTTTGGAAAAGGCCCGTGTGTTGGACCCGACATGTGAGAAAGTAGATTGGAAAAAGGCTCTTTATCAGGTTTATTATGTTCTGGGAGAACGAAAAAAAACTCAGAAAATTAAATCTTTATTATAATGAGAGGCAGGATATATAATAAAAGGAGATTGTGTACGGGAATACATCTGAAATGTCTTTCTCTTTGTTTGGTATGCTTCTTAAGCATTGGAAATGTCTATGGGCAGAAGAAGGAAATTTCTGCTGCTCGTGATTTGTTGAAATCCGGGAAAAACTTGGATACTGCTCAACAGTCTTTGGAGAACCTCTTAAAAGATTCTGTTTATTGCCAGAACGAGAAGATATGGTCTACCCTTTACGATGTGCTGCATAAACAATATGAAGATGGGAACGAGTTGCTTTACTTGAAGCAGAATTACGATACTACAGCACTTTTTATGAAGACAAAAAGGATGTTTGATGTGGCAATAAGTCTTGATTCTATTGAAGCTAACTCGCATAAAAGGAAAAAGGGTAAAATAAAATTTAAATTCAGGGATGATCATGCCCAGTTTCTCAATACGATTCGCCCAAATCTTTATAATGGTGGACTCTTCTTTATCCATAAACAGAATTACGAGGAAGGTTATGAGTTTTTTACTTCTTATATAGATTGTGCTCACCAACCATTATTTCAAAAATATAAGTATAGTGATAATGATCACAAATTGCCAGTGGCAGCATATTGGGCAGTTTATTGCGGATATAAAATGAAGGATTCCAAGGCAACTCTTCATCATGCTTATCTCGCTTTGAAGGATACGACACATTACGTATATATGTTGCAATATCTGGCTGATACTTATAAGTTGGAAGGTGACACGACACGATATATCAGTTCTTTAAAAGAGGGTTTTTCAAAATATCCGTCATTTCCGTTTTTCTTCCCACGACTGGTGGATTATGAAGTGAAGCAGGGTGATTATAAAACTGCTATAGCGATAACGGACCAAGCATTGGCAAAATATCCGAAATCCCTGATCTACCGTTTTACGAAGAGTACTTTATTGTTGAACACCCAACAGTATAAAGCATGCATTGCACTTTGTGATACCATTCTTGAGGACGTCAAGACTTTTCCAAAGGATAGCTTGAAATCTCAAGCGGCCTTACAAGGAGCTTATTTGAATGCCGGACTGGCTTATTTCAATCAGGCTGTTGAATTGGATAAAAATGTCTCTTCTTCCAAGCGTGACCGGAGTCGCATATTGGAATATTATCGTAAGGCAATGCCTTATCTGATCCATTATCAAGAACTCGCACCTGAGGATAAATCCAAATGGGGGGTGCCTTTATATACGATTTACCTCAATCTGAATATGGGTAAGGAGTTTGATGAAATAGATAAATTATTGGAAAAATAGGAAAATGCAAGATATTGATTCAATTACTAGGAAATTAGGCATTACTTTAAATGCCATGCAGAAAGAAGCACAGGAAGCCATTCTGCATTCAGACCAGGATGTGGTGATTCTTTCGCCGACCGGTTCTGGAAAGACTTTGGCTTATCTTTTGCCTTTGGTACAACTTCTGGATGACTCCAGTGATGAACTTCAGGCAATTGTGGTGGCACCTGGGCGTGAACTGGCATTACAGTCAGCTTCTGTCTTGAAAAAAATGGGCTCAGGAATCCGGACAATGGCATGTTATGGCGGACGTACAGCGATGGAAGAGCATCGTAAATTGAAAGAAATCAAACCTCAGATACTATTCGGTACACCTGGACGACTTAATGATCATCTGGGCAAAGGAAATATCTCAGCATCGAAAGTGCATTTTCTTATCATTGATGAATTTGATAAATGCCTCGATATGGGATTTGAGGATGAAATGAACATTCTGATAGAAAAACTTGCTTTTGTACAACGCCATATCTTGCTTTCTGCAACAGATACAGAAAAATTGCCTTCTTTCTTGAGACATTCTTCAGAGAGTACGGAGCCTGTTCGTGTAGATTTTCGTGATAAAGACGAACAAGTCCCAGACAGAGTCCAAATCTATAAGGTGGAGTCCCCAGATAAAGATAAATTGAGTACTCTGAGTCTTTTCTTATCAACTTTAGGTAATCAGAGTTCTATTGTATTCGTGAACTTTCGTGAATCCGTGGAGCGTGTTAATCAGTATCTTCAGGAAAAAGGATTCGTTACGAGTTGCTTTCATGGAGGTTTGGATCAGAAATCTCGCGAGACAGCTTTGTATAAGTTTGCTAATGGCAGTACAAACATTATGGTAAGTACAAATCTGGCTTCGCGTGGACTTGATATCTTGCATATTGACAATATCGTTCACTACCATTTGCCGGAAACTGAAGAGGACTTTGTTCATCGGGTAGGTAGAACTGCGCGATGGATGAACACAGGACGATCTTTTTTCATTCTTGGTCCTGGTGAGCAAGTACCTGGATATGTGAATGCAGAAGTGGAGAACTATTCTTTATCTCCTGATTTGAAACAAGAAAAACCAGCTTTGCCAAAGATGTCTACTATCTATATTGGAAAAGGGAAGAAAGATAAAATTTCACGAGGTGATATAGTCGGGTTCCTTTGCAAGAAAGGTGGCTTGAAAGGTGAAGAGATTGGACAGATTGATATCTTGGACCGTTATGCTTATGCGGCTATTTCCAGAGTTAAACTTCGTCAGGTCCTTCAGCAAACACAAGGAGAAAAGATAAAGGGAGTTCATACGGTTATAGAGGAAATTATATAATCTTGATTGTCTCAAGCTCTGACAACATGGTAATCTCTTCATTTTAATGCTATCATGAATGAAGAAATGATATATAACAGATAATCAACTTTCGAAGGCGAAGACATTAGATGTCTGATCTGAAAAAGATTTAGAAAATAGAACTTAAATTTTAATATTTATTCAGATGAAGAAGTACAACTTTAATCCAGGTCCATCAATGCTTCCACGTGAAGTGATTGAAAACACGGCAAAACAGATTTTAAATTTCAATGGTTCAGGTCTTTCTTTGATGGAGGTTAGCCACCGTTCCAGTGACTTCCAAGCTGTCGTTGACGAGAGTGAAGCGCTGATCAAAGAATTACTTGATATCCCTGACGGATATTCCGTTCTCTTTCTTGGTGGTGGTGCTTCGACACAATTTATGGAGATTCCGGCTAATTTCCTGATCAAGAAAGCCGCTTACCTGAATACGGGTAGTTGGGCTAATAAAGCTGAAAAGGAAGCTCAGCACTTCGGAGAGACCGTTGAGATAGCATCCTCCAAAGAGGCTAACTATACGTATGTTCCAAAGAAATATAGTATCCCTGCAGACGCTGACTATTTGCATATCACTACAAACAATACCATCTATGGTACTGAGATACGGAAGGATTTGGATTCTCCCATTCCTTTGATTGCTGATATGAGCTCTGACATCATGAGCCGTCCTGTAGATGTAAGCAAATATGATGCAATCTATGCTGGGGCTCAGAAAAACCTGTCTATGGCTGGTGTCACATTGGTCATTGTAAAAAATGACAAACTGGGTCGTGCTCCTCGTGAGTTGCCTACAATGATCGATTATCGTACGCATGTGAAGAAGGGTTCTATGTTCAATACTCCTCCTGTTGTTCCTATCTATTCTTTGCTTGAAACCATGCGTTGGGTAAAGAAAGAAGGTGGTGCCAAGGAAATGGACCGTCGTGCCCATGAACGTGCTCAGATACTTTACGGTGAGATTGATCGTAACAAACTCTTCCATGGTACGGCTAAGGAAGAAGACCGTTCTCTGATGAATATTTGTTTTGTGATGAATGATGAATATAAAGATTTAGAGAAGCCGTTCCTTGACTTTGTTTCCGGCCGTGGTATTGTGGGTGTCAAGGGTCACCGTTCTGTAGGTGGTTTCCGTGCCAGTTGCTATAATGCAATGACTGTTGAAGGGGTGAACTTCTTGGTCAAGGCAATGAAAGATTTTGAGGCTGAACATTAAATAGAAGTAATCATGAAGAAGATATTAGTTGCAACAGCAAAACCGTTTGCAACCTTAGCTGTAGAAGGTATTAAAAAAGAGGTAAAAGATGCAGGCAATGAATTGGTCTTGCTTGAGAAGTATACAGACCGTTCACAACTCTTAGAGGCAGTGGCTGATGCAGATGCCATGATTGTCCGTTCTGATAAAATCGATGCGGAAGTCCTGGATGCTGCGAAAACTCTGAAACTCGTCGTCCGCGCCGGTGCCGGCTATGATACGATAGACTTGGCTCATGCTAAGTCCAATGGGGTTATCGTTGAGAACACTCCGGGACAGAATGCTAATGCTGTAGCTGAACTTGTGTTCGGACTGCTGGTATATATGGTTCGCAACTTTTATAATGGAAAACCTGGAACGGAACTTAAAGGCAAGAGACTTGGACTCTTGGCTTTCGGTAATGTAGCTCGTAATGTGGCTCGTGTTGCAAAAGGTTTTGACATGAAGGTTTCTGCTTATGATGAGTTCTGCCCGGCAGTTAGTATCGAGACTGCAGGTGTCCGTGCTTACAAGACTAAAGAGGAACTTTTCCGTAACAGTGATGTCGTGAGTCTGCATATCCCGGCTACTTCTGAGACTATAGGCAGTATAGATTATAAACTCGTCAATTTGATGCCGGAAGGGGGTATCTTGGTCAATGCGGCACGCAAAGAGATTATTAACGAACCGGAATTGCTTAAGTTACTTGCTGACCGTCCTGACTTGAGATATATTACAGATCTGAAACCGGACGCTGTAGCCGAATTTGAGAAATTTGGTGACCGGTTCTTTACTACTCCAAAGAAGATGGGAGCTCAGACCGCTGAAGCAAATATCAATGCTGGTGTTGCTGCTGCTCAACAGATCAATGCTTTCTTTAAGGATGGCATCGTAAAATTCCAGGTCAACAAATAATTTAAACTATGGCTAAAGTAAAACCTTTCAGAGGTTTACGTCCACCTGTGGACTTGGTTGAAAAAGTTGAAAGTCGCCCGTATGATGTTCTTGACTCTGAGGAGGCAAGGACTGAGGCGGGCAATAATGAGAAGAGCCTCTATCATATTATCAAACCAGAAATCAACTTTCCAAAAGGTACTTCAGAATATGATCCTCGGGTCTATACGAGTGCTGCTGAACAGTTGAAAAAGTTTCGTGAGCAAAGATGGCTGGTTCAGGATAGTCAGGAAGACTATTATCTCTATGCTCAGACCATGAACGGCAAGACGCAATATGGTCTGGTCGTAGGTGCTTGTGTTGAGGACTATCTTAATGGGGTGATCAAAAGGCACGAACTTACCCGGAAAGATAAAGAGGATGATCGGATGAAACATGTTCAAATCACTAATGCGAATATGGAACCCGTTTTTCTTGCCTATCCTGACAATAATGTGCTGAATGACTTGATCATACGCTATGCGGTTACTCGGCCGATATATGATTTCATCGCTCCTATAGATGGTTTTCGCCATCAGTTCTGGGTTATAAGTGATCAGAAAGATATTCAGACCATAACGGAAGAATTTGCGAAAATCCCGAGTCTATATATTGCTGATGGCCATCATCGCACGGCTGCTGCGGCTCGTGTGGGTGAAGAGAAGGCTCAAAATGATCCGAATCATACGGGTAAGGAAGAGTATAATTACTTCATGGCTGTATGCTTTCAAGCTTCTCAGTTGACGATTCTTGATTATAACCGTGTAGTAAAGGATCTTAATGGTATGACATCGGAAATATTCCTCAAGGCTTTGTCTGAAGATTTTATCGTGGAAAAGATGGGACCGGAAGAATATAAGCCTGCCAGACTCCATGAGTTCAGTATTTATCTGGATGGCAACTGGTATAAATTGGAAGCTCGTCCGGGAACTTACGATGACCATGATCCGATCGGTATACTGGATGTAGATATTTCTTCACGTTTGATTCTTGACAAACTGATGGGAATTAAGGATCTTCGTACCGATAAAAGAATTGATTTTGTCGGTGGTCTGCGTGGACTGAAAGAACTCAGACGCCGTGTGGATAATGGCGAGATGCGTTGGGCGCTTGCCTTGTATCCTGTAAGTATGAAGCAGATTATGAATATAGCAGACAGTGGAAAGATCATGCCGCCGAAAGCAACTTGGTTTGAACCGAAACTGCGTTCTGGTCTGATTGTCCATCTGCTTTCATAATCGGAAATGGGATGGTATAAATTGTTTTTATGATTGATGAATATACCACTACAAACAGTGTAGGCGAGGGATTCTACTCCGATAAGCGAAGTAAGTTCCTCGCCTTCGCACATCATGTGACTTCTAAAGATGATGTGAAGGTGTTATTGAAATCATATCAGGAAAAATATTATGATGCACGTCACATCTGCTATGCATATATACTGGGACCGGAACAAAAGGATTTCAGAGCCGTAGATAATGGAGAACCTTCTTCTACAGCAGGGAAACCTATTATGGGACAGATTCTTTCGCATGGACTAACGGATGTTGTCGTTTATGTCATCCGTTATTATGGCGGGGTTAACCTTGGTACGGGTGGACTGATCAGGGCTTATCGTACGGCAGCTGATGATGCCTTGAATCATTCTGTAACGGTTGTGAAGCAGGTTGAAGAATATGTTGTCTGGCATTTTACCTATCCGATGATAAATGCGGTCATGCATATTGTTAAAGAGATGAATCTGAAGATTGTCAGTCAGACTTTTGATGCCGATTGCAGTATTAAACTAGCTGTTAGAAAGAGTAATGCAGAAACTTTGCGAAGGCGTCTGGCGGATCTGAGTTTTGAATAATTCTTCCGGTATTTTTGGATATGTCCAAAATTAATTGTACTTTTGCAGCCACTAGGAAGATTGGCAGAGTGACCGAATGCGCTGGACTCGAAATCCGGTATACCCCTTTCGGGTATCGGGGGTTTGAATCCCTCATCTTCCGCAAAATACAATTATTAAGGGTAAGCAAGATGCTTACTCTTTTTTGTGGCTACCCTTAGAGTTTTCAAAAAAGGATGGAATAAATATGAACCAAATTCGCATGATGAATCCAACTTCAGAAAAGATAGATCGAACAGAAGTTGTTTTCTTGGTCAAATGAAAGTACACAACCTAGTTTACTTTCATTAATTCAATGGTTGGGCGTATTGGTTTGTCTGTCAACGTAAAATATCATTTTCTTCTATATTATCTTTGATATTTAAAAATTAATGATTAACTTTATGGTGAAAATGTGACAAAATATAGTACTTATATATAACCTTTAAGAGAAGTAAAACCATGAAGAATATTTGGTTATTATTTTTTGGATTAGTCTTGCTATGCTCTTGTTCCTCTTCTGACAGTAATGAAGAAGAGGGTAGTAGTATGGAAATATATAGCGCAGAGTTACTCAATAGAGAATCTACAAGTACTTTGCCTATCAATTATTTCTATGATCAGGAGATTGTGGACTATTTTAAGCCTTCTATTACGACTAAAGATACAACGTATTTCTATGGCTATGGTGTGACGGAAAGAGATGAGAAGGTGAAGTTGTCAATTACAGGCTCAAAAGCCTCTCTTGTAATTGACGGTAGAATTACAGACGAAAAGAAATATCAAGATGCTGAGATCTATAATCTCACTTTTAGCGCTAAAGACTATAATAATGGAATTGAAGTAAAGTCGGATGGAATTTACAAAGATGGAAATAAATCATTAGGGCTTAATAATTTCACATTGAAAATGAATAAAGTTAAAGGAGATCCGGAAATAAAGAAAGAAAATTCAGAAGAGAAGTTTTCTGGCACAGCAACTATTCCTGATGGCAAATCTACATTTGTTATCACGAATGGCAAATATTCATTTCAATGCAGCTTTGTAGGGGATGGAATTACAATAAAACAATTAGAGCCAGAAAATAGAGTAATTGGAATGTTGGATAAAGAAATATAAATGAATGAAAAAGTTAATCTTATTCTTAATACTTTGTTTCTCCATACAATTTGCATGTGCAGAAGAAATTACTTTGTTTAATTCAGAAGGTAATGCTACTGCTTACATAGATACAGATGATGACGACATGACCATCTATATGTGGGATGGTTTGCCTGTAGCATATTTGGTCCCTGGGGATGAAGATGATTTTAGTATTTATGGGTTTAATGGCAAGCACTTAGGTTGGTTTGATAAGGGAATAGTACGGGATCATGATGGCTATGCCGTAGGATTTATTAAGGACGCTATTAATAAATATACTAATTACGAGCCCTACAAGAAATATAAAAAGTACAAACCTTATAAAGATTATAAGGAGTACGCACCTTACAAACCTTGCTACCAATACGAATTTTCCAATGAACCCCTTTCAATCTTTCTATTAAGAGGAAAGAAGGAATAATATGGACCATGATAGAAAACAAAGATATAATTCAATAAAGTATTACCAATGTATTACCACAATTTATTGACATAGATCAGATATTCTCTCAAATAGTTGTCTGCCAGCAGATAATTCCATTTCATTCTTATCTCTTGCCGCAGCATATCCTTGCATAAGGACAATGTTCGCATTGCTTTATGTCTTCAGTGGCACTTAACATAATCTGAGGATTAAAGATTTCAGATAGGGTGTTCCGAATATTTTCTTCAAAGTTGTCTATATTTCTATCTCCTTCTTCATTTTCATATTTTTCTATATCAGTAATGAAGTCTTTCCCTATTTTCAGCGGAAGGACCTTATCACCGGCATGCTGGATGAAAAGTAAGGACGGACTGACAGGCAGGTTATCTGCATCATAAACTCTTTTTCCTTCAGAGTCTTTCTTGCTTCTTATGATACTGGCATAAAGCATTGCCTGGAGATAGTAATCCGTATGATTCGCCAGTTTTTTCCCGGAAAAGATATCTCCAAGTTCCTTGACTGACATCTTGTTATTATTCCCAGTCTTATAATCGATGACCCGGATAGTTGAGCCTTCTGCCAGATTGACTTGATCCAATCGGTCTATACTTCCGAAAATCGTCATGGATTCTCTTCCCAGAGGAGTCTTGAAAGTAATGGGGGCTTCAACTTGCTTTTCCAGTCCCAGAATTTGAAAAGGTGTTGAATTCTCGTCTATTTGTAGCAGTCTCTTGATATAATCGATAATGACTTGACGATTGATAATCTGTAGACCATTGTATTCGATGGGTGTATGAGGACCCACCTTGAAGAGATTCTGTCTGAAAGCATTGTCGACACACTGTTCGATAATATAAGGGTTCTTGAGGGCATTTTCTATTTCTTCTTTTTGAATGGTAAAAGGATGAATGATTTCTATGGTTTGTTTCCCCTTAGCATCTTCCTTGATCAGGATATCATCAGGAGAGGCAAATTGCAGATAAAAGAGTTGACATGCGAAATGGAATATATTTCCGAATGTACGATTGTCAACTTTATCTTCATCAATCTCATCTGGTTCTTTGATTTTTGCGATGTACTTGTAATAGAATTGAAGTTGACAGCGGATATATGTATTCAGTGCGGTAGGAGAGAGGCGGTTCATCTGATGGATGACTTGCATGACTTGTGCGTCTTTTTCTATTGATGTGCGTGCACGTATGGCTGGCTTCTGACCGGTGATCAGATTTTCCAAATGAATTTTATGTGGACTTTCTACCATCAACTGGAGCATAAACCGGGACATCTCTCCGGTCTGCCCGTTGCTTGTCGTATGATTATAAATGAGAGTGACATCTTTGGCTCTTTGCAGGAGACGATAGAAGTAATAGGAATAAATAGCTACCTTGTTATCCACGGTCGTCAGTTCGTATGCCTTACGGATGGAATAGGGAATAAAAGAAGTATCGTTAACACCTTTAGGGATATTCCCTTCATTACAGGAAAGTAACAGGACATGGTCAAAATCTAAGTTTCTTGTTTCCAGTATTCCCATGATTTGTACTCCTACTGCAGGCTCTCCATGAAAAGGAATGGTTGTTGTATCAATGAGTTGTGTCATTAGTCGCTGATAGGTATGTATATCAATATTCAGATCGTCTTGGTCTATCAGGTTGCAGAGACGATTGATGAGGGTATACATTCGGAAGAGAGATTCTTGAAAGAGTGGGTCTTCTTTGATTTGATTCTGTTCTTCTTTCTCTTTGAGCGCATGATTGTAATTTATACCTATCATCTTGAGAATTTCCAATAACCAGTGTGACATCATGCTGAGAGAACCGTCGGGGATCTGAAATAAGATTTTTAATCCGCTATCATCTTTAATAAAAGGACATTCTTTACTGAGTTCGTCAGCTGACAAATAGAAGTGTTTATGATGGTTTAATAAGGCATTGAGATCCTTGATATGACTGGATATAAATTGGGAATAAGGATGTTGGAGGACTTTGCTGGTTCCACGGAAAAGAAACTTTTTGAGATCCTTTCGGTAATCATGAGCCTGCATGTCAATCAACAACTTGACCAGCGTACTGACTGGTGACTGTGACAATGGATATCCGGTAGTTACATTTATTTTCGTCACTTCAGGTGGCAAACTGTGAATGATGGTGGGCAGGAGGTTTTCATCTGCCATGACGATGGCAGTACGCTTTCCGGCTTCAATGCGATGATTTTCTTTTAACCAGTCACTGACGTATCTTGCTTGAAGATTCTCCGTGCTTGCACTGATAAATGTGATTTTTTTCGATTTCACCATATTCTTGTATATCTCAGGATCATTACTATCCAGTTCATTTGGATAGTCTTTCAGATACTGAGCAATATAATGTCCGGCTTCATTGTCATGGCCTTTTCTCGGCATATAGTAATCATCAAAGTCCCAATAGAATCTGGCTTTATCCTTTTTCTTCAGTCTGTCACAAAGAGTCAGTTCTACCTTTTGCATCATATTGAAACCAACAAAAAGATACATTGAATGTTTCAATTTCAAGTTTGGGTCCGTTGCTACTTCCTTATAAAGTGCTCCTTCATAGGCTAATCCTTGTTCTTGCAGAGATTTATTGAACTGATGATAGATATTGCCGAACTGGCTCCAGAGTGTGATGAACCGTTTTTTCAGAACACTGTTCTGATCTTCAGAGAAATTGCTGAAAAATCGTTTTAATATCTTCTTCTGGTCATCATTGAGGTAACTCACATCGTCCAATTCATGAATATCTTTCAGATTAGCGAATACCTGGTCTGCATTTGCCATGTTTTTGTCGATATCATCGAAATCGGAGATAAGTAACTGTCCCCAACCGTAGAATTTGTCGAGTGATTCTGTTTCACCAGTAACATGATTGTAGACTTTATAGAGTTCACTGACGAGCTTGATCGGATCTCCAACCGTTCGTTTGCTATGTTCCCGGAATAGATCGCTGATAGTGATACAGGTCGGACTCCACAGTGGATAGTCCACTTGTCTGGCTAATTCCTGATTTAGAAATAGTGAAGCACGTTTATTCGGAAATACGACAACAATATGACTGAGTTGGCCTTTATATTTACGAATGATATCTTGAGCTACATAATGAAGAAAAGTTTGCATGTCCTATTATTTTGAAGTTGAAAAGAGGAAAATACGAAATGACGTTTTTCCCAGTTGATGTCCGTTACTCTCATCCTGTTTTCCCTTTACGATAAATCGGGTTCAGAGGCTTTGACTTCCACAATTTGGTTGGGGTATACATACCAGAGATAACCGGTAATATGTTGATAGTTCATCTGAGAGAGGAGAGTCATGTATGCTCTGACTTGGGCTTCATATTCTTGATGAGGCTTCCCAAACTTGAAGTCGACCACGATCATTTCCTTTCCATCAGTCATGACACGGTCCGGCCGCTTTTCAATGACTTCATTCGTGTTTGGATCTTTATAGATGATAGTGCACTCATTGAATAATTCCCAACGATCTGAAAACCAATCTCTTACTCTATGAGATTCAAGCCTTTGTTTCATCATGTTTTTCAACTTCTCCTTACTCAGTTGGTCGGTATCAAGCACACCATCCTGCTCAAGTTGGTTAAGTGCTTGGTCCACATCATTCAAAGTATGGATGGATGAGAAAATGGAATGAAGTACATTGCCGGTTTGAATATAGGTGTTATGCTGCAAGGTTTCTTCTGTATCTCCTTGGATAAAATCTTTGCTTTTATTACTTTGGCGGAAGTCAACTTTATTTTCATAATTGTCAACAGTCACAAGTTTGGGTTGAACAGGTTGGAGAAAAACATTATGAGATGTAGTCTTTTCCTGTTCATTACTGCTTATGTTCAGAGTCCCATATTCAAAGACCAGAGATTTGTCCTGTCTTTTTTCCTTATCTTGAACTTTCTCGGTGTTTATCAGGATATCTTTTTCTGGTTCTTTCTGTTCCATGGTTCGGAGAGTAGATCCTTCCAGTTCATTACCTAACTGAGGTAGGACTTCTTCGATCACTTCACTTTCATTTGCTGGTTCAGAACCGTTGCCCTTTTCGTCTGTTTTCTTTTGATTATCAGATTTATCTCTGTACTTGCCGAAGACATAGAGACTTTTCTTCGGACGGGTGAAAGCTACATAAAGAAGATTGATGTTATCCACAATATTTTGTGAATGCTCATTTTTATAGAAGGGTTCATAGACAGAACCCGTCATCTGTTTTTTGTATAAATCTATCGGTACAACAGGCAGTTCATTATACGGACTCTCTGAAGGGGTACACCATATTGTATATCCTGGTTTCTCCAGTGTCCAGTCACAAAATGGGATGATGACATGATCAAATTCGAGACCTTTACTCTTATGTATAGTCAAAAGCCGGATGCCGTTAGCTTCATCACTTTGGATAGAATGGGTATGAAGATCTTCGTCCCAAACATTAAGAAAGTCATTGATGTCAGGAACATGTTCTTGGAGATACTCACTCAATTCATCGTAGAAGGCACAAACGTATGCACTTTGTTCATTCATTTTTGTGAGTTCAAAGATAGCATAGAGTTGCTCTACTAAATCCATGAGAGGTAGTCCTTCAAGTTCGTTCAGGTGGTTGATATAGGCATCAGGCAACTGTGCTTTCAATTGTTCCTCTAGGGTGCTTTCCGGATGAATAAAGATTCCACTATCTGTTTTTTCAGGATTCTTGATTTCTGTCTGATATGCCTTTGTCAGATTGGCCAATGTAAGCAGATCGTCTCGGTGGGTGATAAAACGCAAAGCATCCACAAGAATATTTACAGCTTGAGAAGCATCGAGACGAAATGCAAGGTCACTGACCAGTGTCACATCAGGAAGCTGGTCCATAAAATAAGAACCAATCTCCTGAATAGTCGGATTCTTTCTGACCAAGATGGCAATGTCACGTTCCCGGCATCCTTTGTCAAGTAATATGCGAACCGTATCAACGGTTTTCTGTAGCATCAGGTCATGATATAGATCATTATTAGGGAGAAGTTCGATATGGATATACCCTTTATCGTCTTTTCCTTCAGGCACTTTCTGGGAAAGTTCATTTTGTAGATAAGCCTCTTGTAAGTCTTTCATCCCTTCGACACCATTGGACCAGAGTTCAGATTGGCTGGCTTTAAGGAAGAAGACATTATTAAAAGCTACGATCTTCTTCTCAGAACGGAAATTAACATCCAGTACTTTCTTGTTTACCTGACGGGATGAGAATTCTTTTGTATCAATATCCCTGAGCAATTTCCAGTCACCAGCTCTCCACCGATAGATACTCTGCTTGATATCACCGACAATCAGATTCTGGGCAAGATGTTCAGAGGGGGGGACTGCATGAGACATGGTCTCTTGGAGCAGGACTTTAAAATTACGCCATTGGATTCTGCTGGTGTCCTGGAACTCATCTATCATGATATGTTCCAGGTGTGCACCGATCTTCTCAAAGATGAAAGGAGAGTCATTATCACTGATGAGGGAATGCAGCAAGTTCTGTGTGTCACTGAGTAGAAATCTGTTGGCTTCCTGATTGCTGTCTCTTACCTTCTCACCAATCTTCCCAAGTAATCTTAATGTATTAAGATGCCTCAAAGTGAGATCAGCAGATTTATAGGTTTTGGCCAGATCGGGACGTTTACATTCAGCCTGTCGGAGTAGTGGCCACAGATGTTCTTGGACTAATTCAAAGATTTCATTTCCGGGAACAGCTTTTTTCTTTGTAACCCAGTTTTTGGGGTCCTCAAGACAATTACAGAGCGTTTGGTTAATCAATTTTGATTCATCAGCAAATTCACCTTTGTACAGTTTGGAGAAATAACTCCAGATACCTTTTTCCCCTCTGTTCAGATCAGAGGCAGTGAATCCATTGTTATCCATTTCTTTAAAGAATATATCAGCATATTCCTTGATCGCGTTCTTTGATTTCTGTCTGATAGCCCGGAGTTTCTTCGAATAATCTGGAAAGAAAGTACTGCTGGGTGCCATAAGAGGTTCAAGTTCACTGAAATGCTGTTTATAAGCATCTTCGAAGATATTTTTTCCGAAAGTCTTGATTTGTCTGATGATATTCCATCCCTTGTCATCGTCCATTTTCTCATGGATGTAGTCCATAATCCATGTCAGGACCGGACTCTTTTCATCCAATTCTTCGATGAGGTCATCTACGGCTTGTTCCATTACTTCCTCATCATTCAGGCTAATTGCAAGGTTAGCAGTCAGATCGAGTTCTCGCGACAGATTCCTTAGTACGGTTTGGAAAAAAGCATCAATGGTTTCAACCCGAAAATCGTTAAAGTGATGGAGTAGATGGTTTAATACCCAATCGGCACGCTTTCGGATGAGTTCTTCTCCTAATCCTGTAGCAAGTTTCACCTCTTTTATATAATCCTTTGAATCATCCAAACCTCGCGAGATTCCATAAAGTTGGGACAATATGCGCATCTTCATTTCTTCCGTGGCCTTATTAGTGAAGGTTACGGCCAAGACTCCACGGTAGGATTGAGGACTCAGTATAAGTAATGAGATATATTGGGTAGCAAGTTTAAAGGTCTTTCCAGCACCTGCACTTGCCCGGTAGACAGTTAAAGGTTTCATCATTTCAGTCATCGCTAACTTTCATTTATAAAAAAGCTATATCACTTTTTTCTTTATATAGTATTTATATCATCAGGATTACTCTCTGATTACCAGTTGTTGAACAATTCAAATCCCCATTTTATGCCAAACCCTTCAAAACGGTGAGAGCTCCAGCCACAGAAGATTCCCATAGAGAATAACCGGTTGGTAAACCCATATCCGACCTCCATATAAGGTGTTAATTTTTGGATAGAAAGTGCACTGACATAAATCCGTTCCTTCTCAACAACCTGTCCGATAAGGGGAATCCAGGAAAGGAACAACATAGGTGACTCGTAGGTTGCATTGGCACGAACATAAAAGTCAGAAGCATTATACCAGTTTGAATTCAGCAGTTCGAACTCACCGCTCCATTCATCATACCATCCTCCCGGAATATAATTTTCCCTGAAGTTATTGTAATCCAGAAAATACCCATTCTTACTTTTATCCGTATAGAGTCCCATTCCTGCACGTAAGGATATTGAACGCATGCAAGGCATCCGATGAATTTCCTGTCCGTCCAATTCCCATTTCTCATAATTGTGTTTTTCCACCCATAAAACCTTTGATGCCTCGTTCATAACTAGCGTTGATAATGGGGCCAAGGTTTGCAAGAGGGGTATACTGCAATTGGATAAAAGGTGCAGAGGAACAATAACTTGTAGGCTTTTCCGGCTTGTATAAAGCCCTCCTTCTTTACTGCAGTACGGCGATGCCAGACAAGTCCGCTTTGCAGATCAAGGTGATTCTTGATGATCTGATAATTCGTACTTACTTTAATTCCCAAGTCATTAAAATAATCCAGATTCAATTTGTTCCAGTCTATTGAATCTGGTTTCTGATCTTTAATTTCATCCAGGATATTAGAGTTGGTAATGCGATTACCATTGAAGTATTCTATTTTCACCCATCCGTTTCTTCTCTGATTATAGGTGAACGTGACAGGGATATTATACAATAGTCTTTTCCATTTAAAAGAATATCCCATTTTAATGCGGGTAGAGATACTTTGATTAGGAGTAAAATTATAATAGCCTTTTACATCGAAGCGATAGATGATTCCTTTATTTCGGGAATACCCAAAATAAAAAGGGTTGAAAATAGGATGAATTTTGATATGCCCTTGTTTCTTATCTCCAATATTTGTGTTAATATCGTTTAATATATTATTTCCAATAACATCCCAAAAAATGTGTTTACTGACATATTTAAACTTTTGAGGGTTGGCATTTGTGGTATTGGTTAAGTTTTTGTTTATGGAATCATTGCTTTTCCATCCATCTTTTTTTATTCCTTCTGAAGCAGAATCTATTTCGGAAGTACTTTCTGTTGTTTCAGAAAGGGAAGAGGTTGATTCCTTTTGTTTTGTCTTGTCAGAATAAATTGCCTGATTGCTGATACGACTTGACCGATTCGTGTTTGATTTTCTAATCGAATCATCTGTTTCAATAATTTTTTCCTCTTCTGTTGTGAGTGGAACAGGACGTATGCGGTCTAAGAGATTTCGGTTCTCTGAGAGATGAATAGAATCTGGCAGAGTACAATTTATGTCATAAACGGAAGTTATCCAAGAACGAAATTGGTTACCTAAAGTGCGGATTTTCGCGATAATATCACAGCGTTTAGGTAATAAAGATTTAATGCCACTTTTACCCATTTCACCTTGAAGTACGAAATGAATCATGTCATATTCACCCTCGAAAAAAAAACGATCTACTTTTCCGGTACTGTCATCAATGATAATCCATCCCTTAACCAACTGCGTGTTTTTGATTTTAGGTCTGATAAAGAAACGGGTTTGACTGATTCCATATTTTATGGATTTATAATGATAGAAACGCTTGTTGCTTCTTTTTAATGGTGAAAGAATAATACCTTTAAAGAGAGTCACGTCATAGAGACTCGGCTGAAGGTTCTCAAAAAGAACAGGAAGTAATTTGTGGGAATGATATACGGTAGAGTACATCAGAAGTGTCTTTGTCTTTTCTTTTCCGTCTTTGTAATAAACGATATTGGAAAAACTTTCGTTTAAGAAATCGCGCCTGCGATCTCTTGCTACATCATACATGGCAGGTATGGCAAGAAGCAATAGATTTTTCCTGTCTATATGAGTCCTGTATTTCAAGTAAACATTTGAAGGAACGGAATCCGGTATCTCATTATAAGGAAACGTGTTAGCATACATAAATACCCGTTGAAGTAATTTTGTATCAACTTGTTTCTTACCAAATGATTCTGTACAATTCATTATGATAAAGGACAAAATCAGAAATCCTATTATGAAAATCTTTTGTTTCTTCAAAATCACATACAGGCAAAGACAGCAGAGATAAGAGAAAACAGTATATTATACTTTACAAAAACAAATTCTTATCGAGGTGCTATCAATAGTAGTATCTTACGACCTATGCTCGTATTGACAGCCTTTCTGAAAAGACTGTATTTACGAGAATTGTTTTTGTCTGGGAGAGGGAATAGTCCTCTTTTCCGAAGCCACTCAATGGCATTATTCAAATGACGGGTACTTCGGGTAATCCTGATAGTTTGATACAGATAGTCCATAGACAATTGAGCTACACGGTACTGTAAGGCAACCCGATCTGCTTCTGGAAGTTGATCTGACAGATCCTGTAAGTGTGCTATCACCTTCTCTATGTCTGGAAGACAGGTCAGACGGTATCGCTTATTATCTTTCATGGCAGCATAGAAGCTTTGCTGTCTGCAGAAATAAGCATCTGCATCAGTATAATAAATTCGTTCTCCGCGAAGACATAATTGTGGCGTAAAATCTTCATCTTCATGTAGGATCTTTGTAGAAAAGCGAAGGCTACCTAATATTTTATGTCTGAAAATATATCCGCAGACTGTAGCTTTAAGCGTATGATCATGAAGATAGGCACTGCCACTAATAGGACCGACTAACGTAAAAGAGGTATTTGGTTTTCTGTTATGGGTTTCTTGGAAAAAGACTAAGTCCGGATCATTAAATCTGATAATATCAAGGCAATGCTCATAGGGGGCAGATACAAGATAGCCGTTACCGTCCAGAAACTGAATGTAATCTCCTGTGGCTAATTGTATACCTATATTTCTGGCTTGGGAAAGTCCCAAGTTTCTTTTCCTGACATAGGTGATGTCATCTTTCACGTCAAGTAGTTCTTTTGAAGGAAATTCTCCAGAACCGTTGTCTATGAGAATAATCTCCCGTTCATTTGAATTTAGCGACAGAGATAGTATATGATCCACGCATTCCTGTACTGTTTTATTCGAAAGACCGTAGGTCGTAATGATAAAACTTACGAGTGGAGGCCTAGTACCCGATATGTTAACCGACTTAATTGGCATATTTCTTTATTCCTAAAGGATTTAACATTCTTTTCACAAAACTCTATAAGTAGGTACATCCTTGCGGAGTACCACTTTTCTTGATTTCTTTTCAATGCCTTTGTAAATATCCAAGAAGTATTTATCAGAATCGTTTTTTGTTTTTACAAAGATACATAATTCAGGCGAGAAATAAAAAGATAAATTTGAAAAGTTATAATGATTATAGTTTTTTGCTAAGTTCACTTGACAATTCATGGATTTGCTGATTTTAATCTGTTAGTTCAGTGTTAAACCGCCTTAATTTTTTGTTATGATATCAACCTTTATCAGATAATTTGTTAACTTTGTACGAAATTTGTATAGAAAAAGATAGCATACTGTTAAGGTGCACAGAGGAAAATTTTCTTCTATCTTCATAGTGGACAAGGGGACGTTATGACGATAGAAAGTTACATCCAAATTAGCATTTTTCAGCTTGTATTCTTTTCATGAGGCGAATCATTATTGGACGGTCAGTACTCATTCTGGATTTTGGGTTATGATAACAGTAAAGGGAGAAAGAAATGCATGCAGGTTCAACATGAATTCTTCTTTAGGTAATTAGGAAGACAATTATATATTATATTAAGGTTACTCAGTATGGCTAGAATTAAAACGATTGGAGTCTTAACTTCAGGAGGTGATGCTCCGGGTATGAATGCCGCAATTCGTGCGGTTACCCGCGCTGGTATTTACAATGGCTTTATGATTAAAGCTATCTACCGAGGATATGACGGACTGATCAATGATGAAATCAAATCTTTCACCACAGAAAATGTCAGTGGTATTATCAGCAGAGGGGGTACTATTCTCAGAACTTCACGTTCTAAGGATTTTATGACGGAAGAAGGTCGTCAGAAAGCTTATGATAACTTAAAGAATGAAGGTATAGATGCTCTGGTTATAATAGGAGGAAATGGCTCTTTGACAGGAGCTATGCATTTCGGACAAGATTTTGATATGCCTTGTATCGGCCTTCCTGGTACAATCGATAATGATTTGTTCGGTACTGATAATACGATTGGCTATGATACCACCCTGAATACGATAGTAGAATGTGTGGATCGTATTCGCGATACAGCACAGAGCCACGAGCGTATCTTCTTTGTAGAAGTGATGGGCCGTGATGCCGGATTCCTGGCTCAGAACAGCGCTATTGCGGGTGGAGCTGAAGCAGCTATTATACCTGAAGATTCTACGGATGTCGACCAACTCGCCCAGTTTATGGAGCGCGGTATTCGTAAATCGAAAAAGAGTTGTATTGTCATTGTTTCTGAAAGTCCTAAATGTGGTGCACTGTACTATGCTGATCGTGTAAGAAAGGAGTTTTCTCAGTATGATGTGCGTGTATCTATACTCGGCCATTTGCAACGTGGAGGCAGTCCTTCAGCACGTGACCGTATTTTAGCTAGCCGTACTGGTGTGGGAGCTGTTGAAGCCATTATCCAGGGCCAGCGAAATATTATGGTGGGTGTACGAAATAATGAGGTTACTTATGTGCCGATGAGTGAGGCCGTCCGCAGTGACAAGCCTTTTGATAAAAATCTTATTAAAGTGCTTGATGAGTTAAGCATATAAACTGTTTTAAAATTCTAAATTGTTATTCTTTTTAGGAATAAAACTCATATTTAGTTTGTAGTTTACGAAAATATTGCGTAGATTTGTGTTCGCATTAATGAAAATATCTCAAATAGGATTTTTTTAAAGTAAAAATTAATTTACAATTTAAAATAATAAAGCTTATGTCACAAATAAGTGGACGCATCTCTCAGATCATTGGACCTGTAATCGATGTCTATTTCGATACAAAAGGCCAGGATCCGGAAAAGGTGCTTCCTGAAATCAACGAAGCTCTGATAGTGAAACGTCCCGGCGGTCGTGTATTGGTTATGGAGGTGAAGCAACATATTGGTGAAGACACCGTTCGTTGTGTAGCTATGGATAGTACCGATGGTTTGCAACGTGACTTGGAAGTTACACCTACAGGTAGTCCTATTGTTATGCCCGCGGGAGGACAGTTGAAGGGTCGTATGCTGAATGTTGTCGGCCAACCTATTGATGGTATGAAGCCTTTGGAGATGAAAGGGGCTTATCCGATTCATCGTAAACCACCTAAGTTTGATGAACTTTCTACGCGCAAGGAAATGCTGCCTACGGGTATCAAGGTTATTGATTTACTTGAACCTTACATGAAAGGTGGTAAAATCGGTTTGTTCGGTGGTGCCGGCGTAGGGAAGACCGTATTAATCATGGAGTTGATTAATAATATCGCCAAAGGCCATAATGGATATTCTGTATTTGCAGGTGTCGGAGAACGTACCCGTGAAGGAAATGACTTAATTCGTGATATGATCAATTCCGGTGTAATCAGATATGGCGAGAAATTCAAAGAGGCTATGGATAAAGGGAAATGGGATTTATCTCTCGTTGATCAAGAGGAATTATCCAAGAGTCAGGCTACACTGGTTTATGGTCAGATGAATGAACCACCGGGGGCACGTTCTTCTGTGGCTCTGTCCGGACTGACGATAGCAGAAGAGTTCCGTGATCATGGTGGCAAGAATGGACAGCCTGCCGATATTATGTTCTTTATTGATAATATCTTCCGTTTTACACAGGCTGGTTCTGAGGTATCTGCTTTGCTCGGACGTATGCCTTCTGCTGTAGGATACCAGCCGACACTGGCCAGTGAGATGGGACAGATGCAGGAGCGTATTGCTTCTACCAAACAAGGTTCCATTACTTCAGTACAAGCTGTATATGTGCCGGCCGATGACTTGACAGACCCTGCTCCGGCTACGACATTTACCCACTTGGATGCTACGACTTCCCTGTCTCGTAAGATTACATCGTTGGGCATCTATCCAGCTGTGGATCCTTTAGGAAGTACTTCTCGTATTCTTGATCCGAATATTATCGGTAAGGAGCATTATGACTGTGCACAGCATGTCAAGGAATTACTTGAACGTTATAACGAGTTGCAGGATATCATTGCTATTTTGGGTATGGATGAACTTTCAGATGAAGACAAACTCGTGGTCAGTCGTGCCCGTAGGGTACAGCGCTTTCTGTCGCAGCCTTTTACCGTTGCCGAACAGTTTACCGGTCTGCAAGGAGTTATGGTACCTATCGAAGATACAATACATGGTTTTAATGCGATCCTTAATGGGGATGTGGACGATTTGCCGGAACAGGCCTTTCTCAATGTCGGAACCATTGATGACGCAGTAGCCAAAGGGAAGAAATTACTTGAAGCTGCTAAGGGCTAGGTCTGTGGGATGTCGTCAGACACCTTGACTTATACTCATTATAATTATTGCGTATGCTGAGATTAAAAATTATTTCCCCGGAGAAAGTAGTGTATATCGGTGACGTAGAAAACGTTACAGTCCCTGGAACGGCAGGGTCTTTTGAAATACTGACAGATCATGCTCCCATCATTTCTTCTTTAAATGCAGGAAAAGTGGTGTATACAACTACAAAGGATGGTCCTAAGCAGTTGGATATCAAGGATGGTTTCGTAGAGGTACAGAAGAACTTTGTTTCGTTATGCGTCGAAGTTTAGACTCTACAATAGATCGGATAGCCAGGAAATACAAGCAATATTCATTGTGGATTATTGCTGCACTTATGCTCCTGTCTTTGTTTGTCATGCAAATAGTGCAAAATACATCATTGATCACTGCTTTAACAGTTACAGTCGTATTTTCACTTGTATGCAACTTGGTTTATGGAGAATGCTGGAAAAGGGTAGCCAAGTCATCTTCAATAAATTTGATGCGGTTTTATCTTGTTGGATCAGTGCTTAGATTGCTTTTGGCTTTAAGCGTTTTTCTTATTTATCTGGTCGTTGTTCGTAAACGGCAGGCTGTGATAGGTTTTGCTCTGATCTTCGCTATATTCTACATTGTCCTTCTGGCATTTGATTGCCTATACTTTGTGCGAGTAGAAAAAAAAATTAATAAAATAGAATCAGAATGAAAAAAATAAAACTCAAACAATTTTTTTTCATCTTCGTTATGCTTCTTACTCTTGCGCCTGTTACGGTTTCTGCAAGACAAAAGATCGATGTGGGAAATATTTTGTGGGGGCATATTAAAGATTCTTATGAATGGCATATTACCAAGATCGGCAAAACTCCAGTGATCATCCATCTTCCTGTTATCGTGAAGAGCAGTACGGGATGGCATGTGTTCTCTAGCAGCCGGTTTAGTGAAATTAAAAATACCAATGGTAATCTTCCGGGACCTTATGGACTTTTTATTAAGAGCAATGATGCGAAAAGTCATCCTGGTAAGATTGTAGAAATGGTCAACGGTAAGGAGGTCCGTCCTTTAGATATTTCTATTACTAAGACGGTTTGTGTTCTTTTCATTGATGCTATTCTGCTCTTGATATGTGTGTTGGTTCCAGCGCGGTGGTGCAGACATCATAAATGGGATGATTCCGCTCCGAAAGGATTTACGGGACTTATGCACATGTTTATTATGTCGATCTATCATGATGTGGTCAAGTCTACTATGACGGATAGAGAGGCTGTAATTTATGGGCCCTGGCTGATGACTTGTTTCTTCTTTATATTCCTTGCTAACTTGATGGGAGTTGTTCCATTTCCTCCAGGAGGTGGAAACTTAACCGGGAATATCACCTGTACATTTTTCTTGGGAATTACGACCTTTATTATTACGAATGTTACGGGTTCAAAGGAATACTGGAAGAGCATTTTTTGGCCAAAAGTGCCTTTATGGCTGAAATGCCCCGTGCCGTTGATGCCTTTTATTGAACTGTTTAGTATTATTACGAAGCCATTGGCACTGATCATCCGACTCTTTGCCAATATGTTGGCTGGTCATGCGATCGCCCTGTCATTTGCTGCTATGATTTTCATCATGTTCAATATTAGTGAGAATGCTGTAGTGGATGTTGCAGCCGGCTCAGGTATGACGGTGGTGAGCATTGCAATGAGTATCTTTATGATGCTTCTGGAAATACTGGTTTGTTACATCCAGGCCTTAGTCTTTACAATGTTAAGTGCAGTGTTTATTCATTTGGCCCATGTGAAATCTGAACCAGAGGTAGCAGAAACAGTAAAAGCATAAAATAAAAAATTAAATAATCAATTAAAAAATTATCACTATGTTATCATTATTATTAGCAGCTGAAGTTGCAAAATGTGGCGCTGCCATCGGCGCTGGTCTCGCTGTAATTGGTGCAGGTATAGGTATTGGACGTATCGGTGGTCAGGCAATGGACGCTATGGCCCGTCAACCGGAAGAGCAGCCAAAATTGCTTTCTTCTATGATTATTGCTGCCGCTCTGGTCGAAGGTGTAGCATTCTTTGCTATCATTATCGCACTGTTGGCTATTGTTATGTAATTTGAGCTATTGATTGTAAACTTTAACCAGTATATATGGATTTATTGATTCCTGATAGCGGTTTACTTTTTTGGATGACGCTCGTCTTCATTATTGTTTTTCTCATCTTATTGAAATGGGGATTCCCTTCAATTGTGAAGATGGTAAACAATCGGAAGAAGAACATCGACGAAAGTATTCGTCATGCTCATGAAGCTGATAAGAAGCTTGCTAACATCCAGAAGGAAGGTGAATCCATTCTGCAGGAATCACGCGAAAAACAGGCCCAGATTCTAAAAGAGGCTGCAAACACACGTGATGCCATTGTCGAGAAGGCACAGGATAAAGCAAAAGAAGAGGGAGCACGCCTGTTGAAGGATGCCCATTCTCAAATTGAAATGGATAAGAAAAATGCCGTTCAGGACATCCGGTCCCAGGTCGTTTCTCTTTCCATACAAGTTGCTGAAAAAATCTTGCGTAAGGAATTGTCTTCTCAAGACAAGCAGATGGAGTTGATTGGTCGACTGCTGGATGAAGTTCCTTCTGAAAATAAGAAAGATTAAAGCTTATGGATTTAGGTGTAATATCGGTTAGATATGCGCGGGCACTCCTCAAGGGTGCTACGGCGCTGAAGGTCGAAGATCAGGTATACGAAGAAATGCTCTCTCTTTATCAGAGTTATTTTAAGGTACATGATCTGAAATACACGATAGATAACCCTATGCTCGTCAACGAAAAGAAGCAGCATCTTTTGGAGACTGCGATGGGTGGTAATCCGTCAGAACTCAGCAAAAATTTTGTTGCTCTCGTTCTGAAAGAGGATAGGGAAAACACCCTGCAACTCATGGCTGCTTCGTATATCTCTCTTTACAGACAACAGAAGAACATCACAAGCGGTATACTTACGACTGCCGTTCCTGTATCATCTGCCATAGAACAGAGAATGCAGAAATTGGTAGAAAGTAGGACTAAGGGAACTGTGGAATTCAAGACGGAGACCGATCCGGATATTATCGGCGGTTTTATTCTTGAATATGATACTTACCGGATGGATGCTAGTGTAAAAAACATGCTCCGGACGATGTATTCGCAGTTATATAAATAGCGGAATACGGAAAGAAATTTTCGAATTCAAACATTAATTTTAAATTAATAAAATGCCAGATAATATTAAACCAAGCGAAGTGTCTGAAATTCTGGAGAAGGAATTACGGGGCATCAACCATACTGAGCAGTTTGATGAGGTTGGTACCGTACTCACTGTGGCAGATGGTGTTGCCCGTATCTATGGATTACGTAATGTAGAATCCAGTGAGATCCTCCAGTTTGAAAATGGCACTGAAGCTATTGTTATGAACCTGGAGGAAGATAATGTGGGTTGCATCCTCTTGGGTCCTACAGAAGGCATAAAAGAAGGTGAGAAGGTAAAACGTACGCATCGTATCGCTTCTATTTGTGTCAATGACAACTTTTTGGGTCGTGTTGTAGACCCGCTGGGCAATCCGATCGACGGAAAAGGTGATATTGACCTGACCGGATCCTTCGAAATGCCTCTGGATCGGAAAGCACCGGGGGTGATCTTTCGTCAACCTGTCAAGGAACCTTTACAGACGGGTCTGAAGTCTATTGACTCTATGATCCCTATCGGTAGGGGACAACGTGAATTGATCATCGGTGACCGCCAGACCGGAAAAACGGCCATAGCCGTGGATACGATCATCAATCAAAAAGGACTTTATGAAGCCGGTAAACCTGTCTATTGTATTTATGTAGCTATTGGCCAGAAAGCATCTACCGTAGCTTCATTGGTACAGACTTTGGAAGATAAGGGTGCCATGCCTTATACCATTGTTGTCAGTGCAACTGCTGCTACTCCTGCTGCTTTGCAATATTATGCACCATTTGCTGGTGCTGCGATCGGAGAATATTTCCGTGACCGTGGACTCTCTGCATTGGTTGTCTATGATGATCTGAGCAAACAGGCTGTAGCTTACCGTGAGATTTCCCTGATTCTTCGTCGACCATCTGGACGAGAAGCTTATCCGGGTGATATCTTCTACCTCCATTCCCGTCTATTGGAAAGGGCTGCACGTATCAATGACCAGCAGGAGATTGCTGAGACAATGAATGATCTACCAGCATGTATGAAAGGACATGTTAAAGGTGGAGGATCCCTGACGGCATTGCCTATTATTGAAACCCAAGAAGGAGATGTAGCTGCCTATATTCCTACCAATGTAATTTCCATTACTGATGGTCAGATTTATTTGGTAAGCAATTTATTCAATCAGGGTTTCCGTCCGGCTATTGATGTTGGAATTTCCGTATCTCGTGTCGGTGGATCTGCTCAGATCAAGAGTATGAAGAAAGTGGCAGGTACATTGAAGATCGATATGGCTCAATATCATGAATTGGAAAGTTTTTCTCAATTCGCGAGTGACATGGATACTGTCACAGCTATGGCTTTGGACCGTGGTAGAAAAATCAATCAGCTATTGATTCAGCCACAATACAGTCCTATGTCAGTAGGTGAACAGATTGCCATCCTGTATTCTGGTGTGCATGGCCTGTTACATGATGTACCGGTGGATAATGTTCGTAACTGTGAAAGTCAGTTCCTTGATGCGATGCGTTCACAACACCAGAATGTTCTGGACACGTTGAGTAGTGGAAAGTTGACGGATGAAGATACGAAGACCATCGAGGACGTAATGGCTAATGTGGCTGGTCAGTTTAAAGTTAAAGCATAATAGCCTATGCCTTCATTAAAAGAGATAAAGACTCGTATCGCCAGTGTGAAAAGTACTCGCAAGATTACGAGTGCCATGAAGATGGTAGCATCTTCAAAACTTCATCATGCTCAGGTAGCTATTCAGAATATGTTACCTTATGAGAATATGCTTGAACACATCTTAAAGAGTTTTCTGGTTTCTATGCCTGAACCTGAGAGTGTGTTCCAGACAAAGCGTGAAGTGAAGAAGGTAGCGTTGATTGTTTTTAGTTCCAACAATTCTTTGTGTGGAGGCTTTAATGCGAACGTCATCAAAATGATGTTGACGGCAGTAGAAGAATATAAGTCTAAAGGCATAGAAGTACTGATCTACCCCGTAGGACAAAAAGTTGCTGAGGACGTTAAAAAATCAGGACTTCAGTCAACCGGTGATTATCAGGATCTTATAGATAAACCCAATGCACAGCAATGTCAAGCGATAGGCCGTGATGCTGCACAAAAGTTTTTGAAGGGTGATCTGGATAAGGTGGAAATCATTTATCATCATTTTAAGAGTGCTGGGAGTCAGATCCTTACTCGTAAGGTATTTCTGCCCATAGATCTCTCTACCGAAACTATCGGTATAGATAATGATCGTGATTTGTCTTCTAATCAGACTTCTGCCCGTGTACAGGAATATCTGAGAAAAAAGGGAGAAGCTGAGCGAAAAGCGAAGGATCAGGTTGCTATATTGAATGATGACTTCATCATCGAACCGGATTTGAAAACAGTTCTCCAGACTTTGGTTCCGAAGCAATTGAATCTGATGATTTATACAGCATTATTGGATAGTGTTGCCAGTGAACATGCTGCTCGTATGGTAGCTATGCAGACTGCAACAGATAATGCAGATGATATTCTCCGTAATTTGAATTTGCAATATAATAAAAGTCGTCAGCAAGCCATTACAAATGAATTGCTTGATATGGAAGGCGGTTCTATCAAGAACTGATTCTTTTTTCAGATTAGTAAAAATCGGAATGCACATAAGTGAATTCCGATTTTTTTGTCAGTAGTTGTTCTTTGAATCTTAAGTCTTTTTATTCAGATAAAATAAAAGAGAATTAAGATTGACTTTCTTAGAATATTTCAAACTTTTATTTTCTTGCAGATTTCCTCAATGAAGAACTTGTGTATTGTCGGATCTTGGTTCAGTTCTGGATGAAAAGCTGTTACAAATTGGTTGCCTTCACGGGCAGCTACAGTATGACCATCCACTGTAGCAAGTATCTCCGTGTTTCCGCCTACAGACTTGATATAAGGTGCACGAATAAAGGTCATCGGAATCTGATTACCGATATTTTTAACAGGAGCTTCCGTATAAAAGCTCCCTGCCTGACGACCATAGGCATTGCGGCATACCGTGATGTCCATGGTTGAAATCCTGTCGAAATCTTCTCCTATGACTTTCTTTGCCAAAAGAATCAGGCCGGCACAAGTACCGAAAACTGGGAGACCGTTTTCTATTGAGTCCTTTATGGGTTTCAAGAGATTAAGATCCTTGAGGAGTTTGAGCTGTGTCGTACTTTCTCCTCCCGGAATGACCAATGCATCCTTTTGTTGCTGCCAATCGTGCAACTGCCGGATTTCGAAAGTCTCAACACCAAGTCCTTGCAACATTTTCTCATGTTCAATGAATGCTCCTTGAAGGGCCAAAATTGCAATCTTCATTTATTATTTCCCTCTTTCAGCCATTAAGACAGATATTTCCTCTTCGTTAATTCCGACCATAGCTTCGCCAAGGTCTTCGGAGAGTTCTGCCAATTTCTTAGGATCCTTGTAATTGGTTACAGCCTGAACGATGGCGGCTGCACGTTTAGCAGGATTACCACTCTTGAAGATACCACTTCCTACAAATACTCCTTCGGCTCCAAGTTCCATCATCAATGCTGCATCAGCGGGAGTAGCGACACCACCTGCGGCAAAATTGACCACTGGCAATTTCTTGTGGTCGTGGACATATTTCACGAGAGAATAGGGGGCCTGTAAATCTTTGGCTGCCTCATATAGTTCATCTTCCTGCATAGAGGACAAGCGCCTGATTTCACTTTGCATGATGCGTATATGCTTGACAGCCTGAACCACATCACCTGTCCCCGGCTCACCTTTTGTTCTGATCATCGTTGCACCTTCTGCAATACGACGTAATGCTTCACTCAGATTTCTTGCACCGCAGACAAAAGGGACTTTAAATTTAGTCTTGTCAATATGATAAACGTCATCTGCAGGAGAAAGCACCTCACTCTCATCGATATAGTCTATATCAATAGCTTGCAAGATCTGTGCTTCCGCAATATGGCCTATGCGGCATTTTGCCATAACAGGAATGGACACTTCCTTCTGAATGTTTTTTATCATCTTAGGATCACTCATGCGAGCTACACCACCGGCTGCTCGAATATCCGCAGGAATTCTTTCCAAAGCCATTACTGCGCAAGCACCTGCCTCTTCAGCTATTTTAGCTTGTTCAGGTGTTGTTACATCCATAATTACTCCGCCCTTTAGCATCTGTGCCAAATTGCGGTTTAAAGTTTGTCTATCTTCTTTCATTAGTTTTTTATTGGATTTTAATTAAAAGATACATTTTCAGGAAAATTATTTCTGTCAATTGATATTCTGTGTTTTGATCATAGGGAACAAACAGAGTGCCTTTTTCTTTTGGCATCCGGAAAAGGGACGTGAACCAAGTATGCTCAGTGAGACTTCCTGTATGCTACGGGAGTCAATCCGGTCTGCTTCTTGAAAAACTTTGTAAAATGAGCCTGTGAGAGAAAATGAAAATCATAGGCTATTTCCTGAATAGTTTTACGGGTGGTTTTCAATTCCATCTCTATTGCATCTGTGACCGTTTTATCAATAATGTTCTTTGGCGATTTCCCTGATATCCGATGTGTAACTTGTGCCAGGTACCGACTGCTTACATTGAGGCAGTTTGCATAGAAGGCTACATCGCTGTTCGTCTGGAAATGTCTGGCTACGGTGTCTACAAATTCATTGTAGAGTTCTGCACTTCTGCTTTGTGGCCCTTGAGCACGTGAAACCTGTAAATTGATGTAGTCACGGGCTTCGCGTATTGACTCTTCTTCGGAAAGTCCCCTGCTCAGATAGACTGCTATAGCTGATGAAAAAGCATTTGCCTGTCCGTGTATCTGATGATCATCAAGATATAGCACATGTACCGTACTGTTTTTGCCGAGGATAAGTTCTGACTCATTCTTACGGATGATAACGATAGAACAGAGAGGCAGTAACAAGTTACGGATCTGCAATATGACATCATTCGACATGAGTTGGTCTCCGTTGCTGGAATAGACGATAGGATCATAGAGAATATATCGGGGTTTATATTGAATGAGTTCTCCAACGATTGCCTGTAATATACTGACATTTCGAATCATACCTATCTTTACTACATCTGGTTGCATATCATTGATGATTGCCTCCATTTGTCCTTTGACAGTTTCTGCAGGGATGTCATAAAAGGCCTGGATACCCAGTGTGTTCTGAATAGTAATGGACGTAATTGCTGATAGGGCATACCCTCCAAGAGCCGATATAGTTTTGATATCAGCTTGTACACCTGAACCTCCGGTGCTGTCAGAACCTGTTATGGTCAGAATTGTAGTCATCGTCCGTTTTATGTTCCGTTGCAAAGTAACAGAATTTTATGAGAATGACAAAATCCTGTTCTCATTTGGGCAAGAGAAACGAAACTTTGTATAACAAATTTGTATTTATCTTGAGGATATGATCTGTGAAGTGATAGCAAATGATCTGATAATAAAAATCAACTTCTGATGGTAAACTGGTATGATATATGATATGCAATTCACAGACCTTTTCACATACTGCTTGTTGATTCTGCTACCGTCTTGACAAGATGTTTCATGGGATGTCCTGCCCAGGATGAATCTTCCGTATATTGGAAACCCATTGAGTGATATAACTTTTCAGCCCTTGGATTACCTTTGTCTACAAGCAGTCCTACTTTATTTATTCCTGACTGATAGGCTTTTTCTATAGTTGCTTTCAGAAGAGCTGTGGCGACACCATGATGGCGGAATTTTTTTGTCACACACAGGCTATCCACATATAGTTCGCCAGCCTGTGTTTCTTCCTTCATCGTACTGTGGTCCATGCCAAAATAGGTTTTTGACTGTCTTATAAAAGGAATCCGAAGTCGTCGGAAATCGGCTCCGTCGTAGGATATACAGGCTCCTATGACTTGGTCTTCATCATCCACTGCTACAAGTGTATTCCGGTAACTGTATAGGTTTTCTTCCTCAGCAACCAACTGGCTTATGAGTTGATGGAATTCTTGCAATGAGTGTTCCGGACCGGCCAGGTATTGACAACAGTCATCATCCATTGCCTCCATAATCAGGGATGCTATAATATCTTTTTCTGCAATTTTCCCTCTTCTGATATTCATGGTGATTAGAATTGAAGGGATTTAAGGAGTTCTCCATTTAAAGTAAAAATGGTGATTTCCCCACCTTCATAGACAGCAAATGTCTGAGGGTTCCCTCCCTTGGGGAAAGTGATGGATCCGGTGTTGCAGATTACTGGTATGGCTGGACTATTCTCTTCTTCTGGCTTACCAGGCGTCAGTTCCCAATAGTGAGTATGTCCGTAGAATACAGCATCAAAATGTCCGGGTGGGAGACAGGCCTTGTCGTAAATATGGCCATGGGTGAGTAGTAACTTCTTTCCTTCGTCTACAAGGAGCATATAAGGCTGCATTATAGGAAATTGGAGTATCATCTGATCCACTTCGGAGTCACAATTGCCTCTTACAGCTACTATCTTGTCCGCCATACCATTGAGCGTATCCGCTATGCCTTTTGGATCCAGACCTTCCGGAAGCCTGTTACGTGGACCGTAGTTTAGGATATCGCCCAGGATGCAAAGCATATCACAATGCTGTTTATGATAGAACTTTAATGCTTTTTGCAAAGTAGGCAAAGACCCATGAATGTCTGACAGAATTAAATATTTCATGTATTTGTCTTTAATAAATGAATCAGATGACCTTGCAAATATACTGAAATTTATTCGTATCTGCAATTTGGCAGACCTTTATACAGTGTAGGACACATATTATCTGATGCCAGACAGCCAAATAAAACAGGAATAAGTCAAAGTGCTGTTTTTTAGGTCACTTAGAAGTATTGGATTGATATGGATTAGCAGATTATCCATTTAAAGTTTTTCTTTGTATTTTATTTTGGTAATCAAATAAATTCATTAACTTTGCTATTCTTAATCGCTCACGAATATACCTTTAAAAACAAAAATATGAAAGTATTATTATTCAATGGCAGCCCTCATCCAAAAGGTTGCACATGGCGCGCACTTCATGAGATAGAAGTTACTTTAAATAAAAATGGCATTGACACAGAGATGATTCATATTGGTCAAAAGATGATTCATGGATGTATAGCTTGTTACAAATGTAAATCAACAGGTAAGTGCATTTTCGATGATATAGTCAATGAGGTTGCGCCTGAATTCGAAGCCGCAGACGGTATTGTAGTCGGTACACCGGTCTATTATGCTTCACCTGCGGGGACCCTTAAATCATTTATGGATCGCTTGTTTATGAGTACAAAGTTCAGCAAACGGATGAAGGTTGGTGCAGCTATAGCTTCTTGCCGCAGAGCCGGTTCTATTGCTTCCATTGATATGCTCAACAAGTATTTTACCATGACTGAGATGCCAGTGGTATCCAGCCAATATTGGAATGAAGTACATGGTAATACGGTAGAGGAAGTGGAGCAGGATCAGGAAGGTCTCCAGACCATGCGTGTACTTGCTCGTAATATGGCTTTTCTCATTAAGGCCATTGCTAAAGAACAGGCTCAAAACGGTCTTCCTGAAACGGAAGAACGTTGTTGGACTAATTTTATATAAGGATAAGGAGAGATCACGTATGTATGGTTCAAAATGTAGAAGATAAAAATAACGTTCAGGAACAGAAAAGAGAGCATGATATCTATAAGGTAACCTTGGAAGGGAGTGGGGTAGATATCTTTCTTATGGTATTCAAGTTTGTGGCAGGAATTCTCGGACATTCAGCTGCCATGATTGCTGATGCATTTCACTCCCTGGCAGACTTCATTACAGATGCCATCGTTTTCGTATTTGTCAAACTAAGCAATAAACCGAAAGATAAAGGTCATGATTATGGTCATGGAAAATATGAAACTCTTGCTTCGGCAGTTATAGGCATTGCCCTTTTAGGAGTTGGTCTGATGATTTGTTTCAATGGAGTGACCAAAACATGGAAAGCCTTCAATGGTGTACCCCTTAAACAACCTGGTATCGTAGCTTTTATAGCTGCCCTTGTCAGTGTTGCCGTTAAAGAATGGTGTTATCGCTTTACGGCTGCTACAGGAAGAAAAGTTAATTCTGAAGCTTTAGTTGCCAACGCCTGGCATCATCGCAGTGATGCTTTGTCATCAGTGGGAACGGCCTTAGGTATAGGCGGTGCCATCATACTCGGGCAGAAATGGGCAGTTCTGGATCCTATAGCTGCTATTGTGGTCAGTGTCTTTATTATTGTGACTTCATGGAAATTAATCCGCCAGTCAGCAGGAGAACTTCTGGACGAGAGTCTTCCGGATAGTATTGAAAATGAAATTGTGGCAATAGCCAAAAGTGAACAAGGTGTAAGTGGCATCCATAATCTCCGGACACGTCGTATTGGCGATGAGATTGCAATAGAGATGCATCTTCGTATGCCGGGACAGTTGACCCTTTATGAGGCTCACCAGCATTCTTCTCATATTGAGAACAGACTCCGTAAACGTTTTGGTTCAAATACGATTATTACCATCCATTATGAACCTGTAAAGGTGAATGGAAGGTATGAAAACCCGGATCTCCCGACTTATTTGACTTAACAATTCGTTCAGGCTAGGTGCTTGGCATTGTTAGCCAAGAATACTCCGATCAGAATCAGAACTCCTCCCAGACAAGCAATAGGTGTCAAAGGTTCATTAAGAAACAGTGCGCTTGCCATTACGGTGGTTATTGGATTTAGGTAAATATAATTGGAAGATTTCAGTGCGCCGATCTTACCAATAACCCAATTCCATGATAAAAAGCAGATAAAGGATGCCACAACTCCTAAGAAGAGGATGTTCATCCATATTTCTGTTTCTTTAAAGTGCGATAGAGGAAAATCCCAGTGCTGGAACAGAAATACGGGAAGGATGGTTATGATACCGTAAAAGAATACCTTTCTGGTAATAAATGTTGAGGAATACCTCTTGGATGCTCGTTTCATTATCAGACTGTAAGCAGCCCAGCAGATAGCAGCTATAAGTGCCATGCCGTCTCCTTTTGGACTGAGATGCAGCACAAAGTGCCCGTTGAATATGACGGCTCCTACTCCTGCTAATGCCATAAGAGAACCGATAATCAGCCGGGGAGAGGCCTTGATGTTTTTTATGAATGCGATTGCCAGACAAGTTGTAATCAAAGGAGCCGAGCAGACGATAAAAGCCACATTATTGACATAAGTGAGACCTACTGCCGTATTTTCGGAAAGGAAATATAATGATCCTCCGGTAACACCAAGCACCAGCATCATCAATTCGTCTTTCCAGTTGGAACAGAAAAGCTTTTTAGGCGAAATCCACCAGATACAAAGATAGGCTAATAGAAAACGAACGATAAAAATCTCTTGTGGCTTCAGGCCATCCTTTAACAGGTACTTGGTATTTACAAAAGTGCAGCCCCAACAGGCAACTGTGACAACTGCAACAGTATGGGCGAGTATTTTATTTTTATCTTTCTTGTTGTCAGTTCTTTCTCTGGTTTCTTCTGACAGATTATCTGATGTTGTAAATTCTTGTAAATCTCTCTCTTTTTGTATGTTTGTTCCTTGTTCCATCTCTTTTTACTTTCTCATGGGCAAAGTTACGCAAAAAATAAAAAAACAGGAAACATTTGGCTGTCGTATTTCATTCAGTGGAGAAGATTGTGTAGGGAAATGGGATTATCTTCCTTGGTCTGCTTGTTATAGATTTGAAATACTGTCGAAATTACAAACTTTTACGATGCGTCTGATAATTCGATGATAAATAATGATAATATAGCGTAACGGAAAAAGATATTCAGAAACCGTTAAGCAGTCTCTATCTGCTTACCCAAAAATATACCGCAAAGGTAATTGAACTATAAATAAGAATAATTTAACCCGCTGGCAGAATATTAATAAAATAATATCCGCTGAAAACAACATGCCTATATAAATCATAAGAGGGACACAACAAAAAATCGTGTCCCTCTTTCATATTTACTCTGACGCTATACTCTTTCCGACTAAAAACTGAATTTCGTTCCCAGATAATAACTGCGCGGAAGGGACGGGCCATAGATATAATTGGAATCACGGTTGTACCCTTTGTCAAAATCTTTCTGATAAGCATTCGTCACATTCTGAATGCCACCATAAATTTGCAATACAGACTGGTGATAAACATGTATGTCATAAGACACCTTGAAATTTGTATCAAAATAATCTGGAGTATTCACAGCTACGTCGACAGGTGTACCGGAACCTGCTACATGCTGTACTAGCATACTGCCGGTATAGGTACCGGTGAGGGATACTGACAAGTCTTTAACCGGATTAAAGGTTGAGGTGAAATATCCGTAGGTATCAGGAGAACGGAACATTTTCTTTTCTTCTGGTGCAGTCTTGCTCCATGATTCCGGTTTATCGTATTTGCTCTGTTGCAGGGTGACACCTCCCTGAATCTGAAAAAGTCTGGAAAAAGCTACTTTTCCTTCTATATTGATTCCCATGACTTTCGCCCCGGAACCATTATAACGTTCCAGAATTGTATTGCCTTCATCATCCGTCTCTTTAAGGTATTTCTCGCTGAAGACATGGTTCAGTTTGGTATAGAAACCTTCCACCAGCAGATTGGTCTGTACATTACCGAAACGGTGATATAAATCAGCAGAAAGACTCAGACTGTTGGATTTCTCCTCTTTCAAATGATCAGCCAGATGTACTTTCACCCTGTTTCCTCCTACAACACCGACATGAAGGTCTTCATCAAAGGTCTGCGGGGCTCTGAAACCAGTGGCATAACTTAAACGGAAATTCATATCATTATTCAAATTGTACCTCAGATTGATTCTAGGACTGAAGATCACATGGTCTATCAGATTATGCTTGTCGAATCTTCCGCCAACAAGGAAACTCCATTTGTCGTTTTTCCATTCGTTCTGCACAAATCCACTATATATCCTCACTGTCTGTTTTGTCGTCATATCGTATCCGAGAGCAATATCTTTCAAGGCATCATAATTATATTCTCCACCGATGACAAGCGTAGAAGGCATGAATAACAGTCTCTTTAGATTAGCCGTATACTGCGCACCGCTGAGCATTGTAAGATCGTGAGTCTTGCCATAAGCTTTCAGAGCTGTAGCAATGCTCTTCGCCGAACCGTCACCGATGCCGCCATAATAACTTTTACGATCTGTATTCTGAAAAGAATAGTAAACGTTAAGATGGTTATTGGTGAGCGGTGAGAAAAGATCATAATTCAAACTTCCTCCATTGATATCATGATCAATTTGCTCCGTGATATTAGCTTCATGTGCAGGCAAATCAAGGTTATTGCCGCCCCGTCTGAACTCTGAGATATTGTCATATTGCACGGACAGTTTTGAATCATCACTGAGCTTGAAGAAAGATTTCATACCGATAGTCTGTCCTTTTACGGTCGGCAATTCGGTATAGCCGTCACCGTTATAGTCGAAACCGTTCTTGTGATGAGATTCACCATACACATAGAGTCCCGCCTTACGATCGTCAGTAACGAGGGAACCATTCATCGTCGTGACATTCTGGAAACTATTGGAACCGTTGACAGACAGGATGGAATGGCCGATCTCACCAAAGTTACGCATCGGTTCTTTAGTGATGACATTGATTGTTCCGCCAATAGCAGAAGCACCGAAGAGTGCCGATCCTCCTCCTCTGATTACTTCGACATGGTCGATCATATTAGCAGGAATCTGTTCAAGACCATAGATACCATTAAGGGCAGAAAAGACAGGACGGGAATCTATCAGTATCTGTGAATAATGACCGTCAAGTCCGTTAATACGTACCTGTGTGAATCCACAGTTCTGACAGTCATCCTCTGTTCTCACCCCAGGTTGGAAGTTCAATCCCTGCGCCAGACAGGTGGACTGTGTTGCAGTGAAAATCTTAGAACCTACGATATTGACCAGACATGAAGCGAGACGTTTTTTTGTTTCATTCCTGTCGGCCGACACGACGACTTCATCTAACTGTACATTGTCATCACTGACCTTGAAATTGATACGGTTATTACTACTGTTCAGTGTTACGGGTTTTTCTTCAGCATGATAACCCGCTCCTTTTACAGCCAGAACAGCTTCCCCTACAGGTATGTCCTTCAGTTCATAATATCCGCTAACATCAGACAGAGTACTGAAAGTCGTTCCTTTTATGTAAACGATAGCGTTACGAATACTGTCACCGGTTCCTTTCTCTGTGATATATCCTGAGATATTCGTTCTGGGTACAGCAGATGGTTCTCCTTCTCCAGCATATCCAAGCAGGGATATGAAAGAAAGGAATAAAACCAAAACTATTTTATTCATATCTTCTTATTTATTAAATTCTAAATGTAAATCTTTGTGCGTTTCGGGATTCAATTATTCTAAACCTTAGAAGGAGGTCCTCTTGATGTAATTTTACTGTTATTCTCCCGGCAACGGAATATCAGTTGTATAATTACGATATAAAACAAAAAAAGTCCCGGCACGAATGTAAAAGTTGATAATAAGTCGATATGGCTGATTACAAAAAACGTAAACTGACATATCGGGCAGATTGTGTTCAAAGAAAGAACAGCCGGCTGATCCCTGTTTACAATGACAACTGGTGTAGAATCCTGAAAATAACAGTGAAGGTCTTTTAGTAAATGAGCTGAAAGAACAATTAAGAGGAAGGTTGTTCCTAAAATAACTCTTTTGTATTTCCTGTTAATTTGCAACACTGATTTTATTACTTTTGCCTATTTCCGTCAGACCATTTTATATTTAACCTGACTTACGGTCATACTCTTAATAGGTTGCAAAAGTAATGATAGTCAGGAAATCTCACAATACCTAGAAATAATGATTTTGTTTTATTATCTTAACTCAAATCTAAGTGTATTTTATGAATACTTCATAAGATGAATGCTTCCAAAAGTTAAGATAATAACTTCCTAAAGGCATTTTTCTTTCAGATATGTTGTACGGTCATGGAGGCCTCAACAAAGCAGTTTAAAATACATTAAAAGACAGTATATAGAGGCTTTTGAAAATCCTTGAAAACGCAGAATAATAGTCAAAATAAAGAAACAGATTTGTCTTTTCAGCCTGTCCTGTTTCTTATTGATTGTGTAACATTGTAAGAGAATAAACCGCTTTCTGTACTGTTTCAACGCAAAATATTTGGACTATTAATATCGTGGTTTTCCTGATAATGGAAAGAATTAAATCCTCTTGGATCGATTGGATATGAAAATCCCAACAAGAATGAGTGTTCCGCCTAAGAATGCGATGGGGGTTATAGACTCTTTTAAGAATAGAGCACTGAGGACGACGGTAGAAATGGGATTCAGATAGTTATAATTGGCGGTTTTCAATGCTCCAATCTTCCTGATAGACCAATTCCACATTAAGTAACAGGCAAATGAAGCGATTACTCCTAGAGAAAAAAGATTCAGCCAAATGATTGGCTTTCCCAAACTGTGCAAGGGGAAACTCCAGGGTTTGAACAGGAATGCTGGTAGGATGGTGAGTATACCATAAAAAAATACTTTCCTGGTAATAAACGTGGCTGAATATCTGCCAGATACGCGTTTGATAATTAAACTATATATTCCCCAACAGAAAGAGGCTAATAATGCAAGGGCATCTCCTAATGGGTTGAGATGCATGACGAAATGGCCGTTGAAGATGACGATGGATACTCCGATTAAGGCAACGACTGAACCGGTGATGAGTTTTCTTGAAGCATTGACATTTTTCAGGAAGACAATGGCCAGGAATGTTGTAAATAGGGGAGCCATGCAGATGATGAATGATACATCATTAACATAAGTAAGTTTTACTGCTGTATTTTCGGCTACGAAATAAAGTGATCCTCCTGTTACACCGAGTAAGAGCATCGTCAACTCATCCTTCCAACTATTACATAGCAATTTTCTAGGAGAAATTATCCAAATACAGAAATAGGCCAGTAGAAAACGGATGAAAAATATTTCATGAGGTTGCATTCCTCCGATGAGCAGATATTTGGTATTTACAAATGTACCTCCCCAGAAGATGACCGTGAGAATAGCTACCAGGTGACCCAGCCATTCCGGTTTGCCGTTTGTGCTGATAATGCGCTTTAGATTTTGAATTAATCCTCTTATTGTTGTAATGGTAATAAAATTCAGTTGATGCATCTGTTTGAACTTATTCTTTTTCATCTTTCTTTACTTTCACTGGCAAAGTTAAAAAATAAAATTGATAAAGAGAATAAAAATGCAAATAAAATTCATAGCAAATAGTCGTCATGACGACTATTTGGATGCATTAGGAGTCAAAAGATTATCAATTTATATTTATATTTGTTTGGTCATTTAATGGATTTCCTGTAACTTTGATTATAAAAGTTGATGATACGATATGGCTTGGAAAAGAAAATACAGATGTAACAAGTGTGGTTATGAAGTTGATGTCTATGACGGTAAAGGCTTTTTGGGACAGGAGATTGATATGATCTCCTGTCCTGACTGCCATACCCTGCAGCCTTTAGTTGTAGGCGGAATTATCGGTGATGCAGCTCCTTCTTTCAACTCATTAGCCGGTCGGCTATGCCTAAATTGCGGCTCAGACCGGATTAAGGAATGGGATGGCCATACTTGTCCGAAGTGTGGTGGAGAGATGCAGGAAACGGGCAAAAAACAATATTGGACTTGAACTCAGATAGTGAGAACTGACAATTTATGGATTAAGCATAACTGTGCATGCCACTCAAGAACTGATTGACTCCGAAATAGGTCATCAAGAGAATAAGAAAGGCCAAAACTGTATATATATGATAGAATAGTGGCTTACGGAAAATTGACAGGTCGTGGAAATGCAAAGGCACAGCATAAACCATAAAAGTGATGAGTGCCCAGGTCTCCTTGGGATCCCAACTCCAGTAACTTCCCCAACTGATATTAGCCCAGATAGCCCCGATGAAAGTACCTGTACCGAGAGTAACTATTGCAGGATAAAGAAAGATTCTTGAAAGATCTCTGAGAGTGATGAGTGAAGTGCTGATAGATTCGCGATGGATAGAGGAGCTACGAAATGGCGAAAGTATCAGGGCTGTAAGACTGCAAATGCAGGTGAGTGACAGTAAGGCATAGCTTATCATCATCAGACTTACATGGATGGTGAGTAGTGGACTATTTAAAACAGGCATTACTGGTCCTATGGCAGGATCCATCTGACTGATATGACTGACCAGAAGAAAAAAACCGCTTAAAAGAAATCCAAAAGCGGAGTAGAGTGTTGCCATCTGACGATTAGTCAGTGCTGCAATCAGTGTAATCAAAAGACTAAACCAGGATACGGCAAGCATGGTCTCATAGCCATTGGAAAGGGGGATAGTACTGCTTATGATCCAGCGTAAGGCAAGGACAAAAGTCAGAATGAGTTCTGAAAGGCAAAGAAGGGTTAACGCTGTTGGTCGTGTGATGCGTTTAAGTAGGCTTGATATTCTTATCCATCTTTTATGTTCTTGTTCACATCCGGTTTTTACAGCATAGGTTACAATTATAATAAAGAGTAAGAGCCCTAATGTAAGATTTGCCATTGCAAGAATGGTCGTAAAGGGTATACGGTTGTACGCCAGTTCGGCTTGCACTTTGATATTACTTGGAATAGAAGAGTTTCCGTGACTTTCCTGATACTTTAGTGTTTTATCAAGAATTTGATTGACAGATCGTATCTGCTTCTGCTTCAGTTGGAGAGAAAGTAAAGGGAAAAGTTCTCGAATAAAGTAACCATTTTCTTTGGATACTAATTTACTCAACTTGCTTATAGGGGAGTACCAGACTACCTGTCCATACTCCTCAGAAGGAAAGATAGTCAGGATATTTCCTTGTTGGAGTTCCATTACCAATTGTAATTTTCCATCCAGATCAGTACAGGCTTTATGGAATCCATCTGTTTGCCCTTGGGCATATTCTTGGATGGAGGGACCGAGTATATAGCTACCGTCTCTGAAGAAGTCATTTACATTAGCATATTCAGGCAGAGCGAAGCGGCGGCGTATTTCTGCATTCTTGATTCGGATGAATGGTTCCTGATCCCATTCAGAAGAGTAGAATATCCAACTCATTACGACCTGTTCAGCCGTTATACCCTTATAACTTCTGCTATTGTGGAGTTTATTGGTGAAATCGAGGGCAAAAGTTTGTAACGGGCAGATACGGTTGTTATAATCGATAAATAACCGTCCGAACTTTTTTGCAGTTTCCTGGGGGACGACAGTAGCAGCCCGTGAGGGGAGAAGACTGAACGGACCCATGAGCAGAGCCAGAGTCAGGAACCCGTTACGAACAGACATCTTATGGAGAAGTTGGCGAAAGGTACCTTTGGGGTCCAGTAATAGCCAGAAAAGACTGAAAAAAAGTAAGGCATAACCGATATAGGTAACGGTAATACCATAAGGATCCCTGTTGACACTTAAATAACTGCCCATATTGTCAGTATCGTAGCTTGCCTGATAAAACCGTACACCCTTATACGTGAAGATATGATTCATAGATACTTCTGCCGGGATGGTTTTCACTCCGTCAACAATCTTGAACTTTGTGATGAAATTACTTGGTGCAGTTGTACCTTTATGGTATGTGATATTAAAGTGATCCAGACGCACGGAAAAGGGTAGTTCCATGCTTTCTGGTGTACCATCTCTCTTTTGTTCTTCTACACGATTCGTGAGTTGGTCACCCCGCAAGTACATCATTCCTCTGAATGCCAGGGTATGCGTGAGCATGGCACCGATGAGGATGATTACCATGGAAAGATGAAGAATTAAAGTGGGGAAATGACGGGCAGGCGAAAGGTGCTGAAAAATATAGAAAAGGCCGGTAATGATGAGTAATGCCCATAGAAGGATAAACCACCATGAACCATAAAAGTACTGGTCTGCGAATGGAGTACCTTTAATGTTTTCTACAAAGGTTGCTGAGGCAAGTGCTACGATGAGCAGAATATATATGGAAATGACTGTTTTCTTGATCATATCTTGAAATAATAACGGCTAAAGAAACATTTTGTTGTTCCTTTAGCCTGAAAAAATCACATTGTAAATATAAGCAGATAAAGTCTATATGGCATTAATGAAAGCTATGACGGCATCACGATCGCTCTTTGGAAGATTATAAAACTGTTTTGCAGCAAAAAAGGCATCACTTTCTTTGCTGTAGGCATGCCACATAATGGCTTCCGTAACATTTCGTGCACGACAGTCGTGCAGGCGACTGCCTTCACCTGTTTCCTGGGTGGATAGTCCTCTGCCCCAAAGTGGAGTGGTACGACACCATCCGGTACGGATGTTGTTGATCATGTAGAGGTTGTGTTGAATAAGATCCGTATAGGGCCAGATGGTGGTGTTACTATAATCAGGCATACCGTTGCCGATAGAACAGAATTTGCGGGATACAGGATCTATCCAACTGTTGTCTTTGCTGATCTTCCATGAAGGACGATGGCAACTTGTGCAGCCCATTTGATTAAAGAGGGTCTTGCCCCGTTGTATTTCTTCATTATCCAGATTACGTGCCTCTGGTACACCGAGTCCCTTATGCCATACTGCAAAATCATAATAATTTTCGTCAGTCATTTCTTCCTGGCCATTCCATGGGGAACCGTTGACAAAATATTTTTCATACAGGGTATGAGTTTCTGTGTTATTTTGGTTAAGGCCCAACAATTTATTCACCATATAGGAAATGCTGTCTGTGGAACCATCTGCATAATAAGGATGCAGGAGTGAATTAATATTCTTCCCTTCCTGTTGGATAGTACTGATTACCTCAGTATCTTCGCTCATGTCTTTAGCCCAGGCTGCTGAACTGTAAAGATAATGTCGATCTGATCGTGTAACATTAGTAATATTCCACATTGCGTTGGCCCCCGGTCCGTCAAGAAGGGCAGCACGAGTTAGACCATAAGTGTATTTCTTGATCCGTTTTGTGCCATCAGCGAGCGTATACCAGGCACTGTTTGCCCAATCATTTGCAGCTGAGTCCCAGATAGAAGGATTCAGTTTGACATATCTATTGGCAGCTTCTTTCTGATATTGCACTTTCATGGAATCATCATTTATAGCATCAAGAAGTCCTGTACCGTAAAGTCCGATAGTTGATTCTAAACGCACTTCATAGTTAACTGGTTTGGGGTCCGTATGAAATGCTGTTGCATCGATGGTTACATCCGGATAAATGAGTTCGAAGGTCTCGCCGTCTGGAAAATGAGTCGCAGAAAGTCCTGAAGGCATAGTTCCGGTAACGGTCTTCCAATTGATATGGATACCACTTTCATCTATTGGTGCTTTAAAGGGGCTCATAGCCCGGGTCTGTGGCATACCTGTGACTTGTCGGATATAACTGTCCGCTGTATATTTTATCCCATCAGGATCTATTCCAGCTGTGGGATGATAGATGACAAGCAAATATCCATTTCCCATTTCTGAAGCATCATATCTGGTCTGTCTTTTCCCATGGCCGTATTTCGGATGACAGTATTCGCAGCCAGGCCGGACCCAGGCCGGACCTAATCCGGTATAGGGCCGGTCAAAAAGGGTAAAGTCATGCTCGAAAAAGGTCTCACCTTTCTTGAAAATTTGATAGAGACTGTAATTGTCCTCAACAATTGGTGCAGGGTTGCTGTAACAACCTTGTTCATTGCTTGTGGTACCTTTTACTCCTCCCGGATACCATTCGGCTGCAGTAAAATTTCCTACTTGTTTTCCAATATTTTCATTTGGATTTACAGGAGAAATGGAATGATCATCACTACAACCTGTCAAAACGGTGATAACCAACTCTAAAAGAAAAAAAGGTTTGTATATCCTCTTAATCATATATGAATTCATTTAACTTATGAAATTATTTATTATTGGACTGGACAAAATCATCTGCTTTGTTCAATACATCCGTTAAGTTCTTGCATGCATTTATGGCTGCTTGTATGGTTTCTTTATTGGCAGCTACATTAAAAGTCAGAACAAATGGAGTAGGTATAGCTTTGATTTTGGCTTGGGCATCATCAATAGCGGTCTGGACTTCATTACCTATGGTAGGATTGTATTTTTTGAAGTAACCAGCCATTGAATAATCAGATCGATTATCCGTCACTCCGCCATTCCATACATTGTTAATACTTTGGATGTTGTCCCAGAAATCAGTCAGAGAATTATAAGAATAGGGTGATTCTATGTAACTTGGATCCTTGCCGGAGAACGGATTGGTTATCTTTGTCAGACCTACTTCATCAGAAATACCACCACATCCGTCATCACCAACGAGAATGGCTGAAATGGCATTTTTTACAGAACGGTAAAGTGAACCGATTTTCCCTGCTTCTTTCATATTCTCACCATAAGTCATACTGTTGTTACTCAACATGTAAGTACTCCAATCAAGGCGACCTTCTATGAATTGACGATGGTCAGCAGGTGCATTCTTGTTCCAGCAGCATTCCAAACGATATACGCTGTTACGTAAATCTCCTGCTACAGCTTTGGCAAAAGTCAACTCGTAATCTCCGGAGAGTTGTGTGAAATCGAGTCCATTTCGATTCCATGAATCATGACCGTTTGCATTCAATTCACTGGCTTTACGAGGTTGCCCATCACGGAAAAGAATAAATTCGATACCATGAAAGCCCAGAAGTGTCTGTCCAAGATCGCCATTAGCTACAACATCTCCGTCATCACCGGAAAGACGTTCTACCATTGATTTATTGGTAAGTTGGGAATGAAATCCGGACAAGTCAAGGGGCCATGTGTCTATATGAGGGTCAATATCATAATCGGATGCTGCCCCGAGCAGGAAGGCCTCACTGCTTTCATAATAAGAACGTGCATTCTTCCAACTTTTACAGGCGTCATCTACCATATCTTGAGTAACGGTATTTTTTTTGGAAGCGGTGAGAAGGTCACTTATCTTTGAATATAAATCCGTACTTTCCTTTGCCAGCGAAGAATAGGTGGGGTTAACTGTGTTGTCAACATAGGATTCAAGTACATGCTGAAGATACTGGTCACCCACACTGAGTTGATCTGTCCGATTTTTGTCGCCGTTGTTGTCACTACTGCATCCACAGAATCCGATAGTCGTTATTAAGACTGTCATGGCAAGTAATGACTTCTTGTAATGTTTTTTCATTTTAATGATTTTTTGTTATGTATATGATAGAATTGTATTTTTCGGTTTATAACTGGAAATCTTTTATCAAATGATAAGGCTTTTTATCAAGTCTTCAAGATTAAAGGAAAAAAGCTTCGTATGCTATGCCAATATTGATACTTGGTTCATTGTTGTACGGACTTTTCAAGAGTCGGTGACTATAATCAGCCTTAATGACAATTTGCGGAACCGGATAATAATTGATTCCAAAAACAATATTTTGTTTCTTCGTGTACTCAATTTTGGGTTGCCGATGGTCTCTGATATAAGGATTATAATATTCATAACGGCCAAAGACATAAAATTTCTGATGATCCTGATGCAGACTTTCTATTTGGGAAAAAAGATCATATCCGGTTTCTATTCCTATGGCTACCGCATTTTTACCTACGTATGACCCTTCATAAGGTGATGTCTTTGTCTGCCTTCCCGGCAAATAATAAAGATTATAGGCGTCACTAAGGTAACCGTAATCAGCTTGCCCACGGACAATCCAGTTCCATTTATCGAATGTAAAATCAAAACTGCCAATGGCTACTGTACCGTTATAATTTGAAGCTTGACCATCGGCATCACGGGTGTAAGAATTGTCTATACTTTGTCCGATATAGCCACTCAATCCAAGTCGTAAACCGGGAATGAAGGTGTTGTCAATACGTGCAGCAAGTGCATACTTATTGGCAACCTTGAATTCGAATGGGTCTTGTGTCCCATTATGTACCCAACCTGTGGTGTTGAAAAACATGGCATCCAGTCCGGCAAGAAATTGAAGTTCATATTTCCAATGTGGCAGACGTCCCCAAAAACTGATACCCGTGTCATGCCAGGTGGAGGGGAGTATCGTGTTTTCACCCTCAGGGCGATAAACTGTAAAGAAATTAAGGGGTTCATGATGTGAGTTGTTCAGTCCTACAGGAACGACAATGTGTCCGGCGCGAATATTGAATCTTTTGTTCAGAAATGATTTCTGTAACCAGAATTGTTCAAGTTCTACTTCGCCACCCTTTTCTATTTCCCGTTCCCATTCGCCACCTTCTTCATATTCTTTTTCGAAGGAAGCACCTGTACCTCCATGTTCAAATTCGATTTCAGATCCCATAGTCCATCCTTTTCCAAAATCATATCCGAGATAAATTACGGCATGGGGTATATCGAAACGTCCATGACTGGGATCATTCTTGTAATTACCGGGCTTCGAATAACGGTATACGTTGTCACTATAAAACATACGGCTATTAACGACTTCTCCGTATCCGCCAAGACTTAACCGGTTGCCTTTGACGTGATTCATTACACTATCAGCGGCATTAATCTGGGCTTTAGCATCTGTTGCACCACAGAATAGCAATATAATACTGACAATGGAAACTGAAATTCTATTCATTATATTTTGATTTTTGTTTAATAAGCCTTTATAAAATATGCTTACAAAAGTAAAGGTTATTAAATTTGTTTGCAATACTTAAAAGTTGGTAAAGTTCTTATCCCTATTTTTGGGTATATCGCATATATAAAGAGTCATTATTTCCAGGTATTTCAACTGTTTTAGAATCTGTTTCAGGCGAATAAGGGACCATAGCTATGATCTGTTTTTAATCTAAAAAAGGTAAATATTGTAAGCAAATTGGAAAATAGATAACTGGTTGTTATGAATTTTCATTTAAAATTTCTACTTTTGCAATTAAATTTAGAAATGTCTTCAATGCGTATAATTACTTTTATTAAGAACTGGACTCTTCTTTGTTCCTTAATTGTTGGAACAATTATCTATCTGTTGTTTTCGGAAATTTCATTCTTAGAACCTACGGGGGATTTTATGGGACCGAAATTAGTCGATCTCATGCCGTTTATTATCTCAATAATGCTCTACATTACGTTTTGTAAGATGCAGATACATGATATGAGGCCCCGCACCTGGCACTTTGTTTTACAAGGTATAAGAACAGCCCTTTCCGGACTTACGGTTATTGCCATACAATTTGTCAAAGAACCGGAGATAAAACTTATGCTTGAAGGTGTTTTCATTTGTGTCATTTGCCCTACAGCAGCAGCGGCTCCCGTGATTACAGAAAAACTTGGAGGAAATATCGCATCACTAACAGTATTTCTTCTTATTGCCAACGTAGTCACTTCTATTATTATTCCATTGTTTTTTCCATTAGTAGAGAAGGGTGCAGATATTTCGTTCATTGGCGCATTTCTTATGGTGCTAAAAAGGGTAATAATGGTACTTGTTTTTCCACTTGTACTCGCACTGCTTACACGGAAATTTCTTCCCATCTTATCCAATTGGCTCAATCATTACAAAAACATAGCTTTTTATTTATGGACGACCAATCTGGCCATTGTCATGGGATTGACGACGAGAAATATTATTCATGCACCTATATCAGGCTGGACGCTGGTTATTCTTCTTATTATTCCTCTTTTTCTGTCTATCCTGCAATTCAGTATTGGCAAGGCAGTCGGAAAGCATTATGGGGATAGTATCGGTGCAGGACAGGCTCTGGGCCAGAAAAATACGGTTGTCGGTATTTGGCTAACCATTAAGTTTCTGAATCCCTATGCTTCTTTAGCTCCTTGTGCTTATGTGATCTGGCAGAATATTATCAATGCAGTCCAAATATGGTACAAACAGAAATACGGTTATCTGAAATGGTAGGTATAAGTTTGGTAATAGGATACAATGGATTTAAATGAAAAATCAATGAAAATATTTGGTGGTTTTGGAAGGATTTCATATATTTGCAACGGAAATGAACTTCTTGATAAAAGGGGGATTTCCAATTAACACCAGTTTGAATGGTGGCAATTTGATTTAAAAAACTTGAAAATAAATAAGGCGCGAAGTATTTCGCGCCTTTTGTTTGTCATTTCATGGAAGAAATAAAGAAGATTGTCCTTACCGGAGGACCCTGTGCCGGAAAAACTACGGCATTGGTAAAGATTATGGAGCATTTTTCCAGTTTAGGCTTCAAAGTATTCACAATTCCAGAAGTTCCTACAATGTTTTCACAAGGGGGAGTTGATTACCTTACGGATAATAAAACTTTCTTTTATGATGAAGAAAAAGCTACGCTGGAAACTCAGATGTTTTTAGAGGACAGGTTTTTGAAAATGGCCCAAGCTTACGGTGAACCGTCAGTGATTGTCTGTGACCGTGGTACTCTGGACATTTCCACATATTTTACTTCAGAAATGTGGAATAAAATCACACAGGCTTGTAATACGGATACAGAAAATCTACGCAATCGATATGATGCGGTATTGCATTTGGTTTCTGCTGCTGATGGTGCTGAGAAATATTATACGACTGTCAATAATAAACAAAGAAAAGAGGGACTGGAACTGGCCCGACAACTTGACAAGAAGATTATCAATGCTTGGACAGGGCATCCTCACATGAGGGTCATCAACAATCATGATAATTTTGAAAACAAATTGAACCGTGTCATCAAGGAAATTTCAGATGTTCTGGCTTTACCACAGCGCATCGAGAATGAACGAAGGTATAAGGTGGTGATTACGGACCAACTTCCTGAAAGCATTGAAAGTGAAATTACTCAGACCTATCTGGCTGCTGAACCGGGATGTGAAATGCGTCTGCGCAGACGGGTATGGAAAGGGAAGCAGGTTAATATTCTGACAACCACTAAGAAGGTGGCCGATGATGAAAGAATTGAAACAGAACGTACTCTTACTCATAATCTTTATACTTCTTTACTTGGACAGGCTGATCCGTATCGGCATACGATAAAGAAAATACGGAAAACCTTTATTTGGAAAGGACAATTCTTTGAACTCGATAAATTTATCGAACCTGTTAACCATCTTATCACTTTGGAAGTAAAAGGTGTCAGTGAGCGCGAAGATGTTCATTTTCCTCCTTCTGTAAAGGTGGTGAAAGATATAACTGGCAATATGGCTTATGACAATTATAATATAGCCTTAAAAAAATAATAATGGATAAATCGGTCTGTGTAAAACTCCTTCAGAGTCACGGGATAAAACCTACGGCTAATCGCATAGTGATCGCTGAAGCACTTGCGGCTAAAGACAACCATCCTTTATCTCTGAAAGAATTGGAGATGAGTATTCAAACCATCGATAAATCGAACATTTCCCGTGCACTTATATTATTCAAGGAACAACATCTTGTGCATGCGATAGAGGATGGCGTCGGCAGCATAAGATATGAACTGTGTATGAGTCATTGTTTTACTGATGATGAAGAAGATGATGACATGCACATACATTTCTATTGTGAGGAGTGCCATCGTACTACTTGTCTGTATGATATACCTTTACCTCCAATTAACCTTCCTGCCGAGTATGAGATGCACTCTGCAAATTATCTGATTACTGGAATTTGTCCGGATTGTCTTCGTAAGAGATTCAGGCATCCTCATGTCTGAAATATAATCCATACAATTATGCAGTAGTTACCTTCTCAAGCGAAATGCACCATTTTGGTACCCCATTATGCACCATTTTGGTACCCCATTATGGTGCATTTTGATATACCGAAATGGTGCATTTTGACTATGACTGGATTTGGTTTACACTTTTAATACTCTGTTACTGATTTTACTATACAACTTCTTAAAAGTGCGACTGATTCACTTGACACCTTTTAGTTTCTCTTCCTGATTCTGTATACAGTAAGAAAATAATTGACATTTCAGTGTGGGATCATCTTTAACATTTCAAAGTTAATACTTTTCTTCCATACAGCCAAATAAAAAACATGAAAAACACCACGGAGGTTTGCCCTGCGGCTGGAGGCGTAAAGCCTCCAAAGAGCGTTCAGGGAGTACTCTCATATTTTAACCTCATCTGGACAGGTGTCAGCATGCCATTACTCATATGCGGCCTCTTATTATTGTAGAAGTCCACAATATCCGATATGATCCTCCGGGCTTCGGCCATATTCTTCGGTCTTTTCATTCTGTAAAGCCATTCCTGCTTGATGATGCCGTTCACTCGTTCTGCCACGGCATTGTCCGTCGGCTTGTAGTCCTCGGTCATACTGATGGATGCATGCACACTGTTAAGTTTTTCGACATAGGCATTACAACAGTATTGGGAACCGCGGTCCGAGTGGTGGGTCAACAGGCTCAGATCGGCATCGCCGGCCTGTTCTATGGCCTGACTGAGTGCTGCTATAGTATTGACAGCCACCAGGGAGTCCGAGAGAACCCATCCGATGATCTCATGGGTGAAGGCATCGGTTATCAAATGCAGATAGCACACTCCCTCATCTGTGTCAATATAGGTAATGTCTGCCACCCAGAGCTGATTGGGCTTGCTTACCTTCATGTCCTTTATGAGGTTCTTGTATTTGTGGTAATTATGGTTAGAGTCAGTCGTATGACGGCAACGCTCCGGCTTGAGCATCAGGCGATGGTCTTTCATCAACTTATAAAAACGGTCTCTGCCCATCATCTTCTCCGGATATACGTCCTTCAGCATTATAAACAACTTGTATGCGCCTATGCCCGGCGCATGTCCCCGGATTTCCCTGACCATCCGCACTATGGACGTATCCTGAAGCTCCCGACGCTTCATCTTTTCCCTGCTGACGGAATAATAGCCTACACGGGTCTTGCCAAACAGTCCGCTCAGAGACCCGATTGATTCCTTCGGGTGACTGGCGTGCAGGCTGTTCACTGCTTGGCGCCATCTTTTTTTAACAGATCAATTCCAAATTCTTCCTTGCCCATTCTCAACAGTTCTATCAGGCCCTCATTACGAAGTTCGGAATACGTAAGAGCCTTGCGCAGATTGACTATCTCACTTTCCAACTCTTCTTCTCTTGTCTTATTGGCCTTTGACGCTGCTGATTCTTCCTTCTTTGAACGCATTGACTTTATCTTGTTGATGACTTCTTCTGACAAAGATAGGCTTTTTGTGTCAAGTGGAAATTCTTTCTCCCATAAATGTAATGTTTGGGGGCAGATTATGCCATATTTCTTCGCAGTAAAGTTATATGACAAATTGTTCTCATACATGTCTCGCAAAACTGACAATTTGAATCTGGACTCATAACGACGGAATTCTTTCTTCTTCATTTTTATTACACTATTTAATTGTTAAAACAGTGTAAACCTTTTCTGTACTAAGTCATTTTGGTCCCTTAAAGAATTATCACATAATTTGGTCTAGTTTCATAGTAAAGGATTCCTTCAGGCTGGAATGATATGTAAATCGTTCCAGAGTGGGATATCCATTACTTCCCAAAAATTATTTCTTCTTTTCAGATTCCTTGATGATACCATGTCGATAGGTGTATAGCAATTCTTCCAAGTCATCAATCTGATGACGCAATTCTATCCCTTTGTCCGTATCAGCTACAAGGAGCCTGTGATTACTCAATTCTACGAGTTGTGTAGTAGATTTAATATCTGTCCCTCTTCGTATTGCATCTTCCTGACTGGTAAAAGGTTCATGCTGTACCAATTGGAGGCTGCGGCTATGGAATACCAATGTGTAACCGGCGATTCCTGTTTCACTGTGATAAGCCTTGGAAAAACCACCATCAATGACCAATAGTTTGCCTTTTGCCTTAATCGGATTTTCTCCTTGCGCTGCCTTTACAGGCACATGACCATTGATAATATGCCTGTTGGGACCTTTTGCGCCGAAGGAATCTAATATATAATCAACGATTTTTTCATTGTCACGCAACTTAAAATAGTTTCCTTTTTCTTCGTGCCACGTCGTCTTATCATTGATAAAATAACGCTCGAAAGTAGCCATCTTGCTTTTGTCAAACAGAGGAGAATTCGGACCTAACCAGAGATAGAGAAAAAAGTCGATATCATACTGGCGTTCTTCTGGATCCGTATCTGTCTGGAAGGCATTACGAACCATAATCTCAATATTTTCCATCAGTTTTGCTCCGCTGCAAGATCGTCCGGGATAGATTTCTATCTCCTTCAGTGTTCCATCTTCATTGAGTGGACAGGAAGCATGGAACAGTAGATTGTTATTGAATACAGCGTAGATGCTGCCATGCGTAAGCATGAGTTGAATATGCTCTTGTAATTTTTCACTGACAGCAAAAGAATGGTGGAGTTTCCACACTAATAATTTTTCCTCTTTAGTGAGTTCACAAGGATTTTTCGGATTGATGGTCGGGAAATGACATGAAGTAAGAGGGTAGGACTTGCCCTCTAATTTGATGGATCCTTTTACATAATCAATTTTATCTAACAGACAGCGATCTTCCATCTTCCATTCCGGATGAATCTTATAGAGTTGGTTTTCGATTTTAAACTGGATGATTGCAATGGCTTTGTGCATCTGTGCCGTAAGCCGCTGGGTGCGTTCATCTACATGAGCAATATCACCCCCCAATCTAGGCAAGAACTCTTTACAGGGATCATCTTTATAAGTTGCCATAGCAAAAGTAGCCAAAGGCATCAGGTTAATACCATATCCCTCCTCAAGAGTTGTCAGATTAGCATATCGCAGAGAAATGCGGATCACTTCGCACATACAAGCATCGTTGCCTGACGCAGCACCTATCCATAACATATCATGATTTCCCCACTGAATATCCCATGAATGATAATTGCGTAAAGTATCCATGATGATATGCGCTCCCGGACCACGATCGTAAATATCACCTAAAATATGGAGTTGGTCAATGGCCAGTCTTTGAATGACTTTAGCGATAGCGATGATGAACGCATCAGCACGACCTGTAGAAATAATAGTATCAACAATCACGTTTACATAGGCTGTCTTGTTGGTATCTTCTGTATGTTCATGAAGAAGTTCTTCTATAATATAAGAAAAATCCTCAGGCAGAGATTTGCGGACCTTGGAGCGGGTATATTTGCTGGACACATCACGGCAGACAGCTACCAGACGGTGCAGGATAATATGATACCAGTCATTAATATCTTTTTCGTTCTGTTTGACTAACTCCAGTTTTTCTTCAGGATAATAAATTAACGTACATAGGTCACGCTTATCTTCTTCCCGGAGAGAATTTCCGAAGAGTTCATTCACTTTTCTTCTGATATTTCCTGATGCGTTCTTCAGTACATGCTGAAAGGCTTCATATTCACCATGAATATCTGCCAGAAAATGTTCTGTTCCCTTCGGCAAATGTAAGATAGCCGCTAAGTTGATGATCTCTGTACTTGCAGAGGCAATGTTAGGAAAACTCTTTGACAATAAGGTCAAATACCTTATGTCTTTATTTATATTATAAGGTTTCATAGTCTTTTTTGTTTGTGTGAATATTTTCATGGAATCATAAAAGCAAGAAATCTGACTTTATGTTTTTTATCACTTAATGAACAAATCTTTTTATGCAGTAAAAGTCTCCGTGTTAATCCGGTGCGACTGAGAACCAGTATTACCTTTTTGTCCTTTTCCGTCTTTCTTATCCTGTTGTGGTCTGCAATATTTAAGTATGGTTTTTGCCTTCCGGTCATTCAGCATTTCTATGGGCATAAAACCTTCCGTAAGGCCAGTACGAATAGTCATAACTTTAAAAATCCGACGGGAGAATTTTAGAATTTTCTGTTTTTTAATCTGTTCTGCAAGTAAATCATCATCATAATCTGTATCATGAAGAAGGCTTTGCAATACGTCGAAATATTTTTGAGGAATATTTTGGTGAGGCATTCTTGATTGGATCTGAAGTAACTGTCTGAGAATGGCATGTTCAGGACTTTCCTCACCAACTAATCGACGAATTTGTTCGGCTTTGAATTTTTCATGACGGGATAAGACTTTTCCATAAACTTCTTCCATTCTGTCTCTCATTTCTGCTCCAGAAAGAAGATGCGTCAATATGGGATTAGGAATCCTATAAAGTTGAAAATTCCATTTTAATTTTCGTAGATATTGCATCTCCATAGGTGTTGTTACCAATATGGCATCAGCATGTTTCACCATAGATTTTTGATAGCGATACCTTTGAAAGAACCGTTTTACAACAGGATGATGCATATTCCATGATGAAAGTCCTCCCAGAGGAGAAATGATGTAAGGGATTCCCATCTTCCTGGCTTTCCGGACTAATCGGGAAGCTTTAAAATCCCAAACTCCAAATAGGTGAAGAAGGTCTGCTTCTGACAATCGGTCGGCACGATCACATTCACTGACGGCAGACATATAATCTCGCCAGATGTCAATCTTCAATACAGACTTGTTGATATACAGATAGATCTTCATGTTCAATATTTAAGATATAATATTCTATCAGAATATACAAGAATCAGGATAGAATTCATTTCATTAAATAAACCAGATACTTTTCCTCTACGCATATACTTCGTTATGACTTATCCATTTACTTTTAGTTAAAGTTTATGGCAAGTAAAATCATATTTATCCGTATTCAGATAACGAAGTTTATAGTATAACGCACGCCAACTAAGACTTAGTTCATAGAATGGTAATAAAATTGTAGGAATCGTCCTGTCGAATGGACGAATAGCTGATCGTCCTGCCAACCATCTCACAGACAGGCTGATCAGCAAAGCAATAAAGCCAATTCCAAATATGATCCACTTTGAGATTAATCCGCCCCAAACCATTGCAACAATATCTGCAAGGAGACTGACATGGAAGAACAAATGGCAACACCAAGATTTTAACATTGGCTTTAACGTATGTTTGAGTTTCTTTCTTGTAGCACAATAGCATAGATGCAGATCATACCAAGTTTTATCTGTCGGAGCTTCTTCCGTAAGCCAGCTCTTCGGATCAAGTGTTACTTCAGAACCCTCTGCTTTTGCGTATTTGTTTACCATAAAATCAAATTCTCCCCGGATCAATTCCAGATTATTCCGGAATCCCTCTTTCTTAAGAAATTCATTTTTTTGGAAACAGATATAGGGCATATTCGTACGATAGGGAATACCATGCTTTGCCTGATAGATGATAGACAGAGTGGTATATATATGTTCAAAACGCTGGTATGCCGAAGCTTTATGATCATAGGTAGTAATGCCCAGAACTAAGTTACTGAAGTCAGTCCTATATTTTGAAGCACATCTCAGCCATGAACTGGAATTAGGATGACAGGTAGGAGTCGTAAGCAGAATCCAATCATATTTTGCAGCCTTGACGCCTAATGTGATCTGAAGTTTTTTACGGCTCATGTATCGACTGGTATCCGGAATCATCGTATAGTAAAAACGGTCTCCGAATTGTTTTTTCAACCTTTTCAGAACATCTTCCGTATCACTTTCGTACGATTCAGCTACAACAATAACCTGAAAATCTGCATCATAGTCCTGATAGAGAAATAAAGGTAAATTATGTTCTAATTCTGCCTTCTCATCATGTGATGTAATAATGATACTTACAGGTTGGTCCTTCCCTGTTCGGTTCAAGGAATCCATCTGAACATTTGTCGGCATGTCTGTCTCATCCCCTGACTGAGCATTCACTTCATCACAGGTATGAACATTCCCTTTCTTTGGCAGTTTGGGAATCCTGACCTTAAGAAGATATGGATTCAGAAGGGAAGTGCCAAGTGTCAACACCAGAATAATGATTCCGGTGATTATTGTAATTTGATCTACCTCTAACATCGGTGCAAAGATAGCAATATTTTTGTATGTAAGGAAGGATATTTTAGAAATCTTCTTTCATATAACCTTTAGGAAGAGGCCTGCAATTATATTGGCTGGCCATCGCCTCTCCGTATGCTCCAGCACTTCTGATTGCTATCAGGTCTCCTCTGTGACATTCGTTCAGATTAATGGATTTGGCAAACACATCACTTGATTCACAGATTGGACCTACAACATCATATTGCTGCTCAGGCATTTCACTGTTCAGATTTTCTATCTTGTGGTAGGCTTTATAAAGTGCCGGACGGAGGAGATCTGTCATTCCTGCATCAACAATGGCAAATTGTTTGGCTACTCCTTGCTTAATATACAATACCCGTGTGATGAGTGACCCCATTTGAGCCACGACAGCCCGACCAAGTTCAAAATGAAGAGTTTGTCCCGGACGGAGTTTCAAATACCGAGCATAAGTATCGAAATAGGCTTTAAAGTCAGGAACAGGCATTTGATTCGGATGCTTATAGTCTACGCCAAGTCCGCCACCGACATTGATATTCTGGATTTGGATATGATGATCTTCCAGTTGACCTTGGAGATCATTGATCCGGTTACATAAAGCCTTAAAGGTGCCTATATCAAGAATTTGAGAACCGATATGAAAGTGCAGGCCTATGAAATGAACATTTTTCATTTTCATAGCTTCCTCTATAGCTGGTTCCATATCACGCATGGCAATACCAAACTTGTTTTCTGCCAATCCTGTGGTAATATTGGCGTGAGTATGAGCATCTATATCAGGGTTAATTCGAAATGCAATTTGTGCTATCTTGCCCTTTTGTGATGCCAGGGCATTGATCACTTCCAGTTCCGGAATACTTTCGACATTAAAGCAGAAAATATCCTTATCCAAAGCATAATCAATTTCCCAGTCACTTTTTCCAACTCCAGCAAAAACGATCTTAGAAGGAGAGAATCCGGTTTCTATGCATCTTTTAATCTCACCACCACTCACACAATCAGCTCCGAAACCAGCCTGACGGATGATATTCAAGACTTTTGGATTTGCATTGGCTTTAACGGCATAATGCTCTGTAAAACCTTCATGTTTTCCTTCTTCCTCTTTGATTGCTTCAAGAGTCGTTTTCAGAAGATCTGTATCGTAATAATAAAAAGGTGTATCTACCTTTTCAAATTTATCTATTGGAAAATAACCTTTCATTTATTCTTATTTATTGAATAGAGTATCACTTAAACTTTGGAGCGCTTTCTGTTTATCGCTTTCCTTGATAAGGAATGAGATATTATAATTGCTGCCACCATAAGAAATCATTCTTATAGGAATATCTTTCATGGCATCTGTAGCAAGAGTTTCAAATCCCAGATTACTCCAGTCCAAATCACCAACTACACAGATAATACACATATCTTCATCGACCGTGACGGTTCCATATTTTTTCAGTTCGGCAACGATTTCTTCAAGATGTACAGAATTGTCAATACTCATGGATACACCAACTTCTGAAGTGGTAATCATATCGATCGGTGTCTGAAAACTCTCGAAAATTTCAAATACTTTTCTCATGAACCCCGTAGCCAACAGCATTCGGCTCGATTTTATCTTAATCGCTGTAATATTGTCTTTAGCTGCAACAGCCTTTATTTTCCCTCTCACAAGAACATTATCAATGATCGTCCCTGGTGCTTTTGAATCCATCGTATTTTTCAGACGTACTGGAATCCCTGTATATTTAGCCGGTTGCACACATGTTGGATGCAGGATCTTAGCTCCGAAATAAGCGAGTTCTGCAGCTTCCTCAAAATTGAGTTGGCCGACAGCTTCCGTCTTTTTTACTATACGAGGGTCATTATTATGCATGCCATCGATATCTGTCCAGATCTGAATCTCATCAGCCGGCAGGGAAGCTCCGATCAAAGAGGCTGTATAATCACTTCCGCCTCGCTGTAGATTATCTACCTCACCGTAAGCATTCTTGCAGATGAACCCTTGTGTAATATAAATCTGATAACCGGGATTTTTCTCCATTAAGCCATGGAGTTTTTCCTTAATGTATTGTAGGTCTGGTTCTGCATTTTTATCTGTTCGCATGAAATCAAGAGCATTCAGTAAAATGGCTTTGATACCTGTTTCCTTGAGATAGTTCACCATCATATTCGTACTCATTATCTCACCTTGCGCAACAATATTTTTTTCCTCAAAACTGGTAAAGAGGTCCTTCGTAAAAGATCGCAGATAATCAAATCTTCCTTGAAGAAAATCTTTGGTCGCTTGCCTCATTTCCTTGGTAGAGTAGAGCGTCTTGATATGGTTAAAATATGTTTTCTCAAGATTATTGATGACATCATTGGCTCCATCAGGATTTTTCTTATAAAGATAATTACTGATTTCTATAAGCGAATTTGTTGTACCACTCATTGCAGACAATACTACAAAAGTGGGGTCGCCTGATTCCGTGATTAAAGAGGCTACTGCCTTCATACGGTCAGGTGAGCCGACAGAAGTACCTCCAAATTTCATTACCTTCATCTTCTTCTATTATTGATATATGACACTGTTGTTCGCATTCAACCTAAAGAATTATGAGACTATTCCTCATTTCCATTGAGGCACAAATGATTGTATTCATTTGTTACATCACAGAAAGTCTCTTCCTTGCAACGATACACGATTCCCGGATATTTATCAAGCATTGGAATATTGTGTGTACTCATTACAACAGCAGTACCTGTAGCGGTTACATTCTTGAGCAGTCTGACAATATTAGAAGCAGTTTCAGGATCCAGATTACCTGTAGGCTCATCAGCAATGATGATCTTGGGTTGGTTCAGAATGGCACGGGCTATGGCCACACGCTGCTGTTCTCCTCCTGAAAGTTCATGAGGCATCCTGTCAATCTTATCCGTCATCTCTACTTCTGAGAGGACTTCCTCTATTCTCTCATCGATTTTCTTCTTTTCCTTCCATCCGGTAGCTTTGAGGACAAATTGAAGATTCTTCTTTATGGAACGGTCATGAAGCAATTGAAAGTCTTGAAAGATAATTCCCATTTCCTTTCGTAATGCAGGAACCTCTTTGCGTTTGAGGACTTTAAGGTCACGACCAAGGATTTCCGCTTTATCTGCTTCATCGGGATGAAGGTCAAGTTCACAATAAAGAGTTTTCAGAAGAGAGCTTTTTCCTGAACCCACTTTACCTATAATATAGATAAATTCTCCTTCGTCAACATGAAAGTTGACTTGAGAGAGAATCAAATTATCTTCTTGATAGATATTTACATTTTGATAGTCAATTAACATAATATCTGTTTATTAATATTGGTATTTTTTCTGTCTTTTTATCAGACATCTTTTATTATTCTCTGTGGTATGTTCCCATAAACTTAGCCAGTCTCCGGTCTTTATCCCATGACGGATCATGTCGTTTAAGGAGTTCTGCAGCCACATCCTCGATGCGCACTCCCTTATCAACAAGCAGTACGATGAGGTGATAGATAGCATCAGCAGCTTCGTAAACCAGATGACCGGCATCTTTGCTGGAAGTTGCTTCGATAACCGTTTCAAGTGACTCTTCTCCAAATTTTTGTGCTATTCGGTTCGTGCCTTTCTTGAATAGGGCAGTAGTGTAACTTCCTTCTGGCATTTCACGATGGCGCGTTTCAATAAAGTCCTGCAATTCAGACAAAAACTCAATAGGATTATAGTTGTTTTCCTCAGCCCAGCAAGTATCTGTACCTTTGTGGCATACCGGTCCTTCAGGATGAACCCTTATCAGTAAGGTATCATTGTCACAGTCTTCCTTGATACTGACTAAGTCCAGAAAATTTCCAGAAGTTTCGCCTTTCGTCCAAAGGCACTTACGGGAACGGCTCCAGAAGGTCACTTTCCGGAGTTTAAGAGTTTTCTCATACGCTTCCTGATTCATATAACCAAGCATCAGAACGTTCCTGGTCTTTGCATCTTGTATGATAGCGGGAACGAGTCCGTTCATTTTGTCAAAATCAATTTCCATATCTAACTTGTCTTAATTATATCATTTATACTCCGGATTATATCTCACATTGATTCCTTGTTCCCAAAGATATTTCTTCAGATCAGGAATTTTAATTTCACCAAAGTGAAACACACTGGCAGCAAGAGCAGCATCAGCCTTACCTTCTGTGAAGGCATCACGGAAATGTTCCATGGTTCCTGCGCCACCACTGGCAATAACAGGGATGCTTACTTCTTCAGAAAGTCGGGCAAGAGCCTCATTGGCAAATCCCTTTTGTACACCGTCATGATTCATACTGGTGAAGAGAATCTCTCCAGCACCACGATCGGAAGCCTCTTTAGCCCAGTCATAAAGTCCCCGTTCCACACGTTTGCGCCCACCTTCTATATAGCAGTGCCACCCGTCCGGATCCAACCGGGCATCAATGGCACAGACACAGACTTGTGCTCCATAGTGACGGGCAATGTCATTGATCAGTTCAGGATTCCGAATAGCAGCACTGTTGACACTGACCTTATCTGCTCCTGCATGAAGGAGACGATCCACATCAGATAATTCAGCAATTCCTCCACCTACGGTAAAAGGAATATTAATTTCAGCAGCTACTCTTGAAACCATCTCTGTAAAGGTCTTACGGCCTTCAAAACTTGCAGTAATATCAAGAAACACCAATTCGTCAGCACCAGCATCACTATAAGCTTTTGCCAGTTCTACCGGATCCCCTGCATGTCTGAGATTGACAAAATTCGTTCCCTTTACGGTTTCGCCATTCCTCACGTCAAGACAAGGTATGATGCGTTTTGCTAATCCTCTATTGTTCATAGTCACTAATAATTTGTTTCAGGTCAATACGGCCTTCATAAATTGATTTTCCGAAGACAACTGCCGGGATCCGAGCTTTTGCAAGTGCGTCAATATCCCTTTTGCCCGCTACGCCGCCACTGGCAATCAGGTGTAATAGAGGAAATTCTGTAATAATCCGCTGATAGAGTTGTATGTCAGGTCCTTCTAACATGCCATCTTTCGATATATCCGTACAAAGGACATTTTTAACGCCATGGTCAACAAATTTCTTAAGAAAGGGTAGCAAGTCCTCACCTGAATCTTCTTTCCATCCATGGATAGATATCTTTCCTTTTCTGACGTCAGCACCTAGAATAAGGCGGTCAGAACCATATCTATCCAGCCATTTGAAGAACAGAGCAGGATTCGTGACAGCTATACTGCCTATTGTTACCATGGCTGCTCCATGATCGAAAGCCTTCTGAATATCCTCGTCAGTCTTGATGCCTCCACCGAAATCGACCTTTAAGTGTGTTGCTGATGTGATGGCAGACAAGACACTTTCATTTACGATATGCTGTGATTTTGCTCCGTCAAGATCAACGACATGAAGGCGCTTGAACCCCATATTGTCAAAGTGCCTTGCGACTTCATCAGGATGTTCTGCATAGACTTTTTTCTGCAGATAGTCTCCCTGGGTAAGGCGGACACATTGACCATTGATGAGGTCTATAGCAGGAATAAGTTCGATATTCATGAATCTTGTTTTTTGTTATTGATCAGAAACTCAATAAATTTATCCTTTTGTGATATCCAGGAAATTCTTTAATATCTGTTCTCCGTCCTGACCACTTTTTTCAGGATGGAATTGGCAGGCATAGAAATTATCTTTGTGCATGGCTGCACTGTAAGGTAGAATATAATTTGTAGATGCAATTGTCCATTGACATTCCGGAACATAAAAGCTATGGACGAAATACACGTAGGGATGTGTACCGATACCTTTTAATAAAGATGAAGGCTGAGCTCCATTTTCAGACGAATCAGCTTTCAGGTTAAGTTCATTCCATCCCATAGCCGGAACCTTGTCTTCATGTCGTTGGGGGTGGAAACGTTTTACATAGGTATCAAAGATTCCGATACAATCCGTATTTCCTTCTTCCGAATGTTTACATAAGAGTTGCATGCCTACGCAAATACCCAGAACCGGTTGTTTCAAATCAGCAATTACCTGATCCAAACGGTGCATTTTAAGATATTCCATTGCTTCCTGGGCGTTGCCCTGTCCAGGGAAGAGAACCCGGTCAGCCTTTTGCAGAAGTTCAGGATCATCGGTGAGTACTGGTTCTATTCCGATTCGTTTCATTGCATGAACGACAGAATAAATATTGCCGGCATTATATTTTACGATAGCTACTTTCATTATCTATAATTCAATATCAGTGCTTCTTCTTTTCCAGACTTTTCAACAAACTTTCCTTTAAACCGGAAATTTACTTTGTCAACTGAAGATAATCGTCTTATTATGATAGGTCAGGATCTTATGTTCGATCTGTTTTGTCACAGCCCTGCTCAAGACAATTTTTTCCAAATCCTTTCCTTTGAGCGCCATACTCTCCGGAGTATCTTTATGGGAGACGCGTACAACATCCTGCCCAATAATTGGTCCTGCATCCAGTTCAGCCGTAACATAGTGACTGGTGGCGCCAATGATTTTTACTCCACGTTCCCATGCCTGGTAATAGGGGCGTGCACCGACAAAGGCAGGAAGGAAAGAGTGGTGGATATTAATAATCCGATTGGGGTAGGATTTGATCATTTCATCAGAAATGATCTGCATATAACGTGCCAGTACGATGAATGAGATTTTATCCTTTTTCAACAATTCCAGTTCAGCCTTTTCAACTTCCGTCTTATTTGAATGATCTTTTTCGATGGACCATACATAATAAGGAATCTGAAATTGCTCCGCCACATAACGCAGATCTTCGTGGTTACTTACAATACAAGGAATATCAACATTCCATTCTCCTGCTTTATAACGGGCGAGCAAGTCATAAAGGCAATGACTCATCTTACTGACAAAGATTGCCATTCGAGGTTTCTCATCACTAAAATATAATTGAAATTCCATCTGATATCTTCGAGCATAAAGAGTCTCGAAATAATCGCGGAGTTTTTCTCGTGGAATAAGAAAGTGTTCTAAATCCCATTCGAGGCGCATAAAAAACATTCCATCACCATAATCAACATACTGATCAAGGTGAACAATATTTCCTTGATTGTCTGTGATAAATTTTGTTACTTCAGAAATGATACCTTGTGTATCAGGGCAATGGAGCAATAATATAGCTGTAGGCTTTGAAATCTTGTTCATTTTCAGTTTATTTGAAACCGTCAGGAAAGTGCGGAAACCTTATCTATTCAAGAAGCAAAGTTACTAAAAACTTTCTTATTTAAAGAAAAAAAGCTTGATTTTTAAAAGAATGAAAGCTATAATTTAACTGCCGGAGAACATAAAAAGACGTTCTGACATCAGATCTTGACTGAAATAAATCTTTTATCCATTATATATTCATTTTTCTCATGAATACATCAGAATTAAAATCAAGATTTCAGAAAAAGTCATCAGACTTTAAATATTTAAAAGAGATGATGAAGAAACAAAAAAAACGATTATTCTTTATGATCAGCCGTCAAAAGAATAATGGAAGTAGCGCCAATCGTAAAAAGACTTTCGTCAGTCATGACACGTCTTTCCCGATCACCAAGGATCTCATTGTTTACAAATGTTCCCGTATTGCTTGGTCCATCCCGAAGTGTATATTTTAAATTTCCGTGTTTATTGAAAGAAACATTCAGGATGCAGTGAGTCATATCTATGCTGGGATCAGAGGTTTCAATAGGGCAGTTGATGGTTTTTCCTTTCATATATCGACCAATGACATTATCCCCCTTCTGCAAGTGGATCACTTGTTTATACTGAAATACGTTTTCAATGACAACAATCGAACCAAAGTTTTCTTTCTGCGCATTTCTACCAGCATTTCCTTCCTGCTGGTTATGAAGGCTGGATATTCCCAGACGAACACCAAATTGTTTTCCACAATGTGGGCAAACAAATATTAATTTTTCCCCTTCTTGATATTTCTGTTCATCAAAAGTGATAAACTGATCACATCTTGGGCAGCGTAGTCGTTTCATCTTTTATCCTCAATCTTCACAAGTTTCTGATGGCTCATCTTTCACTTTTAAAACCCAGCCATCGGAAAAAGCCTTTCGACCACTGAAATGGTTTAAAACATGATAGGCTTCTTTTTCACTCATATATTTCCCGTATATTACCTTGTTGCTCAATCCTTTATGAGAATATACTCTTGCTTCCCTATAGCCTTTATTCTGAAGTTGTTTTACATAGTAAGCCGCATTAGCCAACGTAACTCTGCTTGCAAGAACGATACAGTAATAAGGATTATGGTCTGACAGTTTGCCTTCTTGTCCAGCAACAGGGTTCAAAGTTTTTGCCCCTTTTGCACGATTCGGCAAGCCTACATCTTTTTTCTTCACAACCTGTAAAATAGCTCCCTTTGTAATATCCTTAGGCATGATTTTAGTCAACAGGCCTATCTCCATATTACTTTTCAGGATACGGGTATCCTTATTTGATCCAAGCGGCATAGAGCAAAACAAGAAAGCTATGACAGCAATACACGCAGCAGCAACATTACGTAAAAAACTGACCTTAATGTTGATGGTTTTCGGTTTCTTTTCCATCTGAGGGTCTGAAACGGTTGCTACTTGGAGACGGATATTTCTTGCTTCTTCAGAATTGACAGGGGTAGTAGGAGAGAGAGTTTTCTTTTGTAATCCTTCCGCATCTTCAGTAATGGCTTCTAACTTTTCAGCCGACAGAAGTTTCATATCGAATCCACTCAGCCCATACAATGTCGGCGTAAGAAGTCCAGCTTCGCAAGGTTCAAATGTGCAATTTCCATCCTCATTCAGATAGAGAACACCAATATTGCTTAATTCGAATTTTCCTTTGTCAGCCAGAAGTTGTTTGAGTTCTCCCACTTCATTTTCTATGCGGAAAAGAGCTTCAGGATAACTTATATCATAAGCTTCCACGTATGATTGAACCAAAAAAGAATCATTAATCTTGAGTTGAGGGTTGAACCCGATTGTTCTTAACGGGGGTAAAAAAGTTCCATCACTCTCGTCATACCTCGCATCAACATGATGTGCGACGAATCCTCCGAAATCGGGAACAATCACACAATCATTGTTGAGAAGCAGTATTTCAATATGTTTTTGCAGTTCAATCACGTTTGCAAAATTAATCCTTTTTCATGAATAATGCAAATGAAAAGGGATTTTTAGTCAAAAAAAAGAAGATTATTTTCTTCAAGTCATGAGAAAGTGCTATCTTTGCATAAACAAAAGTTTTGCTTAAAATGGAATACAGAGAAACAGAGATCAAAGGTGTATGGATTATTGATCCAACGGTCTTTAAAGATGACAGAGGTTATTTCTTCGAAGCGTGGAAGCAAGTTGACTTTGATCAACATATCGGGCATCATGTTGAATTTATCCAAGACAATGAATCGAAATCCAGTTATGGTGTCCTTCGAGGTCTCCATTATCAAAAAGGGAAGTATTCACAGGCCAAATTGGTAAGAGTTATCAAAGGCGAAGTGCTGGATGTTGCTGTCGATATTCGGAAAAGCAGTCCTACTTTTGGTAAACATGTAATGGTGAAACTTACAGAAGACAATAAGCGCCAGTTTTTTATTCCCCGGGGGTTTGCTCATGGATTTCTCGTACTGAGTGATGAAGCCATTTTTACTTATAAAGTAGATAATATTTATGCTCCTCAAAGTGAGGCCAGTATCTGTTGGAAAGATCCAGATGTCGGTATTCAATGGCCGATTGACCCGGAAAAGGTTCTTACATCAAAAAAGGATCTGTCTGCTTGCTCCCTGAAAGATGCAGAGCTCTTCGAATAATCAGTATCTTCAGGAAAGATTAGCAATTACTATATTTTCTAAAATAAAGTTGAATCGTGAATATAGCCATCATAGGAACAGGATATGTAGGTTTGGTATCGGGAGCTTGTTTTGCTGATACCGGCACTAATGTCACATGTGTTGATACGAATGCTCAAAAAATAGAGCGACTGCAAAAAGGCGAGATTCCTATTTATGAACCTGGAATTGATGAGCTGGTGATAAAGAATGTTAAGGACGAACGTATGAAGTTTACGACCTCATTGCCGGAAATTCTTAATGATCAACAAATTGTTTTTTCAGCAGTTGGCACTCCTCCTGATGAAGACGGCAGTGCTGATTTGAAGTATGTACTTCAGGTAGCCAAGACGATCGGAGAAAATCTAAACCACTATCTGGTTGTGGTTACGAAGAGCACAGTTCCTGTAGGTACAGCCAAGAAAGTACGTGATACCATCCAGGCAGAACTTGACCGGCGGGGCGTGGATGTGAAATTTGATGTAGCCAGTAATCCTGAATTCTTGAAGGAAGGAAGTGCGGTGAAAGATTTCATGAGTCCGGACCGAGTAGTCATAGGTGTTGAAAGTGAAAGGGCCAAAAAACTTTTGACCAAACTTTACAAGCCTTTTATGATGAATCATTTCCGGATCATCTTCATGAATATTCCTTCAGCCGAGATGACGAAATATGCAGCCAATTCTATGTTGGCTACTCGTATTTCCTTTATGAATGACATTGCTAATCTATGTGAGTTAGTAGGTGCTGATGTCGATATGGTTCGTTCAGGCATAGGAAGTGACACGCGTATCGGAAGAAAATTTCTCTATGCCGGTTGTGGTTATGGAGGCAGTTGCTTTCCTAAGGATGTAAAAGCCTTGATAAGAACTGCAGATGATAATGATTACAGTATGGATGTGCTGAAAGCCGTGGAAAGGGTGAATGCACATCAGAAAAAAATCTTGTTCGAAAAACTTGAAAAAGCATATAAAGGACAATCTCTGGAAGGTAAAACCATCGCTCTTTGGGGGTTAAGTTTCAAACCTGAGACTGATGATATGCGTGAATCCACGGCTCTTGTCCTCATCAATCTTCTCTTAAAAGCCGGATGCCAGATGAAAGTGTTTGATCCTGTTGCTATGGACGAATGCCGGAGAAGGATGCAGTTGAAGGCTGAAAAGGAGAACTCGACACTTCCTTTAGACCGCATTTTATATTGTAAAAACATGTATGATGCCGTTCAGGATGCTGATGCACTCCTATTACTCACTGAATGGAAGGAATTCAGATTGCCGAGGTGGGACGTTATTGCTCAAAGTATGAAACGAAAGCTCATTCTGGACGGGAGGAACATCTATGATGCAGAAGACCTTCATCAGATGGGTTTTGAATATCATTGTATAGGAAAGTAATGCGAAAAACTGTCTATATTATCTTAGCTTGTGTCCTCGTCTTAACAGGGTGCAGACACAGAAATGCAAATGGGAATGCCTCTCGTGAAGACCTTCAAGCGAAAAAAATGCTTCAGGGAATCTGGGTAGATGAGGATGATGAGGAAGATATGGCCTTTCGGGCTAAGGGGGATACGATTTACTATCCTGATTCAACAAGTCAACCTGTCTATTTCAAGATTATCAGGGATACCTTTTATCTTGAAGGAAGTGAGACGGTTAAATATCCTATCGTCAAACAGTCTCCACACGTCTTCCAATTTAAAAATCAGGACGGAGATCTGATAAAGTTGATTAAGAGTGAGGACCCTTCTGATATTGAAAACTTCAAGCAGAAGAGGCCCGTCTCATTGAATCAGAATAGACTGATCAAGCGTGACACGGTTTTGATGTATCAGACTAAGCGGTATCATATTTATGTCCAAGTCAATCCGACAACTTATAAGGTCATTAAACCATCTTATAATGACGATGGTGTCCAGGTAGATAATGTCTATTATGACAATATCGTTTATATAGCTCTCTATCAAAATGCTTCAAAAGTTTTTTCCCATGATTTCCATAAGCAGGATTTTGAACGTCAGATACCAGCTTCATTTCTTAGTCAGGGTATTTTAAGTGATATTGTCTTTCAAAAAATTGATAGTAATGGAGTCACTTATACAGCTATTATCGCATCCCCTGACAGTGAAAGCAGTTATCATGTGGATATCCTCATTTCCTTTAGTGGCCACATGCAACTGAAAGTCAAATAAGCATTTACATATCTGATTCTATAAAGGATCATGGAAAAATGATAAAATGATTATTAGCTGAAGATTCCTGTCATATTATACAGAAAGCAACGTAAAATGATCAAGAAAAGAATACAGGATACACAGAACAAGAGAGTTCTATGTATCCTGTAAAATATTTATGCTCCACAGAAGAATAAAACGATAATTTCTGCTGATAGGATTCTCAAGAACATACTCAAAGGATAGACCGTAGAATATCCAACGGCTGGTGCTTCATGAGAACTCATAGAACTGGCATAAGCGAGTGCAGGAGGGTCTGTACAAGTTCCTGCTATCATGCCCATAATCGTGTAGTAGTTAAAGTGAAACTTCACACGTGCTATTACTCCGATAATCAAAATAGGGATGACTGTAATCAGGAAACCTGTATATACATATTTTAATCCATCACCTTGTACGACTGTATTCCAGAACCCTGCTCCTGCCTTGATACCGACACTTGCCAGGAACAGAACGAGGCCAATTTCCCGTAACATCATATTAGCTGATGTCGTGGTATAAGTAACCAATTTGAATTTATAGCCATACCGACCAATCAAGATAGCTATAATCAGAGGTCCTCCGGCAATACCCAATTTCAAAGGAGCAGGCATACCTGGAATCGCGATAGGAATACTTCCCAAGAGAATACCCAAAATGATTCCTATAAAAATGGTAGCAATATTAGGAGCATTCAAACGTTTTACAGAATTACCCATCATTTCAGTTACCTGATTGACATTATCCTCATGTCCCACAACCATTACACGGTCTCCGACCAGAAAACGGTAATCGCGTGAAGCAAATAAATCAATCCCCTGACGGGTGATTCGTGTAACATTGACGCCATATACACTTGAGAAGTGCATTTTGCCAAGTTCCTTACCGTTCATAGCCGAATTTGTTATGATGATCCGTCTGGATATCATCGGCTGTTTCTGCTCTTCCTCACACCATTGTGGTTGGATTTCTGGACCAATAAAAGCCTGAACTGCATTTGCATCTGCTTCAGCGCATACAGCATGGATTTCATCATTTAACTGGAAGATGGTATCCCGTTTAGGAGTCTCCACATTACCATCATGCATGATACTTGTACAGACAATGTCGCGTTTTAAAAATTGAGTAATTTCATGAAGGTTTTTCCCCGCAATATAATTATTCTGGACTTTGAGGTACATCGGGTGAGGTTTTGACTCCGGGTTTTCTACTTCAGTAGCATTTAATTTTTCATCTTCTTCCTTCAAGTTGATGTGACAGATATACTTGATAGCAATCGTAGCTGCTATCATTCCCAGCACACCTAGAGGATAAGCACATGCATATCCGTTAGCAATATCAAAGTTGATTCCTTTTGGGAAGACACTTTGCAGCGCTTCATTAGCAGCTCCAAGCCCTGGAGTATTTGTCACGGCTCCAAACAGTGTACCTACCATCATCGGCAGGTTCTTAGGATCTTTGGTATCGAAGAAAATATAATAGCAGGCAAACATGACGAGAATATTCAGGAGAATGATCATACAGGAAAGCACGTTCAGCGTGACTCCACCTTTTTTAAAACTCTCGAAGAATCCGGGACCGACCTGCAGACCGATACAGAACACGAATAAAACCAAGCCGAAATCCCTGGTAAAGTCCAGAATGTTCGCAGGAGCTGTAAAACCGATATGACCGGCAACAATACCTGTAAAAAGGACAAAGGTAACTCCCAGGGAAATTCCACCAACTTTGATCTTTCCCAAATATATACCAGTTGCAATAACAATAGAATAGAGGAGGGCAATATGGGCAACTGTGTCTTGTGTAGTGAATAAGCTAATAAACCAATCCATAATATAAAAAAAGAGAGATGAATATCGGATTACAACAAGAATGGTTCTTCCCCGTATTCATCTCTTTAATGTGTATTTGTTATTAGGTGATAACTAATGATTATTCATTGATCGCAGCAATTGCAGGCAAGACTTTACCTTCGATAGCCTCGAGCAGAGCGCCACCGCCAGTAGAGATATAAGATACCTGATCAGCTAGACCGAACTTGTGAATGCAAGCTACGGAATCACCACCACCGATAAGGGAGAAAGCTCCAGCCTTTGTAGCCTTTGCTATTGCCTCAGCAATGGCTTTAGAGCCACCGGTGAAATTATCAAATTCAAATACACCAGCAGGACCATTCCAGAGGATTGTCTTGCTGCCTTCTATAGCTTTAGCAAATGCTTTCCGGCTGTCTGGACCTGCGTCAAGTCCTTCCCATCCGTCAGGAATTGCACCAGAAGCAGTAACCTTGGTATTTGCATCGTTGGCAAATTTGTCAGCTATTACAGAGTCCGTTCCCAGCACTAGATTTACATGATTCTCTTTAGCTTTCTTGATGATATCTAGAGCAATGTCCAGTTTGTCGTTCTCACAGATTGAGTTACCGATTTCTCCTCCCTGTGCTTTTGCAAAGGTATAAGTCATACCACCACAGAGAATTAAATTATCAACCTTAGAAAGAAGGTTCTCTATGATTCCAATTTTCGTAGAAACCTTTGAACCACCCATGATAGCTGTGAATGGACGTTTGATATTATTCAGAATATTGTCTACAGCCTTTACTTCCTTCTCCATCAGGTAACCAAGCATCTTATGGTTTTTGTCATAGAACTGGTCAATGACAGCTGTAGAAGCATGCTTACGGTGAGCAGTACCAAAAGCATCCATGACATAGACATCTGCATAAGAGGCAAGTTTCTTTGCAAATACAACCTGCTTCTTCTTCATATCAGCTTTGGCACTATCGTATTTAGGATCCGTTTTGTCGATGCCTACCGGTTTACCTTCTTCCTCAGGATAAAACCGCAGATTCTCCAGCAACAGAGCTTCTCCACCTTTTAATGCAGCAGCTTCTTTACCTGCATCAGCACAATCAGGAGCAAACTTTACATCTACACCAAGAACGTCTGAAACATTCTTGACAATATGCTTCAAACTCAATTCAGGTTTAACCTTTCCCTTTGGCTTGCCCATGTGGCTCATCATAATGAGAGCTCCCCCGTTATCAAGAATTTTCTTCAACGTAGGCAGTGCCCCGCGAATACGTGTATCATCCGTTACATGTCCATCAGCATCCAATGGGACATTGAAGTCAACACGTACGATTGCCTTGTGACCGGCAAAATTGAAATCTTCGATTTTCATTTTTAACGTTAATATTTAAAGGTTGATTATTGTACTATCTGCACACAAAGTTAATAAAAAGAAAACAGAAATAGGATGAAATCAGAAGTTTTTAATATTTTTTGCGATTGATTTCTAAAATCTGTTGACAGTTTGACCAGAATGCTAACTCTGTTTAGCAAATCCCCATTCAGGAATTCTCATATTCTGTAAGGTCTTTTATACCAGCCTCCTTCAAGGCGTCTTTCCGTTCTCTGCACGTACCACATTTTCCACACTGTTTCTCGCCACCCTTATAGCAACTCCATGTCTCTGCATAGTTGATACCCAGTCGTTTACCTATACGTGCGATATCTGCCTTGGAAATATTGGTATAGGGGGCAGTTACTCTGATATGAGCAAAAGTTCCGGCTACAGTTGCTTGGTCAATAGACTTAATAAATTCCGGCCGGCAGTCTGGATAGATGGTATGATCTCCATTGTGGTTGGCAATCAAGACCTGTTTAAGTCCATTACTTTCTGCAATGCCAGCAGCAATGGAAAGCATAATTCCATTCCGGAAAGGTACAACAGTGGATTTCATGTTCTCTTCATCATAGTTGCCTTCCGGTATAGCCTGAGCACCCTCCAGGAGCGAGCTCTTGAAATACTGGTGGATAAAATCAAGATTGATTGTAATATGCGGGATGCCCAGACGCTTGCAGTGCATACTGGCAAAAGGTATTTCCTTAGCATTGTGGTTACTTCCGTAGTTAAAACTTACTCCTAAAGCAATTTCTTCTTTCTTATCGTACAATAACGTGATGGAATCCATACCTCCACTCACAATAATGACAGCATCTTTCATTTTCTTCTTTCCCATAAAAGGGCAGCTCTGTATACAGATCTGCCCTTATTTCTAATATATATATACTCTTATTCTATGACCACAAGAGGGTCCTCTTCTTTTACGGCCTGGCCTATTTTCACACAGATAGTAGTAACCTTTCCGTCTTTTTCAGCTTCGATGTTATTGGCCATTTTCATAGCTTCCAGTACAACAAGTGTATCACCAGCCTTAACCTGTTGTCCTACAGCCACATTGATGTTCGTGATTGTTCCAGGCAGAGGAGCTTTGACAGCCTTATTGCTATCTACTTTTGCAGAAGAAGTAGTAGAGTTTGCCTCCTCAGCTGCAGGCTGGCCTAAGACTACTTTTTTCTTCTCAGGTTCAGTTGGTTTTTCCATTTGTACCTTAAAAGCATTTCCGTTTACCGTGACATCAGCCACATTATTCTCATCAATTTCTCCGATGGCAACCTCGTACTTTTTCCCATCGATCGTATATTTGAATTCTTTCATTTCGTAATAGAAATTTAAGTTTTAAACTTTTATTTGGACGAAGGCTTAGGTGTCATATTCCGGAACTTTGCATTCCACAACGTATCATGCTTCTTAATCGTAATTACGCCTGATTCCTTGTCATGCACATTATTACCCTCAAATTCATACAGGGCTGTTGCAATGGCCGCAAATACATTCTGATCCATCATTTATTCTTATATTGACGTTATACTTAAACTACATGGGCATACATCCATGCTTCTTGGCAGGCAGGCTCTGATGCTTTGTAGCAAGTTGGGCCAATCCACGGCAAATGCGAAAACGGGTATTACGCGGTTCAATGACATCATCAATATACCCGAACTGAGCAGCCTGATAGGGGTTAGCAAAAGTATCTGTATATTCTTGTTCTTTTTCTGCAAGGAATGATTTTACATCTTCTCCTGCAGCTTTCTTGGCTTTTGCTTCTTTGCCACAAAGAATGGCAACAGCACCGCTTCCACCCATAACAGCGATTTCTGCAGAAGGCCATGCATAGTTCAAATCGGCACGTAACTGTTTACAGCCCATTACGATATGACTTCCACCGTATGCTTTCCGCAAAGTGACGGTAATCTTAGGTACGGTAGCCTCACCATAAGCATAAAGGAGTTGTGCACCATGCAAAATAACGGCATTATATTCCTGACCGGTACCAGGAAGGAATCCGGGTACATCAACAAGTGAAACAATAGGAATATTGAAAGCATCACAGAAACGGACAAACCGTGCTCCCTTACGACTGGCATTTACGTCCAGAACTCCTGCGTATGCAGCAGGCTGATTGGCTACTATACCAACACTTTCTCCGTTAAAGCGAGCGAAACCTGTGATGATATTCTTTGCAAATTTAGGTTGGATTTCAAAGAATTCCCCATTATCCGTAATGGCAGAAATGACTTTATACATATCGTAAGCCTGATTCGGATCTTCAGGGATAATTTCGTTCAGAGAATCATCTTTACGGTCAACCGGATCTTCACATTCTACACGTGGAGCCTCTTCGGTATTATTAGAAGGAATATATGAGAGCAGTGTTTTGATCAGTTCCATACACTCTTCTTCTGTTTTAGCCGTGAAATGTGTGACACCACTTTTAGAGGAATGGACACTAGCCCCACCAAGATGTTCAGCATCAATATCTTCTCCTGTAACGGTCTTGACTACCTTTGGTCCAGTAAGAAACATGTAGGAAGTACCTTCTGTCATAATAATGAAATCCGTCAGTGCAGGAGAATAAACGGCACCACCGGCACATGGGCCCATAATGGCACTAATCTGAGGAATCACGCCGCTGGCAAGAATATTGCGCTCAAAAATTTCTCCATATCCAGCTAAAGCAGCGATTCCTTCCTGAATACGTGCACCACCTGAATCATTGATGCCTATAACTGGTGCTCCCATTTTCATGGCCATATCCATAACCTTACACATCTTCTGAGACATCGTCTCTGAAAGAGAGCCACCATGAACGGTAAAGTCCTGAGCATAAATATATACGAGACGACCGTCAATTGTTGCAGAACCTGCTACTACGCCGTCACCGTAGACTTGTTTCTTTTCCATGCCAAATTGATGACAGCGATGAAGCTTGAACATATCGTATTCCTCGAAACTGCCTTCATCAACGAGCATATCAATACGCTCGCGGGCTGTATATTTCCCCCTTGCATGTTGCTTGTCAATGGCTTTCTGACCTCCTCCAAGACGGGCTTCCTCGCGCTTGGCAATCAGCTCTTTAATCTTTTCTACTTGTTTGCTCATAATATGGATTCTATTATTTCAATATTATTATTTTCTACAATAACAACTTTGTAAGCATATTGTTCCTCATGATTTTTTTCCATGAAAGACCGTGCAAAGATAATAATAATTCTTGAAAATCTGAGGATGTGACTTGAAAATATTCCGGATTTGGGTATCTATAGGTTCATTTTTTCCTCACCAAAAGAATGATATTGCACATATTCCTTGAAGTGTGTAAAAAATGAATCCTAAGGATCATAATTTTCAATCTTATACAGAACAGAATTTAAATCAGATCCGACTATCGAAACAGTAAATCCGCATACTCGAATTTTGGCCCTTCTGTCATAATCTGATGATTTGTTTGATTCCCTTGATTGTTTTCAACTTCCTGATCAGAGTATTTGTCTTTGAAGCATCTCCGATCAAGACTTCTATATTTCCAGAGAACAAACCGTCATGGCTATCTATATTGATAGACCTCATCGTAAGTTTATCTTCCTTTGAAATAATATTTGCGATATTGCTGACAATCCCTAAATCGTCATTGCCTATAATACGAAGTGTAATCGTATACTGATGGGTTCCCTTTCCGGCCCATTTGGCTTTAACGATACGGTAACCAAAACGTTTGCGTAATTCCGGGGCATTCGAACAGTTCATCCGATGAATCGTAATACCTCCGTTTACCGTGACAAAGCCGAAGATAGGATCACCGTAAATAGGATGACAACATTTAGCGAGTTTATAATCAATGCCCTTAAGATCTTGGTCGATTGTCAAGACATCTTCATCACTCATCAATGCTTCATGGGTGGGATCCTCGAATTCGAATTCTTCTGCACTTCTGGCTTCCTTCTGATTATTGATATTAAGATCATGATCCCGGACTTCCTGATATTTTTCGATAATATCATTCGGATCCAATCGACCGTCTGAGACATCCTTATAGAAGTCGCTGATTTCCTTATAGCCTAATTTCTTGATCAAGTGCCCCATGACACTTTCATCCACAATCAACTTGCGGTTTTTGAACCGTCGTTCCAATAACTCTTTGGCATAAAGCCCGTCTTTTATCTGTGTTTCTTTTAAGGCTAGACGAATCTTGGATTTGGCTTTACTCGTGCTGACATAATTCAACCAGTCATGCTTTGGTTTCTGGTTATTTTGAGTCAGAATTTCAATCTGGTCTCCAGAATGCAATTCCTCTCTGAAATTGACAGCCTTGCCATTTATTCTGGCTCCGACACAGTGGTTGCCTATATTAGAATGGATACGATAAGCCAAATCCAGTACAGTAGAACCCTTAGGGAGTTTTAGCAAATCACCTTTAGGTGTAAAAACATACACCTCATCTTCATTCAGATCCATTCTGAACTGATCCATAAGTTGGAGATTATCATTGTTCTCCAATGCTGAACGGATATTGGCAAGCCATTCATCAATAGCCCCCTCACTCTTGATGCCTTTATAACGCCAGTGTGCTGCCAATCCATGTTCGGCTATTTCATCCATACGCTCTGTCCTGATCTGTACTTCAACCCATTTCTTTTCAGGTCCAAGAACAGTAATATGAAGACTTTCATAGCCATTGGATTTAGGCACACTTAACCAGTCTCTCAGTCGTTTCGGATTAGGCTGATACATATCTGTGACAATGGAATAAACCTGCCAGCATTGCATCTTCTCCTGATTAAGGGGAGAATCGAGTATGATGCGGATAGCAAAGAGATCATAGATTCCATCAAATCCACACTTCTGCTTCTGCATTTTCTCCCAGATAGAGTGAATGCTCTTGGTACGGCCCTTGATCCGAAACTTGAGTCCTGCCGCTTCAAGTCTTTTCTTAACAGGTCTGATGAACTGATCGATATAAACATCGCGCGACTTCTTCGTCGCATTGAGTTCATCCTTAATCAGGTAATAAGCATCATGATTGAGGTATTTAAGGCTCAGATCTTCCAGCTCCATTTTCAATCTGTACAGTCCAAGTTTATGGGCGAGGGGAGCATAAAGATAACTGGCCTCTTCACTCACTTCCTGTCTGGCTTCAACGGCTTTTGTATCACGTATCTGACGCATGACATTCACCCGGTCAGCTATCATGATCAGGATGACACGCATATCCTCAGAAAAAGAAATCAGGAGATTACGAAAATTATCACTCTCAATAACAGGATTTTTCTTGTAAAGGTCGTGGATTCGGGCAAGCCCTCGGATAATATGTGCTGTACCATCGCCATATTGTTCGCCCATTTGCTGAAGGGTATAATAGCCATTGATGACTCCTTGATAAAGAATAATGGCCAAAACGCCGTCTCTTTTCAAGCCTATTTCATCAACTGCTATCTGGGCTGTCTGTAAGGCATGAAGGATAGGATTCAAGCCGAAAACATCACGCTGGAAATGCTTGTTTTCGATTCCTTTTTTGATATATTGACGCAGTTTCTCTATATCATCAGGCTTAAGAAAATTCCCGATAGTTGTTTGGAGATGATCAATGATATCAATTGCTTCTTTTCTCTCTTCCTGAGTAAAACAGAATTCTTCCTCGTTGTCCATGCATCATTTAAGCTAATTTCTATGGCAAAGATACTATTTTTTATTTAAAGATTTTCTTTTTTCAAAAAAAGTAACTATATTTGTCCTAGCTAATCACAAAAGTTAATATCATGCTAGATCTTGAAGACTTAAAACAAATATCTGCAAAAGGTATCAGTGTAGAACAAGTCAACCATCAGTTGGATGAAATCAAGAACGGCTTTCCTTTTCTTCGTCTGGATTCTGCAGCAGCAGTAGAAAAGGGTATTCTGGTTCCTGATCCCGAAGAAGTTGAAACTTACTCCCATGCGTGGGAAGACTACAAACAAAAGGGACATCAGATTGTGAAGTTTGTGCCGGCTTCCGGTGCAGCAAGTAGAATGTTCAAGAATATCTTTGCCTTCCTCAATGCTGATTATGATGTTCCTACTACAGATTTTGAGAAGTCTTTTTTTGCTGGTCTACCTGATTTTGCCTTTTTTGATTCTTTAGACGCCCAATGCAAGAAGAATGAGGGGGAAGGCATTAGTCAATTGATCAAGGATGGAAAATATAAGGCTGTCGCATCTAACCTCCTGGAGAAAAAGGGACTCAATTACGGGCAAATGCCTAAAGGGTTGCTTCTTTTCCATAAATATGCTGACGGACCTCGTACGCCAATGGAAGAGCATCTTGTCGAAGCTGCTTTGTATGCTTCTTCAGAAGGAAAGGCGCACATACATTTTACGGTCAGCCATGACCATCTGCCCCTCTTTAAAAAGAAGGTTGCAGAAAAGGCCGGCAAGTATGCGGAAAAATACAATATCAAATATGATATTACTTTTTCAGAACAAAAGCCTTCAACAGATACAATAGCTGCCAGTCCGGATGGGATGCCTTTCAGAAATGATGATGGGTCATTACTCTTTCGTCCAGGCGGCCATGGAGCATTGATAGAAAACTTGAATGATATTGATGCGGATGTCATATTCATAAAGAATATTGATAATGTGGTCCCGGACCGTTTGAAAGGGGAGACTGTAAAATGGAAGGGTGTGCTGGCCGGGGTGTTGGTCACTCTTCAGAAGAAAATATTCTCATATCTGCGTCTGCTTGACGAGGGTGAATATAATCATAATCAACTTGAAGAGATCATTCGTTTTCTTCAACGTGACCTTTGTTGTCGTAAACTCGATATCAAGGAACTTGAAGATGCAGAACTGGTCATTTATCTGAAAAATAAACTCAATCGTCCTATTCGTGTCTGTGGGGTAGTGAAAAATATAGGAGAACCAGGTGGGGGACCATTTATAGTTTATAATCAGGATGGTACCATCAGCCTTCAGATTCTGGAATCTTCACAGATCAATCCCGAAGATCCAAATGCTGTCCGGATGTTTAAACAAGGTACTCATTTTAATCCTGTTGATCTGGTTTGTGCAACAAAGGATGTGAAAGGCAACTCTTTTCATCTCCAGGATTATGTGGATTATTCTACTGGTTTTGTCAGCAGCAAGAGCAAGAACGGGCATGACCTGAAAGCCTTGGAACTTCCTGGACTATGGAATGGGGCTATGAGTGATTGGAATACGGTTTTTGTTGAAGTACCCTTGATTACTTTCAACCCGGTTAAGAACGTTAATGACCTTCTTAAAGAGGTGCATCAATAAAATTAAATCCTCCTCTTGTTACGTAATCGTAAGGAGAGGAGGATTTATTGACTCTGCAATAACAGTCTGCAACAGTTGTTGTATTTTATCCTAAATATTTTGTGAGGATTTTTGCATAACCACTGTTTCGTATCTTCATAATACTTTTCTCACGGATCTGGCGAACTCTTTCTCTTGATAGTCCATAATTTTCACCAATCTCTTCGAGCCCTTGTTGTGAACATCCGATACCAAAACTCTTTTTGATAATAGAAATTTCACGAGGCCTGAGAACTTGATTCAAGATGGAATCAATATCATAGTTCATGGATTCTTCGTCAGCTTTTTTATCCGTGCGTGTATCATCATCGTCAGAAGAAAGCATGTCAGCCATAGAATTATCATCATCATCACTAAAAGGGGCATCAATGCTCATCTCGTGATTATCGGCCTTCATGGCTTTATCTATTTTATCAATATTAATATCAGTCAGTTCAGCCAATTCATCCGCAGAAGGCTTGCGTTGATATTTTTGCTCGAAATTAGAGATTTCTGAGTTGATCTTTGATAGTGCACCTACTTGATTCAATGGTAAACGAACCATTCTACTTTGTTCAGCCAAAGCCTGCATAATGCTCTGGCGAATCCACCATACAGCGTATGAAATAAATTTGAAGCCCCTGGTTTCATCAAACTTCTCAGCAGCCTTCACCAGTCCGATATTACCTTCGTCTATAAGATCAGTAAGGGATAATCCCTTATGCTGATATTGTTTGGCCACGGAAACCACAAAGCGCAAGTTGGCCCGCACCAGTTTATCCTTAGCACGTTCTCCTACCTTTCCACCTTTTTTAATCTGCCGCGCAAGTTGTGTCTCTTCATCTACCGAAATCATTGGGATACGTCCGATTTCTACCAGATAGTTATTCAATGATTCACTAGCACGGTTTGTTATACTTTTTTGAATCTTCAGTTGTCTCATATTTTTAGTTTTTACAAAAGGTTATAACCACAAAAAACGTACCAGAATATTATTGCTCTCCTTTATATAAAAAATGTTTATTATTATAGTAATAAACGCTTACAAGTTCAACTTATTACCATCAAACAACAGATTAAAATTAATAATTATTAATAATTAACTTAATTTTGCAAGGTCATATTCTTTATGATATGATCTATAAATAAAAAAGAACCTTTTGTAAGCTACTTTATGGCAATTGAGACTTTTATGGCAAAGAATCAGTTTAAAAAACTTCATATCAAAATGCCCCGCATTATCGAGGTCAAAAAAACACTTGATGAATCTTCTGTTTTCATCAAGTGTTCCATTTAAATCATCCTAAATATTTCATCAGAATTTTAGCATTGCCACTTTCTCTGATTTTGGCGATGCTCTTTTCCCGAATTTGGCGTACACGCTCACGTGTCAGCCCGAATTCTTCTCCGATCTCCTCAAGTCCTCTCTCATGACAACCTATGCCGAAACACGCCTTCAGTATTTTCAGTTCACGGTCTTTAAGCACACCATTCAAGACTTTGTCCAAGTCGATTTTCATAGACTCATAATCGACCTGGCGATCAGTTCTCGAATCGCTGCCTGATGCCAGAACATCTGCCATAGAGTTATCATCATCATCTCCAAATGGCGCATCAATACTCATGTGATGAGAATCGGCATTCAAACTCTGCTCGATTTTAATCTCATCCATGTGCAAAATCTCAGAGAGTTCCTGTACAGAAGGCTTGCGGTTATACTTTTGTACAAATTTACTCGTAGCCTGACTGATTTTGCTCACGGCTCCTACCTGATTCAACGGCAGGCGGACAATACGACTCTGTTCGGCAATTGCCTGCATAATGCTTTGGCGGATCCACCAGACCGCATAAGAGATGAATTTGAAGCCACGGGTTTCATCAAATTTTTCAGCTGCTTTCACTAATCCGATATTACCTTCGTCAATGAGATCTGTCAGTGAAAGTCCTTGATGCTGATATTGCTTAGCCACAGAAACTACAAATCGGAGATTCGCACGTACTAGTTTTTCCTTAGCCCGTTCACCACTTCTTCCACCTTTCCTGATCTTTTCAGCCAGTTCGATTTCATCATCCACGGTGATCATTGGCTCACGTGCAATTTCTGCCAGGTACTTGTCAAGAGCCTCGCTAGAACGATTTGTAATACTTCTGTTGATTTTCAGTTGTCTCATTCCCATTACCTCAAACTATCTTTTTTGATATCCTATTGTGTAAATATTACATTTTGATGTACTCCATTCAAAATGCGAATGCAAAATTAGCAAATAAAATTGATACCTTTGTCAATAAATGAGAATTTCTTGCCTTTTAATGGAATAGATTGTATTCTTTTTACCTTTTTCATGTATTCCTTCATCATTCTTGTTTTTTCTCCCATCTTTACAATAACAAAAAGCAGCAAAAAAAGCATATATGTTATAGAAGGAAATATAGGTGACTGCACTGACAAAAAACACCTATTTATATTGTAAAGGAATTAATAAATAAACACTTTAGTTTGTGTGTTTTTAAAAAGTGATGTTTTAGCAGGTTATTAAAACATAATAAGGCCATAGAATTATTCCTTAGTTTAAATTTGCTCACTGCACAGAATAAATTTGCTATATCTCTGTTTCAATAGAAATGTAAGAGGCTATACGATGTATTGATAATCCATCTATATGGAATTTGATAATTAGAAAAAGAGACAAAAATCCTATAAAAATCCAATTATATTGTGTACCTTTGCAATGACAATTGGTTCATATACCATTGATTAAAAAGGGAATCAGGTGAAATACCTGAACAGTCCCGCTGCTGTAAGCAGCCTTTTTTGAGCGGAACATTGTCCACTGGCATTTGCTGGGAAGGTAGTTCTGTTATTTAGGTTGCAAGTCAGAAGACCTGCCGGTTGTCAGTTTTCTTGTTCTTTCCGAGGAGAGGGACCAGGATTCATCCGATTTAACAAAGGTTTCGAGATTTCATGAATAGAATTCTCTTTACTGTATTTGCCATGACTTTAAGTGTCTGTGGATCACCAATACAAGCCCAAAACGATTCTCTACGTTCTCACCTGCTTAAAGGGGTAGAAGTTACAGCATCCGTTCCGTCCGTACTAAAATCCGGTTCTCCCGTACAAGTGATGAGCCGTCATCAGATGGACAGAATGGGAGTCACTGACGTCTCCGAAGCTTTAAAGCACTTTGCGGGTGTTCAGGTTCAGGATTATGGTGGAGTCGGAGGACTCAAGACGGTTAATATCCGAGGGCTTGGTGCGCAACACACAGGTGTCAACTATGACGGGGTAGAAGTGGGAGATTGTCAGTCGGGGCAAGTGGACCTATCCCGATTCACGTTGGATAATGTCTCTTGGTTATACCTGACAATCGGTCAGCAGGATGATATTTTCGAGAGTGCCCGTCAATATGCCTCTGCCGGTACTATCAATATTATCACAGATGATGATAAGCAGTTCCATCCGAATCATTCGTTTACCGGTAACGGAACTTTTAAAACAGGTTCGTATGGTCTGATACAACCTTCTATATTAACCTCCGACTGGCTGAACAGCACACTCCGCTTTTCATCCTATTTCAGTTACCAGCATGCGGATGGCAATTATCATTATCATATCATGAATGGTACTTATCCAATTGACGAAAAGCGGAATAACAGCAGGGTTGATGCCTGGCGTGGAGAGATGAATCTGGCGTGGTTGATTACGCCACAGGAAAGCCTTCACGTCAAAGTATACGGATTCGATTCCAAACGGGGACTTCCAGGAGGTATTATTTATGACAACACCTATAGTGCAGAAGAGTTGACCGATAAGAATGTTTTCATACAGGCTCTTTATGAAAACCATTTCTCTGACCATTTCAAAATGAAATCTGCTGCCAAATGGAACTATTCCTGGATGCGCGATTTTAATGTCCCCGCATCAGGACCGACAGAAGACCGGTTCCGACAGAATGAAATTTATCTCACTTCTACCGGACTCTATCAGTTTACAAGAAGACTAAGTGCTTCACTGGCAGAAGATTACCAGTATAATTATCTGTCTACTACCATTCGCAATTGCCCTTATCCTACGCGTAACAGTTCACTGACTGCTATAGCGGTAAGATATGTGATGGATAAAATGACGGCGACCACCTCTTTTCTCTACACTTACATACATGAACATGTAAGAAGAGGAAATGCGGCTCCTGCCCTGCACCGCATAAGTCCTGCCTTCAGTCTGTCATGGCAACCCTTTGCAGAGAAGTTACGCTTTCGTCTTTCCTATAAGGATATTTTCAGAGCTCCCACGCTGAATGACCGTTATTATCTGCTTATCGGTAATACCAATTTGAAACCGGAGAAGACACGGCAGTGGAACTTTGGTGTCACCTGGACCCGTCATGTTTCTGCAAGGATAGACCACATCACCTTTACCGCCGATTCCTATTACGGTTTGGTGACGGACAAAATCGTAGCTGTTCCGACCATGTTTATCTGGAAGATGACCAATTTAGGGAAGGTGCATTCACTGGGAGCTGATGTGACTATGAACGCCAATCTTATCTGGAGTAAAGGCTGGTCTTCTGATATCCTGCTAACGTATGATTACTTACATGCTGTGGATAAGACCAACAGAGACGGTATCACATACGATAATCAGATGGCCTATACACCGAAAAATGCAGGTAGTGGCAGTGTGATGATCCATTCTCCCTGGATAGACTTCACTTATAACCTGCTGTTGACGGGTACGAGATATACGATGAATTACAACGGACCGGAAAACCACATGCCAAGTATCATCGACCATAGTATCTCTCTTTCCCATAATTTTCCTATAGGAAAGAACAGACTCCGGTTTCAACTGGATGCCTTGAACCTTGGAGGAAAGAACTATGAAGTCATCCGTTTTTATCCTATGCCGGGACGGAACTTCCGCTTGTCTGTCGCATGGAAATTTTAAGGGATTATATTGCAATATAGTGCTAATAATCAGTTAATAAATTAATAATATTCAATTTTAAGTATAACTAAGAAATGAAAAAGTATGTTTGGAAACTGTCACTGTTTTTGGTGGCAGTATTAAGTCTTGGAGCTTGTAGTAACGATGATGATGTCACGAAACAGATTACGGATTCTGATGTCACTTCTACCACGAATTATGCGTATATCGTCAATAATGGTAATTGGAATGCCAATAATGGTGCTATAATGAGTCTCAATATGGCTAATAAATCATGGGTAACTGCAGATATCTATAAAGCCAGCAATAGCAGAGGTATCGGTGATGCTCAGGATGCTGTCATTACCGGCAATAAACTTTTTGTCACTTCGACAACCGCTAATAAGATTGAAATTTTGGACCTGAACGGAAAGATCATTAAGACGGTACCCATGAAAAACCGTTCACCACGTTATATCATTGCTGATGGCAATTATGTGTATTTTACAGCCTATTCCGGTTATGTCTATAAGATGAGTACGGAGAGCTATGATGTCAAAGACAGTGTTCAGGTCGGTGATCATCCTGAGGCTCTGGCTATAGCCAACGGCAAGATCTATGTCGCCAATTCCGGTTATGGAACAGGCAACACCATAAGTGTCATTGACGAAGGAGCCTTTAAGAAGGCCAAGGATCTTACGGTCGAAACCGATCCTTATAATCAGATGATCGCAGTAGGCAGTAAAGTGTTTTTTATAAGCGATATGGATTTTACAGACAATAAGCTCCAGATCATCGATGCTCTTACGGACAAGGTAACTACTGTCGCTTCAGCCTCTTCGATCGCCTATGATCCACTATCTTCTTCTATAGTCTGTATCTTCAATGCCTATTCTTCTACCAAACCTAAACCTGCTTATTTCCGCTATGACATCTCAACAGGTAAGATTTCTCAGTTTACAGGAGCAGATATTACCAAAGTGACCGATCCCGGTCAGGTAAGTGTAGATCCTTCCTCTGGACAGATCTATGTGGTCGATAACGAAAATTATAGTGCTCCTTGTTCTATCTATGTCTTTGACAGAAATGGTAACAAATTGCGTACTTTGACTAATGTGGGATACGGTACTGAGCAGGTGTTGTTTAATCCGAATGGCAAGGTAGACTAATCCAAACCAGATGAAGAAACTTCTTTATATTAGTCTTTTTACTCTATGTAGCATCCTCGCTGCCTGTGGAGGTTCCCGAACGGGAGCTTCTATGGTGGGAGGAGATACGATGGTTTTTAAGTATGCCAGAGATATTTCCATCGTCAAATATAAGGATTATACCGTAGCTAAAATCTGGAATCCATGGAAAGTGGGGACATTATTGCATACTTATGTCATTGTACCAAAAGCAGAGAAGCAATTGCCTGATCATCTCCCTGAAGGCGACCTCATCCGTACCCCGATTGACCGCAGTGTCATTTCTACTACGGCTCATTGCCAACTCTTGGAATATCTCCATGCCGCTGATGCTATCTCCGGTGTATTTGATTTGAAATATATTCTGATCCCTGATATTCAGTCACGGGTTAAAAGAGGGAAAATCACAGATTGTGGTAATGGTATGTCTCCTGAAATCGAAAAAATTATCTGCTTGAAGCCTCAGGCATTATTTCTTTCACCATTTGATAATAGTGGAGGGTATGGTAAGATCCAGACTTTGGGAATCCCTATTGTGGAATGTGCTGACTATATGGAGACTTCGCCTTTGGGCCGGGCAGAATGGATGAAATTTTACGGTCTGCTTTTCGGTTGTGAAAAAAGAGCTGATTCTCTGTTTCTTACAGTCAGTCATACTTACCATTCACTTAAACGAATAGCTGCCCGATTGCCTCTTGGACACTCTATACTAACGGAGCGTAAGACGGGTAGTGTATGGTATTGCCCTGGCGGAGCAAGTACAGTAGGTCAGATGATTGCAGATGCCCATGGACGTTATGCCTTCGCTAAAGACAAACATAGTGGCAGTTTGTCACTGTCTTTCGAGCAGGTTCTGGACAAAGCAGGAACTTCTGACGTCTGGGCATTTAAATATGATGCACCTCATCCTATGACGAAGGCCCAACTTCTACAGGAATATTCGGGTTATACTGCATTGAAAGCCTTTCGGACCGGAGACATCTATGAATGTAACAGTTCGAGGGTTCCGTATTTTGAACAAACTCCTTTCCGGCCGGATTATCTTTTGAGAGATCTGATTCAAATGCTTCATCCAGGAGTAAACTTGGGGGGATTGCGTTTTTACCAAAAATTGGACTAGTATTTCCGGATATTTAGTGATCGGTTGTAGAATAATTCTTCCATTTCAAAAAGAATAGGTATTTTTGTACAATTGTGAACAGAGGAATAAAATATTGTATTTTCGCAGGTATCCTCATTGTGATCCTATTTGTCCTGAATCTTGTCATTGGAAGTGTAAAGATTCCGATAGGGGATGTCATGAATATTCTGTCTGGAAATCATTGTGAAAATGATACCTGGCGTTTCATAATCATTGATTCCCGATTGCCACAAGCCATTACAGCCACACTGGCAGGTTCTGCGCTTGCTGTAAGTGGTCTTCTATTACAGTCGGCTTTCCGCAATCCGCTGGCAGGTCCGGATATATTCGGCATTAACAGTGGTGCAGGACTTGCAGTAGCGATTATCATGCTTTTTATGGGAGGCACGGTCACGGCAGGTTCGTATAGTATATCCGGATTTCTGGCTATTCTGTCAGGGGCATTTATCGGGGCAATGATCGTAACCGGTATTATTTTCTTTTTTTCAACTATCGTGCATAGTTCGGTGATGCTTCTGATTATCGGTATCATGATCGGCTATCTTTCCAGTTCTATCATCTCTTTGCTCAATTTTTTTGCTTCGGACGAAGGTGTTAAGTCTTATCTGGTGTGGGGAATGGGCAACTTTGGGAATGTATCATTGCATGATCTGCCGGTATTTGTAGTGGTTACGGCCATAGGACTCTTTCTTTCCATTTTGCTGATCAAACCTCTGAATGCTATCCTTTTAGGTGAACAGTATGCAGAAAATCTAGGTATTTCTACACATAGAGTCCGCAATTGGCTTTTAATCGTTACTGGAATCCTTACTGCCGTTACTACTGCATTCTGTGGTCCGATAGCTTTTATCGGTCTGGCTACACCACATATTGCCCGTTTGATACTTACAACGACAAATCACAGGCAATTGCTTCCGGCTACGCTTCTGACAGGTTCCATTATAGCTTTATTCTGCAATATGATCTGTTGTTTACCAGGTGATAATGGGATTATTCCACTCAATGCCGTTACTCCTTTAATTGGGGCTCCGGTTATTATCTATGTGATTGCTAAGAAAAGATGAATATCAGAAAATAAGATTATGGTTAAGATTTATACGAAGAAAGGTGACGACGGACAGACTTCCCTCAGACAGGGACTGCGAGTTTCCAAAGATGATATCCGCATCGAAACCAATGGGGAAATTGACGAACTCAATTCAATCATTGGGGTGGTCACTGCTTTATTGGGTGAAAACTGTAAACAGAAGGAAGAATTGCAAGAGATTCAGACTCATCTGATGCGGATTATGAGCGTTATCGCTATGCCTGCTGGAAATCCTGTCGATGATCTTTCCCTGGTGAAGGCTACGGAGCAACTGGAGCATCGAATCGATGAACTATCGGGTGATAAAAAATTCCATTTTGTGCTTCCTGGTGGCACTCTCTTATCGGCCTGTCTGCATCTGGCGCGAAGTAAAACTCGTACTTGCGAACGTCGCCTATGGGCACTTAACCGCTCTTATCCGATAGATATAAATATCCCAAAATACATAAATCGCTTAAGTGACTATTTCTTCGCACTGGCTTTGTACAAGAAATGAATGTTCTGCAGAATCCTTTTTTCAGACTTGAGTAAGAAAGAATATTATATCAGTTTGTGAACTATTTAAAGAAATATAATTAAGTGAAAATATACAAAAAAAACTGAATAGACTATAATAAATCAGTATATTTGTTTCTGCTATAATCATTTGAAACATTATAGATGTTATCAACTCATTTAAAGTTTTATATGATGAAGAAATATTTATATTTATTTTTATTTGGCGTGATTTTTACGTTTATATCCTGTAGTACTTCGGATGATCATACGGAAACAATAACTGTAGCATCTTCCAGAGCCTCCTATGTTGATCCAGAACTTGGAAAGCCAGAACCCTGTTTCTTAATCAAGAAAAAGCCAAATGGCAGTTGGGATGGATCGATAATCATAGATGACTTCAGCTATGAGCCAGGATTTGAATATACATTGAAAGTTCAACCAACTGGCTTTCGTACTGAATATCAAGGATATGTGTGTCTGAAAGTGTTATCCAAAGTACAAAAGAAATCAGGTAATCTTCCATCCAATCTGTGGGATAAGTAATCGTACTTTGAATTAGTTTCAATACCCGTATACCCGTTTTTTAAGCTCGATAAGTTGGGGCCTTGCCTGTTCACCGGCTTCTTCACCGCGTTGCATCATTTTTCGAATTTTTTGAGATGAAAAACTGGTTGCTTCAAACTCCTTCAGGTCTGGGCTGATATATACATCACAATCCTTAACGTTCTGATAATATTTTACCAGGTCAGGACGTCGCTTTATCCATTCCAGAAGAAGGCGAAGTCCTTTCAGATTATAATTCATAGCTTTTTCTTTTACTTTTTGCTTGTTCTGTATCAGATCTATAGCAATGACCACATCGGCTCCCATGGCTCTGACAACATCAACAGGAAAGTTATTGAGTGCACCGCCATCAATGAGTTTGTAACTTCCTATCTGTACAGGTTTGTAAACACCGGGAATGGCCATACTGGCACGCATGGCCTGTGGCAGCCTGCCACTTTTAATATCTATCTCCTTCATGGTGAGCAAGTCAACAGCCACACAACAGAAAGGAATAGGGAGTTCTCTGAAATCAATGGAGTCGGGCCGTTGGGTAAGGCGGTTAAAAAGACCGGTCACACTGTCACCCCTTATCGCACCTATGTTCCGATCAGCCTGTTTATTTCTTTTTCGATTTATAGGATAACCAAAGAAATAGGTCACTCCATCCTTCTTTTTCAAGAATGATGCATCGTATTCCACGTTTCTGTCGGCCAAAAGTGTCTTCCAGTCCCGGGAACAGAAAAGTGTATCAAGATCTGCTGAACGATAGCCACAAGCATAAAGTCCACCGACGATGGCACCAATGCTTGTTCCTGCTATATAGTCAATGGGCACACCCTCTTCTTCAATAATCTTCAATACCCCTGCTTCCGCAGCACCTTTAGCTCCTCCGCCACTAAGTACTAATCCTACTTTCAGCCTTTCTTTTCCTTCGGAACAGGCAGGAAATACAAGTGCGAAAAGCAACAGAAAAAGAATGAACTTTCTTGTCTTCATTTTATCTTCTTTACTTTAATTGTACAAAGATACGATTTTTTTCATCTTTTTCTCTCTTTATATTTTCTTTCATATTTGTTAAAGATAGTGAATGAAATTTTCTGATCTCGTTCTATTTAGCTATCTTTGTGAGATAGAGTAATAAAAATCACTTTATTATGAACGATCAGAAAACCATACAGAAGTTCATCACTGACAACCAAGGATACGTTTATTCCTTAGCCTCACATTATACGAATCAAGGCCTGGATTTTGAGGATCTTGTCAGTGAAGGAAATATAGGGATGATAAAGGCGGCTCAGACTTTTGATCCAAATAAGTCAAAACACTTTGTAAATTATGCCTCAGGCTTTATTAAAAGCTCCATAGAGAAGGCATTGAAAAGTTATGGACTAGAAGCTTCCAAAAGTCTTGACGATCAAGGACCAAGAGGCAACCAGAACAGTTCGATGAGCCTCCTGCATGTCCTTGAAGATAAAAACACACCCCCTACGGACGAAAAGTTACGGGCTGATTCAAATTCAGATGACGTAAAGAAACTCCTTTCTTTATTAGAAGAAAGAGAACGCACTGTGATCCGTGGAATTTATGGAATAGGTGAAGATAAGCTCACCATGGCCCAGATTGGCGAAATAAACGGCTGGAAGCGTGAGCGTGTCCGTCAGATCCGTGACAAGGCCTTAAAGAAGTTGGGTAAAGCATCCATACTTCTCCCTATACTCTAAGTTTGTTTCTATATTTGCTTGAGGATTGATAAAACAAGAAAATATTTTTTTATAGAATAAATTGAATATTCTATCTTGTTTTTTCTCCATTAAAAAGATTTGTATTACCTTTGTGACTGATTTAAAATAAGAACATTTTCAAAGATTTAATGACTTATGGATAAAGACGAAAAAGAACCTGTAGACAGCCAAAAAGAAAATGAAAAAGCTGCACTACAGATAACCTATACGGATTACAGTATAATCCCTTCTTCCGGTATTTTTGAATTTGTAAAATGCTATCAAGACAACCGTTGGGTAGTCTTGAAGGGACTGAAAGAGCCATATCGAAATAAAGTCCAAGAGCAAAATCTCTTGAAAAAGGAATTTCGTGCAGTACAGCATTTGGATCATCCGCATATCGAAAAATATATTGACTTTATCAACCATCCTGATTACGGAAAATGCATTGTTCTTGAATATATTGAAGGCAGGTCTCTAAAAGAATATATTGCGGAGAAGCACACACTTGAAGAGAAGAAAAATGTGGTTGAACAGATTGCTGATGCTTTAAGTTATATCCATGAAAAGAATATTGTTCATCGCAATTTAAAACCGTCAAACGTATTACTGACAAAAGACAATCAGGTTAAGTTGATTGACTTTAGGGTCTCTTATGCAGATAACCTTTCTGATCCTTCAAATTCTCTTAAATATGCTGCACCGGAGCAACGTGATGGAACTATTTCTGTAGATGGCAGGACAGACATTTATTCCTTGGGAATGATCATGAAAGATCTGGGCCTGTATGAAGAATATCCAGATGTTATTGACAAGTGTTGCCGTTTCGGCCGTTCGGAACGCTATTTAGATATTGAGTCTTTCCTCAGAGATTTAAATCATGAGAGGAACGAGGGACATTCCAAAATGAAGAATGTCTTCCTGATCGGAGTTATCATTATAGCAATTATCATAGTCGCTGTTATTCTGTTTTCCAAGAATGGTTCGCCTTCCAGTGAAGAAGCTTCCACGTCTACTGAGGCCGTAAAAGATACCACGGATACAGTGGCTGCCAGCAAAATGGCAACACCGACAAGTCAACCGGCCGAGAATAAAGATACAACCAGCATGACTACTCCGACTTCGGGTAACTTGGATCCTGCCGTCAATGCTAAGATGACAACAGGGCTTGACAAAATCTTCCGTGTATACTTTGCTCAAAAACAAAATGGAAATCTGGATCTGATACAGATGCATAAGGATATCAGAAGTTATTATAAGAGTTTTCTGCGCACTCAAGATGTTTCAGGAGAAGAGCGTCAGGCCTTTGATGCTTCTTTCTCAAACTACGTCAAGCAAAAAACAGCATTGCTTAATCAGTAAGATAGAATTCAGGGAATAGTTTCTGTTAACTCGTTAACCAAGGTAATTATTCATGATTAAATTTTCAGATGTAAATGCAAGTGATCAGAAGTTCATACAAAGCTATACCCTTTGGGGCAAACGAAGAAATTGTGATCTGTCCTTTGCAAATATTATCAGTTGGCGTTTCCTTTATGATACACAATATGCAGTTATAGACAATTATTTGATATTTCGATTTTATGCCGGACGCCATCTGGCTTATATGGTACCAGTGCCAAAGCCACAGGCTCAGACCGATGGGACATATTCTGTCCCTGAGAGTATCAAATGCCCTGTTTCCTTAATTAAAAAATTAAGAGAAGATTCCATAGCAATGGGACATCCTTTTCTGATGGTGGGGGTCTGTCGGGATATCGTTGAGTCTTTGGAAAAGAGCATACCGGACGTTTTTGAATATTCTCCACAAAGAAACTTTTTCGATTACATTTATTTCCGGGAAAAACTTGCGAAATTATCGGGAAAGAAATTACAAAGTAAACGCAACCATATCAATAGGTTTAAGACGCTCTATCCGGATTACGAATACCGCCCTCTGACTAAAGAACTTATCTCTCAATGTCTGCAACTTGAAGCCAAATGGCGGAAAAACATGTACGATGCTGAAGAAGATGGAACTGAAGGGGTTCAACTTTCTCAGGAGCTACGCTCTATGACAAGAGCTTTTCTGTATTGGGACAATCTTGATATTACCGGCGGAACTATTTTCGTAAAAGGTCAACTTGTAGCATTTTCTTATGGATGTCCGATCAATCAAAATACTTTTGATGTTTGTGTAGAAAAGGCTGATATCAACTATGAAGGTTCTTTTTCTATAATCAATCAGGAATTTGTCAAACACCTTCCTGAACAATATCTTTATATTAACCGTGAAGAAGACCTTGGCGATGAAGGGTTAAGGCGTTCAAAACTTTCATACAAACCGGATATTTTACTGGAGAAATTTTCTGTAACGGAAAAACAGCCCTTAGCTCAATTTGCTGATCAGGATCGGATCAAGAAAGAGACTGAAGAACTTTGGCGTAAAACTTTCGGGGATTCTGAAAACTTTATTCGTTTGTACTTTGATAAAGTATATCAAAGTGAATATAATGTGGTCAGTCAGATTGGGGGCAGGGTAGTAGGAGCTCTTCAGACATTACCTTATAATATGCTCATCCATGGTAATATCATAAAAACAGCTTATATCAGTGGCGTGAGTGTTGATAAAGAATACCGCAGACAAAACATCGGTACAAATCTGATGCAACAGGCACATGATACCTTATTTTATGAAAATGTGGTCTTTGCTACTCTGATTCCTGCTGAATCATGGTTATATGGCTGGTATGCTTCTTGTGGCTATGCACAGAAGATCACTTGTACTCCTCCGCCGAACGGAATCAGAGGAATGACCTTCGATGAATTTGATCAGTGGCAGAAAGCAAAAAACTGTGTTTTGCTCCATAGTCAGGCGAATTATGAAATTATTCAAGAGGATCTGAAATTATCAACAGGTACCCCTCTTCAGCGAAAGTCTATTCCTGCTATGATCCGGGTCATTAACGTACGAAAAGCGCTTGCCCTTTATGCCAAACTGCACCCAATGGTCAAAATGAATTTCCGAATTTATAATGACAGCCACGTGAGAACAAATAATCTGTATATAAAAGTGGAAAACGGAAATGCCAAATCTACTGACCATCCCTTGGAAAATGCCAAGGTCATGACAATCGAAGAGCTTGCTGATTTCATCTTTGCTGATGAATCGCCGGAAATGAACTTGATGCTCAACTGAATACTTCATCATTTTATTCCTTGCCATTCATATACTTTTCGTTACATACGTTTTGGATGTTCCCATTACATTACATGAATTCATCGTTATAAAATTGATGTAAATCAAGATTTAAATGATTTTTGGAAATAAACAAGAATGAATTGCTCTATTTTAAGCTTTACACTCTATCTTTGCAACTGTGTTTTTCATGGTATTAGATTATTAAGGTTAAAGATTGGTTGTCGTGAGATAACTAATCTTTTTTTTTATATAAAAATTGTTCTTTATTTAAGGTTAAAGTGGGTTAACATTTTTCGGGAATATTGCAAAAAGTTTTTAATTTTGTCTGCGATTGGAATATACCTCCAAAAATCAAACTTAATTTAAAATGGAAAAAGTAAAAACTTTAATCATTGGTAGCGGTCCTGCCGGTTATACTGCTGCAATTTATGCAGGAAGGTCTAATTTGTCACCTGTTCTATATTCCGGTCTGCAACCCGGTGGGCAGTTGACTACAACTACTTTAGTAGAAAACTTCCCCGGTTATCCAAATGGAGTGGACGGAAATCAATTGATGATGGACTTAAGGGAACAGGCATCCCGGTTTGGAACAGAAATTCGGGATGGTAGCATCGATAAAGTAGACTTTTCCAAACAACCTTATTTGCTGACAGATGATAGTGGCAATGAAATTTCAGCAGAGACGGTCATTATTGCTACGGGCGCTTCTGCAAAATACCTCGGACTTCCTGATGAAAAAAAATATGCAGGACAGGGGGTCAGTGCATGTGCAACCTGTGATGGCTTTTTCTATCGGAAGAAAATCGTAGCAGTGGCTGGTGGGGGAGACACAGCTTGTGAAGAAGCAATGTACCTCTCTTCTCTGGCTAAAAAAGTATATATTATTGTTCGTAAACCTTATCTTCGGGCCACTGACATCATGCAGAACCGAGTGAAAAAGCAGCCGAATATTGAGATCTTGTTTGAAACAAATACTCTGGGATTATATGGAGAAAAGGGAGTAGAAGGTGCACACTTAATTTACAGAAAAGGTGAATCAGGCGAAAAGAAATATGATCTTCCTTTTGACGGTTTTTTCTTGGGTATAGGACATGAGCCCAATATTCAATTGTTCAAAAACTGGTTACAACTTGATGATAAGGGATATATTCAAGTGAAACCTGGTACTTGTCAGACCTCTTTGCCTGGTATTTTTGCAGCAGGAGATGTAGCTGATTCTGTTTATCAACAAGGTGTCATTGCAGCCGGAACTGGTGCGATGGCCGCCATTGAAGCAGACCGATTCTTGCAGTCTTGAGAAATCGTATTTTTTTTCAATATTTTCGAAAAAGGTTGGATAATAGAAGTGTTATCCAATCTTCTTTATTATTTTTTAAAGTGATATCTTCTTCATTTAATTAATTATTTGTATATTTGTGAGTCAGTAGTGATTAAATCAAGATGAAAGCGAACATAAAGGTTAAAGTGAGAGATATATTGGATAGTTATTTAACTACCAGTCACCATCGCCGGACACCAGAAAGATATACCATTCTCGATGCTGTTTACAATATGCCGGAGTATTTCTCACTAGCCGATTTGGGAGCAAAATTGGAAGAAGGAAATTTTCGGGTCAGCAGAGCCACTCTGTATAATACGATGAGATTGTTCGTAGAATTAAGATTAGTCAGATGTCATCGTTTCCAGATGCATACTTTCTATGAAGCAAGTTACAATAATGAGAGTAATTGTTTTCAAATCTGTTCGATGTGTGGAAAGATAACCGTTCTGCATCCACTCAAAATTGACCAATTGATAAATGAATTGAAATTAAAACGCTTTCGAAAAGATGGTTTCTCTTTGTGTATTTATGGTATTTGTTCAACTTGCCAGGCTAAATTGACTCGCAGCAGAACTCTGAAAATTAAAAAATTAAAATTATCAAATAAAAAATGAACACAGGTAAAGTTGATGTCCTGCTTGGCTTGCAGTGGGGCGATGAAGGAAAAGGCAAGGTTGTAGATGTCCTCACACCAAATTATGATGTGGTTGCTCGCTTTCAAGGCGGTCCAAATGCAGGACACACTTTAGAGTTTAAGGGTCAGAAATATGTACTTCGCTCCATCCCGTCAGGCATATTTCAAGGTGGTAAAATTAACCTCATTGGTAATGGTGTCGTTCTCGCTCCTGACCTTTTTATGGATGAAGCCAAGGATCTGGAAAAAAGCGGTCATCCTCTGAAAAATCGCCTGCATATATCCAAGAAAGCTCATCTGATTATGCCTACACACCGCATTCTCGACCGTGCCATTGAGGCCGCAAAGGGAAAGAACAAGGTAGGTACGACTGGTAAAGGTATTGGACCGACTTATACAGATAAAATCAGTCGTAATGGTTTACGAGTAGGTGATACTCTGGATCATTTCGAAGAAAAATATGCCAGCCATAAAGCACGACATATTCAGATACTTAAAGCTCTTGGATGGACCGACTTTAAGGATCTCGAACAAACCGAAGCTAAATGGATGGAAGGCATCCGCTATATGAAGCAATTCAAATTGGTTGACAGTGAATTTGAAGTAAATGAATTGCTACGTTCAGGGAAAAATATCCTCTGCGAAGGTGCTCAGGGAACAATGCTTGATGTCGATTTCGGATCCTATCCATTCGTAACATCCAGTAATACGATCTGTGCCGGAGCTTGTATAGGTCTTGGCCTGGGACCTAATAAAATAGGTAATGTTTTCGGTATTACGAAAGCCTATTGCACACGAGTGGGCTCAGGACCATTTCCCACTGAACTTTTTGATTCAACAGGTAAGACGATTCGTGAGAAGGGACATGAATTCGGTGCAGTGACAGGACGTGAGCGCCGTTGCGGCTGGATTGATTTAGTCCAATTACGCTATTCTGTCATGACTAATGGCGTAACAAAACTTATCTTGATGAAGAGTGATGTCCTGGATGACTTTGATACGATTAAGGCTTGCGTGGCCTATCGTCTGAAGAACGGTGAGACTACGAAAAACTTTCCTTATGATATAGAAGGTGTAGAGCCGATTTACAAAGAAATACCAGGGTGGAAAGCCGATTTGACTAAATGTACTTCTGAGGACCAATTTCCACAGTCCTTCAAAAATTATATCAAATTCATAGAAGACTTTCTGGATGTTCCGGTCACTATCGTATCCGTAGGTCCGGACCGTGAAGCTACGGTTGTCAGGGAATAGAACTTTAATGCGATTCCATGAAAGAATAATTATTCTCCATGAAGTCGCATTAATTCATTATTTATAATCATAAAAACATTAAAGGATGTCACAAAAACCATCCATCCCAAAAGGCACCCGGGATTTCGGGCCTGAGGAGATGGCAAAAAGAAATTATATTTTCAATACGATTAAAAGTGTCTATGCCTTGTATGGGTTCCAACAGATTGAAACTCCAGCCATGGAGACTTTACATACCTTGATGGGTAAATATGGAGAGGAAGGTGACCAACTTCTCTTCAAAGTCCTTAATTCTGGTGACTATTTGTCCAAGATAACTGATGAAGAACTTCAAGGCCGCAACTCTTTGCATTTGGCTTCACACCTTTGTGAAAAAGGTTTGCGATATGATTTGACCGTTCCCTTTGCACGCTATGTAGTCATGCATCGCGATGAAATTCAATTGCCGTTTAAACGCTACCAGATTCAACCTGTATGGCGTGCTGATCGTCCGCAAAAGGGTCGCTATCGTGAATTCTATCAATGTGATGCTGATGTCGTTGGTTCTGATTCTCTGCTCAACGAAGTCGAACTGATGCAAATTGTAGATACAGTATTTACACGTTTTGGAGTAAGGGTACAGATTAAAATCAATAATAGAAAGATCCTTACCGGTATGGCAGAAATCATGGATGCGGCAGATAAGATCGTTGATATCACAGTAGCCATTGATAAACTGGATAAAATAGGATTGGAAAATGTAAATGAGGAACTTCTTTCTGATGGCATTAGCAAAGATTCTGTTTCTAAATTGCAGCCTATCCTTACTCTTCGAGGAACAAACGATGAGAAACTGACGGAAATCAGTAAGATTCTTGAGGAAAGTGAAATCGGAACAAAAGGGGTAGAAGAGACGCGATTCATTTTAAATAGTCTGAAAGGAATAGGACTGAAGAATGAGGTCCAGTTTGACTTGGCACTTGCTCGTGGACTCAGCTATTATACAGGGGCTATTTTTGAAGTAAAAGCACTTGATACACCTATGGGCAGTATTACCGGTGGTGGCCGTTATGATAATCTGACAGGCATTTTCGGTATGCCCGGACTTAGTGGAGTGGGAATCAGTTTCGGTGCTGATCGCATCTACGATGTTCTGAATACACTCAATCTGTATCCAAAGGAAACAGTCACTTCTACTCAATTGTTATTTATCAATTTCGGAGAAAAGGAAACAGCTTATTGTCTGCCGATCGTTGCCAAGGCTCGCCAAAATGGTATCCCTACAGAAATGTATCCGGATAAGGCAAAAATGAAAAAGCAAATGGGGTATGCCAATGCCAAAAAGATTCCATACGTAGTACTGGCAGGAGACAATGAGATTCAAGCAAATAAGATAACTCTGAAAAATATGAGCACTGGAGAACAGAAATTAATTACGCCTGACGAACTTATAGCTGTCGTAAGAAAATGACTGTAAAAAAAGAGTAATGAGGCCTATATCATTAAAGACGGTCAAGATTCTTTCTCTGTTCCTTATAGTATTGGGAATAAGTGCTTGTACACATCCTATATCTATCTTTGTTGTCGGAGACTCAACAGCGGCAGACAAAAAAAATCCGGCAACAAATCCTGAACGAGGATGGGGAATGGTATTACAGGGATGTTTTGACGAGAAAGTTCTCGTCAAAAATCATGCTGTCAATGGCCGGTCTTCCAAAAGTTTCCTCAACGAGGGACGTTGGCAGGAAGTACTTAAAGACATCAAACCAGGTGATTATGTGTTTATCCAGTTTGGCCATAATGATGAAAAACCTGCCGCAGACCGTCATACGGATCCAGGTACGACGTTTGATGATAATCTCCGCCTTTATGTTCAGCAAACGCGTGAGAAACAAGGAATTCCAGTTCTTTTTAATGCTGTGGTTCGCCGTTGCTTTTATGATCATGCCAAAATGGGACCTGATGATGAACTGCTGAGACAAACGATTAATAACGAAGAAGAACCAATCAACAGTGACACGCTGATTGATACACATGGTGCTTATCTGATCTCTCCTGAACACGTAGCGAAAGAAATGCATGTACCTTTTGTTAATGCTGATAAAGTAACACATGATATAGAAACCAATTTTGGAATAATCGGCAGCAGAAAACTTCACATGTGGTTCACCCCAGGTGAAGTAGCTTCTATTCCTAAAGGACGTCAAGACAACACACACTATAATGTTTATGGTGCCCACATCATGGCTAATGCTCTCGCGGATGCAGTGGCGCAAGAAGTACCGGCTTTAAGAAAACATGTGCGTCATTACGATTTTGTAGTCTCGCATGAGGGAAGAGGCAACTACATGGATCTGCAACAAGCAGTGGATGATACCCCTTTTGGACATAAGGTCCGGATTCTTGTACTCGGAGGAACTTGGAATCGTCCAAAAGTACCTGAAGGAAAAAAGATTCGATTCGTGAAAGTATTTGGTGCAACAATCAGATAAGTTAGAATAAGAAGTGGGTTATACGATTTGTATGTTGTATAGATTTCAATATTATATTGATATTTTTTCAAATTTGTTTGGAGTGATGGAAATAAAGAATTATCTTTGTGATTTGAATTAGAAACAAATAAACTTATTAATAGAAATGGAACAGAAAAATGAAGCATATCAACGTCTCATAAAGAGTGGGGTTCGCCCATCCGTACAACGCTATGCGATAATGAATTACCTGTTGATGCATCCTATTCATCCAACAGTAGATAAGGTGTATCAGGATTTATGTGATCAGATCCCGACATTAAGTCGCACTACTGTCTATAACACGCTCCGCTTATTAGCAGAACATAATGCAGCCCAGATGATTACCATTGATGATCATCATGTATGCTATGATGGAAATATCAATCCTCATGTTCATTTTATTTGTAAGAAATGTGGAAAGATTATCGACTTGTTTGATGAAAAGGCTCCACATATCCGTAAGCATACTACCAGTGACGGCAATATTGTAGAAGAGGAACAACTCTATTACAGAGGACTATGTGCTGAATGTGCTGCTAAGGAAAAAGCTGAACATACGGATGAAAAATAATGATCGAATAGATCATCAATATGAATTTGAACTGATTTAATTCATCTTTATAAAAAGAGACTTTAAAAGATAAAATTTACTGTCTTCGCTATTACAAAACAGAATTTTGAAAAATAATACCTGACATATAGGAGTCAGGTATTATTTTTTTATTCCTTTCAGAATAATCGGAATACATTTATCAATCAATCTTAGTCATCCACCTTATGTTGATGATTCTGTTATCTTAAATCCGTTATTCGGAAAAATCATTATATAAAAACTCCCGCTTCTGAAAAATCCAAAAGTGGGAGTTCTTTAATAATAACCAACTCTGTTTAATTCAGGTTAGCCTTTTATCATTACTTTCTATTAAGTGCAAGGTCTACAGCCACTGCAGTAGCTACCGTAGCACCTACCATCGGGTTGTTGCCCATACCCAGAAAGCCCATCATCTCAACATGCGCAGGAACTGAAGAAGAACCTGCGAACTGAGCATCAGAGTGCATACGTCCCAATGTATCAGTAAAACCATAGGATGCTGGTCCGGCAGCCATATTGTCAGGATGCAGGGTACGACCTGTTCCACCACCAGATGCAACAGAAAAATAAGGTTTTCCAGCTGCCAAGCGTTCTTTCTTATATGTGCCTGCTACAGGATGCTGGAAACGAGTTGGATTAGTGGAATTACCTGTAATGGAAACATCTACATTCTCTTTCCACATAATCGCAACACCCTCACGGACATCATTTGCACCATAGCACTTTACGTTAGCCCGAGTACCTTTAGAATAAGGAATTTCTTCCACAATACTCAGTTTGCTTGTATAGTAGTCAAAATCAGTTTTTACGTATGTAAAGCCATTTACACGACTGATGATCTGAGCTGCATCTTTGCCGAGTCCGTTCAGAATGACACGCAATGGTTTCTGACGGACCTTATTGGCCATCTCTGCAATACGGATAGCACCTTCTGCAGCAGCAAAACTCTCATGACCGGCGAGGAAACAGAAACATTCTGTTTCTTCACGGAGCAGACGTGCTGCCAGATTACCGTGGCCGATACCAACCTTACGGTCATCAGCAACTGATCCAGCTATACAGAAACTTTGTAATCCAATACCGATTGCCTCAGCAGCTTCGGCAGCAGATTTTATATTCTTCTTGATAGCGATAGCAGCTCCTACAACATAAGCCCACTTGGCATTCTCAAAACAAATCCGTTGAGTATCCTCACATATTTTATAAGGATCAAGACCCTTGGCTTCGCAAATTTGATTAGCTTCTTCTATGCTCTTGATACCATTAGCATTCAGTACAGCTAAAATCTGATTTTCGCGACGCTCCTGACTTTCGAAATTTACTTTTCTTAACATAGTCGTATCTCCTTATTCTTTACGTGGGTCAATAGATTTAACAATACCCTCCTCAGCGGTGGTGCGGCCGTAACGACCGGTAAATTTCTTTACGGCTTCATTAGCGTCCATGCCTTTTTTAATGGCTTCCATCATCTTTCCGAGTTGAACATATTCATAACCACATACTTGGTTATCCTTGTCCAGGAACATCTTTGTGATATATCCTTCAGTGAGCTCAAGATACCGTGCACCTTTTTTCAGTGTTCCATAGAGTGTACCAGTCTGTGAACGAAGACCCTTACCAAGATCTTCCAGACCCGCTCCGATAACTAATCCATTTTCAGAGAAAGCACTTTGAGACCGTCCATAAACGATTTGAAGGAATAATTCACGCATCGCGGTGTTAATTGCATCGCAGACCAAGTCGGTATTCAATGCTTCGAGAATTGTTTTTCCAGGAAGAATTTCCGATGCCATAGCAGCTGACTGTGTCATGCCAGAGCAACCGATAGTTTCAATAAGACATTCCTGAATCACGCCATTCTTAATGTTCAGGGACAGTTTACATGCACCCTGTTGAGGAGCACACCATCCCACACCGTGTGTATAACCAGAGATGTCCTTAATCTCTTTTGCCTTTACCCATTTTCCTTCCTCTGGAATTGGAGCAGGTCCATGGTTGGCACCTTTTGCGACAACACACATGTTGTCGACTTCTTTTGAATAGATCATATTCGCTAAATTTTTTAAAGAATATATTTGAATGTCTTTTAGTATGCGCTTCTAATTATCGCCTCGCAAAATTACAAAAAAACTTCTGAAAATGATCTGTTTCTGATATACTTTTTACGCATTTACCATCATTTTCGTTTAGATAGTTAGGGAGAAATAAAAAATTACGCTATCTTTGCAAAGTAAAACTTACAATCCGGACATTCATGGTAGAAGTAAAAATCAAAGATTCAGAACTGCAAAAGGCTGCAGAAAAAGACAATGATGCTTTTCTCGGTATCTTTATAGAAACGATAAAAAAAGCTATCGGTGGCGAGTTGAATGCAAACTGTATGAATGAATTGAATGCTGACCAGATTACTCTTCTTGCATGGGACATCCTTCATGAAGAGGTGATGGATGGAGGACTGATACAACTCATTCATAACGGATATGGAGGCTTCATATATGCGAATCCTACAGATAAAGCCTTTCGTAATTGGGGACTGATTGACCTTTACCGTTGGATTAACCGCTCTCATGGCTTGTATGTGACTCATCATGAAGAGATAGAACAGGACTGTACCGATCAGGAATTCATGTCACTTTATGAGAAATTCCCACAATTTGATGATTTTGATGATGCTTTTGTTGAAAACGAAGAGCAATGGACTTCAGATATCGCCCATTACATCGATGCACACATCGAACCGGGACAAGGAGCAATAAAGGGGAAAAGTACCTTTGCGCTGATAGTAGAATAGATGGAGAAAGGAAAATGAAAAATGAATAAAGACCAACATGATTCACATAAGAAGAATCCGGTCCAAATCAGAAACAAAAAGGCCTCTTTTGAATATTTTTTTACAGACCGATTTACTGCAGGCATTGTACTGACCGGAACTGAAATCAAATCCATCCGTAATGGTAAAGCTTCTTTAGTAGATTCTTATTGTGACATCTATAAAGGTGAAGTATGGGTAAAGGGGATGAGCATTTCTCCTTATTTTTATGGCTCATATAATAATCATCCCTCTAAACGTGATCGCAAACTCCTTCTTAGTAAACGTGAAATCCGGCATCTTCAGGAAGCAACTAAGGAAGTTGGCTATACCATTGTTCCGACTCTCATATTTATCGATGATCATGGCCTGGCTAAAGTGAATATTGCATTGGCCAAAGGAAAGAAAGAATATGATAAGCGTCAGACTTTAAAAGAGAAGGAGGATCGACGGGAGATGGACCGTGCCATCAAGCATTATTAAGTTCATTTTTAATATGAATAACCAATTGAAAAGAGTCGGTTTAACTGATTTGGTCCAAGACAGGATACTTGTTCTCGATGGTGCAATGGGGACGATGATTCAAACCTATCATTTGAAAGAGGATGATTTTTGGAATAAGGAACTACGATCAGCCTTGAGAAACCATGCAAACCCAATTCAATTGAAAGGAAATAATGATGTACTGAACCTGACTCATCCGGAAATTATCGAAGAAATCCATCGAAAATACCTTCGGATAGGAGCAGACTTGATTACAACAAATACATTCTCTTCTCAATGTATTTCTCAACGAGACTACCATCTGGAAAATTTTAGTCATAAAATGGCTTTGGAAGGTGCTCGCATTGCCCGTAAATGTGCCGATGAATTCTATACACCTGAACATCCACGATTCGTTCTGGGTTCTGTCGGACCTACTAATGAAACCTGCTCTATGAGTCCGGATGTTACTAATCCGGCAGTTAGAAATCTATGTTATGACGAACTCTTTTCTGCTTATTGCGATCAAATTGGCGGACTGCTTGAGGGAGACGTGGACGCAATCCTCATTGAGACGATTTTTGATACCTTAAATTGTAAAATCGCCATTGATGCAACCATAACGGAAATGAACAAAAGGGATATGCAACTTCCCATCATGCTCAGCGTTACCATCAGTGATCTGGCTGGACGCACGCTCAGTGGTCAGACTCTGGACGCTTTTCTGGCCAGTATATCATCCTATCCGATATTTTCTGTTGGTCTGAATTGTTCCTTCGGCCCAGCACAGATGAAACCTTTCTTGAAAGAACTTGCACAGAAAGCACCTTATTATATAAGCGTATATCCGAATGCCGGACTGCCGAATGCCATGGGACTGTATGACGAAACACCAGACACGATGGCTCCGAAAATACAGGAATTTGTCAATGAAGGATTGGTCAATATCATAGGTGGTTGCTGTGGTACAACTCCTGAATTTATCGCTAAATATATTCCAATCGTCAAGGGCAAACAACCCCATCTGCCAGTTCCGAAATCTCAAACTCTTCAATTGTCTGGTTTAGAACTTTTGGACGTAACGCCCGAAGTCAAGTTCGTGAATATAGGTGAACGCTGTAACGTGGCTGGCAGCAAGAAGTTTCTACGATTGATTAAAGAAAAGAAATATGACAAAGCTGTCTCTATAGCTCGTAAAGAGGTTGATGACGGTGCCTTGGTGATTGATGTCAATATGGATGACGGACTTCTTGATGCCAAGGCTGAAATGGTGAATTTCCTCAACAGAATTGCTTCTGAACCGGATATAGCTAAAGTACCGGTTATGATTGATTCCAGTAAATGGGAAGTTATCATTGCAGGCTTAAAATGCCTCCAAGGCAAAGGTATCGTAAATTCTATTTCCTTAAAGAACGGTGAACAAGAGTTTATCGCTCATGCCTATGAAGTAAAACGCTATGGTGCTGCTTGTATCGTGATGTGTTTCGATGAACAGGGACAAGCTACCACTTATGAAAGGAAAATAGAAATAGCGCAAAGAGCATACCATATTCTCACTGAAAAAGTGGGGATGAATCCGCTGGATATTATCTTTGACCCTAATGTTCTTTCCATAGCTACAGGTATGGAAGAACATGATGCGTATGCAGTAGATTTTCTCAGAGCAACCAGATGGATTAGGGAAAATTTGCATGGGGCACACGTAAGCGGTGGAATCAGTAATCTGTCTTTTTCGTTTCGCGGCAACAATACCATTCGTGAGTCCATGCATGCTGTTTTCTTGTATTATGGTTTGAAATGTGGTTTGGATTTTGGAATCGTAAACCCTTCTGCAAAAATAACTTATGATGATATTCCTAAAGGTCAACTTCATATTATAGAGGATGTCGTCCTTAACCGCAGAAAAGGGGCGTCAGACCAACTCATTGAGTTGGCTGATCAATTAAAGGCAGAAGAAAATGCGAAAAAGATGGGTACGAACCCTGATATCATTTCTCATTCTCCTCAACAGGAAGAATGGAGGTCTCTGCCTTTGGAAAAACGACTGATCCATGCGCTTCGCAAAGGAATATCAGACTATCTGGAAGAAGATCTGAAAGAAGCTTTGACTATATATCCCCATGCCGTAAATATTATTGAAGGACCTTTAATGGCTGGCATGAATCAGGTAGGAGAGTTGTTTGGCTCAGGAAAGATGTTTCTCCCACAGGTTGTAAAGACCGCCAGGACAATGAAACAGGCCGTTACCATTCTCCAACCCTATATCGAATCCGAAGAAACAGGACATTCTGCAAAAGTCGGAAAGGTATTGCTGGCTACTGTTAAGGGGGATGTACATGATATAGGTAAAAATATTGTAGCAGTAATCATGTCTTGCAATAATTATGAAGTTATTGATATGGGAGTCATGGTTCCGGCTGCACAAATAGTAAAGAAAGCAATAGAGGAGAAAGTGGATATTATCGGGCTAAGTGGACTGATCACCCCTTCTCTGGACGAAATGGTCAACGTTGCCAAAGAACTTCGTAAGGCTGGCTTGAATATCCCCATTATGATCGGTGGTGCTACGACAAGTCAACTTCATGTGGCTCTCCGTATAGCACCTGTATATGGTGGTCCTGTGGTATGGATGAGGGATGCTAGTCAAAATCCTATTATGGCCTCACGACTTTTAAACAAGAATAAAAAAAACCAACTGGAGAAAGATCTCAATGAAAAATATAAGCAACTCCGTGACGGTTATCAGAAAGAACAGAAACGATTACTGTCTCTTGATGAAGCAAGAAAAAACAAGTTGAATCTTTTCAACTGAATGAAAAGGATTCATGGAATGTTATAAATATGATTAAAAACATTATTTTCGATCTTGGTGGCGTCATTTTTACGATTGATGAAAAACAAGCAATTCGTAGATTCAATGAGATCGGACTGAAAAATGCAAAGGACCAACTTGACTCTTACCGGCAAAATGGTTACTTCGGAAAATTGGAATCCGGTCAAATCAGTGCCGAAGAATTCCGTCAGGAACTAAGTAAAGATATAGGCCATGCAGTAACTCTTGAGGATTGCCGTTACGCTTGGACTGGCTATGTAAAACAACTTCCTCAGGGTAATTTGGATAAACTGCTAAACTTGCATAAGGAAGGTTACCGCATCCTTTTGCTTTCCAATACCAATCCTTTTATGATGAGTTGGGCTGAGAGTGAAGATTTTGACCATCATGGGCACCCCTTATCCTATTATTTTGACGCAACTTACAAGAGTTACCAATTGAAATTGATGAAACCTGACGAATCGTGCTTTCAATATCTTCTCAATCATGAGAAAATCACACCGAAAGAAAGCCTTTTCATTGATGATGGTCCATGTAATGTGTCTGTGGCAAGTAAACTCGGCCTGCATACTTATTGTCCTGCCAATGGAACAGACTGGACCAAGAGAATTGATGATTATTTAAAATAATTAAAAATCTGCTTTTTCAGCTGATAGAGTACCGAAAATTTAAACTTTTCCTTTAACTTTGCAACGGATTAATCATTTTTAAGCATTTTCGTCGGGGATAAAAGAAATGAAATTAACAAACAATTCGATGAAAAAAATACTTTTACTTTTAATGGCATTTTTAGCCATTTCTTCCATATCAGCATCCGCACAACACATCTATTATGATGTTATTGCCAGAGTACCTTATAATGCTCGTACCATGCAATATGGAAAAATAGATCCAGTGAATATGAAGATTGTCCGTATCGGAAACCAGACTGTCTATATCGGTCCTGACAAATACAACGTTAAAAGCATAAATGCTGAATTCAAGGATTCAGTAATGCAGTATATAGAATATGATGCAGTCAGCGAAACAGGAGAAGAATATACGATTAAGATTGCTTATGATGGTACAGCCACTCCTGAAGTAATGCGTCATTTTGTATTGATATTAAAGGATAATGATGTTTATAACTGGACCTACTATTATACCTCTGCCGGTGAAGAGACAGCAGATAAAGAATCCAAATGATATTTTAAGAACTATATAATGATGTTTAAAAAGAAAAAGAGATGGCATTGCCTGTCAGGTCAGCCTGTGACAGAACTTGACAAGAAGGTCATGTATTGGGAAAGCAAAGGTAAGGAAGTACCTACTCGAAACTTGATAAAAACTCCGGAACAGATAGAAGGAATCCGTAAGAGTGGTGTCGTAAACAATGGTCTCCTCGATACGGTACAAGCCGCCATTCACCCAGGGATGAATACTGAAGAAATTGATGATATCGTTAATGACTATCTGAAAGAACATCACGCTCAGTCAGCCACTTTAAACTATGAGGGATTTCCGAAAAGTGTCTGCACCAGTATCAACGAGGTTGTTTGCCACGGAATCCCGAAAAAGGAAGATGTACTCCAGGAAGGTGACATCGTCAATGTGGATATGACAACGATTGTAGATGGCTATTTCTCCGATGCAAGTCGTATGTTTATTGTCGGCGGCAAGACTTCCCCAGAAAAAGATCAGTTGGTTCGCGTAACAAAAGAATGCTTGGATATTGGTACTGAAGCTGCCAAGCCATACGGCTTTGTCGGCGATATTGGCCATGCCATCCAGCAGTATGCTGAAAAATTTGGTTACGGAGTGGTCCGCGATCTATGTGGTCACGGTGTAGGATTAGCCATGCATGAGGAACCGGATGTGCTGCACTATGGTCATAAAGGCACAGGAATGCTTTTAGTTCCCGGAATGTGCTTTACGATAGAGCCAATGATTAATATGGGTACATGGAAAGTATTCATTGATGCTGATGATCCATACGGATGGGAAGTTATCACAGGGGATGAAAAACCATCAGCACAATGGGAACATACCTTCGTGATGACAGAACATGGGGTTGAAATATTATCAGCATAATAATTATGAAAGATATTTACATATTAGGTATAGAGAGTAGTTGTGACGACACTTCTGCCGCTGTTCTCCGTAATAGAGTTATTATGAGCAATGTAACCGCTTCACAAGAGGTTCATCGCGCTTATGGTGGTGTTGTACCGGAATTGGCTTCCAGAGCCCACCAGCAGAATATCGTGCCCGTAGTAGACCAGGCTCTCAAGCGTTCAGGAATCACAAAAGAACAGTTGTCTGCCATTGCTTTTACACGCGGACCAGGATTAATGGGGTCTTTACTGGTAGGAGTGAGTTTCGCTAAAGGATTTGCCCGCTCACTGGATATCCCTTTGATTGATGTCAATCACCTACAGGGACATGTAATGGCTCATTTCATCAAGGAAACCGACGATGATAATCACATGCCTCCATTTCCTTTTATCTGTCTTTTGGTCAGTGGCGGCAATTCCCAGATTGTAAAGGTTAATGCCTATAATGACATGCAGGTATTAGGACAGACGATTGACGATGCTGCTGGTGAAGCTATTGACAAATGTTCTAAGGTGATGGGACTCGGCTATCCGGGCGGTCCGATTATTGACAAACTTGCACGGCAGGGTGACCCTGAAGCTTTCAAATTTGCTGAGCCACATGTATCGGGTCTGGACTATTCTTTCTCAGGCCTGAAGACGTCCTTCCTTTATTCTTTACGCAAGTGGGTAGCTGAAGATCCGGATTTCGTCGAGCATCATAAGAATGATCTGGCTGCCAGTCTGGAACATACCATTGTTGATATCCTGATGAAGAAACTCCGTACGGCTGTCAAAGATACTAAAATTACTCATGTAGCTGTAGCAGGAGGTGTATCTGCCAATACAGGTTTACGCAATGCTTTCAAGGAACATGCAGCAAAATATGGATGGACCATCTATATTCCGAAGTTTAGTTATACTACGGATAATGCTGCAATGATCGCTTGTGTGGGTACTTTCAAGTACATGGATAAAGACTTTGCTTCCATTGATTTACCGGCATTCTCCAAAGTAACTTTTAAATAAACTGTCCCTCCTTTTAATATCCTGTTCTAAGGTGATAGTCCTCATTATAATCAATTGAAAAATGGAATTAGAAACTAAGATTTTAAGTAAGCAGATACAAGAACTGCTCTATAACAATGAAAAAACGCTCGGTACTGCCGAGAGTTGTACCGGTGGACGTATTGCTGAAGCCATTATCGCTTTGCCGGGTGCTTCCAATTATTTTAAGGGAGGCGTGATTTCTTATACGAATGAGATTAAGGAAAAACTGCTCAATGTCAATCCACAGGTACTGGAAGAGCAGACAGCAGTATGTGAGGAAGTTGCCAAAGAAATGGTAAGTGGTGCTATAGAAACCCTCAATGTAGACTATGCTATCAGTGCAACCGGTGTAGCTGGTCCGACAGGAGGTACAAAAGAAATTCCTGTAGGAACTATCTGGTTGGGATATGGAAATAAAGATGATGTAAGAGCCTTTAAATTGACAGAAGATTTCGGTCGGGATATTAATCTCAGTATCGCAACAAATAAGGCTTTGCATCTTTTGCTGAATTTCCTGAAAGAACCTGAAAGTGAACTTAATCAGGGCCAGAAATAAAAAAAATTTCTTAAAACGTACACTTTTATGAAAGAATGTTTGCAATTTCAAATATAAAATTGTACTTTTGCATTCTGTTTGGAATAGGTTTCAATTAACGAATTTAAAATTTTGAGATAGAAATGTCGAAAATCTGTCAGATTACAGGAAAGAAAGCACAGCGAGGTTGCAATGTGTCTCACTCAAAGCACCATACAAAGCGTAACTTTGACGTAAACCTCTTCAGCAAGAAATTCTATTATGTAGAACAAGCATGTTGGATTAGTCTTAAGATCAGTGCAGCTGGTCTGCGTTTTATCAATAAGGTTGGTCTGGATGCAGCTCTGAAACATGCTGTTTCCAAAGGTTACTGTGATTGGAAAGACATTAAAGTAATAGGAGAATAAGATCATGGCAAAAAAAGCTAAAGGCAATAGGGTACAAGTAATTCTGGAATGCACGGAAATGAAGAAAAGCGGTCTGCCAGGTACAAGTCGTTATGTTACCACCAAAAATCGCAAAAACTCTCCGGAGCGTCTTGAATTGATGAAATATAATCCCATTTTGAAGAAGATGACTCTTCATAAGGAAATCAAGTAATAGAGATATAAACTATGGCAAAGAAAGTAGTTGCTACCCTCCATGAAGGTTCAAAGGATGGGAGAGCATATTCAAAAGTAATAAAGATGATTAAGAGCCCGAAAACAGGCGCTTACATTTTTGATGAAGAAATGGTTCCAAACGAAGCTGTAAAGGACTTTTTCAAATAAGCTGATAAATCGTAAAACATATTAGAAGTCGTAATCTCCAATGAGATTACGACTTTTCTGGTTTTATCATCACCTATCAACTAAATAAATCATCATCCTTATCAGAATTATCAATTTTATTTCTTAATTTTGCAGAAAATACATTAGGATATGGCATTATTTGGTTTATTCAATAAAAACAAAAAAGAAACTCTCGATAAAGGTTTAGAGAAAACAAAAGAAAATGTCTTCGGTAAATTGGCCCGGGCCGTTGCAGGGAAATCGAAAGTTGATGATGATGTCCTTGATGAGTTGGAGGAGATACTCATTTCTTCTGATGTGGGTGTAGATACAACGATAAAAATTATCGACCGAATCGACAAGCGAGTGGCTCGTGATAAATATGTTTCTACGTCAGAATTGAACGGTATCCTCCGCGATGAAATCGCTTCTTTGCTAACTGAGAACAATACCATAGATACCGATTCCTGGGATCTTCCTTCAGATCATCAGCCGTATGTGATCCTCGTTGTCGGAGTAAATGGAGTGGGTAAAACCACAACTATCGGCAAACTGGCTTACCAATTCAAAAAAGCAGGAAAGAAGGTTTATCTTGGTGCTGCTGATACTTTCCGTGCAGCTGCCGTTGAACAAATACAGATCTGGGGCGACCGTGTAGGTGTGCCTGTCATCAAACAGCAGATGGGTTCTGATCCGGCTTCTGTCGCTTTTGATACTTTACAGAGTGCTAAAGCTAATCATGCAGATGTCGTGCTCATTGATACAGCTGGCCGTCTGCATAACAAAGTCGGTCTGATGAATGAATTGAAAAAGATCAAGGATGTCATGAAGAAAGTTATTCCTAACGCACCGGATGAAGTACTTCTCGTTTTGGATGGAAGTACGGGCCAGAATGCTTTCGAACAGGCTAAACAGTTTTCTGCCGTTACACAGATTACGTCCCTCGCAATTACCAAACTCGATGGAACTGCTAAAGGTGGAGTAGTGATCGGGATCAGTGACCAACTGAAAGTTCCGGTAAAATATATCGGATTGGGTGAAAGCATGGAAGATTTGCAACTCTTTAATAAACGGGAGTTTGTTGACAGCTTGTTTAATGGTATCAAACAGTAAGTCGCCGGAAAATGAAGAAAAATCAGATAGATGTCATCTCCATGGGTTGTTCAAAAAACCTTGTAGATTCAGAACTGCTGATGAAACAGTTTGAAGCTAATGGTTTCCATTGTGTACACGACAGCAGGAATCCACAAGGAGAAATAGCTGTTATCAATACATGTGGTTTCATAGAGAGCGCGAAAGAGGAAAGTATTAATACCATACTGGAATTCGTAAAAGCAAAAAAAGAAGGGCGGCTAAAGAAACTTTTTGTCATGGGATGTCTTTCACAACGCTATCAGGATGAGCTGGAGAAAGATATACCGGAAGTTGACAAGTATTATGGAAAATTCAATTATAAGCAACTTTTGAAAGATTTGGGTAAGGCGGATATCCCTACTTGTGATGGGAAGCGTCATCTGACTACTCCGCATCACTATGCTTATATCAAAATTTCAGAAGGGTGCAACCGGCAATGTGCCTATTGTGCCATCCCCATTATTACAGGGAAGCATGCCAGTCGTCCAGAAGAAGAAATCCTGCAAGAAGTAAAGGATCTTGTCTCTCAGGGGGTAAAGGAATTTCAGATCATTGCTCAGGAATTAACCTATTATGGGATGGATATTGACGGCCACAGGCATATTGCTGAACTGATCCAGAGAATATCTGATATTCCGGGTGTCGACTGGATCCGCCTCCATTATGCCTATCCTACTCAGTTTCCATTAGAACTACTTGATGTAATCAGAGAAAGACCAAACGTCTGCCGCTATCTGGACATCGCCTTTCAGCATAGCAGTAATCCTATCCTTTCCCGGATGCACCGGCACATTACGAAGGAAGAGCAAATGGATCTTATCCGGACGATACGCGATCGTGTACCCGGAATTTGTATTCGTACTACCCTGATGGTCGGTTTCCCGGGTGAAACGGATGAGGATTTCCAGGATCTTCTGGATTTTGTGCGCTGGGCTCGCTTTGAACGGATGGGGGCCTTTACTTATTCCGAAGAAGAAGACACATACAGTGCTCTCCATTATAAAGATGATATACCGGAAAGTGTTAAGCAGCATCGTTTGGATGAACTGATGGCTGTTCAAGAAGAAATCTCAGGGGAAATGGAGGCTCTTATGGTTGGAAAGACGATGAAAGTAATCATCGACAGGAAAGAGGGATCACACTTTGTCGCCCGTACGGAATTCAGTTCTCCCGATGTAGATCCGGAAGTACTGATACCGGTTTCTGATAATCCTCATATCCGAACCGGTCGTTTTTATCAGGTAAAGATCACTGGAAGTGAAGACTATGATCTCTATGGAAAAATAATTGCCCATGAACACTAAGGAATTGATAGCCAGACTGGCTGAAAAAAGTGGATTCACGCAGGAGGACACAAAAAAACTCTTACGCACTATTGTGGATGCCTTGACGGAGGAAGTCGGTCAGGGGCAACCTGTTGTCATTCCTGGTTTTGGTACTTTTGAGGTCAAGAAGCGTCTGGAGCGGATCATTGTTAATCCAACGACTAAACAACGAATGCTCGTACCTCCGAAACTGATCTTGAATTTCCGGCCTTCTGCATCTGTCAAAGAGCAACTCAAGAATGGAGGAACGCCTAATGCCTAAGAACAGTCTTTCCTTGTTGTCTGCACGCTTGGTGGAGAAAAACCATCTGGATGAAGCAACTGCTGACAAATTCATCAAGAATCTGTTGGATGTGATTAATATGGGTATCCAACAGGACAAACTTGTAAAAATCAAGGGTTGGGGTACTCTGAAAGTCATCAGTGTGCGCGACCGTGAGAGTATAGATGTCAATACCGGAGAACGTATCGTCATTGAGGGACGAGACAAACTCAATTTTGCACCTGATGCGATCTTACGTGAAATAGTAAACAAACCATTTGAGCAGTTTGAAACGGTCACCGTGAACGATGGAGTAGACTTTTCTCCAGTGGATCGGGAATTCTTAGATAAAACGGTAAAGGACGAGGAAACGGAACAAGAACCGGTTGCTGCTACTCCGGCAACCGATAAGGTTGTGCTTCCTGAGCTCCAACAAGAAGAACTGAAGGATACGAAGGAGGATGAAAATGTCAATCCTTCTGTCGTAATGGCTAGTTCAACCGACGAGGTTAATGATCAGATTCCTGAACAGATGGAACAAGATGAACCTTCTGAAGAAAATACGGCTCTTAATGCTCCGGAAGAAAGCCAGCCTCATCACGATAGCGAAGATTCATCGGATAATACTCCAGAAGATAATACACCTGAAGATAATGCTCCAGAAGAGGTAGAGGTGGAACAACCTGATCATCTCGTTTCTAAACCTGTTGTAGAAACGTCTTCTGTCAAGGAGGAAAAAGAAAATACTCTGGATCAGGAACAACTGACCATAGAAAAGACAAAAACAGAGGCTCTAACTTCCGGCACTGCTGCTGTTGATAACCATCATCAAGAGGCCAACGGAAGTGCTTCTAATGAGAAAGAAGATAGGGAAGAAGAAAAAGGGGAAGAGGAAGAAGAAGATGACAATTCTGATTCGACGGATAAAGAAGGTCAGAAGGTTCCGACTGTAAAAGTATTTCCTCGATATCTCATTTTTATTGCAGGATTCTTGTTTCTTGTTTTAATAGGAGGTCTGGTTGGATTGAGTTACAATTATGGGCGATTAGTCTCTGAATGTAATCAAATGGCTCTTAAACTCCATAATATGGAAACCACATCTACTGCTGCATTACCTGGTAAAGCCCGGAAACCAACTCCCATACCTCATTCAGAAAAACCTATTCTCAAGTCAGGAATACAGAAAAGCAAAAGTGTTCCTGCTGTAACCCAACAGAGTACTCCTCATGCAGAGCAAACGGCTCAACCTAAGGCTAAACAAAAAGCAGTTTCCACATTGCCTCCTCAAAATCCGTATGATTCTGATCCTAGGATTCGTACTGGAGCTTACCGGATTGTAGGTATAGAACGGGTAATTACCGTCCATAAAGGACAGACTCTATCCGGACTGAGCCAGGCTAATCTTGGAAAAGGTATGGAATGCTATGTAGAAGCTGTAAATGGAATCAAGGAAGTCAAAGAAGGACAGAAACTCCGAATACCAAAATTGAAATTAAAGAAGAAAAGATAATAGGCTTCCGAAGTTTGATACCTTATTTGGCTAATTCAACAATCTGATTTATAGATTGTTATAGTAAGTTGTTTCAACAAACAGTTAGACTCATCAGGCACTCCTTAGTGTGGAGTTTTGCACATAAATAAGTCTAACTTCTATTCTTCCATATCCTAAGAAGTCAGGCCAATTCTATTCTTTGAAAAACTTCTGGTATTCATTCTCAAAATTAGGAGTAAATATGCCTTTTCCAAGACTGGACAGTATTTCTTCCCTTGTCCAGAATTTTCCACCATCAAGTTCTTCCTTATCAGGATCGACCTTACCATCATAGGTACAACGGTGAACATAGACTAATTCTCTTTCTTTTTTACTTTCAAAGACATAGTGCCCCATTACAACAGGCCGGAAATCAGTAACATTCAGTTCCTCTCTTACTTCTCTCTTCAGAGCTTGCTCCACATTTTCACCCAGATCGATATGTCCGCCACAGGAAGTATCCCATTTGCCCGGTTGTATATCCTTCCATTTCGGACGCTTCTGCAGAAACAATTCTCCTTTACTGTTAAATAGGTGCAGATGGACAACCGGATGTAAGATTTTACTGCCATCATGAGCATGCCCTCTGGTTATAGCTCCCAATACATTCCCATTTTCATCTACTATAGGGAATTCCTCCGACTTATTATCTCTCATTCGGTTCTCCTTTCCGAATCATTTTAAATCTCTCTTTCAATTTTATTGATTTCATTATTTTAAATCAGTTTTGATCATTCAGAATCCATTCATATCTTATCCTGATAGTACATCCTAAACTGGAGTATTTGATTAATACTTCTATTCCAATGTTCTTACAGCTATATATGATCCACGAAACTCTTCTTCAAGTCCAAGAGGTTTCTGACGGAAAATGCCATAGATAGCACTTCCACTTCCGCTCATTTGTGCATATACGGCACCACGGCCATAAAGATGTTGCTTGATATCCTTCAATTCAGGCCAAAGAGAAAAGACGGGTTTCTCAAAATCATTCACCAGATCGGTCTTCCAGGTATCAATAGGCTGACGCACAACTTCCCGACAGCATTTCATCGGTTTCTGGCATTTTATTTGACGGAAAGCATCTGAAGTACTGATAGATATATCAGGCTTGACAACAGCCAGATAATAACCAGAAAGATTTCCTTTCGGGCCATCAGCCGGTTCAAGAAGATTACCCATACCTGATCCGAAACTGGGCTCAGCCGTGATAAAGAACGCACAGTCAGCACCTAATTTAGCTGCATAACGTTCCATCTCTGGATTACCGATATTCAAGCGAAAACGTTCATCAAGAAGCCTGATCATAAAGGCACCGTCTGAAGAACCTCCTCCCAGACCTGCCTTTGAAGGAATCTGCTTGTATAGATGTGCATGTACACGAGGCAGCGAAAAGTCTTCGGCCAGGACATGATAGGCTTGTATGACAAGATTCGATTGCTCATCACAATCCACCTGATTTCCAGTCACCTTTAAGTCACATGGCTCTTCACCCGGAAATCTCTCGTCCATATACTTGATTTCGAGTGCATCGTAAATAGGAATAGGATAGAAAACCGTTTCCAGACTGTGATAGCCATTTTCTAACTTACCCACAATATTTAAGCCGAGGTTGATTTTTGCACAAGGGAATACAATCATAGTTGTTTTATTTGATAGTCTATGACAAAATTAATGAAAAAAGAAATACAATGCAACGAATCCTCTTTGTTTTTTTATTAACTTTGCAGTCAAAGCGACAACTAAGATGGCAGAAGAAAAGAAAAATAACAATCGTAAGCAACATATTTCTACACCAATCGACGAGAGTTATGGGCATTTGCAACCTCAGGCTACTGATATCGAACAAGTAGTGATCGGAGCCCTTCTCGTAGATAAAGATGCTTTTTCAGTGGTTTCCGAGATTCTTCGTCCGGAGACCTTCTATGATCAAAGGAATCAGAAAATCTATCAGGCAATCCAGACCATGAATCTGGAGGAACGCCCCGTGGATATTATGACTGTCATTGAAGAACTCAAGCATGAAGGGACTCTGGATGAAATAGGGGGACCGGCCTATATCCTGGATATCAGCCAGCATGTAGCGTCTTCAGCACATATAGAGTATCATGCTCATGTCCTCGCTCAGAAATACCTTGCCCGACAACTCATTCATTTTGCGAGCGAGGTGGAGACTGATGCTTTTGATCCTCAGATTGATATAGATGAGTTGATGCAGAAGGCGGAGAGCTCTCTTTTTGAACTCTCACAGAATAACATGCGTCAGGATTATACTCAGATTGATCCGATTATCCATGAGGCAACTGAAATACTGCAGCGTGCTGCAAGCAATGCGGGAGGATTAACCGGTATCCCGACTGGTTACACGCGTCTGGATGAAATTACCAGTGGATGGCAGAAAAGTGACCTTGCTATCATCGCCGGTCGTCCGGCAATGGGTAAGACTTCTTTTGCACTGAGTGTTGCTAAGAATATTGCAGTTGATCACCATATCCCGGTTGCGTTCTTCTCTCTTGAGATGAACAAAGTCCAACTCGTCAACAGACTTATCTCTAATGTTTGTGAAATAACAGGTAACAAGATCCTCAGCGGACAACTGGATAATGATGACTGGGAACGGCTTGATAAAAAACTCCGGTTACTTATCGGGGCTCCTTTATTTATCGATGATACGCCGGGACTGTCAGTCTTTGAACTCCGTACCAAGGCCAGACGCTTGGTCCGTGAACAACATGTGAAGATCATCATCATCGATTACCTGCAGTTGATGAACGCTAACGGAGCACATTTCAGTAACCGACAGGAAGAAGTATCCACTATTTCTCGTTCTCTCAAAGGACTCGCCAAGGAGTTAGATATTCCTATCCTTGCTCTTTCACAATTGAATCGTACGGTAGAGAACAGGGAAGGACTGGAAGGAAAACGCCCGCAGTTGAGTGATTTGCGTGAGTCCGGAGCCATTGAGCAGGATGCCGATATTGTACTCTTCGTCCATCGACCGGAATATTATCATATTTACGAGGATGAAAAAGGACATGACCTCCATGGAATGGCTCAGATTATCATTGCAAAGCACCGTAAAGGTGCTACCGGCGATGTGCTGTTACGCTTTAGAGGTGAATTTACTACTTTCCTGAATCCGGAGGACGAAAGGGGTTTCGCACCTCTTCCACCTCAAGAAGGAGGAGAAATCATTGGCAGCAAAATGAATGGGAACAGTTCCGATCCTCCTTTTTGATTACAGATTTGATTTCATACAGGAGGAAAACTCTTAATGGGCTGGATGACAGATGTTGATTCCAGCCCGTTTTTTTTGAATGCATATTGGATATAAGGCCTTTTCCGAAAAAATTCTTCTCTGAAATGGATTTTGCAAAATCGGGCTGGTAAACTGCCTGTGATTTCCAGTTATCTATTCATAATTTCAAGAATGAAGATATAGCATAATATGGCAATCAAATAAACGAATCCGTAACTTTTTTTATCAAAAAAGTAATTATTTGTTTGCGTGTTTCGTTTTTATTCCCTACCTTTGCCCTCGAAAATAATTAAAACAAATGGTTTCACAGATTATACTAAGCATTATGATTCGAATTCGACTGCATCAAGTGGCCGGAAGTGATGAGGTATATGTGTAGTTTTGCGTGACCATGTATGAAAGCCTTTCTCACTTCTGGTATAGTGGGAAAGGCTTTTTTGATGAATGGAAGTAAGTAAATGATTAACAAGTTTTGAATATGAGAGACAGATTGTTCGTTTTTGACACTACGCTTCGCGATGGCGAACAGGTGCCGGGTTGTCAGTTGAACACGGTAGAGAAAATCCAAGTAGCCAAGCAACTTGAGCTGTTGGGGGTAGATGTAATTGAAGCAGGATTTCCTATTTCCAGTCCTGGCGATTTCAATTCAGTAGTAGAAATCAGTAAAGCCGTCACATGGCCGGTCATCTGTGCTCTGACCCGTGCAGTGCCCAAGGATATTGACTGTGCAGCAGAAGCGCTGAAGTATGCCAAACGTAAACGTATTCATACAGGACTGGGAACAAGTGATTATCATATCAAATATAAATTCAATTCCACCCGTGAAGAAATTCTTCAACGTGCTGTCGAGGCTGTCAAATATGCCAAGAAATACGTTGAAGATATCGAGTTTTATGCTGAAGATGCCGGGCGGACAGACAATGAGTATCTGGCTCAGGTCTGTGAAGCCGTCATCAAGGCTGGAGCCACAGTACTCAATATTCCGGATACAACAGGTTATTGTCTTCCGGATGAATATGGAAATAAGATCAAGTACCTGATGGAACATGTTGAAGGAATAGATAAGGTACAGATTTCCACACACTGTCATAATGACTTGGGTATGGCAACAGCCAATACCTTACAGGGGGTCTTGAATGGGGCTCGTCAGGTAGAAGTTACGATCAACGGCATTGGCGAACGTGCCGGTAATACTGCTCTTGAAGAGATTGCCATGATCCTGAAATGTCATAAGAACATCGGAATTGATACGAACATCAATACGACCAAAATCTGTCCCACCTCAAGAATGGTATCCAGTCTGATGAATATGCCTATCCAACCTAATAAAGCCATTGTGGGACGTAACGCTTTTGCTCATTCTTCGGGTATTCATCAGGATGGTGTCCTGAAAAACGCACAGACTTATGAAATTATAAATCCCAAAGACATTGGATTGGATGACAATGCCATTATCCTTACAGCCCGCAGTGGTCGTGCAGCCCTCAAATACCGACTGAATGTCAATGGCGTAGATGTATCAGAAGATAAACTGAATGAGATTTATAAGAAATTTCTGGTTCTTGCTGACAAGAAAAAGGAAGTCTCTGATGATGACGTACTGGCATTGGCCGGTGCCGCTTCGGGGCAGTCGCATAATGTAAAACTGGACTATCTCCAGGTCACTACCGGCAAAGGGGTGAATAGCGTAGCAAGCATAGGCCTGGATATCTCCGGTGAGAAATTTGAGGAGTGTTCTTCAGGCAATGGTCCTGTAGATGCTGCGATCCATGCCTTGAAACGCATTATCCGTAAGCAGATGACCCTGAAGGAATTTACGATTCAGGCCATTGACAAAGGATCTGATGATGTGGGAAAAGTACACATGCAGGTGGAATATGATGGTCACATTTATTATGGGTTCGGTGCGGATACGGATATCGTAACTGCTTCCGTGGAAGCCTACATAGATTGTATCAATAAATTCAGAAACAAGTAAAATAGAAGAGAGATATGAACACATTGTTTGACAAAATCTGGGACCGTCACGTTGTCCAGATTGTAAAAGACGGCCCGACACAACTTTACATCGACAGGCTTTATTGCCATGAGGTAACTTCTCCTCAGGCTTTTGCAGGACTGAGAGCCAGAGGGCTCAAACCTTTCAGGCCTGAACAGATTTACTGTATGCCTGATCACAATACCCCTACACATGACCAGGATCAACCCATTCAGGATCCTATATCCCGTAAACAGATAGAGACACTGGACAAGAATTGTGAGGAGTTCGGATTGACTGAATACAAGATGAATACACCGGACAACGGTATCATTCACGTCGTGGGTCCGGAGAAGGGACTTTCCTTACCGGGAATGACCATTGTCTGTGGTGATTCTCACACGTCTACGCATGGAGCTGTCGGTGCTTTGGCATTTGGCATCGGAACTTCTGAAGTTGAAATGGTCATGGCTTCCCAATGTATTTTGCAGCAGAAACCGAAATCGATGCGGATCAATGTCAACGGAAAACTCAAAACCGGGGTGACGGCTAAGGATGTCGCATTGTATCTGATGAGTCAACTGACGACATCTGGGGCTACTGGATATTTTGTAGAATATGCTGGTCAGGTAGTTCGGGATATGAGTATGGACGGTCGTCTGACACTCTGTAATCTGTCTATTGAAATGGGCGCTCGGGGAGGTTTTGTCGCTCCTGATGAAACTACCTTTGCTTTTCTGAAGGGCCGTCAGTATGCTCCGAAAGGTGCAGAATGGAATAAGGCTGTAGCTTACTGGAAAACTCTGAAAAGTGGGGATGATGCTGTTTTTGACAAAGAACTCAACTTCAATGGGGAAGATATTGAACCACGAATTACATACGGCACGAATCCAGGCATGGGTATAGCCATTGGTGAAACAGTTCCCACATTGGATCAGATACCGGCTGAGGACCAGGCTTCTTTCAAGAAAGCTTTGAACTATATGGGATTCACTCCGGGGCAGAAATTGCTTGGCCATCCTGTGGACTATGTCTTTCTCGGTGCTTGTACAAACGGTCGGATCGAGGATTTCCGGGCTTTTGCCAATATCGTCAAAGGACATCATAAAGCTGGCAGTGTGACCGTCTGGCTGGTTCCGGGCAGTTGGCTTGTCGACCGTCAGATCCGTGAGGAAGGTCTTGATAAGGTTTTGGAAGCAGCAGGATTTCAGATTCGTCAACCCGGATGTTCTGCTTGTCTGGCCATGAACGATGATAAGATTCCTGCAGGCAAGTATTCTGTATCTACCAGTAACCGCAACTTTGAAGGACGCCAGGGACCTGGTTCACGTACCATTCTTGCCAGTCCGCTTGTAGCTGCTGCAGCTGCTATTACAGGTAAAATTACAGATCCGAGAACCCTCTAAAAAGTTAGTAAAATGAAACAGAAATTTAATATTATCACTTCTTCCTGCATTCCTTTGCCTTTAGAGAATGTAGATACAGACCAGATCATACCTGCCCGTTTTCTGAAAGCCACGGACAAAGAAGGTTTCGGGCAGAATCTCTTCCGTGACTGGAGATACCATAAAGACGGAACTCCGAAGAAAGACTTTGTTCTTAATGATCCTTCTTATTCCGGAGTAATTCTGGTGGCAGGCAAGAACTTCGGTTCAGGATCTTCCCGCGAGCATGCTGCCTGGGCCATTGCCGGATACGGCTTCCGGGTTGTAATCAGTTCATTCTTCGCAGATATACACAAGAATAATGAATTGAACAATTTTGTCCTTCCCGTTGTGGTCAGTGAACCTTTCTTAAAGGAACTGTTTGACAGTATTCAGAAGGATCACAAGACACAGGTGAAGGTGGATCTGCCTGGACAGACCGTGACCAATCTCGCTACAGGACATTCAGAACATTTTGAGATCAACAGCTATAAGAAACATTGTCTGGAAGAAGGACTGGACGATGTAGATTTCCTGGTGAAAAATTTAGACAAAGTTGAAACTTGGGAAAAGGCTGATCGTCTGAGTTTTCAGGATTAAGGTAACAATGATGTTATGAATAGCGATTCTGACAAAAAGACAATAGAAATCATGGATTCAACGCTCCGTGACGGCGAACAGACCAATGGGGTCTCGTTCCTGCCACACGAGAAGTTGATGATAGCTAAAGCACTCCTTGATATGGGAGTAGACCGTATAGAAGTTGCTTCTGCACGGGTATCTGACGGTGAAAAGGATGCAGTAAGCATGATTTGCCGTTACGCTGCCAGCCATGATCTCCTGGACCGTATCGAAGTTCTGGGGTTTGTCGACGGAACAAAATCCGTAGACTGGATCAAAGACTGTGGCTGTCATGTCATCAATCTGTTGGCTAAGGGTTCTCTGAAACATTGCACCCTCCAACTCCATAAAACTCCAGAAGAACATATTGCTGATATTAAAGAGGTAATCCATTATGCTCATGACCGGCATTTCATAGTGAATCTCTATTTAGAGGACTGGTCATCCGGGATGAAGGACTCCAGGGATTATATCTTTCGGATAATGGATTCAATGAAGGGTGAAGGCATCGCACGATACTTGCTGCCTGATACCTTGGGCATTCTCAATCCGTTCAATACGAGAGAATATCTTGAAGATATGATTTCCAGATACCCTGGGGTGAAATTTGATTTTCATGCTCATAATGACTATGGCATGGCAGTAGGAGATTCCTTTGCCGCTGTAAAAGCCGGTGCTACCGGACTTCATGTCACCGTCAATGGGCTGGGGGAACGTTGCGGTAATGCACCTTTGGCTTCCGTTCAGGTGATGCTTCACGATCAACTCGGTATTCTCACTCATGTGGATGAATCTGCTCTTGTTGATGTCAGTCATCTTGTAGGGGGATACAGTGGTATCTGCGTGGCGCCTAACACTCCGGTAACAGGTGATAATGTGTTCACCCAAGTGGCGGGAGTCCATGCAGACGGAGATAAAAAAGCTCACCTCTATAGCAATGCTCTGGTCCCGGAACGCTTCGGCCGTCATCGGGAGTTTGCTTTGGGAAAGAACTCCGGGAAGGCAAATATTATCCAGAACCTTAAAAAAATAGGACTGGAGCTCACGCCTGGACAGACGAAACTTGTGACAAGAAGAATTACGGAACTGGGTGATAAAAAGGAATTGGTCACACTGGATGATTTGCCTTATATCGTAAGTGATGTCCTCAAACACAATGCGCCTGAAGATAAAGTAAAACTCGTAAGTTATATGGTATCAACTTCTTATGGCATGAAACCTATAGCAAGCCTTAAGGTAAAAATCAATGGGGTAAACTATGAAGCGGTACATACCGGTGACGGTCAGTATGATGCTTTTGTAAAAGCTATGCGGAAGATCTATAAGGAGAAACTGAACCGTACTTTTCCAGTCTTGGACAATTATCAGGTCAGTATCCCTCCGGGTGGACATACAGATGCTCTGGTACAGACGGCCATTTCCTGGCATTATGGTAACCGATTCTGGCGTACCCGCGGACTGGATGCGGATCAGACGGAGGCTGCCATCAAGGCAACTTTGAAAATGCTTAATTTATTTGAGAATGACGAGTGCAATGATGACTCGGACATACCGGCATCTCCAAGAAATAATGAATAAACAACTCAATAAAAGAAATTATAATGAACTTGAAAATTGCAGTTCTGGCCGGTGATGGTATCGGACCAGAAATCATGAAACAGGGCATAGCTGTCCTGGACACTATCGGGAAAAAATTCGGACATACTTTCCACTATACACCGGCTGTCTGTGGTGCTCATGGTATAGATGCAGTGGGTGATCCGTTTCCTGATTCTACATTTAAAACCTGTATGGATTCTGATGCTGTTCTGTTTGCAGCTGTCGGTGATCCCCGTTTTGATAATGATCCTACCATTAAAGTACGACCGGAGAACGGTTTGCTTGCCATGCGCAAGAAGTTAAGCCTTTATGCTAACGTACGGCCTGTGGCAACTTTTGACTGTTTGCTTCATAAGAGTCCTTTAAAGGATGAAATCATCAAGGGAGCGGACTTTGTCGTGATCCGTGAGTTGACCGGAGGAATGTATTTCGGCAAGAAATACCAGGACAATGATATGGCTTACGATACGGACATCTATTCACGCCCTGAAATTGAACGTATATTGAAAGTCGGATTTGAATTTGCCATGAAGCGCCACAAGCATCTTACGGTTGTTGACAAAGCCAATGTCTTGGCCAGTTCCCGCCTCTGGCGCCAGATAGCCATGGAGATGGCTCCAAAGTACCCGGAAGTTTCAACAGACTATATGTTTATAGACAATGCTTCCATGCGAGTACTGACAGAACCTCGCTTCTTTGACGTGATCGTTACAGAGAACACCTTCGGCGATATCCTTACAGATGAAACCAGCAGTATTACAGGATCCATGGGATTGCAGCCATCTGCTTCCCTGGGTGACCATACACCTTTGTTTGAACCTGTCCATGGCAGTTGGCCACAGGCTGCAGGCAAGAATATTGCCAATCCAATAGCAGAAATTCTTTCTGCTGCCATGCTGCTTGAACATTTTAATCTGAAAGAAGAAGGTGCACTGATCCGTAAGGCTGTCGATGCCAGTCTTGAAGCGAATGTACGCACTCCGGAGATTCAGGTTGAAGGTGGTAAAAAGTATGGTACTACTGATGTCGGTGCCTGGATCGTGAATGATATACAAAAAGCGGAATAATTTCCTGACAGTATTGCCGGGATTTCTTCAGGCAACTGTCTTAATCTCTTTGTCCACGATAAGGATTTGCTGATCCTCATCGTGGATATTTTGTTTCTATTTGATGAGAAGCATTAATTTTATCTAACAGGAAGGGGTATCTTTTGGGGCATTCCACTTTTTTTGTAACTTTGCGGATAAAAATTAATGATCATGCGCAAACTTTTTATGATCTGTATCCTCTTCGTCCTGTTCGGACGACCGGTCATGGCTCAGAATTACCAGTCCCTGAGAGATTCTCTTTCTAAAGCGACGGATATCCTGGCCTATCATCCTGACAGTGTCGACCTGCGCCTGAAAAAGGTGGCTTGGAATATCAAGTTGGAGCAGTGGCAGTATGCCAAAGATGATCTGGACAAAGTACTTTACCTCCAACCTGGAAATATCGCGGGATTGTTTTACCGTGCATACGTGAACCAAAAATTAAACCGGTATAATTTTGCCCGTCTCGACTACCAGAACCTGTTGACTATCGTACCCGGCAATTTCGAAGCCGAACTGGGACTGGCATTGCTGAACCAGAAAGACATGCACTATACGGAAGCTTATGATGGGATTAATATTCTCGTGGACCAGTATCCTGACAGTGCTGTGGCATACGCTGCCAGAGCTGGAATAGAAGAGGAAAGGAAGATGGATGATGTGGCTGAATATGATTATTCCAAAGCCTTTCAACTGGATTCTACCAATATCGACTATCTTTTGAACCGGGCTAATCTCAGAATCAACCTGAAACGCTTTGACGAGGCTGAAAATGATTTAAAATTAGCTGTTAAACTGGGTTATCCGAGAGGTGCACTCATCGGTTATTATCGCAAACTCAAATATAATAAGAAGAAATAGGAGCAATGATTAAGAGTATTAGAAAGTGGGGGAGTTTTATTCTGTTTTTTTTCTGTCTTTTCTCTTCCTCGCTATGGGCACAAAATACACCAAATGCCCGACAAGCAAAAAGAATATTCGGTGAAGCCTGTCAACAGATATATGGCCCGCGCGGGGCAGAATTCAATTATGCTGTAAATGTGATAGGCCTTTATAAGACATCAGGTACGATATGGGTAAAAGGTAAAAAGCATCGATTCGTTGAGCGGCAATGCTCTGTATGGGATGATGGAATAGATTTCTATCGTGTAGACAGGAGAAGGAAGACTGTTGAACTTCATAATTCCAATTCTCCGAAGAAGGATAAGTTGTTTTCCAGATTTTCCTTTAACCCGGATAATTACAGTTACCATATAAGTGATAGCTGTGAGGGGTATCTCATCACTCTTGATGCCCTTCCTGATACTAAAGGAATCAAACATATCAAAGCTACCATAGATAAACATACCTTAGTTCCAAAACTTTTGAAGATTAAGTTGTCGTTCTTCTGGGCAAGGGTGAAAATCTATGAATTTCATAAGGGGAATATTGACGACCATATATTCTGCTTTCCCCGCTCACAGTTTTATGGATACAGATATATTGATAAAAGGCCTGATTGATAATCTGCTTTTTCAGAATCTGGCAAGGCACTTTATGCCATTGTGACAGTTATGTTCTTCAGGCATATTTCTTGCAGAAAAAGAAGTATACAGTAATTCTGCCTGATTGAAGGTAAAAAGAACATTTGAGAGTTATAAAAAGAGAAGAGGGACAGCAATGAAGTTCAAAAATTCATTGTCAGTCCCTTTTTCATTAGTGGACATCCACTTTGATGACAACGACACGCAGGTGCTGGTCAGGTTCATCAGTCAGCACTTTGGCGATATGCCAGTCACCGGGGAAGAAAATATTAAAATGTCCCGGACAACTTTTGATAAATTTTGTCCAGTCTTTGATATAATCATAATGGATAACATCTTTGGACAGGTTGTACTTGCAATTCGCCTTGCTTGTATAATGGTCAATCAACCCGAAACCTTCCACACCTTTCACCACATACTGGAAATCAATATGATGGTAATGACTTTCCGAAGCCCGTTTCTTTAAGGAATCATTGATACCGTCTTCCACACTTGCTACCAGAGTTGTGCCTGCTATGGGATACCGTCCGGCAGACAAAGTCAGCAAGTTTGTATTTTGAAGCCATTGAAACAAGGCTTTCCATTGAGCCGGATTCTTATGATACTGCTCATAGAAATCTACGGCATTCACACTGGCATCCGGTGAAGCCTTGGTAAAACCGTTTCGCCATACACCGGAAGCTATCCACTCACGGGCTGTCTTGATCTGTTTGGAGTCCTGCACATAATGGGTATAATAGCCTTTGTTCTGGGCATGAACGGAAAATACCGCTAACAGGATCAGACTAAAAAGAAAAAATCTCTTGATTTTCATATTACTAAAAAATTGAAAATGGGGACAGATCCACAGAACTGTCCCCATTGTATTAATCAGTTTCTTGATTGAATCACAGGATGGTCTTTACAGCCTCCAGCATTCCCTTCTTCTGGATCAGATCAAGATCTTTCTTGACCAATGCAGTAAAACCGGGAATGGCATTGAGATCCTCACCCCATACATAGTCGTAGGCAAGTACACCTTCTGCCACTTTCTGAGTATCACCGGTTGCCCACAGATCAGTCAGATGCTGCATGATCTTCGGATCGTCCTTTGGCTGGATAAGTGTACCGTCTTCACGCTTGCCGCCTTTATAATAGGTGATGATAGCTGCAAGACCGAATACCAGTCCCTGTGGCAGTTCACCTTTGCGCTTCAGATAAATCTTTACGCCCGGCAGATCACGTGTATTGTATTTCGGGAATGAGTTCAGCATGATGGAAGTAACCTGATGGTCTACATACGGGTTGTCGAAACGCTCGATGACGTCAGAAGCAAACTTCTTCAGTTCGTCCATCGGCAAGTCAAGGGTTTGCATGAGTTCATCAAACTGTACCTTATGGATATATTTGCCAATTACAGGATGCTGGCAGGCATCACGTACAATATTGAGGCCACTCAGGAAAGCAACAGGGGAGAGGACGGTATGAGGACCGTTCAGTAATGTCACCTTGCGGGCATGGTATGGCTTTTCATCATTCGTGATGAGTACATGCAGACCGGCTTTCTCTGCAGGAAACTCAGCTCTCAACTTTTCGATAGCCATGTTCTCTGGTTTTTCTATTACCCAGAGGTGGAAACTCTCGGCCTGTACGACCATATTGTCTCTGTAGGAGATTCTCTGTTGGATTTCTTTGATGGTCTTGCGGGGGAATCCCGGAGTGATACGGTCTACAAGAGTAGCACATACGTAACAGTCTTCAGTAAACCATTTCTTGAAACCTGCATAGTCACTGCCCATATCGCTCTTCCAGAGTTCGATATACTTGTTGATACAGTCTTTCAGATGATGACCGTTCAGGAAAATCAACTCACATGGCATGAGGATCATTCCTTTGGTCGGATCACCGTTGAAGAACTGGTAACGATGGAAAAGCAACTGTACCAGTTTGCCGGGATATGAAGCAGCAGGAGCATCTGTAAATTTGCAACTGTCATCAAAGGCAATACCGGCTTCTGTCGTATTGGAAACGACAAAACGCATCTCGGGTTGCTCTGCCAGTGCCAGAAAGGCCTGGTTCTGTGTGTAAGGGTTCAATGCACGGCTGACACAATCTACACGTGTGATGGTATTGACAGGTTCTCCATTTTCTCTTCCCTGAAGATTAACATGATAGAGACAGTCTTGTCCGTTCAACATATCTACCATTCCGGAAGGAAGAGGTTCAACAATCACGACACTACTGTTGAAGTCTGTTTTCTGATCCATATTCCAGACTATCCAATCCACGAAACCACGAAGGAAGTTGCCCTCACCAAACTGGATGATTCTTTCCGGCATCTCACTCTTCGGAGCGGTATGCTTGTTCAAAGACTTTAATTCTGACATAATTGAGATTTGATTTTTTATGTTTTAGATTTTACGTTTGTTTTTTCAGATTTCCTGCAAAGATAATAAAATATACATGATCTTTTCCAAGAAAAGCCGGAAATCCCTACGCAAAGGTTTGCGAAGGGATTTCCGACAATGATTTTTACATGGCAAAAGCATTGAATCCACCATCTACGACAGCCACCGTCCCGGTAACGAAAGCTGCAGCATTGCTCATCAGATAATGTATTGTACCACAGAGTTCCTCAGGCTTGCCCATCCTGCCAAATGGAGTCTGGCGGATTACATCCTTTCCACGCTGGGTATAACTGCCGTCAGGATTCGTCAGAAGGGCACGATTCTGGTTGGTAATGAAAAAACCGGGTGCTATGGCATTCACACGGATACCTTCTCCAAACTTTTTTGCACATTCGGTAGCCATATAGGCTGTAAAATTACTGATTCCTGCCTTGGCAGCTGCATAGCCGCAAACTCTTGTCATCGGCCGGAAAGCAGCCATCGAAGAGAAATTGATGATACTCCCTTTTCCTGCCTTGACCATAGGTTTGAGAAATACCTGTGTAGGAATTACGGTACCCACCAGGTTAAGATTGAGAACCTTCTGGAACTCTTCCGGTTTCAGATCGAAGAAGGTCTGGTCCGGTGCAATGACTGCTCCAGCCATATTACCACCGGCAGCATTGAGAAGGGCATCTATTTTTCCGTATTTGGCCAGAATATCCTTGCAGTTTTGCTCGACAAGATCCTTATTCATCACATCAGTCTTGAAATAAGAAGCCTCACCGCCTGCTTTTCTGATGTCATCGACAATCTTCTGTCCTGTATCCTCACGGCGGCCTAAAATAACCACTTTTGCACCTTGGAGGGCCAGGTATTTACCGATAGAGCAGCCCAGTACACCGGTTCCACCCGTGATGACTACTACATAGTCTTTAATGTCAAACAGTTCATTCATTTTTTTTGTTTTATTGGTTGATTAAAAGTTGAGTAGTTGTTTTCCCTTGCTGGATATCCAATAACAAAGGCAAATGCAACGCTAAATATACAATATAGGAAATTGATGGAATCTTTCAACTCAATCTAAAAATCCGGGTTGATGATATTGCAGTCCCAGTTCCCGGTCCACAGTGGCCAGGATTCCTTGTACCTGTCCCATGGCGAACATACGGCCGAGGAAAGAATAGCCGGCATTGTATCCCCGCTTGTCATCACCCAGCATGGTCATGCCGTGGTCTACCCGCATAGGCAACTTTGGATTGGCCTTTTCAAAAATCCTCACGAGTTCAATGATATTAGCTCTTCCTCCCAGATGACTGGCTTCGGTAAAGTCGCCATTGGGAAACACGTGGCAGGAACGCAGATGGACGAACCAGGTCCTGTCGGCATACTTCCAGGCTAATTTGACAATGTCATTCCGCTCTCCGGCTGAAAGACTTCCTGCACAGAAGGTAAGTCCGTTGTGAGGATCATCCACGGCATGAAGGAACCAACTGATGTCTTCGTCACAAGTTATGATACGGGGCAGTCCCAGTATTTGAAAGGGGGGATCATCCGGATGAACACACATGAACAGGTCATATTTGTTGCAGACTGGCATGATCGCTTCCAGGAAGTATTTCATATTCTCACGCAGTTTCTCCCTGTCCACACCTTCATAAAGGGAAAGGAGTTTCCTGAAGAGTTGCAAGGGATGTTCATCTCCTTCTTTGATATTTCCGGATATGAACCCTTGTGTCTTTACGATAATATTATCGACGAGCTGGTGATCCTTTTCCGGAGTCATCGTCTGCTTCAGTTTTTCTACTTCTTGCAAGACCTCGGCTGACCAGTCTTTCTCTGCATCCTTACGTTTCAGAATACAGATGTCGAAGTAAGCAAACTCTGCCTGAGAGAAATAGAGGTTATAAGTGCCGTTAGGATTGAGGTGCATCAGGTCAGTTCTCGCCCAATCCAGAACGGGCATGAAATTATAACAGATTGTATGGATTCCACACTCTGACAGATTCTTCAGACTGATCTTGTAATTCTCGATCAGATGGTCACGGTCCGGCCCTCCGTATTTGATACTTTCACTCACAGGCAGACTTTCCACCACACTCCAGCGCAACCCATAACTTTCGATGAAGGACTTCAAGTCATTGATCTTTTCCTTAGTCCAGATTTCCCCGTTAGGTACATCATGCAAGGCAGTGACAATGCCTTCAATGCCGATTTCTTTCAGCATTGGTAAGGTAATCTTGTCCTTTTTCCCAAACCATCTCCACGTTCTTTCCATAGGTTTTATTGTCTTAAAGTAATTGTTTCTTCATGTTTTGTTTTAGCCATATAGACCTCCGAAAAAATTGGAAATTTCATGAGCCAGTCTTTTCGACAAACAAAGTTACTAAAAATATTGAGAAGTTACTTTCTTTTATTCCGGAAATCTTGCAGAATCCGAAGAAAAAACTTAACTTTGGGCCAAAAGGAGAGAATGACCATGGAAAAAATAACACCGGATAATTTTGATAATCTCTATTTGGACCCTGTTGAGCAGCAGCAGATCGACCTGTTTGTCTGCCGCGAAATGGAACGCCAGGTCCACCGCTATATCAAGGCAATGTCTGGTTCCAAGAAAAGCATGGAATGCTTCATTGACCGACTTTCCCAACTCAGTCTTCCACAGAAGGAAGAGGCTATTGCCCGGTATATTGATTTGAACAGAAAGATTATTGACGGACTGGACTGGAAAATCATCCTGGCACGGTCCATAGCTAATTATTGTGACACCTTTGTCTATCTCATTGCCCTTATCCAGAACAAACGCAAGATGGTCTACTATCTGCAGCGTATCAGACAGACTTACATCAAATATCATTCTGTATTCGAAATCAATGGCAAATTTGGGATAAAAGACCACGAAGGAAAAGTTGTCATTCCGGCAGAATATAATTTTCTTCGGACTCCATACGTCTATGTAGATGACTTGTCCATGGTTCCGGTCATTGCGGAGAAGAATGGGAAGATGGGGCTCATCTTGCCAGACTATAACAATACGGTGACAGCAGATTTCATCTATGATGATATCTCCCTGAAAGATGAATATCCTTATTTTGAAGCACGAAAAGGAAAGAAAAAGGGAATATTGGATACGCATGGCAGATTCGAGGAGTATACTCCCGATTCAGCCGAATGAAATAACAGGGACTCAAAAATTCCGAACATCAAATAAAACATTAAATCTGACTTTGACCTTTTCATCCGAGCGGATGAAATAGAATGATCAAGCAGCAGAAAAATGGTGGATGATGCCCCAAAACAGACTTTAAAGAATCTTTTTTCGCAAATATATTAAGAATTTGTAAAAATATGTTATTTCTGCTTGTTTTGTAAAAAATTAGTTCGTATATTTGTCATAGTACTAAATAAAAGGTTGACTTTCTAGAAATATAAAGATTATGGGAAAATATAATATCACGGTGAGGAAAGACAAAGAGGTGGCTTACCGTACTCTTGTCAGCCCCAGGATGATGGAAGAACTCAAGCAAAAGATTCTTGAGGTTGTTCTCATTCAGAAGAAATATAAGGATAAAGATTATTCAGCTAAAAAGTTGGCAAAGGATTTAGGAACCAATACACGATACATTTCAGCTGTGGTAAATGTGAAATTCCACATGAACTATACATCATTTGTCAATAAGTTTCGTATCGAGGAAGCCATGTCGCTTCTTGTAGATCATCGTCATAATGACCTGAACATGGAAGATATCTCAGACATGGTCGGTTTTTCTAACAGACAATCCTTTTATGCATCTTTTTATAAGATCAATAGCTGTACCCCCAGAGAGTACAAGATGCGCAATATCGCGTGGCATCCCTCAATCAAAGACAAGAAGAAAAAGGGAGGGAAAAAGGCAGTAAAAGCAAATGCATAAAAAGATGGAACTGAAAAAATTCGAATTTGCAAACGAAAAGTTTGCAGATCTACAACTCCTGCGTTATCAACTTAATGGTTTCAATGATCTTTCACTTTCTCAGAAATGCTATGTCTACTGTTTGTCAAAGGCAGCCCTTTACGGAAGAGACATCACTTTTGACCAACAGGGGATGTACAATCTTCGCATCCGCAAGACTCTGGAAACCGTTGTCGCTTCCTATAGCGGCTCACGTGAAGATCCGGACTTTGTAGCTCTGGAGACTTACCTGAAGAGAGTCTGGTTCTCCAATGGAATCTATCATCATTATAACTGTGAAAAATTTATCCCTGATTTTTCGAGGGATTTTCTCTGTGATGAAATCCTGAAAACGAATCCTAATGGTTTACCCTTGCATCCCGGTGAAAGCGTGGAAGCATTCATCAAGGATCTCTTTCCGGTCATCTTTAATCCGAATATTCTTCCGAAACGGGTTAACCAGGCTCCGGGTGTGGATCTGGTCAAGACCTCTGCATGCAACTTTTACGAGGGCATCACCCAGCAAGAAGTGGAAAATTACTATTCGCAGAAAAAAACTGATGAATATGAGCAGCCGTCATGGGGACTCAATTCCAAAGTCATCAAGCATGACGGAAAAATAGAAGAACAGGTATGGAAAGCAGAGGGCCTGTATGGTCCGGCAATCCGGAAGATCGTGGACTGGTTACTTAAAGCCCGTGACTTTGCTGAAAATGAAAAGCAGAAGAAGGTCATTGATCTTCTGGTGAAGTATTACCGTACAGGAGACCTTCGGGATTTTGACCGGTTCTCGATTGAGTGGGTCAGCCAGCATGAAGGGGAAGTTGATTTTATCAATGGCTTTATCGAAGTATATGGAGACCCTCTGGGACTGAAAGGCACATGGGAAGGTTTTGTAGAGTATAAAGATCCCATCGCTACCAGACGTACACAGATCATCTCTGAAAATGCGCAGTGGTTTGAAGACCATTCACCGGTAGATCCCCGGTTTCGCAAGCCCCACGTCAAGGGCGTTACGGCAAACGTGGTCTGTGCTGCTATGCTGGGAGGTGACGAATATCCCTCTTCCGCCATTGGAATCAATCTGCCGAATGCAGACTGGATTCGGGCAGAGAAAGGCAGCAAGAGTGTAACGATCGGAAATCTGACAGAAGCCTATAACCAGGCAGCCAAAGGGAATGGATTCATGGAAGAATTCGTGATTGACCAGCCCACCGTTAACTCAATCAAAAAATACGGAGACCTGACGGATGACCTGCATACTGATCTACATGAATGTCTGGGACATGGCAGCGGGCAACTGTTGCCGGGTACGGACCCGAATGCACTCAAAGCGTACGGCAACACCATTGAAGAGGCGAGAGCTGATCTGTTCGGCTTGTATTACATTGCTGACCCGAAATTGGTAGAATTGGGTCTTCTGTCTGATCATGAAGCCTATAAAAGCCAGTATTATACGTATCTGATGAATGGCGCGCTCACTCAGTGTATGCGCATCAGACCGGGACAGGATATAGAGGAGGCTCACATGAGAAACCGGGCCTTGATAGCCAACTGGGTTCTTGAACATGCTGACGGTGCTGCTGAAATCGTAGAACAGGATGAAAAGCATTACCTCAAAGTAAACGATTACAGTGCACTGCGTGATCTCTTTGCCAAACTTCTGGCTGAAATCCAGCGGATTAAGAGTGAGGGTGATTATCAGGCAGCCAAACAACTCGTAGAGCGGTATGGTGTAAAGATAGATCCGACCATTCATAAAGAGATCCGGGAACGCTATGCACAACTCCATATTGCTCCCTACAAGGGTTTTATCAATCCCAAGTTTCAGTTGGTCCGTGATTCGAAAGGAACGGTCACTGATGTGCAAGTCGATTACACCGAAGGTTATGCCGAACAGATGTTGCGCTATTCCCGTGATTACGCAACATTAGTGTGAGAGAATTACCGTTATGAAAGAAGATACAAAGGAAAAGTTGAATGCCATCAAGCGTTCCTTCCGCCTGCGGATGAATCGGCCTGCCGCTGATTCCATGCGCGAGAAGGGACTGGACTACAAAGTCAACTGGGGTGTCAATTTTGTTGAGTTGAAGAAGATGGCAGGGAAGTATGGTAAAGATTACGATCTGGCCATAGAACTCTGGAAAGAAGATATACGAGAATGTAAGATCCTGGCTACGCTGATGATGCCACCGGAAAAGATGCTGCCGGATATCGTTGATGTATGGATGGAACAGATCCGGGGACAGGAAATGGCAGAAATGATTGCCTTCAACCTGCTGCAATATGTCGATTATGCCCCGATGCTCGCTTATCAGTATATTGCATCGGACAAGGAAACCTATCAGATTACCGGCTATTCACTGCTCGCACGACTGTTCATGAAGGGGCAGGAGCCCAATTCACGCGGTATCAATGAATATCTTGATCAGACAGTAGCAGCATTGCAGAACAAGTCATTGGGAGTACGCCATGCTGCAACCAATTGTGCCCGCCGTTTCGCCCAGTTGGGTGAAGTTTATTCCCGTATGGCCAAGGCAGCATTAAAAGGTCTCATCGAGATATACTGAAAAGCAGACAACTAAACAAGTAGTGGATCTATAGTCCAATAGCAAATGGTCCCTTTCAGATTTATGTTCAGAAAGGGACAATTTGCTATTATCATTCGATTCTCTGTCCTTTTACGACAAATTTTCCTTACGACTGGGATCACGGTCTATGACAGTACCGTTGGCCTGGTGCGTAGCCAGAACAAGAACCTCAGCAATCTGTACATGTTCAGGAGCACTGGCAGCATAGAAGGCCACATCAGCTATATCATCACCATTCAGAGGATGGATTCCCTGATATACATGATCAGCCTTTTTCCCATCCCCTTTGAAACGAGTCACACTGAAATGAGTCTCCACCAGTCCGGGTTTGATGTCTGTTACTCTGACACAAGTATCGGCGACGTCTATCCGGAGCCCGTCCGTCAGAGCTTTCACAGCAGCTTTTGTAGCGCAGTATACATTTCCACCGGCGTAAGCAGCATCACCTGCCACACTGCCGATATTGATGACATGCCCATGATTGCGTCTGACCATTCCCGGCACGATCAGACGAGTCATGGTGAGCAAGCCCTTGACATTGGTATCAATCATGACATCCCAATCCTCAGGATTTACCTGATATTCTTTATCCAGTCCTAATGCCAGTCCCGCATTGTTGATCAGCACATCGACCTGCTTCCATTGATCCTCCAGGGATTCAACGGCTTTACGTGCAGCTTCACGGTCACGGACATCAAAGACCAGTATCCTGGTCTTCACACCTTTCTGCTGAAGTTCTTCAGACAATGCTTCGAGTTTGTCGGCTTTTCTTCCCGTAAGAATAAGAGCATACCCGCCCTGAGCAAATTTCCTTGCACAAGCTTCCCCGATACCGCTTGTAGCACCTGTTATTAAAACGATTTTCTGATTCATATTTGTTATTTTATTTATGGTTATGGCCAGTTCTGTTTCTGTAAGGAAGCAGACACTGATTTCAAGTTTGTCATACAAAGATAAGTAAATTACATGAACAACGATTTGTCAACTGTGATTTTAAATTTTTTTTCCGGTTTTACCCTCTTTATCCCATCCAAAATCACGATTAAAATATTTCTGTTTTTTTGTATTTGGATTAGGAAAAAATTTCTATTTTTGCAGCATGATATCTGCAAAATTAGAAAATGTGCTTCATCTGTTCAATGATGAAAAAAAGAGAAAGGATGTAGACCTCGTCCTCTCTACAGGCGGAGCACGCGGCCTTGCACATATCGGCGCAATCCTGCAGTTAGAAGAAATGGGCTATCATATCCGCTCCATAGCCGGCGCCTCCATGGGTGCTCTCGTCGGAGGATTATATGCAGCTGGAGGTTTGGAAGATTTCAGAGAATGGATGAAGACCATTAACAAGAAAAAAATTCATCAGTTGTATGATTTTTCCTTCAGTCTCAACCATATTGTGAAGGGTGACCGCATCATGAAAGCCTTGAAGCAGATCGTCCCTGACAAAAACATTGAAGATCTGAGCATTCCCTATTGCGCAATAACCACCGATGCCGTATCCGGAAAGGAAGTTATTTTCCGAAAGGGGAGTATGTACCAGGCTATCCGTGCTTCCATTTCCATACCGGTATTCTTCAATCCTGTCCGGCAGGGAGAAAGGATGTACCTGGATGGGGGATTGGTGAATCCTCTTCCGCTGAATCGCGTAAAAAGAGATAAGAAAGCACTTCTCGTAGCTATCGACGTGAGTGGTCATGACTATAAAGGTGAGGTCATGATGAACCAGTTGATCCGACAGAGAAACGTGGATCACTCTTTTGCACTGTCAATACTGAATAAGATGTTGCCTCATGCTATGGACTTGGATTTAAATTATATCACTTTACTCAATCGAACCACTTCTATCATGATTCACCAGAATACCAAATTGGCTTTGAAAGTTACCCCTCCTGACATCTACGTTGAAATTCCGATGAGCCGTTATTCTACTTTTGATTTTGACAAGTCTGAAAGGCTTATTGCTATCGGAAAGATAAAAACCCGGAAAATGGTTGAGCGGTTCCTGAATTCCGGAAAGGTGGATTGATCCTTTTCTATAATACAACAGTCAACGAAAGTTAATAGCAGCCTTAATGGGTTAACAACTGTTATAATTTATAATCTTTTCCATTGGAAATTTGTTGTGTATCCTTTTTTCGTTTATCTTTGCTACAGTTTTCCAATGGAAACTTTTTCCAACGAAGTACTAAAGTAGATTATTCTATAAAAGAAAGGAGAAGCGAATGATATGAAGACAAAACGAATAACTCTAATGGCCTTAACTATACTGACCTTTATAGGTTTTGGGTATGCCGGGGCAGCAACAGAGAATGAAAACAACATATATCAAACTGAAAAAAAGAAGGAGAATCATAACATGAAAGTAACAGAATTGACAGCAGAAGAATTCAAGAACAAAGTGATGGACTATGAGAAGAATCCTAAAACATGGAACTTCAAGGGTGACAAACCTGCCATCATTGATTTTTACGCTACCTGGTGTGGCCCGTGTAAGGCAACAGCTCCCATAGTGGAGGACATCGCTAATGAGTATGCCGGAAAGATCGACGTATATAAAGTTGATGTTGACCAGCAAGAAGAACTGGCAGCCTTGTTCGGCATCCAGTCCATTCCTACCATTCTCTTCATTCCAAAGGAAGGACAGCCCCAAAAATCTGTAGGCGCCATGACGAAGAGCCAGTTCGAGGATGTCATCCGTAAGGAACTGTTGAAATAAGGATTGACACAACTTGATTATAACAGGCGGGGTGCCGGCAGGTGCCGGTAGTCCGCTTTAATCATAAACAGGCATCAATGGACCAGCAGTGCATTTGCAGTATCAGAAAGGTATACCGGGCCATCTCAGCTTTTGAGAATGACATGGAAGAGGCTTTCGGACTGAACATCAACGAAGCCATGCTGCTTTGTATGCTGTCAGAGACAGAATATCCATCGTCAAGTGAGATAGCCGGCAGGATGGGATTGTCACATTCCAATGCTTCCAAGGTCATTGCTTCTTTGGAAAAGAAAGGCTATGTATCACGGCATATCTGTCAGGAAGACAAGCGCAGCATGCACTTCAACCTGACACAGAAAGGCAAGGACCAACTGGAGAAGTTGAATTGCCGGCAGATACAATTGCCCGAATGTCTACAGAAATTGAGCATGTTCTAACAGGAAGTTTTTCGGACAATCGCCTGAAAAACTTATTTTCAGTTCGTCTATACCGATCATCTTATTCTGATAATATTTTCAGGTTGCATTACCATATTGAAGTAATGTCATTCCAAATCCTAAGCTCCACATAAAGAGTATAAAATTTAACAGAAAAGAACTAAAATAGTTGTTTTCTATTAAAAATATTACCATAAATTATGAGAGGGCTGAATAGTAATGATCCATAAAATATTCCTTTTCATTTCAATAATAGTTTTATTTTCGTATCTTTGCATTGGGCAATCTGCTGAAAAGTGTTGTATTTGAGAGATATGAGGTGCTGATTAGTGTAGTAATGTTCTATAATTAAGTGCTTATTTGTGTAGTGATTTGCCATAATCAGGTGCAAGAATGTGTATAATATATCTTGCAGTTAAAATTTAAAATACAGAATGGAACGGTTAATATATCAGGAACTTGTGGAATGGAAGAATAGCCACAATAGAAAGCCATTGATTCTCAATGGAGCAAGGCAAGTAGGAAAAACCTGGTTACTTCAGGAACTGGCAAAAAAAGAATATAAGCAGTCTGCTTATATCAATTGCCGGAAAAACGAACTTGCCCGTCATGTTTTTACGATGGATTTCAATATTGATCGTATTCTCCGTGCACTCCGGGCTATGACAGGTATAGATATAACACCTGGTGATACCCTGATTATTTTTGATGAAGTACAGGACATACCTGAAGCGATAGAATCTCTAAAGTATTTCTGTGAACAAGCTCCGGAATATCATGTTGCAGTAGCAGGTTCCTTATTAGGTATATCTCTGCATACAGGCGTTTCTTTTCCGGTAGGAAAGGTGAATGAAATTAACATCTATCCGATGAACTTTGAGGAATTTCTACTGGCTATGGGAGAAAAAGAAAAGTACAAATTGCTTGTCAGTCACGATTTTGAGACTATTAATATCCTACATGAACAATATATAAACCTGTTGCGCCAATACTATTATGTAGGTGGTATGCCAGAAGCTGTAAAGCAATATGCAGCTACAGAATCTCTGAATGAAGTACGAAAGATTCAGAAAGAAATCTTAGATGGCTATGAAAAGGACTTCTCAAAACATGCTCCTAAATCGGAAGTTCCGCGTATTAAAATGATATGGCGATCTATTCCATCACAGTTGTTTAAGGAAAACAAGAGATTCATTTACGGCGCACTTCGTAAAGGTGCTCGTGCCAACGACTACGAAATGGCTATAGAATGGCTCTTGGATGCAGGATTAGTTTATAAAGTACCCCGTTGTTCAAAACTAGCTTTACCTCTTGGTGTCTATGAAGAATTATCAGCCTTCAAACTTTATATGCTTGATATGGGACTGCTTGGGGCAATGGTTAGTACAGATCCTGTACAGGTACTGATAGAAAACAAGATGTTTTCTGAATATAAAGGTGGAATAACCGAACAGTATGTACTTCAACAGATGAAAAGTCACGGTATTGCTCCGATTTATTATTATTCTGCAAAAAATTCTCGATTGGAACTTGATTTTATTATTCAGCGAAATGCCCAACTTGTCCCTATAGAAGTAAAGGCAGAAGGTAATATACGAGCTAATTCCCTCACCAGTTTACTCCATGAAAGACCAGAATTGCATGCTGACAGATATTCCATGTTACCCTATAAAGAAGAAGAACATCTTACAAATATTCCACTATATGCGGTATAGATTCCAAGGAATTTCCTATTACCATAATTCAAGAATGTGTTCTTTGACACCTATAAAATATTTCTTCAAAGAAGATGAATGTCGTACAGATACTATAGAAATTTTTGCCAACTGACTAAATAAAAATCGGCCAACTGACCAAATAGAAAACAGCCAACTGGCCAAACGAAAAACAGCCAACTGACTAAATAAAGCCTTTAAATATTTGGATATCAGCTTAGTTTGTCTTATATTTGCAGACAACTCTTATCAATTAGACGGATGAGCAAAGATTTTGAATATAAAGCAAGGATAGCCGACCAATTACTTCATGCACAGTTGGAAGCAACAGGTGTTGTATTGATTCAAGGACCGAAGTGGTGTGGCAAGACTACAACTGCAGAACAGACTGCCAAAAGTTGCCTCTATATGGATGATCCGGTCAGGAGACAGCAATATCATCTACTCTCGGAAACGGATCCTATGGTATTACTAGAAGGCGACGCTCCTCATCTTGTTGATGAATGGCAATTAGCTCCCAATCTATGGGATGCAGCAAGGTTTGATGTCAGTCATCGGCATCTGGTGGGGCAGTATATCTTTACAGGTTCTGCTGTGCCTCCAGACAAATCCAAACTGCAACATTCAGGCACGGGCCGTTTTGCATGGCTCACCATGCGTCCGATGAGTCTGTGGGAATCGGGAGAATCAAATGGCTCTGTCAGTCTTGCAAGTCTTTTCGAGGGTATCAGTTTGAAGGCAGCAACCGCTCCACCTATGAAAATAGAAGATCTTTGCTACTTGATTTGTCGGGGAGGATGGCCCGGCGGATTACAACTTTCCCACAAGGCTGCATTGCTCCAATCTATCAACTACGTGGACGCTGTTGCAGAACAAGATATCTCGCGTGTGGATGGGGTAGAAAGAGATCCAAATCTCACTCGTAGATTACTTCGCTCTTATGCACGACATCAAGGGCAGCAAGTCTCTGCATCATCCATGGCAGCAGACTTACGTAACAATGAGGGAAGTTCCATCAGTGATACAACGGTCCTGTCTTATATCTCTGCTTTAAAGAAAATATTCGTTATAGAAGATATGCCAGCATGGAATCCCAACCTACGTTCCAAGACGGCCATCCGTACCAGTGATAACCGTTATTTTGTGGACTCTTCATTGGCTACTGCAGCTTTAGGCCTCGGACCAAATGATTTGATGAACGATTTGGAGACTCTGGGGCTTATCTTTGAAACGATGTGTGTGAGGGATTTAAGGGTTTATGCTGATGCTCTTGACGGGAAATTATACCATTATCGTGACAAGAATGGATTAGAATGTGATACCGTCATCCACCTGCGCAACGGTCGTTATGGGCTGATCGAAATAAAACTGGGTGGTGACAAACTCATCAAAGAAGGATGCGAGAACCTAAAAAAATTGGCACGCAAGATCGATACCACCAGAATGAATAAACCTTCTTTCAGAATGGTGCTCACAGGCGTTGGTGCTTATGCTTACCAGGAGGAAGATGGCACGTGTGTAGTTCCACTGAATTGCTTGAAACCATAATATCCTATATTCTATGAAGAAAATCTTATTATTTTTTTTCACGATTCCTTTATCTATATCTTTATATGGACAAATTGAAACGTCGATTATGCACCTTTCTGATTTATACACTCAAGGAAAAGTTAAAAGTATAAAACAACGTGTCTACAAAGCAATTGCAGCCATAGGCCAGATTAAAAAGGGTAACATAACCGACGAACAATTCTATATAGGTGATGATTTCTTATTGAAGAAAAGTCCAATATCAGATAATTATTATATTGAATTTGATACTAAAGGGAGAGCAATTAGAGAAGATTATATAGCATTTGGGGACGTTTATATATTTTCTACAATATATGAAAAAGATGGCTCTCACCAATTCCTAAATCAATATGAAATAAGTGGCAAATATAATAGTACAAAAGAAGCAAATTCATATAATATTAATAATGCTAAATTTATATGCAAGTCCATTTATACATTTAATAGACAAGGACATCCTATTTCTTCCATAAAATATAACGACAACAGAAATGAAATTGGGAAAGAAACTTCAACTTATGATAGCCATGGCAATATGCTAACTTACAGAGAATATGAAAGTAAGAAGTTAAGCAATGTAATAACCAATACTTATATTTATAATTCTTTTGATGACTGCCGGTACATAGCCGACAGCAAGTCCGACGTCCTGGGCACGAAGAATCAGAAATGCCTCACTGAAACGAGCGAGGGTAAATCCAGTACCGAGCGCAACGACAAGGCGCCTCATCGTCCGTCCAGCTATATGGATGTCCTTTGAATAGAAATTTGATGAGGAAGGTGTTAATTGGCAAGATCAAGCTTTTTCACATGTCCACAGGTTTAGGTACTTCCTGAATCTCTTTTATTGGGGTTACCACAAGCAATAGAGAGCAT
>CAVYLQ010000010.1:0-171535 GCA_963769405.1 uncultured Prevotellaceae bacterium | reverse complement strand
ATATACCTTTAGTTTTAGATTTAATGCGGATTTTCTAATTATATACATTTATGAAAATATAGTTGGTATGGGATAGTCGTAAAATAGGACTATAGGTATAGACGTTGAAATTTAATATAAGGAGATTTTTTATGCCGTAAATCAAGTATGTAAAGTTTTGAATTATATCTGAAATGTTACTTACTGGAACTGAATACGTAATACTTAGTATTGCTATTCAGCGCTTTAAGTATGTATTGAATAAGAAATAACATCCTTGTTTCTTTCTTTCAATTGGTCTATCTATAGAAGATATTAAGGCTCGTGAATCGTGTGGAATAGGGCAGGGTCTAATACCTAAAGTGTGGTAAAAACTCATTTTTATTATTCTTAGAGTCTAAATATAAGAAATTCTCAAGTCTTAATCTGAAGAACTGTGAGTGGGCGTTAAAGAAATTTTTAGGAGTGTTTAAAATTGTAAAATTATTAATATGATGTTTTTGTAATTAAGTATCATTTCTGGGCTTTTATAGCTCTGCTTTAGTCTTTTTGTGTCTGATTTTTTGTCAAATAATTTCTTTGTAACCATACGACAATAATTAGGAATTCAATCTGTAATCTTTATAAGGTCTTATATTTTACTTCGGAATCGTTCATACAAGATATATAAACAAAAGATGTATATTATGTTTTTGAAGATAGTAGATAAGAATTAATTTTCATGTAAGGATTTGATTTATGAAAATTTTTATGGGATTCTTTGATTGTGATAAGATTAATCACATTTTGTTAAATGCTATTTTATCATTTTTCTTTATCATTTTCAAATTTATAAGTGATCGTAAAATAGATTTACGGCAGTAATTCTAGCTAGAAATTGTTTACTTTTTACCTTATTTATATATTTAAGATACTTGTTTTTCAACTTTAATTTACTAAATGATGCGTCTTTCTGTTAAATTTTTGACAAATAAATATATTTTTAACAAAAATAACTTTTTAAACCTTGTCTAACTCATAAATATGGAGTACTTTTGCGTTATAAATTAATAAATGTCTCTCTCTCGCGGAGAGAAGAGAAACTATTGAATTATGGAAAAGAAGCCGTTACTAGGGATACATATATCATTTTTATATTTAGTATTAGTCGTTATTTCATTATTTTGCTCTTGCTCAAGCGAAGAAAATGTATATTCTAATCTATCAACAAATAAGATTTCATTTAAGGCTGCAGTTGCAGAGAAATGGAATAATGTAAGTATAAACAGTATTCCTCAACAAATTGAAACGACAAAAAATATTCTTAACAGTAATGAACAAGGACCGTTGATTGTAAGATCAGGCCTAGGGACAGCACTCTATCTTCATCCTGTAACACAAATCGGCATTCATATTCAGACTGCCAACGATAAACCTATTACTAAAAGTGGAAAAGCAATAATCGATGAGTCTAACGGTAAGACGTTGCCTACTCGTGGAGTTCCAAATACCTCTTCCGCTCTCGGTAACTCTTTCGGTGTTCTCGCATATCGTACTTCAAGTTCAGCTACTGGAGTTAGTGGAGTCGCACCGGATTTTATCAATAATCAAGAAGTAACTGCATCGGGAAATTTATGGAAAACAGGTACGGACTATTTCTGGCCGGATGATGGAGATAAACTCTCTTTCTTCGCCTATACACCTTTTGGCAATAGTGATATTATCGTTGCCGACGCATCTTCAACTGGTACACCGTCTATAACCTATACAGCAAATGCAGATGTGATGAAACAGCAGGATCTAATGGTTGCTAGTAAACAGGACCAGACTAGAAGCACTACTTCGAAAGCGGCAGGCGTTGATATGTCATTTTCTCATGCCCTCACGGCAATTACGTTTGCTGTAGGCAAGGATATGGTCCCGGGTGTATTCAAGAGTATAGCAATAAAGGGAGCAATAACAACCGCAACATATAACCTGAACACCAATACATGGAATACAAGTAACGGAACGAATACGGGAAACATCAGTATTATGCTTAACGGAACCACAGGAACAGTTGTTGATGGAACGGAAAATGTGGCATTGACAAGCGGAACAAATACAATGATGATGATTCCACAAACATTCTCTTCAAGCAGTACGGCATATATTGAGGCTGTGTTCAACAACGGAAATGGCGACAAGACTCTTACGGCATCTCTTGCAGGAACCACATGGGATGCAGGCACGTCCATAATATATAAATTATCAACATCTTCGGTAAACACATTAACACTGGGTACTATTTCCTATCCGAGCTCCTGGGGAGGGGACAGCTGCGCCTGTTTCTGGTTTCAGTAGTGGAGAAACTGTTGGCATTTATGTCGTGGACCAGAACAATAGAGTGAAGGGCGCAAATATAAAGGCTACATACAATGGTCATAGTTGGACTCTTGCCAGTAATATCCTTTTTTCTCCACAATACAAATACTTTGCTTATTATCCGTATCGGTCAGGCTATTCTTCATCAAATGTTACAGCAGCGGCAACTACAGCTGACGAATTCTTTGCGGGGATCATCTCTAGTTGGACAGTTGTAGCTGATCAGAACACGATCAATAAGTTCAAATTCAATGACCTGCAAGTTGCAATGGGAACAATAAGCAGTACGGCCAGCAGTATCTCATTTGATATGGCGCATAAAATGGGGCTGGCAATTATTACACTCGGAACTAAAAGTATGCCTACAACGAGAACTTACACAGTGGGAAGTTCAACGTCATACAGTGATTCTTCAGACAAGACGACAGTTACTGCATCAAGTAATTTCTCAGGGAATTTACCTCTTCTGTATAACAGTAAATATTATTATATTGCCAAGGTTGCAACAAATACGACGTTTAATAGTGTAACAGCAGATAATAATGCATGGTCAATGACACAAAGTATTTCGTCTGGTGCTTATAGTTCATTGACAGCAATAACAACTAGAGCTTTCTATAAATTTATAGCAAAGTTTAACTATATAGGTAATGTGCAAAGTTTTACCATTCCATTGACAGGAATTTATAAGCTTGAAGTATGGGGAGCACAAGGCACAACAACACTTAAACAAGGTAGTATGACATCTATAGGTTATGGAGGTCTAGGAGGATATGCCGTTTGCGAAGTTATGAAAGAAAAGAAATCTAATTTGTTTATTTGTGTGGGCAAGGGTGGCGAATTCTATGGTAATTACTCATGGTTTTCTGGATCTGGAGATGCATATCTTAATCCAACAGCTTATAGAACACGAATATTCAATGGTGGTGGTGCAGGTCATGCATTTGGCGGAGGTGCAACTCATATTGCATTAACAAATAGAGGAGAATTATATAATTATGAGAATTATAAATCAGAAATATTAATAGTTGCCGGTGGTGGAGGTGGTAATGAATTAATCTCAGGAAATGCCGGAGCTGGAGGTGGGTTAAATGGTGGAGCTGGTTATGATGTACCAACGTTTGGCTGTACTGGTTACGGGGGGACCCAAATAGCAGGAGGATTAAGCGGAGCTGCAGTCACAAATAGTCAGACATATGGAGCTGGAAAGGATGGTGTCTTTGGCCTTGGTGGAAATTCTTACATAAGTTACGATATATACGAAGAAGGTGCTGGTGGCGGCGGCGGCTGGTATGGTGGTGGAGCATCAACATGTTATGCAGGTACTGGTGGCGGTGGATCTGGTTATGTAAATAGTTCTTTAACTAATAACTCTACTATAAAAAGTGGAGTTAGAGAAGGTGATGGATATGCTATTATCACATTAATAACACCAAATTAACATCATTCCTTATATTCTCATCTCTCGCGGAGAGAAGAGAAACTAAAGGATAATGTGGATGAAAGTCGGAATATCTCTTGGCAAAGGTCTTGTTCCTTTGCTTTTTTCTTCTTTGATTATCTTATGTCTTGCCGGATGTGCAGAAGATAGTAGTATTTTGGATAATAAACAAAGCCGACAACTGGAATTTTCTGTTACAACTCATGGCTGGAATAGTTCTATTACTTCTGATCTAAATCACCTCCATCAGTGGAACCACATTCAATACTTCCAACAGTTTCAATGTAATAGCCGATGTAAACAAAGGAGGTAATTGGTCTACGGAAGTAGATAATGAAGCTGTCTCCTACTCTACAGCAAATAAAATCTGGCAGACTCCTGCCACACATTACTGGCCAGGATCTGGCAGTACCGTGAACTTCTATGCCTATTATCCCACAAGTATCTTGAATAACATTACTCATACCGCAGGCTCTGCACCTGTTCTTTTATATACTGTACCTGACAATGCATCTGATCAGATTGATATTCTTGCTTCATCAAAGACAGGTGTGGCAGGAGATTCTTATAATCAGACTCCTGTTGATTTCAAGCACGTATTTGCAGCAGTACAGTTTAAATCAGGTAGTTCAGGATTACCAAATGGGACCGGGGCTGTGCTAAAAATAAAGAGTATACAATATAAAGGTACATATACGTTTGGAAGTGGCTGGACAAATTTTCCAGATGTAAAAGATCTTTCACAAACCGTTAATTTGTCAACATTCGGAACTTCTTCAGATATAACTAATGATGGGGGAACATTTATGATGCTTCCACAGACATTCAGCAATGTAACCATAGAGATAACGTACACTAATGGATTGGTTTTAAGTAAAACAATAAACGGAACATGGGAAGCTGGCAAAACATATATTTATAACTTAACAAAGTCAATCACGTATAATTATGATTATACAGGAAACGTTCAGACATTTACAGCACCTTATACAGGGACATATAAAATAGAATGCTGGGGAGCAGCTGGTGGAGACGATACGGGAGATTATAGTGGAGATATAATAGGGTATGGTGGAAAGGGAGGATATACAGAAGGAGAAATAAGACTAAATAAAGATAAGCAAATATATATTTATGTCGGAAGGCAAGGCCATTTAGCAGATCAGACAATATATTTTAATGGAGGTGGTATCTCTAATGGTTCTGGTTCTGGTGGAGGATCTACTGATATGAGATTAACTCCAGGAGACTGGAACGACTTTGAATCTTTGCAATCACGTATAATGGTTGCTGCAGGAGGTGGAGGAGGCGAAAATGGAGGGAAAAATGGAGGTGCAGGTGGAGGATTATCTGGATTTACTAATATAACTGGCAATGTGTCAGGAGCAACTCAAACTTCTGGTTTTGGATTTGGAACTGCTTTATATCAAATGGTCAATAGCTATAATTGGGGTGGAGGTGGAAATGGATATTATTCAGGATTTTCTGCTACTAATGAAACAAACCATCAAATAACAGATGCAGGCGGAGGCGGTTCTTCATTTATTTCCGGTTATCCCGGATGTAATGCTATTTCGGTATCATCTACATCAACCAATATTATCCACACAGGCTCTCCTGATCATTATTCCGGATATATGTTTGCGAATATGAAAATGATTGCAGGAGATTCTTCTATGCCTTCACCATCTGGTGGAACAGAAACCGGACATACCGGTAATGGCTATGCCAGAATCACTTTTGTGTCTGCGAATTAATTGCTTAGTCTTTCAGGCTTATTGATTCTTTTATATTCTCATCTCTCGCGGAGAGAAGAGAAAATAAAGAATGATGTGGATGAGGGTCATAATATCTCTAGGCAAAGGCTTCTATCTTTTGCTTCTTTCTTCTTTATTAATGGTATTATGTCTTGCTGGATGTGGAGAAGACAGCAGTATACTGGATAATGGGCAAAGTCGGCAATTAGAGTTTTCTGTTATAACTCATAATTGGAGTAATTCTGCTAATTCTGATAAATCTTCTGATCAAAAGGTTCCCAGTCGAGCCATTCCTATTACTGGAACTACATTTGATACTTCCAAAAGCTTCAACGTAATAGCCGATGTAAACAAAGGAGGCAATTGGTCCACAGAAGTAAATAACGAGACTGCATCTTATTCCAGTACTAATAATATCTGGCAAACCTCTGCTACACATTATTGGCCTGGAACTAGCAGTACTGTGAATTTCTATGCTTATTACCCCACAAGTATTTCTGGCAGTATTATTCATAATGCTGGTTCAGCACCCGTTCTTTCCTATACAGTTCCTGACAAAGCAGCTGACCAGATTGATATTCTCACCTCTTCAAAAACAAGCGTAGCCGGTGATTCCTATAACCAGACTCCTGTTGATTTCAAACATATTTTTACTGCGGTTAATTTCCAAGTAGGAACCAATGGCATGCCTAGTGGAACCATTACGGGTGTCATTTTGAACAACATTCAGTATAAAGGAACATATAGTCTGGATGGTACATGGACTCCAAATACTACGGATAAGAAGTCCTTTTCACAGGCAGTATCTGTCTCCATAAATGCTAACACGGCAATCACTTCCGGTTCAACGACTTTTATGATGATGCCTCAAACACTGAGTAGTGATGCCAGGATAACCGTTACCTACAGTAATGGCGGTACATTGACCAAAACAATTACTGGTATATGGGAAGCTGGAAAAACTTACACCTATAACTTGTCCTATCCCCCAAGAGCCTTTGGTTATACAGGCACAGTGCAGACTTATACAATACCTGTTACCGGAATATATAAAGTAGAATGTTGGGGAGCGGGTGCGTCAGGAGAGGATAACCTGTATTATAATCCAGGAAGAGGAGGATATACTATGGGATATATAACTCTTACAGAAGGAACAATACTATACGTTTATGTAGGACAAGAAGGAGGCGCGTTTAATGGCGGAGGAACAGGTGAAACCTCAGGAGGCGGGGCTACTGATATTAGGCTGATAGCTAATGAATGGAATGATTTCAACAGTCTTAAGTCTAGAATTATGGTTGCAGGAGGAGGTGGTGGTGGATATTATAGTTCAACAACCAAGGATGGAATATGTCCTGATGCTGGTGGATTAAAAGGAACAGATGCTTATTGTATATATACTCTTGATGGTGGAACTAACTATAGTGGGCATGGAGGCACACAGGTGGTTGGCGGAAAATGTGGAACAAGTTCAACATATGATCCATATACTCCAAATGCAGATGGTCACTTTGGATATGGAGGAATTGGCACGCCCTATAGTAATGGATTTTACAGGTCTTCTGGTGGTGGAGGCGGTTACTATGGTGGAGGACACGGAGTACATCCTGGCAATGGATGGACCGGTGGAGGAGGTGGTTCTTCTTTTATTTCTGGCTATCCTGGATGTAATGCAATTTCTGAGTCATCGACTTCGACCAATATTATTCATACAGGTTCCCCAGATCATTATTCCGGATATGTATTTACAAACATGGAAATGATTGCAGGAAATTCATCTATGCCTTCACCAGCCGGTGGTGCCGAAATAGGACATTCCGGTAACGGTTATGCTAGAATTACTTTTATTTCTGCAAACTAATATGTACTATCATCCTTTAGTTTCTCATCTCTCGCGGAGAGAAGAGAAACTATTGGATGATATGTAGATGAGAGCCAGAATACTTCCCAACAAAGGTCTTGTTCCTTTGTTAATTTCTTTTATTTCAATCATTTTATGGCCTGCCGCAATAAGGATACAGTGGGAGCATAAAGTGTCCCGTGGTCTTCATGTGTTTCTTTCCGCAATCATCCTGATCCTGACAGTTTCCTTCATTTCTTCCTGTGCATCCGATGAGACGGCAGGTGAAAATCCTGCCACCGTATGCCTGAAGCTTAAGGTAGCTGACAGTCCCGTCACACGGTCCCTGTCATCAACAAACGAGAATACGGTCAATGACATGACGGTCCTGATCTTCGACAGCGAAGGCATACTGATCGGGAGTAAGTACGCCGGCGACCTTTCCTCCCCTACGGGTGCGACAGTCACGGTGACCACCCATACCGCCACGGGGTGTACGGTATATGCCCTTGCCAATACAGGCAGTTCCTCATTTTTCTCAGGAGTGAACACCATAGGAGAACTGAATGAGAAATGCGCCACGCTCAGCAGCATTACGGCTCTGGGTGATGCAGCAAGTACCATCATGGAAGGCAGCACCCCGAACGTGACTATCTCAACGGGAACCAACAACATCAGCGTGGCGATGAAACACCTGTGCAGTAAGGTGAACGTCTCCATCGTACCCTCAAACGGTATTACGGTAACAGGATACCAGCTGTGCAATGCATCGCTGGGGAGCTATATTACCGGCAGCCATGCCTCTGCGGGCACAGCCGTGACGTCTCCTGTCAACGGTAACGGGAAGAGCTACGATAATTTCGACGCCGTTACCCTCAGCAGCTCCACGTCAGGTGCAAAGGTTACCACGCCCACATATTATGTCTATGAGAACCTAGCGGGAAGCAGCGGTAGCGCCCTCACCACAGACCTGGAGCGTACAAGCACAAAGGCACCTGCCAATGCGATGTACCTGTTGGTATATGCCAGGACAGCCTCATGGCATTCCACCTACCGGATATACCTGGGTGGGATGAGTGATGAAGATCCCCCTGTATCAGATTATTCCGACTTCAATGTCTATCGGAACAGGAACTATTCGTATACGGTGAACATCAACGGCTCGGGACAGAGTGATGCACGGGTGAGCTATATGGCGCAGTATCTGTTCAGCGACGGTACATGGGGAAGTTACGATGCAGACAAGACGGTAATCGGGATCATATTCAGCAATACAACGAGCAGCACGGACAAGAGCCATGGCTGGACCCATGGCTATGCTATGGCACTGCAGAATACAGGATCAAGTACAAACTATCAGTGGTACACTTCAGCCAGTGACAACCCGACGGGGACAAATCTTACAACAGCCGACCAGATCATGTCCGACAAGGATGGCTATACCCATAGCGGTTACATACAGACGAGTGGTTATGCTGCGGGCATTGCAGCCAAGGACTATACAGCAAAGGACAGGAACGGGAATACTGTAGTTACTCCTTCAGGTACTAGTGGCTGGTATTTGCCAAGTATCGGCCAGTGGTATGATATATGTGTCGATCTTGGTGGAATGGTCGCTGTCAGTGGAAAAGCTTATACGAACAGTGGAACTGGCTGGCTTCAGTGGTATAGTGGAGATGACAATTCCAATAAAAACTATCCCAGTTTATGTGCTTCAGCAATAAATGTTTATCTGAATGCCTTGAAGGATAAGGGATATAATGTGAGTTTGTTCAGCAACAACAATGAATATTATTGGAGCTCGTCGGAATATCATAATGTCTGTGCCTCTTATGTGGGCTTTTGTGGTGACATGGGCTTGGGCTTCAGCAATAAAACAAGTTTGTATAGAGTTCGGCCTGTCATCGCTTTCTGATTTGTTTATCAATTTAAGAATAAAGAGTTAAGACTATTGATAACTTTGTAAACTGGCTCAGAGTCTTATCCAGTTTTCTTTATATTCTCATCTCTCGCGGAGAGAAGAGAAACTAAAGGATGATGTGGATGAAGTTCAGAATACATTTTAGCAAAGGTTTCTTTCCTTTGCTTTTTTCTTCTTTATTAGTGGTTTTGTGTCTTACAGGATGTGCAGAAGACAGCAATATATTAGATAATGGGGGAAACGAGGAATTAGAATTCTCTGTAAGAACTTGTGCATGGAATAGTTCCAATAGTAATTCTTCTGATTTTAAAAAAGATAGCCGAGCCATGCCTATTACTGGAAACACATTCGATACTTCCAAAAGTTTCAACATAATTGCAGATTTAAACAAAGGAGGCAACTGTTCTACGGAAATAAAGAACGAAACTGCATCCTATTCCAGCACTAATAACATCTGGAAAACTTTAGCCACACATTACTGGCCAGGGTCTGGAAGTACGGTGAACTTTTATGCCTACTACCCTGCAAGTATCTCCGGTAGTATTACTCATACCGCAGGTTCCGCTCCTATTCTTTCTTATACAGTACCAGACAATGCAACCGACCAAATAGATATCCTTGCTTCATCAAAGACAGGTGTGGCCGGGGATTCCTACGGCCAAACTCCTGTTGATTTCAAACATATCCTTTCAGCAGTACAGTTCTGTGTAGGCAGCAGTGGAATGATTAACGGTACTATTGTCAAAATATCCCTTAACGGAATACAGAATACCGGAAGTTATAGCTTTACCAGTGGCTGGACTCCGCAGACATCTAGTACGACGACATATACAAAGAATGTTTCTTCAACAAGTGACGCAGGTACAGAAATCGTATCCGGGAATGATCCCTTTCTCGTGATGCCGCAGACCCTTTCAAATGCTAGTTTTACGGTTACCTACTCAGGTGGCGCAACCCTGACAAAGAGTCTGGGTGGAACGTGGGAAGCAGGGAAAGTCTATGACTATAATATTAATTCTTCTTTCTCGGCTACACAGGATTTCAGTTATACTGGGGACGTGCAGTCCTATACCGTACCATTTACCGGGACATATAAGATAGAATGCTGGGGAGCTTCCGGTGGAAATTTAAATAATTATGTTGGAGGGAAAGGTGCTTATACAAATGGTAATATACAATTAAATAAAAACCAAGTTTTATACATATATATTGGAGAACAAGGTGGAAAAACTGCTATAGCCTCTACTCCCTTTAATTCAGGTAGTAGTCAAGTTGATAATGGACAAGAATGGCAATGGGGACGAGCCGGAGGGGGAGCTACAGATATGAGACTAATATCTGGGAGCTGGAATAATTTTGAATCTCTGAAATCTCGAATAATGGTTGCAGCTGGAGGTGGCGGAGCTTGTAATAGGAACTGTACAGAAATTGGTAATACTACAGGCCCATATTATGGTGATGGAAATGGCGGCTATGGAGGGGCATTAACTGGTGGTGCAGGAACTACAGAAAATCACACCAATCCTTTAAATAATCTTACTGGTGGCTATTCTACAGATACAGGTGCAACTCAAACTGCAGGAGGGTATCTTACAGAGTATTATCCTTATACAGATAACGGATATACAGGTGGATTTGGCTATTCTAATGGAAGTAGTCAATCTGGTGGAGGCGGAGGGTATTATGGTGGTGCAAGTGCATTTCATTGTGGTGCTTCTGGTGGCTCATCTTTTATTTCCGGCTATTCAGGATGTAATGCAATTTCTGAATCATCAACATCAACTAATATTATCCATACAGGGTCTCCTAATCATTATTCAGGATATGTCTTTACAAATATGGAAATGATTGCAGGAGATTCATCTATGCCTTCACCATCCGGTGGAACAGAAATTGGACATACTGGTAATGGATATGCCCGCATCACCTTTGTTTCTGCTAATTAATGTGGATCCGACGAAGATTTAGTAGCTGAGTATTGGATAACCAGTTGATAAATGGCTTTATTTATACAGTTTTAATATAGAAAAAGACATAAAATTCAACTTCCTGTTTGATATACCCAAAGATATTACTATATTTGCAGTTAGTAAACATTCTTATACATATAGTATGAGTATAGAAACAAGTAGCAAACTCAACCGATTGCTGACCAATGGCATATCCGGAGGACTCTATTTTTCTGAAAGTCTGAAACAAAAGGGCTATTCAGACCAACTGCTGAAGCAGTATCGCAATTCCGGCTGGCTGAAATCACTTGCCAAGGGAGTTATGTACAGAAGCGGCGACCACCTTTCCGCCCTTAGAGCTTTATCTTGCTATAATGCACAAATGCACAAAGATTTTCGCATTGCGGCCCATTCTGCATTAGAGATTTATGGATTTAACCATTATGTACCTATGGGAAAGCCTGTACTCATGGTTGCTCATACGGATTCAAGGATTCCGGGCTGGATGCACCTGCCCGACTTTGATAGAGAAATAAAACCGTTTTCTACATCAATGTTCCAGAGTCCGGAGGTGGCGGCTATGAATCTGGACCAGGCCGATATGCTGGTTTCCACTCCGGAACTCGCCTTTATGGAATGTTTATATCTTGCAGGAAAGCAATACGGCTATATGGATCTGTACTATATCATGGAACAGCTTACTTCACTAAGGTCCGATGTCCTGCAACGAACGCTGGAAAACACGAAAAGCGTCAGGGTGAAAAGGATGTTCCTTTATATGGCAGAGAAGTCCGGACATTACTGGTTTCATCAACTGAACTCAAAGAAGATAGAATTAGGAACATCAAAACTTCAGTTAGTGAGACATGGTGTATTTATCCCCAAATATCAAATCACAATACCCCAAGAACTAAAAGACTATGAATGACCGATATAAACAACAGGTAGCCTTGCTCATCAGAATCATGCCTTCCGTTTACCGCATTAGGGATTTTGCCGTACATGGAGGTTCGGCCATCAATCTGTTCTATAAGAATATGCCCCGCTACTCTGTAGACATTGACTTGACCTACATACCCATTAAACCAAGACAGGAAAGTCTGGATAATATTAACCTGAATTTAAAAACTTTGAAGGGATATATTGAAAGAAGTATTCCTGGCATCCATGTCATCCACAAGTCTAAGGTCTTGAAACTCCAGTGTACTACAGCAAGGGCGACGGTAAAAATAGAAGTCAATGGCATTAAAAGGGGACTGTTAGGAGAGACTAAAGACAGAGTGTTATGTCAAAAAGCACAACAAGAATTTCAGATGGGATGTACGGCAAGGATCGTGTCTTTTTCACAACTGTATGGAGGAAAGATCGCAGCAGCTCTGGGCAGGCAGCACCCGCGTGACTTGTTTGACTGCAAATACATGGATCTTACATCATTTGAAGAAGTCAAGAACGGCTTAATGCTTTGTCTGCTTGGCAGTGACAAGCCTATCATAGAATCCCTGCATCCTAATTCCATAGACCAGTCAGAAGCATTGGTAAATCAGTTTGATGGAATGTCAGATATACCATTCACTTATGATGATTATAACTCAGCGAGAAAAGATCTTATCCAGACTGTTAATAGCCATCTGACAAAAGAAGACAGGAATTTTCTCATCTCTTTTGAAAAGGGACTACCAGACTGGAGTCTGTGCTGTGCGGGAAATCTGAGTAAATATTCTTCTGTCCAATGGAAGCTGAAAAACATTGAAAGGCTGAAAGCTTCAAATCCAAAGAAGTTTGAGGCAGGTATCAAAAAGCTAAAGGACGCTATCGGATAATTTATCTGACAGCTTTCAGAATATTCATTATCAGAAGGATACTAATTCTCAATTCCATGATTATAATATTTAGGAGACCATGCTCATCCTTGTATTGAATTGCAGCAGGATTTGTCCTCTTCCGCAAGCATAAGAATTGAAGCTCAATTCTTTCATTCATAATCGAATATTTTTAAAAACATAATAAGTTTTTCGATTATAATCGAAAATTGGATCTTTTTTCACTAAATTTTTATGAACGATCGGCCTCCCTCTGATAAATAGATCCTTACAATTACAGAAGACATAAATTTATTGAAATATGGAACCTTTTGAAGTATATTAATTATCTGTGTAAACGATATTGTAGATAACTTCAAGAGACATTTTTTCTGTCAAATAATTTTACAGATTATCTGTTAGTTGTTTATATAGAAACGGGCATTTCGATACTACAAAGTATAGAATTTTATTTAATCCGATCTAAATATTTCATGACTTTTTCTCATCTCTCGCGGAGAGAAGAGAAACTAATGGACGTGTAAATGAGGGTCAGAATATCTTTTAGCAAAGGTCTTGTTCCTTTGCTTTTTTCTTCTTTATTAATATTCTTGTGTCTTACAGGATGTACAGAAAATTGTAACATACTGGATAACGAGCAAAACCGGCAACTGGGATTTTCTGTTTCAACTCATGGTTGGGATAGCTCTAATGGTAATTCTTCTAATTCTAAACCTGATAGTCGTGCAACTCCTATCAGTGGAAACACATTTGATACATCCAAAAACTTCAACGTAATAGCAGATGTAAACAAAGGGAATAGCTGGTCTATGGAAATAAATAACGAGACAGCATTCTATTCCTCTATAAATAATATCTGGAAGACCTCTGTCATCCATTACTGGCCAGGGACTGGTAGTACCGTAAATTTTTATGCCTACTACCCTACAAGTATCTCTAATAGTATTACTCATACCGCAGGTTCCGCTCCTATTCTTTCTTATACAGTACCGGACAATACTGCTGATCAGATTGATATTCTCACTTCTTCAAAGACAGGCGTAGCCGGGGATTCCTATAATCAGACTCCCGTTGATTTCAAACATATTTTTGCAGCAGTACAGTTTAGTGTAGGAAGTAACGGTTTGGGAAGTGGTACCATCTCATCCATTACGATAAGTGGTATCAAAAACTCCGGAGCCTATACCTTTGGAAGCGGATGGACTTTGGGGACTACAACGAAGACATTTACCATTTCACAGCCAAAAGCCATATCAGGAACATCAGGCGAGGATATTTATTCAGGTACTTATACCCTGATGATGATCCCCCAGACGATAAGTAATGCTACAGTAACAATTACCTATAGCAATGGAGGAACACTGACTAAAACAATATCCGGAACCTGGGAAGCGGGTCAAATATATAATTACGGATTGTCATTTATAAGGGAATACGATTATACAGGGAATATTCAATCCTTTACGGCACCTGTTACAGGAACTTATAAATTGGAAGTATGGGGAGGAGGCAGTAATGCAGCTATTAGTGATACAAAAACTGCAAGTTTAGGAAAGGGGGGATATGCTACGGGTACAATTCACATGTCTTCAGAAGAAGAACTATATATATGTGTAGGAGGTACTGGTGCTACAAATAATGGAATAACTGGAGGTTCCGGTGGATATAATGGAGGCGGAACTGGAGGAACAGGAAATTCATATGCTGGAGGATGTGGTGGTGGTGGAGCCACACACATAACTACAACAAACAGGGGATTATTGAGTATTTACTCTTCGTACAAAGATGAAGTGTTAATTGTTGCTGGTGGTTCTGGAGGAAGTGCTATAAACAGTAGTTCTGGAAGTGGTGGAGGAGCAAATGGTGGAAGTGCTGTGACAGCAGGATGGAGTGCAACGGAGATATCTTCAACCGAGATTAATGGAGGAGCACAAGATAGTGGTTATGCTTTTGGAAAAGGAGAAGATGGTAGTGTAAAATCATTAGGTGGAATGGCTGGTGCTGAAGGTAATGGCGGCGGCGGTGGTGGTTGGTATGGGGGATATTCTTATACTGGAGATGGTAATGGAAGTTGCTGTGGAGGATCAGGAGGTTCTGGATATATAGGAGGAGTAACTAATGGATCCATGCAAAACGGTGTCCGTACTGGGAATGGTTATGCTCGTATCACTTTTGTTTCTGCAAATTGATGTTCTCATCCTATTATATTCTCATCTCTCGCGGAGAGAAGAGAATATAATGGATGATGAGTAAATGAGGGGCAGAATATCTCTAAACAAAGGTCTTGTTCCTTTGCTAATTTCTTTTTTAATAATTATTTTGTGTCTTACAGGATGTGCAGAAAACAGTAGTATACTGGATAATGGACAAAACAGACAATTAGAATTTTCCGCAAAAACTTGTAGTTGGAATAACTCTAATAAATCTTCAGCTCAAAAAGTTCCTAGCCGTGCGACTCCCATTAGTGGAAGCACATTTGATACTTCCAAAAACTTCAACGTAATTGCGGATGTAAACAAAGGAAGTGACTGGTCCACAGAAATAAATAATGAAACTGCATCCTATTCTTCTACAAATAATATCTGGCAAACCTCTGATACACACTACTGGCCAGGATCTGGAAGTACGGTAAATTTTTATGCCTACTACCCTACAGGTATTTCAAGCAGTATTACTCATACAGCAGGTTCAGCCCCTGTTCTTTCCTATACCGTTCCTGACAATACTGCTGATCAGATTGATATTCTTACTTCCTCAAAAGCAGACGTAGCTGGTGATTCCTATACCCAGATTCCCGTTGACTTCAAACATATTCTTTCAGCTGTACAGTTTTCTGTAGGAACAAGCGGATTGCCTAATGGAACAATCACCAAAGTTACATTGAATAACATTCAGTATAAAGGAACATATAGTTTGAATGGTACATGGACTCCAAATACTACGGATAAGAAGTCCTTCTCACAGACCGTATCCGCTTCAACAAGTGTAGGTACTGTGATTAATTCGGGCACAACGACCTTTATGATGATGCCGCAAACATTGGACAGTGATGCCAGCATTACCGTTACCTATAGCAATGGAGGGAGTTTAACCAAGGCGATTACCGGTATATGGGAGGCAGGAAAGACATACACCTATAATCTGTCGAAGACGATACCTGTAGCGAACTTTGATTATACAGGAGACGTGCAATCCTATACTGTACCGTTGACTGGTACCTATAAACTTGAAGTCTGGGGAGCACAAGGAGGGGATGATGGAAGCAGAGGCGGATACGGTGGATATTCTTTTGGAACTGTAAAATTATCACAAAATAATATTCTCTATATAACTATCGGAGGAAAAGGAAGTACAGGAGCAGGATCTGGTGGAGGATATAACGGTGGTGGAAACGCAGGAGGAATTGGTACTTCTGGTGGCGGTGGAGGAGCGACTTGCGTTACCAGTAATAATAAAGGAATATTGTCTGCTTTCAATTCCTTTAAATCTGAAGTTTTTATTGTTGCTGGTGGTGCTGGTGGTGCTGGTTGTGGAGGCAATGGAGAATATAGTCCAACTATTGGAGGCAGTGGTGGAGGGATGGCTGGAGGATCTGGTTATAATTGTTCTGGTGGAACTCAAACAACAGGATATGAATTCGGGCAGGGACAAAACAGAAACGCTAATGGTGATGGTGGAGGTGGAGGCGGAGGTTGGTATGGCGGTTATTCAGCAACTGCTGATGGTGCTGGGGCAGGTGGTTCTGGTTATATTGGTGGTGTCACGAATGGTCAGACCATTGCCGGAGATTCCTCTATGCCTGCTCCGTCTGGTGGAACTGAGACTGGCCATTCCGGTAACGGTTATGCCCGTATCACTTTTGTTTCTGCAAATTAATTATTTTACCTTTCAGACCTATCGCATTCTTTTGTTTCTCATCTCTCGCGGAGAGAAGAGAAAATAAAGGATGATATGAATGAAAGCCGGAATATCTTTTAGCAAAGGCTTCTTCCCTTTGCTTCTTTCTTCTTTATTAATGGTTTTGTGTCTTACAGGATGTGCAGAAGACAGCAATATACTGGATAATGGGGGGAATAGACAATTAGAGTTCTCTGTAAAAACTTGTGGTTGGAATAACTCTAATAGTTCCTCTAATTCTAAAAAAGATAGTCGTGCAACTCCTATCAGTGGAAACACTTTCGATACTTCCAGGCATTTCAACGTAATTGCGGATGAAAACAAAGGGAATAGCTGGTCTACGGAAGTAAATAACGAAACTGTATCCTACTCCTCAGAAAATAAGATTTGGCAGACTCCTGCTACACATTACTGGCCAGAATCTGGCAGTACCGTGAACTTCTATGCTTATTATCCCACAAGTATCTCTGGCAGTATTACTCATGCTACAGGTTCAGTACCTGTTCTTTCCTATACTGTGCCTGACAATGCAGCTGATCAGATTGATATACTTGCTTCATCTAAGACTGGAGTAGCTGAAGATTCCTATAATCAGACTTCTGTTGACTTCAAGCATATCTTTGCAGCAGTACAGTTTCAGGTTGGAAGTTCTGGTCTACCTAGCGGAACAATCTCTTCAATAACGATAAGCGGTATCAAAAATTCTGGTACCTATACCTTCGGCAGTGGATGGACTCTGAATTCTAACACAAAAACTTTTACCGTTTCCCCATCAACGGTAATAAATGGCACATCAGGTGAAAGTATCGCAACAGGTATTTATACATTCCTGATGATTCCGCAGACTTTTAGCAATGTTACCATCATATTGAAATATAATAATGGTACTACATTCAGTACGACGATTTCTGGAACATGGACGGCAGGCAATATTTACACCTATCAACTTTCTAAAAGCACCGTTTATAATTTTGACTATACAGGAGATGTACAGACATTTACGGCACCCTATACGGGCATATATAAGATAGAATGCTGGGGAGCACAAGGGGGGTATGCTATAAATGAAACTAAGGCCTGTGGTGGATATGGTGGAATGTCATCTGGTAGGAAGCACTTGATAAAAGGAAGGAATTTATACATAGTTATAGGTGGACAAGGAGGGAATGTTTCAAATCATTCCCAAACAGGGTCTGGCGGATATAATGGAGGGGGAAAGGCTATAGGTGATGGAGCAACAGGATGGGGCGGCGGCGGCGGTGCCACACACATCGCAACGGTGACGGGATTATTATCAACATTATCATCACAAATATCCCAAATATTAATTGTAGCCGGCGGTGGTGGTGGCGGTGGCTATTATGATACTACAGGACATTCTCCGCATTCAGGAGGAAATGGAGGTGGAACAACTGGAGATGCTGGTTATAGCGAAGCTGATGATGGAGGTGCTGGAGGGACACAGATATCAGGTTTCGCTTTTGGCTTAGGACAAGATGGAAAGAATAGTGGTTACGGGTCTGGTGGCGGCGGAGGGTATTATGGAGGATATTCTGGATATACTTATGGTTCTGCAGCAGGCGGTGGTTCTGGTTATATTGGAGGCGTAGATAATGGCTCCTTTCAAACAGGAGCCCGATCAGGTAACGGTTATGCCCGTATTACTTTTATTTCTGCAAATTAATTATTTTATCTTTCAGACTTATCGCATTCTTTTATATTCTCATCTCTCGCGGAGAGAAGAGAAACTAAAGGATGATACGGATGAGGGTCAGAATATCTTTTAGCAAAGGTCTTGTTCCTTTGTTTCTTTCTTTTTTATTAATGGTCTTGTTTCTTGCAGGATGTGCACAAGATAACGATGTATTGAGCGATGGACAAAATCAACAGTTAGAATTTTCTGTTATGACTCATGGCTGGAATAACTCTAATAGTAGTCCTTCTGATTCTAATCCCGATAGTCGTGCCACCCCTATTAGTGGAAACACATTCGATACTTCCAAAAGCTTCAATGTAATTGCTTATGTAAACAAAGGAGGAAACTGGGGTACGGAAGTAAATAATGAAACCGTATCCTACTCCACTGCAAATAACATCTGGCAAACCTCTACTACACATTACTGGCCGGGGACTAGCAGTACCGTTGACTTCTATGCTTATTACCCCACAAGTATTTCTGACAGTATTACTTATACTACAGGCTCTGCGCCTGTTCTCTCTTATACAGTACCTGACAATGCAACTAACCAGATTGATATTCTTGCTTCTTCAAAGACAGGTATGGCTGGGGATTCCAATAACCAAACTCCTGTTGATTTCAAACATATCTTTGCTGCAGTACAGTTCCAAGTAGGCTCAAACGGACTGCCAACCGGAACCATCACCGGTGTCACTTTAAATAATATTCAGTATAAGGGGTCCTACAGTCTGGATGGCACATGGACTCCCAATACTACAGATAAGAAGTCCTTTTCTCAGGCAGTATCTGTATCAACAAGTGCAGGTACTGTAATCACTTCTGGGGTTATGACTTTTATAATGATACCTCAGGCACTAAGTGATGCCAGCATAACCGTTACGTACAGTAATGGAGGTACATTGACTAAGTCAATTACTGGCACATGGGAAGCTGGAAAAATATATACTTATAACCTGTCCTATCTCCCAAGGACCTTCGGTTATACTGGCGCTGTACAATCCTATACAGTACCCATTACGGGTATCTATAAACTTGAAGTTTGGGGGGCACAGGCTGGCGGTTCATATGGTGGATACGCATTTGGGAATATTATACTAAATGGGGGTACTAACTTATATATTGGCGTTGGAGGAGCTGGGCAAACCAATATCAATGGAAGTATTATATCAAATCCACTTTCTGCAGGATATAATGGTGGTGGATATGGTCAATGTGGCGGTGGTGGTGCTACACATATTGCACTTACAAATAGAGGAGTATTAAAAAATTATATTTCAAATCAAAATGAAGTTCTAATTGTAGCAGGCGGCGGCGGTGGTAGCGATGGTAATGCAAATAGTAGTAATGGTGGTTCAGGTGGTGGACTTAATGGAGGAGATGCAGTAAATGGAGGAGCTGGCGGAACTCAAACGGCTGGAGGTTCTGGGATTGGTTCTGGATCTTTTGGTCAAGGAGGAGATATTGAAACGACAAATGATGATTCAGCAGGAGCTGGCGGCGGTGGCTGGTACGGAGGTGGTTCTTCTACACAACCATGTATTGGTAGTGGCGGTGGCGGTTCCGGTCATTTAAATTCTTCTCTTATCAGTGGAACAACAGGTATGCAAAATGGAATTCGTTCTGGCGATGGTTACGCACGTATTACCTTTATTTCTGCAAATTGATTATTTTGCCTTTCTGACTTATTGCATCCTTTTATTTTCTCATCTCTCGCGGAGAGAAGAGAATATAAAGGATGATGTGGATGAAGGTCAGAATACGTCTTGGCAAAGGCCTTGTTCCTTTGCTTTCTTCTTTATTAATGGTATTATGTCTTGCTGGATGTGGAGAAGACAGCAGTATATTGGATGGTGGAAAAAGTCGGCAACTGGGATTTTCTGTTTCAACTCATGGTTGGAATAGTTCTACTGATTTTAAAAAAGATAGCCGTGCGACTCCCATCAGTGAAAACATATTTGATACTTCCAAGAGTTTTAACGTAATTGTAGATGTAAACAAAGGAGGCAACTGGTCTTCGGAAGTAAATAACGAAACTGCATCCTATTCTACAACAAATAAAATCTGGCAGACTACAGCCACACATTACTGGCCGGGAGCAGGCAGTACAGTAGACTTCTATGCTTATTATCCCACAAGTATCTTGAATAACATTACTCATACCGCGGGTTCAGCACCTGTTCTTTCCTATACTGTGCCTGACAATGCAGCTGATCAAATTGATATCCTTACCTCTTTAAGAACAGGTGTCTCCGGGGATTCTTATAATCAGATTCCTGTAGATTTCAAACATATATTTGCTGCTATACAGTTCAGTATAGGTAGCAATGGCATGCCAAGTGGAACCATTACGGGTGTCACTTTGAATAACATTCAGTATAAAGGGACATATAGTCTGGATGGCACATGGACTCCTAATACTACAGATAAGAAGTCCTTTTCACAGACCGTATCTGTTCTAACAAATGCGGGAACAGCGATCACTTCGGGTACAACGACTTTTATAATGATGCCTCAGGCATTGAGCAGTGATGCCAGTATTACGGTTACCTATAGCAATGGCGGTACACTGACCAAGGCAATTACCGGTACATGGGAGGCTGGAAAGACTTACACCTATAATCTGTCGAAGACGATACCAGTAGCAAACTTTGATTATACCGGAGATGTGCAATCCTATACCGTACCATTGACCGGGACGTATAAACTCGAGGTCTGGGGAGCACAAGGAGATAAAGTCTTTGATGGAGGAATTGGAGGATATGGAGGATATTCTTATGGAAACATAATACTTAGAGGGGGAGATTGTTTATATATCTGTGTTGGAGGAGCTGGAGTTTCTAGAGGATATAATGGCGGTGGCATTGGGCAAGTTTATGGTGGAGGTGCTACTCATATAGCTATAACAAACAGAGGAGTATTAAGCGGATATATTTCTAATCAAGATGAAGTATGTATAGTAGCAGGCGGAGGAGGTGGTGGAGAACGAACCACATCTGGTAGTGGAGGTGGCATATCTGGTGAAAACGGTGTGTTTTATAATGGTAGCTGTACAGGTAACACACCTACTGGTGGAACACAAGCAACAGGTGGAACGGGTGCATGGAACAATATTTATGGCACCGCTGGATCAGGAACATTTGGACAAGGAGGTACAGGTGTCACCTCCAATGAAGAAGGTGGAGGTGGCGGAGGAGGATGGTATGGTGGCGGAGGCATACCATGGGCTGGAGGTGGCGCTGGTGGTTCTGGTCATCTTGGTTCAACTCTTATCAGTAGGACAACAGGTATGCAGAATGGTGTTCGCTCCGGTAATGGATATGCCAGAATTACCTTTGTTTCTGCAAATTAATTTGATATATCTTGCTATTCCTTATATTCTCATCTCTCGCGGAGAGAAGAGAATATAATGGATGATACGGATGAGGGTCAGAATATTATCAGGCAAAGGCTTCTATCCTTTGCTTTTTTCTTCTTTGATAGTCCTATGTCTTGTCGGTTGTGCAGAAGACGGCAATATATCAAATAACGAGCAAAACCGTCAACTGGGATTCTCTGTTACGACTCAAAAATGGAATAGCTCTAATAGTAGTTCTTCTGATTCTAAACCTAATAGTCGTGCTACTCCCATTAGTGGAAACACATTCGATACTTCCAAAAGCTTTAACGTAATTGCAGATGTAAACAAAGGTGGCAATTGGTCTACTGAAGTAGATAATGAAGCTGTTTCCTACTCCGCTGCAAATAAGATTTGGCAAACTCCCAATATTCATTACTGGCCAGGTACTGGCAGTACCGTGAATTTCTATGCCTATTACCCTACAAGTATCTCCGGCAGTATTACTCATACTATAGGAGTAGCACCTATTCTTTCCTATACTGTACCAGACCATGCAACTGACCAAATAGATATTTTAGCTTCATCTAAGACTGACGTGGCCGGAAATTCCTATAATCAGACTTCTGTTGACTTCAAGCATATTTTTGCTGCAGTAAATTTTCAGGTGGGCTCAAACGGACTACCCAATGGAACCATCACCAAAGTTACACTGAACAATATCCAGTATAAGGGGACTTATAGTCTGAATGGCAAATGGACTCCAAATACAACGGATAAGAAGTCCTTTTCTCAGGCGGTATCTGTATCCACAAATGCCAATACGACAATCACTTGGGGCACAACGACCTTTATGATGATGCCGCAAATATTGGGCAGTGATGCCAGCATTACCGTTATGTACAGCAATAGAGGAACTTTAACCAAGGCAATTACCGGCACATGGGAAGCCGGAAAGACATACACCTATAACCTGTCCTATCTCCCAAGAATATTTGACTATACAGGTTCTGCGCAATCCTATACTGTACCTGTCACCGGAATATATAAAGTAGAATGTTGGGGAGCAAGTGCATCAGGACAGTATAATTCAGGAAGAGGAGGATATACTATGGGGTATATAACTCTTACAAAGGGAACGGTACTATACGTTTATGTAGGACAAGAAGGAGGAATCATATAATGGCGGAGGAACAGGTGAAACCTCTGGAGGTGGGGCTACTGATATTAGGCTGATAGCTAATGAATGGAATGATTTCAACAGTCTTAAGTCTAGAATTATGGTTGCAGGAGGTGGCGGAGGTGGATATTATAGTCCAACAACCAAGGATGGAATTTGTCCTGATGCTGGTGGATTAAAAGGAACAGACGCTTATTGTGTATATACTTTTGATGGCAGAACAGACTATAGTGGACATGGAGGCACACAGGTGACTGGTGGGAAATGTGGAACGAGTTCAACATTTGACCCATATACCCCTAATGCAGATGGTCACTTTGGATATGGAGGAAATGGCAATAGCTATAATAACGGAAATGGCACTGGATATATGTCTTCTGGCGGTGGCGGTGGTTACTATGGTGGAGGACACGGAGTACATCCTGGTGATGGATGGACCGGTGGTGGAGATGGTTCTTCTTTTATTTCCGGCTATCCTGGATGTAATGCAATTTCTGAGTCATCGACTTCGACCAATATTATTCATACAGGTTCTCCAGATCATTATTCCGGATATGTATTTACAAACATGGAAATGATTGCAGGAAATTCATCTATGCCTTCACCAGCCGGTGGTACAGAGACCGGACATTCTGGTAACGGCTATGCCCGTATCACTTTTGTTTCTGCAAATTAATTATTTTACCTTTCAGACCTATCACATTCTTTTATATTCTCATCTCTCGCGGAGAGAAGAGAATATAATGGATGATACGGATGAGGGTCAGAATATCTTTAAACAAAGGTCTTGTTCCTTTGCTAATTTCTTCTTTAATTAATGGTTATTTCTTACAGGATGTGCAGAAAATAGTAGTATACTGGATAATCGGAGAAACAGACAATTAGAGTTTTCTGTTTCAACTCATGACTGGAATAATTCTAATAGATCTTCTGATAATAAAGCCATTCCAGCCGAGCTACTCCTATTAGTGGAAACGTATTTAATACTTCCAACAGTTTTAATGTAATTGCAGATATAAACAAAGGAGGTAATTGGACTACGGAAGTAAAGAATGAAACTGTTTCTTACTCCACTACAAATAATATCTGGCAGACTACAGCTACACATTACTGGCCGGGAGACTGGAAGCACGGTGGATTTCTATGCTTATTACCCCACAAGCATCTCAAGCAGTATTACTCATACAGCAGGTTCTGTACCAGTTCTTTCCTATACCGTACCTGACAATACTGCTGACCAGATTGATATTCTTGCTTCTTCAAAGACAGGTGTAGCTGGAGACTCCTATAATCAGACTCCTGTTGATTTCAAACATATATTCGCTGCAGTATAATTTCCAAGTCGGAAGTTCTGGTCTGCCTAGTGGGACAATCTCCTCAATTTCAATTGGCAATATTGCCAATTCTGGAACCTATACCTTCGGCAGCGGCTGGTCAAATGTGACAGGTTCCAAAACCTTTACGGTATCACCGTCAACGGCAATAAACGGTACCTCAGGAGAAAGTATTACGTCAGGAATCTATACCCTGATGATGATTCCACAGACCTTTGCAGATGCAACACTTACCCTGACCTATAGTACTGGGACGTCATATACAAAAACCATATCTGGGTCATGGTCTACAGGAAACAGCTATACCTATAATTTAAATAAATCAGAGTCAGCCGTCGTGGGCCAGTATCTTTTCAGTGACGGCACATGGGGGAGCTATGATGCAAACAAAACCGTAATCGGAATCGTATTCAGCAATACAACGAGCAACGCGGACAAGAGCCATGGCTGGACCCATGGATATGCCATGGCGCTGCAGAATGCAGGATCTAGCAGTGCAACCTATCAGTGGTATACCTCAAACAGTGGCAACCCGACCGGAACATACATAACCGGAGCAGATAATATCATGTCCGACAAGGACGGCTACACCCATAGCGGTTACATACAGACTTCTGGCTATGCCGCAGGAATTGCAGCCAAAGGCTATACGGCAAAAAACAAGAACGGCAACGCTTTAGCAGCTCCTTCTGGTACCAGTGGCTGGTATTTGCCAAGTGTTGGCCAGTGGTATGATATATGTGCCAGTCTTGGAGGAATGGTTACAGCCAGCGGCAAAGCTTATACAAATAGCAGCACATATTATCTTCGTTGGTACAGTGGAGATGATAGTTCCGGAAAAAATTATTCCAGTTTGTGTGCATCGAATCTCAATGTCTATCTGAATGCCTTGAAAGATAATGGCTATAGCGTAGACCTGTTCAGTAACAACAATGAGTATTATTGGAGCTCGTCGGAGTGTGGTAGCTACTACGCGTGCTATGCGTACTTCCTTAGCCATGGCAGCGTGTACTTGGACAACCACAATGGGACGGGTTCGTTCAGGGTCCGGCCTGTTGTCGCTTTCTGACCTATTTATCAATTTAAATATTTATCTATTTGAACTTGAAGATTAAATTTATTCATACCGGCTTATGCCGGTTCGATTTAAAATCCAGAAAGAGGTAATGGCATTATCAGAAGAACTTCCCCTTTACAGGGACACATTGCGGCTGTTGAACCTGACCATCGAGAAGTCGAAATCCTATCCCAGATATTACCGTTATACACTGGGAGAAAGGATGGTCAATGTCAATCTGGATATGCTTTCACTGATCTTCGAAGCCAACAGTACTTATAATAAGATACCCGTGCTGGGAATAATAATGTAAACAATTATATCTATATCCTTATCATCTCTTTCAGCTTTTTCTTTATATTCTCATCTCTCGCGGAGAGAAGAGAATATAATGGATAATACGGATGAGGGGCAGAATACATTTCAGCAAAGGTCTTGTTCCTTTGCTTCTTTCTTCTTTATTAATAATTATTTTGTGTCTTGGAGGATGTGCAGAAGACAGCAGTATACTGAATAATGGACAAAGTCGGCAATTAGAGTTCTCTGTGAAAACTTGTGGTTGGAATAACTCTAATAGTAATCTTCAGCTCAAAAAGTTCCCAGTCGTGCCACTCCTATTAGTGGAAACACATTTGATACTTCCAACAGTTTTAACGTAATTGCTGATGTAAACAAAGGAAGTAACTGGTCTACAGAAGTAAATAATGAAACTGCATCCTATTCTTCTACAAATAATATCTGGCAAACCTCTGACACACACTACTGGCCAGGAGCTGGAAGTACGGTAAACTTTTATGCTTATTATCCTACAAGCATCTCTGAATAGTATTACTCATACCACAGGTTCAGCACCTATTCTTTCCTATACTGTACCTGACAATGCAGCTGATCAGATTGATATTCTTGCTTCCTCAAAAACAGACGTAGCCGGGGATTCCTATAATCAGACTCCTGTTGATTTCAAACATATATTTGCAGCAGTACAGTTCAGTGTGGGAAGCAATGGCATGCCTAGTGGAACGATTACGGGTGTCACTTTGAACAACGTTCAGTATAAAGGAACATATAGTCTGGATGGCACATGGACTCCAAATACTACGGATAAGAAGTCCTTTTCTCTGACGGTATCTGTTCCAATAAGTACAGAAACAGCGATTACTTCGGGCACAACGACCTTTATGATGATGCCTCAGACATTGGGCAGTGATGCCAGTATTACCATTACATACAGCAACGGAGGGACACTGACTAAGGCTGTTTCTGGTACATGGAATGCAGGAAATATATACACATATAATCTATCCTATCCTCCTAGAACATTTAACTATACAGGAAGTGCACAATCTTATATTGTACCTGTTATTGGAATATATAAAGTAGAATGTTGGGGAGCAAGTGCATCAGGACAGTATAATTCAGGAAGAGGAGGATATACTATGGGATATATAACTCTTACAAAAGGAACGGTACTATACGTTTATGTAGGACAAGAGGCTGGAATATATAATGGCGGAGGACCAGGTGAAACTTCTGGAGGTGGAGCTACTGATATTAGGCTGATAGCTAATGAATGGAATGATTTCAACAGCCTTAAATCTAGAATTATGGTTGCTGGTGGTGGCGGAGGTGGATATTATAGTCCAACAACCAAGGATGGAATATGTCCTGATGCTGGTGGATTAAAAGGAACAGACGCTTATTGTGTATATACTCCTGATGGTGGAACTAACTATAGTGGACATGGAGGCACACAAACATCAGGTGGAAAATGTGGAAGTACAAGTTCTATATATGATCCATATTCTCCTAATGCAGACGGTCACTTTGGATATGGCGGAATTGGCAATAGCTATAATAATGGATCTGGAAATATGTCTTCCGGCGGTGGAGGTGGTTACTATGGTGGAGGACACGGAGTACATCCTGGCGATGGATGGACTGGTGGCGGTGGGGGATCTTCTTTTATATCAGGTTATCCCGGCTGTAATGCAATTTCGGAGTCATCCACATCAACCAATATTATTCATACAGGCTCTCCGAATCATTATTCAGGATATGTATTTACAAATATGCAGATGATTGCAGGAAATTCACCAATGCCTGCACCATTTGGAGGAACTGAAACCGGACATTCCGGCAATGGCTATGCCCGGATTACTTTTATTTCTGCTAACTAACTATTTTATCTTTCAGGCTTATCTCATCTTTTATTTTCTCATCTCTCGCGGAGAGAAGAGAAAATAATGGATGATGTAGATGAGAGCCAGAATACTTCCTTGCAAGGGTCTTATTCCTTTGCTTTTTTCTTTAATAATAGTGTTGTTTCTTTCTGGTTGTGCAGAAAATAGCAACATATTAGATAATACTCAAAATAGGCAACTTAGATTTTCTGTTTCGACTTATGGCTGGAATAACTCTAATAGTTCCTCTAATTCTAAATCTAATAGCCGAGCAACTCCTATTACGGGAAACACGTTTGATACTTCCAAGAGTTTCAACATAATAGCAGATGTAAGCAAAGTAAGTAATTGGTCTACGGAAGTAAAGAATGAGACAGTATCCTATTCCAGTACTAATAACATCTGGCAGACTACAGCAATACATTACTGGCCGGGAGCAGCAAGTACCGTGGATTTTTATGCTTACTATCCCACAAGCATTTCGAGTAAAGTTACTCATGCTACAGGTTCAGCACCCGTTCTTTCCTATATCGTACCTAATAATGCAGCTGATCAGATTGATATTCTTGCGTCATCAAAGACAGGCGTGGCTGGAGACTCCTATAACCAGACACCTGTAGATTTCAAACATATTTTTGCAGCAGTACAATTTTCTGTCGGGAGTAAAGGACTGGGAAGTGGTACTATCTCTTATATATCCATAGGTGATGTTCATAATTCAGGTACCTATACCTTTGGAAACGGATGGACTTTAGGAACTTCGACAAAAACATTCACTATTTCACAGTCAAAAACGATATCAGGAACTTCCGGAGAGGATATTTGTTCAGGAATTTATACCCTGATGATGATACCCCAAACTGTAAACAATGCCATGATAACGGTCAACTATAGTAATGGAGGAATACTTACCAAAGCAATATCAGGGACATGGGAAGCTGGTGAGACATATAATTACAGATTGTCATTTATAAGAGAATACGATTATACAGGAAGTATTCAGACTTTCACTGTACCTATTACCGGTACCTATAAGTTAGAAGTATGGGGAGCATCTGGTGGAGGATCTGTTGTTACACCACATACACAACCTAGTTCTGGAGGACCTGGTGGATATTCTAGTGGAATTATGCATTTATCTAATGCACAAACATTATACATATATATAGGAGGAGCTGGCACTTATGGAACATTAAAACATGGTGGATGGAATGGTGGTGGAGATTCATCTACCAAACCTGAAGGGTATTCTGCAGGTTCTGGTGGTGGTGCTACAGATATACGTACAGTTGGCGGAGATTATTTGAATTCGACTTCGTTAAATTCAAGGCTTATAGTAGCCGGTGGTGGTGGCGGAGCAGATAATGAAGGCGGGGTATACAATGGATCAGATGATGGTTCTGGTGGAGCTGGTGGAGGTACTAGCGGACAGGGGTCGTGGATTGATGGAGCTTATTTTTCTTCTTATGGCGGTACACAATCTTCTGGATATGCATTAGGACAAGGCCAAAATTCAATATTAGTTGATGATTCTCCAGGTGCTGGTGGTGGATATTATGGTGGTCTTGTAGAAAGCTCAGGAGGAGCCAATAGTGGAGCAGGTGGAGGCTCCGGATATATAGGTGGAGTTACAGATGGACAGACTATTGCAGGAAATTCTTCTATGCCAGCACCGTCAGGTGGAATAGAGATAGGACATTCAGGTAACGGTTATGCCCGTATCACTTTTGTTTCTGCAAATTAATTATTTTACCTTTCAGACCTATCGCATTCTTTTATATTCTCATCTCTCGCGGAGAGAAGAGAATCTAAAGGATGATATGGATGAGGGTCAGAATATCTTTTGGCAAAGGCTTCTTTCCTTTGCATTTTTCTTCTTTATTAATGGTCTTGTGTCTTGCAGGTTGTGCAGAAGATAGTAATATATTAGATAATGGACAAAGTCGGCAACTGGAATTTTCTGTTTCAACTCATAATTGGAGTGATTTTGCTAGTTCTAATAAATCTTCTGACCAAGAGGTTTCCAGTCGAGCCACTCCTATTACAGGAACCACATTTGATACTTCCAAAAACTTCAACGTAATTGCAGATGAAAACAAAGGAGGTAACTGGAGTATGGAAGTAAATAACGAAACTGCATCCTACTCCGCTGCAAATAAGATTTGGCAGACATCAAAAACACATTACTGGCCGGGGACTGGTAGTACCGTTGACTTCTATGCTTATTACCCCACAAGTATCTCTGGAAGTATTACTCATGCCCCCAGTTCAGCACCTGTTCTCTCTTATACCGTACCCAATGATGCCACCAACCAGATTGATATCCTTGCTTCATCAAAGACAGGAGTGGCTGGAGATTCCTATAACCAGACTCCTGTTGATTTCAAACATATCCTTTCAGCAGTACAGTTCCAAGTAGGCTCAAACGGACTGCCTAGCGGAACAATTTTATCCATTACGATAAGCGGTATAAAAAACTCTGGAGTCTATACCTTCGGCAGTGGATGGACATTGAATTCTGGGACAACGACTTTTAAGGTATCCCCATTAACAGCAATAAACGGTATATCAAACGAGAACATTACAACAGGTATTTATACATTCCTGATGATCCCCCAGACATTCAGTAATGCGGTCATCACTTTAACTTATAATACAGGAACCGTATATACAAAAACGATATCAGGTACCTGGAGTGCAGGAAATACTTATACCTATAATTTATCCAAACCTGTGAATACTGGTGATTACTATTATAGTGACGGAACATGGGGGACAATTGTAGAACATAACAATTCTACTGCATCACCTATCGGTGTTATCTTCAGTAATTCTACAAGTAATATTGACAAAGGACATAACTGGATTCACGGTTATGCCATGGCCCTCCAGAATGCAGGATCAGACACTGCAACCTATCAATGGCATACTTCAGACAGTGGCAATCCGACCGGCTCATCCGTTATAACTGCCGATCAGATCATGTCTGACAAAGACGGCTATACCCATAGCGGTTACGTACAGACGAGTGGCTATGCAGCTGGTATTGCTGCTAGAGGCTATACCGCAAAGGACAAAAACGGGAATACGATAGCTATACCCTCATGTAGCAGTGGCTGGTATTTGCCAAGTTCTGGTCAGTGGTATGATATATGTGCAAGCCTCGGAGGAATGGTTACAGCCAGTGGAAAAGCCTATACAGGTAGTAGAGATGGCTCACTTCAATGGTATAGTGGAGACGACAATTCCAGTAAGAACTATTCTAGTCTATGTGCATCAACTATAAATGCTTATTTGAATACTGTAAGTTTAAAAGGCTATAATACAAATTTATTTTTTAGCAATAATAAAGATGTTTATTGGAGCTCTTCTGGATATAGTAACAGCTATGCCTATGATTTGTATTTCGATAGTTATGGTAATGTAGGGTTAAGCTATGATACTAAGACTCGTACCTATAGCGTTCGGCCTGTTATTGCTTTCTGAGCTACTCGTTAGTTCGAATATTTATTTGAACGTAAGAATCTAATATTGTTAATACTATTGATACAGGCTTATGCCATTTAGAAATCTTGGAAGATTATCCTTATTTTCTCATCTCTCGCGGAGAGAAGAGAAACTAAAGGATGATGTAGATGAGGGGCAGAATGTTATCAGGCAAAGGTCTTGTTCCTTTGCTGATTTCTTCTTTAATTATTTTATTTCTTACAGGATGTGCAGAAAACAGCAGTATACTGGATAATGGAAAAAGCCAACAATTAGAATTTTCTGTTACAACTTACGGCTGGAATAGTTCTAAAGAATCTTCTAACCGAAAGTTTTCCAGCCGAGCCACTCCCATTAGTGGAAACACATTTGACACTTCCAAGAGTTTTAACGTAATTGCGGATGTGAATCATGGAGGGAACTGGTCTACTGAAGTAGAAAATGAAGCTGTTTCCTACTCTACAGTAAACAATATCTGGCAGACTACAGCCACACATTACTGGCCGGGAGCTGGTAGTACGGTGGATTTTTATGCCTACTATCCTACGAGCATCTCTGGAAGTATTACTCATACCACAGGTTCAGTACCTGTTTTTCCCTATACTGTACCGGACAATGTAGCTGACCAGATTGATATCCTTGCTTCTTCAAAGACAGGTGTAGCTGGAGATTCCTATAACCAGACTCCTGTTGATTTCAAACATATCCTTTCAGCAGTACAGTTCTGTGTAGGCAGCAGTGGAATGATTAACGGTACGATTACCAAAATATCCCTTAACGGAATACAGAATACCGGAAGTTATAGCTTTACCAGTGGCTGGACTCCACAGACATCCAGTACGACAACGTATACGAAGAATGTTTATGCAGCAAGTGACGCAGGTACAGAAATCGTATCCGGTAATGATCCCTTTCTAGTGATGCCGCAGACCTTGTCAAATGCTAGTTTTACGGTTACCTATTCAGGTGGTGTAACCCTGACAAAGAGTCTGAGTGGAATATGGGAAGCAGGAAAAGTCTATGACTATAATATTAATTCATCTTTCTCAGCTACACAGGATTTCAGTTATACTGGAGGCGTGCAGTCCTATACCGTACCATTTACGGGGACTTATAAACTTGAAGTCTGGGGTGCACAAGGGGGAAATGGTGGCGGATACGGTGGATATTCTTATGGAAATATTCATTTAGCCAAGAACGTTTCCATATATATTTATGTAGGTGGTATAGGATATAGTTGCGAGGGCAATATAGGCGGAGGCGGTGGATATAATGGAGGTGGTAAAGGAGGAAATGGGTATAATACAGCACTGGGTGGAGGCGGCGGCGGAGGAGCCACACACATTGCGGCAGTAACAGGGCTATTATCTACCTTAGCATCGCAGACATCAAATATTATAATAGTAGCTGGCGGAGGTGGTGGAACAGCTTGGGGGATTGGTGGAACAGGAGGTGGACTATCCGGTGGAAAATCTGGTGGCTGGAATGATGGAGTAGGAAATACAAGTATAGGAAAATCAGTAGGAGGAACCCAAACTACAGGATATGTATTTGGGCTAGGACAAGATGGCAGAACTTCGGTAGAATCCTTACGTGCGGATGATGTGGGTAATGGTGGCGGTGGTGGTGGATGGTATGGAGGCTATTCTTATCAAAGTACGGGATATGCTAGTAATGAATCCGGCGGCGGTGGTTCCGGCCATCTGGGCTCAACTCTTATCAGTGGGGCAACAGGCATGCAGAATGGTATACGCTTTGGTAACGGTCATGCTAGGATTACTTTCGTTTCTGCAAATTAATTATTTTACCTTTCAAACTGATCGCATCCTTTTATTTTCTCATCTCTCGCGGAGAGAAGAGAATATAATGGATGATACAGATGAAGATAGGAATATCTCTTAGCAAAGGTTTATTTCCTTTGCTTTTTTCTTCTTTAATTATTTTATATCTTGCAGGTTGTGCAGAAGACAATCATATATTGGATAATGGGCAAAGTCGGCAACTGGAATTTTCTGTAAAAACTTGTGGTTGGAATAGTTCTAATAGTAATTCTTCTGATCAAAAGATTCCCAGTCGAGCCACTCCTATTACTGGAAACACATTTGATACATCCAAAAACTTTAATATAATAGCCGATGTAAACAAAGGCGGTAACTGGTCTACGGAAGTAAATAACGAGACAGCATCCTACTCTACAGCAGATAACATCTGGCAGACTTCCAAAATTCATTACTGGCCTGGGACTGGCAGTACCGTTGATTTTTATGCTTACTATCCTGTAAGTATCTCCAGTGAAATTACTCATACCACAGGTTCTGCGCCTGTTCTCTCTTATACCGTACCTGACAATGCAACGGATCAGATTGATATCCTTGCTTCTTCAAAGACAGGTATAGCTGGAGATTCTTACAATCAGACTCCTGTTGATTTCAAACATATATTTGCTGCTGTACAGTTCAGTATAGGCAGCAGTGGTCTGCCTAATGGAACCATTACGGGTGTCACTTTGAATAACATTCAGTATAAAGGTGCTTATAGTCTGGATGGTACATGGACTCCAAATACTACGGATAAGAAGTCCTTTTCTCAGACCGTATCTGTTCCAACAAGTACAGGAACAGTGATCACTTCAGGTACAACGGCCTTTATGATGATGCCGCAAACACTAAGTGGTGATGCAAGTATTACCGTTACCTATAGCAATGGAGGGAGTTTAACAAAGGCAATTATCGGCACATGGGAAGCCGGAAAGACCTATACCTATAATCTGTCCTATCTCCCAAGGACCTTCAGCTACACCGGCACAGTGCAGACTTATACAGTACCCATTACCGGTACATACAAACTTGAGGTCTGGGGAGCACAAGGTGGAACGGATTCTTCAGATAGTATAACTGCAGGAAAAGGAGGATATGCTCAAGGGCAAATCAGATTAAGTGTAAATCAGATATTATATATCTATGTTGGTGGCCAGGGAGAACCAACAAAATCTAATGGAGGTGGAGGATATAATGGAGGTGGATCTGGTGGATCATATGCAGAAAGTTCTGATACCCATGCCGGTGGTGGTGGAGGTGCAACACATATTGCATCCACTTCTGGACTATTAAGTACTCTTTCTGATAATAGAAATTCTGTTTTTATTGTTGGTGGAGGAGGTGGTGGATATTGTCATGGAAGCAGTAGTACAGACAAACATTATGGTGGATCTGGAGGTGGTACAATCGGAGGAAATTCTATAGAAGTTTCTAATGAAGGTGGAAAAATATCATATGGAGGAACCCAGATATCTGGATATCTTTTTGGAATAGGACAAGATGGACATAATGGCACAATAGGATCTCGTGGTGAAGAAGCTGGAGGAGGTTGTGGTGGTGGTTGGTATGGCGGAGAAGCAGATCAGTCAACTGGTGCTAATTCAAATTCTGGTGGATCTGGTGGATCGGGATATATTGATAGAGTAGCAAACTGTTCAATGCAGAGCGGTGTCCGGTCTGGTAACGGCTATGCACGAATTACCTTCATTTCTGCAGATTAATCATTTTACCTTTCAGATATATCATTTTATCTTTTATATTCTCATCTCTCGCGGAGAGAAGAGAATATAATGGATGATACGGATGAGGGTCAGAATATCTCTTAGCAAAGGCTTCTTACCTTTGCTTTTTTCTTCTTTGATAATCTTATGTCTTGCAGGATGTGCAGAAGATAGTAGTATATTGAATAACGGAAGAAACAGACAATTAGATTTTTCTGTAAAAACCTGTAGTTGGAACAATTCTAATAGTTCCTCGGATTCTAAATCTGATAGTCGTGCTACCCCTATCAGTGGAAATACATTTGATACATCCAAAAGCTTCAACATAATAGCAGATGTAAACAAAGGGAATAGCTGGTCTATGGAAATAAATAACGAGACAGTATCCTACTCCAGTACTAATGATATCTGGCAAACCTCTGCTACACATTACTGGTCTGGGACTGGAAGTACGGTAAACTTTTATGCTTATTATCCTACAAACATCTCTGGAAGTATTACTCATACTGCAGGTTCAGCTCCTATTCTTTCTTATACAGTACCAGACAATGCAACTGATCAGATTGATATCCTTGCTTCATCAAAGACAAGCGTAGCTGGAGATTCCTATAATCAGACTTCTGTTGACTTCAAGCATATCTTTGCTGCGGTACAATTTTCTGTCGGAACCGGCGTGCTGGGAAGTGGTACTATCTCATCTATATCCATAGGAAATGTTTGCAATTCAGGCACCTATACCTTCGACAGCGGCTGGACCCTGGGAACTTCAACAAAGACCTTTACCATTTCACAACCCAATACAATATCAGGAACCTCGGGAGAGGATATCTATTCAGGCACTTATACCCTGATGATGATACCGCAGACAGTGAGTAATGCTACGATAACAGTCACCTATAGCAATGGAGGAACACTAACCAAAACTATTAGTGGAACATGGGAGGCAGGAAAGATATACAACTACGGATTGTCATTTATAAGGGAATACGATTATACAGGGACTGTTCAGACTTTCATAGCACCGATTACCGGCACCTATAAACTTGAGATTTGGGGGGCATCTGGTGGCTCTGCAACATACAATATATCAGTAGAAGGAGGAAAAGGTGGCTATTCTTATGGTAATATAACATTAACAAAAGACAAAATATTATATATATCCGTTGGTGGAGCAGGTGCTAATGGAACTACTATGAATACAACTTTAGGTGGGTGGAATGGTGGAGCATCACGTGTTGGAACAAATCCAGATCATATTGTTGGCGGCGGAGGTGGATGTACATCTATTCAATCCTCATTAATAGGAGATGGTCAATTAAAAAATTATGAATCTGTTAAAAATGTAGAGGTATTAATTGTAGCTGGAGGTGGTGGTGGTGGATTTTGGCGTAATGCTTCTGGTTTTGTGTTTTCTGGAATTGGAGGAACCGGCGGAGGAGCAAATGGCGGAAATGGAACTAGTGGATGGACTGAGACACCTCAACCTTGGGGTAGCGGAGGAACACAAACAAGTGGTGGAACCAACTCATATAATGAACCAGGCTCTTTCGGAATGGGTGGTGGTGATCAAAACTTGCATGCTGGCGGCGGTGGTGGATGGTATGGTGGCGGCGCAGGATATGGCGGCGCAGGTGGTGGCTCTGGATATATAGGAGGGGTTTCAGATGGAACAATGCAAAATGGTGTTAGATATGGCAATGGTTATGCAAGAATAACATTTGTTTCTGCAAATTAAAGACTGATTCTTTGTTTTCTCATCTCTCGCGGAGAGAAGAGAAACTAAAGGATGATATCGATGAGGGGCAGAATACATTTCAGCAAAGGGGAAAAACCTTTGCTTTTTTCTTCTTTATTAATGGTCTTGTGTCTTGCAGGTTGTGCACAAGATAGTAATATATTAGATAACGGGAGAAACAGACAATTAGAGTTCTCTGTAAAAACTTGTGGCTGGAATAGTTCTAATAGTAATTTCTCTAATTTAAGAACTAATAGCCGAGCGACTCCTATTATCGGAAACACTTTCGATACTTCCAAAAGTTTTAACATAATTGCAGATGTGAATCATGGAGGGAACTGGTCTACGGAAGTAAATAATGAAACTGCATCCTACTCTACAGCAAATAATATCTGGCAGACTACAGCCACACACTACTGGCCGGAGACTAGCAGCACTGTGGATTTTTATGCTTATTATCCCACAAGTATCTACAGCAGTATTACTCATACAGCAGGCTCTGCACCTGTTCTTTCCTATACTGTGCCTGATAATGCGGCTGACCAGATTGATATCCTTGCTTCTTCAAAGACAGGTGTAGCCGGGGATTCTTATAATCAGACTCCTGTTAACTTCAAGCATGTCTTTGCTGCGGTTAATTTCCAAGTAGGAACCAGTGGCCTGCCCAGTGGAACTATTACGGGTGTCACTTTGAATAACATTCAGTATAAAGGGACTTATAGCCTGAATGGTACATGGACTCCAAATACCACGGATAAGAAGTCCTTCTCTCAGACCGTATCTGTTCCAACAAGTGCGGGTACTGTAATCACTTCTGGGGTTATGACCTTTATGATGATGCCTCAGACATTAAGTGGTGATGCAAGCATTATCGTTACCTATAGCAATGGAGGGAGTTTAACCAAGGCAATTACTGGTGTATGGGAGGCCGGAAAGACTTACATCTATAATCTGTCGAAAACGATCCCTGTAGCAAATTTTGATTATACCGGAGATGTACAATCCTATACTGTACCGTTGGCAGGTACTTATAAACTAGAAGTTTGGGGAGCTGAAGGAGGAGGGGCTTCGATTACATTAGGAGGAAAAGGTGCATATGTTAGTGGATATCTGAAATTGCTAAAAGGATCAATTCTATATATTTATGTTGGAGAGCATGGTGATATATTTGATGCTCATGATATAATTAAAACTGAAACTTTTGAATCTAAAAAAAATAAGAGTGATGATAACATTTTTACATTAGGAAGAATAAATCATACAATCTTCAATAATGGAGGAGAATCTGTCAAAATTCGAGATGGATGGAGTTATGGTGGAGGTGGTTCAACTGATATCAGATTATCAAAAGGAGAATGGAATTCTTTTAATTCTTTAAAAACTAGAATTATAGTTGCTAGTGGTGGAGGTGGAGCTTGCACTTATTTCGCAAATGAAGAAGGAGGAAATGCAGGTGGACTGACAGGCTTTTCCGGAATCGAAAATGTTGGTGACGATGGAGATGATGCAACCGGTGGAGAACAATCCCAAGGTGGTCTTCACGGAACAGGAGATCACATGTATCCCGAAACAACAAGAGCGAACTTTGGCTTTACTGAATATAATTATGTAACTACAGGTGGAGGAGGTAATGGATACTATGCTGGAGGTAATGGTAATCATGGAAATGGAACAGTAGGTTCTGGTGCCGGTGGTTCATCTTTTATTTCTGGTTATCCCGGATGTAATGCAATTTCTGAATCATCCACATCAACCAATATTATCCATTCAGGTTCTCCTAATCATTATTCCGGATATGTATTTTCGAATATGCAAATGATTCCAGGAAATTCCTTAATGCCTTCTCCATCTGGTGGAACAGAAACTGGACATACCGGTAATGGTTATGCCCGTATTACTTTTATTTCTGCAAATTAATTAGCTTACCTTTCAAACTGATCTCATCCATTAGTTTCTCATCTCTCGCGGAGAGAAGAGAAACTAAAGGATGATACGGATGAGAGTCATAATACTTCCCTGCAAAGGCTTCTTACCTTTACTTTTTTCTTCTTTATTAATGGCCTTGTGTCTCACAGGATGTGCACAAGATAGCAGTATCTTGAATAATGGAGGAAATAAGGAATTAGAGTTCTCTGTAAGAACTTGTGCATGGAGTAACTCTAATAGTCATCCTTCTGATTCTAAAATTGACAGTCGTGCTACTCCCATTAGTGGAAACACATTCGACACTACCAAAAGTTTCAATGTAATAGCCGATGTAAACAAAGGAGGCAATTGGACTATGGAAGTAAATAACGAAACCGCAGCTTATTCTACGACAAACAATATTTGGCAGACTTCAGCAATACATTACTGGCCAGGAGTAGGAAATACTGTAAACTTCTATGCTTACTATCCTACAAGTATTTCGAGTAACATTACTCATACTGTAGATTCTGCTCCCATCCTTTCTTATACAGTGCCTGATAATGCTGCTGACCAGATTGATATTCTTGCTTCATCAAAGACTGGCGTAGCCGGAGATTCTTACAATCAGACTCCTGTTAACTTCAAGCATATCTTTGCAGCAGTGCAGTTTAGAGTTGGCAGCAGTGGGATGATTAACGGTACCATTACCAGAATATCCCTTAACGGAATACAGAATACCGGAAGTTATAGCTTTACCAGTGGCTGGACTCCACAGACATCCAGTACGACAACGTATACAAAAAATGTTTCTTCAGCAGGTGACGCAGGTACAGAAATCGTATCCGGGAATGATCCCTTTCTGGTGATGCCGCAGGCCCTGTCTAATGCTAGTTTTACGGTTGCCTATTCAGGTGGTGCAACCCTGACAAAGAGTCTGAGTGGAACGTGGGAAGCAGGGAAAGTCTATGACTATAATATTAATTCTTCATTTTCAGCTACACAGGATTTTAACTACACTGGAAATGTACAGTCCTATACCGTACCATTTACAGGAACTTATAAAATTGAATGTTGGGGAGCTGAAGGAGGAGATGACCCATGTAAAGGAGGCGCTTTACCCGGCAAAGGAGCCTATACCTCTGGATATATCAATCTTACATCCGGTAGACAATTATTTCTATATGTTGGTGGTATTGGGAACAGCATTTACAAACAGATTAATTATGGTGGCTGGAATGGAGGCGGCACTAGTACTTCAAATGCAAATACATATTTTCCATCAGGTGGTGGTGGTTCCACAGATGTAAGACTTATAAAACATTCAGGAAGTGATGGTTGGAGTGGAACTTCATCTCTTCGAAGTAGGATTATGGTTGCAGCTGGGGGTGGTGGATGTTTGACGGATGATAATTCAACAATTGCTAATGGAGCTAATGCCGGAAGTATCAAAGGATATGCTGCATATAATAATGCTAATAGTCAATATAGCGAGTCAAGATATGATGGCACCGGTGCTACGCAAATATCATGTGGTTCTTGTCCTGCCTATGATGATCCCAATTGGTTTGACTATAAATATATAAAAGATGGGACAATAAATCCATGGGGTTACTTCGGATATGCCAACCAATCATACGTTGATTTATTTTGGGCCGGTGGCGGAGGCGGCGGCTGGTGGGGAGGACTTTCTATACATGGTCGTGGTGGTGGCGGCGGTTCTTCCTTCATATCTGGGATGTCAGGTTGTGTTGCTATTTCTGCGGATGGAACTCAAAATACTAATATAAATTATATGACAATTAATGGAACAACATATTCATTTATATCACCAGTTATGAAAGACGGTGCATCCTCAATGCCATTACCTGCAGGCGGAACCGAAACAGGACATACAGGTAATGGTTATGCACGTATTACTTTCGTTTCTGCAAATTGATGTTATCATCTTTATTTTCTCATCTCTCGCGGAGAGAAGAGAATATAATGGATGATACGGATGAGGGGCAGAATATTATCAGGCAAGGGTCTTATTCCCTTGCTAATTTCTTCTTTAATTATTTTATTCTTTGCAGGTTGTATAGAAGACAACAACATATTAGAAAATGGCAGAAATAGACAATTAGAGTTTTCTGTTTCAACTCATAATTGGAGTTATTCTGTTAATTCTAATAAATCTTCTGATCAAAAGGTTCCCAGTCGAGCCACTCCTATTAGTGGAAACACATTCGACACTACCAAAAGTTTCAATGTAATAGCCGATGTAAACAAAGGAGGCAATTGGACTATGGAAGTAAATAACGAAACCGCAGCTTATTCTACGGCAAACAATATTTGGCAGACTTCAGCAATACATTACTGGCCAGGAGTAGGAAATACTGTAAACTTCTATGCTTACTATCCTACAAGTATTTCGAGTAACATTACTCATACTGTAGATTCTGCTCCCATCCTTTCTTATACAGTGCCTGACAATGCATCTGATCAGATTGATATCCTTACTTCTTCAAAGACAGGTGTGGCCGGAGATTCCTATAGCAAGACTTCTGTTGACTTCAAGCACATATTTGCTGCTGTACAGTTTAGAGTTGGCAGTAGTGGAATGATTAACGGTACTATTGTCAAAATATCCCTTAACGGAATACAGAATACCGGAAGTTATAGCTTTACCAGTGGCTGGACTCCACAGACATCCAGTACGACGACATATACAAAGAATGTTTCTTCAGCAGGTGACGCAGGTACAGAAATCGTATCCGGGAATGATCCCTTTCTGGTGATGCCGCAGGCCCTGTCTAATGCTAGTTTTACGGTTGCCTATTCAGGTGGTGCAACCCTGACAAAGAGTCTGAGTGGAACGTGGGAAGCAGGGAAAGTCTATGACTATAATATTAATTCTTCATTTTCAGCTACACAGGATTTTAACTACACTGGAAATGTACAGTCCTATACCGTGCCTTTTACAGGAACTTATGAAATAGAATGCTGGGGAGCATCAGGTGGAGACGTAAATAGTTCACTTGCTGGAAGAGGCGGATTTACAGCAGGAAAAGTAAAATTAGAAAAAAATAAGATCCTATACATATATATAGGTGGTTCTGGAAAGACAATAGCATCATTCGGACATACAGAAACTACACCTGGAGGTTATAATGGTGGGGGCACATGTGTGAATTCTGCTGCTGGAGGTGGAGGTGCGACTGATATAAGATTAATTGGTGGAAACTGGAACAACTTCGGTTCTTTAATGTCTAGAATAATGGTAGCAGGAGGTGGTGGAGGAGAAAATAATTATTCAGATAAATTTGGTCCACAAACGACACCAGGAGGTTATGGAGGAGGATTACAAGGAGGAATTGCAACCTCAAGGCTTGTCAAAGATATTATAATGTCTGGAGGGACACAAATATCAGGGGGTGTTACTAATCAATATCCAGCACAAGGGGATAGCTATAAGGGGCAAAATGGTTCATTTGGAATAGGAGGTAATTCTGCGTTAAATTATGGTGGTGGCGGTGGCAGTGGCTACTATGGCGGTGCAGGTGGTTGTAATAGCCCTCGTAATTCTTCCAATAGTGGTGTTAGTGGTGGAGAGATTCCTGGTTCCGGTGGTTCATCATTTATCTCAGGCTATCCAGGCTGTAATGCTATTTCTGGGTCATCGGCATCAACCAATATCATCCATACAGGTTCTCCGAATCATTATTCCGGATATGTATTTTCGAATATGCAGATGATTGCAGGAGATTCATCTATGCCTTCGCCATCCGGTGGAACAGAAACAGGACATACCGGTAATGGCTATGCCCGAATCACTTTTGTTTCTGCGAATTAATTATTTTGTCCTTCAGGCTTATTACATTCTTTTATTTTCTCATCTCTCGCGGAGAGAAGAGAATATAAAGGATGATGTGGATGAAGGTCAGAATACGTCTTGGCAAAGGCCTTGTTCCTTTGCTTTCTTCTTTATTAATGGTATTATGTCTTGCTGGATGTGGAGAAGACAGCAGTATATTGGATGGTGGAAAAAGTCGGCAACTGGGATTTTCTGTTTCAACTCATGGTTGGAATAGTTCTACTGATTTTAAAAAAGATAGCCGTGCGACTCCCATCAGTGAAAACATATTTGATACTTCCAAGAGTTTTAACGTAATTGTAGATGTAAACAAAGGAGGCAACTGGTCTTCGGAAGTAAATAACGAAACTGCATCCTATTCTACAACAAATAAAATCTGGCAGACTACAGCCACACATTACTGGCCGGGAGCAGGCAGTACAGTAGACTTCTATGCTTATTATCCCACAAGTATCTTGAATAACATTACTCATACCGCGGGTTCAGCACCTGTTCTTTCCTATACTGTGCCTGACAATGCAACGGATCAAATAGACATTCTTGCTTCTTCAAAGACCGGAGTAGCTGGAGATTCCTATACCCAGACTCCTGTTGATTTCAAACATATCCTTTCAGCAGTACAGTTCTGTGTAGGCAGTAGTGGAATGATTAATGGTACGATTACCAAAATATCCCTTAACGGAATACAGAATACCGGAAGTTATAGCTTTACCAGTGGCTGGACTCCACAGACGTCCAGTACGACGACATATATAAAGAATGTTTCGGCAGCAAGTGAGGCAGGTACAGAGATCGTATCCGGGAATGATCCCTTTCTCGTGATGCCGCAGACCCTGTCAAATGCAAGTTTTACGGTTACCTACTCAGGTGGCGCAACCCTGACAAAGAGTCTGGGTGGAACGTGGGAAGCAGGGAAAGTCTATAACTATAATATTAATTCTTCTTTCTCGGCTACACAGGATTTTAGTTATACTGGAGGTGTGCAGTCCTATACCGTACCCTTTACGGGAACTTATAAACTTGAAGTCTGGGGTGCACAAGGTTGTGGGTGGCTTACAAATGGAATTGGTGGCCTTGGAGGTTATTCATATGGTAATATATATTTAACGCAATACAAAAAACTATATATATGTATTGGTCAATGTAATCAAGCATTAGATGATGCTAATGGTGTGGCGGCTTATAATGGTGGCGGCTGTGGTTCTATTGCAGGTGGTGGTGCTACACATATCTCAACTACGAGCAGAGGTGTTCTAAGTAACTATTTTACATATCAAAACGAAATACTAATTGTAGCAGGTGGTGGAGGAAGTGGAGATACCGCATATGGTGGTGATGGTGGTGGATTAGTCGGTGGAACAGGAGGAGATTTCAGAGAAAATGCCAGTGGATTTCCAGGTAGCATAATATTAGCAACAGGAGGTTCGCAATCATCAGGTGGAAATTATGGGCAATATTATGATGGCTCCCAAACAAAAGGACAATCAGGGAGTTTTGGGCAAGGTGGTATGGGAGGCCCTGGAGGATCGAGCAACTATGGTGGCGGCGGCGGAGGAGGCTGGTATGGTGGTGGCGGCATAAATCTTGGCGGCGGCGGTGGAGGCGGTTCCGGTCATCTTGGCTCAACACTTATCAGTGGGACGACAGGAATGCAGAATGGTGTTCGCTCCGGTAATGGTTACGCACGTATCACTTTTATTTCTGCAAATTGATGTTATCATCTTTATTTTCTCATCTCTCGCGGAGAGAAGAGAAACTAAAGGATGATGTGGATGAAGTTCAGAATACATTTTAGCAAAGGTTTCTTTCCTTTGCTTTTTTCTTCTTTATTAGTGGTTTTGTGTCTTACAGGATGTGCAGAAGACAATCATATACTGGATAACGTGGGGAACAAGGCAATTAGAGTTCTTCTGTAAGAACTTGTGTTGGAATAATTCTAATAGTAGTTCTTCTGATTATAAACCTGTTAGTCGTGCGACTCCCATTACTGGAAGCACATTTGATACTTCTAACAGTTTCAACGTAATTGCAGATGTAAATAACGAAGGCAATTGGTCTACGGAAGTAAATAACGAAACTGCATCCTATTCCAGCACTAATAACATCTGGCAGACTTCCAGCTACCCATTACTGGCCGGGAGCTAGCAGTACCGTTGATTTCTATGCTTACTACCCTACAAGTATTTCTGAGCAATATTACTCATAATGCAGGTTCAGCACCTGTTCTCTCTTATACCGTACCTGACAATGCAACTGATCAGATTGATATTCTTGCTTCATCAATGACAGGTGTAGCTGGAGATTCTTATAATCAGATTCCTGTTGACTTCAAGCATATCCTTGCAGCAGTCCAGTTTCCAGGTTGGAAGTTATGGGACTGCCTAGCGGAACCATCACCGGTGTCACTTTGAATAACATTCAGTATAAAGGGATACTACAGTCTGGATGGCACATGGACTCCAAACACTACAGATAAAAAGTCTTTCTCACAGACAGTATCAGCTTCAACAAATGCAGGTACAGTGATTAATTCGGGTACAACGACCTTTATGATGATACCGCAAACATTGAGCAGTGATGCCAGCATTACCGTTACGTACAGCAATGGAGGAACATTGACCAAGATAATATCCGGTACATGGGAGGCCGGAAAGACTTACACCTATAACCTGTCCTATCTCCCAAGAATATTTGACTATACAGGTTCTGTGCAATCCTATACTGTACCTGTTACCGGAATTTACAAATTGGAAGTCTGGGGAGCATCAGGAGGAGGATATGTCGTTACATCACATACACAAGAAAGTTCAGGAGGACCTGGTGGATACTCAAGTGGAACAATACATCTATCTAGTGCACAAATTTTATATGTATATGTCGGAGGTGCAGGCATTTATGGCTTACTGCAAACTGGTGGCTGGAATGGTGGGGGTGCCACATCTACGACACCAAATGGATGCTCAGCTGGATCTGGTGGGGGTGCCACAGATATACGTACTGTTGGTGGAACTTGTCTTAACTCAACTTCATTAAATTCAAGACTTATCGTTGCAGGTGGTGGTGGAGGTGCAGACGATGGAGGAGAAGGCGGTATATACAATGGAACTAATGATGGCTCCGGAGGAGCTGGTGGGGGAACAAGCGGTCAAGGTATGTGGACTGACGGTGTATATGATTCTTCGTATGGAGGAACCCAGACTTCCGGATATGCACTAGGACAAGGTCAAAGTGCGACTACTGTTGCAGATGCTCCAGGTGCTGGAGGAGGGTATTATGGAGGACTTGTTGGAGATGCTAGTACAAATGAAGGTGCTGGTGGTGGATCGGGATACATTGGAGGGGTATCTAATGGCATAGCAATTGCCGGTGATAACAGCATTCCTTCACACTCAGGATCAGGTACTATGATGGGGAACTCTGGTAATGGCTATGCTCGTATCACTTTTGTTTCTGCAAATTGATGTTTTCATCCTATTGTTTTCTTATCTCTCGCGGAGAAGTCGAAATCCTATCCCAGGTATTACCGTTATGCACTGGGAGAGAGGATGGTTAATGTCAATCTGGATATGCTTTCACTGATAGTCATCACTAATTTTCAACAACTTATATCGTAACGTACTTACAGCTCAGCGGTAATGAGGTTACACCTTAGCAGTAACGTGTTTACCAAGCCTATGGTAATGAAGGTGATGAAAAATTATTGGGACATTAAAAAGAAATCAGTTTATAAGATTTTCCTTGAGATATTTCAAGGAAAATCTTCTGTTTTCATTAAGGATGAATAGAACATCCATTATATATATTTGGCTTGTCTATGAAATAAGCATAGATAACAAAAATAATAATTGCAATTGTAATAAGCACACATAAATATGAGAACCATTTACTAATTTTATTATTTACCTCATGTCGTTTTTCGCTTTTATGGAATGCTTCTCGTGCATCTTCTGGTTCTGAATACTTAGTTTTCATCTTAAATTTCATAATCAATATCTCTTCATTAGTTCTTTTATGTCTATACTTACTATTAAGTAAAAAACTGTCCCTTTAATTTGAGATCGCCATCTCAATAATCGGGGCAGTCAACATTATTGGTTAAATATAAATGCTTTTTTGTTGTTTGTTGTATCGTTAGAGAACTTAGACTCAAATATAAATAATAAGAATGGACGTGCTATGGAAATTGCGACGTTACCTTATTAGAAATCTATCTAGTTGTCATACAGTTAATTAACAACAGAGATACTTAATCTTTTGTTACTGGTGAAAAAATGAGCTGGTCGTTTTATCTCCATTCTTGATTCTAATTAATTATCATCCTATTCTTTACTTTTGAGAAAGTTTCTCTTATAAGAAATATTTCTGGGGCAAAGATACTAAATTATTTTCTTAAATAAAACTTTTAGTTGATTTAATTAACTTTTTGTTTGATTTTTATGCTCTTCTTTCTTCCTGATAGGGAAATATTGATCATTCTGATTATTATTAAAGTTGGTAGAATGTTTAAAGATCTACAAATAGTCATAACATAGAGCGGATATTCACAAAATGTATATTTGTGGCAGATGCGATTACTATTCAAAGAAAGATGCCATTATGCTATAAATAAATATGTATTCAGACCTGGTGGCATTTATCTATACTTAAAATGCAATGATAGAATGGCTTTGGGTCTGAATATGAAACCAGAATTGCTTTTATTCCCAATTTCAGATCAATCGTATTACAAAGCGTTTAGATCTTGTCACCATAGCATAGATCTCCTGCATCGCCAAATCCCGGTACAATATATTTATGTTCATTCATTTCAGGATCTATAGCAGCACACCAGACGGTTGTTTTGTCTTCAGGGAAGATGGATCTGATATGGTTAATTCCCTGCTGAGTAGCGATGATGCAGGCTACATGAATACGTCTGGGTACGCCTTTGGTCAAGAAGGCTTTATAACTTAATTCCATACTTCCTCCTGTAGCTAGCATTGGGTCGGCAATAATTAAGGTCTTGTTTTCAATGCTGGGGGTAGCGAGATATTCTACATGAATGTCTACATTGTGGTGCTCTTTATCTGTATATTTGCGATAAGCAGATACGAAACCGTTTTCGGCATGATCAAAGATGTTCAGGAAACCAGTATGAAAAGGTAGGCCAGCGCGGAAAATGGTTCCTAAAACGATTTGGTCTTTAGGCACGTTGACTTTGGAAATTCCTAAAGGTGTAGTTACTTCTTTTTCCTCATAGTGGAGAGCTTTTGAGATTTCATAAGCTTCACATTCTCCAATACGTGTAATATTGTTTCTGAACAGAAGCCGGTTTTTTTGATATTCTGCATCACGAATTTCAGCCATGTACTGGTTGATAATAGAATTGTCCTTACTTAAATTTTTTATTTCCATTGTCTAATTTTGGTTTGGCGAATGATTGATTAATAGAGACAAACAAGAGTCTGTGTAGGTGAGCATCAGGTAGTGAATGCATGTATACAGCCTCTTTTTTGTATGTCCTTTTTGTCGTCTGGGTCTATTTTTCCTTCCGATAGTATGGGAAACCCTAAATTCTTGCAAAGGTAAGAAAAAATAATTTTATATTTTGCCTTGAAGTTGAGAATCCTTTAAAAAAAGGTAAAAGGAAGATAAAAATAATAGAATTCTACTTTTTTTAATACTTTTGGATAACGGTCTTTTCCTTTTTCTCTCTATCTTTGCTGTGAAAATGAAAAGATTTTTATTCATTATAGGATACGTTATGTTGGTTGTGGGTGTTTATGCTCAACAACCAGATTTAAAGGCGCAGAAAGAAATCTGGCGCCAAATGGTGGCTGATACAGCAGCGACCTCTTCTGCACAGAAAACAGATGGCTCAAATCTTTCTTCAGGTCGCTCTTTGGCAAAATCAATAGAGCCCCAAGTGATTGATGATTTTGCGTATGGGCTTCATCAAGGGTTGAATGTGGATTTGGACGCCTCTGCTTTTGCTACCTTTGGACATAATGTACCTCATCGCGGAGGCTTTTCACAGACAATGAATGCGTTATATCTCACTCCTTTGACAAAGGATAATCGACTTTGGCTGGGTGCAGGCGGATATATCAGCCATTTCAATTGGGGTAGCGATCAATATGCAGATGCAGGCCTTTATGGAATGCTGGATTATCGCATAAATCCTCATTGGGAAGCATATGTCTATGGGCAGTTATCTCTTAGTAATAACAATAGGGGATATAACCCATGGGGATATGGTTGTGAACCTTATTATGGAAATGATTTTGGTTGTTATAATCCTTATGCATTTACCTATGCACCAATGTGTGGTTCGATGGGATATGGAATGCAGGCTCCTGGAGCTAATGTAATAGGTGGTGGAGTCACTTACCATAATAAAAATTTTTCTTTAGGTGTTTCTGTTGAAAATGAATGGTATCCTACGCCTCATACTTTCCGTTATTTTGATCAGTATAATTATCCGACGTCAAAGTAATCTGAGAGCGATAGTTTTTCGTTTTATCTCCGTGTTTCCATTTTGGGTAGAGAACTTCTTCTTAGTAATCAAAGTGGCAACAGATGATATTAGCCCCACTTCTGATTCTTGATTTTAAAAGTTGAATACGAGATGTTAATTTGGGATAGGATCTGAAAATATTTATTGAAAAAGTTAAGGTGATTCTATGGAATTTCTTCTGAGGTATCAGAAAAAATAGATGAATTTATCAGGATTATCTGGTGATGTGAGTTTAAATCGTCCTTAGAGAATAATCGAGTTTTGAATCAACTTATCCTGAATCGTTATACAGCAAAAGTGGTCCGTCTTCATTTGTAAACTCTGAATTACAAAAGTTAAGGGGCAGAATGGCTTTTTGATATTTTTAACCTAAAAAGCTTCTATAAATCATCTTTTTATTTTGGAAAGTTGGTGCTTCTCGACTTTTTTCTTATCTTTGTGAAGAATTTCGGGATTGAGATTCTGAGAGCTGTTTAAACAGTTAATAAAGAGAAGATTATAATTCACTTTTTAAAAAATAAATTTTAAAATGGCACAATTTACTAAGTCAGTATTGGAGAAGTATGGAATCACAGGTGCAACTGAGGTTCTTTACAACCCTTCTTATGAAGTGTTGTTCAATGAAGAAACTAAGCCAGAACTTACCGGCTATGATAAGGGTCAGGAAACAGAACTGGGCGCAGTTAACGTGATGACAGGTGTTTATACCGGCCGTTCTCCTAAGGATAAATTTATTGTTGATGATGCCAAGGCTCATAATACGGTATGGTGGGATTCCGAGGAATATCACAACGATAACCACCGTGCTTCTGAGTCTACTTGGAAAGCTGTTAAAGAGCATCGCAAAGAAAGAACTTTCAAACAAGAAACTGTATGTCGTTGATGGCTTCTGTGGTGCTAACAAAGACACCCGTATGAAGGTACGTTTCATCGTAGAAGTAGCATGGCAGGCTCATTTCGTGACGAATATGTTCATCCGTCCTCAAAATGAGGAAGAGTTTGATCAGGAACCTGACTTCGTCGTTTACAATGCTTCTAAGGCTAAGGTTGAGAATTGGAAAGAGCTTGGTTTGCATTCAGAGACCGCTGTTCTGTTCAATGTAACTTCTAAAGAGCAGGTCATCATTAATACTTGGTATGGTGGTGAAATGAAAAAGGGTATGTTCTCTATGCAGAATTACTTCTTGCCTTTAAAGGGTATTGCCTCTATGCACTGCTCTGCAAATACAGACTTGAATGGTCAGAATACAGCTATCTTCTTCGGCTTGTCTGGTACGGGCAAGACCACTTTGTCTACAGATCCGAAACGTAAGTTGATTGGTGATGATGAACATGGATGGGATGACAATGGCATTTTTAATCTTGAAGGTGGTTGCTATGCTAAGGTTATCAGACTTGGATAAAGAAGCTGAACCTGATATCTATGGTGCAATCAGACGTGATGCTCTACTTGAGAATGTAACGGTTGACAAGAATGGTAAAATAGATTTTGCTGATAAGAGTGTAACGGAGAATACCCGCGTGTCTTATCCAATCTATCATATTAAGAATATTGTTCGTCCGGTTTCTCACGGACCCGCAGCTAAACAGGTGATTTTCCTGAGCGCTGATGCTTTCGGTGTACTGCCTCCTGTTTCTATCCTGAACCAAGAGCAGACAAAGTATTATTTCCTTTCTGGATTTACTGCTAAATTGGCAGGTACAGAGCGTGGTATTACAGAACCTACTCCTACCTTCTCTGCTTGCTTCGGCCAGGCATTCCTGGAGTTACATCCGACAAAGTATGCTGATGAACTTGTTCGTCACATGCAGAAGAGTGGTGCTAAGTGCTATCTTGTGAATACGGGTTGGAATGGAAGTGGCAAACGTATCTCTATTCGTGATACACGTGGCATCATTGATCGTATTCTTGACCATGAGATTGATAAGGCTCCTACGAAGAGGATTCCTTATTTCGATTTCGTTGTTCCTACTCACTTGGATGGTGTTAATGATGCTATTCTTGATCCACGTGATACCTATAAGGATCCTTCAGAATGGGACAAGAAGGCTAAGGATCTGGCTGCTCGCTTCATCAAGAACTTCAAGAAGTATGAAGGTAATGACGCTGGTAAAGCTCTAGTTCCTGCTGGTCCTAAACTTTAATAGCTTAGAAATTAGCTCGTAATTTAAATATTCATCCCGTTTCTTTGTAAGAGGAGACGGGATGTTTCGTATATGTTATCCTTTCTTCTGAAAATCTGTTTTTTCACTCGTTGTTTCAATCCTTTTAAGGTAGTTGTGCGTAACTGATGGAAATATTAGCATAGGTTGTTTTAGTTATAAGGGTTTTGTTTTCCCTAAACAAACTTAAAAAACACGTACGTAATCCATAATTTATATAATAATGTTCCTAAAAGGCGTTTTATCTGAAAAAACTATGTAAATTTGCAAGCAAAAATATTTTAAAGAGTGCAATGAAAAAAACGTTGTCAATTTTCGTCGTGATGTGGTGTGCTGTCTGGATGCTTTCATCTTGCTTAAGTAATAACGACGAGGCTACATATTATCATGATACAGCCATAACGTCGTTTTCGGTAGGGACGTTGAATTCTCTTGTGAATAGAATGTCCAATGGAAAACCGGATACGGTAAATTGTGCCAAATATAAATTTAATATAGATCAGATTTCTCACCTTATTTATAATATAGATTCTCTTCCTGCTGGTCTGGATATGAAGAAAATTGTAACAACGATTAGTAGTAAGAATGGTGGAATCGTGGGTGTCTTACAATTGGATAGCTTGGGGCATGAGAAGGAATCGTCTGATATGAAGAATGTTGTCTATTATCGAAGTACTGATTCTCTGGACCTTTCGGTACCACGACACCTTTATGCCTTCAATAGTGATTTGTCGGCTTATGTGGTCTATACACTAAGAGCCAATTATCATAAAGAATTTGCTGATTCTTTCCCATTGAATCATCTTGGAGTGAATGCAGGGATTGCTGCTCTTTCGGATTTGAAGGTTGTGGCTAATGGAGATGAGATGTATGTCTTTGGTGAGAATGGCAATAATCTGAAGATTTTCTCTACGCCGATAACTGACGGGAAAAATTGGACGGAGATTTCCTCTTCTTCTACTTTGCAGGCGAAAGATTATCATAATGTGGTTGCCGGAGGTGGCTACCTCTATATCTTGAGTGGAGGAGTCGTTTATCGATCCAGTGATGCCCGTACATGGGATAAGGTCGGAATGAATTCTTCTTTAACGGCACTTGTTGGCGCAAGTACAATGCGTGTTTTTGGTACTACAGCGACAGGTTTTATGTATTCAGGAGATGGCGGTGCCAGTTGGTCTGACCAGAGCGCAGATGGGGATGTAGAGAATTTGCTTGCTACAAATGTAAGTTGTGTCTGCCAACCGTCACTGACCAACGATAATACCGATTTAATAACACTTGTGGGCAATGACACTCAGGGAAATACCTCTGTATGGTATCATGTTGCTGAATATTCCTTAGGGGCAGAACCGCAGGGATGGTCTTATACGGCTCCTACAGCATGGTACCAGAAACCTTATAGTGAGGTTTATGTAAAAGGTGTAATGCCGGATAAACTTTTGGCAGCAGCCTATGGAAATGATATAGAGGCCCTTGGCAGTGATCTTAAACTCTATAATAGTAATGACCATGGCTTGACTTGGCATGTGGATTCTGCAGTCACGAAGAAACTTACCCGGACAATAGGTATACTGCATAGTGGTTTTGCGTTTACATCAGATAAGAATAATAATCTCTGGATTATTGACCAGTCAACTGGTAATATATGGCGTGGCCGTCATAATAGTAAAGGATGGTCTGATACGCAGACTGACTTTACCAATTAAAGTATCGAAGCCTTCAATAAAAAAGAGGTAGCTGTTTTCTTATGAGATAACTTATGAATGGGAATGTCTCATGGAAACAGTTGAAAAAGATAAAGAGGATGGGACAGAATGATTTAAAAAATCAACTGGATATGAGTCGGATTCCCCGACACATTGCCATCATTATGGACGGTAATGGTCGTTGGGCTGAAGCGCGTGGAAAAGAACGCCAATTCGGACATCAGGCAGGTGTTGAGACTGTTCGTCGTATTACTGCAGAATGTGCCCGTCTGGGTGTAAAATATCTCACGTTGTATACCTTTTCCATGGAAAATTGGAATCGTCCTGCTTCAGAGGTTCAAGCACTTATGGGATTGGTCCTGTCTTCCCTGAAAGATGATATCTTTATGAAATTTAATGTCCGCTTCCGCGTCGTTGGAGAAATCAAGCGGTTGTCAGTGGAAGTGCAGGACAGACTCAGAGAGACGATGGAAACCACAGCTTCAAATGATGGAATGACTATGGTAGTGGCTTTGAGTTATAGCTCCAGATGGGAGATTACCAAGGCTGTGAAGAATATAATCTGGGAATTGCAGAAGAAGTCGTTCGGCAAATATTCAGATAAAGAGCTTGACCAACTGGTTACGGAAGATGTTATCAGCAGACATTTGGAAACTAGTTTTATGCCGGATCCGGATTTGCTGATCCGTACTGGTGGAGAATTACGTGTATCCAATTATCTCCTTTGGCAGATTGCGTATACAGAGTTGTATTTCTGTGATACGTATTGGCCTGATTTCAGAGAGCAGAATCTCTATAAGGCTATTCTTTGTTACCAGAAACGGCAGCGTAGATTCGGTAAAACAGAGGCCCAAGTTGAAGATATGGAGAATGGAAGGCAGACTGATAATGGAGGGAATATTCCAAAGCTTGCTCAAGATCCGTCCGGTAAAGTCATTGCTGATGGAGAAGGTTTTGAAGAGGTTGAATGAACTTGAAAAAGAAATATATATATTGTATGGACCATATAAGTAAGGTGTTATTTTTACTCGTCATGATTCTTGGATTGGCGATGAGCGCAGATGCTCAGGATAAGATTGTCAATCCTGATATCTCCTATGCGGGTACACCTCGTACGGTGACTATTAGTGGAATAAATGTTTCTGGTGTTGAAGGTTATGAAGACTATGTCCTTGCTGGTATTTCTGGCCTTTCGGTAGGTCAGCAGATTACCGTTCCGGGTAATGAAGTCACAGATGCTGTAAAGCGATATTGGAGGCATGGACTGTTTTCTAAGGTTCAGATAGCAGCTGATTCCTTAATTGGTGATAAAATTTATCTGCATGTCTACCTGGCAGTTCGCCCTCGTGTTTCAACGATCAATTATATTGGATTGAAAAAAAGTGAGCGGAGTGATATGGAAAAGAAACTCGGCCTTTTGAAGGGGAGTCAGATTACTCCTGATATGATTGACCGTGCTAAGATATTGGCTAAGAAATATTTTGATGACAAAGGTTATAAAAATGCGGATATCACAATCAATGAGCGTGATGATGCGGCTGATAAGAACCAGGTCATCCTTGATGTCATCGTTGATAAGAAAGAGAAGATGAAAGTTCATCAGATTATCATAGAAGGCAACAAATCCTTATCTGATGCCAGAATTAAGGGAGGATTCTTGCTAAAGGGGGCTTTTAAGAAGACTCATGAAGCTGGTAAATTCGCTACATTCCTAAAGAGCAAGAAGTTTACTCAGGAAAATTGGGGAAAGGATAAGCAGAGTCTGATAGACAAATATAATGAATTAGGTTTCCGGGATGCACAGATCCTTAAAGATAGTGTGTGGAATTACGATCCTAAGCATGTAGATATCTATGTGAAGGTTGAGGAAGGTGCGAAATATTATATCCGCAATATTACATGGGTAGGCAATACCGTTTATACTACTGATCATCTGAATGCTGTATTAGGTATGAAGAAGGGTGATGTATATAACCAGAAGTTGCTGGATAAACGCTTGACAACAGATGATGATGCAGTAGGAAATCTGTATTGGGATAATGGCTATCTGTTCTATACTCTTCAACCTACGGAAGTCAATATAGTAGGGGATAGCATTGATCTTGAAATGCGTATTGATGAAGGTCAGCAGGCTCATCTGAATCATGTGCGTATTACGGGGAATGACCGTCTGTATGAAAATGTGATCCGTCGTGAACTACGTACGAAGCCTGGAGATTTGTTCTCCAAAAGTGCCCTTCAGCGTTCTGCGCGTGAAATTGCTTCCATGGGATATTTTGATCAGGAAAAGGTAAATCCTGATGTGAAGCCGAATTATGAGAATGGTACGGTAGATATTAACTGGAATCTGGTACAGAAAAGTAATGATCAGATAGAGTTCTCTCTCGGTTGGGGACAGACAGGAGTGATTGGGCGTGTAGCCTTGAAACTTAACAATTTCTCTATCAGGAATCTGTTTAATATGAATAAGGAGCACCGTGGCATTATGCCAATCGGTGATGGCGAAACACTGAGTGTTGGAGCACAGACGAATGGTACCTATTACCAGAACTATGATGTAAGTTATTCTACTAATTGGTTTGGGGGCAAGCGACCTATCCAGTTCAGTATTGGAGCATATTTCTCTAAACAAACAGATGTGTCAAGTAATTACTATAATAGTTCCTACTTGAACAATTACTATAACTATATGTATGGTTATGGCAGTAGTTATAATAACAGTTATGAAGATTATTATGATCCGGATAAATATGTTAAGATGTTTGGCGTGAACGTTGGGTGGGGCAAACGCCTGCGATGGCCGGATGATTACTTTACGCTTTCTCTACAACTGGCCTATACGCGGTATATGCTGAAAAATTGGAGTTACTTCCTGATGTCTAATGGTAATGCTAACAACCTTAACCTGACAATTGCATTGAATCGTACTTCAACAGATAACCAGATTTATCCTCGTTATGGTTCAGATTTTCAAGCGAGTGTCACGCTTACTCCCCCATGGAGCAGTTGGGATCATAAGGATTATAAGAATCTGGCTACTAATCCTCTTGATCCGGATTACAATCGTCAGATGCAGGAAAAATATCGTTGGATAGAATATAACAAGTGGAAATTTAAAGCTCGTACCTATACAGCCTTAAGTGGCAGCCCTAAGACATTTGTGCTGATGACTCGTGTGGAACTGGGACTTCTGGGTGCATATAATAAATATAAGAAGAGTCCGTTTGAAACCTATTATATGGGAGGCGACGGTATGAGTGGCTACTCTACAGGATATGCCGAAGAAACAATCGGCTTGCGTGGTTATGAGAATGGCTCTCTTACTCCTTATGGTGCTGAGGGTTATGCTTATGACCGCTATACTCTGGAACTTCACTATCCATTCCTTCTGGGCAATACGACGATTTACGGATTGACTTTTTTGGAAGCAGGAAATTCCTGGACGGATACGAAGAAATTCAATCCGTTCGACATGAAGCGTTCTGCTGGTGTAGGTGTCCGGATATACTTGCCTATGGTTGGTTTGATGGGTATTGACTGGGGTTATGGATTTGATAAGGTCTTTGGACAGAAAGGCGGAAGTCAGTTCCACTTTATCCTTGGTCAGGAGTTTTAAAGATTATTTCCTTGACTGAAAACTTAATGAGTTTGTAGCATTGCTCTAAATGGGGTAGCTATAGTTAATGGGTTCTGTAAATTATAAAAGAAGTGATGAGGCCGATTCTTAAATAACGACCGCGTAGTGTAATACAAAAAGGATTAAGAAATGAAAAAGGTAATTACATTGTGCCTCTTTGTCCTACTGGCAATGACGGCAAGCGCTCAGAAATTCGCACTTGTGGACATGGATTATATTTTGAAGAACATCCCTGCTTACGAACGCGCTAATAAACAACTTAACCAGGTGGGTGAAAGATGGAAAGCAGAGGTTGATTCCTTGAATACTAAAGCAAGTGTGATGTATAAAAACTATCAGAATGAGATGACTTTTCTTTCTCAACAGCAAAAGAATTCCCGTCAGCAGGCTATTGTTAATATGGAAAAGCAAGCTAGTGATTTGAAAAAAAAGTATTTTGGTCCAGAAGGAGAACTCTCAAGGGAGCGCGAGTCATTAATGTCTCCGATTCAGGATCAGATTTACAAGGCGGTAAAGGATATTAGTGAACTTCATGGTTATTCGCTGGTTATTGATCGTGCTAGTAATTCTGGTATTATTTTTGGTGAACCGAAAATTGATATCTCAAATGAAGTATTGAGGAAATTAGGATATTCAAATAATAAGTATTAACTTTGCATTTTAGGGGATTAAATAACTTCGCAATTAAACTATAAAAATAAAGAAAATGAAAAAGTTACTTTTAATGTTGATGTTGATGATACCAATGTCAATCTTTGCACAGAAATTTGGTGTCGTTGACTTAGATGCTATTGCTCAGGTCCTTCCTGAATATGCTGCTGCCCAGACAGAACTGAAGAATCTGAACGATCAGGATCAGAAAGATCTGAAAAGCATGCAGGCCGAAATTCAGCGGAAATATGATGAGTATCAGAAGAGTGCTTCTACCATGAATGCTACAGCAAAAGAGGCTAAAGAAAAAGAATTGCAAGATCTTGGAGACAAATATCAACAGACTGCTCAGCAGAAATCTCAGGATTTTCAGAAAGCTCAGCAGGATAAGTTGGCTCCTATTCAGGCTAAGGTGTCTCAGGTAATAGAGAAGGTTGGCAAGGAAGGTGCATATACTTCTATCTTTATGAAGGGTTCTATGCCTTATATCAGCTCTACTCTTGTAAAAGATGTTACTCCTGTGTGTAAAATTGAAGTTCTGAAATTGAAATAAAGCATACTTTTATATCGAAATAGGAAGGGCAGCTCTCGTTGGGGTCTGCCCTTTTGACTCTTTTCAAGTATATCCAGCAGAGTGTTTTATCCGATTAGGTAATTAAGGAGGCTTTTATATGAAAAAACTTTTATTATATTTGTTTCTGGCATTGGTGCCTTGTGTCGCCAGCGCACAGATCCAGCCATCTGTGTCCAGTGTTTCTGCTCCGTCGCAACGATTTGGCTATTTCTCTTATCAGACTGTCCTTCAATCGATGCCGTCTTATGCTAAGACACGCCGTAATCTCAGTGATTTGAGCAATAAATATGATGCTGAGATGAAGCGTGTAGAAGAGGAGTTTAATAATAAATATGAGGAATTTCTGGAAGGAGAACGAGATTTTGCTCCCTCTATCTTGGAAAAGAGACAAGCAGAATTGCGTGATTTGATGGAGAAGAATATTGCTTTCAGAGAACAGTCCAAGCGCTTGTTGAGCCAGGCAGAACAGAATGCAATGGCTCCACTGAAGGCAAGCATTACTGCTGCGGTGAGTAAAATTGGGAAACAACAGGGGTTGGCTTTTGTCTTGAATACTGATAATGATGCGGTTCCATACATTGATACATCTCTTGGCGTAGACATTACAGCAGCATTAGAGTCTGCCTTGCAGTAATCTGGCGTTTGGAGGGGATAGGCTAAAAGTCAACTTAATGAGTTGAAGATTCATTTTACCCTTATTAAATAAAGAATAGAGTCTGAAAATTTTTAGATACAATTTATAATGAATTTACCTTCTGCTCCTGGTCCGATAGGCGTTTTCGATTCTGGTTATGGTGGATTGACTGTTCTGCATGGAATTCGTCAGGCCATGCCACAATATGATTACCTATATCTCGGTGACAATGCAAGGGCTCCCTATGGTGACCGTTCTTTCGATGTAATATATGACTTTACCCGGCAGGCTGTTATCAAACTTTTTGAAATGGGGTGCCACTTGATAATCCTTGGTTGTAATACCGCATCGGCAAAAGCACTTAGAACAATCCAGCAGCAAGATCTTCCCAAAATTGATCCACAACGGAGAGTTTTAGGCGTTATACGCCCGACTGCAGAGATTATTGGCAATCTTACTCATAATAATCATGTGGGACTCCTTGCTACTGAAGGAACTGTGACCAGCCATAGTTATGAGCTGGAAATACAGAAGTTCTGGCCTGATATTAAAATTTCAGGTATAGCTTGTCCTTTCTGGGTACCTCTCATTGAATATGGGGAAGCGAACAGCCCTGGAGCTGACTATTTCGTTAAGAACCGTATAGATAAACTGATGCAGCAAGATCCTTTGATTGATACAATTATCTTAGGGTGTACTCATTACCCTTTGCTGATGCCGAAGATTTCGAAATATATCCATTCCGGTGTTCGTCTTGTGCCCCAAGGAAAATATGTGGCGACAAGTCTTGTAAATTATTTGAAGCGTCATCCTGAGATGGATCAGGTATGCACGAAGCAGGGGAATTGCCTCTATTATACTACGGAAAATCCAGAGAAATTCAAGGGTAGTGCTCAGATTTTCTTAAAAGAAGAAGTTCCGGTAAATCATATTGATCTGGAATAATATTTCTTTGAGGTGATTGGGAGTTGTATTCCTTCTTGTGAAGGCATAGGCTGATGAAAGTAAGATTATGTTGGTTCTTCTCATCTTGAGAAGAACATTCTATGAATGTAATATTAGATAAAAAGATTATATTATGCGAGAAACGAGACAAAACCGTATAGCCAGACTTCTTCAAAAGGAGTTGGCAACACTTTTCCAAGAACAGACCCGCAGGACTCATGGCATCTTGATCAGTGTGACTAATACGAAGGTCAGTCCTGATATGAGTATCTGTACGGCTTATCTTTCTATATTTCCTTCTGAGAAAGCAGATGAAATCGTGAAGAATATCCGTGAAAACGAGAAAACGATTCGCTTCAACTTGGGAACACGTGTCGGTAAGCAATTGAGGATCATTCCAGAGTTGCGCTTTTTCCTTGATGATACGTTGGATTATCAACAACATATTGATGAAATCCTGAATAAGAATTAGTTATGGAATTTTATAGGCTGGGGAGTGGCTTCACTTACAGGATTTGTGAGTCTGCCATAAGTTTATGGTTGTTGATACGAAAACATGCTGCTATCTGGTCTGTTCTTGATTTATCTGTATGAATTTTCCTTTTTTCATAGCTCGAAGATATCTTTTCTCAAAGAAGAGTACTCATGCCATTAATGTTATCAGTGCCATCAGTGTCTTAGGTGTAGCGGTTGCCACAATGGCTATGGTCATCGTCCTGAGTGTGTTCAATGGTTTCCATGACCTTGTAGCATCACTGTTTACTAATTTTGACCCACAACTGGAAGTTGTTCCTACGATGGGGAAAACTGTCCCCGCTGATGATCCTCTTCTCACGCAGATTCGCAAACTCCCGCAAGTTGAGGTGTCCTCTGAATGTGTAGAAGATCAGGCACTGGCAATCTATCATAATAAGCAGGCTATGGTGACTATCAAAGGTGTGGAAGATGATTTCCCGCAACTATCCCATATTACCGATATTCTTTATGGAAATGGCAACTTTGAACTTCATGCTGCTAACTTGCAATACGGCATATTGGGTATACAACTCGCTCAGCAACTGGATGCCGGGGCTGACTGGGACGGTTATATGAAGATTTATGCCCCGGTAAAAGAGGGACAGTTGGATATGACTAATCCGGCTAGTGGCTTTGTCGTTGACTCTGTTATCTCGCCGGGTGTGCTATTCTCTGTGAAGCAGGCAAAGTATGACAATAATTATATTTTGACTTCTATTGCTTTTGCCCGTAATCTGTTCGGTCAGCAGGGCATGCTTTCTGCACTGGAACTTCGATTGAAACAGAATTCGGATCTTGAAACTGTGAAGAAGAAAATGCAGAAAATTGCAGGGAAGAAATATCGTGTCCTTGATCGTTTTGAGCAACAGGATGATACTTTTAAGATTATGACCGTGGAAAAATTGATGGCATATCTTTTTCTGACATTTATTCTTGTCGTGGCTTGTTTTAACATCATCGGTTCTTTATCCATGTTGATTATCGATAAAAAAAATGATGTCGTTACATTGCGGAATCTTGGAGCAAGTGACAGGCAGATAGTGCGTATATTTCTTTTCGAGGGGAGATTGATTTCTATTATTGGTGCAATTGTAGGAATTGGAATCGGTTTACTTCTATGTTGGCTGCAACAGACTTATGGTTTTGTTTCTCTCGGACAGTCTGCTGGTTCGTTCATTGTTGATGCTTATCCGGTAAGTGTCCATTATACGGATATCTTATTGGTCTTTCTGACCGTAATTGCAGTAGGATGGCTTGCAGTATATTATCCGGTAAGGTACTTGAGTAAGAAACTATTGGGCTAATCAGACGGAATCCTGTGTTTTCTGGATTATTGTCAGTCCGTCTCTGATGGGGAGAATGATCTCTTTCGTACGTTGATCCGCTGTGACATAATCATTAAAATGACGAATGCCAGTGGTCTGTGCGTCTTTTTCGTATTTTGGATCGATAACATGTCCGTCCCAGAGTGTGTTGTCTGCAAAAATAAAACCTTCAGGACGAAGAAGGTCCATAATGGTGTTATAAGTTTCTATATAGGTGCGTTTGTCACCGTCTATGAAGGCCATATCAAATGTGAGCCCCAGCTTAGGAGCTTCTACATTTGCGTCTCCGATACGAAAACTGATTTTGTCGGCTACCGGAGAGTTCTCAATCCAAGGACGTGTGAAATCTTCTATCTCGTCATTGATCTCGAAAGTATACACCATTCCGTCCTTTGAAAGCCCCTCTGCCATGCAGATAGCACTATAACCGCTGAATGTCCCTACCTCGAGAATATTCTTTGGGCGGATCATCCTGACAAACATCTTCAGCATCTGCCCTTGCAGATATCCGCTTGCCATCCGCCCATGGAGAGTATGAATATTTGTTGCACGCCAGAGGCGATAAAGATAATCGCCCTCAGGTTCACTATGTTCATGGATGTATTGGTCCAGAAGATTGTTTTCAGGTCTTTCGTCGTTAGGATTGGAAAGGGGGGCAATTTCTTTCTGGTTTGATCTTGTCATTTTGATAGGTGGAAAAGGTTTCGTTGTGTTATTATAGAAAAGTATTATTTTTCTTTTGTCGAAAGGATTCCCGCAATAGCCAGATCATATCCGGCAAGTCCAAAACCACAAATAGTTCCCAGACATGCACAACTGATCATAGATTTGTGACGATATTCCTCTCTTTGGAAGACGTTTGAGATGTGCACCTCAATGACTGGGCATTTCAGGCTGCGGATGCAGTCTTGCAAGGCGATACTGGTATGTGTATAAGCGCCTGCATTGAGTACAATACCATCGTAGGAGAATCCTGTTTCCTGCATCTTATTGATCAGTTCTCCTTCAATATTGCTTTGATAATAGTCTATTTGAATTTCGGGATATTTTGCCTTAAGTTTTGGCAAATAACTCTCAAAAGAGTTATGTCCGTAGATTCCAGGTTCTCTTATGCCTAGGAGATTTAAGTTGGGACCATTAATGATTTGTATTTTCATATTCAAAAATAAATTGTATCTTTGTTTATAAATAGGATCTTAAACTGCAAATATAGCGAAAAATCCTGAAACGATTAGTCTGAGAGATAAAAACTATTGAAGTTTGGAAATGGAAAAGAATCTTTCTATAGAGATGATGAAGGGCTATCTGAGATATCTTAAACTCGAAAGAAGTTATTCCCCTAATACGGTAGCAGCTTACCATCGGGATGTCCTTCTGCTGCTCGATTTCTTGGAAAAGAGAAGGATGAATCCTGCAGATGTACAACTTGAAGACTTAGAGCAATTTTCGGCCGGTTTACATGACTTGGGCGAAGCCCCACGCTCTCAGGCACGGATATTGAGTGGGGTGCGCTCTTTCTATCATTATTTGCAACTGGAAGGTTATTTGAAAGATGATCCTTCTGAACTGCTGGAGTCTCCACAACTGGGTGAGCATTTGCCGGAATACCTGACTACTGAGGAGGTAGACCAACTGGAGGCTTCTATTGATCTTAGCAGGTGGGAGGGACAACGTAATAAAGCTATTATTGAAGTCTTGTTTTCTTGTGGCCTGCGTGTCTCGGAGTTGGTCAATCTGCAACTTTCCAATCTGTATCTGGATGAAAAGTTTGTAAGAGTGATAGGTAAAGGAAATAAGGAAAGGCTGATTCCTATTTCGGATACTGCTATCAAAGAACTGAATCTTTGGTTTTATGATCGTCGTCAAATGAACATAAAACCTGGTGAAGAAGGCTATGTCTTCTTGAATCGCCGTGGACATCACTTAACTCGTGTCATGATTCTTATTATGATTAAAAAACAGGCGAGTGAAGCAGGAATACAGAAAACGATTTCCCCACATACTCTTAGACATTCCTTTGCTACAGCATTACTGAAAGGTGGGGCGGATTTGCGTGCTATTCAGGCTATGCTGGGACATGAGGATATCGGGACAACTGAAATATATACACATCTTGAGACTTCAGATCTGAGAAAAGAAATCCTGGAGCATCATCCAAGGAATCAACGGCTTTCACATCCTGACTTGAATGCTGAGAAATAATCTACAATATCTGTTTCTGGATTTCTGTACAATATAGCCTTTATGGTATCGATGGTAGATTATTGGAAATTTGAATTTAAAAAGGAATAAAACAGCTTGGGATTATCCGGAAAATTCGTAACTTTGCAGAACTAAACGGAACAGAATAATATTAGAGATAAATATGTCATACTTATTTTCATCAGAATCAGTTTCTGAAGGCCATCCTGACAAGGTGTGTGATCAGATTTCTGATGCTTTGCTTGATCAATTTCTCGTTTATGATAAGAATGCCCGTTGTGCCATTGAGACTTTTGCCACTACGGGTCAGGTCGTTGTTATGGGAGAAGTAAGTTCGAAAACTTATATTGATTTGCAAACGGTTACGCGCAAGACGATTAAACGTATCGGATATACGAAATCCGAGTATCAGTTTGATGGTGATTCTTGTGGTTTCCTTTCGGCTATTCATGAGCAAAGTTCTGATATTGCGCGAGGTGTTCTTCGTGATAAAGAAGAAGACCAGGGAGCTGGCGATCAGGGTATGATGTTCGGGTATGCTACTAATGAGACCGAAAATTATATGCCTGCTTCACTTGACCTGGCCCATTTAATTATGAAGACTCTTGCAGACATTCGGAAAGAGGGTAAGTTGATGCCGTATCTTCGGCCGGATTCTAAATGTCAGGTTACTATAGAATATAGTGATGATAATATTCCCCGGCACATTGATACGATAGTTGTCTCTACACAACATGATGAATTTGATAAGAATGATTCCCGGATGCTGGCAAAGATAAAGGATGATGTTCTTCATATCCTGATTCCTGAAGTTAAGAAACGTTGTGGGGAGAAGACCTTAGCACTCTTTGATGACAAAATCAAATACTTTGTTAACCCTACAGGTAAATTTGTTATCGGTGGTCCTCATGGAGATACCGGATTGACGGGGCGTAAGATTATCGTAGATACTTATGGTGGAAAAGGGGCTCATGGAGGAGGTTCTTTCTCTGGGAAAGATCCTTCGAAAGTAGATCGTTCTGCTACTTATGCGGCTCGTTACATTGCTAAAAACATGGTTGCTGCAGGTGTGGCTGATGAGATGCTGGTGCAGTTAGCTTATGCCATAGGCGTGGCTGAGCCGGTGAGTGTTTATGTGAATACGTATGGCAGGAGTCATGTGAAAATGACAGATGGCGAAATCGCAAGAAAAATTTCCGAAATGTATGATCTTCGCCCTAAGGTTATTGAACGTGTATTGAAACTTCGCCAACCGATGTACTTCGAGACGGCTTCTTATGGACACATGGGACGGAAAAATGAAATAGTGAAGAAAGTATTTACTTCTCGTTATCATGATCCAAAGACTGTGGAGGTGGAGCTCTTTACATGGGAGAAGCTTGATCAGGTAGAAAGAATAAAGAAGGTGTTTGGATTATAATTTATGGCAGTAGCAGATTCCTTGCCGCTCTTTTCAACATCGATGCATGGCTTTTATAATGTACATCGAGGGGGTCAGCATCAACCGACACCAGCGCAGGTGCTGAAGTGGTTGCCTGAGGGGGCTACGCCCGAACAACAGGATTCTGCTATTCAGCGGAATATTCATCCGGGCAGAATACAGTGGAGTACCATGCCGGATACACTCCATCTCCCTGGACAGTCGGTAGGAAAAAGTTTTAAAAATGTCATTCTGCCTACCTATTATAAGGAATCTTTCTTTTCCAGAGATTCGATGTTCCATCCGGAACTGCCGGGAGGGAGATTAGGGGTGGCTGGTGACCCAATTCCTTATACGATTGCAGGCGATGATTTGCTTACCGCATTATTGTTGGGATGCTTTATCCTTGCTGCTGTCGCTTTTACCAAATGTCGTTCTTTTTTTTACCATCAGGCAAAGAATTTCTTCTTCCCTCCACGAATGGGACAAACTGCCATGACCGAGACGTCTAATGAATTCAGGTATCAGTTTTTCTTTATCCTTCAGACCTGCCTGCTCTTTGCTTTGACTTTTTTCTTGTATACACGTTCTGTGTTCGGAGATACATTCCTGATTTCCAGATATAAAATCATCGGAATCTATACAGGCGTGTTAGTGGCTTACTTTCTGATGAAAGGTTTGCTATATTGGTTTGTCAACTGGATCTTTTTTGATAAAAGAAAAATTGAGCAGTGGTTTCATGCTTACTTCTTTCTGATATCTACCGAAGGTGTAGTGCTTTTTCCTATGATTATGCTGATGGCTTATTTTAGATTACCTCTTCAAACAGGTGTAATATATGCTGTTATTGTGGTAGTTTTGTTCAAATTATTCACCTTTTATAAAGCCTTTATTATCTTTTATCAAAGAATCAGTGCCATTTTGCAAAATATTTTGTACTTTTGTACGCTTGAAATCATTCCCATGCTTGTCTTGTGGGGCATTTGGGAGATGATTGGCAATGATATGAAAATAACTTTTTAGGACAAGATGATAAAGAAAATTCTGGTTTCTCAACCTCGGCCAACAAGCGAAAAGTCTCCCTACTATGACTTAGAGAAATTATTTAAAGTGGAGTGTGTGTTTCGTCCATTCTTTAAAGTTGAAGGTATTACTTCAAGGGAATTTCGTCAGCAGAAGATCAATTTGTTGAATTATACTGCAGTAGTGTTTACTTCTCGTCATGCCATTGACAATTATTTCAAACTGGCTAAGGAAATGCGGATCACAATTCCAGAGGATATGAAGTACTTCTGTGTGATAGAGACAATAGCACTTTATATCCAGAAGTACGTTCAGTATCATAAGAGAAAAATATTCTTCGGTAATACTGGTAAGATTGATGATCTCATACCTTTAATGACAAAACATAAAGGAGAGAAGTTTCTCGTTCCCTTGAGCAGTGTCCATAGTGATAAGATCGCTAGTTTGTTAGATGAGAAAAAATTGAATTATACGGAATGCGTGATGTATCGGACGGTAAGTAATGACTTCACGGATGATGAGAAAAAGAATTTTGATTATGATATGGTCGTATTCTTTAGTCCCACAGGAGTGAAGGCCTTGAAGGAAAATTTTCCGAATTTTGTTCAAGGCGATATTCGCATTGCTGCTTTTGGTCCAGCTACCGCTAAGACCGTTATAGACGAAGGTTTTCGTCTGGATCTTCAGGCTCCTTCTGCTGATCATCCATCTATGACCAGTGCTTTAAACGCTTATTTGAAAAAAGAAAACAAGAAGAGATAGTTTCTTATGTCTATAGAATCACTTACATTTAGTAAGAATGAGCGGCTATGTAGCAAATCGCTGATAGACCAGCTCTTTTCGAGAGGTAGTAGCTGCTCCTTGTCTGCTTTCCCTTTGAGAGTTGTGTATCAGGTGACAAAACGTATTGCAGATGAACCGCAGGACGAGGTTCTTATAAGTGTCCCGAAGCGTTGCTTTAAACGAGCTGTCAAACGCAATCGGGTGAAGAGACAGATTAGAGAGGCTTTCCGGAAAAACAAGCAAATCTTACTTTATGTCTTGTCTGTCCGTCCTGAGGACAAAGTTATGATTGCATTCCTTTGGCAGGATCCACGATTATATGAATCGGATGAAATAGATAAAAAAGTCATATCCTTGCTACGGCGGATCAGTGAACGAATATGAAAATATTTAAGGTAATACTTGGAGAGATGAAGATAATGTTTCATCTTATACTCAGATTAATGACTTGGGTACTGGTATTGCCGGTTCTGTTTTATCAGAGGTTTATATCTCCTTTAACTCCGCCGAGTTGTCGTTTTACACCTACGTGCTCGGAATATACTCGACAGGCTTTGTTGAAATATGGGCCTTTTAAGGGTCTTTATCTGGCTATAAGAAGAATCCTCCGTTGTAATCCTTGGGGTGGATCAGGTTATGACCCGGTTCCATAAGTATAGATCAAGAGTGATGATCGGGTAAAGTTTGTGGGTGTTTCTCTGGAATAAAATTGTAATTTGTGGCCTTTGAGGTAAGCCGATAAGGATGTTGTGCAGAACCTTCTGATTTCTGCTCAGTTTGCTTCTGGCAAAAATAAAAATATACATATAAAGGAATCATACGATGGCAAAAAATTTTGTTGAGGAATTAAAATGGCGTGGAATGTTGGCACAGATTATGCCGGGTACTGAAGAATTCTTGCAGAAAGAAATCGTATCTGCTTATTTGGGCACCGATCCTACTGCAGATTCTCTGCACATCGGACACCTCTGTGGTATTATGATGCTTCGTCATTTGCAAGCTTGCGGCCATAAACCTTATCTGCTTCTTGGAGGTGCTACTGGTATGATTGGGGATCCTTCTGGCAAAAGTCAGGAGCGTAACCTTCTGAATGCGGATATATTATACCACAATCAGGAATGTATTAAAAAACAGGTTTCTAAATTCCTTGATTTTGATGGTAATGAACCGAATAAGGCAGAACTGGTCAATAATTATGACTGGATGAAGGATTTCTCTTTCCTTGATTTTGTACGGGATGTAGGCAAACATATAACGGTTAACTATATGATGGCCAAAGAGAGTGTCCAGAAACGCTTGAATGGTGAGGCTCGTGATGGATTGTCTTTTACTGAATTTACTTACCAACTCCTTCAAGGATATGATTTTCTTTGGCTCTATGAGCATAAGGGGGTTAAACTCCAGATGGGTGGAAATGATCAGTGGGGTAATATGACTACAGGTACTGAGTTGATTCGTCGTACCTTAGGGATAGAGGCGCAGGCTTATTGCCTGACTTGTCCGTTGATTACAAAAGCTGACGGTAAGAAATTCGGGAAGACAGAGAGTGGAAACGTCTGGCTTGACCGCAATCGCACTACACCATACGCTTTCTACCAGTTCTGGCTTAATGTCAGTGATGTGGATGCAGAAAGATATATCAAAATCTTCACTTCTTTGGATCGTCTTACAATAGAAGCTCTTATTGCTGAGCATCACAAAGATCCGGGACAGCGCATTCTTCAGAAGAAACTGGCAGAGGAGGTCACGACAATGGTTCACTCTAAGGAAGATCTGCAAATGGCGGTTGCAGCAAGCAATATCTTGTTCGGCAAATCTACTAAGGATGATTTAGCCAAACTTGATGAGGCTACTTTGTTGGATGTGTTCAAGGGTGTTCCTCACTATGAATTGACTAAAAATGATCTGGGTAAGGCAGCCATTGACTTGTTTAATAAGGATGGGATGGAGATCTTCCAGAGTAAGAGTGATATGCGTAAACTTGTCAAGGGTGGTGGCGTATCTCTGAATAAGGATAAGATACAGGCCTTCGACCGTCTGATAACATCTGAGGATTTGATAGATGGCAAATATTTATTGGTTCAAAGAGGGAAAAAGAATTATTTTCTGATTACCGTAAAATAACGGATGATATTTTGTGATTCAGTCTTTCTGTTGGCATTAATATTAGCTAATGTTTACCCGTTGGCGGAATTAATTTAGTTCATTACCACAGTCCGGTAACCTCATTTTGACTATGGCTGGAACCAATTACTTCAATATGATGTTGTTCCGGGATATGGTGGAACACTACAACCTGTCAAATCCTATGTTGATAAGATATTTTCTTAAGTGTGTAATGCTTAACTTGTCCAATCCAACATCCGTACGCCATATATAACGGCATCAAGTCAGGGACTAGGAGTAAGTAAAGAATCACAATCTGACGGTGACCGAAATGCACCATTTTGGTATGGTGAAATGCACCATTTTGGGGTACCGAAATGCACTATTTTGGTATAGCGAAATGCACCATTTGACTATGACTGGATTTGGTTTACACTTTTAATACTCTGTTACTGATTTTACTATACAACTTCTTAAAAGTGCGACTGATTCACTTGACACCTTTTAGTTTCTCTTCCTGATTCTGTATACAGTAAGAAAATAATTGACATTTCAGTGTGGGATCATCTTTAACATTTCAAAGTTAATACTTTTCTTCCATACAGCCAAATAAAAAACATGAAAAACACCACGGAGGTTTGCCCTGCGGCTGGAGGCGTAAAGCCTCCAAAGAGCGTTCAGGGAGTACTCTCATATTTTAACCTCATCTGGACAGGTGTCAGCATGCCATTACTCATATGCGGCCTCTTATTATTGTAGAAGTCCACAATATCCGATATGATCCTCCGGGCTTCGGCCATATTCTTCGGTCTTTTCATTCTGTAAAGCCATTCCTGCTTGATGATGCCGTTCACTCGTTCTGCCACGGCATTGTCCGTCGGCTTGTAGTCCTCGGTCATACTGATGGATGCATGCACACTGTTAAGTTTTTCGACATAGGCATTACAACAGTATTGGGAACCGCGGTCCGAGTGGTGGGTCAACAGGCTCAGATCGGCATCGCCGGCCTGTTCTATGGCCTGACTGAGTGCTGCTATAGTATTGACAGCCACCAGGGAGTCCGAGAGAACCCATCCGATGATCTCATGGGTGAAGGCATCGGTTATCAAATGCAGATAGCACACTCCCTCATCTGTGTCAATATAGGTAATGTCTGCCACCCAGAGCTGATTGGGCTTGCTTACCTTCATGTCCTTTATGAGGTTCTTGTATTTGTGGTAATTATGGTTAGAGTCAGTCGTATGACGGCAACGCTCCGGCTTGAGCATCAGGCGATGGTCTTTCATCAACTTGTAAAAACGGTCTCTGCCCATCATCTTCTCCGGATATACGTCCTTCAGCATTATAAACAACTTGTATGCGCCTATGCCCGGCGCATGTCCCCGGATTTCCCTGACCATCCGCACTATGGACGTATCCTGAAGCTCCCGACGCTTCATCTTTTCCCTGCTGACGGAATAATAGCCTACACGGGTCTTGCCAAACAGTCCGCTCAGAGACCCGATTGATTCCTTCGGGTGACTGGCGTGCAGGCTGTTCACTGCTTGGCGCCATCTTTTTTTAACAGATCAATTCCAAATTCTTCCTTGCCCATTCTCAACAGTTCTATCAGGCCCTCATTACGAAGTTCGGAATACGTAAGAGCCTTGCGCAGATTGACTATCTCACTTTCCAACTCTTCTTCTCTTGTCTTATTGGCCTTTGACGCTGCTGATTCTTCCTTCTTTGAACGCATTGACTTTATCTTGTTGATGACTTCTTCTGACAAAGATAGGCTTTTTGTGTCAAGTGGAAATTCTTTCTCCCATAAATGTAATGTTTGGGGGCAGATTATGCCATATTTCTTCGCAGTAAAGTTATATGACAAATTGTTCTCATACATGTCTCGCAAAACTGACAATTTGAATCTGGACTCATAACGACGGAATTCTTTCTTCTTCATTTTTATTACACTATTTAATTGTTAAAACAGTGTAAACCTTTTCTGTACTAAGTCAATTTTGGTCACTATGGATTATGATTGAGAAAATCAAGTGATTATGACTGTGACATAATTCCGCCAACTGGTAATGTTTGTATTTCTGAGTTACAAAAAAGATCATAAAAATTTGGTGGTGGTGTAAAAAACCACTACCTTTGCACCCAGAAATGACAAATTGTCCCATGGTGTAATGGTAGCACTACAGTTTTTGGTACTGTCAGCGGTGGTTCGAATCCGCCTAGGACAACTTTTGGAATCCGCAAATCATGTTATGAATGATTTGCGGTTTTTTTGTTTAAGGATGTAAATGATTCATGCAACTTGATCTTATGCCTTTATAGGTGAGAATCAATGAACCCGGCGATGTTTTGGTTGTATGACCTTTTTATTATGTCAATCTTCATTTAACAAATATATGTAATGACTGATATTATATCCTTTCTGATAGGAATTCCTATCCTTTATATTATGAAGCGTTTAATAAAAAATCCATGTAATATATTCGAAATAAGAATGTAAATGTATTGTTATCAAATAGAAATCTTAATGTAATACATAATATGTATTTTTGCCTTCGATAATGAAAATCAATGAGTAATGGTTTAAAGATAAAGCGATGATAGCAATGTGTCATATTTTTGTAATAGATACTTTATACTACTACTGTCCAGATTCAAGATCCAAAACAATCAGGTTTGAATTCGACAACAAACTTCTTGGTAAGTTTCCAATATAAATCATTTAAATATAAGAATTTATGAAGAAAAGAATTATTTTCGTTGCTGCATTAGTTATAATTGCTTTAGGATTAGGTATAATCATTTTAAGCAAGAACGCCGATTCAAAAACTATATCTGGCGCAGGTGCAACATTTCCACAGCCGTTTTATAATGCTGCATTTATTACATATGGACATCTGGCACATGTAAAAGTCACTTATGGAGGAATAGGTTCCGGTGGGGGCATCCGGAGTTTAAAAGACAAAGTTGTAGATTTTGGAGCATCTGATGCTTTCCTCAGTGATAAGGAAATGAAAGAAATGCCGGCATCGGTTGTTCATATACCGACATGTTGTGGAGCTGTCGTTATAGCATTCAATCTGCCGGGCATCAAACAGATAAAATTAACTCCTGATGTCTTGGCCGCAATTTTCTCTGGAAAGATTAAAAACTGGAACAGTGCTGAATTGAAAAAGATTAATAGTGGTATTCATTTTCCGAATAAAGCAATTGTTGTAATTCATCGTTCGGATGGCAGTGGAACAACCAATATGTTTACTGATTATCTGTCAAAAGTAAATGCAGTATGGAGAGCAAAAATTGGCTCAGGGAAAACCGTAAACTGGCCTGTTGGAATAGGTGCAAAAGGTAATCCTGGTGTTGCAGGGGCTATTCATCAGACAGTAGGCTCTATTGGATATGTTGGTTCTGAATATGCATTTGCACAGCATCAGCCATCAGCATTAGTCCAGAATAAATCAGGCAACTTTATCAAAGCTTCTGTTGCATCAGTTAGTGCTGCTGCCAAAAGTGCTATTCCTGCTGATACTCGTGTGATGCTGAACAATTCATCAGCAAAAGATGCTTATCCAATTGCAGGTTTTACATGGCTGCTTCTTTATGAAAATCAAGCTTACAATAATCGTTCATTTGCTCAGGCTCAAGCTACTTTGAAATTGGTAGATTGGATGTTAGACCATGATGCTCAAGCAATTGCTTCAAAAGTGAATTATGCTCCGTTGGCTCCTAACGTTGCAGCAAGGGCTAAGGCTATATTACGCACGATTACTTACAATGGTAAACGGGTTCTGAAATAAAAATCATAAAGGGCGGACTCTGTGTCCGCCTACATATATAATATGCAAATAAATAGTGATAAAGTACTAAAGCGTGTATTATTCGCTTCCTCTATAGTAATCTTACTCATAGTGGGAGGGATGTTAATCTCATTAATAAAAGGCTCTATGCCATCCATCTCAGAGTTTGGATGGAAATTTTTGGTATCATCGAAATGGGACCCTACTCAGGGTAGTGAAAGTTATGGTGCGTTAGCTTTTATTGCAGGCACGTTGATGACATCTGTGCTGGCTTTGATAATTGCTATCCCTTTGGCATTCTTTACATCACTTTTTGTCGCGGAATATTTTAAAGGGACAAAAATGGCTGCCGTTGTAGGAACTTTGGTTGATTTATTAGCTGGCATACCTTCGATCATTTATGGTCTTTGGGGATTTTATATCTTATGTCCGCTTGTGGTTAAATTGGGATTGAGCCCGCAAGGTTTTGGCATTTTTACATCGTCTTTAATCTTAGCAATCATGATTGTCCCGTATGCTACATCCTTAAGCAATACGACAATAGCGATGGTTCCTAATGAACTGAAGGAAGCTGCTTATTCTTTAGGGGCTACGAGGCTGGAGGTTATAAAGACTGTTGTGTTGCCAAATGCTCGTTCTGGCATAGCTGCCAGTTATATATTAGCATTGGGTCGTGCCCTTGGTGAAACCCTTGCTGTGACCATGCTTATAGGTAATGCAAATATTATTCCTAATAGTATATTCAGTACTGGTAATACGATGGCGAGCGTCATTGCTAATCAATTTGGAGAAGCTAGTGGATTACAATTAAGTGCGTTGATAGAAATAGGATTATTATTGTTTGCCATGACAACAATAGTAAATGCTATTGGTAAATATATTATTAAAAAGATTGGATAATGAATCGTACTATTGATATAGAGAAAGAGGATAGTTCACTATCCCATATAAAGTATCAGAAGACAAAAGATAGTCTGTTTAAGATAGCAGTCATACTTTTTTCTTTTATTACGATTTCAATGGTATTCTTGATAATTGGGACATTATTGGTTAAAGGTTACCGACAGATCAACTGGGCATTCTTTACTCAGGTTGCTCCTGATACATTTACAGCTATGATGGCTAAGGCCGGAGGGCAGATTATACCTGGCGGTATAGCTAATGGTATTCTTGGCTCTCTTTATCTTGTTGGCATTGCCTCTGTTCTTTCTATACCCATTGGCGTTTTAATCGGTGTATATCTATCGGAGAATAGTCAAAAGAAATATGCAAGTTTGATACGCGATATTGCAGATATTCTGCAGGGAGTTCCTTCTATTGTTATTGGCCTTATTGCATATATCTGGATCGTTGTTCCGATTACTAAAAGCTATTCAGTGCTGGCAGGTGGGGTGGCATTGGCTATTATGATGCTTCCGTTGATAGCCCGTTCTACAGAAGAATCACTGAAGATGGTTCCTAATACGCTTAAGGAGGCTGCAATAGCTCTTGGTACACCTTATTATAAGGTGATATGGAGGGTTCTTATTCCATCTGCTTTTTCAGGACTGGTAAGTGGTATACTTCTTTCTGTCTCTCGAGTGCTCGGAGAAACGGCACCTTTGATGCTTACTACTCTTGGTAATCCGAATATAAATTGGAATATCATGAAATCTGGTAGTGCCGTTCCTCTGCTGATATGGCAGTTTTATAATGATCCGAATATGGTGGATCTTATTTGGAGCTCGACGATCTTTTTGATGGGATTCGTATTACTGCTTAATCTGATATCCAAATGGATAGAAGCTAAAAGAAAAAAATAATCTATAGAAATACGGAATATGGAAGAAATAAAAGAAGAGAAAACAGTAACATCGATAATGTCAATAGAAGATATCTCGATAAGTTATGGTGATGATAAATATGCAGTGAAAAATGTATCAGCTAAAATTCTAAGCAATTCTATTACTGCAATTATGGGGCCGTCCGGATGTGGGAAAACAACACTTCTGAGGGCAATTAACCGTATGCATGAGTTGTACCCAAATATACATACTGATGGAAAAATATTGCTGAATGGTGATAATATATATGAGATGTCTACCATCAATTTACGTCGTAAAATCGGAATGGTGTTTCAACGCCCAAACCCATTTCCGACATTGAGTATTTTTGATAATGTGATTGCTGGTTATAAGTTGAATGGTATCCGTTTGAAGAAATCAGAACGAGAAGAAATCGTCGAGACATCTTTGAAAGATGTTGCTCTTTGGGATGAAGTAAAGGACAACCTTCATAGTAAGGGAAATTTTCTTTCAGGAGGCCAGCAACAACGCTTATGTATTGCTCGGACAATTGCATTTAAGCCCAAGGTTATTCTGTTAGATGAGCCGACATCTGCTCTTGATCCTATTTCAACATCCAAAATAGAAGACTTGCTTGTTAAGTTAAAAGAAAATTATACCATTATTATGGTTACTCATAATATGTCTCAGGCCGCACGAATCTCAGATAGATCTATGTTCATGTATTTGGGGGAATTGGTAGAATATGATAATACGCAGAAAATGTTTACGACTCCTTCTGATCCTCGTACTGAAGCGTATCTTACAGGTAAATTCGGATAACTGTTATGGAAGAAAAAATAAAACAACATAAAATATAGATATTATGGCAATAACTAAAGACAATGCATTGCATGCTATATCGGTTCATTTCAATGAGATGGCGAAAATTGTAATACGCCAACTTGATATTATGGACAAACTGTTTGTTGATCATACCATACAAATACCTTCTGAACTTCAAGAGGAAATAAAAGAAAATGAAGATAAGATAGATGAGTATGAGACAAGCCTTGGCAATGAAATAATAGATATTATTGTATTGCAGAATCCTGTGGCTTCTGATATTCGTAAGATTATGTCAGCTTATCAAATCATATCCAATCTGGAAAGAATCGGTGATCAGGTAAAGAATATTGATAAATTGTTGCCTCGTGTCGAGGATAAAGTGATTTACGAACATATGGTGTCTGTCATTTCTAATATGATGACATCAAGCATCATGATGGTAAAGAAGTCCATCTCATCATTTGTTGATGATGATAACACTGCTGCTGTCTGGACAATAAAAAATGATAGTGTCGTGGATGAAATTAATCACAAATTGATTAAAGATACGATTCGGAAAAGTCATTATTCTAATGATATTCAGCATCTATTGTTTACTTTTATAAACTTAAATAGTATCATCTCAAATATTGAACGTATAGCTGACCATGCGACGAATATAGCGGAGGCTTCTATCTATGCTAATATAGGAGAAAACTTACGTCATAGTAAAACTGTTTTTGAGGATTCTGAACCTAAACAGTAGGCTGTTTCTTGATTTCTTCGTGTATGTTTTATCTGTCTTGTCTTAACCTGGAAAAAGTTAACTTCTTTAAGTCAACTTCTTCCAGGTTAAGACACATTTGATATTCTATATTGTCATCATCTTGGCGTACTGTTCTTCAATATCTTTCACTAAAATAATATTTTCTTTAGTGGTCATACTTTTCTGCCTTTCTGTTTTGATAAACTGACTGTAATTTTTGATACAAATGAATCTGATTCAGAAATTTATCTTACTTTTGTAAACAAATCAGCAGTCCTCAAAACAGGAATAGATAAGAAATAATGAAATCCGTGAAATAACCAACTCGTTTGGACAGAGAGTCAATAAAGGAGTTTTTTCATTTTGGATTTTATTTATATACCGTGATACATTGTTATATATAATAATCTTCTACATTCATGCTAAGAAATCAGTTTCTTCTGTATATAATACATAGAGGAATCCGAAAACGATGATGCAACTTTTCACAAGGACAGTCATGGGATTTCTACTATACTCATTTAGCTTCTCATGAATTGGTTCATTAGTTGATTGTTGTGTAGTTAAGGATAGGATAAATCAATTCAAAAATTCATTTTATGAAAAAAGCAATCTTATTAACCTTATTTTTAAGTCTTGTTATAGCCGGAGAGTCAAAACCGGTACACAAGACCAATGTTCCGCAACTTGGGAAGAATTCCATAGATGAGGTCTTGAAGGCCATGACGCTGCAAGAGAAGGCAGAGCTGCTCGTAGGCGGGGACTATGAAGTCGTAAATGGCAAGAAAGGTCCGGCCTTACCCGAAGCAGGAATCGGCGCAGCCGGCATGACAAAGGCAATTCCACGTCTGGGAATTCCCTGTACCGTATTGACAGACGGTCCTGCCGGAGTCCGTATCTCTCCAACCCGTAAAGGGGACAGCCGTACTTACTATGCCACTGGTAATCCTATAGGAACTCTTGTCGCTTCATCCTGGGATACTCAGTGTGCCAGGGCAGTTGGCAGGAATATGGGGAATGAAGTGTTGGAATACGGATGCGATGTTCTCCTGGCACCTGGCATGTGCCTGCACCGCAACCCACTCTGCGGAAGAAATTTCGAATACTTCTCTGAGGATCCTGTCCTGAGTGGCACGATGTCCGGTAATGAAATATTGGGAGTTCAGTCCAATGGTGTCGGGACATCAGCCAAGCATTTTGTCTGCAATAATCAGGAAACATTCCGTTACCAGAATAATTCCATCGTCGGCCAGCGGGCCTTGCGCGAGTTATACCTTAAAAACTTTGAATTAGCTATCAGGATTGGCAATCCATGGACAATCATGTCTTCCTATAATCTTCTGAATGGCCCATGCACTCAGGAAAGTAAGCCCCTGCTTCATGACTGGCTTCGCGGAGAGGCCGGCTATAAGGGAATGGTAATGACAGACTGGTCTGGTCCTCGGAACACAGTCAACCAGGTTAATGCAGAGAATGATCTCATGGAATGGGGATTGGATGTACAGGTACAAGATATTATCAATGCCGTAAAGGATGGCAAACTTTCTATAGATGTCGTAAATCGTAATGTCCGTAATCTGTTGAATTATATAGTCAAAACCCCTCATTTTCGTCATTATAAGGCATCTGATGCGCCTGATTTAAAAGCCCATGCAGCGGTCGCCCGTGAGACGGCAGCACAGGGTATTATACTTCTTAAGAATATAGAAGGGACTTTACCTTTGGCCCAAGACCAGAAGATAGCCCTTTTCGGTATAGGCTCCTATAAAGGCTTCCTGGCTAATGGTTTTGGATCTGGAGACGTGAATAAGCCTTATGTCGTCAATATCTGCCAGGGCCTGGAAAGTGCAGGCTATCAGGTAGACCGAGATATGGCTGAGTTGTATGAGAATGCTGATGAGGATATCAATCTTGGCCCATCCTATGCCAGACATCGTGCATCTGTCGACAATGTGGCAATCATGACAATCAGAAGAAATTCAGGCGAGGGCAGTGATCGTCGTAATGAACCCGGTGACTGGAAATTGAGCCCTGCAGAATTGAATACGATGAAAAATATAGCTGATGCTTTTCATGCACAAGGTAAAAAATTAATTGTTGTTCTGAATATCGGTGGAGTCGTTGAGACAGCTTCCTGGAAAAATATTCCGGATGCTATCCTCCTGCCTTGGCAGCCAGGAGAGGAAGGCGGGAATGCGATTGCAGATGTTATATCAGGTAAGGTATGCCCGTCCGGACGTCTGCCGATGACCTTCCCATTAGCTTATGAAGATGTTCCTTCTTCGAAGAATTTCCCTCAGAATGATAATGGGGGCGTATTCGACAAGGATAAGTCAACAATTGGTTTTACTAAGTATGATGAGGGAATCTGGGTAGGTTATCGCTATTTTGACACTTTTAATAAACCGGTTTCCTATCCTTTCGGATATGGCTTGTCTTATACCACATTCTCGTTTGGTGGCTTGAAAGTCCGTTATGGAAGAGACGTCTGTAAAGCCGTTGTTACGGTGACGAATACCGGCAAGGTTGCAGGCAAGGAAGTTGCCCAACTTTATGTGTCCGCTCCTAAAGGTGTCCTGGAAAAACCAAAGAAAGAGTTGAGAGCTTTTGCCAAGACACGTACCCTGCAACCGGGAGAGTCTCAGATACTTACGATGACGTTCCGGACGATGGATCTGGCCTCCTTTAATGAAAATACCAATAGTTGGGTATTGGATCCTGGTGTTTATCAGGTAATGGTCGGGCAATCAGTAGAAGATATTAAGGTCACGACTCCTATGAAGATTTCTAAAGGTATCCAGAAGAAAGTTTTAGCAGTGATTTGATTCCTATAATAGATAAATGAGATCAGTTTTTCAAGGCTGATCTCATTTGCTTTTTTCTTATATTGAGAATAAATTCTAAATTTCATGAAAAGTAGATTCTTACTAGTTTTTTTATTAATGATCTTCTCTGTAGAATCATTTGCTTCACGGAAAACGGCAAAATGGATCCAAGCAGAGGACTGTAATAATGTCGTGAATACATGGCAAGTGTTCCGCAAGACAGTTCGACTTTCTTCCACTCCTAAATTCCTGACAGCAAAGATTTCCGTTGATTCGAAGTATTGGTTATGGATAAATGGCCGGATGGTTGTGTTTGAAGGTGGTTTGAAGCGAGGTCCTTCTCCATCTGATTCCTATTATGATGCGGTGAATATCGGCCCTTACCTTCATAAAGGTCGCAATGTGATTGCTATCCTTTCCCTTTATTTTGGTAAAGAGGGTTTCAGTCATAAGAGTAGCGGTCAGGCTGCCTTGCTCTTTGATGCTTCTTCGGATAATGTCAACATTGTATCTGATGAGTCTTGGGAAGCAGCTGTATATAAGGCGTATGGTAAGGTCGGTAATCCTGATCCTAATTATCGTCTTTGTGAAAGTAACCTTTGCTTTGATGGACGGAAGAATTTGGGAAAATGGTATTCTTCAGTTTTTCAAGGGCATTTTCCTTCTGCAAAGGTGTTCTCCTCTGTAACGGAGAACAATACATTTGGAAAATTGGTTTTACGCCCCATACCTTTGTTCAGGTATTCTGGTTTGAAAAAATATGTGAGTCAATCCTTTGACGCTAAGACACGCATTTTACATTGTCGCTTACCTTATGATGCACAGGTGACACCTTATCTTAAAGTGAAGGCTCCGGCAGGTGATACCATTGATATGCGTACTGATGATTACGTTGTCGGTGGTGTGCCCAGTGTCCGTGGAGAATATATTACTTGTAATGGAGTACAGGAATATGAATCTTTGGGATGGATGAATGGAAATGAAGTACAGTATAGGATTCCTGAAAATGTGAAGGTGCTGGCCGTGAAGTACCGTGAAAGTGGTTATGATACGAATATAGTTGGTGACTTTAAATGTAATGATCCGTTTTTTACAGAATTATGGAAACGGTCTGCACGGACACTTTATGTAAATATGCGTGATACGTATTCGGATTGTCCGGATCGTGAACGTGCTCAATGGTGGGGTGATGTTACGAATGACATACAGGAAAACTTTTATACGCTTTCTCCTTCTTCCTGGCAAATTATTAACAAAGGAATCTATGAACTCATGAACTGGCAACGGCCAGATGGAACAATTTTCGCTCCGGTTCCTGCCGGCAACTGGGATAAGGAACTTCCTGTTCAGATGTTGATGTCTGTCGGCTGGTATGGTTTCCATACACAGTATTATGATAGTGGTGACAGTTCCTTTGTTGCTGCAATTTACAACCGTCTTCACAAGTATCTTCATAAGGTGTGGAAGTTGGATAATAATGGCTATGCAATAGCGAGAGACGGAGGTTGGAGCTGGGCAGACTGGGGTGATCATATCGACTTGCCACTGCTTACGGCTGAGTGGTACTATTTAGCCTTGAAGGGTGAAAGGGACTTTGCTCGGATGTTAGGTAAGGAGGCGGATGTAAGTGCTGATGATGCTGCGATGAAGAAAATGGAGGAAAATTTCGATAGATGTTATTGGAAGGGTAGTAACTATCGATCCGATTCCTATAAGGAAGTTGAAAGTGATGATCGTGTTCAGGCTATGGCTGTACTGTCTGGATTAGCGGGTCCTGACAAGTATCCGGAGATTTTTAATATATTCAAAAAATCATATTTTGCCAGTCCCCTTATGGAAATGTATGTGCAAAAGGCATTGTTTAAAATGGGACAGGGGGAATTTGCATTACAGAGGGCTAAAGAAAAATATACCAAGATGATGTCCTTTAAGGACCAGACAACTGTTTTTGAATTCTGGGATAATGGTGGCAGTATTAATCATGCTTGGGCTAGTGGTATGACTGTAATCTTTGGGCAGGATGTTTGTGGTGTGAGACCTACGTCTCCGGGATTTAAAACTTTTGAAGTAAAACCGGATCTGGCTGGACTGTCACAGGTCTCTGCAAATATACAGACGAAGTATGGTATGATTCGTGTGAATCTTAAAAAGGAAAAAGGACAGACTCATTTGACCTTGACTGTACCTAAAGGCACTCAGGCTACCGTTGTGCTGGGTGGAAACGTGACCCATCTCACACCTGGGAACTATCATTTAAGTAGTAGAGGATGAGTAGGTATCGTTGATAAAAAGGATTTCATTTTTCAACTTTAAGAGCTTTTCCTGCCGAAGGCTCTTGAAGTTGATTTTTTAAGGAAATATTCTCTCACTTGAGGGTGAAGCGTGCAGACTGAACATCTCGGCAGTTGGGACCTACCATCACATCAAAATCTCCAGGTTCACAGATATAGTCCAATTGGCTATTGTAAAATTTAAGCTGGTCTGCCTTGATTGTAAATATGACCGTTTTAGACTCCCCTCTGTTTAAGTGAATACGAGAAAAATCCTTCAACTCTTCTATGGGTCTGGAAATGCTGGCAACGAGGTCATGAATATAAAGTTGCACCACTTCATCGCCATCATAGTTACCGGTATTGGTTACTGTGATGCTGGCCTTGATAGTTCCATCTTTTGTCATTGTGTTTTTATCCAGCTTCAAGGGTCCGTACTTGAAAGTAGTGTAGGAGAGTCCGTAACCGAATGGATAGAGTGGATCGTTATCGATATCGAGATAGTTACTGCGGAATTTCGTAAACCATTTTCCTTTTTCAAGGGGTCTTCCAGTATTCAGATGATTATAGTAGATAGGAATCTGACCCATACTTTTCGGCATAGTGAAAGATAGATGACCACTGGGTACTTTGTCACCGAAAAGTACATCACAGATGGCATCACCGGCTTCTGATCCCCCAAACCATACATTTAATATGGCATCAAAATGTTGTTGTTCCCATGTCATGACAGTGGGGCGTCCTGAAAAATTGACCAGTACGATCGGTTTGCCTGTTTTCTTTAGTGCTGTGAGTAAGTCTTTTTGTGCATCAAAGATGGTCAGATCAGATCGGCTGCTGCATTCTCCACTCATTTCTGATGTTTCTCCGACGGCAGCGACAATAACGTCAGCCTTTCGGACTGCATCCAGAGCCTCTTCTAGCATTTCTTTTGGACTCCGGTGATCGCGAATCCCGCGGCCGAACATAGAGCCGCGTGCTTCCAGTGCAGAGTCATAACAGATATTGGAGCCTTTGGCATAAATAATGTTTGCTCGATTCCCGACTGCTTCTTTCATAGCGGTGTAGAGAGATTTATATTTGTCGAAGGTGGCTGCGACGCTCCAGGTTCCCGGCATGTTCGTGTTGGTATTACCTAAAGGACCGATAAGGGCTATCGTACCTTTTTTCTGCAAAGGGAGCAGGTGATTCTTGTTTTTTAACAGGACGAAAGTTTCGGCTGCCAGATTACGGGCAGCCGCACGGTGTTCGGATGTGTAAATCTCAGTTCTCTGCCCTTTTCGGATTCAAGTAACGGTAAGGATCATCGAAAAGTCCGAGTTTGTATTTTGCTTCCAGAATGCGCCGGCAGGCCTGGTCAATGGTCTGTTCGCTCACTTTGCCTTCTGTCACTGACTTCTCCAGGGTGCTGATATAACCGTCGGATACCATATCCATATCCGTCCCGGCATTGAGGGCAAGAGCGGATACTTGTTGCAGATTGCCTAGTCCATGATTTTCCATTTCCATGATTGCCGTATAGTCTGTTACGACAAAACCTTTAAACCCCCATCGATGGCGTAACACATTGGTGAGGAGCCATTTGTTGCCGGTCGCCGGGATACCATCTACCGTGTTAAAGGAGGTCATGATGCTTCCGGCACCGGCATCAATTGCAGCCTTGTAAGGGGGGAAATAATAATTGAACATGCAAATGTGGCTCATGTCTACGGTATTATATTCGCGACCGGCTTCTACACCACCATATAAGGCAAAATGTTTGACGCAGGCCATAACGGTATTTCGGGCTTTCAAGTCTTGGCCTTGATAGCCTCTTATCATGGCACGAGCTATCTGTGAACTTAAATAGGGGTCTTCGCCGTTTCCTTCTGCCATCCTTCCCCATCTGCCATCACGGCAGATGTCCAGCATTGGACTGTAGATCCAGCAGATGCCGTCTGCACTGGCTTCATCAGCTGCAATGCGGGCGGCATTTTCAATGGATTTGATGTCCCAACTGCATGAGAGGGCGAGAGGTATGGGGAAGATGGTCTGGTAACCATGAATGACGTCCATGCCAAAAAGCAAGGGAATTTTCAGTCGACTTTGATTGACAGCGATTTCTTGTACTTCACGGATCTTTTTTACACCTTTGAGATTGAATAGCCCGCCTACTTCTCCTCTTCTGATCTTCTCTGAAATATTAGAGCTCTTTGCTTGTCCGGTGATGATATCTCCGGTTACAGGAAGGTTGAGTTGGCCGATTTTTTCTCTAAGAGTCATTCTTCTCATGAGTTTGTCGATAAACTGATTCATGTCCTTTGTACTTTCTTGTGCTCCTACAGAAATGGGAAGCAGAAAAATGACCAGGAGTAGACGAATGATGTTCTTTTTTATTTTCATGACGAATCTGTGTTTATTCTTTATCTGTTGACGTTGAACCCGAGTTTGGATAGACCATTCTGAATCTCCGGACAACTCATGAATAAATTCCAAAGCAACCCTGACCGATAATTCTCTATCATCGGAGCAATCGTACATTGGTCGATAGCCAGGTAACGGGGCACCGTCCAATGTGATTGTTCCGAGAAAGCGTCATAGAAGCCGTATTTCCCCCATATCCACGTTCCTTGTCGATAAAACCCTTTCAGGGTAGCCATGGATTCCTTTGGCGTATAAGGGAAAGAAGAGAGGGCTGCTGTAGGTGTGATAACACCGAGGTCATTGCTCGGAGAGTGGGCTGCATAGCCGTTGATGGAGTAACTGGCAGTCAGCCCCCAGCAATCTTTTCCGTATCCTTTATAATGTTTCGGATTGGCTACGCAATAAGCATAATCACTCAATGTGTGATTACGTACTACATTCCAGTAATTGGCATAGGTATCAGAAAGGTGTCTTGGGTCAAGCCCGATATAGGAATATTGAGCCCAGAATAGAGGCCCACCGGTCTGTTCTTCCCCATTGTGCTTTAATTCTAAAGGATACCCGTATGGCGCTGCATTGCTCTTAATGGTTCCGTTACGTGCCCATCCGGCATGATAGCATATTGCCGGAATACTATGAGTGGGAGATGAGGTAGCAAGAATATAGGCAATCAGACATTCATTATATCCTTGGATTGGAAAATTCATAGCCCATCCGTAGTCGGGTGACCAGTGCCAGTAAAGTACATCTTGGCCTCCATCACGGTACCAGTCGAATTCCATACCTCGCCATAGGGAATCAATCTTTTCTGCTAATCCTTTTTCTTGTTTGTTTCCATCTTTAAAGTATTGTCGGACACAAAGAAGACTGGCCATAAGAAAACTGCTTTCCACGAGGTCTCCGCCATCATCCTTTTCACTGAATGGTTTTATCTTTCCTGTCGGACCGTATAACCAGTGTGGCCACATTCCGTGAAAACGGTCAGCCTTAGACAGATAGTTGACAATTTTCTCAAGACGCTCCAGTCCTTGCTCTTTGTCTATAAACCCACGGTTAATTCCTGTGAGCAGTCCGGCAATTCCAAATCCGCTTCCCCCTATGGTTACAACATCCTGATCGTTGTCCGGATAGATGCCGTCTAAGTGAATACGTTCTCGAGCCATCCCTGAGGTAGGCTCTGCGCCATCCCACATATAATTGAGGCAGACCTTCTGGATATAGTCAAGTAATGTACTGTCGTTGGAGAAAGAGTCTGGTCTGATGGCGACAGACTCGTTTTTTGTTAAATGAGAACGTACTGAAATTAGGAAATTCCCGGCTTTTGCCGGGAATACGATTGATAGAAGAAGAAAAATAATTGAGATGACAGATTTATTCATCCTTAGGGTCGTTTTTTAAATCTGAAACATTGTCAAGTTGATCGAACGGTAATGGAAAATAGGTTTTGTCAGTAGTCCATCCGGCTGCTTTGAGAACAGTTTTAGCTAATCCCGTACGAACGAGATCCTGATATCTTTCTCCCCATTCCCCACAGAATTCCATCCGGCGCTCGTCCAAAATCTGATTTATGGTTACATTGTGCAGTTCAGGCATCTTTGCTCTATCCCTGACCAGATTGAAAGGAGCATCTCCATTCTCACCTAATCGGACTTTAGCTTCGGCATTCATCAGTAAAACATCGGAGTAACGGAGAATTCTAATATTGTTGTTAGAACCATATTTGGTACGTCCAGATGTCAGCTCATTGGATGGGGTATAGGCCTTGCCATTCCAGCAATCAGTATTAGTAGGATTACTTGAACCTTTGATATAATCACCGCTTGGAGTTGTCTCTCCTTTTTCCAGGAAAGAGGTTATATAGCGGACCGTCTCTCCTCTACTCTTTGCCCAGTCTCGAAATTCCTTGTAATAGCCTAATTTGCCCCATCCGGAAATATTACCGTCATTTTCAGGTCCTTGACATACAAACCATTGGTCTGCATCTACCATATCACCGGAACCGGTGCCGAAGTCAGTACATTGACATTCAAAGAGTGACTCATCACAGAGTTTTCCCGGAATCTTAAATAGCTCATAGTAGTTATCATAAAGTTTGAATTTTCTGCTGTTAATGATGTCGTCAGTCAGTTCCTTCACTTTCTGGTAATTGCCCTCATCCAAATAGACTTTAGCTGCTAACTGCTCGGCGGAGAATGCCGTAACAGCTCCTTTATGTTCCATTTCATTTGGACGTAAGCGTTGACAGTGGTCTATAGCATATTGCAAGTCTTGCAAGATATAAGCATTTACTGCTTTTACAGTAGAACGCGTCAAGTCAGTTTGTTGGTTATCTCGCATGATGGTTACAGGACCAAATCCTTGAACCAGCCGGAAATAGGCATAGGCACGTAAGAACCGGACTTCTCCACAATAGGACCTGCATGTCTGCATTTCAGTACTATCTTTGATGTTTGCGGCATAGCTGTCAAGAGATATTAATGCTGAATTGGCGGTCTTGATCATTCCGTAATATTGGTTCCACATTTCATTGAGTCCCCAATAGGTGTTGTCATATTTATAGTTACCATAATCGTTTAGTATCTGATCACTTTCTTGTCCGATCCACATGTCATCATCCCTGATGTTGGTCAACAGCCAGATGACCCAGTGCATACCCCCCGTACGGAGTTTTGCATAAACACCGGATACAGGCATGTACATATTGTTGATATTAGTAAAGTCAACTTTCTTTTCTGGAATACTATTCTCCGGATCCTTGTCCAGATAATCACATGAAGTGGCTAAGAGGGTTAAGGCAGCTATTGTAAAAATAGAAATATTTCTTAAAATTCTCATGGTCGTATATAAATGAAGTGGTTAGAATTGAATTTGTACTCCGAATGTATAAGTCGCGGTAAGCGGGTATACATTGGTATCCCACCCTTGAGGATCACTGATTTCAGGCGTAAAAGTGTTAGCCGAGAAACAGGTGAGCGGTCGATCGGCTGTCAGGCTTAGTCGGATGCTTGGCATCGTATAGGAGCCAAACTTAATATTCTTGAAAGAATAGCCTAATGTGATGTTCTGGATGCGGAAGAAGTCTGCATTCTCAACCATATAGGAGTTAGTGCGTTGATCACTGGTGTTCCAGGATTTTGTAAGTGCCTTCGCAGAAGGATACCTATTAGTTGAACCCTCTCCAGTCCAACGATGTTTGAATTGATCCCTATCGAAATTATAGTTTGCCTGGTCATAGCGCAAAGCACGTTTGCGGTTGAACATTTGAGCTCCAGTCTGGCCGTAGGTGGTCAACTCAAAATCCAGACTTTTCCAATTAAAACCTAAATTCAGTCCATACGTGAAATTAGGGATATAAGAACCTAATACTTGTTTGTCATCTCCATCTATTTTCCCATCTTTGTTCACATCTTCATATTTGAAATCTCCTGGTTCAAGTCCGTTGGCAACAGCGATTGGATCCTTTGCGCATTCTTCTGCAGTCTGGTATACACCGATTACTTTGTAACCATAGAAGGAGTTCATTTCTTTCCCGACTATATTTACAGTTTTATCGCCTTTTATAATCTTTTGTCCACCCAAACTCTTTACTTGATTCCATAGGAAAGAAAGGTTTGCTCCGATATGATATTTGAAATCTGTCCCAATTCGATCATTCCAGGTTGTAGTAATGTCGAATCCTTGGTTGAGAATCTTACCATAGTTACCTGCTAATGTATCAATGCTGAAAGGTAAGCGAGGACTGATGACCGCATTTTTGGTTAAACGATGAAAATAGTCAAAATCAATATTCAGACGACTGTTAAAGGATGACATACTGAATCCAAGATTAAATTCATCCACCAGCTCCCATTTTAGCCAACTGAAATAGGAGGTGTTTTGATATCCGGCGATAGTATTGTTCCCGAATACACCGGAATAGTTGTTACCTGTATTGATGGAAGCAAAACCATCACTGGCGGCTACATGGTCGTTGCCTAACTGACCCCATGTCGCACGGAGTTTTAGGTAATCGAATAAGTGCTGATGTTTCATGAACGGTTCTTCCGTCACTACCCATGAAGCACCAACGGAAGGGAAGTAACCCCAGTGCTTCTGATATTTGGATGAACCATCTGCACGGAAGGTAAACATCAGGTAGTATTTCATGGCATAGTTATAATTAAGGCGGGCAAAGTAACTTTGCCCTCGATAGGTCGTGCCGTCATCACCAAGGGTAATACCATCAGCATTACCTCTGTCTAAATACCAGTATTCTTCTTTATCTTCAGGGACGTTTACTGCATTTCCCCAGAGATACCGGTAACTTTCCTGACGCATGGAATAACCGGCCATAGCTCCAAAGGAATGTTTCCCCCATTGGTCATTGTAGGTTAGCGTATTATCCCATACATAGTTGTCATTATTAGTTGTCGATTTTGTTAAATTGCTTTGTGCGGCTTGTTGCCAACTGCTGACATAGTAGGAAGGGATAAAGACTCTGCCTTGAATGGCAGAATGGTCATAACTGATGCTGGTTTGAAAACTGAGTTTGTCAGGAATAAAACTGAATTTGGCATAGAAGTTACTAAGCACCTGTTTCGTATCGTTCTTGGCATTATATTCTTCAGCTGTGGCTATTGGATTATAAAAGTTTGCGGTATAGCCGATTGAAGAAGGTGAGGCCCATTTCTTGGGGAAAGCAGGCGTGTTCTGATCGTCATAAACCGGATAAATGCTTGGGGCGTTGAAAGCCTGTTGCCATGCAGCATTATTGGCCAGTTGCTGGGTGGAATTAACAAATACTCCGTTGAATCCGACTTTCAGCCAATTTGTTGCATCATAGTCTAAAGCTGCACGGAAGTTCAAACGCTTGTAGTCATTATTCACATCCATGATACCATTTTGATAGGTGTAATCTATACCCATAGAATAAGTAGCTTTCTCTCCTCCACCGCTGATACCGATACTATGATTAGTGATGAGGGCAGAACGCAATAGTTCTTTATACCAGTCAGTATTGCTCCCAAAGGTCCACTTATGGAAATCCGGATCTGCATAGCTTCCACCATAACGGCCAATACTCGCCTTGAAGTAAGACAGGTAAGCATCATAATTAGCCTCAAGGAGCATCTGAGCATATTCACTTGAGTTGCACATCTTCATCACATTTGTAGCCTTTTGCACACCTACATAACCATTATAGGTGATTTTCGCATTCTGATTTCGGATTCCCTTTTTTGTTGTAATCAGCACTACTCCGTTAGCTGCACGTACTCCATAGATTGCTGCAGCAGAAGCATCCTTTAGAATGCTCATGTCTTGAATATCATCAGAGTTCAGAAAGTTAATGTTGTCATAAAACATGCCATCAACGACATAGAGTGGATTGGAATTACTGAAGGATCCTGTTCCTCTGATCCGCACGGTAGGCCCTGAACCAGGGACACCACTGCTGACTACATTGACACCGGCTACCTTGCCTTGCAATGCCGTCATTGGTGCAGGTGAAGGGGTGCTCGTCAGTTCATCCCCTTTGATGACCGCAATGGGAGAAGTCAGGTCTTTGGCTTTTTGCGTACCATAGCCAATCGTTACTACTTCGTCAAGCATCTTGGAATCATCTTTCATCTGAATGCTCATTAGGGGTGAGACTTTTACTTTTTGTGTCTTCATTCCTATATACGAGATGGTAAGACTGGAACCGACAGGAACATTCAGAATAGTAAAATTGCCCTCCAAATCGGTAACAGCCCCTAATTTGGATCCGTCCACCTGAACGGTGGCTCCGATGACGGGCTGGTCTGCTACATCAGCAATATGACCTTTGATGGTCTGTGACTGTGCTAAGGACAATTGGATGCACAGGGTCAATAGAATTGATAATACGATTTTCTTCATTTTGGTATTCAGATTTAAATTAATTGTCAATTGCAAATTTATGTTGAAGAAATGGAAATATCAAATATTTACCTACGATAACGATACGACAGGTGTATAAGAGACTACGATTTTACTACGATAATAATTATAAAATATTGATTATCAGCATGATAAAAATTAATACAGAGCTACTTTTATTAGAAGTGTGGAAATCTTTTGAAAAGACAATTGAAGGAAGGATCAGTAAACTTTTTAATATATTAAAGGCTTTTCTGATTCTTTCCTTTGCCTGCTGGGGAATTTTATCTATTTTTGCACTAATCTGATAAGTATATATGAAACGCATATTATCTTTTCTCTTGTTGGTTCTGATATTCTCTACCCGATCCTTTGCGGATGGATTCGTACCTGTTGTTACTAATTATTCTTCTTTAGATTATGAAGGAGGATTACAGAATTGGGCAATTGATCAAGGAAAAAATGGAGAAATCTATATTGGTAATAGTAGAGGTGTACTCTGTTTTGACGGTTACAACTGGAGCCTTACACCTCTGCCTGGAAATGCCATAGCCCGTTCTCTGCTTGTGGATGGGAACCGACTCTATGTCGGGAGTTATGAGAACTTTGGATATTTCACCCGTGATGCTTTTGGAAGGTTATATTTTACTTCTTTGTGGAATTTGGTTAAGCATTATATCCCACATCATGATGAAATATGGAATATTATCAAGACAAGAGATGGTAAAATCCTTTTTCAGTCTTTTACTTCATGGTTTGAATATGATGGACATACGGTCAAAGTTCATTATTCGTCTCACCGGTTGCCTTTATATTTTTTTAATGTCTTCGGAAAAATTTATTCCCAACTGATCAATGGGCCTTTTTGCCAAGTCGTGAATGGACGCTACATCCCTGTACTTTCTCGGACTGTTTTTCATGGCGATAATGTTGTGGCTGCATTGCCACTTCATCGGGGATGTATGCTCCTTTGTACTGAATTTAATGGCTTATTTACCTATGATGGCCATCAGATTTCTCCCTTTAGAACAGAGATAGATAGCAAACTGAAAATGGCTCAGGTCAATCGTGCTATTATGATACCTCATGATTCAACTTTTGTTATTGGAACAATTCTCGGTGGAATTTATGGACTGGACAGAAAAGGTAACTTGAAATGGCATTATGATACGCACAGCCTCTTGCGGGATAATAGTGTGTTACGTCTTTTTTGTGACCGTGATCATAATGTATGGGCAGCGCTTGATGTAGGAGTAGCCTTGATTCATACTGGGGCACCGTATGCATTGTTTACGGACCCGACTTCTTCATTGGGTATGGTCTATGATATTTATCGTTTGCCTGACCGAATGTACATCGCTACTAATCAGTGTACTTATCTTTATCGCGGGGGTTCTTTGTATGCTATCCATGGAACTGAAGGACAAAATTGGCTTATTACGAGTATTGGCAATCAACTGATTGTGGGAAATAATCATGGCACAAAATATATTCATGATAGGTCAGCGAGTCTTGTGCCTGGCAGTACTGATGCTGGTGGTACATCCATTCGTAGATATTCTACGGTGGATAGTGACTACTTGATAGAATCTAGTTATTCTGTTTTCCAGGTATATGGAGAGCAGAACCATGGATGGCGTTTTCGGAATAGGATTAGAGGATTTAATGCACCTGTTCGCCAGTTTGAAATCGATGGTCAGTCTGTCATCTGGGCTGCGAATATGAATATAGGACTTTATCGCATTGAACTTTCAAGTGATTTGAAAAAAGTGTCATCGGTTAAGTATTTTCCGTCTCTTGACGGTAGTAAGAGGCCTTGTCGGATCTATGTGATGAAAATTCGGGGAGAAATCGTATTATCTGATGGGAAACAATTATATATGGTGGGGAAATCAGGTATGGTATTATGTAAGGCTCTTTCAGATTTCGCCTGTGGAAATATTGTATCGTCTATACCAGTAGATAATAATCGCTTCTGGCTGGTGTCGGATAAAGGCTATACCTTGATTCAATATAAAAATAGTCAGTATCATCGTGTCGTCTATGTACCTGCTGCATTTTTTGGTCTCGAGTGTGGTGACTATATAAATAATGTCCGGGTCATGGGAGGACGGGCTTATTTTTGTCTGAATGGGGGAGTAGGCTGTATGGATTTGCGGACTCCGTTGATTGAAAGAAATCATTCTGAAAAATTGCTTCTTCGTCGAGCTGAAGATGTTACTTCTGATCGAAAGATCCGCCTGCTGCCGATAGACGGGAGCAATCCTTCGATAAGTGGAGATGTCTCAATCCAACTTAGCTATCCAAACTATAATAATGCACAATTAAAATTTATTTATTCTCTTTGCGGAGGAGGTCGAGAACTGTATTCCGTTTCCTCAAAACCGAATGTAACTTATAGCAGTCTGCATTATGGGTGTTACCATTTCCGGGCGGCGGTCGTTGATGTCAATGGCCGTCTGCTAGGGAGAGTGGTTTACACTTTTCATTATCCGCGTCCTTTGCTTCTTTCTATCCCTGCTTTTATCTTTTATTTTTTCCTTTTCTGTTCTTTCCTTGTTTGGTTTATCCGGTGGAGGACTGATCGGATTGTTCATCGTAGAGCACGGAAAATGGAAGCTGAGAAGATGCGTCAGGACTTGAAAATGGCTGAACAGGAACAAATTATTGAAAGTCAGAAACAACAACTTCTGGAGCAGCAACTTCAGGATAAGGGACGGAAGATAGCCAGTATGGCTATGGACGCCGTGATGCATAAACAGCAGGTCTCTGATATTCAACAGGAATTAAAGGATCACGTACCGTTGGGATTGTCATCCGGACATGAGATTGAACGGATGCTTCGTCATGTTACGGATCATATTGATTCTGATGAGTATTGGAATATTTATCGTGAGAATTTTGACCTCATCCATAAGAAGTTCTTTCGAAATCTGAGAGAACGATACCCAGCTCTGACTACTACTGACCTGAAATTTTGTGCACTGCTTCGGCTGAATCTCAGCACGAAGGATATTGCTCATTTTGCTGGATTGACGATTCGGGGGGTTGAGGGAGCTCGATATCGCTTACGCAGAAAACTTCAGATTCCTGGAGGACAGAGCCTGACAGAATTTCTGATTGATCTAAAATAGATTCTTTATACAGAAGAGATGGTGGCAGATAGGCAGTGCTCTATCGTCTGTCCTGCAAAGAGAAGCCCTCTTTTTGTTTTTTTTCTTCTGTTTCTTGCTGTTTTTTCTCATTTAATTGATTATCTTTGCATAAGATAGGGGCAGTCGGGTGTGGAATATATTGATCGGCTGCTTTGCTTTTGAATTAAACAAACTTGAAGTCAATGAAAACTAATTATGAATTGCGTTATGCATCTCATCCTTTGGATGCAAAAAACTATGATACTACTCGTTTAAGAAAAGAATTTCTGGTTGAGACTTTGTTTACTTCTGATGAGGTGAATATGGTATATTCCATGTATGATCGGATGATTGTCGGAGGGGCTATGCCTGTCAAGGAAACTCTTCTGCTGGAGGCTATAGATCCGTTGAAAGCTCCTTTTTTTACGACCCGTCGTGAACTGGGAATTTATAACGTTGGAGCTGGTGACGGGGTTGTGAAGGTAGGTGATAAAACTTATGAACTCCGATATAAGGAGTCTTTGTATGTTGGTCGGGGTGACCGTCAGGTTACATTCTCCAGTAAGGATGCTTCAAAACCTGCCTTGTTCTATTTTAACAGTACCACTGCTCATAAAGAATATCCTTGTAAGAAGATTACAAAGGTTGATGCAGTCAGGGTACACCTGGGCTCTTTGGAAATGAGCAATGAGCGGACGATTAACAAGATGATTGTCAATCAGGTTCTTCCAACTTGCCAACTTCAGATGGGAATGACTGAACTCTGTGTGGGAAGTGTCTGGAACACCATGCCGGCTCATATCCACAGCCGGCGTATGGAAGCTTATTTTTATTTCGAAGTTCCGGCAGATCAAGCCGTTTGTCATCTGATGGGGCAGCCTCATGAGACCCGCCATATCTGGATGAAAGGTAATCAGGCGGTGTTGTCTCCTGAGTGGAGTATTCATTCTGCTGCTGCTACTCATAACTATACCTTTATATGGGGAATGGGAGGAGAGAATCTTGATTATGCCGATCAGGACTTTTTCGCTATCACAGATTTGAAATGAGAGGAGAAATACTTTTCTTTATTTGCCATAAGTGATAAAAAGATAAGGGTATATGGGGTAATTCTCACAAACAAAAGAAGAATAAATAAACTATCATTAAAAACAATATGATATATGGATACATTTTCTAAAAATTTTTCATTAGGGGGTAAGGTAGCCCTCATTACCGGGGCTGCTTATGGTATCGGTTTTGCTATAGCTGAGGCTTTTGCAAAGGCTGGCGCAAAAATAGCATTTAACTGTCGCTCTCAGAAGCATTTGGATAAGGCACTTTCTGATTACAAGGCTAAAGGTATTGATGCGAAAGGTTATATAGCTGACTGTACAGATGAAGGACAGGTGAAAGACTTGGTCGCTAAGATTGAAAAAGATCTGGGTACTATTGATATCTTGGTTAATAATGCGGGAATTATCAAACGTATTCCTATGCTGGAGATGTCTGTTGCTGATTTTCGTCAGGTAGTGGATATTGATTTGAATGCTCCGTTTATTGTTAGTAAGGCTGTTATTCCCGGGATGATCAAGAAGGGACATGGAAAGATTATCAATATCTGTTCTATGATGAGTGAACTTGGCCGGGAAACGGTTTCTGCCTATGCAGCTGCTAAAGGTGGATTGAAGATGCTTACCCGGAATATCTGTTCTGAATTTGGCGGTGCTAATATCCAGTGCAATGGAATTGGTCCAGGTTATATAGCCACTCCTCAAACTGCACCATTGCGTCAGCGCCAACCGGATGGAAGTCGTCATCCTTTTGACAGTTTCATCGTTAGCAAAACACCGGCTGGTCGTTGGGGAACTCCTGAAGATCTAATGGGCCCTGCTGTGTTTCTGGCTTCGGATGCTTCCGATTTCGTAAATGGTCATGTGCTCTATGTGGACGGAGGTATTCTGGCTTATATCGGGAAGCAACCTTGATAAAGGTCTCTCTAATAATAAGATGAGAAAATTGAAATAAAAGTCAAAAATGTCCCTCTATAATGACAACTCATTGTGGAGGTATGTTTTTGATCATATAAACTCCCTTTAACAAAAAAAGGTACGGTTCAATTGAAACGCCCTTTTTTTGAAATATTTATTTGTTGACTACATTGGCCAATTCTGTGCCGGTTTTGAATTTTACTACTTTCTTGGCAGCAATCTTAATCTTTTGCTTCGTAGCCGGGTTAATACCTTGACGTGCAGGGCGCTTGTTCACACTGAATGTGCCGAACCCTACGAGTTGGATTTTGTCACCTGCTCCAAGTGCTTCTTTCAATACTTCAATACTAGCGTCAAGCGCTTTCTTTGAATCAGATTTACTCAAACCTGATTTAGCTGCAATTTTGTCAATTAATTCAGTCTTATTCATGATCAAAATATATTTAATTAATTAATAAATAATGATTTATTCTAATCCATCGACAAATATAGGAAAGAGATTTGATATCTCAAACAAAAAAGATAAAAAAGTGCTCAATTTAAGAAAAAAAGCCCTAAAACAGTTCCTTTGAAGGCGTTTTAATGGATATTTTTCGTAATTTTGCGCTTGTAATATCAATAAGAGGATTATTTATGTTCCATACACCGAGAGTTACAAGAGATTTGCTGATTGTGAATACACTGGCCTTCCTGGCCTGTGTGTTATATGGTCATGATCCTAGTGGTAATTTAATTCTGAATAATATCTTTGGCCTTCATTTCTTCAAGGCATCAGATTTTCATGTTTACCAACTGATTACTTATATGTTTATGCATGCCAATTTGGAACATATTTTCTTTAATATGTTTGCACTTTGGATGTTTGGGTGTGTCGTAGAGAATATCTGGGGACCAAAGAAATTCCTTTTTTATTATCTGGCGTGTGGTGTTGGTGCAGGTTTATGCCAGGAATTGGCACAATATATTTCCATTTCCATTCAGTTACATTCAATGGGTTACACCTTTGGCATGGTAAGTCCGAGCGCGTTTAATGTGATGACGACTGTGGGGGCTTCTGGCGCGATTTATGCTGTCCTGCTGGCTTTTGGCATGTTGCTGCCGAATGAGAAAATCTTTATTTTTCCTTTCCCTATACCGATTAAGGCTAAGTGGTTCGTATTAGGTTATGCAGCTATTGAGTTGTTTTCTGCTTTGGCTACTCCAGGAGACCAGGTGGCTCATTTTGCGCATTTGGGAGGTATGCTTTTTGGATTCCTGCTGATTCGCTATTGGAATAAACATCCTGGACAGAGTTATGGAATGTCAAGCGGTGAGGCAGCGTTTGATAGAATGAGGAATGTTTTTGGGGGGAAAAAACATTCTGGTGATAGAGGTGATTTCTCAACAGATAACGGACCTTTTGGAAATAATCGCCGGGAAAAGGATACTAGAAAAGGTAAGTTTGGCTTTAATTGGAAGAAGCATAAGAAATCAGAATCTTCTGCACCTTCTGAAGAAAATCAGGACTGGAACTATAATGCTCGTAAGAAGGCCCATCAAGAAGAGATAGACCGTATCCTGGATAAGATCAGGAAAAGTGGCTATGACAGTCTGACGGCAAAAGAGAAACAGGAATTGTTTGATGAGAGTGATCACAAGTAAGTTAGTTTTTGTGATCCGTAAAGGGTTGTTAGGGGATTCTTAGATCAATGTGATGGCGGGCAAGTTGAAGAAAATTATGCTTCAAATCATTGCTGGTGCTAATGTAGCAACGATTTTGATGATGATTCTGACGGGTTATTCCGGTCGGATTGATCCTGTTATACATCCTTTACTGGCGTGTATGGGTATGGCTTTCTCTATCTTTTTCTTTCTGAACTTGCTGTTTCTTTTCTTTTGGTTGACCTTTCGGGTCCGAGGAGCCATTATTCCTGTTATCGGTTTTTTGTTATGCTATGGCCCTGTCCGTCGTTATTCTCCATTTAATTTGTCTCAGAAGGTACCTGAAAGGGCCATTAAAGTGTTGTCTTATAATGTTGAGCAATATGGGCTTTTCCCTCCGAGAAACGATAAGGCTTCGACAAATCCTGTTATTCATTATATAGCAATGTCCGGCGCAGATCTGGTTTGCTTGCAGGAAGCAGGTGGTCTGGATCGTGATTCTGCGGATAGTATTTTCCGTCGGATTTATCCCTATTCCTATCATGAAGAGAAAATGCGTTTTGGAGATGTTGTAGCTATATACAGTAAGTTTCCGATGAGCCATAAGAAGATTATTCCATATACTTCAAAAGGTAATATTAGTATTACCTGTGTCTTACATATTTATGGCAAGGAAGTACTTGTCGTGAATAATCATTTGGAATCAAATAAATTGGATCCAGAGGATAAGGCTGATTTTAAGAGTTTGGTTAAAGGTGGAATTGTTGCCGATGGCGGTCAGCAAAAGTCAGATCGTTTAATTGATAAGTTATCTTTAGCTGCGGCGACCCGGGCTCCTCAGGTGGATTCGGTGGCTGATTACATTTCTACGCATAGGAAGGGACGTTCTGTTATTGTCTGTGGTGATTTTAATGATAATCCCATATCTTATTCTCTTTATCGGATGTCAAAAGGGCTAACAGATTGTTATGTTACTACAGGAAACGGACCGGGCTGGAGCTATCACAGAAGCGGTATGCTTTTTAGAATTGATCATATCCTTTGCTCCACAGATTGGCGGCCATATAGAGCGAAGGTAGACCGGAAAATAAAAGAATCGGATCATTATCCTATTTATTGCTGGCTTAGTCCTCAATGAACCATAGATAAAAATCATAGGTTAAAGGCGTTGAAACACTAAAAAAAGAATAATAAAGTCCTTTAAATTTTTATAAATGCTAAAAAATACGTACTTTTGCACATCTGACTGGTATTGTGTCCATGCTTGAATGGAGTGATGCCCATCAGTCCATAAGAAAAACAATAAATTAATAATATAACTAAAAATGCATAACAAAGGATTAGTAATTTGTATAGCCGTTTTACTGACGCTTGCAAGTATCTTCTACCTGTCGTTTTCTGTAGCCACGAGCTATTATGACTATCAAGCAGCGAAGATTAAAGACCCTATTGCCGCGCAGGATTATAAGGACTCCGTGAAGTATCTGGGCGTTTATTCTTATAAGAACTGCATGGAGACACAGATTGGTCTTGGTCTGGACTTGAAAGGTGGTATGAATGTTGTCTTAGAGATCTCTGTTCCTGACGTTGTAGAGATGCTGGCTGATCATAAGGCAGATCCAGCTTTCACTAAGTCTTTAGCAGAAGCAAAGGCAGAAGAAGAAAAAGGTCAGAGTGATTTTATATCTCTATTCATCAATGCTTATCATAAGAATGCACCGGGACATAAACTGGCTGAGATTTTTGCTACGCAGGAGTTGCAGGGAAAAGTAAACCCGCAGAGTTCAGATAGTGAGGTGGAGAAGGTGCTTCGCACAAATGTACAGGCAGCTATCGATAACTCCTTTAATGTTGTTCGTACCCGTATTGATAAGTTTGGCGTAGTCCAGCCTAATATTCAGAGACTTCAAGGACAGGAAGGCCGTATCATGGTTGAGATGCCTGGTATTCGTGATCCGGAACGCATGCGTAAACTCCTTCAGGGAAGTGCTAACCTGGAATTCTGGGATACCTATAATGCGGAGGAGATTGCTCCTTATCTGCAACAGTTGGATCAGCGTATGGTTTCTGAAAAGGACTCTACTGCTCAGAAGCAGAAGAAAGTGGCTAAAAAGCAGATGGCTAAGATGGCTAAGCCAATGTTCAAATTGAAGAGTGCTAATAATCAGAATCAGATTTCTCAGTCAGCAGCTACAATTGCAGCTATCAAGCATCATCCTTTGCTCGCACGTCTGCAGTTGACAGGAGCTCAATCTCTTGCTTTGGTTGGATATGCCAACATACGTGATACTGCTGCTGTCAACCGCATTATCTATTCTGCTCAGGCTAAGCAAGTCTTACCGAGTGACCTGAAATTGCTTTGGGGAGCTAAACCGGCTGAAGGAGTTAATGCAAAAAATGTGTTTGAACTATATGCTTTAAAGATTACTACTCCTAATGGCCAGGCTCCTTTACAGGGCGATGTCATCACGGATGCTAAGGATGAGTTTGACCAGTTCAGTAAACCTGTTGTGAGCATGACCATGAATTCTGAAGGTGCTCGTGAGTGGGCTCAGATGACTAAGGCCAATATCGGTAAAGCTATTGCTATCGTATTGGATGGTTCAGTATATTCTGCTCCTCGTGTAAATCAGGAAATTGATGGTGGAAGCTCTCAGATTAGTGGAAACTTCACCATTGAGGAAACGAAGGATTTGGCCAATACACTGAAATCTGGACGTATGCCTGCCCCTGCTCATATCGTACAGGAAGAGATTATCGGGCCTTCTCTTGGAGCTCAGTCTATCCATCAGGGTTTTATTTCTTTCATTATTGCCTTCGTGGTGTTGATGATTTTTATGTGCATGATGTATGATGTGATTCCTGGTATGATTGCTAATGGCGCCTTGATTATCAACTTGTTCTTTACGTTAGGTGTACTTGCCTCTTTCCAGTCGGCTTTGACCATGCCTGGTATAGCGGGTATTGTGCTGACCTTAGGTACTGCAGTTGATGCTAATGTGCTGATTTATGAACGTGTCAGGGAAGAGATGCGTCTTGGTAAGGGTATTAAACAATCTATTGAACTGGGATATAAAGCTGCTTTTTCTGCTATTTTCGATAGTAATGTGACTTCATTGATTACGGGTGTTATCTTACTGGTTGTCGGTACAGGTCCTATTCGTGGTTTTGCTACCACTTGGATTATCGGTTTGATCTGTTCGTTCTTTACTTCTGTATTCCTTACCCGTCTGACCTATGAGCATCAGATGAAGCATGACCGCTGGCAGAATCAGAAATTCTATACGGCTATCTCAAAGAACTTGATGCAGAATACGCACTATCATTTTATGGCAGCTTTCAAGAAGACACGCTTTATCTGGGGTGCTGCTATTGTGATTTGTGCTGTGAGTTTTGCTGTTCGTGGCATGAGCCGCAGTATTGATTTTACTGGAGGTAGAAATTATGTCGTTACTTTTGAGAAACCGGTAGAACCGGAACAGGTTCGTGATGTGCTTGGTAATGCATTTGTTAACAAGGATGGAACGAAGGCTACCACTACTGCTATTGCCTTGGGTACGGACCATAAGACGATCCGCATATCTACCAACTGGGAGATTGAAAGTAATGATCCTACTATTGACAGTCAGGCGGAGAGCGTTCTCTATAAAGGTTTGAAGAAGGCTGACATGATCACTCAGCAGAGCTTGGCAAAATTTAAGAATCCTGATATCCGTGAAGGCGGTAGCGTTATCAGTAGTCAGAAGGTTGGTCCTTCTGCGGCAAAGAATATTACTAATGGTGCTGTTATCAGCGTCATATTAGCGTTGGTCGCTATTTTCCTCTATATATTGATTCGCTTCCGCAACGTTGCCTTCTCTTTAGGTTCTATCGTTGCCCTAACCTGTGATGCTCTCCTTGTCATCGGTATATATTCTTTATTCTGGGGTGTTCTTCCGTTCTCTCTTGAGGTTGACCAGACATTCATTGGGGCTATATTGACGGTAATCGGTTATTCTATTAACGATAAGGTGGTCGTCTTTGATCGTATCCGTGAGAATCTTCGTTTGCATCAGCAACAGGCCAGGAAAGACCTGCAGGGATTATTCAATGATTCCATCAATGAGACCCTGGCTCGTACCGTGAATACCTCTTTGGCCACATTGATCGTATTACTTTGTATCTTCTTCTTCGGTGGAGAAAGCATCCGCTCATTCTCGTTCGCAATGATTCTCGGTGTTGTGTTCGGTACTCTGTCTTCTATCTTTATAGCATCTCCTGTAGCTTATCTTGTTATGGGAAGAAATCTTCGCAATAAGGAGGCACAGGAAGAGACAGAAGCTATAGCTGCAGCCGCTCCTGTAGATTACAAGGCATAGAATATAAGATTGTTAGTTTATGAATCAGCCCTTATTTCTAAAAAAGAATAAGGGCTGATTCTTTTTATTTTAATACTAAATTATCGCTTGATTCTGATTCAAGCATGATTCAGACTTCTTCTTTGTTTTTACAAAGAATTATAGATCTGTTTTTTCTATTATGCTTGATTTATACCACAAAGTTCTGAATGATCGTACAAAATTGTTCAACAATACCCAGCATATCTTTTGGCAAATACGAAAAAGCCTTTTCAGCTAAACCTTCAGGTACTTGATAGTAGGCTTCAGCAATGGCCCCTGTAATATTAGCTTTTGTGTCTGTATCGCCGTCAGTCATGATCGCGATTCGGATAGCATCCTCGAAATCTTCACTCTCCAGAAAACACCTGATAGCCCATGGGACGGTTTCACTGCATGTTGTATCGATATGTCCTGTACTACCAATACGATTAATATCTTTCAGTGGTGGAATATTATAACCAAATTTTTTTTTCACAGCATTTTCTATCTGATCCCTTCGGATACGACAGGTACGGAGCCAATATATTAAAGTAGCGACGCATTGTGCTCCTTTAATGCCTTCTTCAGAATTGTGACTACATTCTGCACTCTTTTTGGCTTCATCCAAAACGGTATGGTAATCATTGAATAACCATCCTACAGGGCTTACCCTCATAGCAGAGCCATTGCCGTATGATCCGTAAGGTTGAGGTTGAACGGATTCTAACCAGTCTTGGAACCTTCCTCCGTAAGCACCGAATGGATGTGGGTATCTCCGACACCAGTAAAGCAAACTGTCTCTGTAAGATTTATGGTTCATTATAGCATCTGCAATAGCGACAGTAGTGATTGTATCATCCGTATAGCCGCAATTTCTAATAAATAATTGAAATCCGGCTTCCGGTGCAGGTGCTTTAGAGTCTTCAAATTGTGAACCTACAATATCTCCTATAATAGCTCCAAGCATAGGCAAGAAAAATTAGTAAGGTTGAATCTTGTTGTCTTTCATTTGTAGAACGACGATCTTAGTAGTTCCACCGGGAATCGAACCCGGATCAAAGGTTTAGGAAACCTACGTTCTATCCATTGAACTATGGAACCGTCATCGTGCATGCAAAGATAAACTATTTTTACGAGTTATGCAAAAATTGCATTTACTTTTATCTTCTGATCAATTGGATAGATTTACTATCCCAGATGTACCATTATAATAATCTGCCTGTTTTTATGTCCTGGAATATTTCATCTTGTATTAATCCTTATATCTGGTTAAGGAATTGGATTTGATGAATGGACATTTTAGGAAGCAATTTATGCCTCTGAATACGATTTGGCTGGGTTCTCATCGTTATGCTTTAGTGGTCCTCTATCATTGAATATAAGGTGTAACGGGATAAAATGATGTATATTGGCTGACTTTATCTCAGATGACCGAACTGTCATTGAATCTCATATTGGAAAGTTGTTTCTGGGAAAGAGAATTCGACAAAGAAAAAAGAGGAGAGTGTTTCACTTCAGAAACGCTCTTCTCTTTTCTTATGAGTATTCTTTCTAATCTGGAAATAGATAAATTACTCTTACTTCGTATTATTTTTCTCAATATAGAAGTGAGTTTGTTCTGGCTCACTGACACAGTTTGTCAACAAGTCAACTCCCCATCCTACTAGGCCGCCAAAGAGAATATTACCGAATGCCCAGTTATTAGTCTTTTTTTCTAATATGATATCCTGGTAGTCACATTTGTCAGACTTTATCTGTATTCTCTGCCCATCAAGTTGATGACGCTTTACTCTCACCATATAAGGAAGTTGTACATTTTGATAGATTTCTTTTTCTGTAACAATGGTAACGGGTTCTTTATTTCCACCTTCAATGAAGATCTTTGGACTCCCACCGGAAACAATAGTGGCACAAGATGACATCATTACAATTGTAACAGCTGCTACAAATAACAACTTAATCCTTTTGTTTTTTTCCATTTTTGAAAAGTAATTTTGTTATTGGTTATAAAAACATATTTTTCTTATAATGGTCTTTATTGTCAGAGAAAAGAATATTTCTTTATCATAATCTGGTAAGATCCACTTAAAGGTTGCAAAATTACCCCTTTTTCATTACATATTCAAATTTTTATGCTTGTATTTTTTCATAAATAAGTCTCTTACTTAAAATAAGGATACTAATTAACAAAATATTCATAAGTGTCTTACCTTTGAAAAAGTTGATCCAGAGAAGTTGATTCTTAACTGGTAAAGTTATAAAAAATGCTATAGCTTTACGGGTAAGAAACGATGGTCAGTGCAAATGAATTATGCTTAAAGCCGTATGGACTGTCCGGCTTTAAGCATGAAATATGAAACAGAGAAGTTTCGTATTCAAAAGATTCTTACTATATTTGCCGTGAAAGATCCAGAAGGGATCAGAAACTTTAAGGGACAAGAATCATGAAAAAATAAAAATAGTACACCCATAAGAGATACCATTATACTCTGTTCTTACTTCATTCATATAAATAAGCTTTGTAAACGGTGTGAATGTTAGATTGTTTACCCGAGCCGAATGGTTGTGACATATTCTTTTATTTAGGATATACCAGATTTACTTATAACTATATTTCGTGATAGCTGGTGAATAACCTATTCGCATTGCATCAACAATTAAAGTTTCACCTTTTTTCAGCTTAACGTTTCCCCCCCGGTAAACGGCATACGGAGGAGAAACTTTTATGATATTGCCATCTTGCTTGCCCTTTACTCCATTGGCATACAACATATCCCTGCTCCATATTTTACGTTGGATCATCTCGTCTCTTTCACCACGCTTCAATATACGGTAACCGATTGATGCTCCTTCAGTAGAACAAGATATTTTAACCCCATTTCTTACTTTCGTTATAATAGGTGTTGCGGTAGAAGGCGCCTTATCCTTGTCTCCCCACCAATTCTCTACCATTTCTTTCTCAGGAACATAAGACATGTCTCCTACTTCTCCAGTCCATTTACGGAAAGCCTGACGAAGTTCAACAAGTTTGTCATGGTATTTGGGGTCATTGGCAAGATTATGAATCTCATAAATGTCATCCTTCTCGTCATACAATTCCTCTCTCGGCTTGGGAACCTTAAACCATGCATCCTGAACGGAATCAAGTTTGCCTTCATAATGCAATATCAGCATTTCTTTCATCATTGGTATACCCAATCGATATCTTAACTTCTGATAAGAAGGAATCTGTATATCATAATTATAAATGTATCTGAATTGCTCGTCACGAACGCTGCGTGAACGATCATACTGGTTATCCATTCTGTCTTTTGCAGCAAAAACATATTTGCGTTTGGTCTTGGATGCCTGTGTGCCTAAAAAGGCTTGCCCCTGATAATATTTAGGTATTTTTACATGTGCCAATGACAGAACGGTTGGGGGGAAATCTATTTCGCTTATCATATCCGAATCTACTGTACCTGCATGCGCTCCCTTAGGAAATTTTATAATCAATGGAATATGCGTACCTCTCTCCAGTACTTCACGTTTCATCCAAGGCAAAGTACCACCGTTATCCGCATAGAAAAATATATATGAATTATCATATACACCATCTTTCTTCAATTGTTTTATGATTTCCCCGAAATTATGATCCATCACTTCGACATTACTAAGCATGCGTGCTATATCATGGCGTACAGTAGGGGTATCCTTGTAATAGGGAGGAACGGTTACCGTTTTTGGATCTACGGTTAACGGCCGCTTCTGGGTCATCAGTTGAGACTCATGGGTAACAAAAAGATTATATACGCTAAAGAAAGGCTTACCTTTTACATCATTCTTATAAGAAGCGGCCGGACTGCTTTCGTCCCACGCAGTAACCGGTGGTGTAAATTGGTAATCCTGTTTCAAATTATTCGTAGTATAATAACCGTTCATACGCAAATATTCAGGAAAACATTTGACATACGAAGGAATCACGGCAGAATAGTTAGGCAGTCCCTTTATCCGGTTCTTAGGATCCAGTATCGTAGTACGCATGTGCTGAGTTCCGATAGACATCGGATACATCCCCGTAATCAGAGAGGATCTGCTTGGGGCACTTACTCCTGAAATGGTATAAGCATTTTGAAATAGCATGCCTTCTTTGGCAAATTTATCAATGTTAGGAGTTTTTACTTCATTGCAGCCGTAACATCCGAGATACGGGCATATATCTTCACATGTGATCCAAATAATATTCGGATGTTGTGTATTATGAGCAAAGACCTTACCTCCTTGAAGAAGGAAAAGGGTGCCTATCATTGCAAAGTTTAAAGTATTTGTTTTCATTAAATTTAATTTTTTCTGAATTCCAATTATAGATTCATAAATGCAAAGTTATACTATTGATAAATATATTGATTGACATTCATCAATAACTCCATTTTTAATTTATATCTATCCTCAGATTCCATTTCCATGCTTGTCCCGGACGCAAGTATATGAGTCCCTTATGCAAATTAAATGAATTCTGCAGACCTACCCAAGGTTCCATACTAAAATATCCGGCGGCAACATCTCCCCAGATGTTAAACCGAACAAACGGTAGTTCCGGTAGAGATTGCGCATGTTGGTACAGTGTGATTGAAAGTCCTGAAGGATCAGATAATTTTACCCATGGATTTTTCTTAAGAGATCCTCCGAGAGAAACAGATTTATGGGCTTTGAAATCAGTTATCGGAACTTTCGGCATAAAATTACACGGTTGTGTCTTGCTTGTAGGAATACCTTTATCATCTTGAACATATTGAACGGTCAACGGAGTTTCAAAATAACAACGATCAAGTAGGGAATTCTTGATTAACGGAACATTAAAAGTAATATGGTTCCCTATAGAAAAAAACATGTTTTCCTTGTTGCTCTTATTCGCAATTATGCGATAAGCAGCTTCATAATGTCCATTAGTTATGCGATGAACTACATAGACTCTAAATTTGAAAGGATACATTTTTCGGGATGCTTGACTATCATCCATTGAAAGAACAACTTCGGATTTTTTATGGTTGGCAAATATTCTTACAACATGCCATGTGCAAAATCGGGCAAAACCATGAATCGGAATCTCATAATATTTATTGTGATATAAATAGGACAATTTATTATTCTTTTCATCCGTATTTGAGGCATAATTGCGCCCGACAGCCGGCCATAATAAAGGAGCCTTCCCCCGCCAACCTTTAATGTTACCATAGTCAAGGGCACGATACAACAATTCATGCCATTGATTATGGAAAAATATCCTTAAGCTTGACAATTCTCCGCCCTTCGAAGGAACTACACATGCTTCAATGCCATCTTTTTCATCACTTAGCATTATTATTGACGTTCCGTCTTTCAACCGTTTATATCTCACCATATAGCGATTAGAAGATTCTCCCACTATGGAAAAACAACATAACGCTATGATTAAAAATGTTTTTTCAAAAACAGTTTTAATATTACCTGACAGTTTCTTCATAGGATTATTACAAAAAAACAGAAACAATGTCAACTGCCAAACAGCAATTGGCACAGTCTCTTGTTTTGACAATATAAATTCTTTCTTGATTAACTTTTAAAGAGCCATTAATCAATATTCTGTAATATTCAGTTTGCGTCTATAATCTTTAAGCAGACTCATTAACTTACCGGTTATCTTATCATATCCGGGTTTCCCGTATACATTATTCAATTCATGGGGATCTTTCTTCAGATCATACAGTTCGTAAGCATTTATATCCGGATCATTATGGCTAATATAACCTATACCGTCAAGCAAATGAAGCATTTTATATTCCAGAGTACCAGGAGTGATTTGATATTTTGTGGTAGCACCTCTCATACCACCCTTGCCATAAAAATGAATTAATTTATACCTGCTTGTTCTTACGCCGTCATGCTTGCGCACCATGTGATAGGTAGGATAATCATAATAATGATAGTATACACTTTTTCTCCAATCTGCCGGTTCTTTGCCTTTAAACAGAGGTTCAAGAGGAAGTCCCGGCATTTCTTTTGTTTTATTCAATCCTGCCAATTTGAGGAAAGTAGGAGCGTAATCTATATTTTGAACTAATGAATAGCACTTCGTTCCCGGTTTAATATGACCCGGGTAAGACATAATCAAAGGAGTCCTAAACGACTCTTCGTACATAAAACGTTTATCAAACCAATTATGTTCTCCTATATAAAACCCTTGATCCGAAGTGTATACAATAAGCGTATTCTTAAGCAATCCATGCTTTTTTAGATAATCGATCAGTTCTCCTACTCCGTTATCTATTCCCTTTACGCAACTTAAATAATCACGAAGGAAATTTTCATATTTCCATCTATACAAAGCATCTCCCTTCAAATGTTCAGAAAGGAATTTCTCACTTCGTGGCGTATAATAGTTTTCCCATACGGCACGTTGCGCAGGGGTCATTCTATCTAAACCTGACATCAAACAATTATACGAATATTTGTCATAAGGCGAAGTCAGCGAATCTTTCAATTGTTCTATTTTCAGATCCTGCATCAATTCCATATTCTTGGATATAGACATCTTTTGTGTATGAGCAGCTGAACATCTCGTTTTGTAATCATCGTAAAATGTTGAAGGAAGTGGGAAAGTAACATTATCATACATTCCCAAATACCTTAAATTAGGCATCTGATTACGATGAGGGGCTTTGAAATGGACCATCAAACAAAATGGTTTATTTCGATCCCTGCTATTCAAAAACTCAATTGCATGTTCTATAACTAGATCGGTAACATAACCTGTCTCCTTTTCAAATTTTTCATTTGTATCGGTTCCCTTGAATTCAGGATTGTAATATTCGCCCTGTCCGTCAAGAATATGATAATAAGTAAACCCTTTTGGTGCACATCTCATGTGCCACTTGCCGACTATTGCAGTTTGGTATCCTGCATTTTGCAAGAGTTGTGTGAAGAAGACTTTAGTTGAATCTATGCCTTCCCACAATTGCTTCTGACCGTTCTGGTTACTATAAAGACCGGTCATTGTGCAGGCACGACTTGGGGTGGACAAGGAATTTTCTACAAAAGCCCGTTCAAAGATCATTCCGTGATTGGCTATCCAATCAATATTTGGAGTTGGGGCTAATCTTGAAACGGCACTGCCATAAGCACTAATAGCATTATAGGAGTGATCATCACTCATAATATAAAGAATATTAGGCTTTTGAGGATTATCCTTTTCTTGTTTTACTTCATTTTTTATTTTTGCTCCTGCCGTGACGGTAACTAAAGAAGCTATTCCAAAAACTATACCTTTATTAAAGTTCATAAGACTATATTTTTAAATAAGTATTGAATATCAGTACCTTAATCAACCATAATTATTAATTAAAAGAAGCTTTGTACTTATAATGCTGATGTAATATCTTTGCTAAAGCTTCTTGGATCTTCGCATATTTCTTGTTGTTATACAAATTATGGTATTCATTAGGATCCTTTTCGTAATCATAAAGTTCTCCTCCTTCTTTGCCCTCATCCCATTCTGTATAGCGGTAACGGGTAGTACGAACACTACGTCCCATAAATTTACCTTTTATGTAGGGTCTTAGTTTATTTGGAACACGAGCTGTTTCTGTAAATGCGTCCTCATTCCACGGGCATGAAGTGTCTTTTAATAAAGGTGCTAAGTCTTTACCGTCCAAATCAGAAGGAATATTTTTTAAATTACATAGATTGGCTATTGTAGGATAAATGTCCAACATTTCAACAGGATGATTATAACTACCTTTGGTCTTCGTTATACCCGGTACTGAAATAATCAATGGCACTCTGGCCGAATGTTCAAACAACATCTGTTTCTCCCATTGTCCGTGTTGCCCCAGGCAATAACCGTTATCACCGCAAAATACAATAATGGTATTATCAGCCAGGCCGTCTTTCTTTAGTTCATTAACTATTTTTCCTATCTGTGCATCCATAAATGATATACAGGCATAATAAGCACGCTTGCATTGACGCAAGGTATCGGTAGGTACTCCCCAGTTTAAAGGATCAGACCATCTGGCACATATAGGTTTATTCTTCCAGTCATCGGTTGGTACATACGGAAGTTTAATTTCACTTAATGGGTACATATCGAAGTATTTTTTTGGAGCCACAAACGGTGTATGGGGGCGGTAAAAGCCCATTGCAATGAAAAATGGTTTATCCTTATGCCTGTGAATTAAATAACAGGCTATGTTTGCTCCGATCGCATCCGTATGCAGGTTATCTGGACCATTGACACATCTATATGCAAGTGTCGCACCTATTCTTCCCTTAACCATCAGTTGTGGGGTACAGACATGTACCTTATCCTCTTCGGTTTTATCTATACCTATTGGATTATATCTGATGTTCCATGATTGTGGGTCGTCCATTCCGTCCTGACCGATATCACCGGGCACCCCGGCATGAAAAACCTTTCCTATTCGGGCTGTATAATAGCCATTATTCTTGAATAATTCAGGAAGAGTGACAGCACTGGGCAACGCTTTTCTGAAATTCGTAGACAAATCATATACTTTGGTTTTGTCAGGAGAATACCCGGTTAAAAAAGAAGCACGGGTTGGACCAGATAAAGGATATTGACAGTAATCGTTGAAGAATCTTACGCCATTTTGCCTTATCTTATCCAGATTCGGAGTTTTGACGATAGGATCATCAAAACTACCCAGATCACAATTTAAATCATCGGAAATAATAAATACTACATTATATTTCTTTTTGCCCTGATTATCCGAATTCTTTCGTATTTCCTGTGCTGAAGAATTCAAACTGCCGTTTCCTACAAGCAACGGAAACAACAATGCGGTCTTTTGCCAACCGTCAAGTTCTTTAAAAAATCTCATATTTCTATATATTATATTTGTGATTGAAAAATAAAACTCCTCAGAATTTAATCTGCGTATTAACTTCGATTGTAAACGGACGAATATATGTTCCGGCTATCGGCTTACCATCATAAGAAGACCCGTCAAGAATAATATTACTACCTGAGATATAACCTTGTGCACCTGACTGGTTCAATAGGTTAACTGCGCTTAAACTGAATTTAACCTTTGGAGTACATTGATAATTAAGACCGGCAAAGGTCTCCCACCTTGACGGAAACCATAATGAAGCTGGATAAGATGCAGGTTGTTTGCTGAAATAACGAGCACTTGCCCAGATGCTGAACTTCCCGAAATTATACGTAGGCTCTATTTCAGCCAAAGTTTTGGAGGTCGTACGAACTTGGATATTGTCATAATCATAATGTTGCCCGAATACATCAAAATTAAAATCATGATATTTGGGATTTTGAAGAGTAAGTCAACAAATGCATTTTGAACCCCTTGAATGGCTTTAATATTGCATCCGTCGTCCATCCTAACGTACTAACACTATAAATTAGAGTTTGCTTGGATGTATCACCGCTTGAATTACTGAAACTTCCAGAACCAAACAGATTGGAACGACTGATATGAGTTATTTGTGAAATGAGACTCACATACTTTGAGTTATAATATATTCCTCCTGAATAGTAAGGGACTTTATTCACCTTATCATCAGGGGCATTACTTCCTCTATATGCATTCAAACCATTGCTAGACTCGATATAATAAGCACTCGCTGTCACGCCGAAGTTCTTCATGATCCTATAGATTAATGACAGGGTGAAATCTTTATTAAAGTAGTGCTTGTCAATCTTTGTTCCTTTTCTTGAAGCCCAGTTATCTTCTCTTGCTTCGGATGGAAGATAATCACCGTTTAAATGATGCAATTCAAGACGTGCACCTAAATTTAATGTAAGAGACTGAGATACTTTCCATTTATCAGTTGCATAAACGGCATTTTTATATTCTTTGCCGTTATAATAGAGAAAAGACTTATTATATCCGTATTGTCCGTATTCATCAGCTTTGGCATTCGTCCAAACGCCATCCTTTAGAGTTTGTAGAATTACATGCTGTGGATCAGGATTTATCTCTTGCATATACGTAATTGAGCTATACACAAATCTGTTAATATTAAAATAGGATCCATTATAACCCAATAACCAATTATGTTTTTTTGCAACCTTTGACAATTCTACTTTATACTGGAAAGTGTTAATAGGTATGTGAGAACCTAAAGAAAGGTTTGTGGTTTGTAATCGTCCGCTATATATTTGCGGATTGGATTTGTTGGCATAAATATAACGTTTCGTAGCAGGTAAATCATCGGTGTTCATTATCTTCAAATATTGAAAATCACTGCTTCCCGCACTTGCATATTGATAATTTAAATTATAATCCAAATCCAAATTATGTATTAACTTGTTATGCCCCATTATATTAAAGGTATGCGTAGTTGTTCCGGTATAATTCATTAAATTGATATTCTTATATCTCCCGGTTCTGGCATCCTGAAAATAATAGTTATCAGTACTCCCTAAATAGTTGTTTTCGCCGATTTTAAAATTATCCAATTTCTTTACTTGTTTCCCATCTTCATATATATAAGGAGTATATTCAGGTTTTTCAAATTGTGAATTCATATACTTCCATTTAAAGCTGATCTCACCTTTTCCGTTATCATACTTTTTGGTAATAATAGCCTTAAAAGACTTTGTCCTGTCTAGGAAACGTGTATAATTGGGATGAGTCGTGGTAGGATTGAAATTCATAAAAAGGTTAGCTGCGTAGAACCAATTGTTTCTTATCGGACCATTGATAAAAATATTGTCGCTCATTAATCCGAAGCTATTGGTCTTATAATTTATAACACCTTTAAATATAGGTGAAACCGTTTTTGAATTTGTAACTACCGTATAACCAATCTGGCCTAATTTAATAGCCGAATTGGCTATATCCCATGATCCGGTCTTCAAATAGCTTCCGTCTTGACGCCATGTAGCTGTAGTCTTCAATGCGTAGTTATCATAAGTAGCCAGAACACCGTCTTCCACTACTACAGTTCCTGTAGTCATTTTGGGTAACCCGATGTTTATAAAACGCGGCTCACTTTCACTTGAAGCATTCAACAATACATTAGATGCGCTTTTACCTACTATTACGGTTGATAAAGAATCCCTTTTTACTACATTTTTTTTCTTTTGGGCAAAGATTGGCAAAGTGCAGAAGAAAAGCAAAAACATTCCTTCTACGCTATTTCTTAAAAATTTCATTGTGTTGATTTTTACATAAATACTAAATATAAGGATAGGAAAGTCAAATATGTGATATACTAAACATCCATTATCTAATAGTGAAGAACCTTGTTCATTTCCTTTGACAGTTTCTCCTTTTCTTTCTTTTCGGCACCAGACATTTCGTTTTCAGTTATAGGATGCTTTTCACCTATATCATTCTTTAAATTATAAAATTCACCTGTTTTATATAGTTTCCACGTGTGTGTTGGTTCTTGAATCCAGATGGCATTCTTGAATTTCCCCCAACCCCACTTCGGATAATACCAACCGAATGTCCAATCTCTTTTTGAAGCGTTTTTATGATCCATCAACTGATTATAAAAGCTCATGCCGTCATAATGGAAACTGTCCGGTATTTGAAAATTCGCTGCTTGCATGATAGTAGGAAGCACATCCGTAAAATCTATCATATTATTATTAACCTGCCCTGGTTTTATGTGATTTTTCCAATAAGCTATGAAGGGAACATGAATACCCCATTCTCTTGAAGAGCCCTTATCTCCTTTAATATGTTGCTTTTCCCATTCTGATACGATTTTAACATTCGTGCCATTATCTCCGGTGAAGAAAATGATTGTATTGTCTGCTATTCCGGCCTTTTCAACTTCTTGAATAACCTGGCCGACAATTGCATCCATATAACTCATCATGTCTCCGAAATATTTGTTATTGCTCTTATCATTCGGTGTTGAATGGTCATAATCTACGCTATTCGGTGTTGCCTGAAAGGGATCATGCATCAGTACCATAGGATAATATAAAAAGAATGGTTTGTCACCATTTTTGTTTTGTTCAATGAAATTTTCAGCCCATTTCAAGAACAAATCGGGTCCGTATTTACCCCAATAGGTAAATTTCCCTTTATCACTCAAAATGACAGGATCTTTATATCTGGATTCTTTTTGTTTAGATAATGCAGAAAGTACGACATTACGAGTGAGGGAATCTGCAGACGGTAACTTTTGATATGGGAATGTAGTATGCCACACAAAATAATGGTCAAATCCTACCTGGGTGGGCAAACAACCAACCCTGCCTGATATTTTCTGCTGTATGGCGTTTCCGTACATTTGCCATTTCCCGCATATACCTGTCACGTAGCCGGCATCTTTCATTAAATTACCGAAAGTGACTTCACTCGGGCTCATTATTCCAAAGCCTTCATAGTTATGAAAATTATATTTTCCCGTCATTAATTCAGTCCTTGACGGTGCACTCAAAGGTTGAGAATAGGCTTGGGTAAATCTCATTCCTTTCTCGGCCATATTGTCAATATTAGGTGTTCGATAAGATGTTCCACCGTCACAGTTGAAGGCTTCATATCCAATATCGTCTGCCAATATAAAAATGATATTCGGCTTTTTCTTTGTTGTTTCCTCTTTTATGCTTTGCGCATTTGCCCTTGGAACATACATTCCTCCTAGGATTAAGGCACATACAGAAAATTTTGATATTTTATTCATAACGTCAATATTACCTTTAAGTTTAACTTTATATCCTGCAAAGTTATCCTTTTTTAAAATAAAAAAAATTGATATATGTCAATAAATAAGATTTCATCCCTTTCTTATTTATTTATTGACAAATATCAATAAAATGATCTACTATACCCTTTTATTATGAAAGAGCAATGGAATATTTATGGCAAAACTTTACCTTTTACTTTTTATCCTGCTTAAAGTTTCAGGAGTCACATTCAAATATGACGATATATAATTAGACGAAATGCGTTTTATGACTTCCGGTTTTTCTTTTAATAAATTATTGTAGCGTTCACAGGCATTACCGAATTGGAAAAGGAAACTCTTCTTTTGTGCAGTAAGCAATGCTCGCTCAAGGCATGTTCTATACAGAAACTCTATTTCCTGGTTGCACTTACATAATTCAAATAGTTTATCATGACTTAACCCCAATAGGGTAGTCGGTTCCAAGGCCATACTGCCGACTTTTGATCGGCTTTGCTTTATAAAACTCTCTGCGAAAAAAGATCGATTGCCTTCAAATGCAAAAAATTTTGAGATATCCTTATCTCCTTTATAATAATATTCCCTGACACATCCACTTAAGACGTAATAAATATAATGGCAAACATGACCAGGCTCCAGTATCTGTTCATTCCGATCTACTTTAAATTTCTTAAAAGCTGACATTAAAAGGTTATTGCTTTCAGGGGTCAAAACTACATCAAGATTTTTGCAGAAATCTTTTACGTCTTCTAAACTTGGGCTGCATTCAATCATTTTTCTATTATACTAGATTAATATTTAATCAAACAAAGATATAAAAAATTGTCACATAACAATTGATTATTCTAAATCTTTTTTCGGTTTATATTGGGAACCAACCAAAAATCCACAGGGATTTTGCATCAAAAGCACATAAAAGACGAAAGGTTGCCAGTACAATCAATGCAAAAAGAGTCTGCTTTTCAAGTACCTGAGGTATTATTATGCTTAAAGCCGTATGGACTGTCCGGCTTTAAGCATGAAATATGAAACAGAGAAGTTTCGTATTCAAAAGATTCTTACTATATTTGCCGTGAAAGATCCAGAAGGGATCAGAAACTTTAAGAGGCAAGAATCATGAAAAAACAAAAACTAAAACAGGTTATAAGATGTAGGGAATAAACAATATGCAGAATGTATAAACTTCTTGTTAAAATATGGGCTTTTTCAGGGTTGTTATGCCTTTTTACAGGTGTAATGAATGCTCAGACATATCGAAATTTTAAGCAAGTTCCGCTTAATGGAGGCGCTTCTATGGTGGCAAGCATACTGCAGGATCGAAGCGGAATGATATGGCTGGGTACTAATAAGGGACTATATAGTTATGATGGATATACGGTTTATGCCCATAATAAAGGTAGAAATGCCAGTACACTTATTTACTGTGGATTAGATATAGATGGTTCCCGTTTGTATCTTGGAGCAGATAATGGTTTGTTGGTTTATAACTATCGCACGGATAAGTATGAGTCTCTGCCATGTAAGTTTCCTTCAGACATCAGAGCAATGGCCCGTGATGGCAATTGCATCTGGATCGGTTCATTGCAGGGCCTGTTTCTTTATGATATGAAGAAACATACTCTTAAGAAATTTGATAGAAAAAGATATCCCAATCTTCCTCTATCAGATTATTTATTCGATCATCAAGGCATCAGATCATCGTATTTATGTAGGAACTTATAATGGGCTTTGTTATTTTGATAAGAATAAAAGAAGATTTGTTAGAATCTCATTACCTGTAAGCGAACAGAAATGTAATGTTTTCGTGAATTCCCTGTTGGAAGACAAGTGGCAGAAATGTATATGGATAGGTACTGAAGGAAATTTATTCAGATATTTCCCTTTGACAGGAAAGGTAGACCGAATTCCCGGCTTGGGGGATAATTCCATGAAAGCCCTGTCTTTGGATGATGAACACAGACTGTTGGTAACGACAGATAATGGACTGTTTGTTTGTAAAGGGAATCGAATAGAGATGCATGTGTTGCATGATTCACGTAATTCTTTTTCCATATCAAATGATGTGATATGGAGCATTCTGCATGACCAGAATGGAAATATATGGCTGGGTACTGATGACGGTGTGTCAATGGAGCCATGCAGGCAGGATCTCCCTTTTATTCCGATCTCTCAAATAACAGGTGTTGGGGCAGGGAATCATTTTTATTCCATTCTTCGCGATTATCAAGGTACACTCTGGCTTGGCGGTTCTAATGGCTTGATCAGTTCTAAACCGTCGTTAAATTCACCGCAGACATCTCGATGGTTCAGAGTGGGGAATAAGAGAACTCCTCTTACTCATAACAGAATACGACAGATTTATGAAGATCGTAACCGACATTTATGGATATGCACAGACGGCGGTCTGCATCGGTGGATAAATGGACAATGGCATCGTTATGATCTGGAAGATCGTACCCGCTCTCGTAATGCTAATTGGGCGTATAATATGTATGAAGACAAGTCTGGCAGATTATGGGTGGCAACATGTCTGGGTGGTGTCCTTGTGGTAAATAAGAAAAAATTAGAGGCTAGTAAAAGCTATTGTATAGCTGACTACAGCTTTGATACGTCAAATGGACTTGCAGGTATGTTTGTTAACCAACTCGCTCCTGATGCAAAGGGACATTTGTGGATTCTGCTCTATAATTGTGGTCTGCAACGTATCAACATGAGGACCATGCGGGTGGAGAATGTTAATCTGAAGAAATATACAGGAGCACATAATCCTTCTTATATCTTGAGTGACAGTCAATGTCATGTATGGGTGGGATTACGTGGTGGTGTGCTCTATCTGGGTGATGGTGACTCAAAGCCGGAGATGCTTAGATTTCATAACTCGTCTTCTTGTGAGACCGTTGCCATGGCAGAGGTTAACAATGAGATTTGGGTAACAACGGACGATGGAATATGGATTGTAGACAAAAAGAGCAGGAAGTGCAGGAGACTTAGCAGTACAAGCAAGATCTTCAGTTGCTTGTACTATAACCGTCAGTTAAATCGCTTGTATATGGGGTCTATTGATGGGGTGGTAGAAACAACACCGGAACGTTTTCTTACGAGGAAGCCTTTACATCCAATACAACTCGTAGCGGTGTCTGTGAATAATAAACTGTTGTTTAGCCAAAGGGGTGAGGGTTTAAGATTTATTCATTCTCTGGAATTTAATGCGGATGAGAATCATCTGGTTTTTGAATTCTCGGATTTGCCGTACTCCCAGACAGAGAAAAACCGTTTTGTTTATCGCCTCGAAAACGTGGATGACACTTGGATTTCCCTTCCTGCAGATAATAATAAGATTACATTTAATAATTTACCTTATGGGCACTATAAGTTGGTAATCAGTCGTTTGAATGTAAATGGAGAACCTTCAAATTCTTTGGTCGTCAAATTCAGAATACTGCCACCATGGTATCTGTCATGGTGGGCTAAAGGAATCTATGCAATTGTTCTCATAGCCTTCTTGGTATGGTTTGTTAATTTCTTCAGAATGCGTAACCGCCTTAAGTTGGAAAGAAAAGATAAAGAGCGTATCATGGAACAAAGCCGACAGAAATTGGAGTTCTTTACGAATATATCTCATGATTTCAAAGCTCCTTTGAGCATGATTATTGCTCCGGTGAGTCGCCTTCTGATTAAAAAAAATGATGGGGAGACGAAAAAGCAACTTGAACTGATTCAACGGAGTGCGATGAAATTGAACCAGATGATTCACCAACTGATAGACTTTGATCGGGTGGAGAATAATATCAACTCAACACTGATGCTTGGAAGTGTCAACTTTATAGAACTTGCCAGAAAGGTGTATGATAATTTTAAAGATGGCCTTTTTAAAGAAAAAGGACTGAAGTCGGAATTCCAATCAAATGTTGAGGATTGTTTCATGAATGTTGATGTGCTGAAAATAGAGTCTGTATTGGCAAATATCTTTAGTAATTCCTCGAAATACACTCCTTCCGGTGGAACTGTATCGACTTCTATCAAGGTAAGTGTTCAAAACGTGGAGGTGAAGATCAGTGACAGTGGTATCGGAATACCGGCAAAAGATCTGCCTTATGTGAGCCAACGCTTTTTTCAGTCGTCTAAGACAAAAGGGAACAAAGAGGGTACTGGCATCGGATTGTATGTGGCTAGGGCTTATACAGAACTGCATGGTGGACATTTTGAAATCTCTTCAGAAGAAAACAAAGGTACAACAGTCATTTTTACAATTCCTGTTAAATGTGGTACTGAACAAAATGAAGTCAGGAATGATGCTGAAAAAGATTCAGACATAAAGAAAGATGCAAGAGAAAAGCCTTTGGTTGTTGTGGTAGATGATAATAAAGATGTTGTGGACTTTATTGTTGATACCCTGACTTCCGATTTTCATTGTCTTTCTGCCTTTGATGGTAAGACTGGTCTTGAGATGTGTTTGAAAAATGACCCTGCATTGATTATTACGGATGTCGTTATGCCGGTCATGAGCGGGATGGAAATGTGCCAGTTGTTACGTAAAAACGTGAAGACGTCTGTGACACCTATTATTATGCTTACAGCAAAGGATGATAAAATTACGGAAATGGAGAGTATACGTATCAATATAGATGCGTTCTTGTTAAAACCTTTTGATGCAAATATACTGTTGCTCCGTGCTAAACAACTTGTAGAAACATATCGGCGAAAAGAGGCAAAAGAGCGTATGAAGGCTATTATACAACCGAAAGAAACGGATGCTGTCTCTGATGACGAAAAGTTCTTACTGCGGATCACTACACTAATAGAAGATCATATAAGTGATTTTAACCTGAATGTAAATTCTCTTTGTGAGCAATTGGGATTGGGGAATAAATTAGTATATCGTAAATTAAAACAGCTTACAGGTCAATCTCCCGTTGAATATATCAAGAGTATCAGAATGAAGAAGGCTGCTATGTTGCTTGGACAAAAGAAGTTCACAGTGTCAGAGGTTATGTATATGGTTGGATTCAGCAATTCTTCTTATTTTTCGAAATGTTTCCAGGCTGAATTTAATATTACTCCAAAGCAATATATGGATAAAAAACAGACAATAGTTACATGATTTGTAATGATCCTGAATTGCAAAAATGGTTTTTTTTGAATCAATTCATAGGTGCTAATAAACAACAGTGTCTGCTAATTACTAAATATCAGGCCAATATGATTCGCCTGACTGACGTTTATCAGGACGATGTCCTGTTTTTGTCTCTAATTGTCCAATCTGTTCTTTTTTCTTTTATGAGTGTTAGTTATTTTTGCATTCAAAATCTATCAAATGATGCAAATGAAACAACTAACCTTGATCCTTTTGTTTATATCCTTTTCTCTGACAAGCATTTCGGCGGAGCATTCCCACCGGGTAATTCGTAAAAATTATTATGTTAACTCTAAAGGTTTATTGTGTACGCCAGACGGACACAAGGCTGCATTTTTCGGAGTAAACTATACTTTGCCTTTTGCCCACGGTTATCGTGTTATGGAATATCTGGGAATAGATCCTAAAAAGGAAATTGATCAGGATGTGTACCATTTTGCAAGATTGGGATTCAATGCGTATAGAATACATTTATGGGATGTAGAGTTGAGTGATGCTCGTGGAAACTTATTGGAAAATAAACATCTTGATTTACTGGATTATCTTATTTTCAAACTTGGTGAGCGTGGCATCCATTCTTTATTGACTCTTCAGACAGATTTCGGAGACGGTTATCCTGAACGTAACCGATTGACAGATGGTTTTTCGTATCAATATGATAAATGTAATGTGCATGAAAATCCGGAGGCGCAAAAAGCGCAGCGTGTTTACGTGGCTGATTTGATGCACCATGTAAATAAGTATACGGGTAGAACCTATGCCTCAGATCCACTGATTGTGGGTTTTGAAATCAATAATGAACCGTGCCATTCGGGAACACCGCAGGAAATTGCCGATTATATAAAAGGCATGGTGGATACGTTGCGGACGGCTGGTACTCAGAAACCGTTGTTTTATAATGTAAGTCAGAATCCCTGGTTAGACAAAGTCTTTTATGATAGTTCTATTCAGGGGGTTACTTTTCAATGGTATCCGGTTGGTTTAGTTGCCGGACATGAACGGCAAGGTAATTATCTGCCGGCGGTAGACGATTATGTCATTCCTTTTGATACGTTGCAAAGTGCTCGAAATAAAGCTAAGATCATCTATGAATTTGATGCAGCTGATAATCTGTATTCTTTTCTGATTCCTTCTGCTGTGCGTTCTTTTCGCTCTGCAGGTTTTCAGTGGATCACCCATTTTGCCTATGATCCTATTGATGAGGCTCCTTATAATACAGATTATCAAACTCATTATCTGAATTTGGCTTATACGCCGAATAAGGCTATCGGAATGCTGATTGCGGCAAAAGAGGTCGGGATGTTGCCATTGGGGAAAACTTATGGCACATATCCTGAAGATACCCTTTTTGGTGATTTCCATGTAAGTTATCTTAAAAATCTCGCAGAACTGAATACGAAGAAGGACTTCATATACACTAACAATACAAATGCGCATCCTGTAAATGCTAAAGATTTGCAGCATGTAGCGGGATGTGGTAGTTCTGATGTGGTGAATTATGCCGGGAATGGCGCTTATTTTCTTGACCGTATCCAGAAAGGAATCTGGCGTTTGGAAGTGATGCCGGATGTGTTTCAATTGGATGATCCTTTTAAAAAACCATCATTGAAAAAACGAGTGACAGCTGTACAGGGGAATACAAGAGATATAAGGATTTCTTTACCTGATTTAGGTGCAGATTTCAGTATATCTAAAATTGCTTCTCAACCGGGGGATACAGTCAGTATCTGCTACTCTGCTGCAAAAGGAAATTCTTTCGCTGTTAGGCCGGGAGTCTACTTGCTGGCAAGGAAAAACGTGTCTTTGAACGATTTGAATAAGGATTCCAGAATAGGACATTTGCGTTTGGACGAATATGTAGCTCCTGCTGATAATGTTCCTGCTTTTGCTATCTATAGCCAGGCTCCGGTTATGGCTTACCTTCACAAACCGTTGAAATTAACCGCGCAGGTTGTGAGTAAATATCCGATAGATTCAGTTGTCGTGATGACGAATCGAGTTTCCTTCTGGAAGCAGCAAAATCCTGATTGGAAGATGACTCACGTTAAGGATACGCCCTTTACGTATGAGACGATGTTACCTGCAGATGTGTTAGGAGGAGATGAATTGAAATATACCATTTCTGTTTTTACCAAACACGGTTGCTTTACGGCTCCTGGAAAAGTGGATGGCATGCCTTTGGATTGGGATTATACCAGTGATGCTTATTATCGTGTACCATTGCAGGCTTCATTCTCACCCATTAACTTGCTGACTGGGAAGGATGCTGTAGCAGAAACCTACACAAGTGAAGGCTTGGGAAAGGTTAGTGGAAAGAAGGTCTGGTATCTTAAAAAGTCGATTCTCAATATCCTGTCTGCCGCATCAGATGAGGCTTCAAAATACACCTCTTTATGTATTGACTGTGGAAAGTCGATATCTGAAGATGACTCGTTAAGAATATCGTTGGTTGATAATAGGGGTATAACATGGCAATCGGACTTGGTTACTTGTACAAATCATGGTAAAGTGTTGATTCCTGTTACCTCTTTAAAGCAGGTACCTACTGTCTTATTGCCGCATGCCTATCCCAGTTTTATGAAGAAAACTTATGCAACGATTCCTTCAAAGCAGATTTCGCCTGTTGATTTTGAATTTATACAGGTGTCGGCAGTAACATCCAATGATGTGGAATGGAACTGGAATTTTCTGAATGGTATTTCTTTGGAATGTAATCAGTTAAAATAAATAATCTAAAAACAACTTTTATGAAATGTAAAACCTTAAATTTTAATCAGGCATTACTTACTTGTCTTTTAGTTTTGCTGATATCTTTTTTCGGCGTTTCGTATGCTCAGGCACAATCGGGTCCGATTAAGGTAACCGGCAAGATTATGGATGAGACCAAACAACCTATGATCGGTGTTACTGTTATCGTGAAAGGTTCACAAAGTGGTGCTGTAACAGATCTTGATGGTAATTTTTCTTTAAATGTTCCAGCAATAGCAAAAGAAATCCAGGTGTCATATATCGGATACAAAACAATGATGGTATCGATACCTGTCTCTCATATTATAAGCATTCAGATGGTGCCCGATTCTAAGGAACTTAATGATGTCGTTGTCATTGGCTATGGAACTCAGCGCCGAAGTGACTTGACGGGGGCGGTAAGCACTGTAAGCAGTAAGGATTTTAATGGTGGTATGATCAATTCTCCTGAGCAGTTGATAAATGGAAAGGTTAGTGGAGTCGAGATTGTAAATGGAGGAGGATCTCCTACGGATGGAAGTACAATACGTATTCGAGGAGGGGCTTCTTTGAATGCCAGTAACGATCCCTTGATCGTGATTGATGGTGTGCCCTTGGAAGTATCCGGCTCTATTGCAGGTAGTGGCAATTTTCTTAGTCTTATCAATCCAAATGATATTGCAAGCATGACAGTGTTGAAAGATGCTTCTTCTACAGCTATTTATGGCTCCCGTGCATCAAATGGTGTCATCCTGATCACAACGAAGAAGGGGACGGCGGGGAAGCCTAGGATCAATTTCAGTACAACAAACTCTCTCCAAGTACGTACAAAGACAGCTGATATGCTCTCTTATAATGAGTTTCTGAATGTGATCAATACTGAAGGTTCGGATGCTCAGAAGGCATTGCTCGGAAATGTTGATACCAACTGGAATAATAAAATATATCAAAAGGCTCTTGGTACGGAAAATAACTTCAGTATTTCTGGCAAGGCTGCTCATTTTATGCCGTATCGTGTTTCCTTGGGATATTATAATCAGGACGGTATTTTGAAGACAGATAATGCAGAAAGATATACTGCAAATACGAATCTTTCTCCTTCTTTCTTTAATAATGATCTTAAATTGACCTTGAGCTTGAAAGGTTCTGTTAATAATAATCATTTTGCCGATCAAAATGCGATATGGGGTGGCGCAACATATAATCCGACACTTCCTGTCTATTCGGGAAGCAACGATTTTGGCGGATATACTGAGGCAATTGATGCAACGGGGACGCCTGTTACAAACGCTGTAAGAAATCCGTTGGGTTTATTGAAACAAACAACATCTAAAGGAAATGTAAAACGCGTTATCGGTAATTTTGATGTCGACTATAAACTTCATTTCTTCCCGGATCTGAAAGTTCATGCAACACTGGGTTATGATTATGCAGAAGGCAAATCTTCTAATTATGTCCCTGCCGATGCTGCTTCTTATTACACAAGCGGAGGAGCCGATTATAATTACGGAAAGCAAAGACTTACCAATAAGTTGTTCACAACTTACCTTACATATAATAAGTATTTGGAAGATCTTAAAAGTAGCATAGAGATTACAGCAGGATATGATTTCCAGAAATGGATGAACAAGCAGGATGCATACGTGTTGTATAATACGTCTGGTGTAGCTCAGAGTACTACTGCGGCTACAGACCAGCGCCATGCCCTGCTATCGTATTATGGACGTATCAATTATTCGTTCGACTCTAAATATCTGCTCACAGCGACTATGCGTCGTGATGGGTCCAGTCGTTTTTCTTCCGCAAATCGTTGGGGAACATTCCCTTCATTGGCATTAGGATGGAGAGTCACACAGGAGTCTTTCTTGAAAGATAATCCGATATTGAGTAATTTAAAACTAAGACTTAGTTATGGGGTTACCGGCCAGCAGGATGGCATTGGTAATTATGGCTATATCCCGGTTTATACGCAAAGCCAGGAGGGTGCAGAGTATCAGTTTGGAAATACGTATTATAGGACATATCGTCCTGAGGCTTATGTGTCAAACTTAAAATGGGAGACAACAACATCTTATAATGTGGGTGTGGATTTCGGATTCTTGAAGGATCGTATAACAGGTAGTTTTGACTATTACACTCGTAGGACAAAAGATTTACTGGCAACGGTTCCGTCACCTGCTGGTGCTAATTTCAATAAGCAAATAACGACAAATGTAGGAAACGTAAATAGTCATGGATTTGAGGTGTCTTTGAATGCTACCCCTATAAAGGCAAAAGACTATTCATGGGATGTTAGCTTCAATGCCTCTTATCAGAAAATGAAAGTAACGAATCTGTCTCTTGTAAAGGGTGCCAGTGCTACAAATATTTTAGTTGGTAATGGCATTGATAGTTATCAGATGATGGTATTGACCGAGGGATATGAACCTTATATGTATTATGTCTATCATCAACTTTATGATAAAAATGGAAAACCCATAGAGGGGGCTTATGCGGATTTGAATCATGATGGGGTTATCAACTCAAGTGATTTATATAGATATCATTCACGTACTCCAGACTGGATTTTAGGTTTCAGTACCTCTTTCAATTATAAGAAGTGGACTCTTGGAGCAAGTTTCAGGGCTGAATTAGGCAATTATCTATACAATGGAATGGCAATGAATACAGGAGCTTTCGGTACGGTATCCTATAATGCCTATCAATTGAACAATATGAGTCGCAGCTATTTGAAAACTGGATTTAATAGTCGCCAATATCTGAGCGATTATTATGTAGAAAATGCTTCATTCTTGAAAATGGATAATTTAAGTTTAAGTTACGATTTCGGGAAAATCTCTAAATGGTGCAGTTTGCATGCCAGTGCAATGGTGCAGAATGTATTTACAATAACAAAATATTCAGGTGTCGACCCAGAGGTTTATAATGGTATAGATATGTCGTTTTATCCACGGCCACGTACCTATTCTTTGAGTTTGGGATTTGACTTTTAATCGATATAAAACAGCTAAAGAATATGAAAAAAATAATATTTTTATTTTTTGCAGTAAGTGTTCTTAGTCTTACAGCATGTGTGGATGAGTTAAATCAGATGCCTCATACTGAGACTACTGCTTCGGATGTATATGATTCCGCCAGCAACTATAAGTCAGTGATGGCAAAGATTTATGCTTCTTATGTTATTACAGGACAGGAAAAGGGTGGAGGAAAAGCGGATATCAGCACTACTAGTGGATATGATTATTTGCGTTGTTACTTTAATATGCAGGAATGTGGAACAGATGAGCTGGCCTGTACCTGGCTAGAGGGTGATAATGTGAAAAACCTTTCTTATCTGACTTGGGATTCAAGTGACCCATGGGTGAGTGATACGTATTATCGTATCTATCAGACAATAGATTATTGCAATGAGTTTCTTCGTAATGCTACTGATGACGCGATCAGCAAGTTCTCGGAAAGTGACCAGACGAAAATTAAGCATTATCGTGCAGAAGTTCGTTTCTTGCGTGCGTTGTCCTATTATCATGCAATGGATTTATACCGCAATATACCTTTTGTTACAGAAAAGGATAAGGTAGGCAGTTTTCTTCCGCCTCGTTATACATCCGATCAGATATTTGATTTTATTGAAAAGGAATTGAAAGATATAGACGGTGATCTCATGGACCGTTCTGAGGCGGAATATGGACGTGCGACAAAGGCAGCTGCATGGACATTATTGGCAAAAATGTATCTTAATGCAAAGGTCTATACAGATACGGCACGTTATACAGACTGTATTACTTATTGTAAGAAGGTGATTGCTGATGGTTATTCTCTGGAAAGTGACTATTCGAAATTGTTTAATGCGGATAATAACAAACGCACAAATGAAATCATCTTCCCTTTATGTGTGGATTCTAAACATACCGTTTCATGGGGTGCTACAACCTATTTGGTTTGTGGAGAAGTGGATGGCAGTTCCACCGAGAAGCCGGCAGATTACGGAGTGGCAAGTGCATGGAGCATGTTCCGCATTCGGGGAGAGGTTCCTGCACTATTTGGCACAGGTGACAAGCGTGCAATGTTTTATACAGATGGTCAAAGCCGTACTTTGGATACAGGTCTGGACGTACAGAAGAATGGTTATCTTGTGACGAAATGGACAAATCTTACAGATCTTGGTACGGTAGCTTCTAATACGGCAAGTTATGGTGTCAATACAGATTTCCCTGTATTCCGCTTGGCAGATGTTTATTTAATGTATGCCGAATCAGTACTCCGTGGTGGAGCTGGTGGCGATAAGACTACAGCTTTGAATTATGTAAATGCATTAAGGGAACGTGCTTATGGAAATAAAGACGGAGATATCAGAGCCAGTGATCTGACTTTGGACTTTATATTGAATGAACGTGCTCGTGAATTATATTGGGAGTGTACTCGCCGTACAGACCTTATCCGCTATAACAGGTTTACAACGTCTGATTATTTGTGGCAATGGAAAGGTGGTGTGAAAGATGGTAAGGCCGTAAATGATAAATACAATTATTATCCTATACCAGCTACAGAGAAGACAGCTAATCCTAATTTACAGAATGATGGATATTAACCTAATTAAAAAATTAAAAGAATGAAAATATCTAAGTATATACTTGCCGTAGTGATGGTGCCACTTTTCTTTGCTTCGTGTGACAAGGATGGTGATATGCTTTACCTTTCTTCTCCGGAGGGCGGAGTATTGAAGGCTACTGCAACAGATGTCGTATTATCAAATGAACTGAAAAATACTTTGGTCTTGTCTTTTGCCTGGACGCAATCAGAATTACAGGTGAGCAACGGTTCGATGTCGGCTCCAAAGGTGTTGCAAACCACGTTGCAGGCGTCGATAAGTGAAAATTTTACGGGTACGGTTGTTGAATCTTCTGAATCTTCTTTGTCTAAGGCATATACTGGCTCTGAGTTAAATGCTCTGGCCAAGAGTCTGGGTCTTATGGCTGGAGAGGCTACACCTGTTTATTTCCGGTTAAGTGTAAAGGCTGGTGATAATATGACTCCGGTTTATAGCAATGTTGAAAAAGTGAATATTACTCCTTATACCATAGATATGACCGTAGGATATATTCTGGACAGTAAAGAGGCCAAGACTGGTATCACATTATACTCACCGAATGCAGATGGAGTGTATAAAGGATTTGTTGGTGCGGCATCTTGGTTTAACTTCTATTTGCTTGAGGGTAATGGTACTATGTGGGGGAATGATGGTGTAGATGGTACTCCTTTCCTCTGTTCTTCTCAAAGTACGCAATGGAAATGCTGGTACCCTGGTCAGAAAGGTTGTTATTATACCATCGTTGATACGAAGAACCGAGAATGGTCGGCTCTTTATATTCCGAAACTTTCCGTTAGCGGAGATCTCAAAGGTGATATGACTTTTGATGAGGATTCTGATAGATGGACTTATGATTTCACTGCTGTTCAGGCTGGTGATGTAACTTTTAAAATCAGTGGTACAGGTGCTCAATATAATGTAAAGACTGGTACTGATGATAAATCTGCTGTTTCTACTCCCGTTGGTTTCGGAGGCACATCCGGCAATGTGACATTTGGCACATCAGCGGCTGATATTACCGTAAATGTTCCAAAGGCAGGTAAGTACAGCCTTACATTGGACCTGAGTAATCCTAAATCCTGGACTTGTTCTGTGAAGACTCCGGATCATTCTCAAGGACAAATAAATAAATATTTGTATGTTTCGGGTGCAGATGATGCGATCAGTGGCAGCTGGACATTTGATCATTTTCTGACTCTTTATAATGAGGATAACCAGACTTATGCAGGTGTAATGACTGTCAGCTCTAAATATGGTTATAAGTTTTACACTACTAAAGATGATTGGAACAGTGCTTATGGAACTGACAACAGCGGTACCGCAGCAAGTGGACCGTTAAAGTCTGGAGGAGGCAATATTCCCGCACCTGAACCTGGTTTATATCTTTTAAATGTTGATATGAAGAAACTAACTTATAATGTGGCAACTGTCTCTACAGTTTCCGTAGCCGGATTTAATACCTCTGGTGATGAGGGAGGTAACTGGACGCTGGTTGATATGCTGCCTACTGCTGTTTCTGGTGTCTATTCTGCTACTGTTACTTTAGCAGGTACCTGCAAATGGGGTGCTAAGATTTATATTAATGGATCCTATGATAGCTATTTTGGCGGTTCAGATGGCGCTCTTGTCTACAAAGGTGATGGCTTGGAGGCATCTAAAGGCCCCGGCACATATACGCTGACTGTGGATCTGAAGAACCTGACCTATACAATGAAGTAATTTTACATTTTATGAATATGACAATAAAAAAGATTCTTGCTGTCATGGTGCTTATCCTTAGTATGGGATTAGTGTCATGTAATAGTGATAAAGATACACCATCGTTTCCCGACAAGACAACTTATGATATGACGGGTTTTGCCCGTGGAGCAGATGTAAGCTGGTTAACAGAAATGGAAAAGAGTGGCAAGAAATTTTATAATGCTGATGGAAAAGAGATGGACTGCCTCACTCTGTTGCGCGATCTTGGGGTAAATTCAGTTCGTCTCCGCGTCTGGGTAAATCCTGCTGATGGCTGGTGTGGAAAGCAGGATGTATTGGCAAAAGCTCTTCGTGCAAAAGCACTCGGATTTCGTATTATGATAGATTTCCATTATAGTGACACATGGACAGATCCAGGAAGTCAGATGAAACCTGCTGCCTGGAAATCACTCTCGTTTGAGGGATTGAAAGAAGCTATAGCTGATCATACAAAAGATGTGTTGAATGCGTTGAAAGCAGATGGTATTACTCCTGAATGGATACAAATCGGCAATGAGGTAACAAGTGGACTCTTATGGGATACTGACGCATCTACCAGTGGCGCTACCTGGGATGCGGTGAAGGATGGTGTTACTTATAAAGCGAATGAATCTAATTTTTCAGCCTTTCTGAATGCTGGTAGTGCTGCAGCCCGTGGCGTTTTTCCAAAAGCTAAGATTGTGATCCATCTGGATGATGGCGCGAATGCGAATAAAACAAAATGGATAGGAGATGTTTTACAGAAATATGCTGTTGATTATGACGTATTGGGTCTTTCTCTTTATCCGGATTCGAATTGGTCTGGTGAGGTTACTTCTTGTATAGAGAATATGAAAGACATCAAACAGAATTATGGTAAGGATGTCATGATTTGTGAAGTTGGTATGCCGGAAGATGATCCGGCTACAGCAAAGGCTTGTCTTACCAGTCTTATGTCTCAGTCAAAAGCTTTGAGCTATTGTCTCGGAGTGTTCTACTGGGAGCCCGAATGCTATGGAGGCTGGAAGAATTATGGTTTGGGCGCGTTTGATGATAACGGTCAGCCAACTGCAGCAATGGATGCTTTCGCCGCTAAATAATATTGATTTAAAAGAAAATAATCCCGGGTATAAGGTCTATCCTGTACTACGGGATTATCAATAAAAAACAGTTGTTACAATGATGATGAAGGGAATAAGGCTATTCCTTGTTGGAATATTTAGTTTCGTATTATGTTCTGTTTATGCACAGCGCTCAGAGCGTTTGCTCGAGAAGAACTGGAAGTTTGTTAAAGGTGATGTGGAGAATGCATCGTTACCTGGTTTTAATGATGCTAAATGGCAATCTGTTTCGGTGCCCCATGATTGGGCTATCTATGGACCGTTTAGTCGTAGTTATGACCTTCAGACAGTAGCCATTACACAGAATAACGAGACAAAGGCATCTGTTAAAACAGGGCGTACGGGTGGACTGCCTTATGTCGGTGTTGGCTGGTATCGTACTCATTTTGATGTCGCTGGTTTTAATGCAGAGACCAAGAATGTGACGCTTCTTTTTGATGGGGCTATGAGTGAGGCAAATGTTTATGTGAATGGAAAAAAAGCGATCTTCTGGCCGTATGGATACAATTCTTTTCATTGTGATGTAACCTCTTTATTGAATAAGAATGGTAGAAACAATGTTCTGGCAGTTCGTCTGGAAAACAAACCTCAGTCATCGCGATGGTATCCTGGAGCAGGACTATATCGCAATGTACATCTCATCGTTTCTGACCGGGCACATATTCCGGTATGGGGTACATACATAACAACCCCGCATGTGGAGAAAGCTTTTGCTTCTGTGCGTATACGTACACAGGTTAAAGGTGCTGATGGAGGGAGGTTGATGCTGGAGACCCATATCTATGATCCTCAAGGAAAGGAAGTTGCGGTAAAGAGCACAACAGAGCGTGAACCAAACGGGCAGCCTGATGAGCAGAATGTGATTGTAGACAAACCGCAGTTGTGGAGCCCTGAAACGCCCAGTTTATATAAGGCTGTTTCTTTGCTGTATTTAAATGATCAACTGGTTGACCGCTATACGACAATATTCGGTATCCGATCGATAGAAATTATCCCGGATAAGGGCTTCTTTTTGAATGGCAAGCGGCGTCAGATCAAAGGTGTCTGTAATCATCATGATTTAGGTCCTCTTGGCGCAGCCATCAATGTGGCAGCCTTACGCCACCGGCTTACTTTGTTGAAGAATATGGGTTGTGATGCCATCAGGACGTCTCATAATATGCCTTCTCCAGAATTAGTCCACTTATGTGATGAGATGGGATTCATGCTGATGGTAGAACCTTTTGACGAATGGAATATCGCTAAGTGTAAAAATGGTTACCACAAATATTTTAAGGATTGGGCAGAAAAGGATATGGTGAATATGATACATCATTATAGAAATGACCCCAGTGTGGTGATGTGGAGTATTGGAAATGAAGTTCCAACACAATGCAGTGATCAGGGATATAAAGTAGCACAATTCTTGCAGAATATTTGTCACAGAGAAGATTCTACTCGTCCGGTAACATGCGGAATGGATCAGGTTAGTTGCGTATTGGATAATGGCTTTGCTGCCCAATTGGATATCCCCGGGTTTAACTATCGGGTGAATCGTTATGCAGAGGCCTATAAGAAGTTACCACAGTCAATCTTATTGGGAACTGAGACTTGTTCTACGGTTAGCTCTCGTGGTGTTTATAAGTTTCCTGTTGAGCTAAAGGCTGATGCTATATATCCCGATCACCAGTGCAGTTCTTATGATATGGAGTATTGCAGTTGGAGCAATGTCCCTGATGTGGATTTTGCCATGCAAGATGATCATCAGTGGGTCTTGGGGCAATTTGTATGGACAGGTTTTGATTATCTTGGTGAACCTTCTCCCTATGATACAGATGCCTGGCCTAATCACAGTTCAATGTTTGGTATCATAGATCTTGCGTCTATCCCTAAGGACAGGTATTATCTGTATCGCAGTTTGTGGAATAAAAAAGAACATACGTTGCATATCCTTCCTCATTGGACCTGGCCGGGACGGGAAGGTAAGGTAACCCCGGTTTTTGTATATACGGATTTCCCCACTGTAGAACTTTTCGTAAATGGCAAGAGTCAGGGTAAGCGTAGTAAACGTACCGATGGTTCTCTGCAAGAGCGTTATCGGTTGATGTGGAATAATGTGGTTTATGAACCGGGTGAATTGAAAGCGGTAGCTTATGACAAGAGTGGAAAGATTGTGTCTACGGAGATGATCAAAACGGCAGGCAAACCTGATCATCTTGCATTGAAGTGTTGATCGTTCATCCTTGGTTGCTAACGGTAAGGATCTTGCTTATATCACCATCCGAATGGTGGATAAGAATGGCAATCTATGTCCTTCAGATAGCAGTCTTGTGAAATTTTATGTTAAAGGTGCTGGAAAATATAGGGCTTCGGCTAATGGAAATCCATGTAGTCTTGATCCCTTTCAACTTCCTCAAATGCATTTGTTCAGTGGGGAAGCAACAGCTATTGTACAAACGACAGACAAGGCTGGTACCTTTTCCTTTACAGCGAAATCAAAAGGCGTAAAATCTGCTCGATGTGTTTTGACGGCTAAATAAATGATGCTCTTTGAATTATTCTCCGGTTATCTTCTACACTAGTTCTTTTTAGATAATCTCGGAAAAGTTCAAAGAGTAAAACCGACTTTCCACATCGACGAATTCCCGTAATGGCTTTTATACGTCCATTTTCACGTCGCTCAATTAGTTTAGTGAGATAAAAATTTCTTTCTACGATCATAAGCCTTTCGATATTTTTGCGTAAATACGCATTTTTGTCAGGTGGATACTCAGCTAAACATTTGATATGAATTCATGTAGTCCTTGCCGCTCATGTTTTTGTCAGTAGAGAGATTTTTGGAAATTGCCGAACCGTTGTAGTAAAAGAGATGCTCTTTAGGCATTATTAGTTGATTTCGACAGTTCACTCTAAAATACTCTTTTTGCAATAGGCTATCTTCTTTGAGTTGTTATCTGATTTGTTAAAATGTATATTTATATGATATAAACATACTAAAAAGTCAAATAACAGCTTATTTTGTTAATATTTTGATTAATATTTTGATTTTATCATAACTTTTTGATTATTTTGTTTGTGGATAATAAAAAATAACATATCTTTGTAAATGAATAACAGCTTAATCTTTTTTCTAAAATGCAAGTCGGATGTTCAATTAATTTTATTCTTTGCGATTAACATATCATCGAGAGAGTAAACTCCACTACCGGTATATTCTGTCATATTAATGAATAATCAGAAATAATTTTAATAAAAATAATCCATTTTAAAATATTAGATTATGACTTTTAAACCATTTTTCTTACCTCCTCTTCTCTTTTTTTTAATTTTATTTATTAATACTACAGATGCAGAGGCTATTGGTGCTTATCATATTAATCAATCCAACTCTAAAATTAATTCCAGTAAATTAATAAGTGGAATGGTTGTTGATGAAGGTGGAGAACCCCTAATAGGAGTTAATGTAATAGAACCTGGAACTACTAATGGCGTTGTAACTGACGTTGATGGGAAATTTGTTATCAAACTCCGATCTGGTAGTACATTGCGATTTTCTTATGTAGGTTTCATTTCGAAAACTATGGTTGCTCAAAATAATATGCGTGTTATACTTCAAAGTGGCAATGTTGACCTTAAAGATGTAGTAGTCGTCGCTTTCGGTAAAATGAAACGAGAGGCCTTTACGGGATCAGCAGGAGTAATGACAGACAATGATCTAAAGGGTGTACAGGTAACCAATGCAGCTCAAGCTCTTGCTGGGCGTATTGCCGGTGTTCAGTTGAATAATAACTCTTCTCAATTCGGTAGCTCTCCATCAATTACTATTCGCGGTATTGGCTCAATTTCATCCGATACTCAACCTCTTTTTGTCATTGATGGTATGCCTTTTGATGGAGATTTGAATACACTTAATGCCAATGATATAGAGTCTATCACTGTGCTAAAAGATGCTGCTTCCAATGCCTTATATGGGGCTAGAGGTGCAAATGGAGTCATTATGATTACAACCAAAAAAGGCTCTTTGGGGAAAACTCGTGTCACAGTAGATGCTAAATGGGGATTTAATACAAATGGATTGAAAAATTATAAAACTCTTGATGCGAAGCAATTTTATGAAACTTATTACAAGATGCTTTATAATTATTATACCAGTTCAGATTACCCTGGTGGAGCTTTGTCAGCAGAAGCGGCTAATATTAAAGCTAACGGTGATTTAACAAATCCTGCTTCAGGCAATGGCCCTGGTTATATGGTCTATTCTGTACCAAGCGGTGAAAGTTTTATACAAACTGATGGAACGATGAATCCTGATGCAACTATGGGAACGTTGTATAAATATGGTGATAAGGAAATGTGGCTACAGGCTGACAATTGGGAAAAAGAAGGGCTGAAGACGGGTACTCGCCAAGAATACAATACGACCTTATCAGGAGCGACAGATAAGGTAAACTACTATACTTCGCTAGGGTATCTGACACAAGAAGGAATCCAGAAAGGGTCTGAAGAAAACCGATTAACCGGACGTGTAAAATTGAGCTATCAGGCTAATAAATGGTTACGCGTTGGTACTAACTTTAATATGACGCGCTATAAATATTCACAAACTTCAGAAGGAACTATCGGAACTGGTACTATCTGGAGCACTATTAAGACCCAAGCTCCTATTTATCCAGTTTATTATCGTGATGCAAATAGGAATATAGAAACTGACCAATGGGGTGAGAAAATGTATGACTTTGCTCGCCTTTATAATTTAAATCGGGGAGGTGGAGTAGGTGGAAATTGTATTTTTGACAATAAATATGCAAACAATAAGAGTGTAGTTAATGACTATACAACAAACGGATTTGCGGAGTTCCAAATTTCTAGAGATTTAACATTGACATTAAATGGTAATGCCTACAGCCATGAAAACGGATATGCTTATATTAACAGTCCTTTTGTTGACTATTATACAGATTCTTCTGACAATGGTTATCTTTCCAAAAGCTCCAGTAAAGTATATAGCTATAATCTCCAACAACTACTTAATTACGTCCATGCGTTTGGAAAACATACGGTAAATGCATTACTTGGGCATGAATATTATAACTATAAATACGAAACCTTAAGTGCTTCAGGTACAAATTTTGGAATAGATGGTGCTACAGAAATTGACCAACTATTAAACAAAAAAGATCCCAGTTCTTCTTCTTCTCGTTATAATAATGAAGGATTTTTCTTTCGTGGTATGTATGATTATGCGGGTACCTATTATTCTTCTCTTTCCTATCGTCGAGACGCATCTTCTCGCTTCGCTAAAAATCACCGTTGGGGGGATTTTTGGTCCTTAGGTGCTGCATGGGTTATATCAAAAGAGAAGTGGTTTGATATGAAATGGATTAATAATCTTAAACTTAAAGTTTCTGTTGGTTCACAAGGCAACGATAACATAGGTGACTTCCTGTATACAGATACATATACCATCGTAAATGATGATAATGAGGTTGGGTATCAATGGCGCAGTAAGGGTACAGAGAATATTACCTGGGAGACCAATACAAACTGGAATTTGGGAATGGAATTTGAAATTCTCAATCATCGTCTTAATGGCAGTCTTGACTATTTTTACCGTAAGACCAGTAATATGCTTTTCTCGCTTTCCACACCTCCAACTATCGGCTATACTAGTAATTATGTAAATATGGGTGATATGCGTAATGCAGGTATAGAATTTGTACTTAATGCAACACCTGTCATTCAAAAGAATTTTCGCTGGGATATAAACTTTAATATTACCCATATTAAAAATAAAGTATTGTCTTTACCTGAAGGGGTAAAAACAGCAACGGCAGAAGGACATAAAGGCTATGTCAATGATGACACTTCGTTTGCAGAAAAATATTGGTACTTTGTGGGCGAAGGTTTATCTCTTTACACGTGGTATATGCCTAAATATGCAGGTGTTGACTCTAAAACGGGTGAAGCCATGTATTACAAAGATGTCCTTGATGCAAAAGGAAATGTCACGGGAAGAAAAACTACAAAAATATGGAATGAAGCTACAAATTATTTATGTGGTGATGCATTACCATCATTCAACGGAGGAATTGGAAATTCTTTATCGTTCTTAGGTTTTGACTTTTCTGTTAATCTTACTTATCAGTTAGGAGGAAAGGCTTATGATTATACATACCAGACATTGATGCATACCGGAGGTGTCACAAGTACAAACTGGCATACGGATATTCTTAAAGATTGGACTTCCACGAATACAAATAGTAATATTCCCCGATTACGTTTTAGTGAGGCGAATGGAAGCCAAAATGGTAGATCAGACCGTTTTCTTGAATCAGCTTCCTATCTTAACTGTCAAAGCATGAACTTTGGTTATACGATACCGGAAAGTATTACCAAAAAAGCTAGTATTGAGTCAGCACGTATCTATTTTACGGCTGAGAACTTATTTTACTTCTCTGCACGCCAAGGATTTGATCCTCGGTATAACGTAGCAGGATATACTAATCCAGAACTTTATTCTCCTATGCGGACTTGTTCTTTTGGCATCCAACTCTCTTTTTAAATCTTTGTAAGAACTTTATTATGAAAAAGTATAATTCATTTTTGATAATTATAGTAATGTCATCATTATGCCTCGTAAGTTGTATTGATGAAGTCACACCAACAGAATATGTAACAAAAGGACAGATTTCTACTTCAAGTTCGTCTCTCAAGGGAATGGTTAATTCCATTTATACCACCATGGTAGGCTATGAAAATGATGATGGCGGCATCGAAGAAGTTTCTTATGGCAGTCTTTTGGCTATGCTGGAACATTCTACAACAGCAATTACTTGTACAGGTTCAAATGGTTATAATACTTTAGGAGCTTGGCATTATGGCAGCATTAGTTCCACTGGATCTAATCGGGGGATTTACCCTTCCTATGTATATTATGGATACATTAAAACAGTGAATGATATCATAGGTATGATAGACTCAACAACTACTGATAAGGACAAACGTTCTTATTTAGGAATTGCTTATGCCTATCGAGCCTTATATTACATGGAAATTACACAAATTATGGAATATAAGAAACCCACTGATACTCGTTTCACTTTTATACAACCGGAAAATGACTTGACTAACCTTGGAGTTCCCATTGTTACTGAAAAAACAACTCCCAAACAAGCCACCAATAACCCTCGTGCAACTGTTGATGAAGATTTTGACTTAGTATTAAGTGACTTGTCAAAAGCTGAAAAATACTTAGCTGACTTTACACGTACGGACAAAGTTCAACCAGATACCAGCGTCGTTTATGGTCTCTATGCCCGCGCTTACTGCTTTTTGGCCTCTCATAGTAAAATATCTACAAAATATACTGACACCAACCATTTGTGGAGCCTAGCATTATATTATGCAGAAAAGGCTATTACGACTTCAGGTTGTACACCACTTACTGAAGAAGAATGGACTGATCCCATAAATGGATTTAATAATCGCAACTCACAAAATTCATGGATGCTGGCAACTTCAATCTCTGAAGGTAACACTTATGCCGCTCATGGTGGGGTATATGGATCATTCGGTTTTGCTATGCTTTATGGTACAGAGACTGAATTTTCTTCTTATGGTTGGCGTGTTGGGCGTTCCCTGGATCGAAAAATGTACGAAAGACTTGCTGATACAGATTTCCGCAAGAAATCATGGTTAAGTCCTGATTTCTTTTATGAATCAACAAATCAGAGAAAAGGTGAGAAATACTTAGTAGAACGAGATTCAGAAGGTGATTTCATTAATAATAAATGGAGTAAAACCGGTGATAATAGTTCAATTAATGCTAGTGACTGGAGTAAGGAATATACTGGTCGTCTGGGAAATGGGGATACTTATCAACTTAATACTGATCCGGCAACTATTCGATCCCGCATTAATAAAGCTTATGGTTTTCAAGCCTGGCCATGGCTATATGTAAATATTAAATTCCGCCCGCATAATGGCAACTATAAACTTGAAGATGTTGGTGGGGCTGTAGATTTTCCAATTATGCGAGTTGAAGAAATGTATTTTATCAAGGCGGAAGCTTTACTTCATACCCAGGGTGTGCAAGCTGCAGATGAGGCACTGGAAGAAATCATAAAAACCCGTAATCCTCAATATTCTTGCACAGCAAAAAATGCGGCAGATTTTATCGATGAAATGAGTTTTCAAAAGGCTATTGAGTTTTGGGGTGAAGGCCGCAATTATTTTGATGCCAAACGATTGGAACTGGGCATTCATAGAGGTTATATAGGCACAAGTTGTGAAAGGTATCAACAAGCCTTGGATATGAATGGTGTCTATGTAGGTTGGACGCCTGGATGGAATCAAGCCGAATGTAATACAAATCAGGCTATACTTCATTACAATAATCCATATACTAATCCGACAGTATACTGCCAAACTGTGTTCTCAGATAATACAGAATTACGTTCTCATTATGGAGAGACACTAAAATGATGAATAACTAATTAATATAAATACCTGACAATGAAAAAAATTATTTTAACTCTTTTCTTGTTTCTCTTTTCGACTTTAACAGAAGTTTATGCTATCGATAATGACTTACAAGCTATTCACGGACTTGTTCATAGATTGTTACCCGGTTACGAAAGTCAATTAGTCTTCCAAAAAATAAAAAATACCAAAAAAGATATATTTAAACTTGAAAGTAAGAAGGGTAAAATCATAATTAGTGGTAATGATGCAAATTCAATGGCCGTTGGACTCAATCATTACCTAAAATATAATTGTCTTGTTAACGTAGGTTGGTTTTCATACGATACGTTCAAGTTACCAGCTATATTGCCAAAAATAAAAGAAGCTGTTACCATTGAAGCTCGTGTAAAAGACAGGTTTTTTTTGAATTACTGTACATTCGGCTATACCATGCCTTGGTGGAATTGGAAAGAATGGGAACACTTTATTGACTGGATGGCATTGAATGGAATAAACCTGCCATTAGCAATAACCGGCCAGGAATCAATTTGGTATCAGGTCTGGACTGAAATGGGATTATCTGACGAAGAAGTACGAAAATACTTTACAGGTCCAGCACATCTACCATGGCATCGCATGCTAAATATAGACTATTGGGGAGGTCCGTTGCCAAAATCATGGCTTGATGGACAACTGAAATTACAACAAAAGATAACTGCTCGAGAACGAGAATTTAATATGCGTCCAGTTTTACCTGCTTTTGCCGGTCATGTTCCACATGAATTAAGCAGACTCTATCCAAAAGCCAAGATCTCTCGCCTCGACCCTTGGTCTGGGTATCCTGATGAGTATGCATGTAGTTTTCTTGATCCTATGGACTCTCTTTTCTCAAAGATCCAAAAAAGATTTATACAGAAGGAAGATTCTCTCTATGGTACAGATCACGTATATGGCATAGATCTTTTTAATGAACTTACACCTCCAAGTTATGATCCTTCCTATTTAAGTCGAGTCTCTCGTCAAGTATATACCAGTTTAGCAAAAGCGGATCCCCAAGGAATCTGGCTGCAAATGACATGGCTTTTCTACAACGATCGGGAAGAATGGACAAATGAGCGTATAAAGTCTTATATTACGTCTTATCCGAAGGAAAAATCTATCTTGCTAGACTATTATTGTGAGCAGCAGGAAGTCTGGAAACGTACGGAAAAGTATTATGGTATACCCTACATCTGGTGTTACCTGGGTAATTTCGGAGGAAATACAATGCTCGTTGGAAACTTAAAAGAAATCAATAAGCGATTGGAAAATACCTTCAAAAATGGTGGTACTAATTTTGATGGTATCGGTTCAACCCTTGAAGGATTTGATTGCAATCCTTATATCTATGAATACGTATTCGAGAAAGCATGGAACTCTAAAACTCATAAACAGGTAGAAGAATATACTAAATATTTAGCTGATCAGCGAATAGGACATATCGATGCTAATGGGCGTAAAGCATGGAAACTGCTGATTGACAGTATTTATGTTGCTCCTTCAACTCCCGGTCAATGCCCACTTATAAACATTCGTCCTACATTTGGTAAATATCGGACTTATTATGCTAATCCACGTATAAAATACAACAATAAGAATTTGTTGAAAGTGGCAGAATTACTATTGCAGGTAGATTCTCATACCAAATCTTATGAATTTGACATAACCAATATTACCCGGCAATTACTCAGCAATTATTTCCTGACTGTATTCAACGATTATGAAAAAGCATATAATCAAAGAAATCGGGTAGTGATGAAACAATTAGAAGATAGGATGATTGGAATCATTAATGATGTCGACGAAATGGTAGCAACTCAGCCTTATTTCTTAGTTGGGAAATGGATCAATGACGCACGGCAATGGGGAACATCAGATTACGAAAAACGCTATTATGAAAAAAACGCTCGTAATTTAATAACCACATGGGGAGACAAGAACCAATTATTAAACGATTATGCAAGCCGTACCTGGGCTGGACTAACCAAAACATTTTATGGTAGGCGATGGAGTATGTTCTTTCATGCCGTCAACCATGCTTTAGACGAAGGTAAGACTTTTGATGAAGATCAATACAGTGTTTATTTAGATGCCGTAACTACTTTTGAAAAATATTGGTGGGAACAGTGTTTAGGTCATTTCAATGCTGAACCCGTAGGCAATAGTAAAATTATTGCCGGACGTCTTATCGGAAAATATGGGAAGATGATAGAAATGCAGTAAATAAGTTGAGCTGGCGTAATTTAGGAAGCCTTACTATAAGAAGTTATAATATGAAGAAACGAATCCTTGTCCTGTCTTGTTCATTATTAATAAGCATAATGGTGCTTGCTTCGCATCACCTGACTGTTGTCCAATGGAATATCTGGCAAGAAGGAACGATGGTTGACGGAGGGTATGATGCGATAGTCGCGGAGATAGTCCGTTTACATCCGGATTTTGTGACGCTCAGTGAAGTGAGAAATTACCATCATACTGACTTTACGAAGCGACTTTGTCGTTCTCTGCAACAAAAAGGTTTAAAGTATTATTCCTTTTACAGTTATGATTCAGGCTTGCTAAGCAGGTATCCGATTGAAGATTCTGCGACGATTTTTCCAAATTACGATGATCATGGAAGCATCTATAAACTGGTTACGCATGTTCATGGGCAGCGTTTTGCTGTCTATACAGCTCATCTTGATTATTTGAATGACGCCTACTATAATGTCAGGGGGGTTGACGGTTCTACATGGAAGGAGATACCTGCTCTGACGGATGTCAATGATATTTTAAGAATCAATGTGGCCTCCAAACGTGATGATGCGGTCCGACTGTTCATCGCAGATGCACAGAAAGAGATTCTGTCAGGTAGTCAGATCATCTTAGGAGGAGATTTCAATGAACCTTCTTTTAAAGATTGGACGAGAAAGACCAGACATCTCTATGATCATCATGGAGTAGTTGTCCCTTGGACGGTCTCTGTACTTTTAGACCGGGCAGGATTTATGGATACATACCGTTACCTGCATCCTGATATTCTCAAGTACCCAGGATTTACTTATCCGTCTTTTAATAAGGCAAAACCGGATGATAAGGTAACTTGGGCTCCAAAGTCTGACGAACGTGACCGGATTGATTATGTTTTCTGTAAAGGTTCCCGACTGAGACCGGTCTGTTCGAAAATTTTTGGTCCCCGACAGTCCATCGTTCGTAGCAAGACGGTGACGGAAAAAGGAAAGGATAGGTTTATTACTCCTCTTGATGTGTGGCCTACTGACCATAAGGGAGTATGGGTGGAATTTAGATATTGACTTTTGAATTATTCTCTGGTCTTGAATCTCGCTATAAGTGGTAAATGGTCAGAATATCCGGGTTGGTAGGCTGGTCCTCTATAGGTTCTGAATGGTTTCACCCCTCCATATTTCTCATCCGGTTCCAATACAAATTTCAGATCACCGATATGGCAATCCGTCAGGGATTCTGCTACAGATCGGGAACATAGGATATGATCCAGACTTCCCCATTCTCCTCTGAAACGGTAGGTGCCTTTAGCTCCATTTTTTCCTTTGGCTTCTTTCGAAATATTGATTAATCCGAGGGCATAAAGTTTCTTGAGGGCAGGAGAATCTTTATAGTCATTGAAATCACCTGCAACGATAATTCTGGCTTCAGGTGTTTCGCTCCTTATGGAATCAATGGCTTCAGCAAGTTTTTCTTCTACCAATAAGCGATGAGGCCGTGAGGCCCGTTCTCCTCCCATCCGGCTTGGCGCATGGATACCGAACAGATGAAGAGTATCGCCATTATTGAGTCTGCCACTTACATAGAGGATGTCTCTCGTGGGACGCATGTCCGGTAAGGGATGAACCCTGAAACTGAAGTGGCGGATGGGAAGAAATGCGTATGGATTGTATAAGAGAGCCACATCGATACCTCGCTGGTCTGGTGAGTGGGTGATGAAGTATTCGTATTTTGCATGTCTCAAGAGCGAACGCTTGCTTAAGTCACGCATGACGCTGTCGTTTTCTACTTCACATAGGATGGCAAAGTCGGGTAAATGCCATTGATGTGTGGAGTCTTCTCCTAATGCGATGATTTCTTGTCCGATATGGTCCAACTTCCGCCAATAGCGTGTTCGTGTCCAATGATAATCTCCGTTAGGAAGAAACTCATAATCGCTCTTTAAAGAGTCATGTTGTGTGTCGAATAAATTCTCACAATTAAGTTCAATAAAGGTGAGAAAACTTGCTAAAAGTAATTCTATCATCTTTTATTCTTATAGTTTGTATACTGCAAAGGTAGGAAAAACGAAGAAAAAAGACATGCGTTTTTAGAATATTGGCAAAAATTCACTACCTTTGCCAATGCTGCGAATTTATAAATGCATGTAAAATGGGATTCCTGATCGGACAGCATTTGAAATGAAAATGAAAGTTGATGGTTTGTCTTTGGACACATTGCATCAGTGGGATGATTCTTCACTGACTATGCTATATGCTTGTTTCTTTAAGGCGCTCGTCAATTATTCTTTTCAGATGACTTCTGATGAAGAGATTTCCAAAGATATTGTTCAAGAGGTATTTTGGAATTTGTGGAAAAATAAACCTTCTTTCAAGACAATAGCGCAGTTAAAAGTTTATCTTTATACAGGTGTCCGTAATGGTACACTCAATCAGATACGTGCCATACAGGCCGAGCGTGCCCATGTAATAAGGATTTCAGACCGGATGCAGGAGTATCAGCTTGCAGAAGATGGGGCAGAAGAATTCTTTCCTGAAGAGGTCTATCGACAGTTGTTTTTGTCAATAGATGAATTGCCCAGACGTCAACGGGAAATTTTTCTGATGAGTATGGAAGGAAAGAAAAACGGTGAGATTGCGAAGACTCTGGATATTTCTATAGATACTGTGAAGACACATAAGCGTCGGGCTATTATGGCATTAAGGGATAAACTTTCTTTGAAAATCTTCTCTTTGTTGTTCGTATTCGTAATATTCAATGAATAAATATATTAAAAATGGATAGATATTGTCTTTTTTTATGAATTTATGTAACCTTTTTCTTGTTTTTTGTGTTCTTTAAGTGAAAGTGAAAGATATGGACCATTCAGATGTTAATACGCTGATTCGGAAAAGTCTGACTGGAGTGCTGTCGGAGGAGGAGAAAGTTGACTTTAACCGTTTACTGGACGGTGATCCTGCTCTAAAAGAGAGGTATGAGGCTTTTTGTCAGTTACGTCATTTCTCAGACCGTTATCGTCAGTATGAAAAAGTAAATGCCGGAAGAGCTCGGAAAGAGTTTAGGAAAGAACATTTTCCTCATCTCTATCCTGCTTGGTCTGTTTGGGCAGCAGCTGTTTCCATATTAGTACTTGTTCTGTCAGGCTTTTGGTTCTTCAGGGATCACCGGATGGAAGTCAGAAATCCTCAATTACCAAGGGAAGCTCTGTTTGCAATGAATCAGGCTAAACATGCAGGTTTGAATGCAGCTACATTCCTGGTTAAAAACAGGCCGCCTGTATCTGTAACTTCTGATAGTGTGATAACTGGGATCGTGTCACGTGATGATTCTGCTGGTACAATTATTACCCGGCATGACAAGGAATTCTGGATGAGTCTGCCGGATGGAACCCGTGTACATCTGAATTATAATTCAAGACTGACTTATCCGATGAAGTTTAATGGGGATTCCAGACAGGTTGAACTTGAAGGAGAAGCTTATTTCTTCGTTGCCAAGGACAGGCACCATCCCTTTATTGTAAAGACCAATATGGGCGATATCAAGGAATATGGTACGGATTTCAATGTCAATACGCGAGAAGAAAATGGATCTATGAGCATTGTACTTGTCAATGGCAGCATCAGTGTTACCTGTAAGAGTGGAACTCCACGAACTCTACAGCCGGGCGAGATGGCCGTAATAAAGACAGCCGAGTCAACTCCTGTGATTACAAAAGTAGATGTGATGCCTTATACTGCATGGAATACGGGGAGATTCGTTTTTGATGATTGCTCCTTATCTCGCTTGATGTCCGTTTTATCCCGTTGGTATGACAAAAAGGTAGTTTTCAACATCGGTAATGCCGAGAGACTTTCCTTTACAGGCATTCTCAATCGGTATGAATCTTTAGGTGTCACGGTACGGGCTCTTCGTACAATCACAGGTCTGGAAATTAATGTAGATGGGAGTAATATCGTTATCAGTCAAGAATCGAAAAGTAAGAAGTGAATCAAAACAAAGAAAATTGATTAAGAGAGGAGATTTATGAAAAAGGAACTTTTAACAAGGCGAAGTTGGACTTTGATTTTATTATCATTGTGGCTATCTTGGTCGTGCCTGTCTGTAGCCAATGCTCAAGCTATAGGCGAAAAAAAGGTTACTATGAATTTGAAAGAGGCGAGCGTCAAAACGTTTTTTTATGCCATGGAAAAGCAGACCGGATTAAACTTTATCTGTTCTGCGGATCTTGTCAAGAGTTTGCCTCCTGTAGTTGTTAAGGTTAATAAGAAGCCTGCACTTGAAGTCTTAGACATGGTCATGGCTTCGTTAAACTGCAAGTATGTGATTAACGGAACTCTCGTTACGGTCACACGATATGAGAGAGAGGTTCAAAATCGGAGTTTGTCAGGCTTGCTGACAGACGAGAAAGGAGAAGTCCTTCCCGGAGTTTCCGTTCGTGTTGAAGGTGCGAATATTCAGGCAGTTACTGATGATAAGGGACATTATTCCTTAAAATTACCGGTATATGCTTGCAGCGTTGTCTATAGTTTTATCGGCATGAAACCTTCAAAGATTATTTTGGCCAAAGGAACCTTTCCCATGAAGAAAGATATTCGGATGGTTTCTGATAATACATTGAATGAAGTCGTGGTGACGGGATATCAGACAATTTCCAAAGAACGTGTAACGGGTAGTTTCTCTAAGGTGACTGCTGATGAACTGAAGACCAAGCGTTATGATAACCTCTCCCAATTGCTTGAGGGTGAGGTCGTGGGATTTAATACTTCTTCGGGTCTCATTCGTGGTACTACGACTATGAATGGTGATGCTAGTCCGCTTTATGTCATAGATGGCTTCCCTGTGGAAAATACCCGCTATAATCAGTATGGTTCTTTAGAAGAGAAACTGCCACAACTCAATATTGAGGATATTCAGAGTATAACTGTCCTGAAGGATGCTGCCGCTGCCAGTATCTATGGAGCACGGGCAGCCAATGGTGTCGTGGTCATCGTAACCAAAAAAGCGGAGAAGAAGCGTACGAGTGTATCTTTCAGTAGTTCACTTACGTGGCATCCTTATTCTTTCTATGACAAACGCTTGACGGATGCTTCTGATATGATTGATCTGGAAAAAGAATGGGCATTGGAAAACCCTAATTTTAAGGGAAATCAAGTTGCTTCTTATGCGCAGTCTTTGCTGGATAATAAGGTATATACTTCACAGGGCATTACAAATATCCTGAATTACTATGCCGGAAATCTTTCCCAGAGTACAATGGAGGATAATCTGAACAGTTTGGCTTCCAGAGGTTATCAGTATTATAAGGATGTCTCTAAATATGCGAAAAGGGACGCTTTTTATCAACAGTATTATCTTACTGTTGGCAGAGGGAGCGAACACAATAACTTTACGGCTTCGGTCTCGTATCGTAATAATCGGCTCAATGACCGTTATTCCAGTAATAATGCATGGGGTGTTGACCTGAAAGATATCCTTGATCTGAATCGATGGCTGACTTTTGAAGTGGGAGACTATAGTTATTTCAATAAGCAAAAGACTCAGACTTTCGACCCGCTTTCAGAGAATTATTATTCCTATGAACCGTATGACCGTTTGAAAAATAGTGATGGAACTAATTATACTTATACTCAGGATTCTCGCCTGAGTAATTCTAATTTGTCGATTATCAAAAATAATGGTCTTTATAATCTGGATATCACCCCACTCGATGAGATCAGCCGTAATATCAGGAATTTGGATAGTTTTACAAATCGGATCTATGGCAAACTGAATGCCAATATCTTCTCGTGGCTGAAATATAATGTGATGTTCCAGTATGAATATAGTTATGACAAGACGAAACAACTTTATGACAAGGAGTCTTATTATGTACGCCAGCTCGTTGACAAATATGCTACGAGTAACGGGACTTCTACAACATTCAATGTCCCTTATGGTGATATCTATTACCGTTCTAATCAGACTTCCAAGGCATATACTTTCCGGCAGCAATTGAATTTTGACCGGACATTCGGGGGAATACATAATGTTGTAGCTCTCCTGGGACATGAGGTCAGGAAGAATGTTCTCGACTATGATAATTCTACCCTGTATGATTATGATCCTCAGATGCTCACCTATGCTTTGGTAAATCAGGGAGTACTCAACTCTACCTATGGGCTTCTCGGAGGTTACGGCCTCACCCCGAATGATTTTGCCTATCTCCGCTATATTGACAATCGTTATATTTCCGTCTATGCCAATGCCGCTTATACCTATGATGACCGTTATATGGCAACGGCCAGTATTCGTTGGGATCGCAGTAATCTTTGGGGGACGAATTCAAAATATCAGAAGAATCCGATCTGGAGCTTGGGAGCAGCATGGAATATTAATCGGGAAAAATGGTTCCATGTAAGTTGGATCGACCGTCTGAAATTCCGTCTCAGTTATGGTATTGCCGGAAACGTAGCTAAGGATGCAGCACCTTATATGACCGCCAGTTATTATAAGAACAGCAATGTAGGTGGGATGTATGGAAGTATATCTTCACGTCCGAATCCGAATCTTCGTTGGGAGAAGACGACCACTACGAATGTTGCATTTGATTTTGCTTTGTTGCATAATCGGTTGAGTGGCAGTATTGAATATTATAATAAGATGGGTATTGACCTGTTGGCTAATACGATGGGTGTTCCTACAGAAGGTTTTGGATATAACACTTATAAGATCAACAATGGTAAGATGCGTAATCAGGGGATAGAACTTTCTTTGAATGGGAATGTGGTCAATACACGGGATTTTGGATTTGATGTTTCGACAAATTTTAGTTATAATAAGAATAAAGTGGTCTATGTAAATGTTACAGCGCCGGTTTATTACCTTCAACTGGATTATCCGCAGTCTTATCCGGTTATCGGCAATCCCTATACGTCCATTTATGCTTATAAATGGGCAGGACTGAGTGCTGACGGACTTCCGCAGGTTTATGGTGATGACGGCAAACCGACGACACAGAATCCTTCTTCTCTTAAAGCCATAAAATATGTGGGAAGTACGGAACCCACCAGACTGGCATCTGTAAATCTCGATTTCCGCTATCGTGATTTTGACTTTTCCTGCCTTTTGGTCTATAAGGGGGGATATAAAATGCGCAATACTGATCTTGCCATGTTGAACAATAGTTATAACAGTGCCATGAACAGTTACTTGACTAATATCGTTCCGGTAAACAGGAATATCGTTCACCGTTGGAGAACAAGCGGAGATGAACAGACTACTAATATTCCCCGTGCTGTCTTTGGAGAAAACTCTTTATTCAGTAATGCGAGTTATACGATTTATTCTTATTCGGATATCAACGTCATTAATGCTTCCAATCTACGCTTGGCGAATGCCTCGCTTTCTTATGTTTTGCCGAGGCAATGGATCTCGCATGCTTATCTGAGCAATGCCCGCATTCAGATGAATGTGGAGAATGCGTTCACTTTTGCTCATAGTAAAAGTGCAAAATACCTTTTGGGAGGATACAATGCTCCTAATTATGTGTTGGGATTGTATCTGGATTTCTAAAAATTGGGATTTTCACATTAAAACAATGACTGACTTATGAATACGAATATAGTTAAAAGGAAATTATTCCCCATGTTTTTAGTGGCCGTCTTGCCTTTTTGGTCATCCTGTAGTGATTATCTTGATAATGTACCGAAAGGAGAGAAGATTCCCACTACTCTTGAGGATTTTACAAACCTGATTGCCAATGAGTATATAAATCAGCGGGAAGATATTTCTCAGGCCCTTATCTTGATGAATGACCGTTATGTCTCTCCCTCTTCACTAAGTTATTATCCGTTATGGAAAGCAAACTATCTTTGGGATGAAAATGCAGACCGGATCAAACTCAATAATAGTGATGAGACTACTTATTACAATGGTTATGCTGCTATCTCTACAGCAAATCTGATTCTGGAGAATGCTCCTTCAGCCACTGAATGTACAGCTGCTGAACGTGCTGTCGCTATGGCCCAGGCTCGGATTTTGCGGGCTATGAAATATTTTACTCTCGTCAACTATTACAGCCATACTTATGATGCTTCTACTGCTTCTTCAGATGGAGGTGTTCCTCTGATTACCAGTGCGGAAGTGGGTGCATCCTATACTCAACCCAGTGTTCAGGGTATCTATGATTTTATATTGGCGGACATTAAAGCAGCATTGCCGGATCTTCCCGAAAAGTCCCAAAATGTTCTTTATGCCAATAAGGCTACAGGTGATGCATTTGCTGCTCGTGTCTATTTGCAGATGAGTGATTATGAGAATGCCTTGAAATATGCTCAGGCTGCCCTTGCTTATAATGATTCTCTTTTTGACTGGAAGGCTTTTTACTCCAAGAATCAGAGTATTCTTGCCAAAGAAGGATCTTATCAGAAAATCACTTCTCCTATGGACTTTAGTTTCTGCGAGAATTATAATTTCTGTCATGGAAGCAGTTCTAATCAGGGGAATGATTTGAATTTGGGGGTAGACCGCGCCGCACGTTTCGAGCCTGGGGATGCGGAATTCCTTAGTCGGTGGAAAAAACGGACTGTAGGTAGTGAAACTTATTATACGGCAATGACGGCAGGTTATTATAATTGTGGCGGAATGACAACTACTGAGGTCTATCTGATTGAAGCGGAATGTCTTGCACGCCTTGGTAAAGTCGGTGATGCGATGGCTGTGCTCAATAAGGTCCGCAAGGCGCGCGTCCTGGATAGCTATTACAAGGATTTGAAGGCTTCTACGGCCGAGGATGCTGTCCGTCAGATTCGGGATGTTAAAGCAAATGCTTTGATCCTTACGATTGTGCCGTTTTGTGATGCCCGCCGGTTAAATCTGGAATCTGCCTATGCCCGGACTCTTGAAAAGACGGAGAATGGAGTCAACTATAAGCTTTCTCCAAACAGTCACTTGTGGACTATGCCTTTTCCGCAGGGTGCAGTCGACAATTCCGGTAACGGAAAAGTTACTCAAAATATTAATCAGTAAATTATCAAAAAAATAATAATATGAAAATTTCTTTATTGATATCTTTAGCTCTGATCCCATCTGCTCTTTTTGCTCAGGGATATCACATTACAGGGCATGTGGCCGGTTGGCAGGATGGGGATACACTTCTTATCTATAGGGTCAGCCATACGGATAGACAACCTTTGGCAGAAACCGTTGTCCGTGATGGAAAGTTCTCTTTCAGTGGTAACCAATCGGATCCTCGGGGTGTCTATATGCTGGTGAAGAATAGTTATGGACAGATCCCTTTTATTCTGGATAATAGTCGTATAACTTTTTCCGGAACAGCCGAAAAAGATACATCTGATAAAATACCTCGTTATACCTATAATGTGTCAATAGGAGGCAGTCCGTTAACAGATGAGATGAATGAGAAACTGAATGTTAAAAAGACACTTGATCAAAAATACGATGAATACCATACGAAAAATGCATTGATCTTACATCAACTGAATGCCGCTCATGCTGCAAAAGATTCTGTGGAATTGAAACGTCTCATGGCGTCTTCAGCGTATCAGAATTTTAGACGTGACGAGCATCAGTTCTTTATGGCTGTAGATAGTGCCTATGAAACTCTTTATTCTGCAAATAAAGATTCCTGGTGGGGACCTTTCCTGATGGAAGCCACGATGAATTATTTTACAGATAAGGATAAGCCAGTCTATGAAATGTTTACAGAGAAAGCCAGGAATACGTATTATGGTAAAATGGTGCACGATGAGTTGTATCCGTCTGATAATACCGGAAAGAAAGTACCGGATTTTACTTTGAGTGACGGTAAGACATTACGTGACCTACTGAAAGGCAAGAAATATGTTCTCATTGATTTTTGGGCTAGTTGGTGTGTTCCTTGTCGGCATGAGATTCCTAATCTGAAGAAACAGTATGCTCTTTATGCAGATAGAGGTTTCCAAATTGTCAGTATATCTATTGATAAGGATCCTGGAGCATGGCGGAAAGCTAAGAATGAGGAGAATATGTCTTGGCCTGGATATCTTGATCAACAGGGGATTAGTTCGAAGTATAATGTGCGTTTTATTCCAATGATGTTTCTTGTAGATCATGAAGGGCGGTTGATTAGCGATAAACTCAGAGGAGAGTCTCTTGCAACAAAACTCTCAGAGTTGTTTGGTAAATAAAAATGAACAATCATTAAAAGATATAATTGAATATGAGGAAACCTGTTTTACTCCTGATAATGGTCATGACCGTTCTTATGGCTCATGCACAAATGGTTAACCCTATCAGGTTTTCTACTCAGGTGAAGATGGATGGTACTGCGAATGCAGAAATTATCTTTACCGGTAAGATTGATGGTGGATGGCATGTCTATTCTACAGACTTAGGTAATAATGGTCCGATATCAGCCACTTTTCATGTAAATAGCATGAGTGGGGTAAAACCCGTAGGGAAGTTGACTCCACGAGGTCATGAGATCTCCAAGATGGATCCGATGTTCGGCATGAAACTCCGTTTCTTTGAAGGGAGTGTGACCTTTGTACAGAAGGTGAAATTTACGGCACCGAATTATAAGATTGATGCGTATCTCGAATATGGTGCCTGCAATGATCAGAGTTGCTTGCCCCCCACTCAAGTAGAAGTGAAGAAGGCGGGGAAGTCTCCCTCCTTTGAGGCAGGAGCAGCAGTGACAGCAGCCGTTGGCAATGTGACGACCGGCACCGGAGATAACTCTTCTGTGCTCCAGCCGGGAATGAAAGCTGATTCCTCTGCTCTTCCAGCTGTGGATACTGCTAAGGCAAAAACGAATGTTATTGCTGCCGTCCAGACTACTCCGCAGGAAGAACAGTCTTGGTGGCAACCTGTTATTCAGCAGTTACAGGCCTTTGGTGGCAATGATAGTGTGGCCAGTCATTCTTTGTTTTATATCTTCTGGATGGGATTTATCGGTGGGCTGTTGGCTCTGTTGATGCCTTGTATCTGGCCGATCATCCCGATGACCATCAGTTTCTTCCTCAAGCGAGGTGGTGGAAAGAAGGGGGGTATCAGGGATGCAGCACTATATGGTCTGTCTATCATTGTGATATTCCTGGCTTTGGGAATCATTATTACGGCAATCTTCGGACCGAGCACACTGAATTCTCTGGCTACGAATGCGGTTTTCAATATTATCCTGTTCCTTCTACTTCTTCTTTTTGCCTTTTCTTTCTTCGGCTGGTTTGAGATCAAACTCCCGGACAGTTGGGGGAATGCAGTAGATTCTAAAGCGGCAAAAACTACAGGAATACTTTCTATCTTCTTGATGGCTTTCGCCTTGGTATTGATTTCATTCTCCTGTACGGCACCTATTATCGGACTGCTTCTCGTGCAGACGGTTACTTCAGGTAACTGGGCCGGTCCGGCCATCGGAATGTTCGGATTCTCTCTGGCATTGGCCATTCCTTTCACTCTTTTTGCCATGTTCCCGTCCTGGCTGAAATCCGCTCCGAAATCGGGTTCCTGGATGAACAATATTAAGGTGGTTCTGGGATTTATCGAATTGGCATTCTCGCTGAAGTTCTTGTCTGTGGCTGATCTGGCGTATGGATGGCATATCCTCAGCCGGGAAACTTTCCTCGCTTTATGGATTGTCATCTTCGGTGCTATGGGCATGTATCTCGTTGGCAAACTCAGATTCCGCTCGGATGTTCTGTATGATGCGGATGGGAAGCAGATGCCTCCTAAGCCGATGCCTGTAGCTTCTGTGATGCTTGGACTTTGCTCTATTGCTTTCGCTATCTATATGGTTCCTGGATTATGGGGCGCTCCTTGTAAAGCCGTCAGTGCTTTTGCGCCTCCGATGAATACACAGGACTTTAATCTTAATGATAAAGAGGTGAAGGCACAATATACGGACTATGAACAGGGTATGGCTGCTGCCAAGGCTCAGGGCAAACCTGCATTGATAGATTTTACCGGTTTTGGCTGTGTTAACTGCCGGAAGATGGAGGCTGCTGTCTGGACAGATCCTACGGTTGCTGAAAAACTGAATAAGGATTATGTTTTGATTTCTCTTTTTGTAGATGATAAGACTCCGCTGCCGAAACCGATGGAAGTGACGGATCATGGACATACGCGTACGTTACGTACAATAGGTGATAAGTGGAGTTATCTCCAGGCTCATAAGTTTGGCTCTAATACTCAGCCTTTCTATGTGCCGGTCAATAACCTCGGTCAGCCGCTTAACAGATCTTTTAGTTATAAGGAAGATGTCAGTGCTTATCTTGACTTCTTGAATAAGGGACTGACTAACTATGGTAAGGAAACAAAGTGATGGCAGAATTGGATAAGGAAGTCAGGGATCAGATTCGGGCATTGATTCAGCAGCAGGTGGTTCCTGCAGTAGGTTGTACGGAGCCCATGGCTGTAGCTCTTTGTACGGCACGTGCAAAGGAGAATCTGGGTTGTATGCCGGAGAAGATTACGGCTTTATTGAGCAAAAATATACTGAAAAATGCGATGGGGGTCGGCATTCCCGGTACGGGTATGGTGGGACTACCCATTGCCATCGCTCTTGGTGCACTGATCGGAAAGTCTGAATATCAGTTGGAGGTGATTAAGGATCTGACTCCTGAAACTCTTCAGGAGGGGAAGGATTATCTGAAGAATGATCCGATCGTTATTCAGTTGAAAGAGGGTGATGTAGACAAACTTTATGTCGAAGTTATCTGCCAGGCTGGTCAGAAATGTTCCGTAGCAATCATTGCCGGCAGTCACACTCATTTTGTCTATGAGAGGATAAATGACAAAGTACTGTATGACAATCGTAAGGCCCTTGATGGGGAAACAGAGGAGAAGGGCATTTCACTCACTTTGAGGAAAGTGTATGACTATGCTATGTTCTCTCCATTAGAGGAACTTGAGTTTATCCGGAAAACCAAAGACTATAACATGCGTGCAGCGGCTGAATCGTTGAAGGGTAACTATGGTCATTGCCTGGGCAAGACCATGGACCGCCCGCTTAGTCATGGCATTTTCGGGAATTCTATCTTTTCCCATATCATTTCCAAGACGGCTTCGGCGTGTGATGCCCGTATGGGTGGGGCAATGATTCCGGTCATGAGCAATTCCGGTTCAGGTAACCAGGGAATCTGTGCTACAAATCCTGTCGTGGTCTATGCTCTGGAGAATGAAAATACGGATGAGGAACTGATTCGTGCTTTGACGCTCAGCCATCTGACGGCTATTTACATCAAACAGAGTTTAGGAACCCTGTCTGCTCTTTGTGGTTGTGTGGTTGCGAGTATCGGCAGCAGTTGTGGTATTACTTATCTGATGGGAGGTGACTATAGTCATATCTGTCATTCTGTGAAAAATATGATAGCCACACTTACAGGAATGATCTGTGACGGAGCCAAACCCAGTTGCTCGTTGAAGATCTGTTCGGGTGTCAGCATGGCCTTATGGTCTGCTATGCTTTCCATGGAAAATCAGTATGTCACTTCTGCCGAAGGAATTATTGATGATGATGTGGATCAGAGCATACGTAACCTGACCAGTATAGGTAAGGACGCCATGTGTACCACGGATGACAAGGTTCTGGATATTATGACTCATAAGAATCATTGTTGATGATATGTGCTTCAGAATCGGAATTGAGTTTCCCGGTTCTGAGCCTTTTTAACTTTTTCCTGAATTCAAGGTTAATCGGATTGTGGTTGTCCTTGATGTTCAGAGGTGGATTCAGATAAGTAATCAATAGGTCTTGCAATACCTCATAGTTATCTGTCCTGTCATTATAGAGTACGACCAGGTTTCTCTTCATCCACTCTGTCAGTTTTTCCTCGTCCTCTTTACAGAATTTCTTATACCCGTCATTGGGCTTATTCTTGTCACGGGGCACGAGGCGGAAACCAAACAATCGTCCCAGCGATTTCCTTAGTGTAGATTTTCCCGAGTTGTTTCCCAAGTGTCTGGTATAGATCCGCTTGCGGAGGCGTGCTTTGGTGCTAATGCCTGTATACAGGACACGAAGGGATTCTTCGTTGATGTCAATATGGCTGAAAACAGGGGCTTCCGGAGTAGGGGGAAAGGTGCTGTCATTGCGAAGCAGAAAGATATAGTTTCCTGGCAGGTCAGGAATATCTGAATAGTCATTTTTCAGGGGATCATACAATTTGAATAGGGAAAGTCTTTCTCTTAATCTCGCAATTTCTGATTCCGGAAGTTTCATCTCAAGTTTGGAATCTGAATCTCCCGATTTGCTGTGTTTTACCCTTTCCTCGATAAGAGTATATCCTCCCTTTTTGCTGTTATAGCAGATTTGTATCGGGAGAATACCCATGATTCCCTTGATATCACGTTGCAACGTCCTTTCAGAGATGGGAGTACTGATATGATTATTGACAAAGTGGAGGAGTACCTGGCTGGGGACGGCTGATACCTTTTTGCGGACTGCTGATGTATAGATTTTATAAAAGATCAACAACATTCTTTTAGACAGATCTGTTTGGCTGGCCATCTGATACTTCCTTGATTATTTGTTATTCCTGCAAATATAAGAAAAAAATGTCAGAAGTTCTTCTGAAAGAAAGATTAATCCAAAACATCCTTTGCCGACACACGTTTGATATTGCCATTATTATCGGCATATATTAATGGCTCGTTCCGCGAGGCTTTATCTCGGAGCATCTGTTGCTCGGCTTCTGCCAGTCCTTCATCTAAAGTCTTGATGAATGATTCAGCTTCTTGATTTGACATAGCTTTTGACTTCATTATATTGTGTTTTGTTGTTGATTCGTGTGCGGATATATCTTCCTCCAAAAGCAATCCGCTTACGTTCATAGTCACTATTATCATAGATAGTCCAAATGTCTACTTCTTTCATAAACAGATTGAAAAGATTTTTTATTCCTTTAAAGTATCTTCTTTGAATAACATTATATGGAATATTATGTCCGCCTTTATTCACTCTTTCTGTCACACGATCAACAGCTAACTGTTGTATATAAAAAAGCCTCCGATGCTTCGCACACCAGAGGCTTCTGCTTCTTATTTAATGAAACGCTTCATTAGAAATATGCAGCCTGTAATTCTCTTTTTATATCATTAATACATTTAGAAAGACGTTCATACGTCTTTTCGCCTGCATTCTTGAATCCTCCTTTATATTGTCTCATCAAAGACGGATTAACACCTGCACGACGTGCTATTTCGTTGATATTTAAGAAAGAGAAGTAATTAAAGAACGATTGCAAATCATACTTATATTCAAATTCCACTTTCTTAAACTCCTTTCCTTCCTCTTCTGCGTCCAGTCTTGCTTCTTCATAGCAATCAAGAAGATCCTTCTTGGCCTCTTCTACAGTAGCACCTTCTGAGGTCAAGAAGGTGTCGTTAATCTCCTCTTCCGTCCGACACCAGAAGTTGCCGTCCGATGCTTTTTCTACTGTAACTCTAACCTTTTTCATATCTTGCGTTTTTGTTTCTTATAAAAAAGAGTTCTCAATCCATTCCACTTGTGAACTTGGTTCTAAAGCGAGTTAAGGATTATTTCACCCCAACTCAATCTTTAGGCTGACAAATTTTTCAGAATACTTAAAGCTGTTCCTGTTGGAACTTCTTTGGCATGTCTGGGAATCCAATCAGATTTACCTGTCTTTGGATTCTTCCATTTGTCATGCTTAGAACCATTCCGAGATAGGACGCATCCCGCGTCTCTCAGTCTCTTTTCTAATTCACTGCGCTTCATTAATTGAAAGAACTCTTTTGTCTTAATGACAATGCAAAGGTAACGAAAAAGTTATACGAAAACAAACTAATGGTAACTTTTTTGTTATACTTGTAAGTATTTAACAGATATTTGACCATATTAAGTATGGTATAACCGTTTTGATGATCACGGCTGACTCTTTTTCCTAAAATCCTCTGCCAGAGCGTCTAACTATATTGTATTTTACAGTCTGCTTTTCTCTTCATTTCCGGCTCCTGTATCTTTGTATTTGCTCTTGGCAGAGTTGAATTTATATCTTACAGTCAGCAATAACCGGCGGCTGTCAGACCGGTTCCATTTATAGATGTCACGATTTCCATAATGTAACTGGTTGGAGTTCCTATAAGAGTTGAAGATATCGTCTATCTGTATTACAACAACTTTTCAATGATTTTTATTACCTACAACAAATCATAATCTTCTAATACATATGTAGCAAATTGTTGGGAACGATGATTCCCTTTTATACGAAAAAGCCCCGAGATTTTCGTCCCGGGGCATATCAAATTTCAAGTAATGAATTAGAGTTTGTCTGCAGTTTGTAGTATACGCGCTGATATATCATGCAGTGCAGCCTTCAACTTCTCACGGTCTATATCACTGAAATCATCAACTGCGCCATTATTCAAACCAGCAAATTTATGGTAAATCCATGAACGTGATTTACCAAAATAATTTTTGGCAAGATACGCCCAGTTTACTTCTTCATATACGTCAGCCAATACCTGTCGTACTGTCTCGTTTTGTTGTTTTACACGTAATTCCATAGAATTTTGTATTTATATATGTAATTAATCTATATTATCTCCCACTGAAGAAAAATAGCAATAATTATTCATCTTCCATTAGTTCATAAACCAGATCCATAATGTAAAGTTCTAACGTTTTGGCCCCATTAGGATAAGCCTTTCTGTAATTTCTCAAAGCTTGTATCAACTCATTTTCTTTTTCTGTATATTCCATCCTCTCTTCTTTTGATTGATGCAAATATAATCATCTTTTGTGTATTACGCAAAGAAGATCACCATAAGATGATAGATTTAACATTTCGACACAAAAAATGTAACAGAAAAAACAATATCAAAACTAGCCACTATCATGTAGTAATATTGATGTATCGGTACCGCGCAGATAGTACCGATTCGTCGATACTATCACTTGATGCACATAAAATGATCGGTTTTGCTGCTGCCTTATGAGGTGCAAAAACATGCAAAAAAGAATTTTGGGCTGTAGATAAATACAGAAAAAGAACACATAACAATGACAAGTTCAATATTAATGTTCGTATTTATTTCTGTGCTAAAAGCACATTTACTATCAAATAACTCATTGCATTTTAGATACTTTAAAAAAATAGTGCAGGCAGATACCCTTCACGGATTCATATCAAGCCCTTATTTTAAAAAATCTTTAGATGTATTAAAGATAGGATTTAAGCTGACAGGCTGTGTAGTAGGTTATCGTATAGTTTTAATCATTTTAGTAATATACGATTGCTATCGTATCATAAAGTGGTTAGAAATTACTTTCAATAAATTTCATCATCATAAATAGCACTGAAGGGTAGCTGTTAGAAATCAAAAGAAGGCTCTATACATGTCTGCCTTGAAGGAATGAATATGCCAATAATAAGGTAAGGGTCAAGAGCATTCTTTTTTTGTTATTCATATAATGTTCTAAGAAATAGACAGAGGTCTTTTTTTGCAAAATTCATATATGAGTCTTTTATTTCTTGAAAAGCCATAGATCTATCCCCCTTATGGCTTTTAAGGCATTTCATAAAGTCGATATATTTCCCAATCAGATGTCTTATTTGAAATGTAAGTCCCATTAACTCTGCAAAATTAATACTGTAAGAATAATAATTTTCCTCATTACTGTACTTCTGCTGATACTTCTTTATTTGTGGTATAGAGCGTATTTATCACACAGTTTCTTGAATTCTTGGGAATGTTCCGTACGACTATAGCAAGAGCATTTCCATTAGTTCCTCTATGTCCTGATAATTTTTTGTATTTTTCCAGTTTTTCCTTTTGCTCCGGATTGATCTCTATTGACATTCCGGGATCAAAGTCGAAGATTTCAGCTCTGTAGTTCTTGTCTTTTGATGTGATGACGAGAGATACTCTGGGATTCTGGCTACTGCTGTTGCTGATATTGAGAATATATGAAGTGATGGTGCTACCACTGGTAAACTTTGCCACATAGTTGTTTCTCGACTGGACATATTCTATAGCATTATCACTGCTTTCCTTGAAAGCGCGGATGAGTTTCTCCGCATAGTTCCCGTTCTTGCTGACAAAGTTATAGCAACGGGTCTTGCTGATGAACTTTTTGGTTGTGGGGTTACGCTTTATGATAACCGTGCCGTCAACTCCTTTGCTCTCAATCTCTGAAACTACCTTTTCAATGCTGGATTGAGCCATGAGAGGCAATACGAGCAAAAAACTGAAAATCATCGTTAGTATTCGTTTCATGTTTTTATCCTCCTGTTTTGATTAGATGACGGGGAGCTCTTCCTCGTCGGTTTTTTCTGTGATTTGTTGATGAACTTCCTGCTTCAGTATCTTAACCTGGCTTTCCGTAGCCTGAAGGCGAGGAAGGATTTCCCGGATATTGGTAATCTTCTTTCCGTTATGAAGGATATAACTGCCCTCATAACTTTCGTAGACCTTTTGCTGCTCGATATGTTTTTGGACACCGAGTCCGACACCGGCTAACAACAGAACAGAGGCTGCGATGGACAAGCCTCTCATGATCTTGTGTCTTGTCTTCGTCCGGTGTGGCAGTTCTCCTTGCATCTTTCCTGCATACCAGGCAAACATTTTCTTGTATTTCCTGAGATCCTTTGGCACCTCATCAGAAGCGAAGAACGTATAGAGTGCTTCTTCTTCTTCATTGGATGTCATTCCGTCGAGAAACTTTTTCAGCCATTGTCTGGCCTGGTCTTGATGGATCGTTGTCATTTTTCTTTTTCCTTTCCTTTATTCCGTGAGGCGTCAGACTTTTATCTGGTACAGTTTGCCTTCCGGATGTATTTCATTTGTATCTTAAATAAAGGGCAGCCTGAAAGAGGCGGCCCTGGTGACCGCTTGTCACCTGTTATAGAGAGAGATAATTTTTTTTCGTGCCCGTGAGAGGTTCTGCCTGACGGCTTCTTCGGTCATCCCCGTGGTCTGTGCGATTTCAGAAACTTCCATGCCGTCAATATGCTTCATGCGGAGAATGGTCTGCTGCTTGTCTGGGAGGGTGCGGATCATCTCCATCACCTTTTCTTCTTCCTCTGTATCAATCATCCGGTCTTCCGGTGAGTCGGCTATCGGGATTTCCTGTCGGATTCTCTCATGGCTTCGGTTCCTTATAGCATTGAGGGACAATCGGCGTGTGATGACCCTGGCCAGCGCATCGGCTGACCGGTATCTGTCGAGTTGTTCTCTCATGGACCAGAGTTTTAGCACCGTGTCCTGTACCACATCTTCTGCTTCATCCTTATCACCTAGGATTCGGACGGAGAGGAGCAGCAGTTGCGGGCGCAGCTCTGTGATCCATATTTCAAATGCTTTTTGGCTCATGTTCATTAGATAGACACTTCTGGTATGTATTTTGTGACATCGAAAAGAAAGTTTCTTGGAAAAACTCTGATTAACCTCTATTCTATAGGAACAAAAGTACTCATAAATTTGCAAATCGAATTAGGATGAGTTATCTTTACAGTTCGTTTAATAGTTTAAGTGTGAATCATGGTGTTGTCCGTCTAACTATCCTGTGACCATAATGCACCATTTGGGTATACCATAATGCACTATTTCGGTACCCCATAATGCACTATTTCGGTATGCCATAATGCACCATTTTGGTCAGTAGCCATGCAGAATGACAGACCTGTCAATCAGTGACTAGAGTGGAGAGAAAAGAATTGAAGCAGATTTAATTTTATAAGTGATGAGTGTAAAATACAAATTGAGTCAGATTGTTGACCACAGTCACCCTTCCCGAAATGGGAAGTGGTTTGCAAAAGCCTGTGTTAGTGGGGTAGTTCATACTCCTGAATTGGCAGATATGATTACCAGAAGGTGTACGGTTACGGAAGCAGACACCCTTGCGGTGCTTTCTGCGTTGAAGGATGTAATGAAGGATCAACTCCTGGAAGGACGAAAGGTTGTCCTTGATGGTTTTGGCTATTTTCATACGGGTATCAAATCTGTAGCGGTAGATCATCCCGCCGACTTTAAACCTGAAGAACACATTAAGCGGGTGTATACTCATTTTATTCCAGCCGGTTCTTATGATTTGACTACACATCGTGTATGCCGGTCTTTCAATGTTGGTATCAAATTTGAGGAATTACAAGATTATTCCAGTCCTAAGAGGATATCTGAATCGGATGCGAAAAAGTCTTAGGTCAGCATCTTTCTTAAAATGACAGGTGTCTGTTCTTCCGTAACATTATCGGTGGGAGAATAGACATCGTAATCATCATAATAATTTCATGCTCTTTGTAAAGAAAATTAATCTTTAAAAAGAGAAAACTTCGTAATTTGCTTGCTGATATCAAAAGATTCATTTATATTTGCAAATAACTATAAGTAATATATGTGTTAAGCACGTTGTAAGCGGTTATATATAAATATAGTATATGTTAATTTATAAAGATATGAAAGATTTGAACGTATACTCTATACCCGAGTTGATCCATTTGTTGGGAAGTCGGTTCAGGGACTACAGACAGAGGGCAAATCTCACGCAAAAGGATGTAGCCGATAAAACAGGACTGTCTACCATCACCATATCCAAGTTTGAGAATGGTTCGTCCAATAATCTCTCGCTGGGCACATTCCTGTTACTGCTCAAATCTGTGGGTTGGATAGAGGCACTTGATGAGTTCATGCCAGAACTCCCACCTTCACCATATCTGATGAAGGGAGATAACAAAAAGGTTCAACGGATCAGACACAAAAAATGATGAGTGAAACGGTAAAAGTCATTCTTTGGGGGAAGGAAGTAGGGAGATTACTTTGGGACAGCCGGCGCAAACTCTCCTACTTCACATATAATCCTGCTTTCTTGCAAGAAGGATTGGATGTGGCACCCTTTACTGCCTCCATTCACGATTTCCGTAGCCGTATGACTATCTATGGTGATACGGAGCGTATCTATCAGAAACTACCGTCTTTCCTGGCCGATTCCTTGCCAGATGATTGGGGTAATCAACTCTTTGATTTCTGGCGGAAAGAACATAAGATACCAGCCGCTGATATTACCCCATTGGAGAAACTGTCGTTTATTGGCAAACGGGGAATGGGTGCTTTCGAATTTGAGCCTGAAATGCCAAACCATAGTAGCAAAGCCAAGACTGACATCAGGTCACTGGTAAATCTTGCTCAGAAAATCTTTGTCAGTCGTGGGGAGGTTCATATTCTTCCTGAAGAATCACTTAACATGCAGACCCTTATTTCGGTAGGTACGTCAGCCGGTGGCAGGCAGCCTAAGGCCATCATCGCGATTGATAAGGTAACCGGAGAAATTACTTCTGGGCAGATAGCAGACCAGGAAGGCTATGATTATTATATCTTAAAGTTTGGAGATAGATCACGTTCTTCTGCCGAACTCGAGATGACCTATTACAAGATGGCACGGCAAGCAGGAATCACTATGATGAAGTCACGGTTGTTGCAGGTTGAAGGTTCCTGTCATTTCCTCACCTCCCGTTTCGATAGGGAAAACGGTCATAAGTTGCATACACAGACGTTGGCTGCCCTCAACCCTGATGCACATAGTTATGAAGATCTTCTTCTGGTATGTCGTAAATTAAACCTGCCAGAAACAGTTTCAGAAGAGATATTCCACCGGCTTGTATTTAATGTCCTTGCCAATAATACTGACGATCACAACAAAAATTTCGCCTTCCTGATGCATCCTGATGGGCATTGGAGTCTATCTCCTGCTTATGACATGACTTTCATTTTTAATAATGGAGGTTATCAACCACAGAAAGAACATTGTATGACCATAGGAGGCAAATTGCAAGACCTCACAAAGGAGGATTTGTTGTCTTTTGCTTCTGATAATGGGATCAGAAAGCCGGAATCCATTATCAAAGAAGTCTCTGATGCTGTATCTGATTTCCGGACAGTCGCAAGCTCTTATAACGTAAAAGACGAATGGATAGGAAGAGTGGAAAACTGTCTGAAAAGGAATCTTTCTAATTTTGGGGGTATCTATCAGAGTTTGTTCTTTTCCTATAAAGAAGAAGGCCACACCATAGCCGATATTAAATTAGAACAGGCAGAGAAGGGAAACATCCATCTGTATGCGACCGTTGATAACAGACAACATAAATATGTGATTCGGAAAGGCACTTCTGTATATGATGAAATTATAGCAAAAGGGATTTCTAATTTGTCCATGGATAAGGTCAAAGAATTAGTTCGGCTTTACTTCATCAAGTAAGAAAGGTTGTTAGCCCATCTTTTGCCACGATGGAATCTATTTCCCATTGGTTATTTCGATAATAGAATACATCATTATATTCAGGCCGATTAAAGCGAAGCAATTCTAGACAAACTTCGATAATAATCAAAAAAAAACTTAAATAACTTCGATATTTTAGTTAAAATTATAGGTGTTGACTTCGATAAAATGTCTTTATGAGAACCAAGTGCCGTTCTTATAGCTTTTATACTGATGCTCATGATATGATCATTGCTTATTTGTCACAATTTTATAGATTATTTGCATTTTACATTGAATGATGATCTATCTTCTATGATAGAGAATTCTCTTAGAATGTAACGCTTTGACAGTCGGATTATTCTATTTTTTCATTCTTGCCTAAATTATCTGTTAGGACATCCAACCATTCTACTGAAAAAGTAGCATGATTATGTGTGGTTAAAGATGGAAACTCGCAGAGAGAATGATTTCTCTTCCTCTGATCCTATTTGTCGAATAGGAATGGATCAGATCCTCGTTCAGTACATACGAATAGGTCTTTTTATTCAGGATATTCCTGAAATTGAGTTCCCATCTGATATGCTTCATCTCGTATTTAATGCCGACATCAGCGAGAAAAAAATCCTTGTATTGCTTCGCCAGAAGTTGATTATGATCATATTCAGCTTGCAGATCAAAGGTGATTATCTTGATGGGGACAGTCAGTGTCCAGTCGTGATCCCAGTTGCTGATTGTATTATTGGATGAGAGACTTTTAGACTCCATCCGGTTGCGGCTGCAGGTGACGCTGTAAGTCAGGTGCATATCCTGATAGAATGACAGATCAAGGCTGCTTTGTAAAGAAAGAAAATTACTCTGGTAGGCATGAGATACACCATCTTCTATGAGCGAGGTGTTGCTATGGTTATAGTTGCCCCGCAGATTGAATACACCGTGGAGAACGTTGAACCCTTTACTGAAAAAGGCGATAGCATTCCAATTCCTTGATCTTGACTGCTGACCGGATGCGGACAGAATGATATAATTACCGGTGAAGTCTCGGGTAGAACTATACGGATCCGTAGCAAAGGAACGGTTTACTGTAATCAAGGCATGGGTACCGTGGATGGCATCCTGATAGAGAATATTAGCCGAGAGGTTCTTGCTTCGTTGATGCCGGTAACCACTGTATCCCCGGTTGATATACTCGTAGTCCTGCAGGATGAGAGAAGGATGGAACCTGCCGACATCCAGAGGTTCAGAAGTCAATCCGCCTTGTATGGAAAGTCTTAGCCGGGGAGTAGTCTGCCATCGGATGCGGATCAGAGGTTCCGGCACAAGTTTGTGTACTCCTTTATCCTCACTATATTTCTCGTAGAGATAGCTGAGTGGCATTTCCAATGAAACATTGAAATCACTTGAACTGTATTCAAAGTCAGGTTTGGCATAGAGTTTGACAGAACCGAAATGATCCTTACCATTCTGGATACCCATACTGTCGGACAGTCCATAAAGGCTGGATTGGATGCGGTGCAGCTGGGCGTTGATACCCGTGCGGAAAGAGAGTACAACCTCACCGATTTTCAGACTTCCCCGGATATAATCATCAGTTGTATAGTTTTGCTGGTGTACATCCTGACGCAGGGAGTCGACCAGAAGAGACTGGGGAGTTGACACTATACTGTTATTGGAATAAAAAGAAAGGAGCTTTTTGCCATATCTCCTGATGATATAGAGGTTATCTTTGAGGTGATACACTGGAAGCCGGTCCTGTTGTAGATGCTGCCAGGTCCTGGTCTCTGCAAGTCGCTGGTTAACCCAGGAGAAGTCGCCGATAAGGACATTCTTGAGATATTGTTTCTCTCCGTTCTTCTCATATTTCCACTGGGTGTACAACTCGTTATTCTTGTCGTGAAAATCCTTGTCACTCACTATGGTCCGGTTACCATCCTGTCTCAGGTATTCTGTCTGAGCCATTCCTTCAGCCTTTTCATCCTCGTGGGCATAGATGATCTGCAGACCCGTTTGTGAAGACGGACTTAGTAGTTTCAAGGCATTGAGAGAAACGGCATGACTGGTATTAAAGAGGGTGCGCGATTCATCCAGAGAAGGTGTCGTGGGTGGGGCGAGCTGAATATATGCTGTCGGATCGTCATTGAGTTTATCAAAGTTGAATAAGTCCTCCGTCTCTCGGTCTATATTCTTCCCCACATTATTGGTCTTATAAGTCAACATCGTCTGGAAATCATCTTTCAAGCGCATGGCAAGTCCGCTGAAATTCCACAAGAGGTGATCGTCCCTGAATCCCGTTCCGGCATCTATACTGTTGACCCAATGAGACTTGGCATCCTTCTTCATTTTCAGATTGATTGCTACATTATCAGAAAAAGTGAAATCTTCCAGTACCCGTATCGGTTGGTGATGTTGCATTACCTGTACGGTCCCCACATCCTGTTGGGGTAGTGAGCCAGTGGCTGTTCCGTATTTGTTGCCGAGCATATCCAGTCCTTCTATATAGAAGTTACTGATCGACTTGCCTTCATAAGATATCTGTCCGTTCTTCTTATTGACATCAAATCCCGGGATACGGGCCAGCACGTCTCCGATACTCTTATCATTCTTGCTGGCAAAGGCTCCTACTGTATAGTTCAGCGTATCGCCGTTGATCCTTACCCTGTCCGCCTTAACCTTGACTTCCTTCAAAGTGAAGTTGTCCGGTTCCATAACGATATGGAGGGGACTGGAAGTAACATTGTGAATAACTTTCTTCTTAAATCCGAGGTAAGCACATTCCAGATAACTATTTGCAGGGAGATTAAGCAGGAAGTTGCCTTTGTCGTCACTTCTGGTAAATGTGACCATCTTTTTAGTTGAGGCATCCTTAGCCTGAATAATCACCCCTTCCAGAGGATTCTTGTCCATATCCACAACTGTTCCCGTTACCTTGATCTGTGCAGGCAGAATGGAAGGGAATAACAGGCAGATGAATAGGGTCATCAATTTTTTCATGACGTTCTAATTTTATTCCAATTCCATTGTAGGAGTCAGTATTGTACCCTTCGGATAGGCGCTGGGACTTTTATTGGCTTTTAGGAAAGCCTTGCGGTTGATAGGCTGAAACTTGCGATGAAGTAAGTTGTAGAAGGTAATTGGCGTAAGATTCTTATCGGATATTCCGCAAGCATCTATACGGATAAATCCTTTGCAATCCGCTTGCAGGATTAATCCTGGGAGACCGGAGAATTTCCATGGTCCCAAGTCCAGCGGAATATCCGGAGCATACCAGGCCTCCCATCTTCGTCCTCGGAAAGTTGCTGAAGCATAGTGGCAGGTATATCCTAATACGGTCGCAGTAGAATCTTCCCGAATACTCCAGGACATCCGGGGAATATCCTCTTCGTAGACATATCTGGAACCGAATATGGAGGAATATACAGATAGCTTACCTTTTTTCAGATTGCGGTAGATAAAATCAGAACAGTCGGGACTTTGCGGCATCACGTTGGAATCGTCATGATGTTCTTTCGCTTCTAAGGATTGTTCCAGCATGTCAATGACAGCATCAACGTGCCCGGATGCAATCATGGAGTCTCTCATCAACGTATTGTAGCAGAAATACTGGCTTTTGTTTCCCCCGTACCGTAAAATATATAAATCCCTGTACTTTCCTTGAGATACCCGGTATTTGACTTCTATCTGTGAAGGTCCGATAGTATTTGTACTTTGAGCATCGGAAGAGGTATTGCATAAGAATAGACATAGGATAAGGATTGTTATTCTTATTTTATTCATTTGTGATCATAAACTTGAATTCAATATATAGAGCTGGGTTGAATATTGAAAAACATCAAACCCAGCTAAAAGTGTTATTTATTTAGCATACAGCATAATATGCATTAATCCAGGCCTCCCATTCAGGGTCGGTCATGGTTTTTCCCCGTGTATTTGCGACGTATTCTAAACGGGCACATTCTGAAGCATTTCCACCACGGACCTTTTCCATTTCTTTTTTTGCTAATTTTTTCATTTTTCTATTTTTAAAAAGATACTAATTGCCAATCAATAAATCCGGACTAGTATATGGATGTTTTGATTTCAAATAGGCTAGGCTTGTTCACCTTGAAACAGTCTGTAAATAGCAGATTAGCTAATTCTCTATATTACAAAGCTGCATATGTCTATAGATATTGTAAATCTTCTATTTTATATTCTTTTGGTAAAATTTTATTATTAACAAGGACTATAGGATAATGATCAATATTTAGTTTTCTTATAGATGATAATAGAATTTTATAATGTTGTATTATAAATATAGGACATGACCACTTCTCGGACACATTTATGTTTAAATTTGGCAGGTTCTCTTTTCCATCTCTTTTGTATGAGCTATAAATATAAAGTTGTCTACAATTTATATGTTCGAATTCTTTGTCAGATAATTCTGAACTTATATAACCATCAATAATAAGATTCCAACGGAACCGTTGTGGAAATTTCTGTAATAGAAGGATTATATCTTGTGTCGTTTTTTTGCAATATTCACAATCCAGATTGATAAATGTCGTGATTTTTATATTAGCTTCTGGATTACCGTAATTTAATACATTGTTGCAAGACGAAAAAATCTGCTGCTTATCATTAAATAATGTGTTAATTACTTTTTTATTTCGTTTTATCCTTAGCAGAGATATTTCATTGTCAAAATTTCTCTTCTCTGTCGTTTTGTATAAGGAAATAAAAGAACATATTGAAAAAGAAATCAATGCAGATATGAAAATGTAGAAAAAATTTATGGAAATATTAAAATTTATTATTCCAATTACTGCTTTTATAAAAACAGCTGCACCAACTCCTATACAATATAAACAATATTTCCTTATAACAAATAGTTGATAAAGGATCATACTGGCCATAAACATGCTTCCACATAGATAAAAAGGCAATAAAGAAAGACTATCCCATCCGAAAAATATTAAGTAAAAATAATCGAATAAGAAAAAGCAAATACCTAATATGGGTAAATTCACAGGCAACCACCTTTTAAAGGGGCTCTTTTGGAAAACATATTCACAATCTATTTTCTTGCCTTGAATACAAAAAGGTATATTGGAGAAAGAGAATAATTGTTTGTTCAATAGTAAATATGATAATGTAAGACCGATGCCATCCAAAAGTAACAAATATTTATACGAACTTATGTATAAACTGTAAACATAAATGATTATTAGGTTAACAATAATGAATATTTTAAGTAGGGGTGGATAATAAGTATTTGTTACCTTGATATTATTATCAGTAACTAATATAATCCCGTCCCAAAGATCTTTAAATTGTTTTAGTGTCAACTTGATATTCTTTCCATCGTAAAGATAGACTAAATTATCTCGCTGTTCTTTCAATATATAGAAATGACCACCATTTTCATTAGAATGAATAATGAGGTCGTTTAACTCTTTAATGTGATTAAAGTCGGTAATGTAGGCATTGCTGGTTATGCCATAATAAGATAATATTGCAGATATGGATTCCAGTGATGGATACTCTGGATCTGAAGTGAGAATTTTAAAAATTTCCTTTCTACTTGCATGTATGGATCTGATATCTAACATATATTTTACAATATTTATAAGATAGCTAATTCTCATCTCAATTTATCTTTTATGACTATATAAACATTGCTAATTATCTAATGTGAATTCGATGATTTTCTTAGAAGAAAGTCAGTTCTCAAGATATTTTATAGATTTGAGATCTTATAATACTTGAAATATAAATTTTTTTCATTTTGAAAGATGATCTTAGAAGATTCTATAGAGAATTTAAATACCATGTGCTATTATAATTAATATCTTGATGCTTGCTTTTTCTCTATAAGTTTAGAGTTTTGTGTTCATCATCCCTGTCAAGATTAAAGTTTTAATTTCCATACGTAATTTATTTTTAGTCATCTTGGATTTTAACGTTTCTCAGAAGGTCCGCCTTTTTTCCAGTCTGGTCTGGATATATAATGTGCTAGCAAAATTATATGTCAAATTATTCTATACTCAATTCGGTACTATATACTGTTTTTCCTTCTGACAGAATATCTATTTCATACGAGCCAGGTCCATTAAAAGTAAGTGTTTCCATATATCCGGCTGGAATGGTAGCATAAGTGGAAGAACTAAAAAACATACCATCTTTATATACAAGAATCTTACAATTGGTGTAGGCTTGGTAGAAGGTAATAGTTGCTTCTATTCCGTCATTAATAAGGTTAATTGGTGATGTACGATATGCAAATCGTCTTACTGGTCCTTGATGTGTAGGAATGTAATCTTCATTCTCATTATACATAGGAGATGTCAATTCTTTGTTGGCAAGAAGAGGTTGAAAACAAGTGGTCATGCCACAGCATAAAATTAAAATTAAGGTTTTCTGTTTCATACTTAACTTATTAGATATCATTTTGCTGTATCAAAGTTATTCTGAAAAAATGAGAATTCCAAACATAACTGTGTGTTTTTTCTTTGGGGTGTCACACTGCTAAAATGGCGCAAAAGTCTGATGTATAATCAGTTATCCTGTTTTATTATACAAAATTAACTCGAAAATGTGACGCTTTGAGGGGCAAATCATTACTGTTTTCCCCTTTTTTCTTTCATTTTTATTCTGTGATTTATCATTCTTATAGCACCTGCACTAATGCCCATGATCCTCATGATCCGATCATTGATTATGTTTTCATTCTGTAAGATCAGAAAAAAGGTGTTCTTAGAAGACAAATTGTTATAATGAGCTTCAATACTATTGATCAACTCCAGATGATCGAGCCTGTAGTATTCTATAAATCTGGCAAAATCATCTTTGTCCCAGGATACTGTTGTCCCGCCATTCCGCAGATCATCATAGAGTTGTTTTCCCTGATGATAAACAGTAGTCTGATCTTTCGCCAACTGATTGATCTTTAAATGTAATTCTGCTATCTTCTTTTTAGTATTTTCTCGATTTTTGGTTAATTTGGCTATCTGACCTTGGTAAAGGTTTATCAGGGCCTGTTTTTCCATTACGGAACGTCTCTCTTCAACGAAATTGTATTTCCGGTAAAAGATGACCAGAAGTACGATCAGAGTTCCAATCAGAACAACAATTATCAGTGTAATAATTACATAACTGAGGGTCTGCCTGGCATGGAGAGAACGTATCTGATAAGCGTAATCCAATTGCAATTTGCTCAGGTCTTTCTCTCGGGTAACTGAATTTACAGAATCCTGAAGGTTATACGCCTTCCGGTACAAAATTTCGGATTCTATATGTTTTCCTTCCTTGCTGTAAATCCCGGCTTTTCTTTTGAGTATCCAGGGACGGTGATCCATTGGAGCTATTGGCCAAGCCTTGTCCAGTATGGCCATAGCCTGACCATATTTCATGCGCCTTTCATATAAGTCGGAAAGAACCAGGTAAGTCGTACTGTTCAAACCGATTTTCTCTGCTTTGAGAATATATTCTTTTGCGAGGGTAGGGTTTGTATTAGAGAAGACGGCAGCAAGATTAGAGTAAGCATCAGCCTGCGTGGAAGAGGAGGTGTACTTGATCAGGTTCTTCGCCTGATCAAAATAAGTCAGGGCACTGTCGTTTTTGCCTAGATTGTTGTAATCGACGGCTATGTATTGAAGGGCATTGGCTGTCCAATTGGCATTATGAGCTTTCCGGGACAGGGCCAAGGCTTTCTTTGCATAATGCAAGGAAACCGCATATTCGTTATGATTTTCATTAACAGATGCTAAAAATTCATCTATCTTATGAATAATATTCAGGTCTTTCAGTCCTTTTGCCAGGTATTCACCCTTTTTCAGATAATCAATAGCCTCTTTTGTGTTGCCACGGTCCTCACAGATTCCACCTTTATAATAATAACACTCCGCAAGTCTGGCGGCATTCCCCGATTTCCGGTAATAACTGATACTGAAATCGATCAGACTATCGTTTCGTATTGGTTTATCTTCCCGATAAAGAAGACGGGTGGCAAGCAGGTTATAGTAAGCTCTCGTCTCATCGTCGTGAATGGCAGATCGAGAAATGCAATTCATTTGTCTTTGGGCAGAGTCCTGCAACTCTTTGTTAAGCAGTGAATCCATATAAGTCAGTTGCTGCCGTGTCGAGTTTCCACAACTGCATAGATAAAAAGTGATGGATACTATCAGGAAGAAAAAGACTTTATTTGTTCGCAAATTGTATAGTCGTTTTTATAAATGATTACACAAAGATATGAAATTAATTTTAAATAAGATAAGAGAATCGAACTAATATGGAAATCTGTTACTAAATAATAATTATGTAAAGTTACACGATATCCTGATATTCTGAGTCCGTTTCCGGGTACGAAAAAGGAGTTACGAATACTGTAACTCCCTTGTATTGCGCTTCAAGATGGACTCGAACCAACGACCCTCTGATTAACAGTCAGATGCTCTAACCAACTGAGCTATTGAAGCATTTTGGCCACCTCTTTTGAGATTGCGACTGCAAAGGTAAGTCGTTTTTCCTTTATTACCAAATTTTTTGAAAAGAATTTTTAATTTTCTATTAAAATAAGCAATTTTTTCTAACATTCTTCGTGCTTTCCCACTTTAAAATCGTAATTTTGCAAGCACCCTCAGAACTCCTGAGAAGAGAAGAATTTAATAGATATTGAATCAGAATCTAAAAATAAGCTTCATGAAGAAACTGATCTTAGCGATTTTTATGGCAGCGGTTCTACCTGTAGCCGCACAGACGGGATCATCGGAAGATAATCATGCTTTCGATGTTTCCAAGAACATGGAGGTCTTTACGGATATTTATAAGTATCTTGACCTGATGTATGTGGATACCCTGAATGCTAATGAAGTCATTGGCAATGGTATTAATGCCATGCTAAGGAGTCTGGACCCTTATACGGAATATTATCCCGAAGACAAAGTGAAGGACTTGAAACAGATGCTGACAGGGAAATATGCGGGTGTCGGGGCAATCGTCCGCCTGAATAATCAGAATCATCGCATTATCATTGACGAACCTTATGAAGGGATGCCTGCAGCCTTGGCCGGGTTAAAAAAAGGGGATGAGATTCTGGCCATTGATGATTCTTCTATGCTGGACAGGGATGTGCAGTATGTCAGCAATCACCTCCGTGGTGATGCCGGTACTTCATTCCTCCTTAAGATCAAGCGTCCGCGTACCGGGAAGACTATGAAATTCAAGATTGTGCGCAAGTCAGTGCAGTTACCCTTTCTTCCTTATTGCGGAATGCAGGCAAACCATATTGCATATATGAATCTGAGTTCTTTTACAGACCAGTGCTCAAAAGACGTGCGCCGGACTTTTATCGATTTTCGGAAACAGGGAGCGAAAGGTCTGATTCTTGATTTGAGAAATAATGGGGGCGGCTCTCTCCAGGAAGCTGTCAATATCGTCAACATGTTTGTCCCTAAAGGCATTACTTTGGTAAAAACCATTGGAAAACTGAAACAGGCAAATCATGAATATAAGACTACTGTAGAACCTATTGACACGGTGATGCCTATAATCGTGCTGGTAAACGGAAATACGGCGAGTTCCAGTGAGATTACCTGCGGCTCTCTGCAGGACCTTGACCGCTCAGTGATCCTGGGGACGCGGACTTATGGCAAAGGACTCGTACAACTGCCGGTGGATATTGCCTATAATGGCCAGTTAAAGTTGACTACGGCTAAATATTATATTCCTTCCGGCCGCTGTATTCAGGCGATTAACTATAAACATACCAATGGCGGGTATACGGAGCATGTGTCGGATTCTCTCACTCATGTATTCCATACCCTTCATGGCCGGCTGGTACGTGATGGCGGAGGCATTCAACCTGATGTCGTTCTCGAATCGGACTCACTTCCGAATATCGCTTTCTACCTCGCCGCAGGTCGTGACAGTAATGAAGTGCTGCTCAATTATGAACTTGACTATATTGCCCATCACCCGACGATTGCTTCACCTGACAAATTCCAGTTGACCGATGCAGACTATGAGAACTTCAGACAGCGGGTTTTGCAATGTCATTTCACCTATGACCATGAGACAGAGAAATATCTCAAGAACCTTGAGAAACTCGCTAAGTTTGAAGGCTACTACAATGATGCCCAACCAGAGTTTGCCGCCCTTGAGAAGAAACTGAAACATAATGTGGCTAAAGATCTTGACTTTAACAAGGAAGCCATCAAACATCTGATAGAAAATGATATTGTGACTGCTTATTACTATCAAGGTGGGGGTATAGAGAATGCGTTGCGTACGGATAAGCAGATGCAGGCAGCCATGAAACTTATTCAGAACCCTGTGGAGTATAAAAAGTTATTGCAACCGAAGAAAAAGTAAAAAATATTTGTGTATTTGCGAAAATAGTAGTATTTTTGCAGCATTCAGTGGAATGAGGGGCTCCTAATGAAAGGGCTCCTCATTTTTTTAATAAGCATAAGTTAAAGGATGATTGACAAAAACGTCGTAAAGAATATTGTAGAGATTGGCTAGAGATAAGGAATATTTCTTGGTTGACATTCAGATCAGTGATGGTGATCATATTGTAGTAGAGATTGACCATGCTGATGGCGTTTGGATTGATGATTGCGTGGAGCTAAATACATAGAAAGTAGACTGAGCCGTGATGAA